>NZ_PVZN01000004.1 GCF_003024385.1 Pseudomonas sp. BBP2017
CGAGGCAAGAGCGCGAAAGTCGCGCTCATTGCCTGCATGCGGATACTGCTGATCAGGCTGAACGCCATGCTACGCGACGGTACCGAATGGCGGTGACGAATAGCATGGTGAAGACAGTTGCTCCCACCGGATTTATACAACCTCCGTGGGAGCAGGCTATGCTTTTACCTTTACCGGTGGCTCGCCTCGGGTGTTTCTACCGTCATGACCTGACCTCGCAATGGGGACCTGGATGCAGGGACTCAGGTTTTTTCGACCGCGCACGGCGCCAATCGCTCATTTTTTTTGAACCCTACGCGTCCCATCGGCTCTGAACTCTTACCGCCACCTCGTAACGGAGCACGTTCGATGACCCGCGATGAGCCCTTCGAAACCGACCGCGTAGCCCCGGCAAACGATGATCCCGAGCAGGCCATCAGCCTGTCCCAGGCGCTGCTGCAACCGCGCATTGTGATCGAGGGTACTCAGCCTGTGCTCGACGGTGGTTTGTTTGCGGTCAAGGCGGTGATCGGCGAGACGCTTGAGGTCAGCAGCAAGGTCTATGTCGATGGTCATGACCGCCTGGCGGTCAGGCTCAACTGGCGTCAGGCTCACAGCCGGCGCTGGCATTGCGTCCCCATGAGCTTTGTCGGCAATGACCTGTGGCAGGCGCGGTTCAGTGTGAGCGAGCAGGGGCGGCACCTGTTCAGCATTGAGGCCTGGATCGATCCGTTCGCCACCTATTGCCATGACCTGGAGAAAAAACTCAACGCCGGGATGGCCGTGCCGCTGGAGCTGCAGGAAGGCTTACTGTTGCTCGAACAGCATATACAGCGCAGTGATGGCCCATTGCGTGAACAACTGCAGGCCCTGCGCCAGGCGCTGCCGAGCCTGTCTGCTGAAGAGCAGGTAGCGCAACTGCTGCACGCTGACACCGTCGTGCTGATGCGCGAGGCCGATCATCGTACCTACTTGAGTCATAGCCCCGAATACCCTTTGGATGTCGAGCGCCGACAGGCCCTGTTTGCCAGCTGGTATGAGCTGTTTCCCCGCTCGATCACCGACGATCCCGAGCGCCATGGCACTTTCAACGATGTCCATGAGCGTTTGCCGATGCTCCGCGACATGGGCTTTGACGTGCTGTACTTCCCACCGATCCATCCGATCGGTATGCGCTATCGCAAGGGCCGGAATAATGCCCTCGAGGCCGAACCAGATGATCCAGGCAGCCCCTATGCGATTGGCAGCGAAGAGGGCGGGCACGAGACGATCCATCCACAGTTGGGCAGCCGCGAGGATTTTCGCCGCCTGGTCGCTGCCGCCGCCGATCATGGCCTGGAGATTGCGCTGGACTTTGCCATCCAGTGCTCCCAGGACCACCCCTGGCTCAAGGAGCACCCGGGGTGGTTCTCCTGGCGCCCGGACGGCAGCATACGCTATGCGGAAAACCCGCCGAAAAAGTACCAGGACATTGTCAGTGTCGACTTCTATGCCGCAGAAGCCGTGCCGTCGTTGTGGCTGGCCCTGCGCGATGTGGTGCTGGGCTGGGTGCAGGAAGGGGTGAAGATGTTCCGCGTCGACAATCCGCACACCAAGCCGCTGCCATTCTGGCACTGGATGATCGCCAACATCCGCAGCCAGCACCCCGAGGTGATCTTCCTCGCCGAGGCCTTTACCAAACCTGCGATGATGGCGCGCCTGGGCAAGGTCGGTTACTCCCAGAGCTACAGCTATTTCACCTGGCGCAACACCAAGGCCGAACTGCAAAGCTACTTCGAAGAACTCAACCAGCCGCCGTGGTGCTACTGCTACCGGCCGAACTTTTTCGTTAACACACCGGACATCAACCCGTTTTTCCTCCATGAGTCAGGCCGTGCCGGTTTTCTGATCCGTGCCGCCCTGGCGACGATGGGCTCGGGGTTATGGGGCATGTATTCGGGCTTTGAACTGTGCGAAGCCACGCCGATCCCGGGCAAGGAGGAATACCTGGATTCGGAGAAGTACCAGATCCGTCCGCGGGACTTCAGCCAGCCTGGCAACATCATCGCCGAGATTGCCCAGCTAAACCGCATCCGCCGCCAGAACCCGGCGTTGCAGACGCACCTGGGCGTGGCCTTCTACAACGCCTGGAACGACAACATCCTGTACTTCGGCAAGCGCACCGCCGAACGCGACAACTTCATCCTGATTGCCGTCAGCCTCGACCCGCACCACGCCCAGGAGGCGCATTTCGAGTTGCCGCTGTGGGAGCTGGGCCTGGATGACAACGCCGACACCCTCGGTGAAGACCTGATGACCGGCCACCGCTGGACCTGGCACGGCAAGAGCCAATGGATGCGCATCGAGCCCTGGCACCTGCCGTTTGCTATCTGGCGTATCGGCCGTAGCTGAAAGCTTCAAGCTTCAAGTTGAAAGCGAAAGCAAATGCACTAGCTAGAAAGGAGTCGAACATGGCCAAGCGAAGCCGCCCGGCAGCCTTCATCGACGACCCGCTGTGGTACAAAGACGCGATCATCTACCAGGTGCACGTCAAATCCTTCTTCGATTCGAACAACGACGGTATCGGTGATTTTCCCGGCCTGATCGCCAAGCTCGACTACATCGCCGAACTTGGGGTCAACACCCTCTGGCTGTTGCCGTTCTACCCCTCGCCACGCCGCGACGACGGCTACGACATCGCCGAATACAAGGCCGTACACCCCGACTACGGCACCCTGGGCGATGTGAAGCGTTTTATCAGCGAGGCGCACAAGCGTGGCCTGCGGGTGATCACCGAACTGGTCATCAATCACACCTCCGATCAGCACCCCTGGTTCCAGAGGGCCCGTCATGCCAAGCCCGGCAGCAAGGCCCGGGACTTCTACGTGTGGTCCGATAGTGACCAGAAATACCACGGCACGCGGATTATCTTTCTCGATACCGAGAAATCCAATTGGACCTGGGACCCGGTGGCCGGCCAATACTTCTGGCACCGCTTCTATTCGCACCAGCCAGACCTCAATTTCGACAACCCGCAGGTGCTAAAAGCGGTGATCGAGGTGATGCGCTACTGGCTCGATCTGGGGATCGATGGCCTGCGCCTGGATGCCATCCCGTACCTGATAGAGCGCGACGGCACCAACAACGAAAACCTGCCCGAGACCCATCAGGTGCTCAAGCAGATTCGCGCCGAGATCGACGCCAACTACCCCGACCGCATGCTCCTGGCCGAAGCCAATCAGTGGCCGGAAGATACCCAGCTGTATTTCGGTGAAGGGCAGGGTGATGAATGCCATATGGCCTTTCACTTCCCGTTGATGCCGCGCATGTACATGGCCGTGGCCCAGGAGGACCGTTTTCCGATTACCGACATCCTGCGTCAGACCCCGGAAATCCCGACCAGTTGCCAGTGGGCGATCTTTTTGCGTAACCACGATGAACTGACCCTGGAGATGGTCACCGACCGTGAGCGCGACTACCTGTGGAACTACTACGCCGAGGACCGTCGGGCCCGTATCAACCTCGGCATTCGTCGACGCCTGGCGCCACTGTTGCAGCGCGACCGGCGACGGGTGGAGTTGCTCAGCAGCCTGCTGTTGTCGATGCCCGGTACACCGACCCTGTACTACGGTGATGAAATCGGCATGGGTGACAACATCTACCTCGGCGACCGCGACGGCGTGCGCACGCCCATGCAGTGGTCGGTGGACCGTAACGGCGGCTTCTCCCGTGCCGACCCGGCGCGCCTGGTACTGCCGCCAATCATGGACCCGCTGTACGGCTTTGCCTCGGTCAATGTCGAAGCCCAGGCGCACGACCCGCATTCGCTGTTGAACTGGAACCGGCGGCTGCTGACGCTGCGCAAACAGCAAAAGGCCTTTGGTCGTGGCAGCCTGAGCATGCTCTCGCCGAGCAACCGACGGATTCTGGCCTACCTGCGCGAGTACACAGGCACCGATGGTAAGCGCGAAATCATCCTCTGCGTGGCGAATGTCTCGCGTGCTGCGCAAGCCGCCGAACTCGATCTGTCGCAGTACGCCGACAGCGTGCCGGTGGAGATGCTCGGCGGCAGTGCCTTCCCGCCCATCGGCCAGTTGCCGTTTCTGCTGACCTTGGCGCCCTATGGGTTTTACTGGTTCCTGCTGGCCGCCAAGGACCAGATGCCCAGCTGGCATGTGGAACCGGTGCAGAGCCTGCCGGAGTTCACCACCCTGGTACTGAAAAAACGTATGGAAGAGCTGCTCGAAGCGCCCGCGCGCAGTGTCTTGCAAGACAGCATCCTGCCCCAGTACCTGCCCAAGCGTCGCTGGTTCGCTGGCAAGGAGGCGGGTATCGACCGGGTGCAGATCGCTTACGGTGTTCGTTTTGGTACCGCCACGTACCCCGTATTACTGAGTGAGATTGAAGTCACCAGCGACGGCCAGAGTAGCCGTTACCAATTACCCTTCGGCTTTGTCGGTGAGGATCAGATCACCAGTGCACCCCCGCAGCAACTGGCTCTGGCACGGGTTCGGCGTGGACGCCAGGTGGGGCTGATCACCGATGGCTTCGTCCTCGAAAGCTTTATCCATGCCGTGCTGGTTGCTTGCCGGGATGATGTCCGACTGCCATGCACTGAAGGTGAGCTGCGCTTTCACGCCACAGAGCAACTGGTGGCCCTGAACCTGGCCGACGACGCCCAGGTGCGCTACCTCTCGGCTGAACAGTCCAACAGTTCGGTGGTGGTGGGTGGCAGCCTGGTGCTCAAGCTGATTCGGCGGGTCAATCCCGGGGTTCACCCGGAGCTGGAGATGAGCGCCTACCTGACCGCTGCCGGGTTCGGCAATATCTCCCCGTTGCTGGGGTGGGTGAGCCGGGTGGACAGTCAGCAGCAGTCGCACTTGCTGATGATTGCCCAAGGCTATCTGAGCAACCAGGGCGATGCCTGGGACTGGACCCAGAACAACCTGGAGCGGGCCATTCGCGACGAGCTGGAGCCTGGAAATTCGGCGCTGGAAGGCCACACCAATGCCTTGCAGGATCTGGCGGGCTTTGCCGCCATGCTCGGCCGCCGTCTGGGTGAGATGCACCTGCTGCTGGCGGCGCCGAGCAAAGATCCGGCGTTCCGGTCGCGCCCCAGCACCGCGCGTGATTGCCAGGCCTGGGGCAAACACATCGGTGCGCAACTGAGCCGCGCCCTGGAGCTGCTGCAAGCGCATCGGGTCGAGCTGGACAGCGACAGCCAGGCGTTGGTCGACGAGCTTGAGCAGCAACGCCAGGACCTGCTGGCCACTGTCGCCACCTTGAGCGCCCAGGCCCAGGGTGGGCTGTTGATGCGCGTGCACGGTGACTTGCACCTGGGCCAGGTGCTGGTGGTGCAGGGCGATGCTTACCTGATCGACTTCGAAGGTGAACCGGCCCGGTCACTGGATGAGCGGCGTGCCAAGCACAGTCCTTACAAGGATGTCAGCGGCGTGTTGCGATCCTTCGACTATGCTGCTGCCATGGTGCTGCGCAGTGCCTCCAGTGTCGACCTCTCGGACAGTGCTCGCCAGGCTCGTCAGCGCGTCGCCAGGCGTTATCTGCACCAGGCCCGGCATGCCTTTGTCGAGGCCTACGGGCTGGCCACCGAGGCCATGCCGCATGCCTGGGAACATGCCGACGGCGAGCGTGCGGCACTGGAACTGTTCAGCCTGGAAAAGGCTGCCTACGAAATTCTGTATGAAGCCGAAAACCGCCCAAGTTGGTTGGCCGTGCCTTTGCATGGCCTGTATGGCCTGACAAGTACCTGGGGAGAAAGCTGAATGAATCAACGCAAGCGCGAGGAAGGCGGGCTGGATCAACGTGACATCGATGCCCTGGTCAGGGCCGAGCATGCTGACCCGTTCGCTGTGCTTGGCCCGCACCCGGATGGTGCGGGCGGCCAGTTTGTCCGCGCCTATTTGCCCAATGCCCTGAACGTGCATGCGCTGGCCCGTGACGACGGCCGGCTGCTGGCGGAGTTGGAGCAACAGCCCGTGCCGGGCCTGTTCATCGCCCACCTGAGCGAGCAGCAGCCCTACTTGCTGCGGATCCAGTGGGCCAGTGGCGAACAAGTCACAGAAGACCCTTACAGCTTTGGCCCGCTGCTGGGCGACATGGACCTTTACCTGTTTGCCGAGGGCAATCACCGCGATCTGTCCTCCAGCATGGGGGCGCAGCCGGTGCCGGTCGAGGGAATCGACGGCGTACGTTTTTCGGTGTGGGCGCCCAACGCCCGGCGGGTATCGGTGGTGGGTGACTTCAACAACTGGGACGGCCGTCGCCATCCGATGCGTCTGCGTCATGCCTCAGGTGTGTGGGAGCTGTTCGTACCGCGCCTGCAGGCCGGTGAAGCCTACAAGTACGAAGTGCTGAGCCGCGACGGTATCTTGCCGCTCAAAGCCGATCCTCTGGCGCGGGCCACCGAGTTGCCGCCGAGCACCGCTTCAAAGGTTGCTGGCCCACTGGCGCATGACTGGCAGGACCAGCACTGGATGCAAGTGCGTGGTGAACGTCAGGCCACCACGGCACCGCTATCAATCTACGAACTGCATGCCGGCTCCTGGCAATGCGAGCTGGACGACACCGGGGAGGTCGCGCGCTTCTACAACTGGCGCGAACTGGCCGAACGCCTGGTGCCCTATATCCAGAAAATGGGCTTCACCCATATCGAGCTGATGCCGATCATGGAGCACCCCTTCGGCGGTTCCTGGGGTTATCAGCCGCTGTCGCTGTTCGCGCCCACCGCGCGCTATGGCTCGGCCGAAGACTTCGCCGCCTTCGTCGATGCCTGCCACCAAGCGCAGATCGGCGTAATCCTCGACTGGGTGCCGGCGCATTTCCCCACCGACAGCCATGGCCTGGCGCGTTTCGACGGTACCGCGTTGTATGAATACGAGAACCCGCTTGAAGGCTTTCACCAGGACTGGGACACCCTGATCTACAACCTTGGGCGCACCGAAGTGCACGGCTTCATGCTGGCCTCGGCGTTGCACTGGCTCAAACACTTTCATATCGACGGCCTGCGAGTCGATGCCGTGGCCTCGATGCTTTACCGTGACTACTCGCGCAAGGCGGGCGAGTGGGTGCCCAATCGCCATGGTGGACGCGAGAACCTGGAGGCCATTGATTTTCTCCGTCATCTCAACGATGTCGTCGCCCTTGAAGCGCCGGGGGCGCTGATGATCGCAGAGGAATCCACGGCGTGGCCCGGGGTCAGCCAGCCGACCCAGCAGGGTGGTCTGGGCTTTGCCTACAAATGGAACATGGGTTGGATGCACGATACCCTGCACTACATCCAGAACGACCCGATCCACCGTACCTACCACCACAATGAGATGAGTTTCGGCCTGATCTATGCGTATTCCGAGCATTTCATCCTGCCGATCTCTCACGATGAAGTGGTGCACGGCAAGCATTCGCTGATCGACAAAATGCCCGGTGATCGCTGGCAGAAGTTTGCCAACCTGCGCGCGTACCTGACCTTCATGTGGGCGCATCCGGGCAAGAAACTGCTGTTCATGGGCTGCGAGTTTGGCCAGTGGCGCGAGTGGAACCATGACAGCGAGCTGGACTGGTACCTGCTCAAATACCCGGAGCACCTGGGCGTTCAGCAGCTGGTCAGTGACCTCAACCGGCTGTATCGCGAAGAGCGTGCTTTGCACGAACAGGATTGCCTGCCCCAAGGGTTCCAGTGGTTGATTGGCGATGATGCGCACAACAGTGTGTATGCCTGGCTGCGTTGGAGTGCCAGTGGCGAACCATTGCTGGTGGTGGCCAACTTCACCCCGGTGCCGCGAGAGGGCTATCGCATTGGGGTACCGTTCGGGGAGCGTTGGGTTGAGGTGCTTAACAGCGATGCCGAGGGGTATGCCGGGTCCAACTATGGCAACCTCGGGGAAGTGGCGAGTGAGGCCGTGGCCAGTCATGGGCAGCCGTTGTCGCTGGGGTTGAATCTGCCGCCGTTGGGGGTGTTGATCTTGCGGCCGCGGTGAGCGGTCGGCATTTTCGGCTTTTACTCGAGTGCGCAACTTCTTGCGCACTCAAATTTGCATAATCCCCCTGTTTTACCCCCTTTTTATCGCTGCAGGCCACGGCCCACGTGGCTTGTAGCCAAGTGCGCAACTTCTTGCACAGTACTGCGCAAGAAGTTGCGCACTTTTCAGGGCTTTTTCGTGTTGAAAGTTGCCTCAGTCACGCGAAGAACGGCTGTAAGCCCCGGTTTATAAGGCTTGAGCAACTTATGGCATGCCCCTTGTATTGGGTACAGGGGCTCAGCGGGTGATTTTGCCCGCCGGGCACCTCTATTTTCAGCAAGGAGTATTCATGGCTACCCCCGCATATATGTCCGTTACCGGCACCAAACAAGGCTTGATCACCGCCGGTGCCTTCACCGCCGATTCGGTGGGCAACACCTACCAGGAAGGTCACGAAGACCAGGTCATGGTTCAGGGCTTCCAGCACGAAGTGATCATCCCGCGTGATCCACAGTCCGGCCAACCCACCGGCCAGCGCGTACACAAGCCCGTGGTCATCACCAAGGTCTTCGACAAGGCGTCGCCCCTGCTGCTGGCGGCGCTGACCTCCGGTGAGCGTCTGACCAAGATCGAAATCCAGTGGTACCGCACCTCGGCGGCCGGCACCCAGGAACACTACTACACCACCATCCTGGAAGACGCGATCATCGTCGACATCAAGGACTACATGCACAACTGCCAGGATCCATCGAACTCGCATTTCACCCACCTGGAAGATGTGCATTTCACCTACCGCAAAATCACCTGGACCCACGAAGTCTCCGGTACTTCCGGTTCCGATGACTGGCGTACTCCGGTCGCTGGCTAAGTATTGTCGAGCATGCATGGGCCGGTTTTGTGCTGGCCCATGCGCTATTTTCCCAGCTTAAGGGCAAGCCTATGTTTGTGTCGGCTAATACTGCGCATTTCGAGCTATTGATTCCCGATGTTCGCAATGATTTCAAGGTTCTGGCGTTTGACGGCACGGAAGCTCTCAGCTGCTTGTACGCAATCCGTATTGAACTGGTCAGCGAGTACCGCGATCTTGATCTGCAAAGCCTGCTCAGCCAACCGGCGTTTCTGCGCTTTGGCTTGAACGGCGAAGGCCTGCATGGGCGGATCGAAGATGTACTGGTGGGCGAGGCCGGTAAACGTCTGACCCGCTATCAGCTGACCCTGGTACCGGCGCTGCACTACTTGCAGTTCAGCCACAACCAGCGGATTTTCCAGCAACTGACGGTGCCGCAGATTATTGCCCAGGTCCTCAAGGGCCATGGCATCCTGGCCGATGCCTTTACCTTCCATGTCCGCAACAGTCCCACCCGTGAATACTGCACGCAGTATCTGGAATCGGACTACGATTTCGTGCGGCGCCTGTGCAGCGAAGAAGGGATTGCCTGGCACCATCAACACAGTGCGGATGGCCATCACCTGGTGTTCACCGACGACCAGACCTTTTTCCCCACCCTGAACCCTGTCCCCTACCAGCAAGGCGCCGGTCTGGTCGCCGAGCAGCCGGTGATCAGCCGGTTCTCCCGGCGTTTGAGCACCCGTACCAGTACCGTTACCCGGCGCGGCTACGACCTGAAGCGCCCGAGCCGGTTGCTGGAAAGCCAGTTCACCGCCGAGTTTACCCCGAGCCTGGAAGACTATCGCTACCCCGAGCTGCTCGAAACGGAGCAGCGCGGCGTGCAACTGGCGCGCCAGGCCCTGGAACGTCATCGCAGCGACTATCAGCTGGCCGAAGGTCAGAGCGATCAGCCGGCGCTGCGCAGCGGCCACTTTTTCAAGCTCACCGAGCACCCGCGCCAGACGTACAACGACCTGTGGCTATTGCGCAGTGTGACCCACGAAGGCAAGCAGCCGCAGGTGCTTGAGGAGTCGCTCGGCAGCGACAGCCCGCCTGCGGACGGCTTCAGCCAAGGCTATCGCAACCGCTTCAGCGCCATTCCCTGGGACGTGTTCTATCGGCCACCGTTGCTCACGCGCAAATCGGTGCTGGTCAGCCAGACCGCCCGTGTCACCGGACCTGAGGGCGAAGAAATCTTTTGCGATGAACATGGCCGGGTCAAAGTCGAGTTCCATTGGGACCGCGCCGAGCTCAACAGCGACAAGAGCAGTTGCTGGTTACGGGTGTCGTCCAGCTGGGCCGGGGCGGGCTTTGGCGCGGTGACTATTCCGCGCGTCGGCATGGAAGTGGTGGTGACCTACCTGGAGGGTAACCCCGACCAGCCGTTGATTACCGGCTGTGTGCCGAACACGCGCACACCGGTGCCTTATCCCTTGCCAGCGAACAAGACCAAAACCGTGCTGCGCAGCCGCAGCACGCCGGACAGCAGTGGCTACAACGAGCTGTCGATTGAGGACCGCAAAGGCCAGGAGCTGATCTACCTGCGCGCGCAACGCGACCTGGAACAAAAGATCGAGAATGACAGCCGCCTGGAAGTCGGTAACGAACGCCGGGAGACCATCAAGGGCAACAGCATTGCGGTGCTGGAGGCTGAAGAGCAGCGCACTGTCAACGCCGACCGAAAGGTCGAACTCAAAGCCAATGACTACCTGCAGGTCGCCAGCAGCAGCCATACCCGCGTCGGGCAAGCGCTGGTGGTTGAAGCCGGTCAGCAAGTGCACCTCAAGGCAGGGGCCCATCTGATCCTCGACGCGGGGGCCAGCATCACCTTGAAAGGTGGCGGCCAGCATATCGTTGTTGGCCCAGGCGGCATTTTCAGCAGTACTGAAATCCAGATCGGCGGCGCGCCGCAGGGAGGGACTGCGGCGAACCCACTGTTACCAGGCGTACTCCAGGCGCTGATCACACCATCTGACTTGCCACCCGTCATTGCCCCGACACAACAGGCGCTCATGGCCGCTGCCAATGCTCAGGGCGCAGACTTCTGTGCACTCTGCGAGGCCTGTAAAAATGGCCTGTGCTCGCCAGCGGGGGACGCGGCATGACACCTACCTTACCCCGCCACTGGATGCTGGAGCAGCTTCGCTTGGGTCGAACCCTTTGCCTGGTTCTGGACGCTGAAGGCGCACGTGATACACACCTGGCACTGTTGAATCGTCAGGATCCTGATCAGTATTACAGCGTATACCGCGACACCCAGGCCTGCGGCCTGGCCGATGCCGGTCCTTTCATATTCATTCTCGACAATTCTGACGATGACCGCGTCAACGCTTTGCTTGAGACCCCACAACGCAACTGGGGATGGCTGGCGAGTATCGCGCAAGGCGAGCGGCTTGAACTGCTCAAGCATTGGCGCGAGCGTTTGATCATCGGCTTCCGACCGAATCAGGCGCTGTACCGCTTTCATGACAATCGCGTGCTGAGCCGGGCGCTGAGGCATTTGCCTGAGGACCTGTTGCCTGCTTACCTGGGGCCAGCGATCAGTGTGTGCTATTGGCAGGGTGAGGGTTGGCAGGTCACCGCAAACCCCGTTCCAGGCCACTATGCGGTTCCTGAACATCCCGCCTGGCTGCGGATCCCCGCGCCGGCCACGCAGGCGGCGGAGATACGGAGAACCAATGCCCACCGCTATCTGTTGGACCAGCATCTGCAGGCCTACATGGCACTGGCTGAGCAGCAAGATCCCGAGGCGTGGCTGGACGAACAACTGGCGCTGGTTGATGCATGGGGCTGGGTCGAGCCGGCGCAACTGGCGTTTCTGTTTGCGCAGCGTTTAACCGGACCTGGCGCTATACCGGCTGAGCGCTGGCAGGCGCGTCCAGATGAAACCCCAGGCGCGCATTTCGAGCGATTGTATCGGGAAGCGGCGTTTTGGCAAGGAGACGCTCCCCTATGAGTCTGGCACTTCAGCGCTTGGTTTTGCTCTGTTGCTTTCCCTTGATGGCAAGCTGCGCCATCGGTGGATCCGATACTTTTACCTTTACGGCTGATTTGCCACCTAACTTCACTTATCGTGCTATCGCTGTCTATGTTCCGGCCAAAGGCGAGACTTGTACTGTGCCCGGCGGTAGAAATACCGAGGTTGGATTCAATAGAAAGTGGCGTACTGAGTACAAGCCCGACTCTGAAATAGCGTTGTATCGCACGGTCAGTGGCTGTCCGATGGAACTTGGGCGAGTCAAACTCGAAATCAACGCAATCTATGGGAATGATCGCGGGGACTTCGGTAGCGATAATGCAGGTATTTCGATTCGTGAAAAGGTAGAGGAACAATATAAAAGTACCTTTAACGAAGTTGGGGAAAGCGAGTTCTACGGTCAGTGCCAGTGGCTGTTTCGTACAGTAGGGCTGAATCGCCGGATTGTGAAACTTCTTGACTGCAAACGTTTTGACGCAGAGGGGAACTTGAGCCGCTACCGTCCTGCAGCGGCTTTCACCCCTGATCAACTGCCGGGCAAAACCGTGCGGATGAAGATCACGCTGGCTGAAGAGGAACGGCCCTCTATCAGAGATACCTGGGTCAAGGTGCCTGGCGGTTGGAAACGTTGTATGGGCAATAACTTTGAAGATCAGTATGCATTTTGCTATGGCAACTACAAGGACTTCAGCACCTTCCAGATGGTTGATGGAAGACAATGCACTATTTACCCCGGCTGTACCGAATAAGGAAGTCATGCATGAACACTTTGAATGAAGAGTTAAAGCACCCGTTAAATAATCGCATGCTTACTTGTCCCGTACAGGGCAAATGGACCAGTTTTCAGTTAGTCGACGAGACTGGTTCGGGGGAGCCATATGCGGGTCTGGCCTATGAGGTGACCGACGCGGAGGGCTTCAAGTACCGCGGCAGGCTGGACGCCACCGGCAGCAGCAGGGTGGACAACCATTACGCCGGGCCGATTGCCCTGATCCTGGATCAGAAGTATCAAGGACATGAACAGGTTTATTCGTTTTTACAAGCAAGAGAACATTATCCACTCGAAATCACTGAATTACAGGTACGTGCCGAACAGACCCGCTACCAGAGCCACTTTGGCTCGCGAACGCGGAGTAATCCTGCGCAAGTGGAGGCCGATGCTTTTTATCAGGTAGAAGTCCGCCAGTTGGTCCAGCATAGTGCGCACCTGCCACCCATGGTTGACTGCCACTACCCGGTAAGCAGCGGGGCGTCCCGGCTTATGCGCGAGCATGGCAAACAGGGCGTGTGCTTGTGCTCCAATAAGCACAATGTGTTGGAGGTACGCCCGTTGCGGGCACTGCGTCCACTGCTCTCCACCGACTCGGCGTTCTGCGCGCTGAACCTGTACCAGCTCGCGTTGATGGCAACCTTGAGCTATTGCCCCTTCGGGCAGAAGCCTGATGAACAGCCTGTCAAAACAGATAAAGTCAGTTTCACGTCGCAGCCCAGCAGTGGCAACTGGTTTGGCGATGCCCTGGCCAAGTTCGATGAGCTCTGGAAAGTCGGTGAGGAGCAACTCAAGGCGTATTACCCCTTGTACGAGGATGTGGCCTATTCCAGACGCTTGGAGATCGTACCTTTTGATCCTGCACTCTACCCGGCAAATAACCCGGCACTGGAGGGCGATCAAGAACACCCAGCAAATATTCACTTTTTCGATGACAGAGGCAAGGAGAGCGATACCGACTCACAAGCCTTCATCACCCATAACGACGAATTGATTTTGATCGCTGTACGCGGCACCAATGAGAAACTTGCCGACGGCCTTCGAGATGCCGATGCGCTTCAAGTGCCTTTTGAAGAAGGCCTGAGTAATGTCCACCGTGGTTTCTATGAGGCGGCGAAGAATGTGTATACGTTTGTAGTGAAATACCTCGATAAATTCTACACCGGACAAAAGCTGATGATCTGTGGCCACAGCTTGGGCGGTGCTATCACCTTGCTGCTTTCGGAAATGTTGCGTCGAAACAAAAGATATGGCGCTGACATCGTGCTCTACACTTACGGCGCCCCCCGAGCAGCTGACACAACCTTTATCAAAGAGGCTGCCGATCTGGTACACCACCGCATGGTCAACCACAACGACCCGGTCCCCAGCGTGCCGGCTACCTGGATGAACACCAAACCCAAGGTGTACCTGTCCGGCGCGGCGCTTACCTTCGTCAACGTGCCGCTAGGGCTTTCGGTGTTTGTCGCTGGCATCACCAATCTGAACGGTGAGCCTTACGAACACCACGGCACATTGCAGCACTTCATGCCGGTGGAGTTTGGCGGCAACAGGAAGTCAGCGATCCTCTGGCAGCCTGGGTGCGACACCATTGCCCAACACGCGGCCTGTAGCCTGGCGATCAAGCAGGTCGACGGATTGCCAATACGGCCTGGGTTGCTGACGCAACTCTTCAACGCGGGTAATCACTCGATGGTGGGCGGTTACATTCCGGCGTGCTGGGCGACATTCCGGCGCTGGCAAGAAGCACAGGAGCAACAGCGCTCGTTAGTGACCGATGAAGAGCTCAAGCTGGTCGATGGGGCAATGGAAAAAATAGACGTTCAGCTGCGCATAAAGCGTAAGCAGCTCGACAACGGCAGCGTGTATGCCCGCAGTCAGCAGTTAGCCATCAATGCGCTCCGGCACGAGATCAAGGCGTTGCGCACCACCCGAGACCGCTTGTACCTCCTGAGCATCTACAGCAAGGACGAGCAAGCCGTCTATGGTTCGGTGTCTGCACACCCTGAGCGATTGGCCGAGAGCCTGTCGCGTTGGAATGCCCACCCGGAAAACAGGGTGGCTGAACAGCTGGCCATGGCGCCTGTCGATGATACTGATGAAAGCCTGTTGGCGTTGATTGGGGAAGACACCCCCGGCAAGCCCTACACCCTGGACATAGACTCAATCAGCTAACGATCAGTTCAAATGAGCGTCGCGAGTCGGGCGTTGTCGAGACCTTCTCACACCGTCACGTGTTGAAGAGCAAGTGGGCAGGTCACTGCCCACCCCCTTTACCTTTTTTGATCGCCATCAATCGCACTCACCCCCCAACCCTGTAGGCTCAAATCCCGAATTGAGACGTGAGCCGAGAGGGTCCAATGATCTACCCATTGCTGTTGACCCTGCACCTGTTCGCTGCCTTGATCTTTATCGGCACGGTGTTCTTTGAAGTGCTGTTCCTGGAACACATCCGCAAACAGCTGCCCGCCAAGCTCATGCTGCTGCTCGAACAGGCCATCGGCCGACGCGCCCGGCAACTGATGCCCTGGGTGTTGCTGGTGCTGTTCGGCGCCGGCGCAGGGATGGTCTGGCTGCGTTATCTGCCGCTGCTCGAAGCGCCATCAAGTTCATCATTCGCCACCTTGTTGCTGGCCAAGATTGTGCTCGCCGCCAGCGTGCTGGTGCATTTTCTCGGTGCCATGCTGCTGTTCAAGACCGAGCGCATGACGGCCCGCTGGGTGAAGTTCATTCACGCCAGTGTGTTTACCCACCTGGTGCTGATCGTCTTGCTGGCCAAAGGCATGTTCTACCTGAGCTGGTAGGCATGCCACCGACGCTTGATGCAAATCAAGGCGCTCAGGCCGTTATCGACAGACACTGAAACTCCGTAGCCCGTCTCGGAGCTCCCGTCATGCTCGATGTCCTTCCCCCCCGTAACGAGCAGGTCGTTAGACGCGATCAAGGCGTGCTCGACCCTAACAGTTATGTCGATGTCCGCAGGTTTCATCGCGGTGTCGGTTCGCTGGATGTGCTGCGCGCACTGCGTAACAGTCGCCAACAGCAGCGGCCGTTGTCGTTGAATGTGCAGGTGCCGACCCACTTGCGTACCGACGGCCAATCCGTCGATGCCTATTTGCAAGCCCTGGCCCGGGAGATAGACCTGGTGGGGTGTCACCTGGCCACGCAACAACGGGTCGAGCAGTTTCATCTGGGCGGGACCACGCCTGCGCCCGCGCAGCTGCAGCGGTTGATGAGCCAGCTGCACAAGCGCTTCAACTTTCTCACCCATGAGAGCGGCGACTACAGCGTCGATGTCGATCTGCACCACACCAAGTGGGCGACCATGGGGTTGTTGCGTGACCAGGGTTTCAATCATGTCAGCATCGGCGTGCCGGATATCGGTGACGGCAGCGAGCTGTCGGTGGACCGCTATCAGAGCCCGGCGCCGATTCATTCGCTGATCGATGCCGCCCGCACTTTTGACTATCGTTCGGTGAGTGTCGATCTGGGCTACGGCCACGCTTGGCAGACCCCGGCAAGCTTCGCCCTGAAGCTGACCACCCTGATCGAACTGGAGCCCGACCGCCTGCAAGTGTTCGATTACGCCCAGCCGCCGCTACGTTATGCCCAATGCGCCCAGCACGCAGCCAGTAGCGAGCAGGACAAGGCGATGATGCGCCGCACCTGCTTTGAATTGTTGCTCGCGGCGGGGTACCAGCCTATCGGCCTGGGGCAGTTCGTGCGCCCGGATGACGACCTGGCGATCGCCCAGGAACGTGGTCGTCTGCGCCGCAACTGTCAGGGCTTTACCCGTTATGGCTATTGCGATCATGTCGGCTTTGGCCTGGGCGCGATCAGCCAGCTCGACGCGTTGTATGCGCAAAACACCGAGGTGTTGGCTGATTACCTGGAATACCTGCAACGGGGCCAACTGGCCACTGCGCGTGGCTGGCGCTGTGCAGACAGCGATCAGCTCAGGCAGCGGGTTATGGAACGCCTGGCCTGTGACCTGCAATTGGATATCCAGGCCATTGAAACCCGCTACGGCATGAATTTTCAGCAGTACTTCCCGACTGCCTGGCGGCGGCTGGAGGCCATGAGCCAGGCAGGGCTGGTTGAATTGAGCGAGGGCTTGATCAGCATCCTGCCCGCTGGCCGCCTGGAAGTTGATGCAATCTGCCAGCTGTTCGAACAGGAGGTGAACAGTTCGGCGCTTTCGTCCCGACACGAGTGGATCGATCATGATGCCTGCCTTTGATTTCAACCGTGCCCTGGTCAAGAAGTACGACCGGCCAGGGCCACGCTATACCTCCTATCCCACCGCGCCGCAGTTCCATGAGGCCTTCGCTATCGATGATTACCTGCAGGCGGCGCATGCCAGCAATCAGGCGGCGAGCCCCAAGCCGCTGTCGGCCTACATCCACATTCCGTTCTGCCAGAGCCTTTGCTACTACTGTGCCTGCAACAAGATCATCACCCGCAAGACCCATCGCGCGACCGAGTACCTGGCGTATCTGAAGCGTGAAATTGCCATGCAGGGGGCGTTGTTCGATCGCCGTCGCACGCTCACCCAGCTGCACCTGGGCGGCGGTACGCCGACCTACCTGAGCGGCGAGCAACTGGCCGAGCTGATGGACAGCCTGCACCAGGCGTTCAACCTCGACGACAGCGATAACCACGAGTTTTCCATCGAGGTAGACCCGCGCACCATCAGTACCGGGCAGATCCAGCTGCTACGCGGCCTGGGTTTCAACCGCCTGAGTTTCGGCGTGCAGGATTTCGATGCGGATGTGCAGGCGGCGGTCAATCGCCGACAAAGCGAAGAGCAGATCTATGCCCTGGTCGCGGCAGCGCGTCAGGCGCAGTTCAAATCGGTCAGCGTCGATCTGATCTACGGTTTGCCACTGCAGACGGTGCAGAGCTTCGACCTCACCCTGAGCAAGATCATCGCCTTGCGCCCGGACCGTATTGCCGCCTACAGCTATGCCCATCTACCCGAGCGGGTGCGCGCGCAGCGGATGATCCGCCCCGAGGATATGCCACCACCGGAGCGCAAGCTGGAGTTGCTGGAGCTGACTATTCGCCGCCTGACCGAAGCCGGCTACGTGTACATCGGCATGGACCATTTTGCTTTGCCGGATGACGAACTGACCCTGGCGCGAGCCAATGGCACGCTGCAGCGTAATTTCCAGGGTTATTCGACCCATGCCGACTGCGACCTGATCGGCCTAGGCGTGTCGGCGATCGGCAAGGTGGGCGATAGCTATAGCCAGAGTGTGAAGTTGCTGTCGCAGTATTACGCGCGGCTTGATCAAGGCATGTTGCCGGTTCAGCGCGGTTACCGCCTTAATCCGGATGACCTGTTGCGACGCGAAGTGATCAACGAGCTGATGTGTCACGGCCGGATCGACTTCGGCACATTCGAAGCGACCCACGGCATCCGTTTCAATGACTATTTCGCCGAGGCGCTTGAGCAACTGGCCGAGCAGGTAGATGACCACTTGCTGGCACTAGAGCCGGATGCACTGCAGCTATTGCCTCAGGGGCAGCTGATGATGCGCAACACCGCCATGGCCTTCGACGCCTACCTTGGCGGCGGGCGCAAGGGCCAGTTTTCGCGCACGGTCTGAGGCTGCTTGACGGCGATCAAGTTTGCCCCGCGCGGCGCTTGTCGCGTGGCACCTGGCTCTTTAGCGTGTTCTTCGAACCCGCTAAAGAGCCAGGTGCCGCATGAACCTCAAGCCTGTTTGTGAATCCCGATCCGAACCTTTCTACCAAGCACAGCGCAATGAGCTGGAGCTGTTTGAACAAGCCTGGCGCCACGGCCTGCCGGTGCTGATCAAAGGCCCCACCGGCTGTGGTAAAACCCGCTTCGTCCAGCATATGGCCCAGCGCCTGAACCTGCCGTTGCACACCGTGGCCTGCCACGATGACCTGAGTGCGGCGGACCTGGTCGGCCGTCACCTGATCGGCGCCGAAGGCACCTGGTGGCAGGACGGGCCGCTGACCCGTGCGGTACGCGAAGGTGGCATCTGCTACCTCGACGAGGTGGTCGAAGCACGTCAGGACACCGTAGTGGTCCTGCACCCGCTGGCCGATGACCGCCGCGAACTGTTTCTGGAGCGTACCGGCGAAGTGTTGCAGGCGCCACCTTCGTTCATGCTGGTGGTGTCCTATAACCCCGGCTACCAGAACCTGCTCAAGGGCATGAAGCCCAGTACGCGTCAGCGTTTCGTCGCCATGCGCTTTGACTATCCGCCTGCCGCCGAAGAAGCGCACATCGTTCGGCGCGAGGCCGGGGTAGATGCCGCCCTGGCCACCCAGGTGGTCAGGCTGGGACAAGCCTTGCGGCGTCTGGAGCAGCATGACCTGGAAGAGGTCGCCTCGACCCGGCTGCTGATTTTCACCGCCCGCATGATCGGTGCCGGCATGAACCCGCGCGAGGCCTGTCTGGCCTGCCTGGCCGAGCCTTTGAGTGATGATCCGGTGACCGTGGCGGCGTTGATGGACGTGGTTGATGTGCATTTCGCCTGAGGCTGTTGTTGCCCGCTAATACCCGAGTAAAACCATCGGCGTTTCTTGATTGCCATCAAGCAGGTTTCAAGCCCTCGCTTCCTATCATGGCCAGGCCAAGCCATGAGGAAGTGACCATGTCAGAGACCTTCACCAAAGGCATGGCCAGGAACATCTATTTCGGGGGGAGTGTGTTTTTCTTCCTGATATTCCTGGCCTTGACCTATCACACCGAGCAGACCTTTCCCGAGCGCAGCAATGTCGCGCAATTGAGCGACGCCGTGGTGCGTGGCAAGACGGTCTGGGAGCAGAACAACTGTATCGGCTGCCACACGCTGCTGGGCGAGGGTGCGTATTTCGCGCCGGAGCTGGGCAATGTGTTCCAGCGTCGTGGCGGCGAGGAAGGCTTCAAGCCCTTCATGCACGCCTGGATGAAGATGCAGCCTTTGGGCGTGCCGGGACGCCGGGCCATGCCGCAGTTCAACCTGAGCGAGCAGGAAGTCGACGACATCGCCGAGTTCCTCAAATGGAGCTCGAACATCAACACCAACGGCTGGCCGCCAAACCAGGAGGGCTGAGTGATGAGCAGTGCCAATCCCCATCTGAAATTCGCTTCGCAAGCCGTGGCCAAACCTTACTTCGTGTTTGCCCTGATGCTGTTTCTCGGCCAGGTGCTGTTCGGTTTGATCATGGGGCTGCAATACGTGGTCGGTGATTTCCTGTTCCCGGCCATTCCCTTCAACGTCGCGCGCATGGTGCACACCAACCTGCTGATTGTCTGGCTGCTGTTCGGTTTCATGGGCGCGGCCTATTACCTGGTGCCGGAAGAGGCTGATCGCGAACTGCACAGCCCGAAACTGGCGATCCTGCTGTTCTGGGTGTTCGCCGCCGCCGGTGTCTTGACCATCCTCGGCTACCTGCTGGTGCCGTATGCCGGGCTTGCCAGGCTGACCCACAACGAGCTGCTGCCGACCATGGGCCGCGAGTTCCTCGAACAGCCGACCATCACCAAGATGGGCATCGTGGTGGTGTGCCTGGGCTTTCTCTACAACATCGGCATGACCTTGCTCAAAGGCCGCAAGACCACCGTCAGTATGGTGATGATGACCGGCCTGATCGGCCTGGCGGTGTTCTTCCTGTTCTCCTTCTACAACCCCGGTAACCTGGCCCGCGACAAGTTCTACTGGTGGTGGGTGGTGCACCTGTGGGTGGAAGGGGTGTGGGAACTGATCATGGGCTCGATGCTGGCGTTCGTGCTGATCAAGATCACCGGCGTCGACCGGGAAGTGGTGGAAAAATGGCTGTACGTGATCATCGCCATGGCGCTGATCACCGGCATCATCGGTACCGGCCACCACTTCTTCTGGATCGGTGCGCCCGAGGTCTGGTTATGGGTCGGTTCGATCTTCTCGGCGCTGGAGCCACTGCCGTTCCTGGCCATGGTGCTGTTTGCCTTCAGCATGGTCCGCAACCGTCGTCGGCAACATCCCAACCGCGCCGCCACGTTGTGGGCCAAAGGCACTACGGTGACGGCGTTCTTCGGGGCTGGCGTGTGGGGCTTCCTGCATACCCTGGCGCCGGTGAACTTCTACACCCACGGTACGCAATTGACCGCGGCCCACGGCCACCTGGCGTTCTACGGCGCCTACGCGATGATCGTCATGACCCTGATCAGCTATGCCATGCCGCGTCTGCGCGGGTTGGGTGAGGCCGCCGATGAGCGCGCGCAGAACCTGGAGGTCTGGGGCTTCTGGCTGATGACCTTGTCGATGGTGATGATCACCCTGTTGCTGACCGCGGCCGGTGTGGTCCAGGTACTGCTGCAACGCTGGGCCGAAGACGGCAGTGCTTTGCCGTTCATGTCTACCACTGAGCATCTGCGCGGGCTGTTCTGGGCACGCCTGGTCAGTGGCCTGGGCTTTATGGCGGGGTTGCTGTGCTACCTGCTGAGCTTCCGTCAGCGCGGCCGCGCAGCGTTACGCGTACCGGCACGGGTGGTGCCGTCATGAACCACGACAGGAGGCAACATGACGTTCAGCCTTGAACTGGAAGAGTGGGTTGGTAGTGTCTGGCATCGCTTTATCACCCGGCGTGCCAGCCCGGACTTTCCTCAGGCGGGCATTGACCTTGCCCCGCGTCAGCGCGGGCTGGCCCTGTTGTTCCGGGCCATGGGCGGTGCGCGCAACCAGGGCGTGGAGGCGGCCAGCGAGCGCGATCTGCTGCTGCGCCGCACGCTGTTGCAGCAGATCGCCGGTACCTGCAAGCAGGTGCCACTGGCCTGGTGTGACGGGCGTAATCTGCGCTTGCCCAGCCGTCTTGCGGTGTTTCCCGAGGCCGGGTTGAACGAGGAACTCTATCGTTGGCTGGCCTTGCTGGCGGCACACGCGGGGCCGATGCGACACTGGGGGCGGGACAACCAGCGCTGGACGCAAAACGTGTTGCAGCGCTACCCGGCACTGACCGGCCGTTACCAGCGGCTGGTCGACGCCCACTTGCTACTGCGCCCGGACCCGGCCGCATTGAGCCCTGCCGAAGCGGCCCTGGAGCGCGCGCTGCGCCAAGCCTTGCGCGAGCCGGGCAGCGTCAGCGAGTTTCCCCGCAGTGAACGGGCGGCGTGGCCTTTGCCGCTGTGGCTGTACCCGCCGTTGCATCAGCCAGGTGCTCCGGCGGGGGAGTTGGAGGACTCCAGCGAGTACCTGGCAACGCCGCCCGGCGAGCAGCGCAGCGCACGCAAGCGCGCCACGCGCATCGATGAAAGCCGCCGTGAGGGTGGGCTGCTGGTGGTGCGCCTGGAAAACCTGTTCAGCTGGACCGAGCATGTTGACCTGGACCGCTGGACGGACGACAGCGAAGACCCGGACGCCGCCCGGGTCGCCGACGATCTTGATCAGTTGACCCTGTCGCGCACCCGTCTGCGCAAGGGCGGCGGCCTCAAGCTGCACCTGGATTTGCCGCCCGCAGAGGTAGACGACATTCCCTTGGGTGAGGGCATCAAACTGCCGGAATGGGACTATCGCACAGGGCGTTTGCAGGCGAATTTCGTCAACCTGCAGATGTTCGAACCGCGTGCTTGTCAGGCGCAACCCTTGCCGCCACGCCTGCAACCGGCGGCACGGCGACTGCGCCGTCAGTTCGAGCAGCTGCGCAATGACCGCCAATGGTTACGTCAGCAGCCTCAGGGCAGTGAACTGGATTTGCAGGCCTGGCTGGACTTTCATGTTGAGCGCAGCCATGGCCAGTGTGCCGAGCGTGGCCTGTTCATGGCGCAACGGCAGACACGTCGTGACCTGGCCTGCCTGCTGCTGGCTGATGTATCGATGTCCACCGATGCTCACCTCAACGATGAACACCGGGTGATCGAGGTGATCCGCGACAGCCTGTTGCTATTTGGCGAAACCCTCGCGACCCTGGGGGATGACTTTGCCTTGTACGGGTTTTCTTCACTGCGTCGCCAGCAAGTACGTCTGCAGGAACTCAAGACTTTCGCCCAGCGTTACGACGACAGCACTCGTGGCAAGATTCAGGGGCTGACGCCGGGCTACTACACACGTATGGGCGCCGCGATTCGCCAGGCCACGTGCCTGCTTGGCACCAGCAAACGGCGCCGCAAGCTGTTGCTGCTGCTGACCGACGGCAAGCCCAATGACCTGGATCTGTATGAGGGGCGCTATGGCGTCGAAGACACCCGCGAGGCGGTGCGCGAAGCGCGGCGTCAGGGGCTGATCCCGTTCTGTATCACCATCGATCGCAAGGCCGCTGACTACTTGCCGTACATGTTCGGCAGCAACGGCTACAGTCTGATTCGCCAGCCCGAACAGTTGCCGCTGCGCCTGCCGCAACTGTATCGCCAGTTGACCCAACCTTGAGCCGCGGCTAGCGCGGCAACCAGAACACCATCACCACGCAGAACAGCGTCAGGCCAATACAGAACCACAGAAAGCGCAATTGCCGCCGGGCCGCGGCGTGCGCCTCGGAGGCCGGCAGGGGCATGCCGCAGTGCTCGCAGGTGACGCCCTGGGGCGGATTGCTGTGTTGGCAGTACAGGCACACGGGCAGGGCTTTCATTCGAATTGCTCCAGCCGTGGGCGGTCGAGAATGACGATGCGCCGCCCGTCCTGGGTGATGATCTGTTCATCGATCAGGCGGCGGATGATCCGCGAGAAGGTTTCCGGCTGGATCGACAGGTGGCCGGCGATCAGTTGCTTGGCCATCGGCAGTTCGAACTGACGCTCGACCGGCCGGGCCTGCATCAGCTGCGTCAGCAGGTAGCGCACCACCCGGTGAGTGGCGTTCTTCAGCGACAGCGTTTCGATTTCGTTGACCCGCTGATGCAGGCGCACGCAAAGCTTGCCGAGCAGGGCGAAGGTCAGGCGGCTGTTGTTCTGCAGCAAGCGCATGTAGGTGCCGGTGGGCAAACGATAGAGCTGCGAGGGGCCTATCGCTTCGGCCGAGGCCACATAGTTCGGGGTGTCCATCAGCATCATCGCTTCGGCGAAGGTTTGCCGTGGGCCGACCACTTCAAAGACTTTTTCCTGACCGTCGGGGGTCAGGCGGTAGATCTTCACCGCGCCGGCAATCACGAAGTAGAACGCCTCGGCTGGCTCGCCTTGGTGGAACAGGGGCTCACCCTTGTCGACATTGAGCAAGTGGCTGGACGCCATCAGCTCATCCAGCTGCTCGTCATTCAATGGTTCGAACAGGTGATGGCTGCGCAAAATCTGGTGATGGACGCGATGAAGAACCATGGGAGTTCATCCTCAGGCGGGAGGGAAGGGCCTCTCAGACAAGGCTGAGGGCGACGCGGCTGGCGGCGGCAATGAACGAACCCAAAACGGCAAACCACGCCAGTGGCTGGATGATGTTTCTCATGTGAACTCCAATGGGATGACTGATGGGCCTGATCAGCAAGACTCGGGCCAGGCGCCAGGCCCAGGATTTGCCTGATGCGCCGAGGGCTAGGGTTAAAAAAACCCTGTGCATCAGGGTAATAAATACCCTTGCAGGGTTTTTATTACCCGGTAGGAGCGGGTTTGCCCCGCGATGCAATGTGCCTGATAACTTGCAATCGCGGGGCAAACCCGCTCCCACAGGGCCCTGCCGAGGCGACGGCATGGCCCTTGCAGCTTACGCAGTTGTTGCGAACAGGCATTGACGTGCGACAAGGGCAACGGTGGATAAATCGCAGATGATGGCGCCCGGCAATCGGGTTAAGGAGTGGTTCCATGCAAGTACTTGATCGCCGTAAAGCGCTGGCCATCGTGCCGTTGTTGCGTCTGGCGTTCCGTCCCTTGTTCCTCGCCGGTTGTGGCCTGGCATTGCTTGCCGTGCCGCTGTGGCTGGCCGCATTGCATGGCGCGCTGGGCGACTGGCAGCCTGCCGGCGGCTGGCTGGCCTGGCATCGCCACGAGTTGTTGTTCGGTTTTGGCCTGGCGATCATCGCCGGCTTTCTGCTCACAGCGGGACAGACCTGGACCGGCCAGCCGGGCCTGAGCGGCACGCCGCTGGCAGCGTTGGCGCTGCTGTGGCTGGCCGCCCGGATAGCCTGGCTGGCCAACCTGCCGTGGCCGTTGCTGGCGCTGCTGGAACTGGCGTTCCCGCTGGTGGTGGCGCTGTTGATGGGCGCCATGCTCTGGCGAGTTCGGCAGAAGCGCAACTATCCGGTGGTGCTGGTGTTGCTGTTGCTGACAGCAGCAGATGCCGTATCGGTTTACGGATTGCTCCAGGGGCACGATGGTTGGCAACGCCAGGGCGTACTCAGCGCTATCTGGCTGGTGGCGGCGATGATGGGCCTGATCGGCGGGCGGGTGATTCCGTTCTTTACCCAGCGTGGGCTGGGTCGGCTCGAGGCGGTTGCGCCCTGGCCATGGCTCGACTGGCTGTTACTGGCTGCCTCGGCACTGGTGGCACTGCTCTATGCTGGCGGACCGGCGCTGAGCCCCAGGGTTTGGATCGGCGTGCTGTTTGCCGCCCTGGCGGTCGGCCATTGTCTGCGTCTGTGGCGCTGGCATGACCGTGGGCTGTGGCAGGTACCGTTGCTGTGGTCTCTGCACCTGGCCTACGCGTGGTTGGCGCTGGCGTGCCTGGGCATGGCCCTGTGGCATTTCGGTGTGCCGCTCAACCCCAGCCTGGCGGTGCATTGCCTGACCATCGGGGCCATGGCTGGGCTGATTCTGGCGATGATTACCCGGGTCAGCCTGGGCCACACCGGTCGCCCCTTGCAACCCCCGGCAGGCATGACCCTGGCGTTTGTCTTGCTCAACCTGGCGGGTGTCTGCCGGGTGGTGTTGGTGCACTGGCTGCCGCTGGCCGGGTTGTGGCTGGCGGGGCTGTGCTGGTTGCTGGCGTTTGCCCTGTACGCCTGGCAATACACACCGATGCTGCTACGCGCCCGGGTGGATGGCCATCCAGGTTAAGCGCTTGGCGCAGGAGAGGATTAATGCTCTACCCGTACTTACTGGTCGTTCATTTGCTCGCGGCGATCGCCTTCATCGGCACGCTGTTTTTCGAAGTGGTGATCTGGCAGACCGTACGCCGGCAGTTGCCGACCAGCGCACAGTCGCCTGCTGATCAGGCCCTGTCCGTGCGTTCGCGCAAGGTGCTGCATGCTGTGGTGCTGCTGTTGTACGGCGCTGGCATCGGCCTTGCCTGGCACCATCGTGCGGCCTTGAGTCATCCGCTGGACAGCAGCTTTGCCAGCTTGCTGAGCCTGAAGATCGTACTGGCCCTGAGCATCATCGGCCATTACCTGTCGCTGGCTTACTGGTTGCAACGGGGGCGGTTGAGCGAGCGGCGGGCGCGGTGGATTCGCTGGAGCATTCTGGGGCACATGCTGGTGATCGTGATGCTGGCCAAGGCGATGTTCTATTGGCATTGATCACCGGCATGTTCCGGCAACGGTTACTGGAACAACACTTCGTTTTCCAGCTGAATATGTTCCACCAGGTCATCGTGAAACACCTGCAGGCCTTGATACAGGGCGCACCAGGTGTTGCAGGCATCGACGGGTGGGGTGAAACTGTCGGTCAACGCCAGTAAGGTTTTCAGCGCCTGGGCGTGTTCATCATGTTCAAACCGCATTACCCGGATCGGCGCCGCAGCATGGTGGCCCAGGCCTTGTTGAAGGAGTGGGAAAAGCACGTGTTCTTCCTTGCACATGTGGCTTTCCAGTTCCTGTTGCATGGCCTGCAGATGGTCGGCCAGGCCATTGGGGCACTGGCTATGGGTGCTGTGTACCTGTTCTACGCGCCGCGCCTGGTTGATCAGGTCGGGCAGTTGTTCTCGGTGACGTTGGTGGTAGCGCCAGAGGATGTGCGCGATCAGTTCAGCTGCGGGCGCCGTGCGCCAGTCGTGTGGTTGGCTCATCAGGGTTCCTTGATAGGGAGTACAAAGTTGCCTGAGGCCAGTGCAGCGTCTGTGCCATTTTTAACTGATTGAAATCAATCACGTTGTTTTTTTCAGTGGTGATAATCACCTTGATGCTTCAGGGTAGATGCAACCACACAGGGTGATTATTACCATGCTGCGAGAAAGCCTGGCCGCCGACCTGATTGTCGAATTACCCAATGCCGTGCGCTTGCAACGCCTGGTGCAAACCTTGCGCGAATACTTCAATTGCGGCGCGGTCGGCTTGTTGCGTCTGGAAGAGGATAGTCTGCGGCCGGTGGCCGCCGTTGGCCTGGTGCATGAAGCCCTCGGGCGGCGTTTTGTGATTGCCCAGCATCCGCGCCTGGCGGCGATCATGGCCTCACGCGAGCCGACATGGTTCGAGCCCGACAGCCGCTTGCCCGACCCTTACGACGGCTTGCTCGATAGCGAGCTCCATGAGCCGCTGGCGGTGCATGACTGCATGGGGGTGAGCCTGTATGTCGAAGGGCAGGCCTGGGGCGCGGTCACGCTTGATGCCCTGCACACCGGCACCTTCGACGCCGCTGCGCGCGAGGAGCTCAAGCGCTGCACCTTGCAGATCGAGGCGGCGTTGCGGGTGACTCGTCTTGAGCAGGAAAACCGCAGCTTGCGCCTGTCGCGTAGCGATGTGCCGGAGTTGCGCATGCCCGGGCAGGAAGGCGAGATTCTCGGTCAGAGCGCAGCCATGCATCAGTTGCTCAATGAGCTGGATGTGCTGGCCGACTCGGAACTGCCCGTGTTGCTGCTGGGGGAGACGGGGGTGGGCAAGGAGTTGTTCGCCCGCCGCTTGCACCGCCTGTCGCGGCGCAGTCATAAGCCCTTGGTCCAGGTCAATTGCGCCGCCTTGCCGGAGTCGCTGGCTGAAAGCGAGTTGTTCGGCCATGTCAAAGGCGCCTTTTCCGGTGCCGGCAGTGATCGTGCCGGGCGCTTCGACGCGGCCAACGGCGGCACCTTGTTTCTCGATGAGGTCGGCGAGCTGCCGCTGAGCGTGCAGGCCAAGCTGTTGCGCACCCTGCAAAACGGTGAAATACAGCGTTTGGGGGCGGATAAGCCGTTGCATGTGGATGTGCGCATCATCGCCGCCACCAATCGGCATTTGCCCGACAGCATTCGCCAAGGGCTGTTTCGCGCCGATCTCTATCATCGCCTGTCGGTCTATCCACTGCCGATTCCGCCCCTGCGTGAGCGCGGTGATGACGTGCTGATGCTCGCCGGGCGCTTTCTCGAACTCAATCGCAGCCGCTTGGGCCTGCGCGGCCTGCGCCTGTCCGCTGCGGCTGAGCGTGCGTTGCTGGCCTATCACTGGCCGGGCAACGTGCGTGAGCTGGAGCATGTGATCAGCCGCGCCGCGCTCAAACAACTCAGTCGCGGTGACAGCCGCAACTTGATCCTCACCCTGGAGCCACAAGTGCTCGACCTGGACAGTGGCCAACCGCTGGATCAGGCAACAGCGCCAGCGGCACAGCCCGCCTCGCAAGGGCTGGCGCCTGCGCCGCTGAGCGAGACAGTCGATGCCTGCCAACGCCAGGCCATCGTCAATGCACTACAGGCCTGTGGCAACAACTGGGCCAGCGCGGCGCGCTTGCTGCAGATCGATCCGAGTAACTTGCACAAGCTGGCCAAGCGCTTGCGCCTGAAGTAAGGGCCTGGTGTTGATGGCGGTCAAGGTGTGCCGCTGGCGCAGCCAACAGACTGTGCACTCCATTCCCCGGAGATCACCGCCATGCCCCTGTCCCTGGCTCAGATGCGCCGCAATTACACCCTTGGTGGCCTGCAAGAGGAGGCCGCGCCGCAGGATCCGTTGCTGATGTTTTGCCAGTGGCTGCAACAGGCCCGCGAAACCGAAAGCGCGCCGGTGGAGGCCAACAGCATGCATTTGGCGACGGTCGACAGTCGGGGCCGACCGCATGGCCGCGTACTGTTGCTCAAGGGCGTCAGCGACGCCGGGTTTACTTTTTTCGGTAACTACCAGAGCGCCAAGGGCCAGGAGCTGGACGCCAATCCGTGGGCAGCGATGACCTTCTTCTGGCCGGGGCTGGAGCGTCAGGTACGCATAGAAGGGCAGGTGCGGCGACTCGAACCGCAGCTCAGTGATGAGTATTTCGAAAGCCGCCCGTTGGCCAGCCGTCTGGGCGCCTGGGCCTCACCGCAAAGCCAGGTGCTGGGCGATCGTGCCGCCCTGGAAGCCTTGCTGGCGCAGACTATCCGCCGTTTTCTCGATCAACCGCTGCATCGCCCTGAACACTGGGGCGGTTACTGCCTGCAGCCAGAGCGCATGGAGTTCTGGCAGGGCCGCGCTGACCGTCTGCATGATCGCCTGGACTATCGCTTGGAACACGGGGTGTGGACGCGTAATCGCCTGGCGCCATAAGCAGCATGCCCGGTCGAGGTACCTCCATGGAGGAATAGGTTCGCCTGCGCTTTCGGTTCAGGCTTGGGCCGATCCCATTCATGGAGGGTCCGCACATGGCCCATCTGGCGCAACGCACCTTTGAACCGCTGAACATTGCCGTACTGACCATCAGCGATACCCGCAGCTTTGACACCGACACTTCGGGACAAACCCTTTGTGATTTGCTCCAGGCGGCCGGCCACACCTTGGTCGACCGCGACCTGGTCAAGGATGACATCTACCAGATCCGCGCCACGCTCTCACGCTGGATCGCCGCCCCTGACGTCCAGGTGGTACTGACCACCGGTGGTACCGGATTCACCGTGCGCGACAATACCCCGCAAGCCGTCCTGCCGTTGCTGGACAAGCATGTCGAAGGTTTCGGCGAATTGTTCCGCCAGGTGTCGTTGGCGCAGATCGGCATGTCCAGCTTGCAGTCGCGGGCCCTGGCCGGCATGAGCAACGGCGTGCTGGTGTGTTGTGTGCCGGGCTCCCCTGGGGCCTGCCGTACCGCCTGGAACCAGATCCTCCTCGGGCAGCTGGACAGCCGCACCGGTCCGTGCAATTTTGCTCCGCATCTCAAGGTCCAGGCCGAGCAGGTAATCGAGGCCTGTGGGGGGCGCCCATGAGCCGCCAGGTGTGTGACAGCGGCAAGTTGATGCCGGTCGACCAGGCCATCCGCCATTTGCTCGATCAGGTGCCTCCACCGCCAGCAGCGCAGACCGTGTTGCTGGAAAAAGCGTTGGGCCGGGTGCTGGCGCTGGACATCCATTCGCCCCTGGACCTGCCGGGCTGGGACAACAGCGCCATGGACGGCTTCGCCTTGCGCGCCGCCGATCTTCCCGCCGCCGGGGGGTGCCTGAACCTGGCCGGCCGCATCGCTGCCGGCCAGGCCGCCAGCACGCCGCTGCTGGCCGGGCAAGCGGTGCGCATCTTTACCGGCGCGCCGCTGCCGCCGGGTGCCGATACGGTGGTGCCTCAGGAGCTCTGCCGGGTCGAGGGCGATCAGGTCTGGTTGCCGCCAGCCAGTCTTGGCGATCATGTACGCAAGGCCGGTGAAGAGGTGCGCAAAGGTCATCTGCTGCTCCAGGCCGGCAAGCGCCTGCGCGCCCAGGAGTTGGGCTTGCTGGCGGCTGCCGGGGTCTGCTGGGTCGAGGTCTATCGGCCGTTGCGGGTGTGCCTGCTGAGCAGTGGTGACGAACTGCGCGAGCCCGGTCAGCCCCTGGCACCGGGGCAGATCTACAACAGCAACCGCTATTGCCTGGCGGCCCTGTTGCAGGGCTGGGGCGTTGAGGTGCATGACTATGGGGTGATGGCCGATGACCTGGCGGTCAGCCGGCATGCCTTGAGTCTGGCGGCGTCTGAATGCGATCTGTTGTTGACCTCCGGTGGCGTTTCGGTCGGCGAGGAGGACCACCTGAAACACGCCATCGAAGCGCTGGGCAGCCTGGATTTGTGGCGTCTGGCGATTCAACCGGGTAAGCCGCTGGCCTTTGGCGACGTGGCCGGCAAACCGTGGATAGGCATGCCGGGCAATCCTGCGGCGGCGCTGATCACCGCCCTGGTGGTGGTGCGTCCGTTCCTGCTCAGGGCCCAGGGCGTGCGCGATGTATTGCCGCGGCCGATGGCGTTGCCGGCAGGCTTTGACTGGTTGCAGCGCAACAAGCGCCGTCAGTACCTGCGCGCCAGGTTGACCGCGGGTAGCGATGGCCAGGCGAGCGTGCAGCTGCACCCGCAGCAAAGTTCGGCAATGCTCGCGGCCGCGTGCTGGGCCGATGGCCTGGCGGTGGTGGAGTGCGAGCAACAGCTGCACAAGCACGACAGCGTGACCTTCCTGTCGTTCGCCGAACTCATGCAGTGACCGGTCTTGATTGCCGTCAAGGTCTGCGCTGGCGGTCTGGCTAGACTGGCGGCGCATTTTCGATTGCACCGGGCCTGCTCGCGTGACGCATCGCAGGCGAGGGCCGGGACACCTTCTTTGATGAGGAATGCCCATGCAACTGGTCTGCCCGGCAGGGAATCTGCCCGCGCTCAAAGCGGCGGTACGCCAAGGCGCCGATGCCGTCTATGTCGGCTTTCGCGATGACACCAATGCCCGGCACTTCGCCGGCCTGAACATGGACGACAAGCAGTTCGACGCCGCCGTCGCCCATATCCGTCAACATCAACGCAAGCTCTATGTCGCAGTCAACACCTACCCGCAGCCCCAGGGCTGGGAGCGTTGGCAACGGGCGGTGGACCGCGCCGCCGACCATGGTGTCGATGCATTGATTGCTGCCGACCCCGGCGTACTCGGCTATGCCAGCCAGCGCCATCCGCAGCTGACCCTGCACCTGTCGGTACAGGGCTCGGCGACCAATGCCAGTGCCCTGGCGTTCTATGCCCAGCACTACAACATCCGCCGCGCGGTGCTGCCACGGGTGCTGTCGTTGGCCCAGGTGCGCCAGGTCGCGGCCCACAGCACGGTACCTGTCGAAGTCTTCGCCTTCGGCAGTTTGTGCATCATGGCCGAAGGACGTTGCCACCTGTCGTCCTATATCACCGGCGAGTCGCCGAACCTGTGTGGCGTTTGTTCGCCGGCCAAGGCGGTGCGCTGGAGTGAAGACGCCGAGGGCTTGAGCGCACGCCTGAGCGAGGTGCTGATCGATCGCTACAGCGCCGATGAGCCGGCCGGTTACCCGACCTTGTGCAAGGGGCGCTTCCTGGTCGGCGGCAAACGCTTTCATGCCCTTGAAGAACCCACCAGCCTCGACACCCTCGACCTGTTGCCGGAACTGGCCGCCATGGGCGTCGAAGCGGTGAAAATCGAAGGGCGTCAGCGCAGCCCGGCGTATGTCGAACAGGTCACCCAGGTCTGGCGCGCCGCGCTTGATGCCCATCGCCTGGCGCCTGAGCGCTTCGCCGTCAAAGACCAGTGGCGCCAGGTGCTGGCCGGTTTATCCGAAGGCAGCCAGACCACCCTGGGTGCTTATCATCGATCATGGCAATGAGGGACTGCAGATGAAACTCAGCCTGGGACCCGTTCTGTATTACTGGGACAAGGAGCAATTGGGGCGTTTCTATTCAGAGATGGCCGCGTTGCCGCTGGATGTGATTTACCTTGGCGAAACCGTCTGCTCGAAACGCCGGGCGATGAACCTGGAGCATTGGCTGGGCCTCGGCCGCGAGCTGCAGGAGTGCACGCAGGCGCAGATCGTACTGTCGAGCCTGACCCTGGTCGAAGCCGCTTCCGAGCTGTCCAGCCTGCGGCGCTTGTGCGACAACGGTCAGTTGCTGGTGGAAGCCAATGACATGGGCGCTGTGCAGTTTTTGGCCGAACGCAAATTGCCCTTCGTCGGCGGCCCGGCGCTCAACCTGTACAACGGCCATGCCCTGGCACAATTGCAGGATTGCGGGATGATCCGTTGGGTGCCGCCGGTGGAGTGTTCGGCGGTGTTGATCCGTTCGATACACGACCAGGTCGAGGCGTTGGGCCGCGAGTTGCCAGAGGTGGAAGTCTTCGCCTATGGGCACCTGCCGCTGGCGTATTCGGCGCGCTGTTTCACCGCGCGTGCGGAAAACCGGCCCAAGGACGATTGCCAGTTCTGCTGCCTCAACTACCCCGATGGCCTGGCGCTGAGCAGTCAGGAAGGGCAGCCACTGTTTACCCTCAACGGTATCCAGACAATGTCGGCCGAGGTCACCAACTTGTTGGCCGATTATCAGGGCCTGGCGGCCAGCGGGGCCAACTTGCTGCGCTTGAGTCCGCGCGCGCAGGGTATGGCTGAGGTGATCGAAGCCTTTCAGCGGGTGCGCCAGGGGGCAGCGCCACCCTTGCATGTGGAAGGTTGCAATGGTTACTGGCATGGCCAGGCGGGGATGTTGCGCGTCGAGGAGGTGAGCCTGTGCTGAATCGCAAACAATGGTTGCTGCGCGGTGCCGACCGCGTACTCCCGCTGATCCATCGTGTGCCCTTTGTGCTGCAGCGTGTGGCCCTGCAGCAGGCGCTTAACCGTTGCCTGGCAGAGCCACTGAAAGACGGTGAATTTGATTTGCTGCGCGGGCGCTGGCTGTGCCTGCGCATTCCCGATCTGGACTTGACCTGGTACCTGACCCGCAGCCTTTACGGCTTGCAGATTGCCGAGCGGGCCAAGGCCGATGTGACCATCCGCGGCAACTGGCGTGAGTTCCTGCTGCTGGCCAGTCGGCAGGAAGATCCCGACACCTTGTTCTTCAGGCGCCGTTTGGTCATTGAAGGCGATACCGAGTTGGGGCTGACCCTGAAGAACCTGATCGACAGCCTCGATCCCGAGGTCTTGCCGGTGTGGTTGTGGCGTAACCTGGAGCGGGCTGGAAAGGGATTGGCCGCAGGCTGAGTGTGGATGGCAGAGATCAGTGTGGGAGCCGGCCTTGCCGGCGATGAAATCGCTGCGGTGTGTCAGGTGTTGCGCGGTGTCTGCATCGCTGGCAAGGCCAGCTCCTACAGGGGGTGATTCCAGTCTCAACGGGGTTTCTGAATACCGGATCTGGAATGGCGGGCTGATCCATTGGCGATAGCGACCTCGCATTACCACGGCGAGTACCAACGCCTGAGCTTCCATCCCACCGGGTTAGCAAAGCAGTGCAAGATCAAACACCCAAAAATTAGCCACTGCAGTGATGAATGTTCATCGAAAAGAGCAGGGGTGTGGCCAACGAACAGAAGGTACTCTCTTTTAAACCACCTCAAATGATAGGTTACGAAGAACAGATTGAAGGCCAGGCAAGCGAAAGATTTCAGGTAGCCTAGCTGGGGTCCGGAAAGCTTGAATCTTAGATAGTACGCCACTGTTACCGCTATTAGCGAAGCACCAACATACAGCGCCAGAATCACTTTTTTGTCTCTACGTAAACCTGCTCTCCGGTCAGCATGTCGACACCCACTTCAAATACAATCGCCCCTCTACTCATATTTATGTAAGAGCGCACATAGTCAGAGGGTATGTATTTGAACAGTTTCCATGCCCCTGTTCTCAGCACCATTCGGGTCATTCCATAAACGGACAAGCCGATATCAGATACCCCATAAGCGATGTTTCCATCTCGTGTGCTACCGCCCATGGACGTTGCGGCTGCCTGATACCCTTTTCGAACCCAGCCCTCACTATCTGATCGCCCCGTCAGTAAATTCTCACCATTCTCGTAAATGTTGTTCGCACCATGCGCGATCATCGGCAGGCCTGCTAAACCGCAAAGCACAATTGCAGGGCTGGCGCAGATTGTCGCCCCAGCAGCTACCTGGAATACCCCGGCGATGACCCCGGCTCCTTTTCTGCCAATCTCCAGTGACTGGTCGATCAGACTCCGCTGTTCATTCCTGATCTCCAGTAGCGCTTCATCCGGTGTCTTCTTCCCGTCCGCCACATCGTCGGCGATGCGCTTGGCGTAATAGGCTATCTCCCGGTTGAACTGTGTGCGTACCACACCATCCTTGATATGCATGGCGGCAAGTGTGCAGGCCTGTTTAGTCAACCTGCTTGCGGCTTCGCAGACTACCCAGTAGTCATTGGGGTCCATTTGCAAAGGAGAGGGGCGTGAGGTCATTTATCCGCGCCCCAGTAGGTATAACCGCTTGTGCCTGCGATGTGGTGGGTCCAACGGATGGTCTGGTAGCGCAGCGAGACTACTTCCTGGCCTTCCGTTTCGTTCTGCAGTACCGCGTGAGGGACATCCGAGACCAGTTCTGCTAATTGTCCGCCTTTAATCTCAATGCTGTAGTACTTCTCCTGCCCTCCACTTGGGCTAACCCGATAAAAGTGGAACTGGCATTCGATCTCTTCCCGGCTAGCCAAGGCTTGAGCCAGCAAGGGGGATGATTTGTCGATGGCCTTGGTAACGACAATGGGATGATGAGTGGAATGCGGGGTATTGCCGACGTTGCTCATGCGGTGGGTGAATGACAACACCATGATTTCATCGGTATGCCCGCTCTGGCATTTGTTACCGATAGAGTCTGGGGTTGAACAACCGGCTGAAATCATACCTTGCCGGTTGCCGGTGATGGTCATGTAGCCGTAACTGGCCATAGGCGCTACTCCTTATCGTTGGAGCAGGCAGGTTAGCCAGGGAAGTATTTTCCTGTATGTAGGTCGCTTCCCGGTCAGCCGTAGGATGATGCCTTATCAGTAAATCGCGCCTATCGCTACCCCCTTCGAACATTCTTCACCCGCTAAGCGATTGATGATGTGAAACGCGATGGTTTGAGTCACCTTTGCGTCTGCATAGCGGATCATTCTTGACAGGTAAAAGCATCCAGCAATTGGCGGATCTCGGTAAACAACTCATCGGCCTGCGCCGCGCTGCAGTCCTCGCCGTAACGCTTGCGCAGGCCCTGTTGGCTGAGGATCAGGTGCTTGTCGGCCTGCAGGCCGTGCTGGCGCAGGCAACTGGCGACACATTGCAGCGGGCAACCGTCCAGCGCCAGAATCCAGCGTCCCGAGCATGCCAGGTTGACCAGTGCTGGCACCTGCCCGCCGACGCCGGCGATACACGACATCTGCGCCAGACCTTCACGGTCGAGGCGCAGCGCGACGTTATTGGCCAGTTGCGCAACGTTGGAGCAACCGGAGCAGGCGTAGACCAGGGGCAGGGCAGTGCGGGGCATGAAGACTCTCCAGTGGTAGGCCCGTCAGGCGTGGTAGTCGAGCAGCGCCTCGGTCGCCAGGATGCGGATGTCACGTCGTTCCATGGCAATCAAACCGTTCTCCACCAAACGGTGCAGAATGCGCGAAAACGTCTCCGGTTGAATCCCCAGTTTCGACGCCACCAGGCGCTTGGGTACCTGTAAGACCACGCGATCATTCTGCGGATCACGCTCCTCCAGGAGGTAGTTGATCACCCGTTGACTGGCGCTGGCCAAGGTCAGGGTGTCGATGTCCTTGAGACGCTGGTGCAGGTTGATGCTCATGCTGGCGAGGATCGACAGGCACACTTGCGGCTGGTCTTCGAGGGCATTGCGGTAGTGGTTGCCGTCGATGCTGATCACCACGCTGTCCTTGAGCGCTGTGGCACTGACCGGGTAGTAGCGGGTCTGGCTGAACAGCAAGGCTTCGGCAAAGGACTGCCCCGGCTGGATCACTTCGACCAGGTTTTCCTGGCCTTGGGCGGTGATGCGGTAGAGCTTGATCTGGCCACTGACCAGGAGGAAAAAGCGCTTGGCCGGATCACGCTGGTGCATAAGGGTGTCGTGACAACTCAGGCGCCGCTGCATGGCCAGGCCGCAGACTTGCTCAAACACGTCGTCGGGCAACTGGCTGAACAGGTGATGACGGCGCAAAAACAGTACATGTGAAGGGTGGGTCAGCATGGGATACCTCCGCTGACCGCCATGGTAGAGCGCCAGGCGCCACGGGCCTATGCCTCTGCCGGCCTACCTCCAAAGGGGCAGACCGGGTTAATGACGCAGATGCTCCATGGCCCAGACAGCGGCTTCGACCCGCGAGCGCAGGCCGAGTTTGTGCAGCAGGTTTTTCACATGGACTTTAACCGTGCCTTCGGTAATCCCCAGCTTGTGGCCGATGACCTTGTTGCTGAAGCCGCTGGCGATGGTCTTGAGAACCTGCCGTTCGCGTTCGGTCAGCTCAACCTCGGGTTGGCGCGGCGGTGAACGCAGGGCCTGGGCCATCACCTGGGTCAGCCCCGGGCTGATCACCAGCGAGCCATTCATGGCATCGCGGATGTACTGGACCAACAGTTCCGGCTCCATGTCTTTGAGCAGGTAGCCATCGGCATCCAGGCGCAGGGCATCACGGATATCGTCTTCGGCGTCGGAGACGGTAAACAACAGGACTTTGCCGCTGAAGGCCAGGTTGCGCAGGTGGCGTAGGGTTTCGATGCCATTCATTTGCGGCATGTTGTTGTCCAGCAGCACCAGATCCGGTTGCAGCGGTTCGATCATCGCCAGGGCTTCTTCGCCGTGGTTGGCCTCGCCAACAATCTCGAAGTCGTCTTCCAGTTCGAGCATCTGGCGGATGCCGCGACGCATCATCGGATGGTCGTCGACCAGCAGGATGCGGCAGTGGGCTGGGGTGTTCATGTGACGTTACCTTGAGTGGGGCGCCCGAGAAACTCCGGGCGAAATTCCATTTGTACCCGGGTGCCCTGCGGCTCGCGGGTGAGGATCTGCAACTGGCCGTGCAAGCTGCGCGCACGCTCGTCCATGATGTTCAGACCATGGTGTTCACGGGGATCACGGCTGCCGAGAAAACCGCGGCCATCGTCCTCGATGGACAGGCAGACGCTTTCGCCGATCTGGCGCAGTTGCAGCCAGGTGTTTTGCGCATGGGCGTGGCGCAGGCAGTTGGACAGCGCCTCGCGGGTGATCTGCAGGATGTGGATCTGCTCGCTGGCTGACAGCTCGAAGGCCAGGTTGTCAATGTGCAGGTGGACCTGGAAAGCCCCTTTGCGGGTGAATTCCCGGGCGGTGTCTTTCAGGCCCTGAGCGAGGCCGGCATCGTGAATCTGCAGGCGAAAGGTGGTCAGCAGCTCCCGCAGTTGACGGTAGGCGTTGTTCAGCCCTTCGCGCAGCTCGGCGGTCACGCCTTCCAGGGTCTCTTGTGGCTCGCCGCGGCGCATCAGGGTCTGCATGCGGCTGACCTGCAGTTTCATGTAGGACAGTGCCTGGGCCAGCGAGTCATGCAGCTCGCGGGCGATGATCGCGCGCTCCTCAAGCAGCAGCAGATGGTGGTCCTGCTCGCGTTGGCGCTTGAGTGACAGTGAAGTGCCGATCAGGTTGGCCAGGGCCTGGATCAACTGGGTTTCCCAGGCTTGCGGGTGATGACCATCGATAAAGTGCGCTTTCAGTTCGCCCAGAGTACTGCCTTGGTTGCTGATGCTGTAGCTGAGCGGGTTGCGCTGGTCATGCCGCTGGCAGGTGGCGCAATCACTGCTGGCGCAGACTTTGCGGTCATCGGCGCCGTGCAGGGCGAGCAACTGTTGGGCTGGGGCTTGCATCTGGCCCTGCAGGCACAACGACAGGCGCAGGCCGGGCAGGCGCTGCTGGAAGCGCCGGATCAGCTCATCCAGGCCTTCGGCATTGGCCAGACGCGTGGCCAGGCTGCTACTGCTTTGATACAGCAACTCAAGCGCGGCATTGGCCTGTTGCAGGTGCAGGGTCTTTTGTTGGACCTGGGTCTCCAGCGTGCGATGTGATTGCTCTATGGTCTCGGCCATGGCGTTGAAGCTGGTGGCCAGTTGACCGAGCTCATCCTCTGACTGGTGGTTGACCCGCGCCTGGAACTCGCCGCGGCGAAAGCGCTGGGTGGCGTCCACCAGCTCTTGCAGCGGGCTGATCACACTGCTTTGCAGTTCGTACAGGCCAATCAGCAGCACGATCATGGTGATGAACAAGGCCGCCCCCTGAATCATTTGCTGCCAGGTTTGCTTGTGCTCGCTCTGGCGCTGCAGGAGGTTGACGAACTGGTTGAGCTGTTCGACGAAGGGCAGGGCGCTGGCCTGGAAAGCCGTGGCATCACCACGCTCCAGGGCCGGGTTGAGGGTCTGTTGCCAGTAATCCTGCAACCGTTGGTAGCTGTCGTTGAGTTGTGCGTTGCTGCCGTCGTCAAGCACTGCCTTGAGTGTCTGGCTATTGAGACGTTGCTGCAGGCTTTGGCTGATGTGGGAGATTTCTGCGCTGTCGGCACCAGAGGCCAGTTTCCAGCTCAGGCGGTAGGTTTCCATGCGCACCGAGCCTGCGGTATTGATCGCCGCGGCATCGCCCTGGCTGAACCAGGCGATCAGGCCGGCGCTCAGCGAGCTCGCCAGTGCCAGTACGGCAATCAGAATGACCGCCAGACCAGCGCGCGCGGGTAGGGAACTGCGTAGCCAACGGATCATGGTCGTGGACCTGAGGCGAAGCAGGGAGAAACACGCATGCAGGGCTCCGGCGAGTGATCGCCTTTGGGTTTTCAGCCCTTCCCTGGCCTTCTACCTCTAAAGAGTTCTGACCCTTCGAGTTAGCCAGAATACTCGCTGTGAAGAAGCCAACACGCTGATAAACAAAGGGTTTAGAGGTTTTTTGACGCTACCTCGTTGGAGGTAGGCGGGCAAATCATAGGCCTGAACCGGCTTTGGCTTCGTTGACGCGCATCAAGTTTTTACCGGGTTTGCCTCTCTAGTCTGCCGCCAATGCTTACTAACGGGAGACGCAAGATGAACCCACCGCGTGTACGACAGGGCCTGGTACTGGGCATGAGTACGCTGGCCTTCACCGTCTGCTTCATGGTCTGGATGATGTTTGCCGTGCTCGGCGTCCCGATCAAGGAACTGCTCCAGCTCAACGAAACCCAGTTCGGCCTGCTGGCCGCCACGCCGGTGCTGACCGGTTCACTGGTGCGCCTGCCGCTGGGGCTGCTGACCGACCGCTTTGGCGGCCGTATCGTGTTCTTCCTGTTGATGCTGTCCTGCGTGTTGCCGCTGTACCTGATCAGCCACGCCAGCGCCTACTGGCAGTTCCTGGTGCTGGGGCTGTTTGTCGGCCTGGCCGGCGGCTCGTTCTCGGTCGGTATCGCCTACGTCGCCAAATGGTTTGACAAGGACAACCAGGGCTTTGCCATGGGCGTGTTCGGTGCCGGTAACGCCGGCTCGGCAGTGACCAAGTTTCTGGCCCCAGCGCTGATTGCCGCGGGCAGCTGGCAGCTGGTACCGAAGGTGTTCAGTGCGATCCTGTTCATCACTGCGTTGCTGTTCTGGTTCCTCAGTGCCGACAACAAGGCCCACCGCAGCGCCCAGGGCGCCAACCTCGTTGAGCAGCTCAAAGCCCTGAAAGATCCTGCAGTGTGGCGCTACTGCCAGTACTACTCGATTGTCTTCGGCGGCTACGTGGCACTGGCGCTGTGGATGACCAAGTACTACGTCGCCGAATATGGTTTCAGCCTGCAAAGCGCAGCGCTGCTGGCTGCCTGTTTCTCCTTGCCCGGTGGTGTACTGCGCGCCGTCGGTGGCTGGATGTCGGACCGCTGGGGCGCGGAGAGCGTGACCTGGTGGGTGCTGTGGGTCAGTTGGATCTGCCTGTTCCTGCTGTCCTATCCGCAGACCCAGTTGCAGGTGCAGACCCTCAATGGCCCGCTGGATTTCCACATCGGCCTGAACCCGGTGTTGTTCACCGTCCTGCTGTTCATCATCGGCATTGCCTTCGCCTTCGGCAAAGCCTCGGTGTTCAAGTACATCGCCAATGACTATCCGCAAAACATGGGCGCCGTGTCCGGCATCGTTGGCCTCGCCGGCGGCCTCGGCGGCTTCATCCTGCCGATCATGTTTGGCGTCCTGGTCGACCTCACCGGTGTGCGCTCCTCGGCCTTCATGCTGATGTACGGCGTGGTCTGGGTGTCGCTCATCTGGATGTACCTCAGCGAAATCCGCAAACGCCCGCTGCTCGGCAAACAGCTGCAGGCGATCTCAAGCCCGTTTTCCAGCATTGCCCAAGGAGAAGACCATGTCGGTTCTTAAACAGCCTGATGCAGGCCCGGTCATACACGACTGGCGCCCTGAAGACCCCGCGTTCTGGGGACGTAGCGGCAAAAAAACCGCCACCCGCAACCTGTGGATTTCCATTCCTGCGCTGCTGCTGGCCTTTGCTGTGTGGATGGTCTGGAGTACGGTGATCGTGCGCCTGAATGCCATCGGCTTTAACTTCAGCACCGACCAGCTGTTCTGGCTGGCGGCTTTGCCGGGCTTGTCTGGCGCGACCTTGCGGGTGTTCTACTCGTTCATGGTGCCGATCTTCGGCGGTCGTCGCTGGACCGCCCTGAGCACCGCCTCGTTGCTGGCGCCGACCTTGTGGATGGGCTTCGCGGTGCAGGACCCGAGCACCCCTTACAGTGTGTTCGTGTTGATCGCGTTGCTGTGTGGCTTCGGTGGCGGCAACTTCGCTTCGAGCATGTCCAACATCAGCTTCTTCTACCCCAAGTCGCAGCAGGGCACGGCCCTGGGCCTGAATGCCGGTCTGGGTAACCTGGGCGTCTCGGTGATGCAGTTCGCCGTGCCGCTGGTGATCACTTTTGGCGTGTTCGGCGTGCTCGGTGGGCAACCCCAGGTGCTGGCCGACGGCAGCCAGTTGTGGTTGCAGAACGCAGGCTTTCTCTGGGTGCCGTTCATCATTGCGGTAACCCTGCTGGCCTGGTTCGGCATGAACGACCTGTCTAGCGCCAAGGCCTCGTTCAGCGAGCAGGCGGTGATTTTCAAGCGCAAGCACAACTGGCTGATGTGCTGGCTGTACCTGGCCACGTTCGGTTCGTTCATCGGCTTTTCCGCCGCCTTCCCGATGCTGATCAAGACCTCGTTCCCCGAGGTCAACGCCCTGGCCTTCGCCTTTCTCGGCCCGCTGGTCGGGGCCCTGGTCCGCCCCCTGGGCGGCTGGGTGGCCGACAAGTTCGGCGGCGCCCGGGTGACTCTGTGGAACTTCGTGCTGATGATCGTGATGGTCTTTGGCGTGCTGCACTTCATCCCGCAGCAGGGCGCTGCCGGCAACTTCTACGGCTTCCTCGGCATGTTCATGCTGCTGTTCTTCACCACCGGCATCGGCAACGGTTCGACCTTCCGCATGATCCCGGTGATCTTCCGCACCCAGCATGAAAAGGCCGCCGCCGGCCAAGGCGCAAAGGCCCACGAGCAGGCGCTGAAAAACGCCGGCAAGGAATCCGCTGCGGTGCTCGGTTTCAGTTCGGCCATGGGGGCGTTTGGCGCCTTCTTCATTCCCAAGACCTTCGGCACCTCGATGGCCATGACCGGCAACCCGGCGCTGGCCTTCTACATGTTCGTCGGTTTTTACCTGAGCTGCATGGTCGTGACCTGGTGGTGGTACGCCCGCAAAGGCGCCGAAGCACCCTGCTGACAGGACCCGAATTCAACTTTTGCGTGGGTGGGGCACAGAACCCCGCAGCAAGCCTGAGAGGAAAGCATCATGAGTCATCTGCTCGATCAATTGCGGTTCTTCAACCGCAAGCAAAACGAGTTTTCCGACGGTCACGGCGAGACTCGCAAAGAGTCGCGCGACTGGGAGAACGTCTACCGTTCGCGCTGGCAGTACGACAAGATCGTGCGCTCCACCCACGGGGTGAACTGCACCGGCTCGTGCTCGTGGAAGATCTACGTGAAAAACGGTCTGATCACCTGGGAAACCCAGCAGACCGACTATCCGCGCACCCGTAACGACCTGCCAAACCATGAACCGCGCGGCTGCCCGCGGGGTGCCAGTTACAGCTGGTACATCTATAGCGCCAACCGCCTCAAGTACCCGAAGATCCGCAAGCCGCTGCTCAAACTGTGGCGTGAAGCACGCCAGAGCATGGCGCCGGTCGAAGCCTGGGCGAGCATTGTCGAGAACAAGGCCAAGGCCGACGCTTACAAGAGCAAACGCGGCATGGGCGGCTTTATTCGCTCCAGCTGGGATGAAGTCACCGAAATCATCGCTGCGGCCAACGTCTACACCGTCAAGCAATACGGCCCTGACCGGGTGGTTGGCTTCTCGCCGATCCCGGCCATGTCGATGGTCAGCTATGCCGCCGGTGCCCGTTACCTGTCGCTGATCGGCGGCACCTGCCTGAGCTTCTACGACTGGTACTGCGACCTGCCACCGGCCTCGCCGATGGTCTGGGGCGAGCAGACCGACGTGCCGGAGTCGGCCGACTGGTACAACTCCAACTACATCATTGCCTGGGGCTCCAACGTCCCGCAGACCCGCACCCCGGATGCGCACTTCTTCACCGAGGTGCGCTACAAGGGCACCAAGACCGTGGCCATCACCCCCGACTACTCGGAAGTGGCCAAGCTCACCGACCTGTGGCTCAACCCCAAGCAGGGCACCGACGCCGCCCTGGCCCAGGCGTTCAATCATGTGATCTTCAAAGAATTCCACCTGGACCAGCCGAGCGCCTATTTCACCGAGTACGCCAAGCGTTACACCGACCTGCCGGTGCTGGTGCTGCTCAAGCCCATGCTCGGCACCGCGCCAGGCGCCGGGTATCAGCCCGACCGCTTCCTGCGGGCCTCGGACCTGGCCGGCAACCTCGGCCAGGAAAACAACCCGGAGTGGAAAACCATTGCCCTCGATGCCGACGGCGAGCTGGTTTCGCCACAGGGCTCGATCGGCTACCGCTGGGGCGAGCAGGGCAAGTGGAACATCCTGCCGCGTGAAGGCGGCGCCGGTCGCGAGATCGACCTGACCCTGAGCCTGATCGGTGGCGATGTCGCCGAAGTGGCCTTCCCGTACTTTGCCGGTGAGTCTCACGAGCACTTCCAGCATGTTGCCGGTGACGCCGTGCAGTACCGTCGTGTACCGGTGCGCAGCCTGACCCTGGCCGATGGCAGCCAGGTCAAGGTCGCCACCGTGTTCGACCTGTCGGCGGCAAACCTTGCCATCGACCGCGGCCTGGGTGGCGCCAACGTTGCCCGCGATTATGACGACGCCAGCGTGCCCGGCACCCCGGCCTGGCAGGAGCAGATCACCGGCGTCAGCCGTGAGAAAGCCATCCAGATTGCCCGTGAGTTCGCCGACAACGCCGACAAGACCCGTGGTCGCTCGATGATCATCGTCGGTGCAGCGATGAACCACTGGTACCACATGGACATGAACTACCGCGGGCTGATCAACATGCTCATGCTCTGCGGTTGCGTCGGCCAGACCGGTGGTGGCTGGGCCCACTATGTCGGCCAGGAAAAACTGCGTCCACAGTGCGGCTGGCTGCCACTGGCCTTCGGCCTGGACTGGAACCGTCCGCCACGGCAGATGAATGGCACCAGCTTCTTCTACGCCCACAGCTCGCAGTGGCGCCACGAGAAGATGAGCATGCACGACGTGCTCTCGCCGCTGGCCGACAAGCGCCAGTTCCCCGAGCACGCCCTGGACTACAACATCCGCGCCGAACGCGCCGGCTGGCTGCCCAGTGCGCCACAGCTCAACCGCAACCCGCTGGACATCTGCCGCGATGCCGCTGCCGCCGGTATGGCGCCCAAGGACTATGTGGTCAAGGGCTGGCAGGACGGCAGCCTGCGTTTTGCCTGCGAACAGCCGGATAACCCGGTGAACTTCCCGCGCAACATGTTCATCTGGCGTTCCAACCTGCTCGGCTCCTCGGGCAAGGGCCACGAGTACATGCTCAAGTACCTGCTTGGTACCCGCAACGGCGTGATGAACGAAGACATCGGTCAGGTCGGCGACTGCAAGCCGCAAGAAGCCGAGTGGGTCGACGAGGGCGCCATCGGCAAGCTCGACCTGGTCACCACCCTGGACTTCCGCATGTCCTCGACCTGCGTGTATTCCGACATCGTCCTGCCGACTGCGACCTGGTATGAGAAGGACGACATGAACACCTCGGACATGCACCCGTTCATCCACCCGCTGTCGGCGGCCATCGACCCGGCCTGGGAATCGCGTTCGGACTGGGAAATCTACAAGGGCATCGCCAAGGCTTTTTCGAAGATGGCCGAGGGGCATCTGGGCATCGAACAGGACCTGGTCACCGTACCCTTGATGCACGACAGCGTCGGCGAACTGGCCCAGCCATTCGGCGGCACCGACTGGAAAACCGCGGGCGTTGCGCCGCAACCCGGCAAGAACGCGCCGAACATCCAGGTGGTCGAGCGCAACTACCCGAACATCTACAAGCAGTTCACCTCGCTTGGCCCGCTGCTGGAGAAACTCGGCAACGGCGGCAAGGGCATCAACTGGAACACCGATGAGGAAGTGAAACTCCTCGGCGAGCTGAACTACCGCGAGAACGACGCGGGCATCAGCCAGGGCCGGCCGAAGATCGATACCGCGATCGATGCGGCTGAAGTCATCCTCTCGCTGGCCCCGGAAACCAACGGCCATGTGGCGGTCAAGGCCTGGGCGGCGCTCTCGGAGTTCACCGGTATTGATCACAGCCACCTGGCGCTGTCCAAGGCCCACGAGGCAATTCGTTTTCGCGACATCCAGGCGCAGCCGCGCAAGATTATCTCCAGCCCGACCTGGTCAGGGCTTGAGGACGATCACGTCAGCTACAACGCCGGTTATACCAACGTTCACGAGAACATCCCGTGGCGGACCATCACCGGCCGCCAGCAGTTCTACCAGGATCACCCGTGGATGCAGGCCTTCGGCGAGCAACTGATGAGCTACCGGCCGCCGGTCAACACCCAGACCATCGCCGCGGTGAAAGGCAAGCGCAGCAACGGCCACACCGAGATCGTCCTGAACTGGATCACCCCGCACCAGAAGTGGGGTATCCACAGCACCTACAGCGACAACCTGCTGATGCTCACCCTCAGCCGTGGCGGGCCGATTGTCTGGCTGTCGGAGATCGACGCGCAGCGCGCCGGCATCGAGGACAACGACTGGATCGAGTGCTTCAACGCCAACGGCGCGCTGACCGCCCGTGCGGTGGTCAGCCAGCGGGTCAAGGAGGGCATGGTGATGATGTACCACGCCCAGGAACGGATCGTGAACGTACCCGGCTCGGAAACCACCAAGACCCGCGGTGGCCACCACAACTCGGTGACCCGCGTGGTGCTCAAACCGACCCACATGATCGGCGGCTATGCCCAGCAGGCCTATGGGTTCAACTATTACGGCACGGTCGGCTGCAACCGCGACGAATTCGTCGTGGTGCGCAAGATGGCCAAGGTCGACTGGCTCGACGGCTCGCGCGGCGATGAGCTGCCACGTCCGCTGCCGACCGAGATGGAATAAGGAGTGCTGTCATGAAGATTCGTTCACAAGTTGGCATGGTCCTGAACCTGGACAAATGCATCGGCTGTCACACCTGTTCGATCACCTGCAAGAATGTCTGGACCAGCCGTGAAGGCATGGAGTACGCCTGGTTCAACAACGTCGAAACCAAGCCTGGGGTCGGTTACCCGAAAGAGTGGGAAAACCAGGACAAGTGGAAGGGCGGCTGGGTACGCAACAGCAACGGCAGCATCAACCCGCGCATCGGCGGCAAGTTCCGGGTGTTGGCGAACATCTTCGCCAACCCCGATCTGCCAGGCCTTGACGATTACTACGAACCGTTCGACTTCGATTACCAGCATCTGCACACCGCGCCTTTGGGCGAGCATCAGCCGACGGCGCGGCCGCGCTCGCTGGTGTCGGGCAAGCGCATGGAAAAGATCGAGTGGGGCCCGAACTGGGAAGAAATCCTCGGCACCGAGTTTGCCAAGCGGCGCAAGGACAAGAACTTCGATCAGATCCAGGCGGACATCTACGGTGAGTACGAAAACACCTTCATGATGTACCTGCCGCGCCTGTGCGAACACTGCCTGAACCCGGCCTGCGCAGCATCGTGCCCGAGCGGCGCGATCTACAAACGCGAGGAAGACGGCATTGTCCTGATCGACCAGGAGAAGTGCCGCGGCTGGCGCATGTGCATCAGCGGCTGCCCGTACAAGAAGATCTACTTCAACTGGAAAAGCGGCAAATCCGAGAAGTGCATCTTCTGCTACCCGCGGATCGAAGCCGGGATGCCGACGGTCTGTGCTGAAACCTGCGTAGGACGTATTCGCTACCTCGGTGTGCTGCTGTATGACGCCGACCGCATCAGCGAAGTGGCCAGCACCGCCAACGAGCATGACCTGTACGAGAAACAACTGGAGATCTTCCTCGACCCGAAGGACCCGGCGGTGATCCGTCAGGCCTTGCAAGATGGCGTGCCGCAGTCGGTAATCGACGCCGCGCAACGCTCGCCAGTCTACAAGATGGCGGTGGACTGGAAACTGGCGCTGCCGCTGCACCCTGAGTACCGCACGCTGCCGATGGTCTGGTATGTACCGCCACTGTCGCCGATCCAGAATGCTGCCGCCGCTGGCACCGTGGGCATGAACGGGGTGATCCCGGATGTCGACAGCCTGCGTATCCCGCTGCGCTACCTGGCCAATCTGCTTACCGCTGGCGACGAGAAACCAGTGAAGCGCGCGCTCAAACGCTTGCTGGCCATGCGTGCCTACAAACGTTCCGAGCAGGTTGAGGGGGTACAGGACCTGCAGGTGTTGAAAGACGTCGGCTTGAGCGTGAACCAAGTCGAAGAGATGTACCGTTACCTAGCCATCGCCAACTACGAAGACCGTTACGTGGTACCGAGCGCTCACCGTGAAGAAGCCATGAGCGACGCCTTCGCCGAACGTTCCGGTTGCGGCTTCAGTTTCGGCAGCGGCTGCAGCGGCAGCTCCGACACCAATATGTTCGGCGCGAAAAAGGCCAACCGCCGCGACATCCTCAAAACCGTACAGCTGTGGGAGGACTGAGCATGCGCATCCTTAAAGTGATTTCGCTGCTGCTCGATTACCCGACCGAGACCCTGGTCAACGGCCGTGATGAACTGGAACAGGCGATCCTCCAGGCGCGGGAAATCAGCCCGCGTCAGCGTGGGGCGCTGTTCGAGTTGCTGGAACTCATCTGCAACAACGACCTGATGGATGGCCAGGAGCATTACGGTGCACTGTTCGGCCGTGGCCGGGCGCTGTCGCTGCTGCTGTTCGAGCATGTGCATGGCGAGTCGCGCGACCGTGGCCAGGCCATGGTCGACATGCTCGCCCAGTATGAAGAGGCGGGTTTCGCCATCGGCGTCAAGGAGCTGCCGGACTACATCCCGCTGTACCTGGAATACCTCTCGACCCTCGACGACCTTGAGGCCCGCGAGGGCCTGGCCGATGTCGCGCACCTGCTGGCCTTGCTCGCCGCGCGTCTGGAGGAGCGCGAGAGCGCCTACGCCAGTTGTTTCCGCGCGCTGTTGCAGATCGCCGGTGCCGAACCGCACCAGGCCGTGGCCGACCTGCGCGAGCAGGTCGCCGCCGAGCAGCGCGACGACTCCCTCGAAGCCCTGGACAAGATCTGGGAAGAGGAGGCGGTGGATTTTCTCAAGGCCGAGCAGCAAGAGCGTTGCAGCGCCATGCCAAGTGCGCCGGGCAAGGCCCGGGAAGAAAGCGCGGTACCGCTGCACTGGGTTGATTTTCAGCATCAAGGGCCTGCCAGCGCGCAGGCGACGGAGGTGGGCAATGTCTAAATGGAATCTGTTGGCGTTCGGGGTGTACCCCTATATCGCACTGGCGATCTGCCTGCTGGGCAGCTGGGCGCGTTTCGACCTGTCGCAGTACACCTGGAAGGCCAGCTCCAGCCAGATGCTCTCCGGGCGCGGCATGCGCGCGGCGAGCAACCTGTTCCACATCGGTGTGCTGTTCGTCCTGGCCGGGCACTTTGTCGGCCTGCTGACCCCGGCTTCGGCCTATCACCACGTGATCAGCACCGAGAACAAGCAATTGCTGGCGATGGTCTCCGGTGGCTTTTTCGGTCTGCTGTGCCTGATCGGCCTGATCATGCTGATCCACCGGCGCCTGACCGATCCACGGGTTCGGGCTACGTCCAACACGTCGGACATCCTGATCCTGCTGGTGCTGTTGGCGCAGCTGGTGCTCGGTTTGCTGACCATCGTCGCCTCCACCGGACACATGGACGGCTCGGTGATGGTGATGCTGGCTGACTGGGCGCAGAACACCGTGCTGTTGCGTCCGGTAGAGGCAGCGGCCGCCATTGCTCCGGTCAGTCTGGTGTACAAGCTCCACGTGTTCTTGGGCCTGACGCTGTTCGTGCTGTTCCCCTTCACCCGCCTGGTGCACATCGTCAGCGCACCGGTCTGGTACCTGGGGCGTCGTTACCAAATCGTTCGGCAGAAAATCTGAGGAGGCTGTCATGTCAAGCGGATGTGGATGTGGTGGCGGTAAGGGTGGTGGCGGTGGTTGCGCCTCTTCAACGGTCGTTGAACCCGAGTTGGCTGTAGAGGCGGTGGAGGTCGAAGCACCCGCGCAGTTGATCGCCAGCAGCGAACAGGAATGGCCGATCATCAGCGTCAATGCGCTGCCGATCAGCCCTCAGGCCATGGCTCTGGAGCTGCAGTATCACCCGGCAGCGGATCGTGAGGAGGCGGTATTCATGGCCGCCCGCGCCCTGGTGATCCGCGAGTTGTTGCAGCAGCGGATCGCCGAGTTGGGCCTGTCACTGCAGGTTGGTGCTGGCGAGAACGAAGAGGAAGCGGCCACGCGCTTGCTATTGGAGCGCGAAGTGCAGGTGCCCGAGTGTGACGAGGCCACCTGCCTGCGTTACTACCACAGCAATCGCGGGCGCTTTCACAGCGCGCCGTTGCTGGCGGTACGGCACATTCTGCTCGAATGTGCCCCGGACGATGCCGAGGCGCGCAGCCTGGCGCTGGTTCAGGCCGAGAGACTGCAACAGCGTCTGGCACAGTTCCCCGAGCAGTTTGCCGAGCTCGCGTTGAAGCACTCGGCTTGCCCATCGAAAGCGCAGGGCGGCGAACTGGGGCAGATCAGCAAGGGCCAGACGGTGCCGGAGCTGGAACGGCAGCTGTTCACCCTGGCGCCGGGGCTGGCCGACAAACCGCTGGAAAGCCGCTATGGCTGGCATGTAATCAGCGTCGACCAACGCATCGAAGGCCAGCAATTGCCGTATGAGGCGGTCGCCACGGCGATCCGTACCCAGCTGCAACAAGGCGTCTGGCAGAAGGCGGTGGTGCAGTACCTGCAGACTCTGATCGGCGCTGCGGATATTCGCGGTATCCAGCTACAGGGCGCTGATTCGCCGCTGGTGCAGTAACCTGGTAGACAAGGGGAATGTGATGAGCACGGTGATGCAGGATGGATTCGGGCGGCAGATCGATTATCTGCGCATGTCGGTGACCGATCGTTGTGATTTTCGCTGTGTGTATTGCATGGCCAAGAACATGACCTTCCTGCCACGTCAGCAGGTACTCACCCTCGAGGAGCTGCAGCGCCTGGCAACGCTGTTCGTCGGTCAGGGGGTGCGCAAGATCCGCCTGACCGGGGGGGAGCCGTTGATCCGTCCGGGGATTGTCGATCTGTGCCGTCACATTGCCGCCTTGCCGGGCTTGCGCGAACTGGTGATGACCAGCAATGGCTCACAGCTGCAGCGCCTGGCGCGGCCGCTGGTGGATGCCGGGGTCAAACGCATGAACATCAGCCTCGACAGCCTGGACCGTGAGCGTTTTCGCGCGATTACCCGCAATGGCGATCTCGATCAGGTGCTGCGGGGAGTCGAAGCGGCAAGCACGGCCGGGTTCGAGCGGATCAAACTCAACTGTGTGGTGATGAAGGGGCGCAACTTCGATGAGGTGCTGGCGCTGGTGCAGTACGCCATCGACCTGGGCATCGACATCACCTTCATTGAAGAGATGCCGCTGGGGGAGGTGGGGCGTTCGCGTGGTGAGTCGTTCTGTGCCAGTGACGAGGTGCGGGCGCTGATTGCCAGCCGCCATGCCTTGCTCGACAGCGCCGAGAACAGCGGCGGGCCGGCGCGCTATGTGCGTCTGGCGCAACATCCGGATACCCGTATCGGTTTCATTTCGCCCAACAGCCACAACTTCTGTGCCAGCTGTAACCGGGTGCGGATGACCGTGGAGGGGCGTTTGTTGTTGTGCCTGGGGCAGGAGGATTCGCTGGACCTGCGCGGGTTGCTGCGGCGCTATCCGCTGGATGACCAGCCGATTGTCAGTGCGGTGCAGCAGGCCTTGCGGGGCAAGCCGTTGCGGCATGATTTCAGCGCGGGTGGGGAGGTGCAGATTCTGCGCTTCATGAACATGAGTGGCGGCTGATGCTGGGGGAGCACAAGGCAAAGCAAAATTAAAGATGGAAACTGTGCCGCTCGGAAAGTTCCTACAAGTTGGTAGGAAGCGTCTTATTTCTGGATTGCTCAAGCTGTGGCTCTAATACCTCCGGAAAAAGGAAGTGGAGTTCATGCGCGCCGACCCTTCGTTATTTGGAAATCGGATCGGCTGTCCCCTGAACCTACTATTCAACCTGAATGTATCTCCTGGTACAGGGATTTCTGGAGTGGTCATGGCCTCAAACAGCTTCCAAAACGAAGTGCCCAAGGCGCGGGTGAATATCAAGCTCGATTTGCACACTGGCGGTGCGCAGAAAAAAGTCGAGTTGGGGATTTGGGGAGCAATGGAACCAAAAACCAACGTAAGCCCTACCACCTCCGTTCAGAGCCTTCTTCCCAGGCATCCGCCTCGATAAAACAATTGCGCATCTCGGCCTCTTGGCTGATCTCGGTCAGCAGATCATGTACCGTCTTATCCAGTGCCTCATCGTTGCGATATGGAATGCTCAGCGCGTAGTTGCCCGACTCCAGTGGCTTCATGCCATAGAAATGACCAATCCACCTACCTGCATTGCACCTGTCACAGCTGTTCCCAGTTGGTCATGTAACTGGGGCTGAGCAAGGCCTGGCGCATGCCCGTGGTGCTTGATATGTTTTCACGCTAGGTCATTGATTGGTCAATGAAGTCGTAGATTACCAGCGACGTGGCCATTGATGCGCTGTTGATGGCAGTTTGGAGACGTAAACCGAAGCAAGAAGTGGCACCGGCTCGAAAAGGGAGGATGCTTAGGAAGAGACCAAATAGCACCTCGGCCTAGCCATCGAGCTGGGCCGAGGCGTAGGAGAGGCGCGATTTTCGGGCCCACGAAACCAGACATCAAGCGTTGAGGAATAACGTGGATGAAGCTATCTAAAGTTGTTTTTATGTTTGCTATTTGCGCAGCAATATACTGGCTAACGGGTTATTTTTCGGAGAGCACCCGCATCAATGAATTGAAAGCTGAAGCCAATGCAGGAGATAGCTCTTCCCAGCTAGTGCTTGGCGAGTATTACATGAACGAAAGGAACTACAATGAGGCAATAGTTTGGTTGTCAAGGGCGGCTGATCAGAAAAATGACAAGGCTATTAATCATCTTGGACTGCTTGCTTATCTGCTTGGAGGCAATGCGTCTTCGAAGGAAGAGAAGGAACTCGCTCTACTACTGGAGAAAAGCTTAGACAAGTACAGGGCGCTACGGTCTGTACTGGATATCTACCAGGAAGACTTGAAAAAAGGGAATCTAAATAGGTTATATGAGATCGGGGAGATGTATTATTTCGGGAGCGGCGCCCCGAAAGATCGAGCGATTGCGAAGGAGCATTTTGAGCGCTCTTCTGCGGAAAACTCGAATAATGCTGCCAAATCAGAATATCGATTGGGTGAAATTTACCTCTATGGATACAGCGTCAGTGCAAACAAGCAGACAGCGCTGAAGTGGTTTGAAAAGTCATGCCGGCGGCCGAATTTGCAGGCCTGCGAGGAAATGGATTCGATCCGGTAGCAATCGAAAGGGGAAAGGAGAAAGGAGAAAGGAGAAAGGAGATCAAGCCTGTTTCCTTTTAGGGAAACTCTGAAGAAGACTTCCAGATTTGGCAAAATGCTTGACCTCAAACGCCGAGACGCCTGATGAAGCAGATGACCTTCGCCGACGCCGAGTACGCCGGCAAGCGCAAGCAGACCCGCAAGGAATTGTTCCTGATCGAGATGGATCAGGTGGTGCCCTGGAAGGGCCTGATCGCCTTGATCGAACCGCACTACCCAAGAGGTGAAGGCGGTCGTCCAGCTTATCCGCTGATGGCGATGTTGCGCGTGCACCTCTTGCAGAATTGGTTCGGTTACAGCGATCCGGCGATGGAGGAAGCGCTCTATGAGACGACCATCTTGCGCCAGTTCGCAGGCCTGAGCCTTGAGCGAATCCCGGACGAGACTACCATTCTCAACTTCCGGCGCCTGCTGGAAAAGCATGATTTGGCAGGCGGGATCCTCGGTGTGATCAATGGGTATCTGGGTGACCGTGGCTTGTCGCTGCGCCAGGGCACTATCGTCGACGCCACGCTGATTCATGCACCGAGTTTGACCAAGAACAAGGACGGCAAGCGTGATCCTGAGATGCACCAGACGAATGTATGGTCAGCCCACCTCCTGCAACCCAGCTTTGATGAGCGGTAAAGCATGCTTGCGCTAATGTATTCGGGTTCATGGTGAGCACAGTGATCAGCGCTCGGCCCTTGATGAGAAGTCGCTCCCCACTGTCCTTGATAAAGGCACCAGCTGCAAAAAAGCTATCTTCGTTTTCAGGTTTTCAGGTTTTCAGGTTTTCAGTCGGGATGTCTGCCGTTTATCGTCATCATCACTGTCGTCGCAAAAGCCGGTAGTCACTCGGTTGGATCAAGCTATGTGTTGAACGTTGTAGCTCCCGCCTCGGGCCAATACAGCCCAGACGATTCTTGCCATTTTGTTGGCCAGCGCACAGGCGACCTTGTTTGGGGGCTTGCGTGCCAAAAGGTTTCTTACCCAGGCCCCAAGGGCATCGTTTCGCTTGTCAATTCGGATCATCAAGGCGTGAGCGCCTTGCACCAGCAGGCAGCGCAGATACTTGTCGCCGCGCTTGCTGATGCCGAGCAAGCTCGTCTTGCCGCCGGTTGAATACTGTCGAGGCACCAACCCGAGTGACGCGGCAAAGTCGCGTGAGCTTTTGTAAATCGAAGCGTCACCGACGTCGGCCACCAGCGCGCTAGCGGTGAGAGGGCCGATGCCGGGGATGCTCAGCAAGCGCATGCCTGCGGCGTCCTCAGACAATTGCTGTTTGAATTCGACATCAATTGCTTTGATATCTTTCGTCAGGCGTTGGATATCGAGGAGCATTCGCTCCACCGCATTACGCAGTCGAATCGGCAGTTCATGGTGTTCCATTAACGCGGGCACCTGTTCCAGAGCAGCATGGCCAACGGGGAAAATGATGCCGAACTCCAGCAGAAAGGCGTGCACCTGGTTGATGATTCGCGTGCGACTATCCACCCAAGACTTGCGCAGCTTGTGCTCAGTCGACAGGATCTGCTGCTCAAGGGTCTTTACCGGAACCGAGCGGGTTCTGGGCCTTGATGCGGCTTCGCAGATGGCCTCTGCATCGATAAAGTCATTCTTGTTGCCGGTGACGTAGGCCTTCACATGCTGCGCTGCAATTAGCTGCACGCGGTGGCCTAAGCCTTCGATCTGTCTAGCCAACCACTGCGAACCACCGCAGGACTCCATGGCAATTTTGCAGCTCGGCAACTGCGCCAGATACGGCAGTAATTGGCTACGATTGAGCTTCTTGCGCAAGAGCTGATTCCCTCTGGCGTCCTGGCCATGTAGGTGGAAGGTGTTTTTGCCGATGTCGATGCCCAGAAGTGTCACAGTACTCATGAGATCCTCCTTCGGGAAAGAGAGAAACCTGGTGAGTTTAGATTCCCCGAGTTTCTCGAACCGGGCTGACCATCTCATTAAGGCAACCAGTATTACTTCGGTGCCAAAGCCCATATCGGCGTCGATGATGAATCTGGTCTGGTGCATAGCGTGGTAGTCACGGCGGCCAATGTGGCGGACGTCACGCAGGTCGACAAACTGCTGCACGGTGGGGAAAACGTGGTCTGTGCCGATGCGGGTTACACCGGTGTCGAGAAACGCCAAGAGCATGCCGGACGCGAGGTCATTTGGCAGATTGCAGCCCGGCGCAGCACGTACAAAAAACACGGGAAACGCAGCGCCTTGTACAAAGCGATCCGCAAGATCGAGAAGGCTAAGGCTAAGGTTCGCGCCAAGGTCGAGCACCCGTTTCGGGTGATCAAGCACCAGTTTGGCTATGAGAAAGTACGCTTCCGTGGCTTGGCCAAGAACACCGCGCAGATGCTGACGTTGTTCGCCTTGTCGAACCTGTGGATGGCACGTCGACATTTGTTGGTGAGCGCAGGAGAGGTGCGCGTGTAATGCAGGAAATGGCGGCTGCGAAGTGCGTTGCTGTGGCCGATGGGCGTGAAAAATCGAAGAGGATTGATCAAATTTCGACGTGCGTCGTTTTTTGAAGTGCTGACCGCTCGATAGCCGGAAAGTATCCGGCTATTTCAGACCATCCTTAGGTCTGCCGGCTATCGGCGGTTCGGTGAAAGACCCGGTCAGGTAAGTCTGTGGTCAGGTCGCGAAACCAGGTTGTCCGAGCTTAAGTGCACTTTCTGCTCCGTTGGTCCCCCTTGGCCGAGCGTAATCCCTCACTCTACGAACTGCTCTTGCAGAATTTTGCCGGGGAACTGGACCTGCACGAGGTGCGTGAAGAGGACCAGGCGATCCTGTCGGTGCTCGATAACCTCCAGCGCATTCTCAACAGCCAGGCCGGGACGCTCAGTCACTTGCCCGATTTCGGTTTGCCGGACATGAGCCTGATTCTCCAGGGCCTGCCTGCTGCCGCGCATGGGCTGATGGACAGTTTGACGGCGAGCCTGTTGACGTACGAGCCACGCTTGCGGGCGGTGAACATCCGGTTGTTGCCACAGTTGCAACCGGGCCATCTGGAATATGCCCTCGACGTGCAACTGCACAGCGGTGAGCAAGCGACCTTCGGCACCACTTTGGCGGCTGAAGGTAAGGTCCTGGTGCGCCACCTGAAGCGGCAGAACTATCTGGCGAAACCGTAAAATGTACAAGCGTAAGGATGTTGCATAGCGATGTTGTCAGATATGTATTTTCGGTTGGGCGGCGATCCGCGGGCTCTCGTTCCTTTCAATACCCTGCGTGACGAACTGGCCAGACTGAACCATCCGGCCTGTCCGGATGTGGACTGGGCGAAGGTCGAGCAGTGCTGTCGGCAGCTGTTCGAGAGCAATGGTCTGGAGCTGCAATCTGTTGCCGCCTATGCACTGGCACGTAGCCAACGCTATGGCCTGGCGGGGGTGGTGGAGGGGGTGTCGCTGCTTGAAACCCTGCTGGCCAGTGAATGGTCACGCCTATGGCCGCCCGCGATCCCGGCGCGGCTGGACATCCTGAGCTGGCTTTTCGCGCAGTTGCAGCCGTTGTTGCGCGGGTTTGAGTTGACGACCCGGGACCTGGCGGACCTGGTCGCACTGGACACCGTGCTGGAGCGCATGAGTGAACAGTTGGACCGCCAGGCGCTGGCACCCGTGGTGGTGTTGCTGAGCCTGCGTCAGCAGGTCGATAGCCTGGTGCAACGGCTGACACGTAGGAGCACCCTGCCAGGCGTCATTGTGCCGCCGACACGGCTGGCGCCGGAACCGTCTGTTGCCTGGCCTGATGCACGTCACCGGGTGTGTGAGCCGTTACCTGCCGTTCGACTTTCAATCAGGGTCGATAACCTTCCACCTGAAACGACGCCCCCAGCGAAATCAAAACGGCGTGTTGTCGCCATGTGGCTACTCGCTGGGCTGGGGCTGATTGCGGGTGGTTGGTGGGGCTGGCACTACTGGCTGACTCAGGGTGATGGCATGCATCCCTATGCGGCCGTCTTCGCAAGCGCGAACGGGGCAAGCGATTCGGTGCGGATGGACAGCCTGTCGTTGTTCAAGGCGGGAAGTGCCGAGCTCAAACCAGGTTCGAGCACACTGCTGATCAATGCTCTGGTCGACATCAAGGCCCAACCGGGTTGGCTGATCGTCATTGCTGGCCATACCGATACCACAGGTAATGCCGAGCACAACCTGCAGCTGTCACGGGAGCGTGCCGCCGCAGTGCGTAACTGGATGCAGAGCAGGGGCGACTTCCCCGACAGCTGCTTCGCCGTGCAGGGTTTTGGTGCCAGCCAGCCGGTTGCCGACAATCAGACGCAAGCGGGACGCGCTGCCAACCGTCGTGTTGACATCAGCCTGGTGCAGGTGCCGGGCGCGTGTGCCTGAACATATGAACCCGGTAGAAGCGGGCTTGTCCCGCGATCGCAGGCTGTCAGTCACATCGCATCGCGGGGCAAGCCCGCTCCTACCGGGTCCTGCCTGCCAACCTTGATATCAATCAATTTAATCCCCCGCGTTTACCCGTAGCCTGCACTGCATATTGTGTTTTAAAGAAATCAAACATCTATATGTAGTGTTTGGGGGACGAATGCACAACCTACTACACAAGCGCGACGGCAGTCTGGTCGCTTTCGATGCCGACAAGATCCGCCAGGCGTTGATCGCTGCCGGCAAGGCCACCGGGGAGTACGCCGAGGCCGATGCCGAAGGGTTGTTGGCGGCGGTGCTGGCGCACCTGGAAGGCTATTCGAAGCTGCACGTCGAGCAGATCCAGGACCGGGTCGAGCGGACGCTGATGGACGCCGGGTATTTCCTTTCGTTACGCGCCTATATTGTCTACCGCGAACAGCACGGGCGTTTGCGCCGCGACCGCAAGACGCTGGTGGAAGTGGCGGCTTCGATGAACGAGTACCTCAACCGCGAAGACTGGCGGGTCCAGGCCAACGCCAACCAGGGTTACTCGCTGGGTGGGCTGGTGCTCAATGTCTCCGGCAAAGTCACCGCCAACTACTGGCTCGATGAGGTCTACAGCGAAGCCATTGGCCGCGCCCACCGCGAGGCCGACCTGCATGTGCATGACCTGGATATGCTCGCCGGCTACTGTGCCGGCTGGTCGCTGCGCACGCTGTTGCACCAAGGCCTCAATGGCGTACCCGGACGGGTCGAGGCCGGGCCGCCGCAACACTTGAGCAGCGCCCTGGGGCAGATGGTCAATTTCCTTGGCACGCTGCAAAACGAGTGGGCCGGGGCCCAGGCCTTCAGTTCCTTCGACACCTACCTGGCACCCTATGTGCGCAAGGATCGCCTGCGCTACGAGGAGGTCCGCCAAGCCATTCAGGAGTTCATCTACAACCTCAACGTGCCGTCGCGCTGGGGTACGCAGACGCCCTTTACCAACCTGACCTTCGACTGGGTGTGCCCGCAAGACCTGCGCGAACAGATCCCGGTGATCGGCGGAGAAGAAATGCCCTTCGCCTATGGTGAGCTGCAGGCCGAAATGGACCTGCTCAACCGCGCCTACATCGAAGTGATGCAGGCCGGCGATGCCAAGGGCCGGGTGTTCACCTTTCCAATCCCGACCTACAACATCACCCATGATTTCCCCTGGGACAGCGATAACGCCGAGCGCCTGTTCGAGATGACCGCGCGCTATGGCCTGCCGTATTTCCAGAACTTCCTCAACTCCGACATGCTGCCTAACCAGGTACGCTCGATGTGCTGCCGCCTGCAACTGGATGTGCGTGAACTGCTCAAGCGCGGTGGTGGTCTGTTCGGGTCGGCGGAACAGACCGGTTCACTGGGCGTAGTGACCATCAACTGCGCACGCCTGGGCTATCTGTTCAAAGGTGATACCAGCGGTCTGCTGCAGCGCCTGGATGGCTTGATGGAACTGGCCATGGAGAGTCTGGAGGTCAAGCGCAAGGTGATCCAGCACCACATGGACGCCGGTTTGTACCCCTACACCAAGCGCTATCTGGGCACCTTGCGCAATCACTTCTCCACTATCGGCGTCAACGGCCTGCACGAGATGCTGCGCAACTTCAGTGATGACCAGATGGGCCTGCATACCGAACAGGGGCGGCGCTTTGCCTTGAACCTGCTGGACCATATACGTGCCACCCTGGTGCGCTTCCAGGAAGAAACCGGGCACCTCTACAACCTGGAGGCGACACCAGCTGAAGGCACCACTTACCGCTTCGCCAAGGAAGACCTCAAGCGTTTTCCCGGCATTCTTCAGGCTGGCTGCGTGCAGGCGCCGTACTACACCAACTCCTCGCAACTGCCGGTGGGCTACACCGATGATCCGTTCGAGGCGCTGGAACTGCAGGACGAACTGCAGTGCAAGTACACCGGTGGCACGGTGCTGCACCTGTACATGGCCGAACGGATTTCCTCAGCCCAGGCCTGCAAGCAACTGGTACGCAAGGCCCTGGGGCGCTTCCGCCTGCCTTACCTGACCATCACCCCGACCTTTTCCATCTGCCCGGTGCATGGCTATCTGGATGGCGAACACGAGTTCTGCCCGAAATGCGACGAAGCCCTGTTACTGGCGCAACAGGCCGAGACTGCTCACTGAGTTTTCCCAACCGCAAGGAGCTTCATCATGACTGCACTGCAAACCCTGCCGATGGCGCAACGCCAACGCTGCGAAGTCTGGACCCGGGTGATGGGTTATCACCGGCCGGTGTCGGCGTTCAACCCGGGCAAACAGTCCGAGCACCGCGAGCGTCAGCATTTCACTGAGGACGCGGCACCGGCCGGGCATCCATGAGTCGAGCGCTACGGGTCGGGGGCATGGTGCCCCTGACCACCCTCGACTATCCGGGCAAGTTGGCCTGCGTGTTGTTCTGTCAGGGGTGTGCCTGGCGTTGTCGTTACTGCCACAACCCACAACTTATTCCACCGCGCGGCAGTCAAGAGCTGCACTGGAACCAGGTGCTGGAATTCCTCCAGCGCCGTCAGGGCCTGCTCGATGCGGTGGTGTTCAGTGGCGGTGAAGCGACCTTGCAGGACAGCCTGCCTGCGGCCATGGCCGAGGTTCGGCAGATGGGCTTTGCCGTTGGCCTGCACAGTGCCGGGATCAAGCCGCAGGCGTTCGCCCGGGCGTTGCCGGGGGCTGACTGGGTCGGTTTCGACGTCAAGGCGCTGGCCGAGGAGTGCGCGCTGATTACCCGGGTACAGGGTAGCGGGCTGGCCAACTGGCGCAGCCTGGAGCTGCTGCTGGCCAGCGGTGTGAAGTATGAATGCCGGACCACGGTGCATTGGCAACTGACCGACCCCGCACGGCTATTGACTCTGGCCCGGCGTTTGAGCGAGCGCGGGGTCAAACAGTTTGTCGTGCAGCAAGTGCGTACGAGCCGGATGCTCGATGCCAGCTTGCCAACGCTATCGACGCATAATGCATTACCCGCACTGTGGGACGCGCTTGGCGGTTTGTTTCCACTGTTTGAACTGCGCGGCTAGGCTGCATGCCCAGCGCCTGCCGGGTTGTCCGACCAGAACCTGGCCGAGTTGATCTGGCGCCGGCAGCTGTTTCAGCGTGTGCTGACAACGCTCAAGACGCATTACTCCACTTGGGGCGGCAGTTGTGCCTAAGCAGGTGCACCGGGCCGGTGATCGTCTTTGTGGTCGGCGAAGTAATCGCTCGAAGCCCGGTGCAGCAGCTCGCCTAGCCACATCACCTGCGCGGCCTTTTGGTAAAACTCCTGGGGCGTGACGCTGACATGTGGCCGTATCACACTCAAATGGCTGCGCGCTTGTTCATGATGGATGGGCTGCACCCAGCCGTGATTCAGGCCATGCGCCCGGGCCTCAGTCCAGATCTCAGGTGTGTTGTTGAAGGTCGCTGCGTTCCAGGGCAAGGGAAAGCTGGAGGTCTGGCAATGGATGGGGACTGGGTCGAAGGCAGCATAGCTGTGCAGATTGTAGTGTTTGAACCAGTGGTCCGGATAGTTGCTCGGAGGGCACGGGTAAGGTGTCGGCTTTTCGCATCGTGTGGGGCTGATGAACGCAAATGCGTAGAAGTGAAACCCCAGTTCCTCTATGAGCAATGGCAGGCTGTCGAGCAGATGAGGCAAGTCGACCAAGGGCTGCCATTGCGCTGTTGTCCGATTTTTCATCGTACCTCCATGTAGGATGAATTAGATTTTACTGCAGGCGTCCGAGCCTATAAGAGGTTCCACAGCGAGCAAACGTAGTTCGTGCTCAGGCAGGTAAGTAGCATTGGGCGCAGTGTAGAAAGGCATCGACAGAAGTGTAACGGTCGTTTTCATTGTTTTTTTGTATCGTGGTATAAAATTTGATAGGCAAACAGCATTCCGGATGCCAGGACCACCCTTCACGGAAGGGGCGATCATCTTTCTTTGCATAAGCTGGCGTCTGAGATTTACCCATTGGTTCTGGCGGCGCATACACGCAAAGACTCCGTATTATCGCCGCCTTGAACGATTCTACTCACACGATGGCCTACCGCCCACTCACCACCGGACCCTGACTCCGAGGTTGCCAATCACCCCGTTCAAATCATTGTCATCGACATCGCTGCTATAGTCGGCGCTGACGAATAACGCCACTTTTGGGGTGACGCGTGCCACCAGGCCCAGGCCCAGTTCAACGGTGGTGGAGTTACGTCCGCTGCTGATCTTGTCGACCTTGTCCAGGCTGACGGTGTCGGCGTTGGAGAAGTCGTGCCAGACGTTGGTACGCAGGAAGGGCTCGATGGGCATGCCGCGCACGTTGTAGCGCGCAGACAATTTGGCACCGACCCGGCCGGTCCAGTTTGGCTGTTGGTCGAAGGCTTGCCGGGTGTCGGTCTGGGTCTGGCTGCCCGGGAAGTACTGTTGGTTGATCAATTGCGCTTGCGGTTCAATCGTCCAGTTGGCGCCCAGGTTGATGGGGAAGCCACCTTCGACCGACAAGGTCAGCGCATGACCATCGCCATCCAGACGCTGGCCGTTCTCGCTGCGGCCGTTGACGTCGAAACGGGTGCCCATGGCCACCGCATCCACGTGCCAACCCTGATCGTGGGTCATGCTCCAGTACATACCCAGGCTTTCACCTTCGAGGCTGACGTTGGATTTCCTGTCGCCGACCTGGGGCTTGCGCATACCGTCGAAGCCACTGTGCAGACTGCTGTGACCAACGAAAAAACCGGCACGGTGAGTATTGCCGCCGCTACTTTCCCGAATGAACAGGTCCGGGCTGATCTGCAGGCTCTGGTTGTTCAGTTCCAGGCGCGAGGGCGCCGGTGCGCCGTTTCTGATGGGGGCCGGAAAGAACGGCGCCCACTGGCTGGCGATCGTGTCGGAGGCTGTCGGCGCGTTGCGCTCGGCCAGGCGCTCGGAGAACGCGCTGAGGGTGTTCAGGCCCAGGCCACTGGCACTGACGGGTGTCAGCGATAGTGCCGGCAAAGTCTGCGCCTGCGCTTGTACAAAGGTGCTGAAAGGGTCGTTATCCTCCAGGCCCAACGCATGGGTTTCCAACGGGGTTGCAAGAAGCAGCGACGTGGAAACCGCGTAGAAAACATACTCAAAGCCAGCAGGATTCAGAGTTTTTTTCATGGCGGATCTCCTCTGTTATTACAGCCAAGGATTCTGGCCTGATGTCACGGGCTGTAAGGCAAAACCAGAGGGCGACCCAAACCAGCAAGACCGGTCTCTCCCGCGCGCTGAAAAGCGCGAGCTAGAGGCCCGGAAAGGAGTCTTGCAATGCTGCATTACCTGTAGCTAAGGAGAGGAGCGGGCGGGCGTCAAGAATGTGTTGAATAACACTTGTCAAGCTATTGGATGGGGCAATTTGCTGAAAATAAACAACTATTTACAGTGGATAGTCGTGATGGCGATTTCAGCCAAAGTGGCTATGCCGAATCATTGCTAAAGCTGCACTTCAACCGCGAGCGGCAGATGATCGGACAGATGACTCCAGGGCTTGTTACCCAGGATCCGTGGCGCATGACTGTTGGCGTTGTGCAAGTAAATACGGTCCAGGCGTCAGTTCCCGTTGATCAACTGTCGTCTTCAGGTTGCAGCTCCAGCAGTACCAGCGAGCGTCCTTGCACCTGCAACGGGCTGTCGAAGCCATGCCGTTCACCCCTGCGCAACTGTGGTCGATCGGTGTCGATCAGGCAGTTCCAGTGTTGACCCTCAGGCACCTGTGGCAGGGTGAAGGCTTGCGTGTCGTGATGGGCGTTGACGATCAGTAACAAGGTGGCATCCGCCCCCGGGCGCTGGATACCGCTGACCTGGGCGCGACCATCCATCAACATGCCCAGGCAACGGCCCTGGCTGTCCTGCCATTGCTCGATACTCATCTCGCTGGCGTCTGGCGCTAGCCAGGTGACGTCCTTGACCCCGATCGCCTCATTGTAGTCGCCGACCAGAAAGCGTGAGCGGCGCAATACCGGGTAGGCCAGACGCAGTCTGGTCAGGCGTTTGACGAACTTGAGCAGCGCCGCGCCCTCGTCATCAAGCTGCCAGTTGACCCATCCGATTTCGCTGTCCTGGCAGTAGGCGTTGTTGTTGCCGTGCTGGGTGCGGCTGAACTCGTCGCCGGCGACGATCATCGGTGTGCCCTGGGCCAGCAGCAAAGTGGCAAAGAAATTGCGCATCTGGCGCAGGCGCAGGGCATTGATCTCGGGATCATCGGTGACCCCTTCGACACCGTGGTTCCAGGAAATATTGTGGTTGCTGCCATCTTCGTTGTTTTCGTCGTTGTCTTCGTTGTGCTTGTCGTTGTACGAGACCAGATCGCGCAGGGTGAAGCCATCGTGAGCGGTGACGAAATTGACCGAGGCATAGGGCCGCCGTCCGCGGCGGTTGAACAACTCGCCAGACGCGGTCATGCGTGCGGCGAAGTCGGCCAACTGGCCTTCATCGCCTTTCCAGAAGGCGCGCACAGTATCGCGAAAGCGGTCGTTCCACTCGGCCCAGCCAGGGGCGAAATTACCCACCTGATAGCCACCGGGGCCGCAGTCCCACGGTTCGGCGATCAGCTTGAGCTGGCTGAGCAGCGGGTCCTGGCGACAGGCCACAAGGAAGCTGTGACGCTCGTCGAAGCCTTCGTGGTAACGGCCAAGGATGGTTGCCAGGTCGAAGCGGAAACCGTCCACATGCATCTCGCCGGCCCAATAGCGCAGCGAGTCGGTGACCAGCTGCAGTACGCAGGGGTGGCTCAGGTCGAGGGTGTTGCCGGTCCCCGAATCGTTGATGTAGAAGCGCTTGTCGTCGGGTCGCAGGCGATAGTAGGAGACGTTGTCGATGCCGCGCATGGACAGGGTCGGGCCCAGTTCGTTGCCTTCGGCGGTGTGGTTGTAAACCACATCGAGAATGACCTCCAGGCCGACATTGTGCAGGTGCGCAACCATCTCCTTGAACTCGGCGATCTTGCCGTTGGCCAGGTAACGCGGATGGGGGGCGAAGTAGGCGATGCTGTTGTAGCCCCAGTAGTTGTTCAGGCCCTTTTGCAGCAAGTGCTGGTCGTTGACGAAGGCATGGATCGGCAACAGCTCGATGGATGAAACACCCAGCTGCTTTATGTGCTCGAGCAAATCGTCGCACATCAGTCCGGCAAAGGTGCCGCGGTTACTTTCCGGCACTGCCGGATGGCGCATGCTGATGCCGCGCACATGGGCTTCATAGAGGATGGTGCGGTCCCAGGGGACGCCGACACGTTGGTCGCGGCCCCAGGTGTAAGCCGGGTCGATGACCTTGCACTTGGGCACGAACGGAGCACTGTCGCGCTCATCGAAACTGAGGTCGCCATCGGGGTGGCCAATGGTGTAGCCGAACAGCGCTTCGGACCATTTCAGGCTGCCTACCAGTTGTTTGGCGTAAGGGTCGATCAGCAGCTTGTTGGGGTTGAAACGGTGGCCGTTCTGCGGCTCGTAGGGGCCATGTACGCGATAGCCGTAGATCTGCCCGGGGTGGGCGTCGGGCAGGTAACCGTGGAAAATTTCGTCGGTGTATTCCGGTAGTTCGATGCGTTCGAGTTCAACCTCGCCGCTGGCGTCGAACAGGCACAGCTCGACCTTTGTGGCATGGGCGGAGAACAGCGCGAAGTTGACCCCCAGGCCGTCCCAGGTGGCGCCCAGCGGGAAGGGCAGGCCTTCACGGATGCGTGAGGGTTCGGCGACAGGGGCGGGCTTTTTCATGGCGCTCCTTGATCGGACTGGTTAATCGCGGGGCAGGCCCGCTCCCACCGAGAGCTGGTGGGAGCGGGCTTGCCCCGCGAAAAGGATCATGCCACTGGTGGCTTCTTGGTCGCCCGCGGCTTTTTCAGCGCAGCCGGTTTGCCCGGCGGTGACGCTGGCGCTGCCGGTTTGGCTCCGGCCTTGCGCGGCGTTGCCTTGGGCGCTAGCGCTTCGGCTTCGGCAAGTTTGCGCGCCATTTCCCAATGGCGGGACTCCTGGCCTTCGGGTTTACCTTCCGATTCCCAGATCTGGTAGGCGAATTCGCGGACACGCTTTTCTTCGATACTCATCTCGACGCTCCTGAGGGTTTAGGCATGATCAATCAGCAGGTTGACCGGAAACTCCTTGAGGGCAGCGCTGAGTAACAGCGCCTTTGAGGCTGTGACTACGCTGCTGGCAAAAAGTCCCGAGCAATGGGCAGGTGACAAGGCAAACGGCAATAGCAGCCGGGTATCATCCCAGTTCTGTGCCGGGATCAACGGAACCGAGGTATCTGCAAGCAAGCCACAGGCCAGACGCGGCACAATCACGATCGCTCGTGCAGTATCACCAAGTCGGGCGAAGGCCAGTACCTGTCCGGCGTGCCTCCCGCGCACCTGCAGTGGCAGGTAGTGACCCTGGCTGAACAGTTCGGGGTACTGCTGGCGACGTTCCAGTACCTGGCTGATCAGCGCCTGTTTGATCCGGCCAGTGCGCCACTCCTGGAGCAGCTGCGCGGTGTTGGTGCTGTCGTCCAGCGCCTGGCGCCGGGCAACGAAGTCCACGGCACGACGATTATCCGGATCAACCAGGCTCAAATCCCAGAATTCATTACCCTGGTACAGGTCAGGCACACCTGGGACGGTCATGCGCAGCAGGCACTGAGCGAGGACGTTCAAGGCCCCGGCACAGGCGATGGACTGCGCTACCTGGGCCAGGGAGTGACGTAGTTGCTGGTTTTGCGGATCTTGCAGCAGGCCACGGATAAATGCCTGGCACGCCTGCTCGTAGGCTTCGTTCGGTGTGCTCCAGCTGCTGCGCAGTTTGGCTTCACGCAGGGCCTTGCGTTGCCATTGCTGCAGGCGTTCGCTATAGGCCTGCAGCGCCAATGGGTCGTCTTCGTTCAGGTCCAGTGGCCAACTACCCAACAAGCTCTGGTACAGCAGCCATTCATCTCCTGGGCTCGGCGCCATGCCATCGGCCAGCGAGCTGCGCAGCGGCGCGGCCAGTTCACGCCAGTGCTCGACCCGGCTGACGAACCAGCGGCTGCGTTCGCTCAACACCGCCAGGCGCGCACGGCTGTCTTCGCCGCGCTTGTGATCGTGGGTGGCGGTGCACAGCAGGTTGTGCGGGAATCGTTGCAGGCGTTGCTCGCAGGCCTGGTGAAAGGCTTCGGGCGGTGCGCTGAAACGCTCGGCATCAAAGCCCACGTCATTGCGCGAAAGCAGTAACGCCGAGCGGTAGAAGGCGGTGTCTTCGACGGCTTTGGCGGCTGTCGGTGCCGTCAGTTGTTGAAAGCGGATGCAGGCATGGCGCAGATGTTTGCGTGACGGGCCGGGTGGCAGGTTGCGCCAGGGTTGTCCGCCGAGCCAGCGCTGCAGGGCGTCGAGCACTGGCCAGTCGTCTTCGCTCAGGTTTTGCCGGGCCCCCGCCATGGCGTGAGCAAAGAACACTGCATCATCGGCGCTGCGACCACCAGCATGCAGGTAAGTGCGGTACACCGGGTAATGCTCGACCAGCGCTAGCAGTGCCCGGCGAATCGCACCCAGGGTCAGGTCGCGGCTCATCAGGTCGTCGCGCGCGACCTGCAACAAGGCCTGGGCAACCGATTCGAAATCCCCGGCCAGGCTGGTGGAGAGCACCTGCTGGCGGGCCAGACGTACTTCTTCGGCAAAGCTTTGGCGCTCACTGAGGGCGCTCCAGGCTTCGTTGAGGATGTCTTCGCCCTCCGGGTCGTGCTGTAACAGGCTGACCTGGTTCATGAATTCATAACCGGTGGTGCCGTCCACGCCCCAGTCACGGTGCAATTGCTCGTGAGCGCCGAGAATCTTCTCAACGTAGATCGGCAGGTGTTCCAGCGCTGAGCCCAGTGGGCGCTGAGCCAGCAGGGCATCGACGCGCCGGCGCAATTTGCGGCAATAACCACGTGGATCGGCCAGGCCGTCGATATGATCGATGCGCAGGCCATCGACCAGGCCTGTGCGGATCAGCTCGAAAATCTTCTGATGCGTGGCCTCGAACACCTCGCTACGCTCGACCCGCAGGCCGGCCAGCTCGTTGATGTCGAAAAAACGCCGCCAATTGATGTCATCGGCGGCGGTACGCCAACTGGCCAGGCGATAGGTCTGGTGTTCGAGCAGGCGGTGCAGGCGCTCGACGCCTGTCGCTGTGCGCCCGTCAAAGGCATCGAGCAGGCGGTCGATCGCAACCTGGGCGGCCAGCGCCAGCAGTTGCTGTTGCAACCGAATGGCCTTGTCGGCGGCCTGTGTATCGCCGTGCAAAGCGCCAAAGCGTCTGCCCAGGTCTTGCACTGCAGGGTTATCACTCAGACAGAGGATGTGTCCATAGTCGGCCGGGCAGACGGGAAAGCGGTGTTCATGGTGACGGATATGGAAGCTGCCTTCGCTGGCTTGATAGCACAACGGGATGTCTCCAGCCTGTAAGGCTGCGCCGTAGTCACTGGCGAGAAACGGCAGTAGCAACTGGCCTTCGAGCAAGGGATCGGTGGAGTGCCACTGGATATCGAAGAACGTGCTGTAGCGGCTGCGCTGGCCCCAGCTCAGCAGGTCTTGCCACCAGGGATTGTCACTGCCAACCGCCATGTGGTTGGAGACGATGTCGAGGATCAGGCCCATGCCATGCAGGCGCAACGCCGCTACCAGCCTGATCAGTGCCGCTTCGCCGCCAAGTGCCGGGTTGATGCGGGTCGGGTCAATCACGTCGTAGCCATGGCGCGAACCAGGACGCGCGCTGAGCAGCGGAGAGGCGTACAGGTGGCTGATGCCCAGCCGGGCGAAGTAGGGCACCAGCGGCAGCGCGTCATCGAGGGTGAAGCCGGCATGAAACTGCAGGCGCAAAGTGGCATTCAAGCTGTTCAACGGTCGCGCTCCCAGGCCTGCTCACGGGCTTGAGCCAGGAGCTCCAGGCGCCTCGCGGCATCGGCATCGTCCAGCAGTGCAGTGGCCGGGAGGGTAAAGCGCCGGCGCCAGTTGGGATGGGCGTCGATGGTGCCGGGCAGGTTGGGTTGTTCTTCGATGCCCAGCAGGTCTTCCAGCGGTATCAACACCAAGGGCGCGCGGGTATGTGCCAGGTAACGAACGCCGGCGTCGATCAGGCTATCAGTGTCGGATTGCACCGCGTAATTGTGCTCAAGGGTCTGTTGCAAACCCTGACGCTCCTGCTGTCGAATGTCACGCCACTGCCGTTCGCTGATCGCATCGATCAGCGTCAGGCGCTGGTTCCAGTCGATGTCACGCGCCTCCAGCCAACCGGCCAAGGGCGGCAGATCATGGGTGCTGGAGGTGGCCAGGGCATGATCGGGCCAGTCGAGGATGGGTTTGAAATGGCCGGGGCGCTCTTGCTCGAACTGCAATACACGCATGCCCAGAATAGCCCGCTGGGCGAGTTTTTCTCGCAGCCCTTCGGGCACGGTGCCGAGGTCTTCGCCCAGCACAATGGCTTGGTGGCGTACGGACTCCAGGCACAGTAGGCGCAACAGGTCGTCCAGCGGATAGTACAGGTAAGCGCCTTCGCTGGCGTGCGCACCTTGGGGGACCAGCCACAGGCGCTGCAGGCCCATGACATGGTCGATGCGCAAGCCGCCGGCATGGGCAAAATTGGCCCGCAGCATTTCAATGAAGGCGCGATAGCCATTGCGCCGCAAGCCCTCGGGTGAAAAGGCGCAGATGCCCCAGTTCTGCCCCGAGCGGTTGAGGGCATCGGCAGGGGCACCGACGTTGAGCCCGGCCAGCAGCTCATCCTGACGGCTCCAGGCCTGGCTGCCGGCACCGTCGGCACCGACCGCCAGGTCAGCGATCAGACCGATGCCCATGCCATAGCTGCGGGCGGCGTCCTGAGCACGTTGCAGGCTGCGTTCGATCAACCACTGGCAGAAGGCATGAAACTGGATCTGCTGCGCATGTTGCGCGGCAAAGGCGCTCACCTCCGGGTTGTGCGGGTCATGCCAGGCGTTGGGCCATTGTCGCCAGTCCGGGCTCAGCCCGCGAACCTGGGCTTGCTCCTGCAGTGCTTCAAAGCAGCAGTGTTGCTCCAGGGCAACGCCGGCCTGTTCACGGTAGCTATCGAAGTCGGCCCGTAGCGGGTGATCGCCGTCGATGAAGTCTTCAAACAGCAGGCGCAGCAGTTGGTAGCGTGCAGCCGCAGCTGCGGGCCAGTCGATCAAGGGTTGTTGTTCGAGTTGCTGGAGTTGCTCCTCCAGCCCCAGGGTCTCGATCGCCATACGCACGGCCTGTTCACCCAACAGGGCTGCGGGGCTAGCGTACAGGCTGTTGAGCCACAAGCGGCTGGACGGCGAATAGGGACTGTAGCGCTGGGTATCGCTGGCAAACATGGCGTGCAGCGGGCTGATGGCCAGGGCATCGGCACCCCGTTCGGCGGCGCTGCGGGCCAGTTGTTCCAGCGCCAGGCAGTCGCCGAAACCACCATCACCGGTACGGCGCAGGCTGTACAGTTGCGCGCTGATCCCCCAGCAGCGGGGTGTCGGGGTGTCCAGGGCATCCTGCAGGCTGAAGCAGCGTGTGGGAGCGACAGCGAGGGTAAACTGACGGTCGCCGATCTCTACCCGGTGGTAGCCGATCGGCAGTCCAGCGGGGAACGCACTGTGGGCGTCCAGTTGCAACTGTCGCTCTGTGCCGTCTTCCTGCTGCACCCGACACGTGCTGGCTGCGGGAAAGTAAGTCGACAGGTTCAGCGCCTGCTCCACATCGACGGTAAACAGCGGCGGCAAGTGCCGGGCATCATGGGCAACCTTGAGCGCGTGCAGGCTGGCGCTGATGCGTTGTGCATCGTCGGCCGGATGACCAAGCCCGGCCAGGACCCGGCGCAAGGCGGCGTCACTGACGCGTTGTGCACGGCCATTGGCGTCAATCCAGTCCACGGCGATGCCCGCCAGTTCGGCCAGTTGCTGCAAAAGTGCATCAGTCATGGACATGCTCCGGCGTATGAGGGGGTAGCAGGCTGACCAGGGTGGAGTAAGGGCCCAGTTGGTTGTGGTCCAGAGGCTCGCCTGTACAGTAGTAGAGGTGTGTCGAGGCTTCGGGCAGTCTGCAAGGTACAGCGGTCGTGCCAAGGTTCAGATCAATACGCAGTTCGCAGCTGTTGGCCAGGCGCCAGCGGGCGGTCAGCGCCTTGTCAGCTATCACCTTTGCGCCCAGGGCACGGCAGCCGGGCAATTGTGCGCTGATGTGGTGTTGGCGCAGGTGCAACAGCTGTTGGTAGAACGCTTGCCAGGGTGAGTGAGGATCGTCGGGTGCGTGTGGGCGCGAGTCAGTGTAGCTGGCCAGGGCGTTAGGGTCGGGGATTGCCGCCCTTTGCTCAGCGTCGGCGTAGGCCTTGAACCCGGCAAACTCGGCCCGCCGTCCTTCGCGCACGGCATCGGCCAGGGCATCGTGATGGTCGGTAAAGAACAGGAACGGCTGCTCGCTGCCCCATTCTTCCCCCATGAACAGCAGCGGGATCATCGGTGACAGCAACAGCAGGGTGGTGGCGGCGCGCAATGCCTGGGGTGGGCACAGTCGGGTCAGGCGCTCGCCCTTGGCACGGTTGCCGACCTGATCGTGGTTCTGCAAAAACAGGACGAAGGCGCTGGGCGGTAGGTGTACGCTGGGTTCGCCACGGGGACGGCCATTGCGGTCAACCTCACCCTGAAAGACGAAACCCTGGCTCAGGCACCTGGCCAGTATGTGCACGGTCGCCTGACTGTAGTCGGCATAGTAGGCGTCATCTTCCCCTGTCAGCAGCACATGCAAGGCGTTGTGGCCGTCATCGTTCCACTGTCCGTCGAACGCGCCTTCGAGCAGGCTGGCCTGGTTGTGTTCGTTCTCAAGCACCAGCCAGACCTGCCTACCGGGTGTCACGGTACGGCGCACGCGCTGACTGAAAAGCTGCAGAAAGTCTGGATCGTCGATGGCATGCACCGCATCCAGGCGCAGGCCGTCGAAGCGGTAATCGTGCAGCCACATCAGTGCGTTTTCGATAAAGAAGTCGCGCACCTGACGGCGGCGAAAGTCGATGGCGTTGCCCCAGGGGGTATGCTGGTCCGGACGAAAGAATGCGCTGGCATAGTGATTGAGGTAGTTGCCGTCCGGGCCGAAGTGGTTGTAGACCACATCCAGCAGCACCATCAGGCCATGGCCGTGGGCCTGGTCGATCAACTGGCACAGTTGCTCCGGCGTGCCGTAGCTGTGTTGCGGGGCGAAGGGCAGCACGCCGTCATAACCCCAGTTGCGATCACCTGGAAACTGGCCAAGGGGCATCAGTTCGATGGCGGTCACACCCAGCGCTACCAGTCGCGGTAACTGCTCGATTACCTGGGTGTACCCCCCCATGAGGCCAACGTGCAGTTCGTAGATCACTGCTTGATGCCAGGGGCGGCCTTGCCAATGACGGTGCTGCCAAGGGTAGGCGGCAGGATCGACGACCTGGCTGGGGCCGTGCACGCCCTGCGGTTGAAAACGCGATGCCGGGTCGGGCACCTGCAGTTCGCCGTCAATGCAATAGCGATAACGACTGCCGGCAGTCGCCGGCCATCGTCCACGGAACCAGCCGTCGGCGCCGCGTTGCAACGGCAGGCGCAGGTCCGGCTGCAGGCAGACCTCGACGCTGTGGGCATCGGGGGCCCACAGCGCGAAGCGCACGGTGGTGTTATCGAGCATCACGGCCCCGTGGGTCGCGAATTGATCTGACCTCAAGGGCATACCTGCCACCTCGTGCTCAGCGACCTGTCACCTGCGCCCGCTCGACCAGTTCCTCGTACAATCGCGCATAGGGTTCCACCGCCTGGCACCAGTTGAACGGCTGGGTCATGGCCAGGCAGCGCATGGCGCCCAGCAGGTCCTTTTTGCCGTACACATAGAAGGCCCGGCTGAGTGCTTCGCGGTAGCTGTCGACCGTGGACTCGTCGAACAGAAAGCCGGTGACACCGTTTTCAATGGTATCGGCCAGGCCGCCGGTGTTGCGCGCGACCGGCAGCGAGCCGAAGCGTTGCGCATACATCTGGCTCAGGCCACAGGGCTCATAGCGCGACGGCATCAGCAGAAAATCGCTGCCGGCGAACATGCGCCGGGCATCGGTTTCGTTGAAGCCGATACGCACGCCGATCTGGCCGGGGTGACGCTGGGCCAGTTCGCGCATGGCCTGTTCTTCTTCCGGTTCGCCACGACCGATAATCGCGATCTGGCCGCCCTGGCTGACAATGTAGTCGGCCACCCCCAGGGTCAGGTCCAGGCCTTTCTGGTAGACCAGGCGGGAGACCACGGCAAACAGTGGTCCGGTTGAGGGTTTGAGCTCAAACAGTTCGCGCACCTGACGGCTATTGACCGCCTTGCCGTCCCAGTCATTGAGGCTGAAGGGGTGAGCCAGGTGCGGGTCGCTGGCCGAGTCCCAGCTTTCATCAATGCCGTTGGGGATGCCGCTGAGCAGACCTTGTTGCGCCTTGCTGCCGAGAAACCCGTCGAGGCCGCAGCCGAAGGCCGGGGTGGTAATTTCCCGGGCGTAGGTGGCGCTGACCGTGGTGATATGGCTGGAGTAGGCAAGGCCGGCCTTGAGGAACGACAGCTTGCCGTAGAACTCCATGCCTTCCTGCTGCAGGGCATGGGCGGGAATCGCCAGTTCCGGGCAGCAGGCACGGCTGACCACGCCTTGATAAGCCAGGTTGTGAATGGTGAACAGGGTAGGGGTTTGCAGGCCGCGCCAGTGCATGTAAGCCGGGGCCAGCCCTGCGGGCCAGTCATGGGCATGGACCAGGTCGGGCTTCCAGTGAACCATGCCTTCACCGGCAGCGATCTCGGCGGCTGCCAGGCCCAGGCGGGCGAAGCGAATGTGATTGTCCGGCCAGTCACGGCCGTTGTTGGCACCATAGGGAGTGCCTTCACGCTGATACAGTTCCGGGCAGATCAGCACATAGATGACCAGGCCGTCGGCCAGGTCCATGCGCCCGATCTTGCACGGCGGCAATGCCGCATGACCGCCCAGTTCACCGACCAGGTGAATGGGGTTTTCGCTTTCCAGTACCTGCGGGTAACCGGGGATCAACACGCGTACATCATGCAGATGACGCATCGCTCGCGGCAGGGCGGCGGACACGTCGCCCAGGCCGCCGGTCTTGACCAGATCGGCGATTTCCGAAGTGACGAACAAGACTTTGCGCTTGTTCGGATGGTGCCGGGAATCGGCGCCGGGTGCCTTGGCTGTCGTATTGAAGTCCGTGGTCACAGACGCACGGTTGTCCGGGGTGAAATGCTCTACATGAGGTTCGACAGCGGCACTGATCATACTTCTCTCCGTCCCTATGTGGCGGGTGTGGTCACCCGTTGTTGTTTGTCTGCTCAGCGTCTCTCTGTGTGTGGAAGCAACCTTGCGATCCATGCCCTTAACCTTGCGCGCAAGCGCTACGCGATACGGCGATCCAGCCGACGGCGTGGTGAAGCGAAATGGGATGTTCGAGCCTCGCCTGGATGTCCAGAAACGTAGGTCTCATAACTTGCTGACCTACTGCGATTTCAGAAAATTCGACTTATTTCTGTCGTATTTTCCAGACAGTCTCGTGGCCGAATACTGAGTGTAGGAGAGATAGTGTGGAATATGTGACCCATTGGTCACTTTCCTTTCTGAAAGGGGAGCGCTGGGTATTTTTGCCGGACGATCTCGGCGCTTACGGGGAGGCACTTGGCGGATGGCGGTGGGGTGACAACGGACGTTGAGCAAACCGCGCAGGCACAGGCGCCTCGCCGTTCGCCAGCAAAGCGCGTTAGACAGCCTTGGGTTGGGCTCAGGCGGGTGTGGCTGGATTGCCGGCCTGGGCTTGCTGCAATTGCTGGCTCAATTGCTCTACTTGCTGCTGGAGGCGGTCACGTTCTTCGCGCAAGCGGCGCAATTCATCCCGGTGAACTGTGACGTAGAGGGTCTGGGGCGGCATTTTCGGTAGAAGGGGGGCCATTGCATACCTCGCGAAGGGCTGGTCGTTGTTACAAGCGTAGCCGCTCGATCGGGCGCGATTCTGAATTCTTTTTCTCATCATGGGAACTTTTTTGTCTCGCGCTGTCTTGCCGCTCGTCGATGAACCAGGCAGGCGCAGGCTGGACTAACCTTGAAGGCCTGAGCGGTCAGTTTTCATCAGCTATGGGAGCATCGGCACATGCAACTGGGAATCGTCGGTCTGGGCCGCATGGGCGGCAATATTGCGAGACGCTTGATGCGCGGCGGCCATAGTACGGTGGTGCATGACCGCGACCACAATGCTGTTAAAACACTGGAAAAAGAGGGCGCCAATGGCGCGCACGACCTTGGCGCGCTGGTGGCCAAACTGAAGAAACCGCGAGCGGTATGGGTGATGCTGCCAGCCGGCGAGCCGACCGAGCAGACCATCGCGAAACTGGCAGATATGCTCGACGCCGACGATGTGATCATCGATGGCGGCAACACCTTCTACAAGGACGACATCCGCCGCGCCGCTGACCTGGGCAAACGTCAGTTGCACTACATTGATGTCGGCACCTCGGGCGGTGTCTGGGGGCTGGAACGCGGTTATTGCATGATGATCGGTGGAGAGAAAGCAGTCGTCGACCGCCTTGATCCACTGTTCGCCAGCCTGGCCCCCGGCGTTGGCAGCATCCCCCGTACCCGTGGTCGCCAGGGCCCGGCCGGGCGTGCCGAGCAGGGCTACATCCATGCCGGCCCTGCAGGTGCTGGTCATTATGTGAAGATGATTCATAACGGCATCGAGTATGGCCTGATGCAGGCCTATGCCGAAGGCTTCGACATACTCCAAAGCAAGGGCAGCGAGGTATTGCCGGCCGAGCAGCGTTTTGATCTGGATGTCGCCGAGATCGCCGAGGTCTGGCGGCGTGGCAGCGTGGTCACCTCCTGGTTGCTGGACCTGAGCGCTGATGCGCTGGTGGCCGACCCGCAGCTCAGTGGCTACAGCGGCTCGGTGGCCGACAGTGGCGAAGGCCGCTGGACCATCGATGCCGCGGTGGAGCAGGCCGTTCCCGTACCGGTGTTGTCCAGCGCCTTGTTCGCACGCTTTCGCTCACGCCAGCAGCAGGGCACCTATGCAGACCGGATGCTCTCGGCCATGCGCTTTGGCTTTGGTGGCCACGTTGAGAACAAAGCCGAATGAGCAATACACCGATCGAAGCTGCGCCACCTTGCAACCTGTTTCTGTTCGGCGCCAATGGCGACCTGGTCAAGCGCCTGTTGATGCCGGCCCTTTACAACTTGAGCCGCGACGGGCTGCTGGATAAAGACCTGCGTATTGTCGGGGTGGACCACAATGCCGCCAGCGACGCCGAGTTCGCCGCACGCCTGCAAGCCTTCATGCGCGAGCGCGACAAAGCCAGTCAGGGCGCCAACTGCCTGGATGAAAAGCACTGGAGCCGCCTGGCCAAGCGCATCGGTTACCAGACCGGCGACTTCCTTGACGATGCCACCTATCAGGCCATTGCCCGGCGCATCGAGAAGAACCCCAGCGCCAACGCGGTGTTTTACCTTGCCACCTCGCCAGGCTTTTTCAGCGAGGTCGTGCAACGCCTGGGCGCGGCCGGGCTGCTTGATGAAAGCGAAGGCTTTCGTCGAGTGGTGGTGGAAAAGCCCTTCGGCTCGGACCTGGCCAGCGCCGAGGCGCTCAACGCCTGCCTGCTCAAGGTCATCAACGAAAAACAGATTTATCGTATCGATCACTACCTGGGCAAGGAGACGGTGCAGAACATTCTGGTCAGTCGCTTCTCCAACGGGATCTTCGAAGCGTTCTGGAACAACCATTACATCGATCACGTACAGATCACCGCTGCCGAGACCGTCGGTGTGGAAAGCCGCGGTGCCTTCTATGACAGCACCGGTGCCCTGCGCGACATGGTGCCCAACCATCTGTTCCAGTTGTTGGCCATGGTGGCGATGGAGCCACCGGCGGCGTTCGGTGCCGACGCGGTGCGCAGTGAAAAAGCCAAGGTCATCGGCGCTATTCGGCCCTGGTCAAAGACCATGGCCTTGAAGAACTCCGTGCGCGGTCAATACAGCGCAGGCAAGCAAGGGCGCAAGCAACTGCCTGGCTATCGCGAAGAGCCGCGGGTCGATCCGCAGAGCCAGACTGAAACCTATGTGGCGCTGAAGGTCATGATCGATAACTGGCGCTGGGTCGGTGTGCCGTTTTACCTGCGCACCGGCAAGCGCATGAGCGTGCGCGACACGGAAATCGCCATTTGCTTCAAACCGGCGCCGTATGCACAGTTTCGCGATACCGAGGTTGAGCGGTTGCAGCCCAACTACCTGCGTATCCAGATTCAGCCAAACGAAGGCATGTGGTTCGATTTGCAGGCCAAGCGGCCGGGGCCGGCGTTGGCGATGGAGAACATCGAACTGGGTTTTGCCTACAAGGACTTCTTCAAGATGCAGCCTTCAACAGGCTACGAAACCTTGATCTATGACTGCCTGACCGGGGACCAGACGCTGTTCCAGCGCGCCGACAACATCGAGAACGGCTGGCGTGCAGTGCAGCCGTTTCTCGATGCCTGGAAGGAGGGTGGAGAGGTTCAGCCCTATGCCGCCGGTGAGGATGGGCCGGCGGCGGCTGACGAGTTGCTGGCCCGGGACCGGCGGGTGTGGCATCCGATAGGGTGAGGCCGTCACAGCCAGTAAGTCACCGCCCACCAGCCCAGGCTGCCCATCACCACGGTGTAAGGCAAGGCCATCCACACCATCCGCCCGTACGACAGACGAATCAACGGTGCAATCGCTGAGGTCAGCAGAAACAGGAAAGCCGCCTGGCCATTGGGGGTCGCCACACTCGGCAGGTTGGTGCCGGTGTTGATTGCCACGGCCAGGGTCTCGAAGTGCTCGCGGCTCATATGACCATTGAGGAACGCCTGTTTGACCTCGGTGATGTAAATGGTGGCGACGAACACGTTGTCGCTGATGGCCGAGAGCAAGCCGTTGGCAATGAACAGCATGCCCGCTTGCTGATCAGTCGGCAGCGCCAGCACCCACTGGATCAGCGGGGTGAACAGTTGCTGGTCATGAATCACCGCGACCACCGCAAAGAACACCACCAGTAGCGCGGTGAACGGCATGGCATCCTGGAAGGCGCGGCCCAGGCGGTGCTCGTCGGTGATGCCAGTGAAGGCGGTGATCAGCACGATCACCAACAGACCGATCAGGCCCACCTCAGCAATGTGCAGGCCCAGGCCGATAATCAGGATCAGTGCGGCCAGACCTTGTACCAGGAGCGCAGCACGTTGTTGCGAGGTACGCTGGGCATCGTCTTCGGCGGCATAGGCGGCCAGCACCTGGCGCACGTTGTCCGGCAGCAGGGTGCCATAGCCAAACCAGCGCAGTTTCTCCAGCAACACACAGGTCACCAGGCCGGCGGCCAGCACTGGCAACGACACGGGGGCAACCTTGAGGAAGAAATCGCCGAAGTGCCAGCCCATCTCATGGCCAATCAGCAGGTTCTGAGGTTCGCCTACCAGGGTGCAGACGCCACCCAGCGCGGTGCCGACAGCGCCATGCATCAGCAGGCTGCGCAGGAAGGCGCGAAACTGTTGCAGGTCGTCGCGTAGCAGTTGGGCGATGTCGTGGTCACTGTCCAGGTTCGACTCTTCCCGAGGGTTTGCCCCTGAGGCGACCCGGTGGTACACCGAGTAGAAACCCACCGCTGCGCTGATGATCACTGCGGTAACGGTCAGGGCATCGAGAAACGCCGAGAGAAAGGCTGAGAGAAAGCAGAACAGCAAGGCCAGCAACGCCTTGGAACGCACGCCGAGGAGAATCCGCGAGAAGGCGAATAACAGCAGATCCTTCATGAAATAGATGCCGGCGACCATGAACATCAGCAGCAGGAGCACCGGGAAATTGTGCAGCAGCTCGTCATACAGCGCCTGCGGCGTGGTCATGCCCAGCGCCAGAGCTTCGGCCACCAGCAAGCCGCCTGGCATCAAGGGGTAGCACTTGAGCGCCATGCCCAAGGTAAAGATGAACTCAATCACCAGTACCCAACCGGTGACCACCGGCCCGAGGGTGACCAGCAGCAGCGGGTTGAGCAGCAGGAACAGGCACAGGGTGGCCTTGTACCAGCGGGGCGACTGCCCGAGGAAGTTATGGGCCAGGGCGCCGGCCAGGGAGCGGGGCATGAAAATGTATCCTAATAATTCAACAGGAGCGCAAGGTGCCGGATACAGGCCTTCATATCAAGAGGTAAAAGTCCCGGTTTTGGCACAAGTGCGGCCTTTGGGCACGCTTGTGCCTTGATATAGTCCGGCAATTATCCTCGCCACCTTCAAGGAAAGCGCCGTGACTGAGTACCAGGCATTCAAGGTCGAACTCAACGACAACATCGCCCATGTGCAGATCAACCGCCCGGAAAAGTACAACGCGATGAACGCGCCTTTCTGGAGCGAAATCGTCGAGATCTTCAAATGGATCGATGACACCGACGCGGTACGCGCGGTGGTCATCAGCGGCGCGGGCAAACACTTCTCCGCCGGCATCGACCTGATGCTGCTGGCTTCGGTGGCCAACGAACTGGGCAAGGATGTCGGCCGCAATGCGCGCCTGCTGCGGCGCACCATCCTGCGCATGCAAGCCTCCTTCAATGCCGTGGACAAGTGCCGCAAGCCGGTACTGGCGGCGATCCAGGGCTACTGCATCGGCGGCGCCATTGATCTGGTCTCGGCCTGCGACATGCGCTACTGCAGCAAAGATGCACAGTTCTCGATCAAGGAAATCGACATGGGCATGGCGGCCGACGTCGGCACCTTGCAGCGCCTGCCACGCATCATCGGCGATGGTGTCATGCGCGAACTGGCCTACACCGGGCGCAATGTCGAAGCTGATGAGGCGCAGCGCATCGGCCTGGTCAACCGGGTCTACGACGACCATCAGGCATTGCTCGAAGGAGTCTTTGCCATTGCCGCCGAAATTGCGGGAAAATCCCCCATTGCCGTGGCCGGTACCAAAGAAATGCTCAGCTATATGCGCGATCACCGTATCGACGATGGCCTGGAGTACATTGCCACCTGGAACGCCGCCATGTTGCAATCCACCGATCTGCGGGTGGCCGTTGCCGCCCACATGAGCAAACAGAAACCCGAGTTCGCCGACTGATTGCAGCGGCGGGCCCGCGCAAGGAACCGGAACATGGCTGTGCGTTGGACCACCGCGGTACTGGACACAAACCTCGCAGGCGGCTGGGCGGTCGCACGCTGCAATGAGGGCTTCCTGGTTGACGGCAATGGTGCGCTGTTCCCGCGCGACTGGCTCAAGCGTCAGGAGCTGGACGTGTTGTTCGAGCACGGTATCGGCCATTTCGATGGTCAGCCGGTGTACCTGCTCGAACTGCGCCAGCCGCAAGCGCTGGCCGGTTGCAGTTGGCGCGGGTTGCGCCAGTTCATGCTTGAAGGTGACTTCGATACCTACAAGATTCTCGGCTATGCGGCGCAGATCGCCACCTGGGCCCGTGAGCACCGGTTTTGTGGCAGTTGCGGCCAGGCCATGAGCCAGATCCACCTGGAACGGGCGATGTACTGCCAGCCCTGTGACCTGCGCAGCTACCCGCGTATCTCGCCGAGCATGATTGTGCTCATCACCCGTGGTGACGAAATTCTTCTGGCCCGCTCACCGCGCTTTGTCACCGGGGTCTACAGCACCCTGGCCGGTTTTGCCGAGCCTGGCGAATCGGCCGAGGACTGCCTGGTGCGCGAGGTGCGCGAAGAGGTGGCGATCGAGGTGCAGAACATCCAGTACGTCGGTAGCCAGTGCTGGCCGTTCCCGCATTCGATGATGCTCGGTTTTCATGCCGAATACGCCGCAGGTGAGATTGTCATGCAGGCGGACGAGATCGAGGATGCGCAGTGGTTCCGGGTCGATGCGCTGCCGCCGTTGCCGGCGGGGCGCTCGATTGCCCGGTACCTGATCGATCTCTACGTGGCGCGGCGCTTAGGCCTGGCCGAACCAGTGCTGCCACGCTAGGCGCACGGTCAAGGCCAGCACCACGGTGATGAACACCGGGCGGATGAACTTGCTGCCGCCACTGATGGCGGTACGCGCGCCGAAAAAGGCCCCGACCATCAGTGCCGAGCCCATGGACAAGCCGACCAGCCAGTCGACCTGACCGGAAAAGATGAACACTGACAAGGCCGCAGCGTTGCTGACGAAATTCATGCTGCGCGCCACGCCACTGGCCTTGACCAGGTCGATGGGGTAGAGCAACAGGGTGCTGACGGTCCAGAACGCACCGGTACCAGGCCCGGCCACACCGTCATAGAAGCCCAGGGTCAGGCCCTGGGGCAGCTGCCATTTCTTCTTCACCGGCACATCGGCATCCAGCGGTGCCTTGGGCGTGCCGCCGAACAGCAGGTAGACCCCGCAGAGGAAGACGATCACCGGCAGCATCTTGTTCAGCCACTCAGCTGGCAGGTAGTGCGCGACCACCGCGCCGATCAGGGCGCCGACAAAGGTGCCACCCAGTGCATGGCGCCACTGGTGCGGGTGGAACAGTTTGCGTCGGTAGTAGGTGAATCCGGCAGTGGCCGAGCCGAAGGTTGAGCTGAGTTTGTTGGTGCCCAGTACCAGGTGTGGCGGCATACCGGCGGTCAGCAGGGCGGGGGTGGTCAACAAGCCACCGCCACCGGCGATGGCGTCGATGAATCCGGCAACAAAGGCAACGGCGGCGAGAATGGCGAGGGTGGTCAGATCTACGCTAAGTTCGAAAGGCATGGCATGGACTTAATCGATTGGGCGCAGAAGGGGCCGCGCCCGAGGGCCGATATGGTAATGGAGATCAAGGCCGTCTGTCAGGGCATGCTGCGCTCAACCGTGGGCGCATGCGTCGCTTTCAGGTTCTTGTCACAATCTGCGACAACGGGCCGCACCCCGAAAATAAAGGGATACAGACGTACGGGGCGATAGACGCTGGAACCTTGGCGGACCCCCATGACAAAATGTCGCGCTTTCACGACAGGCCTCGTGCGCGAGGCGCAACACCTTCCCCAAAGGATGGTTACATGACTGATTTACTGACCCGGCGCCAGGTCATGGCCGGGATCAGCCTGCTGAGCCTCGGTGTTCTGGCAGGTTGCGACCCCCGCTCCGGTGGTGCGCTCGATTTCAAATACGGCAAGGACATGAGCAACAAGATCCTCGGCCGCTCCTTCAAACTCAAGGACACCCAAGGCAATCCACGCACGCTGTCCAGCTTCTGGGGCTCGATGCCGATGGTGTTCTTCGGCTTTACCCAGTGCCCGGCGGTGTGTCCGACCACCCTGGCGCGCGCGGCACAGATCAAGAAACTGATGGGCCGCGATGGTGGTTTCCTGCAGGTGGTGTTCATCAGTCTCGACCCTGAGCGCGACACCCCCGAGGTGCTCGATGCCTACGTCAAGGCCTTCGATCCTTCGTTCGTGGCGCTGTCCGGCACCCTCGAAGAGACAGCCGCGGCCGCCAAGGAATTCGGTGTGTTCTACGAGAAGGTGCCAAGTGGCGACACCTACACCATCTCGCACACCTCAACCAGTTATGTCTTCGATTCCCGTGGCCAGTTGCGCCTGGGACTGTCCCATTCACTGACCGCCAAAGAGTGCACCGAAGATCTGCTCACGGTCATGGAGGTATGTTAATGCGTTACCCAGCCCAACCGTTCAAACGCACCCTGGCCGCTCTGGTCCTGCTTTGCCTGGCGTTGCCGGCCATGGCCGATACCAGCGTCAGCGACGCCTGGGTTCGCGCTACTGTGCCGCACCAGCAGTCGACCGGGGCCTTCATGACCCTCACCGCCAGCAGCGACAGCAAGCTGGTGGATGTGCAGTCGCCGGTAGCCGAAATCGTCCAGGTACACCAGATGACCATGGACAACGATGTCATGGGCATGAAGCAGGTGCATAGCGTCGATTTGCCCGCCGGCAAGGCGGTCAGCCTCGACCCCAACGGTTATCACGTGATGTTGATGAAGCTCAAGCAGCAGGTCAAGGAGGGCGAGCAGGTGCCCCTGACCCTGGTGATTGAAGACGCCAAGGGCCATAAGCAGACCCTCGAGGTCAAGGCGCCAGTACGTGCCCTGAACGCCGAAGCCATGCACGGTCACGAGCACATGCATTGATCGCGTGTTGACAGGCATATCAAAGTCAGGCTGCGGTCAAGGACAGGCAGCCTGTCGTGTACCCGCGTGAGCGTGGAACACGTGGCAGCACAGCCATGAAGCCTGGTTGAGCTTATGTCAGATCGGGTGACATTGGTGAATGTCTCACCAATCCGTTCGGACTTGCAGGCACTGCTCAGCGAAAGCGTGGCAGGGGGCGATCGACCTTCAGCGATGTCAGGGTTTTCTTGACCAGTGCTTCGTCGGCTTCCACCGCCTTGAGGCTGGCACGGATGCGGCCGGCGACCGGTACGTCGCCCTGACGATCGATCCAGTCGGCAATTTCCTTGCAGGCCGAGGTCAGCGTGGCTTGCCGGTGATCGATCAGGGTCAGTAGCGTGGTGATGTCTTTTTCGGACATGGTGCAATCCTCCTTTCAGCGAATTCAGTGTAGCAGCGCCGGTGAAATCTGCTCTCTTGCGCCTGGCCAATATGCAGCGGCGCGGTTGTGACTGGCCGGCGTCTGCAATCGATCTGGAGTAACACCCCTACCGATGAATACCCCCGTGGATGCGCGAGCCGGCAGCTGGCTCAGTGTGATTGCCCTGGCCCTGGCGGCCTTTATCTTCAACACCACCGAGTTCGTGCCGGTGGCCTTGCTCAGTGACATTGGCAGCAGTTTCGAAATGTCCACGGCCCAGGTTGGCCTGATGCTGACGATCTATGCCTGGGTGGTGGCCCTGGCGTCATTGCCGATGATGCTGCTGACGCGCAATGTCGAGCGGCGCAAGCTGCTGATCATTGTCTTTGTGCTGTTTATCGTCAGCCATTTACTGTCCTGGATGGCGCAGAGTTTCGCCATGCTGTTGTTCAGCCGGATCGGGATTGCCTTGGCGCATGCGGTGTTCTGGGCGATTACTGCCTCCCTGGCGGTGCGGGTGGCGCCGCCAGGGCAGCAGGCCAAAGCGCTGGGGCTGTTGGCGACCGGCACGACGCTGGCGATGGTGATGGGCATTCCGTTGGGGCGGGTAGTGGGCGAAGCGCTGGGTTGGCGTATCACGTTTCTGGCGATTGCCGGGGTGGCGTTGGCGACCTTGATCTGTCTGGTCAAGTCGCTGCCGCTGTTGCCCAGTCAGAATTCTGGATCGTTGCGCAGTGTGCCGGTGTTGTTCAAGCGCCCGGCGCTGGTGACGGTGTATGTGCTGGTAGCGTTGGTGATTGCCGCGCAGTTTACCGCTTACAGTTATATCGAGCCGTTTGCCTTGAATGTCGCGCAGATTGGTGGCGAGCTGACGACGGTGCTGCTGTTGTTGTTTGGTGGGGCCGGGGTGTTCGGATCGGTATTGTTCAGTCGTTACAGTGAGCGTTTCCCCAATGGCTTTCTGCTGGCTGCCATTACGATACTGGCGGCCTCTCTGTTGTTGCTGCTGCCGCTGTCGGGTGACTTTGTCTGGCTCGGTTCCCTGAGTGTGTTCTGGGGGATTTCGATCATGTGTTTCAGCCTGGCGCTGCAGTCGAAGGTGTTGATCCTGGCATCCGATGCAACGGATGTGGCGATGGCGATGTTCTCCGGGATTTACAACATTGGCATCGGGGCGGGGGCGTTGATTGGTAGCCTGGTCAGTGTGCACATGGGGCTGGGCAATATCGGGCTGGTCGGGGGATCGCTGGCGTTGGCGGGGTTGGTGTTGTGTGGGGCGACCACCTACCGGTTTGCCCGTGGGAGCGGGCTTGCCCCGCGATGAGCCCCCCGGATTTGCAGGCATTTCCATGTGGATCAAGATCAAGGGCACAATTCGCTGCGCTCTTGCTTTTTGTTGGTGGTGTTAGCTCGGGCGTAGGCCGCGTTCTTCGAAATAGTCTTCAAGCACCTGCGCATCCGCAATGCTGTGGGCCAAGGCGATGTAACCGTCCGGTCGTATGAGGTAGACGGCATCGCGCATCAGGCCCGCAGCTTCATGGGCTTCGCTCCAGTTGAAGACGTCCACCGGTATGCCGTGACCTGCACACCACTGCACCAGGCTGGCGCTCACGGCGCCGTAAACCTGCACTTGCCAGCAGATCCGATTGAGGCAGTTAAAGTTGTCGCGCCCGTCTTCCGCCACCCAGGGCAGGCGATCGCCTCCCTGGATATGGCCAGCATTGCCGGTGCTCAGGGGCATGTAGCGGTAGTTGAGGGCGACCTGTGAGATGGTGCGAAAGAGAAATTCACGCGCCGATTTGAACGCCACCAGTCGAGCGATCAGCCGCGGTGCCAGGCGGGTGCGCAGCAGGGCCGCCACGCGGCCATCGGCGGTGATGAAGTTGAACACCTGGTCGGTAGTGGACACCAGCCGCTGGGCAAAGGCGCCACGTTCGATTTCGTAGGTGTCGAGTAAACTGGCCTGGGCTTTGCCGCGCAGGACGCTGGCCAGTTTCCAGGCCAGGTTGATGGCGTCACCAATGCCGGTGTTCATGCCCTGGCCACCGGCCGGGCTGTGGACATGGGCGGCGTCACCCAGCAGGAACGCCCGCTTGCGGCTGAAGTGTAGCGCTACTCGATGGTGCACGCGGTAGGCGGAAAACCAGTTGACTTGCTGTACCTGGACGTTGAGATGGTCCATGGCCCGCTGGCTGACGTCTTCGAAACGCAACTGCTCAGGGTGTTCGGCACGTTCATCGCGTACGGTGCCGATCAGCCGCGCTCGGCCGCTGCCAGCCAGGGGGAAGACGGCGAGGAAGTCGGCTTCGTCGAGGTCTACATGCAGTTCGCCGTTGAGGGCAGGGCCTGAGGCCTGGACATCGGCGACATAGAACACCTGCTGGTAGGTGCCGCCGGGAAATTCGATACCCAGGGCCTTGCGCACGGTGGAGCGGGCGCCGTCGCAACCGGCCAGGTAGCTCGCTTCGCAGCGCTCTTCCAGGCCGTCGCCATGGCGCAATTGGGCACTGAAACCATGGGCGTCCTGGTTGAATCGCAGCAGCTCGGTCTCGCGCTCTACCTCGATGCCAAAGCCCCGCAGGCGCTCGATCAGCAACTGCTCATGTTCATCCTGGGGGAAGATGTGCAGGAACGGGTAGGGTGTAACGAACGCGCCGATGACGCTGAAGGGCAGGCGCGCTGCGACCTGGCCTGTTACCCAGAGGTTGGCCGCCGGCACCCGGTGGCCGCGTTCGAGGATGGCTGCGGTCAGGTCCAGCTGGCGGTACAGCTCCAGGGTTCGCGCCTGTACCGCCAGGGCCCGCGAGGTGGTACCGGGGCCGGCGGTCCTGTCGATGATGCGCACCTTGATGCCCAGTTTGCTCAGCCACAAGGCCAGTACCAGCCCGGTAGGGCCGGCGCCAACGATCAAAACCTCACAGCGCTTCATCGCACGCGCTCCTCAGCGTTGGGCGAACGCCAGGGCGGAACAAGTGGGCTCCACCGATCAGAAAAGCATAGTACTAACCGCTGTCTGCTGAAGCACAATATTCTAAAATAAGGTAATAAAAAGGCTTTTTAATACCGTGAGCAAGTGTGCAAGTTGTGTTTCAGGTGGCAGGTGAACGGTGCTTGCCTAACGTGGAAAGTGATCTAGGATCCAAGGATGGCGGTGTGGTAATTTTGGTCGGTGGTTAGTGTAAAGCCAGTGTTACAGGGCATTGGCAAAATCTGTGATTTCTGTGGAATCAATAGGATCAATGGTAGTTTCTACTGTTGGTTTTTATCTGTCGTTGTGTTTTTGTGTGGGGAGGAGTCGAAAGTGCTCGATCGGATGCGCCTTGTTTAAATCAAGGCGGTGCGGGAGCTTTGCGGAGAAAGGTTATGGATAATGAGCGAGATCTGATAGAGCGCCTACGCAAAGGTGACACTTTCGCATTGGAACGCTTGATTAAATCCCATCATGCGTTTCTTATCACGCTCGCAACGCCATTGGTGGGGCCAGACTCTGCAAATGATGTCGCTCAGGAAACCTGGCTGAAAGCTGTCGCGGCAGTCGATATGTTTGAGGGGCGCTCAAAGTTTCGGACATGGCTGGCGAGAATTGCCATTAATGAAGCCCATTCAATAAACCGAAGAAAAGGGCGAGAGATTTCTCTGGATTGGTGGGGTGAGGATCACCGCTCAGTGACTGTTTCAAATGTTGACATGAATGATGGCGCTTGGGTGTCGGCGCCTAAGCAATGGCACCATGACGGTCCTGAAGAGTTGTTGGTCGAAGTTGAGCTGCATGCCTGTATTCGAAAACATTTGTATCGCTTGCCAGGGGCGCAGAGAAGTGTGGTGATAATGCGTGACCTTGGCGGGCTCGAGTACAAGGAAATTGCTACTATCTTAGGGCTGACAGAGGTGAATGTACGTGTGTTAGTACATCGTGGGCGCCAACGTATGCAAGCGATGCTCAGCCATTTTCAAGAATAAGTACGCTGTTGGCTGTTGAATAACTGTGAAATGCTAGCCTTACTTATACGTATGTAAAAATATACTATTCGGTCTGCTTGTGCATCAGGGCACGTCCCTGTGCATTGGAAAAACTACAATAGTGTTAAGCGCGCAGGCTCAGTGAGCGCTTCGATATTCCTCTCTGTCTCTGATGATGGGGGAGGTGAAGTTTTGTTTCGGTTCGGTCGTTTGTTGAAGTGGTTCACTCGTTGGGTTTACGCCAGAAGCAGTGGGTTGTTCTTTTAACATTTGTACATAGCGTTCGCTGGAAGTTGGGGTTGGCTGATTTTTTACCAATGTATTTTGTAGATGGTAGTCCATCAGCCGATCACTACCGCCCTCGGCGAGTAGTAATGGAGATAATCCATTGTCGGCGTGAAAGTTGCTAGGATTTTCAGTTTTACATTCCGCAAAAGTAACGCTGCTAAAAACGGCAGCCGCAACTAGCCCCGACATTTTTAATGTCAATTTCATGGAGGTTTCCTCAGAATGTTAACGAGCTTGAGGCCTGCTATTCATAGACGAGCAGCAGGGGGTGTTTGTTACAGATATCCGGACTGATGGTATCCTCCGCCGGTATCCGACGGACGCACCTTGTCTGCGGCATGCCATATGCCTTATGGTGCTGACCGAACTAGGAGATCGGCCTGTAGGAACCAATGGTTATTAAGTGAGGTACTGCTTGATAAAACTGCATATCCTTATCCCCAAAAGCATTAAGCGGCAATTGAAGAATTTTTTTGCTTGTGTACTCGGTTGGAGCATCATGTGCGGGAGTGCTTTCGCTATACCGCTGTCCCAGGATTTGCAGCAGAGCCAGGCGAGCGTGCAACGCGTTAGCGACTGGCGTACTTTGGTCTTTGAATCGACTCACCTTTCTGATCGCGAAAAGCTACGGCGGGTCAATGCGTTTTTCAATCGTACGATCCGTTATGGCGAAGATACGGATGTATGGAGTCAGGCTGACTATTGGGCATCCCCCCTTGAAACGCTAGAAAAGGGCAGGGGTGATTGTGAGGATTTTGCGTTGGCAAAATACTTTACGCTGCGGTTGCTAGGGATTCCTGAAGACAGCTTGCGTCTTGTCTACGCCACCCAGGCAAAAACCAGACAAGCGCATATGGTGCTCGGCTATTGGGCGGACGCTGGAACGGAGCCCGTATTGCTGGACAATCTTGAAGACGGCATTCGTTCTTTCGTGCAACGTAATGATTTAAAAGCAGAATTTGCCTTTGACGAACTCAATCTCTATAACTTTGATCACGCAGCTTTACAGCGGGTTGGCAGTGTTGGCCAGTTGCCCAACTGGCTGGCGCTTGTGCAGAGAACCAGGCGTGAAGCGTCGGATTTAGCCAATGCCGCTGCAAGTGGCACACAGTCCGGGCTTCTTCTCTCGGCGGTAAGCCTGGAGCACTGAGCAACATAGAGCCGGTTGCAACCGCTGATCACTCGGCTTTGGCCCGCACAATGCGCCCGCTTTTGATCTCGTCGGCATAGGCATGGAGTTTGTCCGAGTCCTTGTACAGACGGTTCATCAGGTGCAGCACGGCAACCACATCGACATCGTCGATACGCTCGGCCAGTTTGCTGACCTCCCCGGCGGTGCGCTCCAGGTTGGAGGCCACGCTCTTCAGGTCACGCTTGAGTTCGGCGGAGGATTTTTTCAGGCCCATGGGGGTCTCCGAGGTATGTAGATTGAGTGGGGGGCCTATCGCGGGGCAATCCCGCTCCCACAGAAATATCCCCTGTGGGAGCGGGCTTGCCCCGCGATGCTTTCTTCAACCAGGAAACAGAAACGGACTGACCCCACTACGGCCAAACCCCTCACGCTCCACCTCGGCATCCAGCGCCAGGGAGGCAAGGTCGTCGGCCAGCAGTTCCTGGTCGCGGTCCTTTTCCGGGTAAAAGACTTTCAGGTAGCTGTGACAATCGTTGCAGCTTTCGGCTTTGACCGCGGCATCTTGGCGTTCCAGCGACCAGTAGTCCAGTGCGCCGGTGGCTTCGCAGTTACTGCACTTGACCCGGACCATATGCCAGCGGCACTCGCACAGGCTGCATTGCAGGTAGCGCAAGCCCGCCTGAGGACCGGTCATGACCACGCTGGCCATCGGCGCGCTGGCGCATACCGGGCAGTGCTGGCGCTGTTCGCCGAGCGCGGCGCTGGCCGATGCCGGCAAGGCGTTGGCCAATTGGGTGAAGTACAGCGACAGTGCAGCCCAGAGGAACAACGCCTGGCCGCTGCCAACCGCTTCATAGTCGGCAGCCAGCAATGTACTGGCCAGATGTTCCAATTGCGCCGGAGTAAGCGCGCTCAGGCCGTCCAGTGTCGCGCGTACGGCCGGGTTGGCATCCGGGTACAGCTGCTCGATCAACCCCTGCAGCAATTGCTGCCAGTACGGGTCACGTGGGTAGTCGGTACTCGTCAGTGGCGTCTGGCCGCTGCTCAGTCGATCAGTGAGCCCGGCTGCCAGCGCCTGGGGCAGTGGCATACGTACAAGCAGTTGCTGCTGGGCCTGGGCCAGCTGTGCGCAGAATCCCAGGTAATCGCCCATGGCATGCCCCTCGGCCAGCTGGCGCAGGCGCGCGGCGCGCTTGCTGTAGCGCTCCTTGAGTGACGGCAGCAGCACCGGCACGATCTCGTTGACCCCGCCCGTGGGCGTCTGCACTGGCGTCATCTGAATGCTGCTCATGGTTTGCTCCCGGTCTTGTCCTGCTTGCTGATCTGCCGGTACCAGCGATCATGGTGGGTCTTGGCCCAGGCGCGGCTGACGTAGCCGGTAAGCATGCCGCGAATTGAACCTTTGACCCAGAACGCCAGGTAGGCATGACCAATGATCAGCAAGATCAAGCTGATGCCGGCAACTGCATGCAGCAACAGACCGATACGGATGGTCGGGATCGAGAACAATGGGGCGAAATACGGCCGCCAGATCACCACCCCACTGAGCAACAGCAGAGTGATCAGGCTCATGATTCCCCAGAACAACACCTTCTGCCCGGCGTTGTATTTGCCGATGTTCAGCGCCGGGTCATGCTTGCCGGCCAGCACCTGTTTGACGTTCTTGAACCACAGCACATCTTCGCGTTCCGGCAGGTTGTAACGCACGAAGCGCACAAACAGGAACATCAGTAACACGAACACGACCACCCCGAAAAACGGGTGCAGGATACGCGCCAGCTGCGGGGTGCCGAACACCGCGTTGAGGCCATTGAACGACGGAAAGAACCACGACAGCCCCGACAAGGCCACGGCGAAGAAGCAGATCACCATGAACCAGTGGCAGGCACGGTCGATGAAGCGGGTGCGCAAGATCAGTTTGTCAGTGTTCATGCGTGCGTATCCTCCTCGCGTTTCTCGTCCTGTTCGTCGACCTCGTTGGGGCCGACACCGATGTAATGGAACAGGGTGCCGGCCAGGGTGGCGAAAAACGCCGCGGCGGCCACCGGCTTCATCCAGCCTTTCCAGCCCTGGATGGCGCTGCTGATGCGCGGATCGGTGGGCAGTTTGTGGTACAGCTGCGGCTTGTCGGCATGTTGCAGCACGTAGACCACATGGGTGCCGCCGACGCCTTGCGGGTCGTAGATGCCGGCCCCTGCAAAACCACGGCCCTGCAGCTCAGTGACCCGTTCACCGGCCTGGTGCAGCATGTCTTGCTTGCTGCCGAAGTTGATCGCGCCGGTGGGGCAGGTCTTGACGCAGGCCGGCTCCTGGCCGACCGACACGCGGTCCACGCACAGGGTGCACTTGTAGGCCTTGTTGTCCTTCTGGCTAATGCGCGGTACATCGAATGGACAACCGGCAATGCAGTAGCCGCAGCCGATGCAATGTTCAGACTGGAAGTCGACGATGCCGTTGGCGTACTGGATGATCGCCCCCGGTTGTGGGCAGGCTTTCAGGCAACCGGGATCGGCGCAGTGCATGCAGCCGTCCTTGCGGATCAGCCATTCGAGCTTGCCGCTCTCGTCTTCGACTTCGTCAAAACGCATCAGCGTCCAAGTGTCGGCGGACAGGTCCGCCGGGTTGTCGTAGACGCCGACGTTGTGGCCGACCTCGTCACGCAGGTCGTTCCACTCGTTACACGCCACCTGGCAGGCTTTGCAGCCGATACAGATACTCACGTCGATCAGCTTGGCCACTTCGGCCTGGTGGTCGCGGGCGTGTGGCGCCGGGGTCAGCACGCTGGTGGCCGAGCGGCGGACGATGTCTTGGGATTGCATGGACATGGTTTCGCCCTCAGACCTTTTCAATGTTCACGAGAAACGCCTTGTACTCCGGCGTTTGGGTGTTCGAGTCGCCGACGCCGGGGGTCAGGGTGTTGGCCAGAAAGCCCTTGCGGGTCGCGCCTTCGTAACCCCAGTGGCACGGAATACCGATGGTGTCGACATCCTGGCCATCGATGGCCAGGCGCCGGATGCGTTTGGTCACGACAGCCTTGGCCTTGATGTAGCCGCGCTGGGTGCTGACCTTGACCGTGTCGCCCTGGACGATGCCTTTGTCTTTGGCCAGCTTTTCACCGATTTCAATGAACTGCTCGGGCTGGACGATGGCGTTCAGCCGTGCGTGCTTGGTCCAGTGACGGAACAGCTCGGTAATCGAGTAGGTGGTCGCCACGTAGGGGAAGTCTTCGCGCTTGCCCATGCGTTTGCGGTCGCTCTCGTACACGCGCGCCGTCGGGCTGTAAGTCACCTTCGGGTGCAGCGGGTTGTGCGCCAACGGGCTTTCGGTCGGTTCATAGTGTTCCGGGAACGGGCCGTCGTTCAGGGCGCCGACCGAGAACAGCCGGCCGAGGCCTTCAGGCAGCATGATGAACGGATTGACCTTGCCGCCCGGTGCGGCGGTGACGGCGAAGTCGGGCACGTCGATGCCGCTCCAGCGTTGGCCGTCCCAGCCGATCAGTTTGCGTTTCGGGTCCCACGGGTTGCCCTGCGGGTCGGCCGATGCGCGGTTGTAGAGGATGCGCCGGTTCTGCGGCCAGGCCCAGGCCCAACCCGGGGTGCAGCCCAGACCACTGTCGGCGTTGTCACGACGGGCCATCTGGTTGCCTTGTTCGGTCCAGGAACCGGCGAAGATCCAGTTGAAGCACTGGGTGCTGCCGTCATCGCGCAGTTGCGAGAAGTCGTTGAGCAACTGGCCCTTGCGCAGGATCAGCTTGCCTTGCTCGTCGTGCAGGTCGGCCAGGGCGCGGCCGTTGGATTCCTTGGCCACTTCCTCGGGCTTGGGGTCGTACGGGTCGGCGTAATCCCAGGCCATGTTGAGGATCGGGGCCGGGTTGGCACCGCCTTCTTTTTCGTACAGTTCACGAATTTTCATGAACAGGTGGCCGAGGATCTTGCCATCGTGCCAGGCCTCGCCGGGCGGTGCGGCACCGGCCCAGTGCCACTGCAGCCAGCGCCCGGAGTTGACGATCGAGCCGTCTTCTTCGGCAAAGCAGGAGGAGGGCAGGCGGAACACCTCGGTCTGGATCGAGGCGGTATCGACGTCGTGCTGCTCGCCGTGATTCTGCCAGAAGCTCGAGGTTTCAGTGGCCAGCGGGTCGATGATCACCAGGAACTTGAGCTTGGCCAGCGCCGTCTGGGCCTTGTTCTTGTCCGGGAAGGCCGCCACCGGGTTGAAGCCCTGGGCGATGTAGCCGTTGACCTTGCCTTCGAACATGCGGTTGCTGTAGTTGAGCACATCGTAGCTGTCGTCCCACTTGGGCAGCCAGTCGAAGCCCCAATCATTGTCGGCAGTGGCTTTGTCTCCCCAGAGGCTTTTCATCAGGCTGATGAAGAACTTTGGTGTGTGTTTGTAGTAGTTGACCTGATCTTCCAGCAGCGCCGTCGGCGTGGTCTGCTTGAGGTAGCTGGTCAGCGAGGTTTGCTCGTCGGACGGCAGGTTCATGTAACCGGGCAGGCGCAGCGACAGCAGGCCCAGGTCGGTGTAACCCTGGATATTGGAGTGGCCGCGCAAGGCGTTGACCCCGCCACCGGCCATGCCGATGTTACCCAGCAGCAACTGGATCATGCCCGAGCCGCGGATCATCTGCGCGCCGTTGGTGTGGTGGGTCCAGCCCAGGGCGTAGAGGAAGGTGGCGGTGCGGTCAGGTACGCAGGTGCTGGCGAGGATCGCGCAGATCTGCAGAAAATCATCCTTGGGGGTACCGCAGATGTTGCTAACCACCTCAGGGGTGTAGCGGCTGACGTGCGCCTTGAGCAGGTTCCACACGCAGCGTGGGTGGCTGAGGGTCAGGTCACGTTTGGCATAACCTTTTTCGTCAAGCTCGTAGGTCCAGGAGCTGCGATCGTAGCTGCGTTTTTTCTCGTCGTAGCCGCTGAACAGGCCGTCGTCGAAATGGTAGTCATCGCGCACGATCAGGCTGGCGTTGGTGTAGTGGCGCACGTACTCGTGCTGAACCTTGTCATGGCTGATCAGGTAGTTGACCACGCCCATCAGGAACGTCACGTCAGAGCCCGCGCGGATCGGCGAGTAGATGTCGGCCACTGCGGCGCTGCGGTTAAAACGCGGGTCAACGACGATGACTTTGGCGCCGTTGCGAATCTTCGCCTCGATCACCCATTTGAAGCCCACCGGGTGCGCCTCGGCCGGGTTGCCGCCCATGATCAGCACTACGTTGGCGTTCTTGATGTCGACCCAGTTGTTGGTCATGGCGCCACGGCCGAAGGTCGGCGCCAGGGCCGAGACGGTCGGGGCATGGCAGACGCGGGCCTGGCTGTCGGTGCCGAGAATGCCCAGGGCACGGGTGAAGCGCTGGTCGAGCGAGCCGGTTTCGCTGCTGGCGGCCGATGAGCAGAGCATGCCAGTGGTGAGCCAGCGGTTGACCGTGGTGCCTTTGGCATTTTTTTCAATGAAGTTGGCGTCGCGGTCGTCCTTCATCAGGCGGGCGATGCGCTCGATGGCGTGCTCCCAGCTGATGCGCTGCCACTTGTCCGAACCCGGCGCGCGGTACTCGGGGAACAGCAGGCGCTGTTCACTGTGCACGTAGTCCACCAAGCCGGCGCCTTTAGGGCACAGCGAGCCGCGGCTGACCGGGTGATCCGGGTCGCCTTCGATGTGGAAGATGCGCGCCTTGGCGTTCTTTGCGCCATCACCCAGGCTGTACATGAGAATCCCGCAACCTACGGAGCAATAGGTGCAGTTGTTGCGGGTTTCCTTGGCGCGCAACAGCTTGTACTGGCGCGACTGGGTGGCCTGGGCCATGCCGGGGGCAAAACCCAGGGTCGCGCAGGTGGCGGTGGCGACCCCGGCGGTACAGAGCTTGAAGAACTGACGTCTGCCAAGTCCCATGGTTATCTCCTTATTTTATCGGCTGCACAAAGCAGCGGGCATAGGTATGCCCGGCAACAAGGCGTCGCAAGCGCAGTTGGCTGTGGTGAGATCACGATTGGTTGCAGGCCCTGTCTGGCGCAGGGCTCGGGTAACGCGGATGAACGGTAGTGTATTCCCGTATGGAATGTAGGACTAATCAAGGGTGTTGATGGCGCAATCGAGCGGCTCTATCGTCAACTGTTTGACCTTGGCAGAGCCTTGCCCTACGCGCCTCGGACATCGGGCGGCAGTTTCGCAGATTAGACGAAAGTAGCAGGCGGGCGAGGTGAGGGAGTGGGTAGCGTGCCTTTTTTTATATTCTATAATGATCTAATTGAATGATTAATTATTCTTTTTTTATTTTATCCTGAGCGTGCACTCTGCACTTCAAGCACTGCGCCGCAGTGCACCCCCGGAACGAGGAAGCAGAGCATGACCATCAAGGCGATCAACGTACGCAATCAGTTCAAGGGCACGGTCAAGGAGATCATCGAAGGGCCGGTGGTATCGGAAATCGATGTGCAGACCTCCGCAGGTATTGTCACCTCGGTGATCACCACCCGATCGGTGCACGAGCTGGAGTTGCAGGTCGGCAGTGAAGTGATTGCCTTCGTCAAATCCACCGAGGTGTCGATCGCCAAGCTATGAGGGTTTGCGCGTCAGCTCAAAGCGACACACCTGTCCACCGCGCAGCATGCATTCCAGGTGCTGCACCTTGCCTCCACCCAGGCCGCCGATCAGCGCCAGGTCGAGCTCACAGACTTCGGGGTGAGCTTCGGCCAGTTGATGAAACACGCAGTTGTGGGCGACGATTTGCGCAGGAACTCCACCGGAGCGGAAAAACACTTCGGATTCATAGCCGACATCTTTCATATGCGCGGCAATTTGCTGTTCATCGAGCCGGGTAGCGCTCAGGTCCGCAGCCATTTTCTCGCCCAGACTATGCATCAACTGCACCAGCGCTTCGTGGCCGATCAGGCTGGCGACTTCATCAATCAACAGGTTGGCCAGCAGGTGATAGTGGCGCGGGAACAACTCCCTGCCATGGGGGCTGAGGCGATACAACTGCTCGGGGCGGCGGCCAGTGGCGCGCAGATCGCCGCGCACCACCAGACCGTCACGCTCCAGCGCCGCCAGGTGCTGACGCACCGCTGTGCGGGTGACCGACAGCTGGCTGGCGAGTTCTTCGATGCTCATGCCTGCAGCCATGTACAGCAAGGCTGAAAGCAGATCCTGTTGGGTACGTCCCAGACCTTCGAACATTGACAGACCTCGCTCAGAACTTGTCCGGGAACTGCTTGACCAGCGCCGCCGTCAAGGCGTCGGCCAACCCGAGAATATGCTCGCGCATGTGTTTCCAGGTATTGGCTTCTGCCTTGTAGTCCTTTTTCGCCAGTTCGTCGATCTGGGCGATATGGTGCCCGCCATGTGCAGCGAGCATCGTATTGAGGGTTGCTTCCGGCAAGTTGGGGTTGGCCGTGGCGAGGAACTTGGCCAGGGCCTTGGCATTGCTGGTCAGATCGTTGACCGCCGCCTGTTTACCCGACGCCGACTGGCTGACACTGGCATCACTGTATTGCTTGACCGCTCCCCAATGCCCGGCGAGCAGTTTCAGCAATTGGTCGGCAGCAGGCTGGCCGTAGAGCGGGGTGATGCTGTTGGCAATCGCGGTGGCATTACTGACTACCTCCTGACTGGCGACATCGGCCTGTTGATGGTTGCCGGCCTGGTTGGCGATGGCGTAATTGCGAATCCAGAAAATATGCTCGACCCATAGGTCGCGCAGGGCCAGGCGGGTGCTCAGGGGGGCTGATTCGGCTTGTGGGGGAGGCGTTTGAGCCGCAGGGCTCAAGGTGGGAAGCGCACACAAAGCCGCAAGCAGCAGCACAACCGACAGTCTGATCTTCATGGCGGTACCCTCGACGGGTGAAGTGGCCTACAAAGTTAATTACAGCATAAAAATATGCCGTAATTGCTTGAGGCGCCGAACGGTCGCTGGTGTGCATGGGGCCGGTGGTTGCAAGTAAGCCGGTCGTCGTGTTGCTGCTCTGCTACGCTGCCGCTTTTCAGCCCATTCACGAGGGGCTCGAAGCACTTGCCGAGCGCATGGTTTGACTTATAAATGAACGCTGTCATGGGCGCTCTAGCAGCATTTTTACCTCGGCAAAACACTTTTGCGCGAGGGCCGAGCGCGGTTCGCTGCGGCGCAGCAGCAGGCCGATCGGGGCGTGCACGCCAGCACTGGCAATCGGCACGATACGAATGTGTTCGCTCAACTCATCCAACCCACTGTGCAGCGGCATGATTGCGCAGCAGATGCCGGCGCAGATCGCCTGGATCAGCTGGTAGGTGGAGTCGCTCTCCAGCACCGGTTGCGGGTGCAGGCCCCGGCTTCTGAAACTCAGGTCGACTGATTGGCGGTAGTGCATGCCCTTGGACAGCATTCCCAGGGGGAGGTCGCTGATCGCCTCCCACGGCAGCTCGGGCTGATCAAAGTGGTAGTGGCGCGTGTCGTACAGCAGGCCCATGTTGGTAGAGCCCAGTTCGATGACCTCGAAGAAGCTGGTGTTGATCTGGTCCAGATAGCAGATACCGAGGTCGAGCTGGTTGCGACTCAAACCATCGACGACCTGCTCCGAACTCAGCGATGAAAGCTGGAAATGCAGCTCTGGGTAGCGCTGGGCCAGGGGCGTGAGGAAACTCATGGGATTGATGCTCGACAGCGGCACCATGCCCAGGCGCAGGTTGCCGACAATCTGCCCGCGGCAGCTGGCAGCCTCGGCCTGCAGGCCGTCATAGGCCGCCAGCAAGGTCCGGGCCCAGGCCAGGATGCGCTCGCCGGCTTCGGTGAAACCTTCAAAGCGTTGGCCGCGGGTTACCAGCACCAGATCCAGCTCGTCCTCCAGGTTGCGCAGGCGCATGGACAGCGTCGGCTGGGTGATGTGGCACAGCGCAGCGGCCTGGCCGAAGTGTCTGGTCTGATCCAGAGCGATGAGAAACTTGAGTTGTTTGATGTCCATGGTGCAGCCTGGCAAGTGGTATGGGGTTGAGCATAGTGCGGTTACGCAACCCTACTCGCAGGGCAGAAGTGCGTCCAATGAGTATGAGTGACTGGTTGATAAGTGCGGTCGATGAAGCGGGTGGTTGTGGTGTTTTGCCAATAGAGGGTGTGGATAGGCTGTTGTGAACTATCGATTGGACGGCTTTTGTTTTAGTCACTAGTTTCCCCGAAGATTACTCTTCGACCCTGAGGCTATTACATGAGTGTGAAAATGGATGCGGTTTTCGTACCGATCAACATCGCTGTACTGACCGTCAGTGATACCCGCACTTTTGCCACCGACACCTCCGGCGAATTGCTGGCGACTCGCGCCGTGGAAATGGGCCATCGCCTGGTGGCCCGTGAGTTGGTCAAGGACGATGTCTACAAAATCCGTGCGCAGGTGGCGACCTGGATTGCCGACGACCAGGTGCAGGCGGTGCTGGTGACCGGTGGCACCGGCTTTACCGCCCGAGACAGCACCCCTGAGGCGGTGGCTTGTTTGCTCGATAAGCATATCGACGGATTTGGTGAGTTGTTCCGCGCCTTGTCGATCCTGGATATCGGCACCTCCACAGTGCAAACCCGTGCCCTGGCCGGGCTGGCCAATGGCACCCTGGTGTGCTGCCTGCCGGGCTCGACTGGTGCCTGCCGTACGGCGTGGGAAGGTATCCTCGCCGAACAACTCGATGCCCGCCGTCGTCCCTGCAACTTTGTCGCCCACCTCAAGCCCGGCAATCTGTGTGGGTCGCGTCAAGAGCAATGAATAATGGTGGGGGCAAACCCGCTCCCACCCTATGCCTTCAACTGAGGACGAAGTCCACCGGCTGCAGGGGCGCAGGCAGTTCGGTGTGACCTATAGCTGAGAGAATTTCCCGCACTATCGTGCGCACCATGGCATCGGTAGGCAGATCGTTTTCATCGTGCCCGAACGGGTCTTCCAGCTCATCGCTGATGGCGTCCAGGCCGAAGAAGGTGTAGCTGACAATCGCCGTGAAGATCGGTGCCAGCCACCCCAGCGGCTGGGCCATGGCGAACGGCAGCAGGACGCAGAAGATGTAGATCGTGCGGTGTAGCAACAAGGTGTAGGGGAAGGGCAGTGGTGTGCTTTTGATCCGCTCACAAACGGCCTGGGCTTCGGACAGCCCGTGCAAGCGCTGCTCAAGCGTCATGTAGCGCCATTCACTGATGGTGTTTTCTTCGGCCAGACGCGAACAGATCCTGCCAGTCTCTTGCAGGATTGCATCGCTGATGTTGTGAGCGGGCAGGCTGGACACAGCAGGCACCCATTTGCGCGCGGCGTGCTGTTCGTCTTCGCCGCGTAACCTTGCGTTCAGCGCATGGGCATAGCCGGAAAGATTCAGCAGCAGGCTTTCGCGCAGTTGCCGATCGGTGATCACGCAGCTCTCGCGGATAAACGAACGTATTTCAATGATCACCTGGCCCCAGGCTTTACGGCCTTCCCACCAGCGCTCATAGCAGGCGTTGTTGCGAAAACTCATGAAGATCGACAGCGACAGACCGAGCAGGGTGAAGGGCGTGGCATTGACCCGGGAAAACAAGGTTGGGTGCAGGTTCTCGAACAGGACAATCAATGAGGCAAGCAGGGTGACCATGATGCAGCGCCGGGCAATACGCTTGGCAATCGAGCCTTTAAGGGTAATCAGGATATTGAGCAGGTTGGGTTTGGGGTGAACAATCATCAGTGTCTCGTTAGCCGCCAGTCATGTTCATGAAGCGCAGGATCTGCACGTCGCCGTTGATGTCGAAGTGGTGACGGTAGGGCTTGAGGGTCATGGCGTCGCGAATGGCCGTGTCCAGCCGGGCGCTGTCGCCAGGATGCGCGCGCAACACCTGCTTCAGGTCGCTGGCGTGCTCGTTGCCCAGGCACAGCAACAACCGCCCCTCGACCGTTAGCCGCACGCGGTTGCAACTGCCGCAGAAGTTATGGCTGTGAGGCGAAATGAAACCGATGCGAATCTGCGGCGCTTCGGCCAGGCGCCAGTAGCGCGAAGGGCCCTGGGTGGATTCGGCCGATTCGATCAAGGTGAATTGTTCAGCGATGCGTGCGCGGACTTCATCGCTTGAGCAATAGGACTCGCTGCGCTGGTGTTCACTGATGACGCCCAGGGGCATTTCTTCGATGAAGGAAATGTCCAGCTCGCGGTCGATGGCGAAGCGCACCAGGTCATTGATCTCGCCGTCGTTGCGGCCCTTGAGCACCACGCAATTGAGTTTGGTGCGGCGAAAGCCGGCAGCGCGTGCGGCGTCGATACCGGCGATCACCTGGTGCAGATCACCGCTGCGGGTAAGCGCGTTGAAGCGCTCTGGGTCGAGGCTGTCAAGGCTGATGTTCAGGCGCGACAGGCCCGCATCGAACAAGGGTTTGGCCAGGCGCCCGAGTTGTGAGCCATTGCTGGTCATGCACAATTCGCGCAAGCCCGGCAGTGCCGCGACACGTGCACAGAGTTCGACAATGCCGCTGCGTACCAGCGGTTCGCCGCCGGTCAGGCGGATCTTGCGGGTGCCCATGGCGACGAAACGCTCGGCCACTTGATACAGCTCTTCAAGGGTCAGAATGCGTTGGCGCGGCAGGAACTGCATGTCTTCGGCCATGCAGTAGACGCAGCGGAAATCGCAACGATCGGTCACCGACATCCTCAGGTAATCAATCTTTCTATTGAAGCCATCGACCAATGTAGTGTCGTTTGCATTCACGGTTGCGATGACCTCTTTTAATTTAATTTCGGTGATTGCGGTGAACGCATGGTGTACAAATTAATTAAATAAGCGTGGTGCCTTGTATCGAGCATAGGGAGGTGTGGGAGGTGCGTCAAATTGCTTTTAGTGACTAATTGATAAGTGTCGTCTATCGCTGCTGCGCCCCGCGTATTCTGTGGTCTTCAGCTGTGATAGAAGGTTTTGATCGGTCTGTAATTACTTTCGATTGGACGCGTAGGAATAGGCTCAATAGCCTGAAAGGGTAATTGAAACGGGAAGGCAGTTAGTGTCCGGCTGATTGTTGTTTATATGGCAGCTTGATTTAGCCGTATAGCAGCCCTTGCCTTGAGATTAATTAATCTCTGCGTGCCTATCGAGGAATCCCCTGATGAGTCAAGACGAACACATCAAAAACTATAATGCTCCGGCAGCCGGTTGGGGGGCGCTGAAAAGCGTCACCAAGAGCTGGCTGGGCAGTGAGAATGCTTTCAAGAACCTGCGGGTGATGCTCAAGACCAACCAGAACGACGGCTTCGATTGCCCGGGCTGTGCCTGGGGCGAGTCGCCTGAAGATGGCATGGTCAAGTTCTGTGAAAACGGTGCCAAGGCGGTTAACTGGGAGTCCACCGGTCGCGCTGTCGACCCGACGTTCTTATCCCGCTACAGCGTCAGCGCACTCGCCGGGCAGAGCGACTACTGGCTCGAATACCAGGGTCGCCTGACACACCCGATGCGTTACGACGCGGCCACCGACCATTACGTCGAAACCTCCTGGGACGAGGCCTTTGCCCTGGTCGCGCAGCACCTCAACGGCCTCGACTCCCCTGACCAGGCCGAGTTCTACACCTCCGGTCGCGCCAGTAACGAGGCGGCGTTTCTCTACCAACTGTTCGTGCGGGCTTTCGGCACCAATAACTTCCCCGACTGCTCGAACATGTGCCATGAGGCCAGCGGCGTAGGCATGGGTGAAACCCTCGGGGTAGGCAAAGGCACCGTGGTGTTCCACGACCTGGAGGAGGCGGACGCGATTTTCGTCATCGGCCAGAACCCCGGCACCAACCACCCGCGCATGCTTGAGCCTCTGCGTGAAGCGGTGAAACGCGGCGCCCAGGTGGTCTGCTTCAACCCACTCAAGGAGCGCGGCCTGGAACGCTTCCAGCATCCACAGCATCCCTTCGAAATGCTCAGCAATGGCTCCGAACCGACCAATACTGCGTACTTCAGGCCTGCCCTGGGCGGCGACATGGCGGTGATGCGCGGTATCGCCAAGTTCCTGCTCACGTGGGAGCGCGAAGCCCAGGCCAATGGTGAACCGGCGGTCTTCGACCATGCCTTTATTGCCGAGCATACCTCGGGCGTGGAGGCGTACCTGGCGCAAGTCGATGCCACCAGCTGGGCGCACATCGTCGAGCAATCCGGCCTGAGCCTGGCCGAGCTGGAACTGGCCGCACGTATGTACCGGCGTGCCGAACGGGTGGTGATGTGCTGGGCGATGGGGGTGACCCAGCACCGCCATTCGGTACCCACCGTGCAGGAAATCATCAACCTGCAATTGCTGCGCGGCAACGTCGGCAAACCGGGGGCCGGGCTGTCGCCGGTGCGCGGTCACAGTAACGTACAGGGAGACCGCACCATGGGCATCGACGAGCAACCGCCAGCGCGGCTGCTTGATGCCCTGGAACAGCGCTTGCGCTTTCAGGTGCCACGCGCACATGGCCACAACGCGGTGCTGGCAATCCAGGCGATGGAGGAAAAACGTGCCAAGGTGTTCATCGCCCTGGGGGGCAACTTCGCCCAGGCCACACCGGATACGCCGCGCACTCACGACGCCTTGCGCAACTGCGAGCTGACCGTGCACATCGCCACCAAGCTCAATCGATCGCACCTGGTCACCGGTCGTGATGCGTTGATCCTGCCGTGCCTTGGACGCACCGAAATCGACGTGCAGGCTGAAGGCCCGCAGGGCGTTACCGTGGAAGACACCTTCAGCATGGTGCATATCTCCTACGGCCAGCTCAAACCGCGTTCGCCGCTGCTGCGCTCGGAGCCATCAATCATTGCCGGTATCGCCAAGGCCACCTTGAGCGACCGGCCGATCGATTGGGAATGGACCGTGGCCGACTACAGCCGCATCCGTGACCTGATCGCCGACACTATTCCAGGCTTCGAGGACTTCAACGCCCGTTTGCAGCATCCCGGTGGCTTCCATCTGGGTAACGCTGCCGCTGAACGACAGTGGAACACCGCCTCTGGCAAGGCCCAGTTCACCCCGAGCCTGTTGCCGGAGCAACTGATCAACGAGGCGGTGCTGGCGCGTGGCGACAAGCCTGATCTGGTCCTGCAGACCTTGCGCTCGCATGACCAGTACAACACCACCTTGTATGGCCTGGATGACCGCTATCGCGGAGTGTTTGGCCTGCGTGAAGTGATTTTTGCCAATGAGCAGGACATTCGCCGCCTGGGCTTCAAACCCAATGAAAAAGTCGACCTGGTGTCGCTCTGGGAGGATGACCGCGAGCGTCGCGTGAGCGGTTTTACCCTGGTGGCCTACGACATTCCCTGTGGTCAGGCCGCAGCGTATTACCCGGAGACCAATCCACTGGTGCCCCTGGAAAGCTATGGCGACCGCACGTTTACGCCAACCTCGAAGTTCATTGCCATCAAGCTTGAAAAGGCGCGGGGCAACAGCCGGATTGCGTCGGCGAACCTCTGATCGTTACGCCGTTGGCGTTATTTGATTTGAAGCGTTGAACGCCCACGGCGGCTCTTGCGGGCTGGTGTGTCCGGGGGGTGGCGATTGGCACCTATATCAATGGCATCCCGGTGGTGGATCGTCAGTTTGCCGGCAGTGCCCTCGACTGGGTCTTTCAGGCCTGCCTCGCGGGGCGAGCCCGCTGGTCCCCCCAGGTTGCAGCCGGTCGCAATCAGGCATGCGATCTCCCCTGAAAAATGGTTACCCTGTTGCGAAATATTACAAAACCGGGTGAGGAACATGCCGTTAAAGGACTTGCTGTTGGCGCTGGTGGTGATCGTTGCCTGGGGCGTCAATTTCGTGGTGATCAAGGTCGGCCTGGATGGCTTGCCGCCGATGTTGCTGGGGGCATTGCGCTTTGCCCTGGTGGCTTTCCCGGCCGTATTTCTGGTGAAACGCCCACAATTGCCGTGGCGCTGGTTGATCGCTTATGGCGCGACCATCTCTCTGGGGCAATTCGCCTTTCTCTTCGAGGCCATGGGCAACGGTATGCCGCCGGGGCTGGCGTCACTGGTGCTGCAGTCTCAGGCTTTTTTCACCCTGTTTTTTGCCGCGATCTTTCTAGGCGAGCGGCTGCGTGCGGCCAGTGTGCTGGGGCTAGTGGTCGCGGCAGCGGGGCTGACCCTGATCGGCAGCGAGAACGGCGCCAGCGTGCCGTTCTTCGCACTGCTGCTAACGCTGTGCGCGGCGTCCATGTGGGCCATGGGCAACATCATCACCCGGCGCTTTGGCAGCGTCGATCTGGTCGCCCTGGTGATCTGGGGCGGGCTGATTCCGCCGCTACCGTTCTTCGCCTTGTCCTGGTGGCTGGAAGGGCCGGTGCTGATCGAAAGCGCGCTGCGCGGGATTGGCTGGAGCTCGATCCTGTCGTTGGCGTACCTGGCATTTATCGCCACCATGCTCGGTTACAGCCTGTGGGGCTACTTGTTGTCACGCTATCCGGCCGGCAAGGTGGCACCGTTCTCGCTGCTGGTGCCGGTGGTGGGCCTGAGTTCCTCGGCGCTGCTGCTGGATGAGCGCCTGACGCCGTTGCAAGGCTGGGGCGCACTGCTGGTCATGGCCGGGTTGCTGATCAATGTCTTTGGTCCGCGCCTGCTGGCAGCCCGGGCAGCCGCTCAAGGCAATGCCTGAGTAGCGCATGGTGCGCACCTTGTCTTGCAGGCTGTGCAGTTGGCTGCAGGCCTGCTGGTATTCGTCGCGGTGGCTCGCTTCCATGCGTTGGATCAGTTGTTCGACACCGCCGCCGAACAACTACAAGGCTGCGTGCTGGGCACCGACCACGCCACCGGGATCGACTAACCCGGCGCTGTTGCTCACCAGTCCGGCCAATGCCACAGCCAGGGGCGTGGCATACAACTGCCTGCCGCATTACACAAATGGTCGCTTGGATAAATAGCCGGTGGACGAACTCTGGCATTTGTTACCATTGTTTTTTTTGCCGTCGCCTGGACGGGCCCGGCGTACAACCTGCAAGACCGAAGGGAAGGAGAGCAGCATGATTATCACCACCACAGGCACTGTCGAGGGTCGGCAGATCGCCGCCTACCTGGATGTGGTCAGCGCCGAATCGGTCCAGGGGATCAACGTGGTGCGCGATGTATTCGCCAGCTTTCGCGACTTTTTCGGGGGTCGTTCGCAAACCCTGGAAAGCGCCTTGAAAGAAGCCCGTGAGCAGGCCACCGATGAAATCAAGGCCCGTGCCCGCAGCCTGCAGGCCGATGCGGTGGTCGGCCTGGACTATGAGATCAGCATGCCATCGGCCCGTGGCGGGATGGTCGTGGTGTTTGTCACGGGTACTGCGGTCAAGCTCAGGTAACTGCCTGGGTGCGACAAAATAGCCTGGCCATTGGTCGGGCTTTTGTTTTTTCGTCTGCTTGGTCTGTAAATGACCGGCTAGTCTCAGAATCACTTGGGCCGGTATTCTACTGGGCAATCGTCTGCTTGCCGGTATCGGCCCGCTGTCAGAGGGAGACAGGGCATGAGTGAGTTCTACTTCGAGGACAACGGCGACGAATTTCCCATCAACAGCCAGGTGCGTTGCGGTCAGGCGGCTTTCCGCTTGGGCTTTGCCCATATGACCCAGGACGATGCCGAGCAGGCCAGGCCGAGCCCCCTGCAGCGCGCCAAGAAGGGTCGTTTCATGCCCAGGGTCCCGATGAAAAAGTGAACAGGCTCACATCACCCCGCACTTTGTTGCGGGGTTTTTTCTGCATTGTTTGACCTTGCTCAACGGTTAAGGCTTTGGCGCTCGCTTGCAGCGCGCTTGTATGTCTTACTTGTCCGGCTGCTATCAATACAGGGGTAACCAATGCGGATCAGGGAAGAAACTTACTGGAGATGGGCGGACCCGCAGCTGCACAGTCGCAGCCACGACGAACAGCTCAGTGACGGAACCAGCATTGATGTACAGGTCAGGCTGGCGCGCACCGGCGCTACACAATTGTTCATTGGTGTATACGCCCGCCATGGCAAGGCGATGGTGGAGGAGTACTATGACAATCGCCCGGGCGAAACCATGAGCCGGGCCATGGTCTGGGGTGTGGACCGAGCCCGGGCGCTGCTTACGGGTGACTTTCCCATGGCGCAGGCGCCATTGCGGCGTCAGGCCTGAGAGTGACGGTTGCGGCTGGCCTGGACAATGCGCTGGGCCGGCACGTGCAACTGGCGCAGCAAGTACTCGGCGAACGCCGGTGAGTAGCCTTGCAGAGCGATGGCCTGCGCCATGCAGTTCAACCATATTTCACTGTGGGACTCATCGATCGGCCAGTGGGCATGAAAGGCCGGAATGGCGATCGATCCATAGCGCTCACTGAACAGCGCCGGGCCGCCGAGCCAGCCACTGAGAAAACAGGCCAGTTTGTCTCGCGAGCTGTCGAGGTTGTCCGGGTGCATCTGCCGCACTGCGCGGGCGCTCGGGGTCTGGTCCATCAAACGGTAGAAATCATCGACCAGACGACGCAGCCCTTCGATGCCGCCTGCGGCCTGATAGGAGGCATCGCCGGTGCCGAATGCGGGAGTGTTCATGGCCAGGCTCCTGGATAAAAGCGGGCATTGTAGCCGGGTCGCACGCCAATGAAAAAAGCCCGATCCTTACGGACCGGGCTTCAATGTACTACCTGTTGTGGTGGGCGCGGGTTTGTCCCGCGATTGCGGTTGTTCAGTTGCATTGCATCGCAGGGCAAGCCCACCGGTAGTCTTCAGCAGAGGCGGTCGATCACCGCGATACCTGGTTTGTCCTGCAGCTCGGCCCACTCATGTTGCAGGGTCTGCAGCACACGTCCTACGTACTGGGTATCGGCGGCGGCTTTCTTGCCGACGTAGCCCTGTCCGCGACGGTACATCTTCAACCGGGCGCGCATGTTCGGCGTGTGTTGCTCGAACTGCGCTTCATCGGTCAGTGGCCCCAGGCTGTCCAGGCGTACTTCACCCGATTCGCACACCCAGAGAATGTGGCTGTCGAGTGTGTCTTTGCGCGCGGCGAACAGCCGGGCCAATTCGTCAACAGTCGGTTGATTGTTCAGATTCATCATAAAGCCCCCTTGACCATTCGTAGTTGAGTTCAAACTTGGCGCACGTCATGTAGCGTAGAAAGAAAGCTGCTACAGCAGCGTCACAACTGGGGGCTTTTACACGCTGCCTTTTGGGCAGTACCCATCCGCATACAGCTCATGGATCCTTCGAGCTGCCTGGAACACCCTTGCCAGTGTCCCCGATCGGGGAGACGGCCTCATCATGCAAGGGCCGACGAATGGCGTCAATAGGTTTTGTAGTGATTTTTTTTGTGCACTACATTCTTGTCCGACAATACTGGATTCGCTGGTGTTGATACGTATCAGTTCCTCGCCATGGCAACTCTCCGATCATGTTCGCACATGTATTGCAGGGAGATTCTCATGAGTTCGTCGGCTAGCGCACCGGAAGCACAATCGACCCAGGTCAAGGTGCCGATTGGTTTGTTGTTGGGGATTGCTGCCCTGATTGGCGTGATGTTGCTGCCGCTACCGGCCGACTTGCCGGTAGCCGGGCAGCGGGTTCTGGCGATTCTGGCGTTTGCCGTGGTGGTGTGGATCAGCGAGGCGGTGTCGTACGAAGCCAGTGCGATCATGATCACTTCGCTAATGGCCTTTTTGCTCGGTACGGCGCCAACGGTAGCCGATCCTTCGGTGACCTATGGGTCTTCCGCAGCCATCAGTCTGGCGCTGACCGGGTTTTCCAACAGCGCCCTGGCCCTGGTAGTCGGTGCCTTGTTCATTGCGGCGGCCATGACCCACACCGGGCTGGATCGGCGTATCGCCCTGGTGACCCTGGCCCGTGTCGGTGTCAGCACCCGACGCATTTTGCTCGGCGCCGTGGTGGTGACGATTCTGCTCAGTCTGGTGGTGCCCAGTGCCACCGCTCGCAGTGCCTGTGTGGTACCGATCATGATGGGGGTGATTGCCGCCTTTGGTGTCGACAAGCGCTCCAACATCGCCGCCGGGATCATGATCATCGTGGCCCAGGGCACCAGTATATGGAACATCGGTATCCAGACCGCGGCGGCGCAGAACCTGTTGACCGTGGGCTTCATGGACAAGATGCTCGGTGCCCGCGTGTCGTGGATCGACTGGCTGATCGCTGGTGCACCCTGGGCGTTGATCATGTCGGCGGTGCTGATTTTTATTGTGCTCAAACTGTTGCCGCCAGAGAGTGACAGCATTCCCGGTGGTAAGGCGGCGGTGAGCAAGACCCTGGCTGAGCTGGGGCCTATGAGCGGGGCGCAGAAGCGTTTGCTCGGGGTGTCACTGTTGCTGCTGCTGGCTTGGGCTACCGAGGGCAAGCTGCATAGTTTCGATACCACTTCGACCACTTATGCCGGGCTGGTGATACTGTTGCTGCCGCGCTTCGGGGTGATGACCTGGAAGGATGTACAAGCACGGATTCCATGGGGTACGGTGATTGTCTTCGGGGTCGGGATCAGTCTGGGAACTACCTTGCTGACCACGCAGGCCGGGCAATGGCTGGGGGCGCAGGTGGTGGCCAATACCGGGCTGGATCAGTTGGGCACGCTGGGGGTGTTTTCGATCCTGGCGGCGTTTTTGATTCTGATCCATCTGGGGTTTGCCAGCGCGACGGCGCTGACCTCGGCGCTGTTGCCGATTCTGATTGCGGTGTTGCAGACCTTGCCGGGGGATTTCAGTCGTCTGGGGATGACCATGGCGTTGGGTTTTGTGGTCAGTTATGGCTTTATTTTGCCGATCAATGCGCCGCAGAACATGGTGTGTCTGGGGACTGAAACGTTCAGTGCCAAGCAGTTTGCGCGCGTAGGGATTCTGGTGACGGTGATCGGTTATCTGCTGATGCTGGTGTTTGCCGCGACCTGGTGGCACTGGCTAGGCTGGATGTAGGCTTATCGGTAGGAGTCCGCCCGCCCCGCGATTCGGTGTATCAGTCAACACCTAATCGCAGGGCAAGCCCGCTCCTGCCGAGGCGGATCTTCAGAAGTTTGCCGGGGTGTTGGCGCTGATGATTTCCGCTTCGTCCTGGCCGATGTTCTTGAAGCTGTGGGGCAATGTGGTCGGGAAGTAGTAGCCGTCACCGGAGTTGAGGATGCTGACCTGGCCATCCACCCGCAGTTCGATGGTGCCACGGGTTACCAGGCCGCACTCTTCGCCTTCGGCGTGGACGATCGGCTCGTCGCCAGAGTCGGCGCCCGGTGCGTACAGTTCGCGCAGCATGCGCATCTGCCGGCCTTCGACACTGGCACCCACCAACAGCATGCGCAAGCCGCTGTTGCCCAGGTCGGGCTGTTCGGTGGAACGGAACACGAAGCGTTCCTCGCGCGGCGGTTCGTCGAAGCTGAAGAACTCTGCAAGGGACATGGGAATGCCTTCGAGCAGTTTTTTCAGGGAACTGACCGAGGGGCTGACGCGATTTTGCTCGATCTGGGAGATCGTCGAGTTTGTCAGCCCGCTACGACGGGCCAGCTCCCGCTGGGAGAGTTTGTTGCGTTCACGCACCAGTTTGAGTCGTGTCCCCGTGTCCATAGCCGCCTTATATATCGAAAATTTTTTGGCGGAGCATTAAAGCACATTCCGCGATGCTTTAGCGGCCCGCCTGTATGGACGACTGACGCGGGTGCGGCCACAGTCCGACCTCAGCCCTGATTGTCGAGCTGGCGGTTGCGCAAAGGGGCGGGCCACATACTGCGCAACACCCCGTCGCGCCGCACCAGGCCATGCACCAGCGCCGCGCCCAGGTGTACCAGCACTGTCGCGAACAGCACGTAGGCCAACCAGCCATGGGCCTTACGCAGCGCTGCGTACAATTGCAGGTCGTGAGGCAACAGAGCCGGCAGGTGCAAGGGCAACGGGTAGCCACCGGCCGATAGCATGCCCCAGCCGATCAACGGCATGGCCAGCATCAGTCCATACAGCAGCAGATGTGCAGCGCCGGCAGCCAGGCGCTGTGCTGTCGGCAGATCAGCGGGCAGCGGCGGGTGGGGCAAGGTCAGGCGCAAAACGATGCGCACCAGCACCAACAACAGCAAGGCCAGGCCGATAGCCTTGTGCAAGCTGAGCAACCAGGTGTGGCGCGGCGACAGGTCAGTGATCATGCTCACGCCGACGAACAGCATGGCCAGGATCAGCACCGCCATCAGCCAGTGCAGCAGGCGCGCCAGGGGATGGAAGGCAACAGGGACGGTACTCATGGTCGTGCTCCCAACTGGGCCGCCTCAACGCTGCGGCGGTTGAAGGACTCGGCGTACGCCGCCGAACGGGCGGCCAGGATCGGGTCGGCGGAGGGTTCGATGCCGCTGGGCAGGATCAACGGGTCGAAGTTGAGGTCGCGGCAGGCACCTTGCTCAGGGCCGTCGACCTGTTCGATCACCAGGGTGCCGGCATCGACGCTGCGACGCTCTGCTGGCCAGGGTTGGCTCGGGTCATCGACCGGATCAGCGGCCTCAGCCAGGGTCAGGCGCAGGTTCCAGCGCAAGGGGCCTTGGCGCAGGCGCTGTTGCAGGTCGTGTTGCAGGTAGTCACGGTCGTCGACCTGGCCCTGCAAGGCGGCGAACGGCGTCTGCGGCAACAGGCTCCAACGCACATACTGGCGGTTGCCTGCGGCGTCGATCAGGGCAAAGGCATTGATGCTGTTGAAGCTTGAGTTGGCAAAACTGTCCGGGGCCTTGTAGTCCTTGGCCCACTGGCGAAAGGCCGCACTCTCCGGGTGCGTGGCGAAAAACGCCTGGACCCGCGCTGGGTCCGGTTTGCCGGTTGCCGGATCCGGAGTCATCGCCAGCACTTGCTGGTAGAAGGCTTCGGGGCTGCTCACCGCCAATACTGGCGGGGTGTTCATGCCGGTGCGCCAGACCTGGCCATCGTCACTGCTCAACTGTAGCGCCAGGCTGCGGGTCGGGACGCTGGTATCGGCGCTGTAGGGGTTGCTGCCGCCAATCGCGAAGCGGCCAATCACCGGCACCCGTTGCTGGCTGAACACCCGGGCCCGGGACAACGATTGGGCCTGGTTGCTGCTGAGGAAGTAGCCACTGACGCACAGGCCCTTGGCGTGATTCTTACGGTAGCCGGGGTAGTGTCCGGCCTGGGCTTCGAAGGTGTCGATGATATGCTTCGGGGTCAGGCGTTCGCTGCCGATCCAGCCGGCGGCATAGGCAAAGCCTGCGGCCAGGGTGCTTAGGCCCAGGCCGATTGCAGCCAGGCGCAAGGCGCGGGGACGACCGTGTAACGGAGTGCTCATGGCGGCGATCCGGGTCAGTGAATGAGCCGGTACGACGTTTGGGACAACTATTTATTCCTCGCCTCGTGGAATAATTTTTTCTCTACAGCGTCTGCCTCGTACACTGATCGCTTACAGGCCAAGGCCCTGGTAATGAACGAACTCGATGACGACCAACTACGCGAGATGCTTGAGCGCCTGCGCCGCTTCGCCCTGTGGCTGACCCGCGAGGCGAGCAGCGCTGACGACCTGGTCCAGGCCACCGTCGAGCGTGCCCTTAGCCGCCACGGCCAGCAGCGCGAACACGACAGCCTGCGGGCCTGGCTGTTCTCGATCCTCTACCGGCAATTTATCGACGGCAAACGCCGCGAGCGTCGCCATGCTCGCTGGCTGGCCTGGTTCGGACGCGGCGAGGAGGCCGGCAACGCTACCGAGGACATTGTCATGGCCCAGTCTGGCCTGGCTGCCTTTGCCCGTTTGCCCACCGAGCAACGTGCCTTGTTACTGCTGGTCAGTGTCGAAGGCCTGAGTTACAAGGAGGCCGCCCAGGCCTTGGGAGTGCCGATTGGCACGGTGATGTCGCGATTGTCGCGGGCACGCGTGGCGTTGCGCGAACTGGCCGAGGGCACTACCGCGTCCCCGGCGTTGCGGAGGTTGAAATGAGTCAGTTGATCCCGTCAGAAGACGAACTGCACGCTTATGTCGACGAGTGCCTGGAGCCGGAACGCCGGCGGGCGGTGGAGCTGTACCTGGCCGTCAACCCAGAGCAGGCCCGGCAGGTCGAAGGCTGGCGTCGGGACGCGCGGCAACTGCGCGCCGCTTTGTCAGGCTTTGCCGGGCAGGCCGCCAATCCACGGCTTGATCCGGCCCATGTCCGTCGTCAGCTGCGTCGGCGCCGGCAGCGGCGCTGGGCCAATGCTGCGGTGCTGTTGCTGACGCTGGGCATCGGTGGCCTGGGTGGCTGGCAGGTGCGCGAGACCAGCCTGATGGCCACCAACCCGCCAATGGCCGATGCGCTGCAGGCCCATCGGCTGTTCGCCGATGCCAGCGCCCTGGACCTCAGCGCGCGTGATCCGGCACGTCTGCAGGCCTGGTTGGGACAACATTTTCGTCACGTCGGCAACCTGCCGGACTTGTCGTCCTATGGTTTTACTCCGTTGGGTGCACGCTTGCTGAGTAACGAGCAGGGGCCAGCCGCCTTGCTGGTGTTCGAGGATGCCCAGGGCCAACGTATCAGTCTGTTCCTGCGCTCGCCGAGCGAACAGTTCACGCGCATGCCCAGTGGCGAGCGCACCGATGGCCAATTGCAGGCCCGTTACTGGTCTCACGGCGACTACAACTATGCGTTGATCAGCGCCGCAGCCGACAGCCGCGGCGCACAACTGCGCAAGGCACTGGATATCGCCTTGTAGCCGGTCGCCGCCGGCAGGCGTAAGCTCGAAACTGTTTGACCCGGCAGTTCGTTCCATCACCTGAGAGGTAAGGCGAAATGAAGCGCAAGCAAGGTTTGGTAGTGGCAGCGCTGTTGCTGCTGACCGGCCAGAGCGCGCTGGCCTCGGCACCAGAAGTGAAGGATGCGCGTCTGGTTGCCCATGAGCAGGCAGTGCAGGCCTATGCGGCAAGAACCGGCAAAACCGTCCCGGCTGTTCAGGACTACCGCTACGGCACATCGATCGATGTCGCCCGGCTGATCGAACAGACTCCCATGGCCCGCGGTTGTGAAGCGGCGCCGATGTTGATGACCTACGAGGATGCGTCCGGACAGTTGGTAACCCTGCATTATCGGCTCGAAGGACAGTGCCCGCGGTTCCAGGCCACGCGTTGATACACCACCGGCAGCGGCGAGGGGGTGTCGCTGCTTCACCGCAGCGAATATAGTCAGCAGATCCCATGACAGCACTTGGCTTGTATCAGGGTATTAATTAGAATCAATCTCATTTGATTCTTTCCCTCGCAGGTGCGTTGAGATGAGCGAAGCGGTGATCCTTTCTGAGCAGACGCTGCACGGTCTTTACCGTGATCACCGCACCTGGCTGGAAAGCTGGTTGCACCGACGCCTGGGCAATCGCTGGGATGCTGCCGACCTCAGTCAGGATACCTTTCTGCGCGTGCTTGCCAGCCCTCAGGTGCTCGAAGAGCTGCGGGAGCCACGCGCCTACCTGCTGACCGTCGGCAAACGGCTGCTGGTCAACTTCTACAAACGCCGCAGTCTCGAACAAGCCTACCTTGAGGCGCTAGCCAACTTGCCCGAAGCCCTGGCACCGTCACCGGAGCAGCGCTGGTTGCTGCTGGAAACCCTGCAAGCCCTGGATGAACTGCTTGACGGCCTGGCGCCGCAGGTGCGGCGGGCCTTTCTCTGGTCACAGCTCGAAGGCCTCGGCTATGCGCAAATTGCCGAGCGCCTGCAGGTCAGCGAACGCACGGTAAAACGCTACATGGCCCAGGCCTACGAGCACTGCCTGTTGGCCGAACTATGAACCGTACGAATAGCCCCGAGGCGCGGCAGCTGGCCCGTACTGCTGCAGTCTGGCTGGCGTTACTCGACTCAGGGCGGGCCAGTGCCGAAGATCTGCAACGGCTTGATCATTGGCGTGCGGCCGATCCGCGTCACGAACAGCTGTGGCAACGCGCCGAGGGCCTGCGTCAACGCTTTCAGGCGGTGCCGCAAGCGTTGGCGATGGCCAGCCTGGACCGTGCGCAGGTCGATCGCCGTGCCTTGCTCAAGCGAGGCCTGGCGTTGGCCGTACTGGTGCCAGGTGGCTGGTTGCTGAGCCAGCAGTTGCCGCTGGCGGTGTGGCGCGCAGACTTGCGTACTGCCGTCGGTGAGCGGCGCGGTGTGCGTCTGGTGGATAGCAGCTTGTTACAGCTGAACACCGCCACTGCGGTGGATCTGCAGATGGCTGAGCATCGATTGACCCTGATCGAAGGCGAGATTGCCCTCAGCGTCAATCGCGCGCAGCCGATTGACGTCAGCTTCGGCTTGGGCCGGGTGAGCACGGGCCAGGCGCAGATCTGTCTACGCCGCGACGCTGACAGCTGCCAGATTTCGGTGCTGCATGGCACGGTGCAGGTGCAGCCGGGGCAGGGCGGGGAACTGGCGCTGCATTATGGCGACCAACTGACCCTGTACGCTGATGGCAGCGGCGCCATGGGGCGCTTCGATCCGCATATGCCTGACTGGCGTGACGGCGTGTTGAGTGTCGACAACCAGCCCTTGGGTCTGTTCCTGCGTGAAGTCGCCCGCTATCGTCCGGGCATCCTGCGCTGGGAACCGGGGTTGGAGTCGCTGAAGGTCACCGGTACCTTCCAGTTGAACGACACGGACCGGATTCTGGCCTTGCTGGCCGCCAGCCTGCCGCTGACCGTGCAATCGCGTAGCCGCTACTGGGTCACATTGGTTCCACGGCAAGCGTCGGTGTGAAGGCTCCAATACCTGCTCGCCCACTGCCAGGCCGGGAGTCGTAGTGAGCATTCCTGGAGTACCGTCCTGGGCTTAGCCCTTTGCGCGGGCGGGCGACGTGGATGATGCCGGCTGCGACTATAGGCCTGGCCTTGGGCAAACGGTAATCGTCGGCACGGCTGAGCGCAAGACTCAATGAAATACCTGAACCACCAGGCCTTCGACGGCATAGCCCTGCTCCACGGACCTGGCCTTGAGGATCAATACCGCATTGGGTGCGCTTCTGAGCACTGCGATCAGGAACAGCTCATCGTTCTGGCCGTTGCCCACCAGCGCAGGTAGTTCCTGTGCCCGCGGCGGTACCAGCAATGAGCGCCAGGTTTGCTCATCAGCGGTGACAAAACCCTGCGCATCGCCAACGAATTTTCCCGGAGGAAACTCAGCGTCGTCGGCCAGGCCGCGATCGGTCATTCGCAGGCGCAACAGCCTGTCGATGGGTTGATCTTCGAGCGTCATCGGACGGCCGCCAAAAAACGGCGCCAAAGTCTGAGGCAGTTGCTCTGGCGGGCTGGTCAGCCAGGTCTGCAGGAATGCATTGGCCCACTGCCTGGCCTGTGGTGACGACTTGACCGCAAGACTCTCCAGTGTCGATTGCAACAGGGCATCGGCTTCGGTATCCAGGCGCCAGCCGGTGGTTTGTCGTTCGTAGTCAGGCACAGCAGGCATCGCCGCTGTGACCTTTGCAGGCGCCGGGCGCAAGTCGATGGCGGGACTACCCCAGAAGCGTTGATCACCATCGGACAGGCTGGTGTTACCGGCAATCGCTCGGGCCTGCGGCACATTGTGGGTTTCTAACCATTGAGACTTGGCAGTTCTGGTCTTGAGCTGGCAGAAGGCGAACACTTGTGGCTCCAACGCCGACCAGTCTTTGGCCGTCGTGGTCAGGCTCATCGACTGCCGGTAGCGGTGCAGATAGCCGTAGCTCGTTTTTGCCGCCTCACGGCAGTCAAAGGGGTAGACATAGGTACGGTCGGCCTGATGCTGCAAAGCACCGCCGCGATCAATCGCGTGAGTCCAGACCCATTGCTCAGGGCAGGGCGCATGGTGGTCCGACACGCCATGATGAGAAAAGGAATCCTGCCAGCCATGCAGGGCCTGGCCGAACTTGAGCAGATGCGCTTGCGGGCCGTGACCCGGCTCGGCGAGCACACTGTTGATCTGCCCCTGGGCAAATACCTCGGTGTTATCCACCGGTCGAGCGGCCGGTAATGCGGGCGGTGGATTCTGTGCGCGAAAGTGAAGGTAGCGGGTGAGCTTGCTGGCGTCTTCCTGGCGCTTGATGCACAGCTGCCAGATGATCGCGTGTTTAGCGTCGAGCAAGCCAGTATCGGTGAGTTCATCACCGCGGGCGATGTCGTGGCTCTGTTGATGATCAAAGCCGGCCTGAATCGCAAGCCAGTAGGTCAGACCGAAATGAAAGTCGGATTCGTAGGCGAGGGCAGGCAGCCTGAATGTCAGCAGTAACGGTAAGAGCGCGATGCGCATGAGGCTCATGATTGCGATTGCCTGGGTGGCTGGGCGCAGTCTTGAGTGTAGCGTCAAAGACCACAGCGCCCGGCGCACGCCAGGAGAGCCTCGCGATTAAGTGTTGTCCTTGATCGTCTTGCTGCTGCCGTTGGTTTTCACCGAAGCGATGCCCGCATCACGCGATTGCGCAGTGGCGTACATCTGGCTGCTGCCGATGATCTGGTGGTTGGCGGCTTTGAGGTTGAAATGAAATTTGCCATTACTGGCCTCTTTCTTCTCGTAGCGCTCATCCGTGCCGCTGTTGGTCTGGACCGAGGCAATACCACTTTCGGCCGAGGCCTTGGTCTTGTACAACTCACTGGTAAGAATGACTTCGCCATTGCCCGCCTTGAGAACAAAGCGAAACTGACCGTCACTGCTGTTACTCAACTCAAACCATCCTGCCATAGGAACTCCTTGTTACGCAGATAAGCCTGGGTGCGCTGCTTGCGTGCTCGCTTGCAGTGACACGTCAGTATGGTGGGCTTTGTGCGCTTGTCCAATCGTGGGGGCGTCCACCCAGGACAATCCTGACTGCACATGGACATGCTTGTGCCGGACAGGCTCGAACGGCGTGTCCAGCGTTCCCAGCGCGATACTGACCCAATCGGCAAATGTGCCCGCCGCATCGCGCCAGAACAGGTTCGCGCCACAGTTTGAACAGAAACTGCGACTGACACTGGGCGAGGACTTGAATACGCGTATCGCCTGATCAGCGTCGCAGACCGTCAAGCGGGTACCAGGCACGCTGCCATAGCTGGCAAAGGCTGCGCCATGAGCCTTGCGGCATTGGCTGCAATGGCAATGGGTAACGGCCTTGATTGGCCCGTCAATATGGAAAGTGACGGCGCCGCATAGGCAGCTGCCGTGATACGCCGATGTGCTATTCATCCGTTGATGCGCCCAGGGCCAAAGGTTGAAGATCATACACGCGCTAATTCGCTAGCGCTGCGCGACCGCATGCTGGACACACTGCTCGTAGTAAGTCTGTTTGATCGCTGCCGGCTTGAGCCGCGACTGGCTGTTATAGGTTTGCTCGGTAATGCCCATGGCGGTCATACGCATCCACGGTTTAGGGAATTTGCGTACCTGCAGCTTTTTGCGCGCCGAGTACAAGGTTACGCCAGACAGCTTGGACTGCTGTGCGCCGGCGGCTATATCCGATCCCCAACTGCACACATAGCGATCATTCTTGCCTAGCGCTTTGGCCTGTGCGCCAAGGGCGAAAGCGGCGAGAAAAAACGTTGCAAGGGTCAATCCATAAGCCCGCATAGTGTCAACCTAAGCTGTTGAAAGGAAAGCAAGTTTGCCAACGAAGGCGGTGGCGGGGGGCCAGCAGATTGCCTTAATTATTGCCGTGGCTTCGGGGTGCCTTGTCAGGTGAGGTTGCGGTGGGCGTCAAGCGGGCCTATGGTCGAACCGAAGCATTGTCCGGGACGGATGCGCTGACCTGGCGCAGGCCGCTTCCCGCTGCGAGGTGCCACCATGCCCAACGACTCCCGCCCAGCCGTACTCGAACTGATCGGCAACACACCTCTGGTCCGCGTCAGCCGCTTCGATACCGGCCCCTGTACCTTGTTTCTCAAGCTTGAATCACAGAACCCCGGCGGTTCGATCAAGGACCGTATCGGCCTGGCCATGATCGATGCGGCCGAGCGCGATGGCCGGCTGCGTCCCGGTGGCACCATCGTCGAAGCCACTGCGGGCAATACCGGCCTGGGGCTGGCCCTGGTCGGCCGGGCCAAGGGCTATCGGGTAGTGCTGGTGGTGCCGGACAAGATGTCCACCGAGAAGGTCCTGCACCTCAAGGCCATGGGCGCCGAGGTGCACATCACCCGCTCCGACGTCGGCAAGGGGCATCCGGAGTATTACCAGGACGTGGCGGCGCGGCTGACCACGGAGATCCCCGATGCGTTCTTCGCCGATCAGTTCAATAACCCGGCCAACCCCCTGGCACATGAGTGCAGCACGGCACCGGAGATCTGGGCGCAGATGCACCATGATGTGGATGCCATCGTCGTCGGTGTCGGCTCGGCGGGCACCTTGACCGGCCTGACCCGGTTCTTTCGCCGGGTGCAGCCGGATCTGGCCATGGTGCTGGCCGATCCGGTCGGCTCGGTGGTGGCCGAGTACAGCCGCAGCGGCGCCCTGGGCACCCCCGGCTCCTGGGCCGTGGAGGGCATTGGTGAGGATTTCATTCCCTCGATTGCCGACCTGTCCAGCGTGCGCCAGGCCTACTCGATCAGCGATGAGGACAGCTTCGACCATGCCCGCCAGTTGCTGCGCGCCGAAGGCATTCTCGGCGGCTCCTCGACCGGCACCTTGCTGGCTGCGGCGCTACGCTATTGCCGCGAACAGAGCGAACCGAAACGGGTGGTCAGCTTTGTCTGCGACACTGGCACCCGGTACTTGTCGAAGGTTTACAACGACCAGTGGATGACCGACCAGGGCCTGCTGCAGTTCAAGCACTACGGCGATTTACGCGACCTTATCGCCCGGCGCTTCGAAGATGGCCGGGTGATCAGCGTCGGCCCCGGCGACACCTTACTCACCGCTTTCCAGCGCATGCGCCTGGCCGATGTCTCGCAATTACCGGTGCTTGAAGACGGCCAGCGGCTGGTCGGGGTGATCGACGAGTCGGATATTCTCGTCGGCATGCACGCCGACCCCACGCACTTTCGCCTGCCGGTTGCCAGCGCCATGACCGACAAGCTGCAAACCCTGCCGCCGAGTGCCAGCCTGACTACACTGCAAGCGGAACTCGACCGTGGGTTGGTGGCGATCATCGCCGATGCCTCGGGCTTCTACGGCCTGATTACCCGTGTCGACATGCTCAACCACCTGCGCAGGTCCTTGCCATGAGCCAGCACGACGAAACCACCGCGCCACGCGCCTTCGCCACCCGCGTGATCCACGCCGGACAAACCCCGGACCCGTCCACCGGGGCCTTGATGCCGCCGATCTATGCCAACTCCACCTACGCCCAGCAGAGCCCCGGCGTGCACAAAGGCCTGGATTACGGGCGCTCACACAATCCCACGCGCTGGGCCTTGGAGCGTTGCGTGGCCGATCTTGAGGGCGGTACCCAGGCCTTCGCGTTCGCCTCGGGGCTGGCGACCATTGCCAATGTGCTCGAGTTGCTCGACGCTGGCTCGCACATCGTTTCTGGCAATGATCTCTACGGGGGGACGTTTCGTCTGTTCGACAAAGTTCGTCGGCAGAGTGCCGGCCATCGTTTCAGCTTTGTCGACCTGACCGATCTGGAGACCTTCGAAGCGGCATTGGAGGATGACACGAGCATGGTCTGGGTCGAGACCCCCAGCAACCCTTTGCTCAGACTTACTGATCTGGTCGCCGTTGCCGACATCTGTCGTCAGCGCGGCATTCTCTGTGTCGCCGACAACACCTTCGCCAGCCCCTGGGTGCAACGGCCGCTGGAGCTGGGTTTCGATATCGTCCTGCACTCGACCACCAAGTACCTCAACGGCCACTCCGACGTGATTGGCGGGATTGCCGTGGTCGGGAACCCCGAACTGGCTGAGCGCCTGGGCTTTTTGCAGAATGCGGTGGGGGCCATTGCCGGGCCGTTCGACGCTTTTCTCACCTTGCGCGGGGTCAAGACCCTGGCCTTGCGCATGGAGCGCCACTGTAGCAATGCCCTGGAGCTGGCACACTGGCTGGAGCGCCAGCCGCAGGTGGCGCGGGTCTATTATCCCGGGCTGGTCTCCCACCCTCAGCATGGTCTGGCACGGCGGCAGATGCATGGTTTCGGCGGGATGATTTCCCTGGACCTCAACAGCGACCTGACCGGCGCCCGGCGCTTTCTCGAAAGCGTGCGCATCTTTGCCCTGGCCGAAAGCCTGGGCGGGGTGGAAAGCCTGATCGAGCATCCGGCGATCATGACCCACGCCAGCATCCCCGCCGAAACCCGCGCGCAGCTGGGTATTGGTGATGCGCTGGTGCGCCTGTCGGTAGGGGTGGAAGACGTCGAGGATTTGCGCGCGGACCTGGCCCAGGCGCTGGCGCGCATCTGAGCGGGCGGTTGTCTGCTGGTATTGGTCAGGGGTTTTGTGAACAATAGCGCCCGCTAAAAAAGCGCTCCCTGTTTATTGACCGAGATCCCCATGCCTTCGATCCCTTTCACTGTCGAACTGCTGCAAACCGCCCCCGACCAGGCTGAACTGATCCGTAACCTGTATCAGTTCTATGCCTATGAGTCTTCGGACTGGGAGCAAGAGGATGTGGAAGTGGACGGTCGCTTCTACATCCACGAAGAGCACCTGATCCGCTACTGGCAGGAGCCGCAGTGGAGCGCCAACCTGATTCTGGTCGATGGCTTCATCGCTGGTTTCCTGTTGATCGAGCGCAGCGAGTTCGCGGCACTCAATGCCCTGGAACTGGCCGACCTGTTCATCCTCAAGCGTTACCGGCGCAAAGGCATCGGCCGCGCGATCGCCAGCCAGGTGTTGATGAGCGGGGAGAGTGACTGGTTGGTGCGTTTCTATGATCAGGACGAAACCGCCCAGGCCTTCTGGCGTACGGTGCTGGACAACCTGCCACGTCCGGTGCGGACCATTGAACTAAATGACGAGCCTGAGCTGCTGAGTTACCTGGTCACACGCGCGGTGCACTAGTAGGGCTTCATCGCGGGGCAGAAAGCGGGAATGACGTGCCGTCCAGACATTTGGAAATAATTGCCTGAAGCCTGTCCCCTTTCTTTCGCTCGGTTGTCATCAAGGGCAAGTGAATCCACAAGAGAGCGCAACAATGCCCGCAGTGACACGCCGCCGAACGCACCTGGCGTCTTCGTTTTCTTATTCCACTTTGTGTTTGAGCCTGATGCTCGGTTTCGGCCCGTTGGCGCCGCAGATGGCAGTGGCCGGCAGCGAGCAGCGCAGCTACAAGGTGCCTGCCGGTGATTTGGGTTCGGCCTTGATCCGCTTCGCTGGCCAGGCCGGGGTGAGTGTCTCGGTGGAGCCGGGCCTGGTCAATGGTCGGCGCAGCGCCGGCCTGTCGGGCTACTACAGCATCGATGAAGGGTTCGCCCGGCTGCTGCAGGGTAGTGGCCTGCAACTGCAGCCGGTCAGTGCCGGTGCCTACACCCTGGTGCCGCTGCCTGAGGGGGCGGCTGCTGTGGAAATCGCGCCGACCAGCATCCTCGGCAGTCATGCCCGCGCCGACCTGGACGGCGAGCGTTATCCCGGTGGGCAGGTCGCCCGCCGTGGCTCGCAGGGTTTGCTGGGCTCGCGGGACTTTATGGAAACACCGTTCAGCATGACCACCTACACCAGCGAGGCGGTGCAGAACCAGCAGGCGCGGACCCTCGGCGACCTGATCGCCAGCGACCCTTCGGTACGCGCGACCAACCCGGCTGGCGGACGTTTCGAACAGTTCACCATCCGCGGTTTCAGCCTGTTTAACAGCGATGTTTCCTACAACGGTCTGTACGGCGTGCTGCCGACCTACTCGATCGACATGGAAATGGCCGATCGCGTCGACATCATCAAAGGCCCCAGCCAGCTGATCAACGGGATCTCGCCGCGAGGCAGTGTCGGCGGCGGCATCAACGTGGTGGCCAAGCGTGCGGCTGACAAGCCGCTCACCGAGTTCACCGGCAGCTACGTGTCGGACAGCCAGGTGGGTGGTGCGGTAGATACTGGCCGTCGATTCGGTGACCAGAACCAGTTCGGCCTGCGCTTCAACGGCGTCAAGCAGGGCGGTGACACCGAGTGGGACCATCAGCGCGTCGAACGTGAGATGGCTGTATTGGGTCTGGACTTTCGCGGTGAGCGACTGCGGCTGTCGGCGGATCTCGGCCACACCGAGCGCGACACCGATGCACCGCAGGAGCGCGTGATCGTCGGTGCCAATGCCAAGGTGCCGGACGCCGATGATGTGCGGCGCAATTATGCCCAGGCCTGGAGCAAGGCCCGTACCAACGACACCTTTGGTACCCTCAATGGCGAATACGACATCAGCGATTCGCTGATGGCCTACGCAGCAGTCGGTGCGCGCAAAAGCGACCACGACTTCCTCCGGCACAACGTGCCGGTCTCCAACGATGCCGGTAACTTCAGCGTCCAGCCACGGGATTTCACCCGCGATGAAAACGTCAAGACCGCCACCGCCGGCCTGCGCAACTGGTTCCATACCGGTCCCGTGAGCCACGAAGTGAACCTGGCCGCCAGCTACTTCTATATGGATTTCGAGAACGGCGGTGCCCGGTATGCATCGGCGCCAAGCAACCTCTACGACCCGCGGCCGACACCTACGCCCGGCACCCCCACGCGCCAGGACGCCAAGGTGTACACCGAGAACCGCTTCACTGGCGTGGCGTTGGCCGACACCCTCGGGTTCTTCGATGACCGTGTGCTGCTGACCCTCGGCGCGCGCTGGCAGCGGGTCCAGGTCGACGACTGGAGCAACAATGTCAAAGGCGCTACGGCTTATGACGAAGAGAAGGTCTCGCCGTCGGGCGGGGTTCTGTACAAGGTCACTGATCAGCTGTCCCTTTATGCCAACTACATGGAAGGCCTGAGCCAGGGCAAGGTCGCGCCTTCGACCGCGATCAACGAAGACCAGATCTTTGCGCCGTTCATCAGCCGCCAGGTGGAAGTCGGTGCCAAGTATGACCTGGGCAACTTTGCCCTGACTGCCAGCGCCTTCCGGATCCGTCAGCCGGCCTACGAGACTAACGCCACTACCCGGGTCTTCGGCCCCAACGGCAAGCGCGAGAACAAAGGCGTCGAGCTGAGTGTGTTCGGTGAACCGCTCAAGGGCTTTCGCCTGCTGGGTGGGGTGATGTTCATCGACAGTCAACTGACTGGCACCAATGGCGGCACCTTCGACGGCAACCGCGCCCCGGCAACGCCCGAGTACAACGTCAACCTGGGGGCCGAGTGGGACGTGCCGACCCTGTCGGGATTGACCCTGACGGTCCGCGGCATCCATTCCAGCTCGCAGTACCTGGATCAGGGCAACAGCAAGCAGATCGACGGCTGGGAGCGCTTCGATGCCGGTGCCCGCTATGCCTTCAAGGTCGACGGCAAGGACATCACCCTGCGCGCCAGCGTCGAGAATCTGCTGGATGAGCGCTACTGGGCTTCGGCGGGCGCCTCCGATGACAGCGAAGCCGGGCTGACGTTGTCTACCCCCAGGACCTACCTGCTATCTGCCAGCGTGGGTTTCTGACCGCAGGTTCAGCCCAGGCGCTGGGCAAAAGCGGCTACGCTACAGATGCAAAGGGCGGTATTGCACACCGCCCAGGCTATGTTGAAGTGTCAGACGACTGCGGGGCAGCACCGCTCCAGCGCAGGGAAGAAATCAGACGGCAGGGTTCATGAGCAAGTTGCGTCCTTTATCCATCGGCCTGCGCGGCCTGATTCTGGTGCTCGTGCTGTTGACGGTCATCGCCACGCTGTGTAACAGCTTATGGGTGGCCTACGGCGTGCAACGCGATGCGCTTGTGCATTCGGCGCTGCAGGCCAACCAAGCCTATACCTCCAAGGTTGCCTCCAGTATTGGCCAGTTCCTGGACTCCGCGCATAGCCGCCTGAGCTACAGTAGCCGGTTGTTGGGCCGCAACTTCAATGACCTGCAGTTGCTCAGGGAAGAAGCCGTGCACCTGCAGGCCGAAGACAAAGCCTTCAATGCCGTGCTGATTGTCGATGCCAGCGGCAAGGTCCTGCAGATCTACCCGGACAAAGCGCAGATCATCGGTACTACGTTGACCACCGAAGACGTCCAGCAAGCGCTGAAGGAGCGGCGCCCGCTGGTCAGCCATGCCTACGTGAATGCGGCCGACAACCTGATCGTATTCATCTCGCAACCGGTGTTCAGCCCGTCAGGGCAGTTTCTCGGCATCATTGGCGCATCGATCTATATCCGCAAGCAAGGCATATTGCACACCCTGATCGGTAGTCACTATCACCAGGACGGTACCTTTGCCTTCGTCGCCGATGAGAACCGGCGCCTGTTGTACCACTCTGACCACCGCAGGACCGGTGAAGTGCTGACCACCAGCGCAACGCTCGATGCGGCGCTACGCGGCGAGCACGGTTCGATGGAGGCTATCAACTACCAGGGCATTCCCATGCTCGCAGGCTACGCGCAGGTGCCCGACGCCAACTGGGCGGTGGTCGCGCAACAGCCTCGTGAGCAAGCGCTGGCTCCATTGGCGCAACTGTTGCGTGACATGTTTATCAAAGTCATTCCAGCCGGTCTGGTAGGGCTGCTGGTGATCTGGGTGGCAACCCTGCTTATTTCCCGGCCTTTGCGGCAACTGGCACACAGCGCGAAACAACTGTCGGCACCGCAGGCCTCTGAGCAGTTGCAAGCCATCAATGGCTGGTACGCGGAGGCGGCGGCCATCCGCCGGGCGCTGCTGGCCGGGGTGCAGCTATTGCAGCAGAAACTCGGGCATCTCAGCCATCAAGCACAGAGTGACCCCTTGACCGGCCTGGCCAACCGCCGCGCCATGTCGGCGGCGCTGGAGGCACTGACCCTGGCGCAGCGTGAGTACGCGGTGCTGGCGCTGGATATCGATCATTTCAAGCGGGTCAACGACACCTTCGGCCATGATGTCGGCGACGAAACCCTCAAACAGGTGGCAGCGATCATCGCGCAGGATTCCCGGGAAGACGATCTGGCCTTCAGGGCTGGCGGTGAGGAGTTTGCGCTGATACTGCCTGAAACCGACTTGCAGGCAGCCCGTGACATTGCCGAGCGTATCCGCCAGACCATTGCCACGACCCAGATAGCACCGTCCGGGCCACTGACCATTTCCATTGGGGTTGCCTGCCGTAATGATGAAACACCGACGCCTGAATCCATCCTCAAACGCGCCGACGAGCACCTTTATCACGCCAAGCAGACAGGCCGTAATCGGGTCGTAGCATGACGATTGTGTCGTGTGTCGAGGTCGCTCAGGAGGTTGCCCAGCGGTGTCGGTGACTCGCCGGAGAGCTGGCACAGCAGCGCGCTGATGTCCTCTCCATTGACCGTGCCCTGGGCATGCAGATACTGCGCAACAGCGCTGACCACCGCCCAGTATCTATGTACCAGGCAGCTGGCACGGGCAATGGCCAGAGGCTCGGCCTCGAGTACCATGCGCGCTGGAAGCAGGCGGATCAACTCCATGCCGCGCTGACGGTCGCCGGCACCACTACGCTGCAGGCACCTGTCGACTGGGCAGTGTCTGTAGATCGCTTCGGCCATAGGGCCTGCGAAGCAATCCACCAGGTCGCGCTCAATGGCGCTGATCATCGAAGGCAGGTGTTCAGCGATGCCGGGCGGCTCGAAGGCAGGGAGCGGCACCAGGTAGTCGGCTTCTACCAGGCCCTTGACCGCCTGCAGGTTGCCACGCAGATCCACCATCGGGCCGATCAGTGCTTCGGCGCGGGTGCGTACGGTCACTCGCTTGATGCGCTGGCCATTCCACCAGAAGGCCAGAACGTGGCCTGCTTCATGGAAGGCAGTGCAGCGCGGGCGAGTGTTCATGATCCGGGCCTTGTTCGTGCAGGTCGCTGATCACACCATCTTCCTCCCGCCAGGGGTTCGTACAAGCGTTTTTTACTATCAGTTGGCAAGAGTGCGGCTATGAGTGGGAGCAGGGGGCGGTCAAGGCAGTTGCTGGGGCATGCAGGCGGCGAGGTCTTCGAGGAAGGCGTGCAGGATCGGTGGCGGTGATACCCCGCGACGGGTAACGACATCGAACGGCGAGGTCAGGTCCAGCGCGCTGGCACCCAGGCGGCGCATCTCGCCGGTCTTTACCCACTGCTCGGCGAAGTGCACCGGCAGGAAGCCGATGTAGGCGCCGGAAATGATCAGGATCGCCGCCGCCTCGATGTTCTCGACGGTGGCAGCGGCCTTGGTCATGCCCAGTTGCTCCAGGTCGTACTCATTCATGTAACCGCGCACAACGATACGGCAGGCGCGAACGTCCTCGAGCAGACGACCGTTCGACGCCTTGCTGGCAAACAGCGGATGGCGGCGCCCACAGTAGAGTCCCAGGGCTTCGTTGTAGAGCGGCAGGTAGGACAGCCCCGGTACCCGCAGGGGAAAGTGACCGATGGCCAGGTGCAGGCGACCATCCAGGACACGTTCCTCCAGCTCTGCGGGGGCGCCGATGTAGATGTGCAGATGGGCGTCGTGACCGCGCGAGACAAAACGCTGGGTGGTACGCGGCAGCGGCGAGTCGGGATCGGTCAGGGTGGAGTCGATGATGCCCAGGTTGAGCTTGCCGCTGATGTGCTGTTTGAGCACGTCGGCGTCCAGGCAGAAGCTCTCCACCGCGCTGAGCAGACGCAGGGTGGCCTCATGGATCGCTACGCCTTGCTCGGTGAGGCGAAAGCCACTGCGCCCGCGCTGGCAGAGCTTGACCCCCAGGCGGGTTTCCAGGTGCGTCATCTGCTCGCTGATCGTCGACTGGCCGGCATTGAGTGCGGCTTGCGCGGCGGAAAAGCCACCGCACCTGACAATGGTGGTGAAAACCCTGAGCAGTTTCAGGTCGACATCGTGGAGCTGAATCACCCTGGCCTCCCGGCCGGGCGTCACATCGTGGCGGCTGATATGAACGCACGGCGTTGTTGTTTTTTTTTCCAAGCTAACCATGTGCATGTGTCGACCGCAATGCCTGGCGTCTGAAAATACGCTGGGCTGCAGTGGCGGTGTTTTTCTGGCAACTGACATCCGTACGGATACTTCAGGTTAGACGATGTATGCATCTGCACTTGAGCATTTTTCCTTGACCGGCCTGCCGCCATAGTGGCTGCAACGGTGGTCGAGCAGTCGCCCCGTCTCCTGACCAGAACAATAACGTGGAGAAACTCGAACATGGCAAAGCACGGTTATGAATCCGGCCGTCTGAACCTGCCCTTCGTGGGCCATTGCACCTTCGCCAAGTCGCCTATTTGCACCGACTGGGATGCCATCGATGCCGACGTGGCGATCCTTGGCGCGCCCAACGACATGGGCACCCAATGGCGCTCTGGAGCACGTTTCGGACCCCGTGGCATCCGCGAGGCATCGACGCTGTTCTCCTTCGGCCATGCCGGCGCCTACGACTTTGAAGATGACGCCACCTACCTGACCGATGACCAGCTGCGCATGGTCGATGTCGGCGATGCCGATATCGTTCATACCGACATGCAAACCAGTAACGCCAACATCGAATCGGCCGTGCGCCAGATCCTCGCCGCAGGCGCCATGCCGGTGGTGTTGGGCGGTGACCACTCGATCCACGCCCCGGTGATCAAGGCTTTCGAAGGGCACGGGCCGATCCATATCGTGCATTTCGATGCGCACCTGGACTTCGTCGATGAGCGCCACGGCGTGCGTTACGGCCACGGCAGCCCGCTGCGCCGCGCCTCGGAGCTGGACCATATCGTCGGCATGACCCAGATGGGCATCCGCAACGTGTCTTCCTCCAACCGTGACGACTACGATGCCGCCCGCGAAGCCGGGTCACAGATACTCTCGGTGCGCGACGTGCGGCGTCTGGGCTGCGAGGGGGTGATGGCGAAAATCCCCGAGGGCCGCGACTACTACATCACCATCGACATCGACGGTTTCGACCCGTCCATTGCTCCGGGCACGGGAACACCGAGCCACGGCGGTTTCTACTACTACGAAGTGCTGGAAATCATCCAGGCATTGGCCCGGCGCAGCCAGGGCCGGATCGTCGGCATGGACCTGGTGGAAGTGGCGCCGGCCTACGACCCGGCCGGTGTCACCTCGATCCTCGCCGCGCAACTGCTGATGAACAGCATCGGCTTCATCTTCCACGCGCGCGCCAACGCTCGCTGATCCGGAGAATCCCAGTGGACAACAAGGTAAAAGCCTACCTGCAGGCCTTCGGTGTTTCCGAGGCCGCCCAGCGTTTTCTCTGCAAACCCCAGCGCATGTTTATCGGTGGGGCGTGGCTTGAGGCCAGTGACGGTGCCAGTGCCGAGGTCATCGAGCCGTCCACCGAGGGCGTGCTGACGCGCATCCCGATGGGCACCGCTGAAGACCTGGACCGTGCCGTGCGTGCCGCGCGTGCACAGTTCGATGGCGGCCCCTGGAGCCAGCTCAAGCCGCTGGAACGCGAGCGCCTGATTCATCGTCTGGCCGACCTGATCGACGCCAATGCCGAGGAGCTGGCACAGATCGAGTCCATCGACATGGGCAAGTCGGTCGTCCAGGCGCGTGCCGTGGATATCCAGGGCACCGTCGATACGCTGCGCTACTTCGCTGGCTGGGCCAGCAAGATCCACGGGCGCACGGTCGAGCCCTCGCTGCCCGGCAATTACCTGGCCTACACCCGCAAGGAAGCGGTGGGCGTGGTCGGCGCCATTGTGCCGTGGAATTTCCCGTTGCAGACTATGGCCTGGAAGCTCGGTGCGGCCCTGGCGACCGGCTGCACCGTGGTGGTCAAGCCGGCAGAACTGACTTCGCTTTCAGCTCTGCGTTTCGCCGAGCTGGTCCAGGAGGCGGGCATTCCCGACGGCGTGCTGAACATCGTCAGCGGGCGCGGCAGCGTGGTCGGCACGGCGATGTCCAGCCACCCGGGCATCGACAAGCTGAGCTTTACCGGCTCCACCCCGGTGGGTTGCTCGGTGGGCAAGACGGCGATGGACCAGATGAAACGCCTGACCCTCGAACTGGGCGGCAAGTCGCCGGTGATCGTGTTCGCCGACGCCGATATCGAGGCGGCGGCCGAGGCGGTCGCCAACGGTGTGTTCTTCAACTCGGGGCAGGTTTGCGATGCTGGTACCCGCGCCTATGTCGAGCGTAGCATTTACCCCCAGTTCCTCGCGGCGCTGGCCAGGTATACCGCCACCCTGAAGGTCGCCCCGGGCCTGGATCCGGACTGCTTCATCAGCCCCATGGTGTCGCGTCAGCAACAGCAGCGGGTGCTGGACTACATCGCTCTGGGCAAGGCCGAAGGGGCGCAGCTGTACTACGGTGGCGAACCTGTCGAAGGCCAGGGCTTTTTCGTACAACCGACGATCTTCGCTGACTGCAACAACGACATGCGTATCGTGCGCGAGGAGATTTTTGGCCCGGTACTGGTGACCGCTCCGTTCGACACCCAGGAGCAGGCGCTGGCCCTGGCCAACGATTCGGTGTACGGCCTGGCGGCGGCGATCTACTCCAATGACCTGGGCAGGGTCCACGGCCTGATTCCGCAGTTGCGTGCTGGCACGGTCTACGTCAACGCCCACAGCACCCTGGACCCGTCCATGCCGTTCGGTGGCTACAAACAGTCGGGCTATGGCAAGGACATGGGCGCCGAACAACTGGAGTTTTTCCTGGAGACCAAGGCGGTCTGGATCACCTTGCCCTGAGGAACAGGGCAGACCTGTGTCGCTGACGGTTGGCGGGCGGCGCAGGTTTATCACATGCATCGTATTTCAAGAACAAGAACCTATCGAGGTGATGCTTATGAACAGCCAAGTGGATGTAGAACGTGCGCAAGATCTGGACAGGCGCATACGCGCCTATGAAGAACTGGAGAGCAGGGCGGACTGGCCCGGGGCATTGAGCGCTGGCGATTTTCTCGCGCTGACCTTGCTGACGCTGGTCATGGTTGCCGGGGCTTACTTGCTGGGAGGTCATCCATGAACTCGTCCAGAGAGCAGGAATTTCGCCTGAGCGCCGAACGGGGCGATACGCCGTTGCTGCCCAACGAGCGGGTGTGGGGCTTCTGGGGCTTTGCCTATGCCAACTCGGCGTTGGCGGTGGCCACCTGGGTGTTTCTGATCGGCGGCGCCACCGCGCTGTTCGTCGGGCCTTTGCAAGGCATCAGTGCGATCGTCATCGGTAACATCATTGGCGTGATTCTCGCAGCGTCATCCACTTGCCTGCCGTGCGGCAAGTACGGCGTTGAGCAGTTCACTTACCTGCGCAGTATGTTCGGCCTCAACGGCAGCCGTCTGGTCTATGTGCTGTCGGTGGTAGTGCTGACCATGGGCTGGCTGGCGGTGCTGGGGCTGATGTGCGGGCGGGCGCTAGACAACCTGGAAACCCTGGTGCAGCACAGCCAACCCGACGGCGACGGCTGGCTGGTGACGGCGGGCGCGTTGCTGGCCATCGTCCTCGCAGCGCTGGTGGCCATGCGTGGCCCGGACATGATCCGGCGCTTGAGTGCGGTGATCGCACCGAGCCTGATCCTGATCATGCTGGCGCTGATGTACTTCATTTCCCAGCGTTTCAGCTTCGCCGAGCTGCTGGCCATGCCGCCGTTGCAGCCGCCTTTTGCCGATCAGCGCATCAACTTCATGATCGCCGTGGAAATCAATATCGCCGCCGGCTTCTCCTGGTGGCCGTACATCGGCAACCTGTCGCGGTTGTGCAGCAACCAGCGCACGGCCTTCTGGCCCAACCTGGTGGGCATTTTCGGCGCCGCCGCGCTGGGCGAAAGCGTCAGCCTGTTCGCCGCTTCCACCCTGGGCAGCAGCGACCCGACCACCTGGATGCGCCTGGCCGGTGGTGTGGGATTCGGCGTGGTGGCGTTGGCTTTCCTGGCGCTGGCCAACCTGACCGGCATGGTCAACATCCTCTACACCGCCGTCATCGGCCTGCGCCAACTGGCCGGGGAGCGCTTGCGTAGCGTGCGCTGGGGGGCACTGGTCGGGCTGTTCTGCGTGATTCCGGTGCTCATCGTGCTGTGCTTTCCGGGTATCTACGACGGCTTCTTCATCTTCCTGGTATGGACCTCGGCGTTGAACAGTGCGCTGGCCGGTATCGGCATCGCCGATTACTTCTTCCTGCGTCACCAGCGCGTGAACCTGCGCCATGTGTATGCCGCGCCAGGCGCATCGCCGGTGCGCTTTTGCAAGGGCTTCAACCCTATCGCCCTGTTGGCGCTGGTGGCGGGGTTCGCGATTTACGTGGTGGTGTTCAACCCGCAGACGCTGGCCAACACCAGCTTCTTCACCTTCGCTACCGCCTCGCTGCCGTCCTGCCTGCTGGCCGGGCTGGTTCACTACGGGCTGACCCGGCTGCTGGCCACGCGGCTGGGCTGGGGCGCCTACTCCAAGGGCAATGAACGCAACATCGAGGCCGCAGGCTTCGGCGCAAAGGACTAAAACCATGAACAAGCGATACGACTACATCATCATCGGTGCAGGCTCTGCCGGCTGCGTTCTGGCCAACCGCCTGACCGAGGACGCCGGTACTTCGGTGCTGGTCCTGGAGTTCGGCGGCAGCGACCGCAGTGTGTTGATCCAGATGCCCAGCGCGTTCTCATTGCCGATGAATACCAAGAAGTACAACTGGCGCTACGAGACAGTCGCCGAGCCGCACCTGGACGGCCGGCGCCTGCACTGCCCACGGGGCAAGGTGCTCGGTGGTTCCTCCTCGATCAACGGCCTGGTCTACATCCGTGGCCATGCCTGTGATTTCGATGAATGGCAAAGCCTGGGCGCGAAGGACTGGGGCTATCGAAACTGCCTGCCATATTTCAAGCGCGCCGAGACCTACAAGTTCGGTGGAGATGACTATCGCGGCGGTGCAGGCCCCCTGGCCACCAACAACGGCAACAACATGCAGAACCCGTTGTACGGCGCCTGGGTGGAGGCCGGTGCCGAGGCCGGCTACATCAAGACCGACGACTGCAATGGCTACATGCAGGAAGGCTTCGGTGCCATGCACATGACGGTGAAGGACGGTGTACGCTGGTCCACCGCCAATGCCTACCTGCGCCCGGCCATGACCCGCCCCAACCTGACCGTCGTCACCCACGCCATGACCCGGCGCATCCTGCTCGACGGTAAACGTGCGGTGGGCGTGGAGTACGACGAGGGTGGCCAGACCCACAAGGTCTATTGCAACCGCGAGGTGCTGGTGTCGTCCGGTCCGATCGGCTCGCCGCACCTGTTGCAGCGTTCGGGCATCGGCCCGCAGGCGGTACTGAAAAAGGCCGGTATCGAGGTGCGCCATGACCTGCCTGGGGTCGGCGAAAACCTTCAGGACCATTCGGAAATCTACATCCAGTACGCCTGCAAGGAACCGGTGACGCTCAACGGCAAGATGAACCTGCTGGGCAAGGCGATGATCGGCCTGCGCTGGCTGCTGTTCAAAGACGGTCTGGGTGCCAGCAACCATTTCGAAGCGGGCGGCTTTATCCGTTCGTCCAAGGGGCTGCGTTGGCCGGACATCCAGTTTCACTTCCTGCCGGCAGCGATGCGCTACGACGGCGACAAACCGTTCAAGGGCCATGGTTTCATGGTGCTGACCGGGCCAAACAAGCCCAAGAGCCGTGGCCATGTGCGGGCGCTGTCGGCGGACCCTTACCAGCACCCGGAAATCCGCTTCAACTACCTGGAGAGCGAAGAGGACCGCGAGGGTTTCCGCCGCTGCGTGCGCCTGACCCGGGAAATCATCGCCCAGCCGGCGATGGACCGCTTCCGCGGCGAGGAGCTGGCGCCAGGGCCGCAGGTGCAGACCGATGAGCAGATCGACGCCTTCGTGCGCGCCAACATGGAAAGCACCATGCACCCCTGTGGCTCCTGCCGCATGGGTGAGGATGACATGGCGGTGGTTGATTCCTTGCTGCGTGTGCGGGGTCTGCAGGGGCTGCGGGTGATCGACTCTTCGGTGTTCCCCAGCGAGCCCAACGGCAACCTCAACGCGCCAACCATCATGCTCGCCGAACGCGCCGCCGACCTGGTGCGCGGGCGCGAGCCGCTGGCGCCGGCCGAAGTACCGGTCGGCCTGGTGGAGGGTTGGGAAGAGCAACAGCGCAGTCGAGTGCCGCTGCGCAAGGTAAGCGCCTGACGACCCGGTGGTGTGGGAGCGGGCTTGTCCCGCGATTGCGACCTGTCAGACACATCGCATCGCGCGGCAAGCCCGCTCCCACCGGCGGGCGGCACCAATCAGTCCGGACTGAATGCGTTCCATTGGAGCGAAAACGCTACACTGGGCCCAGGCGTAGGGTTTATGACGTTTTAATGCCGTTGGGCAGCCGGATTAACGACTTTTCATGGAGTGACTTCATTACACCCAATAAATACAACGCTGCATAAAACAACGCTTTTTCGCTTGGCATAGACCTTGCTCTTTCATTGGCACTCCGCCGCACCGGCTGAGGTGTTTGAACTTGTGACGTTATAAAAACAATTAAACTAGCAAGGTAAAGCCTAATGAAAAATTCGACGCTGGGTCCGCCTGACAGCGAAGCGCACGAACTCCAACGTAATCTCTCCAACCGCCATATCCAGCTGATCGCCATCGGTGGCGCCATCGGCACTGGTCTGTTCATGGGCTCTGGCAAGACCATCAGTCTGGCAGGGCCGTCGATCATCTTTGTCTACATGATCATCGGTTTCATGCTGTTCTTTGTAATGCGGGCAATGGGCGAGTTACTGTTGTCCAACCTCAAGTACAAGTCGTTCATTGATTTCTCCGCTGATCTCTTGGGACCCTGGGCAGGGTTTTTCACCGGCTGGACCTATTGGTTTTGCTGGATAGTGACCGGCATCGCCGATGTTATTGCGATCTCCGCCTATTCACAGTTCTGGTTCCCGGATATCCCGCAATGGTTGCCGGCACTCAGTTGTGTGGGGCTGCTGCTTTCGCTCAACCTGCTGACCGTGAAGATGTTCGGTGAACTGGAGTTCTGGTTCGCCATGATCAAGATCGTGGCCATTTGCGCTTTGGTCTGCACCGGTCTTTACATGGTAGTTGCGGCCTATCAGTCGCCTGCTGGCAATGTCGCCTCGCTGGCCAATCTGTGGAATGACGGCGGCATGTTCCCCCATGGTGCCATGGGCTTCTTCGCCGGCTTCCAGATTGCGATCTTTGCTTTTGCCGGGATTGAGCTGGTGGGTACCACGGCCGCAGAAACCAAGAACCCGGAACGCAACCTGCCACGGGCGATCAATTCTATTCCGCTGCGTATCATCGTTTTCTATGTGTTCGCGTTGATCGCGATCATGGCGGTTACGCCGTGGCGTGATGTTGTTGCCAACAAGAGCCCCTTTGTCGAGCTGTTCGTTCTGGCCGGTCTGCCGGCGGCTGCCGGGATCATCAACTTCGTGGTCCTGAGCTCTGCCGCGTCTTCGGCAAACAGTGGCGTCTTTTCCACCAGCCGCATGCTCTATGGCCTGGCGGTGGATGGCGATGCGCCTGGCAAGTTCAAGGCGTTGTCCAGCCGCGCAGTGCCCTCCAACGGTCTGATCTTTTCCTGTGTCTGCCTGTCGGCGGGGGCGCTGGTGATCTACCTGGTGCCGAACATGCTCGATGCCTTCACCCTGATCACCACGGTGTCGGCGATCCTGTTCATGTGCGTCTGGTCGATGATCCTGCTGTCGTACCTGGCGTACCGCAAGCAGCGCGAACAGCTGCATCGTGCCTCGAAATACCGCATGCCGGGCGGCATCTTCATGAGCTGGGCGTGCCTGGTGTTTTTCGTGGCCATGCTGGCCTTGCTGGCGCTGGAGGAAGACACCCGCAAAGCGCTGGTCTTCGTCCCGGCCTGGTTCGTAATCCTCGGTATGGCTTACCGAACGATGCGCCAGAAAAAGTCGGAGGGCGTGCAGTTGTCCTACGACGCGGACTGATAGCCACATTCACGCTTTTACTCGGGGGGACGGCACGCACGGGCCGTTCCCCTGTCGTCTTTGCACAACCCGGGAGTTGTCATGCGCATCCACGTCACTTTCATCGACCGCGTTGGCATTACCCAGGAGATCCTGGCATTGCTGGGCGCGCGCAACCTCAACCTGGACGCGGTGGAAATGATCCCGCCCAACGTCTATATCGATGCTCCAGCGCTGTCACAGGCCGTGCTCGACGAACTTCACGACGCCTTGCTGCGGGTGATCGGGGTCCAGGCGGTGGAGCTTGTCGACTTTCTTCCCGGCCAGCGCCGGCACCTGCAGTTGGACGCTTTGCTTGCGGCGATGAGCGACCCGGTACTGGCGGTGGACCCCGGTGGCCATGTGCTGCTGGCCAATCCGACGCTGGTCAGCCTGGTCGGTCGCGAGCCAGCGGGTGAGCCGTTGTCCAGGCTGTTCGCCGAACCCGACCTGGCGCAGACCCTGATCGACAAGGGCTTTCGCCTGCCCATGTGCGAGGTCAGCTTGCAGGGCCAGGCGCTGCTGCTGGAAGCCACGCCCATCAGCGGTGGGGCCGACGCCTTGGTAGGTGGCCTGCTAACCCTGTACCCACCAAGCCGTATCGGTGAGCGTCTGGCTTCGCTGTTGCACGATCATGCTGAGGGGCTACAGGCGCTGCTGGGCGAATCGGCGCCGCTCAAGGAGCTCAAGGCGCGCCTGCACAAGGTGGCGAGCCTGGAGGCGCCGGTGTTGATCCAGGGCGAAACCGGCACGGGCAAAGAGCTGGTGGCGCGCGCCTGCCATGCATTGAGCGTGCGCCGTGATGCGTCCTTCCTGGCGCTGAACTGTGCGGCGCTGCCGGAAAGCCTGGCCGAGAGCGAGCTGTTCGGCTACGCCGCTGGCGCGTTTACCGGCGCCCAGCGCGGCGGCAAGCCGGGCCTGCTGGAACTGGCCGACGGCGGCACGGTGTTCCTCGATGAAGTGGGCGAGATGTCGCCGTACCTGCAGGCCAAGCTGCTGCGCTTTCTCAGCGACGGCAGCTTTCGCCGGGTTGGCGGTGGCGGCGAGGTGCGGGTCAATGTACGGGTGGTCTGCGCGACGCACCGCAACCTGGAAAACATGGTGCTCGAAGGCAGCTTTCGTGAAGACCTCTATTACCGCCTCAACGTGCTCAACCTGATGGTGCCGCCGTTGCGCGAGCGCGGTCGGGACATCCTGTTGCTGGCCGAGCATTTCCTGCGTTCTGCCTGCGCGCAGATACAGCGCTCGCCGTGCCGACTGGCACTGGCCACCCATCCGCTGCTGCTGGGCAATCGCTGGGCAGGCAACGTGCGCCAGTTGCAGAACGTGATCTTCCGTGCTGCGGCCATCAGTGAAGGGGAGGTGATCGATTGCGGCGACTTGGAGCTGGCCGGTACCGCCCTGAACAACCAGCAGCCCGATACACCGCAAGTCACCAGCCTGGAGGCGGCTGTGCAGGGCTTCGAAAAATCGCTACTGGAGACGATGTACGCGGCCTATCCCTCGACCCGGCAACTGGCGGTGCGCCTGCAGACTTCGCACACGGCCATCGGCCAACGCCTGCGTAAATACGGCATCGCCAACCGGGTCTCGTAGCCGACCTGGTTCGAATACGCTCCACTGGAGTGATTGTGCTCCAGTCGGGCCTGAGCCGCGGCTTCATTGGCCCGTCCCGCCAGGGCTGGCTGCCGGGCCCAGGCAGCGGAGCGATTTCGCTCCAGCGCCGAGGCTTGAGATTGATTGGATTTGTCATACAACTAATTGAAATATAAAGGTTTTAATTAGTTGGCACTGCCCTTGCTCTTGTAACAATCAGTCCTGCACCAGGACCCACCTGATAACAAGAGAGGAAGATCCATGACCACGTTGCGTTTTACACCCGAACACGAATGGCTGCGTCTGGAAGCGACTGGCGAACTGACCGTCGGCATCACCACCTACGCCCAGGAAGCCCTCGGTGATGTGGTGTTTGTGCAGTTGCCGGAGCCGGGCGAATACGGTGAGGGCAATGAAGTCGCGGTGCTGGAATCGGTCAAGGCCGCCAGCAACATCAGCATGCCCCTGAGCGGTACCGTGGTGGCGGTCAATCAGGCCCTGGCTGACGACCCCGAACTGGTTAACGCCTCGCCGATGCAAGACGGCTGGTTCTTCCGCATCCAGGTGGCCAACCTTGCCGACCTCGACGCCCTGATGGACCAGGAAGGCTATGACCGTTTCCTGGCCGACAACGCCTGAGCCAGGGGACCGACATGACCAATGCATCCATCCCACTGACAACCGACAACGAGTTCATCGCCCGTCACATCGGCCCGCGCGAAGACGACATCGACGCGATGCTGGCGCTGATTGGCCATGACAGCCTCGACGGCCTGATCGACAGGGTCATTCCTGACAGCATCAAGGGCACCAGTGTGCTTGAGCTGTGCAAAGGGCAGGGCGAGGGCGAGGCGCTGGCCTCGCTCAAGGCCATCGCCGCGAACAACCAGCTGTTTCGCAATCATATCGGCCAGGGCTATTACCCTTGCCACACACCGACGCCGATCCTGCGCAACCTGCTGGAGAACCCGGCCTGGTACACCGCGTACACACCCTACCAGCCGGAGATTTCCCAAGGTCGTCTGGAAGCGCTGCTGAACTTCCAGACCCTGATCAGCGACCTGACAGGTATGGAGATCGCCAACGCCTCGTTGCTCGATGAAGCCACCGCAGCCGCCGAAGCCATGACCTTCTGCAAGCGTCTGGCGAAGAGCAAGGCCCCGGCGTTTTTCGTCTCATGCCATTGTCATCCGCAAACCCTCGACGTACTGCGCACCCGTGCCGAGCCGCTGGGTATTGAAGTGGTCATCGGCGATGAGTCGGCACTGCTTAACCAGAACCTGGATGGCTATTTCGGCCTGTTGCTGCAATACCCGGCCAGCACTGGCGCTATCGTCGACCATCGCGCCCTGGTGCAGCGCGCCCATGCAATCGGCGCGCTGGTGGCGGTGGCCGCCGACCTTTTGGCCCTGACTTTGCTGACTCCTCCGGGTGAATTAGGTGCCGACGTGGTAGTGGGCAGTGCCCAGCGTTTTGGCGTGCCGCTGGGCTTTGGCGGCCCGCACGCGGCGTTCTTCGCCACGCGCGACAGCTTCAAGCGCGACATGCCCGGGCGCCTGGTCGGCGTGTCCATCGATCGCTTCGGCAAACCGGCCCTGCGCCTGGCTATGCAGACCCGCGAGCAACACATACGCCGTGAGAAAGCCACCAGCAACATCTGCACCGCGCAGGTGCTGCTAGCCAACATCGCCAGCATGTATGCGGTTTACCATGGTCCGCAGGGCCTGGCACAAATCGCCCGGCGTGTGCATCGGTTGACTGCGATTCTGGTGCGCGGCTTGCAGCAGCTCGGCTACAAGGTCGAGCAGCAGCACTTTTTCGACACCGTCAGCGTGGTGACCCCAGGCCCGGTGGCCGGGGTACTGGCCGCCGCCAACGCCGCGCGTCTGAACCTGCGGCTGATCGACGAGCAGCGGGTCGGCCTGTCGCTGGATGAAACCTGCGAGCAGGCCGCCGTCGAGGCCTTGTGGCAAGTCTTCGCCGCATCCGGGCAGACGCTTCCAGACTTCGTCGCGCTGGCCGCCGACACAGGCGACAGCCTGCCGTTGCCGCTGCTGCGCGGGACGCCGTTCCTGCAGCATCAGGTGTTCAACCGCTACCACTCGGAAACCGAACTGATGCGCTATCTGCGGCGCTTGGCCGACAAGGACCTGGCCCTGGACCGCAGCATGATCGCGTTGGGCTCATGCACCATGAAACTCAACGCTGCCAGTGAAATGGTCCCGATTACCTGGCCCGAGTTCGGCGCCTTGCACCCGTTCGCCCCGGCCGAGCAGTCGCTGGGTTACCGTCAGCTGACAAACGAGCTGGAGGCCATGCTTTGCGCGGCCACCGGTTATGACGCCATGTCACTGCAGCCCAATGCCGGCTCCCAGGGCGAGTACGCAGGCCTCTTGGCGATCCGCGCCTACCACGCCAGCCGTGGCCAGGCGCAGCGCGATGTGTGCCTGATTCCATCGTCGGCCCATGGCACCAACCCGGCCACGGCGCAAATGGCCGGCATGCGTGTGGTGGTGGTCAACTGCGATGAGCGCGGCAACGTCGATGTGGCGGACCTGCAAAGCAAGGCCGAGCAGCACCAGAATCACCTGGCCGCGCTGATGATCACCTATCCCTCGACCCATGGCGTGTTCGAAGACGGCATCACCCGCATCTGCGACATCATCCATGAGCACGGCGGCCAGGTGTACCTGGACGGTGCCAACATGAACGCCATGGTCGGCCTTTGCGCACCGGGCAAGTTCGGTGGCGATGTTTCCCATCTGAACCTGCACAAAACCTTCTGCATCCCTCACGGCGGTGGCGGCCCAGGTGTCGGCCCGATCGGCGTCAAGGCGCATCTGGCGCCGTTCCTGCCGGGGCACGGTCACATGCAGAACCAGTACGGTGCGGTCAGTGCAGCGCCGTATGGCAGCGCCAGCATCCTGCCGATCACCTGGATGTACATCCGCATGATGGGCGGCGAAGGGCTCAAGCGCGCCTCGCAGCTGGCGATCCTCAGTGCCAACTACATCGCCCGACGCCTGGAGGAACACTACCCGGTGCTCTACACCGGCGAGAACGGCTTGGTCGCCCACGAATGCATTCTCGACCTGCGCCCGCTCAAGGACAGCAGCGGCATCAGCGTCGAGGACGTGGCCAAGCGCCTGATCGATTTCGGCTTCCATGCCCCGACCATGTCCTTCCCGGTGGCCGGCACCTTGATGGTCGAGCCGACCGAGAGCGAGTCGAAGGAGGAACTGGACCGTTTCTGTGAGGCGATGATCTGCATCCGCGAGGAAATCCGTGCGGTGGAAAACGGCACCCTGGACAAGCTCGACAACCCGCTGAAGAACGCCCCGCACACCGCCAGCGAGCTGGTCGGCGAATGGCCTCATCGCTATGGCCGGGAGCTGGCGGTGTACCCGCTGGCCGAGCTGCGCGAGAGCAAGTACTGGCCGCCGGTGGGGCGCGTGGACAACGTCTACGGCGACCGCAACCTGGCGTGCGCCTGCCCACCGATGTCGATCTATCAAGACGCTTGACGATGCTTGGGTGGGAGCGGGCTTGCCCCGCGATGCGATGTGACTGGCTGCACGCAATCGCGGGGCAAGCCCGCTCCCACAGGCAGCTGTTCCATTTGGTTGAACACTAATAACAAGGAAAACCGCCATGTTCCATAAAAGCCTGACCCTCTCCGATTTCGACCCTGCACTGTCCGCCGCCATCCGCCGCGAAGCACAACGCCAGGAAGACCATATCGAACTGATCGCCTCGGAAAACTACACCAGCCCGCAGGTGATGCAGGCCCAGGGCACCGAGCTGACCAACAAGTACGCCGAAGGTTATCCAGGCAAGCGCTACTACGGCGGTTGCGAGCATGTCGATGTGGTCGAGCAACTGGCCATCGATCGTGCCAAGCAGCTGTTCGGCGCAGGCTATGCCAACGTCCAGCCGCACTCCGGCTCCCAGGCCAACGCGGCGGTCTACCTGGCCCTGCTGCAAGTCGGCGACACTCTTCTGGGCATGAACCTGGCCCATGGTGGCCACCTCACTCACGGTGCCAAGGTCAGCTCCTCGGGCAAGCTGTACAACGCCGTGCAGTACGGCATCGACGCCAACGGCCTGATCGATTACGACGAGGTCGAGCGCCTGGCCGTCGAGCATCAGCCGAAAATGATCGTGGCGGGCTTCTCTGCCTACTCCAAGACCCTGGACTTCCCGCGTTTCCGCCAGATCGCCGACAAGGTCGGTGCCTACCTGTTCGTCGACATGGCCCACGTCGCCGGCCTGGTTGCGGCGGGCCTGTACCCCAATCCGCTGCCATACGCCGATGTGGTCACCACCACTACCCACAAGACCCTGCGCGGTCCGCGCGGTGGGCTGATCCTGGCCAAGGCCGACCCGGAGCTGGAGAAGAAACTCAACTCGGCAGTGTTCCCGGGCGGGCAGGGCGGGCCGCTGATGCATGTGATCGCCGCCAAGGCCGTGTGCTTCAAGGAAGCCCTGGAACCGGGCTTCAAGGATTACCAGTTCCAGGTCATCAACAACGCCCAGGCCATGGCGGACATTTTCCGTCAGCGCGGTTATGACGTGGTCTCCGGCGGTACCGACAATCACCTGTTCCTGGTCAGCCTGATCCGCCAGGGCATTACCGGCAAGGATGCCGATGCTGCGTTGGGTCGTGCGCATATCACCGTGAACAAGAACGCCGTGCCCAACGACCCGCAATCGCCATTCGTGACCTCGGGCCTGCGCATCGGTACCCCGGCGGTGACCACTCGTGGTTTCCAGGTGCCGGAGTGCCGCGCCCTGGCGACCTGGATCTGCGACATCCTCGACCACCTCGGCGATGCCGACGTCGAGGCCCAGGTGGCCCGGCAGGTGGCCGAGCTGTGCCGCCTGTTCCCGGTTTATTCGGCCTGAACCCTGAGTGTGATGGCGGAGGCCTGTATGTCGCTGAGTGTTTTTGATCTGTTCAAGGTGGGCATCGGCCCGTCCAGCTCCCACACGGTCGGGCCGATGCGCGCCGCGGCGCGCTTTGTCGAAGGGCTCAGGGAGCAAGGGCTGCTGGCCCAGGTGGAAAACGTGCGCGCCGAGTTGTACGGCTCGCTCGGCGCCACCGGCAAAGGCCACGGCAGCGATAAGGCGGTGCTGCTGGGGCTTGAGGGTGAGCACCCGGATACCGTCGAGACCTCGCTGGTGGCCGATCGTCTGGGGATGATTCGCCAGAGCGGGACGCTGTCGTTGCTCGGTGAAAAACGCATCTGCTTCGTCGAGAAAGAACACCTGGCGATGATCCGCAAGCCCTTGCCCTATCACCCCAACGGCATGATCTTGCGCGCCTTTGATGCGGCCGGGCTGCAACTGTGCAGCCGCGAGTATTACTCGGTGGGCGGCGGCTTTGTGGTGGACGAGGCGGCGGTGGGCGTCGATCGTATCGTCGAAGACCGTACGCCGTTGCGCTTCCCGTTTCTGAGCGGGCGCGAGCTGTTGGCGCAATGCGCCCAGCACGGGCTCTCGATCAGCCAGTTGATGGCCGAGAACGAGACCGCCTGGCGCAGCCCGGAGCAGACGCGCCAGGGCTTGCTGCACATCTGGCAGGTGATGCAGGACTGCGTCAAGGCTGGTTGCCGCACCGAGGGCATCATGCCCGGCGGGCTCAAGGTAAAGCGCCGTGCCGCGGCGCTGCACCGGCAACTGAGCGCCAGCCCTGAAGCCGGCTTGCGCGACAGCCTCTCGGTGCTCGACTGGGTCAACCTCTACGCCCTGGCGGTCAACGAGGAAAACGCCAGCGGCGGGCGGGTGGTCACCGCGCCGACCAATGGCGCGGCCGGCATCATCCCGGCGGTGCTGCATTACTACACGCGTTTCGTGCCAGGGGCCAACGAGGACGGGGTGGTGCGCTTTCTGCTCACGGCCGCCGCGATCGGCATCCTGTACAAGGAAAACGCTTCGATCTCCGGGGCTGAAGTCGGCTGCCAGGGCGAGGTCGGGGTGGCCTGCTCAATGGCGGCCGGGGCCTTGTGCGAAGTGCTTGGCGGCACCGTGCAGCAAGTGGAGAACGCCGCCGAAATCGGCATGGAGCACAACCTCGGGCTGACCTGCGACCCGATTGGCGGGTTGGTCCAGGTGCCGTGCATCGAGCGCAATGCCATGGGCTCGGTCAAGGCCATCAATGCCGCACGCATGGCCCTGCGCGGCGATGGCCAGCACTTCGTCTCCCTCGACAAGGTGATCCGTACCATGCGCCAGACCGGCGCCGACATGAAAAGCAAATACAAAGAGACTGCCCGCGGCGGGCTGGCGGTCAATATCATCGAATGCTAGGAGTCACCCATGTCTACAGAACAACTACAACAAACGCCGTTGCATGGTCTGCACCTGGAACTGGGCGCGCGTATGGTGCCGTTCGCCGGCTACGCCATGCCGGTCCAGTACCCGCTGGGCGTGCTCAAGGAGCACTTGCACACACGTGAACAGGCCGGCCTGTTCGACGTTTCGCACATGGGCCAGATCCGCCTGCGCGGCGCCGCTGCCGCCAAGGCGCTGGAAGCGCTGGTGCCGGTCGATATCGTCGACCTGCCGGTGGGCATGCAGCGCTATGCATTGTTCACCAACGACGAGGGCGGCATCCTCGATGACCTGATGGTCGCCAACCTGGGCAGCGACGAGCTGTTCCTGGTGGTCAACGCCGGCTGCAAGGACCAGGACCTGACCCACCTCAAGCAGTATCTGGAAGGGCAGTGCGAAGTCGAGTCGCTGTTCGACAGCCGCGCCTTGCTGGCGCTGCAAGGCCCGGCGGCGGCCAGGGTGCTGGCGCGTCTGGCGCCGCAGGTCGGCAGCATGACCTTCATGCAGTTCGCCAAGGTGAGGATGCTCGGTGTCGACTGCTACGTCAGCCGCTCCGGTTACACCGGTGAGGATGGTTACGAAATCTCCGTGCCGGCAGAGGCTGCGCAAATGCTTGCCCGTTCGCTGCTGGCCGAGCCCGAGGTCGAGGCCATTGGCCTGGGCGCCCGTGATTCGTTGCGCCTGGAGGCCGGATTGTGCCTGTACGGCCATGACATGGAACGGTGCACCACGCCGATCGAGGCCAGTCTGACCTGGGCGATTTCCAAGGCCCGGCGCGCTGATGGCATACGCCCCGGCGGCTTCCCCGGTGCCGAGCGGATTTTTGCCCAGCAGCGCGACGGTGTGCACAGCAAGCGCGTCGGCCTGCTGCCTACAGAGCGGGTGCCAGTGCGCGAAGGGGCACTGATCGTCGATGCCCAAGAGCAGGTGATCGGCCGTGTTACCAGTGGCGGATTTGGCCCGAGCCTGGGTGGGCCGCTGGCGATGGGCTTTGTACAGAGCGAGCATGCAGCGCTGGACAGCGAAGTTTTTGCCCAGGTGCGTGGCAAGTTGGTGCCGATGGTCGTCGCCCGCACGCCGTTCGTGGCGCAACGTTACTACCGTGGCTGAAGGCCAGATCGTCGGAGCATGAGCATGAGCATGAACGAAACCCAATCTGTCGCCACTCGCCCACAGCCGCTGCAGGCCGGGGTGAAACTGCGCGGTGCCGAGAAGGTGGCGCGTATCCCGGTGAAGATCCTGCCCACCGAAGAGGTACCACGCAAACCCGAGTGGATCCGCGTGGAGATTGCAACTTCACCGCAGGTGGCGCGCGTCAAGGCGCTGTTGCGCAAGCACAAGCTGCACAGCGTCTGCGAGGAAGCCTCGTGTCCGAACCTGGGAGAATGTTTCACTGGCGGTACGGCGACCTTCATGATCATGGGCGACATCTGTACCCGTCGTTGCCCGTTCTGCGACGTCGGTCACGGCCGACCCAAGCCATTGGACGTAAATGAGCCAAAGAACCTGGCCATTGCCATCGCCGACCTGCGCCTGAAGTACGTGGTTATCACCTCGGTCGACCGCGACGACCTGCGCGACGGCGGCGCCCAGCACTTCGTCGACTGCTTGCGCGAGATCCGCAAACTGTCGCCGGGTATCCGTCTGGAAACCCTGGTGCCTGACTATCGGGGGCGCATGGACGTGGCCCTGGCGATCACCGAACAGGAGCCGCCGGATGTGTTCAACCACAACCTGGAAACCGTGCCACGCCTGTACAAAGCCGCACGGCCAGGCTCGGATTTCGAGTGGTCGCTGGATTTGCTGGAAAATTTCAAGCAGCGCGTGCCCGCGGTACCGACCAAGTCCGGGCTGATGCTGGGGCTGGGTGAAACCGATGACGAAGTGATCGAGGTGATGCAACGCATGCGCGAGCATCAGGTCGACATGCTGACCTTGGGGCAGTACTTGCAGCCCTCGCGCAGCCACCTGCCGGTGCAGCGTTTCGTCCACCCGGAGCGCTTTGCCTGGTTTGCCGAACAGGCAGTGGCAATGGGGTTCAGGAACGTGGCCTCCGGGCCGCTGGTGCGCTCCTCCTACCATGCCGACCAACAGGCTCGGTTGCCCTAAACGCGGGCCCCGCGATTATCAATCGCGGGGCAAGCCCGCTCCCACAGGGGGATTATTCGCAAGGGCTATATGCATGTATCCAACAGGTCTTGTACCGCAGCCAGCGTTGGGTTTTAGCTAGTCGCAGGCGCGGGCGCGCATCCTCAGCCCGCCGCCGCGATGTGAACCATCCAAAAGACCAAGGCGCGTTGACCGCCGTAGAGGCTGACGGTCGCGCGGATATATCAGGTGCAGACAATGAGCACACCCCTGGATTTGAATGCCTTGAAGGCGCGCCAGCAGACGGCATGGGCCAGCGGCGATTACGCGGTGATTGGCACAACCTTGCAGCTGGTCGGCGAACGCCTGGCCGAAGCCTGTGACTTGCGCTGGGACGAAAAGGTCCTTGATGTGGCTGCCGGCAACGGCAATGCCACTCTTGCCGCGGCACGGCGCGGCTGTCAGGTGACCTCCACAGACTACGTGCCCGAGCTGTTGAAACGCGGTGAAGAACGCGCACGGGCCGAGCATCTGAGCGTAGTGTTTCAAACCGCCGATGCCGAGGCGCTGCCGTTTGCCGACGGCGCCTTTGATGCAGTGATATCGACCTTCGGCGTGATGTTTGCCCCGGATCAGGCTCAAGCGGCGAGGGAACTCGCACGGGTTTGCCGCTCAGGCGGGCGGATCGGTCTGGCGAACTGGACGCCACAGGGCTTCATCGGGCAGATGTTCAAGACCCTCGGGCGGCATGTCCCGCCACCCGCCGGGGCGCTGCCGCCCTCACGCTGGGGTGATGAAGAACAGTTGCAGCAGCTGTTCGGCGACAACGTCGGGGTTATCAATGCCAGCCGTCAGCATTTCAATTTTCGCTATCGCTCGGCGGCGCATTTCATCGACGTATTCAGGACCTGGTATGGCCCGGTGCATAAAGCCTTTGCCTCGTTGCAGAGTGACGCCGCCTACGCTTTGGAACGCGATCTTAGCCAACTGCTGAACGACAACAACGTGGCCGGCGCCTCGTCGTTGGTGGTGCCCAGCGAGTACCTGGAGGTGGTTATCAGTCGACGCTGATCCCGGTGGGGCCTGCTCCGCGATGCGCTGCGTTTCCAGACCGCGCAAATCCGATCTTGATGGCCACCAGAATCGGCGCCGCCACCGCAAACAGCAGGGTTACGGCCATGAATGCGGTGTCGAAGGCAATCACCGTGGATTGCCCCAGCACCGCCCGGCCCAGCAGGCTGGTCGCGGCACGGCCAGCGCTCACGGCGTCAATGCCTTTGCCTGCCAGCAAGGCGGACAGGCTCGTCAGGCGTTCGATCACCGCGGCTGTACCTGCAGTGACATGGCTGCCCAGCACCACAGCATTGCTGGCGAGATCGTGTTCGATCAGGCTCTGCAAGGCCGCGACGCCCATCAGGCCACCCAGTTGCCGACCGGTATTGAACAGCCCGATGCCGCTGGCGAGGTTGCGACGGTTGAGGTCGCTGAAGGCAATCAGGGTGATGGACAGGAACAGGAAGCCCAGGCCCAGACCGCGCAACAGGACTGCGGCCATCATGTCGTGCGCGCCGCTTTCGCTGGTGGAGCCGGACAGCATCCACATCGCTACCATGATCATCACAATGCCAAAGGGCACCGTGGTGAACGGCGCGACGCGGCGAGCCTGCATGAGCCAGGCGGCAATCAGTAGCGCGGCGATAAAACAGCCGCCACTGGGCAACAGCAGCAGGCCGGCATCGGTTGGTCTGAAACCGAGGACTGACAAGGCGAATGCAGGGATCAGAAAGGCACTGCCGAACAAGGCGGCGCCGGCGACAAAACTGACGATCAAGGCAAAAGAAAAATCCTTCGACCGGAACAGGCTGAAGTCAAGCAGTCCTGGCCCTTTGATCAGCAGCTGTTGACCGACAAAGGCGAGCAGGGCGGCTGCACCGATCAGGGTCAGCCAGACAATCCGTGGCTCTTCGAACCAGTCCCAGCGGCTGCCTTGAGTCAAGACGTAGGTGAAGCAGAGCAGGGAGGCAGCCATCAGCGTGAAGCCGATCGCGTCAAACGGACGGTGTTCGGCCTCGATGAGCGCTGGTACGTCTGCGATCAGCAGCAATCCGCTGGCCGCCAGAGCCAGCGGCACCACGCAGAAGAAAATCCACACCCAGGACTGGCTATCGATCAGCCAGCCATGCAGAGCCGGGGCGATAGTCGCCGAAGCGACCACTGCACCCATGGCAAACAGGGCTTGCAGCAAGGGTTGCTGGTGCCGTGCATAGGCGCTAAAGATGATGGCCTGACCACCGACCAGCAAGGTGCCGCCGCTAAAGCCCTGGATGATGCGCAGGGCCACCAGCAGGTCCATGCGGGTGCTGAGGGCGGCCAGGGCGCAGGCCAGGCCCATCGTCAACGTGGCGCCCACCACCACGTTGCGGGGGTTGAAGCGACTCAACAGCCAGGCAGTGCTCATGAACCCGATCAATTTGAACGCAGTGTAGCCGATGTCCAGCCAGGCAAACTCATCCGGCGTGGCGTAGGTGTCGCCAATGATGTCGCTGCGACCAAGCGACAGTACGGTGCTGGCGATGGCCTCGGTCAGTGTGGCGAGGACGATGCCCGTCATGAGCAGGACACCGCTGGTGGTTGTGGCGTGGCGGCGCGTGGCACTGGCAGACGTGTTCACCATCCACCTCCTTGCGCCACCTCGACGCGAGCTGACAGGCCCGGGACGATGCGGCCCGGTAGCGGGTTATGGGCCAGGCGGATCTTCACCGGCACCCGCTGCACCACGCGCACGAAGTTGCCGGTGGCGTTGTCGCTGGGCAACAGGCTGAAGGCCGAGCCGCTACCGGGGGCAAAGCTGTCGACCACGCCTTCAAGGGTGTCGTTGGGGTAGCCATCGACATCGATGCGCACGGACTGGCCGGGGCGAATGTGTTCGAGCTGGGTTTCCTTGAAGTTCGCCACCACCCACACATCGTGCACGGGCACGATATCCAGCAGGGCAACGCCCGGCGTCACAAAGCGGCCGACGCGGACCTGACGATTACCGACAACGCCATCTACGGGGGCGCGTACCACGGTGCTGTCCAGATCGATCCGTGCCAGCTCGCGCGCGGCCTCGGCCTGGGCAACGGCGGCAACGGCCGCTTCGCGCCGGGCCTGTAGCACGGCAATGCGCTGCTGTTGCGCTTCCACGCTGGCCACCGCGGCCGACAGCGTCGCGCCAGCTTTTGAGCGTGCCGCGTCGGTTTCATCGACCAGCGCCTGGCTGACCGCATGGCTGATAATCAGCTTGCGGCTGCGATCATGGGTTTTGCTTGCCAGATTCATCTCGGCCCCGGCAGAACGGCGCTGGGCTTCGGCCTGGCGGATCAGAGCGCGCTGCAGCCGGGTTTCGGCATCGACATTGCTCAGGCGCGCCTGCGCCGCACTGATATTGGCCTCGGCCTGGGCCAGGTGCGCGCGATAGTCTTCGGCGTCAATGCGAAACAACACATCCCCGGCCCGCACGCTCTGGTTATCCTCGACCTCTACCGCGGTGACGTAGCCGGACACCTTGGCAGCGAGCGACGTGACGTCGCCGCGCACATAGGCATTGTCGGTCGAGGTGGTGCCGTAGCTGAATGCCATAGCCCAACCGCCCGCCACCAGTGCCACGGCGCTCAGGCAGAGCAGCATGCCGATCAGCTTTTTCCTGTTGCGCTGCGGCGCGGCGCAACAGGCTTCGGCGCGGGTGTCGGTGGTCATGGCGGCCTTGTCCTCGAACGCGTTCATGTTCTCTGTCCTGTGAAAAGGCCAATGCCCCCGGCAGCCTTGGAGGCTTGCGGGGGGCGATCAGCAGGTTGATCGGTTATTTTTTTGTCGGCGTGACCAGCTCCTTCTCAGTGCTGTCGAGGACAAACACCGCCAGTAGGCGGGCCGGTTGCGTGTCGCTGGCATTGGCGCTGACCGCATGGTACGAGCCCGGCTCTTCGACGAAGTTTTCCCCGGCCTTGTAGACCTTTTCCGGTCCGTCATTGACCTGGCTGCGCACCGCGCCTTCAAGCACCGTGGCGTAGATGAAGGCCGACTTCGGATGGGTGTGGGACGGCGACGAAGCGCCTGGTGCGTACTCGACCAGTACGCCGCGCATGCTCTTGCCCGGTACGTTCGGCAACGGGCGATCGAACACCACTGTGACCTTGCCGGGAGCCGGGTCGGCGGCCGATGCTGAGCTGACCGTGAGTGCGCAGAAGGCAGCGGTCAGAAGGAATCGAATGAACATAGCTGTGCTCCTTGGTAGTGAGGGGAGTGCGGCTCAACGTGGCGCCTGAGCGCTCGACTGGGTGAGCCAGTCTTCGAAATGGATTGTGCCCAGGCGCGGCTTGCTGCCGGGGGTCAGGGACTGGTCGTCGAGCACGCCGCCGAAGTAGCGTGCGTGTACATCGGCAACGACTTTGCGCGAGTCCTCGGTGGCGCGGAACAGGCGTCTGACCAGCTCGTCCAGCGGCATGGCCTCGGGGCCGGCAATTTCCACTGTGGCGTTGGCCGGTGGCGCCAGGGCCACATCGGTGAGCGCCGCTGCAACATCGTCGGAGGCCATGGGCTGGATCAGCGCCGGCGACAGGTGAACCTCATCGCCGACCACGGCCGATTCGGCAATACCGCCGACAAATTCAAAGAATTGGGTGGCGCGCACCAGGGTGAAAGGTCTGCCCGAAGCTTTGATCAGTTCTTCCTGGGCGAACTTGGCGCGAAAGTAGCCGTTCTCGGGCGAGCGTTCGCAGGCGACGATCGACAGGGCAATGTGATGACCAACACCCGCGGCAGCTTCGGCCGCCAGCAGGTTGCGGGTCGAGGTCTGGAAAAACTCCAGTACCGCCTGGTCTTCCCACGACGGCGCGTTAGCCACATCGATAACCACATCCGCGCCATCCATCGCTTCGGCCAGGCCTTCGCGGGTGATGCTGTTGACGCCGGTGTTGGGCGAGGCGGCCAGTGCCTGATGGCCGCGCTCGGTGAGGTTTTTTACAAGCTTCGATCCAATGAGGCCGGTGCCTCCGATGACGACGATCTTCATGCTATCTCTCCGCTTACGGACGGCACCCATTGCCGTCGAGGTAGCTTCAGAGTGCCGTTGCGCGGGCGGCAAGTCCTTGTGTCGGCCGTGGGTTTACCTTGGCGCCAGCCTGCTTTTTCGTCCAAAGCCGCTGGGTGGACGGTGCGGCGGACGATGGGCTGCCGTATCATCAATTGTTCGCATTAATGCCGGGGATACAGCCGTTGCCATTCGCGTTTGAGGACTACGTGCTCGACCAGGAACGCCGAGAACTGACCCAGCGTGGACAGGTCGTGGCCGTCGGGCCGCAGGTCTTTGATCTGTTACTGCAACTGGTCAGCCAGCACGAACGGGTGGTCAGCAAGGACGAGTTGCTCGCGGCGGTATGGACTGGCCGGATCGTCTCTGAATCGACCATCACCAGCCACATCAACGCCGTGCGCAAGGCCATTGGCGACACCGGCGAAGAACAGCGCCTGGTGCGCACCGTGGCCCGCAAGGGCTACCGCTTTGTTGGCCAGGTCAGGATCAGCGGCGGCGTACAGGCACTGTCTGCCGAGCCGGGCCTCAACGCCCCCGGCGAAGCTCAGCAAACAGCGCCAGCCGCGCTGGTTCTGCCCGACAAACCGTCGATCACGGTCTTGCCCTTCCAGAACCTCAGTGGCGATCCGGAGCAGGATTATTTTGCTGATGGCATCGTCGAAGACATCATCGGCGCCTTGTCGCGTATCCGCTGGCTGTTCGTCATTGCCCGCAACTCCAGCTTTACCTACAAGGGCAGGGCGGTGGACGTCCAGGGTGTCGGTCAGGCGCTGGGCGTGCGCTACGTGCTCGAAGGCAGTGTGCGCAAGTGCGGCAACAAAGTGCGCATCACCGGCCAGTTGATCGATGCCACCAGCGGCACGCATATCTGGGCGGAGCGTTTCGAAGGCTTGCTCGATAGCATCTTCGATCTGCAGGACCAGATCGCCGAGAGTGTCGTCGGCGCCATCGCCCCGCAACTGGAACGGGCAGAAATCGAACGGGCGAAACGCAAACCCACCGACAGCCTCGATGCTTATGATTACTACCTGCGCGGCACCGCGAAACTGCACAACGGCACCCGGGAAGCGATCGACCAGGCGCTGCTGTGGTTCTATAAGGCCATCGAGCTCGACCCGGAATACGCCTCAGCCTATGGAATGGCCGCCTGGTGTCACTTCTGGCGCAAGATCAATGGCTGGATGGGCGAGCGTACCGGCGAAATCGCCGAAGGTGTGCGCCTTGCTCGCCTGGCTGTGGAGCTGGGGCGCGATGACGCCGTGGCGCTGACCCGTGGCGGCCATGCCCTGGCCCACTTGGCCGGCGATGTCGACAGCGGCATCGCCTTGCTCGACCGGGCGCGGCTGCTCAACCCCAACCTCGCACCGGCCTGGTTCCTCGGCGGCATCCTGCGGGCGCTCAAGGGCGAAACCGACACTGCCATCGACAACCTTAACCATGCCGTACGCCTGAGCCCGCTGGACCCGGAAATGTTTCGTATGCAGGTGGGCATGGCACTCGCACACTTTTTCGCCGGACGCTACGAAATTGCCGCAGCCTGGGCGGAAAAAGCCCAGGGCAACCTGCCCAGCCTGCTGCCGGCGGTTGCCCTGCTGGTGGCCAGCCATGCACACAACGGCCGGATGGACAAGGCGCAACTGGCGATGCAGCGGCTGCGGGCGCTGGATCCGACGCTACGGTTGGGCAATTTGCGGGACTGGCTACCGATTCAGCGGGCGGAGGATCTTGCCCGGTTTGCCGAAGGCTTGCGCCTGGCCGGGCTGTCGTAGTCGATACATTGATCCTTGTGGCGTTCCGTTTCGCCAGGGTGGGGTAGGCGTCAATTGGCCAACAACTTGCCGCTGAACAGGCTGGCCAGGGTTTTCACACACACACACAGCACAGTCAAGGGAGCATGGCGATGAATGATCCCATACTGCCCCTGCTGGTGTGTTCCGGCTCTGAGGAGTGGCGTGGGAAAATTTGGCAATGCAGCTCGGGCTCTGGGTTCCCTAAAATTTAGTAGTTTATGCGAACCGCCCCCGGTTGCCTGTAAAACGTTGTCACCGATGCGGGCCATGTCGAGCAGATAGGTCGCTCTGGCCTCAGCGTCCAGATCATTGAGGCTCGCAACCACGGGATCGGGTAGTAACAGGCAGTATCCCGGTAGAAATTGCACATCGCCCATGACCGCCTAACCCGATGCCATGCGGCAAATGACTTTAACGTTTGCGCCATTGCGTGCCAGCGCTACACGTTGCGAGATCAGCGGCATTCATAGTCCTTGATAATGCTGTGCGTAGCGAGTGGATCGAGACTAGCCTTGCAGGGGACTCTACGCAGGTTGGTCAATGTGCACCACGCTGGCGATCTGATTCACCTTTTATTGATTCGGATCTGAACCCGCAGTCGGCACATCGTGATAATGCTTTTTTCAGATTAGAGGAAGGCGTTGATGACCTCCCAGCTTTTCCCGGTTCACGGTCTCGTGAGCTTTACCCTTGCGATCCTCCTGCTGTTCCTGGGCAAAACCCTTGTCCAGCACAGCACCTTGCTGCGTCAATACTGCATTCCCGAATCGGTTGTCGGCGGCTTCGTCTGTGCCGCGGTTACCAGCCTGCTGTACTTCGGTCTGAATATCCAGATCGAGTTCGATCTGCAGGTTCGCGACACCTTGCTGCTGTATTTCTTTGCCGGCATCGGCTTGAAATCGGATGTCCGCCAACTGCTCAAGGGCGGACGCCCGCTAGTGATCCTGCTGGTGCTCGCCAGTGTCTTCATCGTCCTGCAAAATACCCTGGGCATGGGCCTGGCCGAGGCGTTTGGCCTGGATCCCAAGGCGGGGTTGATGGTGGGTTCGATTTCCCTGACCGGCGGGGTGGGCACAACACTGGCCTGGGCACCGCTGTTCGTCGAGAAGCTCGGCATCAGCAATGCACATGAGCTGGGCATCGCCAGTAACACCGTCGGCCTGATTGCCGCGTGCGTGATCGGCGGCCCGATCGCCAACCAGTTGATACGACGCCATAATCTGACGCCTTCCAGGGATGCCGCGCTGGAAATCGGCATTCTCGAGCATCAACCGAACCAGGGCGTGAACTACTACGACGTGCTCTGGGCATGGATGTGGCTCAACCTGACCCTGATGCTCGGCTATGGCCTCAACCTGTTGCTGGTCGATGCCGGCATCACCCTGCCAAAATTCGTCAGCTGCCTGTTCGCCGGCATCGTCATCCACCACATCGTGCTTGCCGTTGTCGGTGAGAAGAAGCTGAAAAGCTGGAGCGGCGCCAGCCTGGGCCTGGCGTTGATCTCCGATATCTGTCTGGGCATGTTTTTGACCATGGCCCTGATGGGGCTGCAGTTATGGCAGCTCAGCGGGGCGTTGATGTTCATTCTGTGCGCCTTGACCCTGCAGGTGCTGCTGACGGTCCTCTATACCTATTTTGTGGTGTTCCGCTGCATGGGGCGTGATTACGAAGCCAGTGTGGTTGCTTCCGGATTCGGCGGGATTACCCTTGGCTCCACAGCGACGGCCATCGTCAACATGACAACCGTGACGCAAAAGTACGGTGCGGCCCACCAGGCTTTCCTGATCGTGCCGCTGGTGTGCGGCTTTTTCATTGACCTGGTCAATGCCGTGATCATCGGCATGTTCAGTGGTCTTTAGCAGCGTCCGGTATACATCGCAGGCTGCGGCTACAGGCAGTCTGATCATTAGCCTGCACTGCTGATCTGCATCAAACTCCGATACCTTGCCGCGCGCAAAAATAGCCAACCCTGGGCCGATACCCTAGTGATCATCAGCGCAGATTCGCACACCCGGTGCTGCAGGGGGCTACCGCTACAGGACTTTTCCTGCTGCCGGGAAAACGTCATACGACCTGAGAAAATCGGTCTAAAGTCTTTGCTGCAGGCCCGTTCTATTTTAAACCCCCAGCACCCTCGACGATGGCGTGTGGGCCAGCCTCGGTTACCACTGGCTGCAAGGCAAGAACGTCGAAGACAACAAACGCTGGCGCGCCATGGGCGGTTACTACTACCGGTTGATCAACCGTGCCGACGAAGAACTGCGCATCGGTGCCACGGCCATGACCTGGCACTACGACCGCAACCTCAGCGGCTACACCCTGGGCCAGGGTGGTTACTACAGCCCGCAGCGCTACCTGTCGTTCGGCGTGCCGGTCAGCTATGCCTGGCGCAACCCTGACTGGTCGGTGTACCTGGAAGGCTCGCTGGGCTATTCCTGGGCGCGCAGTGATGATGAGCGCACCTTCCCGCTGTCTTCGGTCAACGACGACATCGTCAACTACTATGGTGGGGCGCAAGGAAACATCGACGGTACGCGTGAAGGCGACAACAACCAGGGGCTGGGTTATCTGGCCCAGGCATTGGTCGAGCGGCGCCTGGATGATCATTGGGTGCTGGGCGGCGGGTTCACGCTGCAGCGCAGCGAGGACTATTCACCCAATCGTGCGTTGATCTACCTGCGTTACAGCTTTGACCCCTGGCAGGGCAACCTGCCGTTGCCGGTAAATCCGCTCAAGCCTTATGCGGAATATCGTTGAGACCGATGGAACAGGAGTGTGCACCGTGAGCGAAGATACACAAGTCAAAGGACCCGCTTCGTACTTTCCTTCGATTGAAAAAAAGTATGGGCAACCCATCACTCATTGGCTGGATTTGCTTAAAACAGTCAGTGGTAAAAAGCACATGGAAATGGTGGCGTGGCTGAAGACTGAGCATGGTCTGGGGCATGGTCATGCCAATGCCCTGGTTGCCCATTATCTGACTGCCAGCAAAAACACCTGAGCGTGCCCGGTGGGATAGCGCTCCCACAGCAAGCCTTGGCTCTGAATCTCTGCTATTCCTAATAGTTGAACCTGTAGTTTCAGGCGTGGTTGGCGAGGCATGAACACACCTGTATGGCAGCCGCCTGCTGTGGCCTCGACGCCCTGCAGCCAGGCGTGGCGAACAGGCGCCGATCCCGACTGGGAGGTGCCCCATGCTGTACATCATTCACTGGACCGTCAGCACGGAAAACCGCAACGCTGCCTTGGCCCGCTTTGTTCAGACCGGCGGCGTTCCACCCGCTAACCTCAAAGTCCTTGGCCGCTGGCATGCCGTCGGTAGCCGCCAAGGCTTTGCCGTGGCCGAAACCGATGACCTGAGCCTGGTGCTCAAATGGGTACTGGACTGGAGCGACCTGATGGACATGCAGGTGTTTCCGGCGATGACTGACGAGCAAGCCGCGCCCTTGCTAAAGGCGGTGGTGAGTCAGATGAGTGTTTGAGTTTTCGCAGACACTGTTGCGGCAAGAGGACCGCAGGGGGGCGGTCCTCGTTGCTGGCCTGGCCAACGGCAAGGTGGGTAAGCAGACCGTCTGTGCCGAAATCAGCAGTTGCCCGGTAGAGGGCAAGACTTACGTAGGCCCTTGTAAGAACTCGGCTATTTGTCGAGCTCCGCGTAAATGCACGACAGGAACATGTGGCCCGACAGCCACTCGCATCGCCTCGATAGAGGGACGATAGCCACGATCAAAAGTCCACACATAGTTGAGAAAGGTCAGGAACGCCCTGTCCAGCTTCTCGTTGCAGCCGGCTGGCATATCGGCGCGGGGGCGGTTCAACACACTGCGCACAATCACCCGGCGAAAACAGGTAGTGCGTGGTGTATCCAGCCAGATGATCAACTGCGCGCGTGGGAGCCTTAAATCAAAGGTTCGCCGAGAATAGTTGCCCTCACAGATCCACGCGTCTGATGAAACTGCGTGGCTAACGCGTTGGCGGAACTGTTCGGCATCGGGTTCGATCCAGCCGGGTTCCCAGAACAGTTTGTCCAGGTGCACGACAGGCACCCCCAGGCGCTTGCCCAACGCGCGCGCCAGGGTTGATTTGCCGCTGCCGGCGTTGCCCAGAATTACAATGCGTTGCATGAAGAAGTCCTTTTCGGCGAACCGATAATTGTGCAGGTTTTCTGTGGGCAGTAACAGATCACCGCGGGAGCTGGTGGTGAGCGGAGCAATTACAAATGAGTAGCTATGCTTGATCTGTTGCCGGACGCTGGCAGCAACATCGTGAAAGGAGGCGTTTGCAATGCAACTCATCACGTTGAAAATCGATAAGCCAGATGTGACAAACTTCATTTTGGGGCAGACGCACTTCATCAAGTCCGTCGAGGACATCCACGAAGCGTTGGTCAATGCCGTGCCAGGCATCCAGTTTGGTGTGGCCTTTTGTGAGGCCTCTGGCAAATGCCTGGTGCGATGGTCTGGCACCGATGCCGCAATGATTGACCTTGCACAGAAGAATGCGAAAGCCATTGGCGCAGGCCATAGCTTCATCATTTTTCTGGGCGAGGGTTTCTATCCGCTTAACGTGTTGAACACCCTCAAAATGGTTCCAGAGGTCTGCCGTATTTTTTGTGCAACAGCCAATCCAGTTGAAGTGATTCTCGCTGAGACAGAACAAGGACGAGCCATCCTGGGCGTAGTGGATGGCTTCTGTGCCAATGACATTGAAAGCGACGATGACATCCTCTGGCGCAAGAGCTTGTTGCGCCAGATTGGCTACAAGCTGTGAATTACAGCGGGTGACGAATGCTTCCGAGCCGACTAAAAGCCAGGCTGGAGCTGAGGTAAGCGCTTCGATTTCAAGTGCCCAATCTAAGTCATGGGCGAAGTAATGCAAGAAGCCATGGCTATGCGGCATGATGCTCCTGCTTCCTTCGCCGGCATGATCCGGATCAGCTTCGAAGGGTCACCGCGCTGCAGCTGACAGCGGTTTCTCAGCCCGTTGCCGAGCTCCCCTTGGTGGCCGAATCTATTCAGCAAGCGGGCAGGATTGTCACGTCGGCGGCTAGTGAATGCTGGACGCCAATTCGAAGATCGGCATGTACATCAGAATCACGATCAGGCCGATCAGCAGGCCGATGAAGGTCATCAGTAAAGGTTCGAACAGGCGTACGAACCATTCGATCCAGCGGCTGATTTCTTCGTCATAGAAGTCGGCGCTGCGTTCCATCATCTGCCCGAGGTTGCCTGACTGTTCGCCAGCCCGCAGCAAGCGCAGGGACACCGGTGTCACCAGGTGCCCGGCCTCCAGCGCAGCCGACAATGACAGGCCTTCGCGCACCCGCTCACAGGCATGTTCCAGGCGTTGTTTGGCCGCGACGCCGAGCAGGCCGCGGGCCATTTCCATGGCAGTGAGGATCGGGATGCCGCCTTGCAGCAGGATCCCCAGGGAGCGGTAGAAACGCGCCAGTTCGTACATCACCAGGCGGCGGTGCAGGGCCGGAAGACGCTCAATCTGACGGTTCAGCCAGCGCCGCACCCGGGGATCACGACGCAGTACAAACAAGCCCACCATCAAGCCGAGAAAGCCCAGGCCCAGCGGGGCCTGGTGGGCATGCAGGAACATCCCGGCCTGCATCAGCCAACGCGACAGCCACGGCAGTTCGGTACCCAGGCCTTCGAACACCAGGCTGAAGCGTGGCACCACATAGCCGAGCAGAAACAGCACCACGCCACCGCCGACCAGCAACAGCAACAAGGGGTAGATCGAGGCGCTGACGATCTTCTGCCGCACTTCGTCCATGCGTTGGCGGTAGGCGACGTAGCGCCCCAGGGCATCGCCCAGGGCACCGGTTTTCTCGCTCGATTGCACCAGGGCGATGTACAGCGCCGGGAACACGCTGGGTAATTGCCCCAAAGCCTGGGAGAAGGATTTGCCTTCATAGAGCAGGCGCACCAGCTCGCCGAGGGTCTTGCGCGCCTGCGGCGCCGACTCTTTTTCCGCCAGGCTTTCCAGCGCGTCAATCAGCGGCAGGCCGGCATTGAGCAGGGTGGTCAGTTCCTGGCTGAACAGCACCAGGTCGAAGGTTTCGCTGCGGCGCCAGCGCAATCTGGCGAAGTGCTCAGCGTTACGCACGCTGACCACCCGCAAGCCTTGTTGCTCGGCCTGCAGGCGGGCCTGGCCGGCGTCCTGAGCGTCCAGCGTGAGCAGGACCACACCGGATTTGCCCAATGCCTTGAGCTCGTAGCGCATGTGTCGATCCTCCGCTTACTGCCAGCTGGTGATCTCGGCGTTCTCGCCGTCGCCGCCAGGCTGGCCGTCTTTGCCCATGGAGAGCAGGTCGTACTCGCCGTTTTCACCGGGTTGGCGGTAGATGTAATTACGCCCCCAAGGGTCCTGAGGGACTTTTTTCTGCAGGTAAGGGCCAGACCAGCGGCTCTCATCGCTGGGCGCGGTGACCAGCGCCTGCAGCCCTTGCTCGGAATTGGGGTAATGCCCCACTTCCAGGCGATACAGGTCCAGCGCCTTGCTCAAGCCTTCAATCTGCGCGCGGGCCACCTTGGCCTCCGAGCGCCCCAACTGGCTGAAGTACTTGGGGGCGACGATGCCGGCAAGCAGACCCAGTACCACCAACACCACCAGCAGTTCGAGCAGGGTGAACCCTTGTTGCGAGTATTTTTTTTTGTTCATGACAAGGCCCTCCGTAGTGCGCCTGCAAGGGCTTATGCAATTGTCGTGCGCGTCTGCGTCGAGCCTTTGCGCCACGGGCCTGGCAAGGCGGCACAGTGCTTGCGTCAGTGGATAAAAGCCTCGGCAATCGGGGCATATGCCCCACTTTTCGGGGAACGCAACGGGGAGGGCGCGATGATGCATTGGCTCACTACAGGACTCTTTGTCTGGCTGGCGTGGACCCACCAGGTCCAGGCCGATGTGTACATATCCATCAAGACCGACGGCAGCTACGTGCTGTCCAACGTCCACCGACCGGGTCGCACCTATCAACGGGTGATCAGCGAACCCGGGGTGAGCCTGGCCAGCAGCGGCCAGGCGCAACTGATCACCGGTATGCCCTATGCCGAACTGGTGGCGGCGGCAGCCGAGGCCAACGACTTGCCGGCGGCACTGCTGCATGCGGTGATCCAGGCCGAGTCCCGCTACAACCCCAATGCGCGCTCGCCCAGTGGCGCGGTTGGGCTGATGCAGCTGATGCCTGACACCGCCCGGGAATTAGGGGTCAAGAATTCGCTGGATCCGGCCTCGAACGTGCAGGGTGGGGCGCGCTACCTCAAACGCATGCTGACGCTGTTCGATAACGACATCACCCTCGCCGTGGCCGCCTATAACGCCGGCCCTGATGCGGTGATGCGCCGCGGTCGGGTGGTGCCGCCTTATGCCGAGACCCAGCGTTATGTGCCGAAAGTAATACGTCAGTACCGGCGCTTGCAGGGCTTGGCTATGGACGCGCCGTTGTGATCCTGTGCCCCCCCGAATAGTGGGGAATACCGGGGAATACCCCCCAATTGAGATTCAATCAATAGTTCAAGTGACTGAAAAACAACAATAAAAAACTATGGCATGAGGCTTGCTCCAGCCCTTCCAGGGTCCACTTGCACCACCCGAGGCACGCCATGATGACTCCGATCAAAGGCTCAGTCCTGACTTCACTGCTGATCACCGCCGCCACCTTTGGCTGGCAAACCGTCAGCGAGGCCGCCGTGCGCTGCGAGCGCAATCTGGTGGCGAATGTGGTGGCACTCGATCAGCCACTTATGTTCAACCGTCTCGGTGCGCAAAATGCCAACGGCATGATGTTCGCCCTGCGCCGCGACGTGGTCGACGTCAATCAGGTGTCGCTGGACAACGGCGGCGCGGCGGTACCGGGCAAGGTCACCCTGCGCCCGGACAAGCGGCCGCGGCCGATCGTGCTGCGGGTGGCGGCCGGTGACTGTCTCACCGTGAACCTGCAGAACCTGTTGGCCTACCAGGCCAACCCGAACAAGCACGGCATCGATCACGAAGAAGAAAATGAAGGTGAGGAGAACGAAGCCGAGGAGAACGAAGGCGCCGAAGATAATGAAGCCGGTGGCGAGCATGGTTTCGTGGTCGATGACCAGGTCACCGACCGCCATGTCGGCTTTCAAGTCAACGGCATGCAGGCGGTCAACAGCATCGGCGACATTGCCGCCAACACCGGCCGCAACGGCAACTTCCTGATCGCCCCCGGTGGCAGCCGCTCTTACACCTTGTACGCTGAGCGCGAAGGCGCGTTCGCCGCCACTAGCCAAGGCGCTACATTCGGCGGCCAGGGTGCCGCCGGTAACGTTTCCAACGGCCTGTTTGGTCAGGTGGTGGTGCTGCCGAAATATGCCCGCACCTACCGCAACACCCTGACCGAAGAAGAAATGCGCCTGGCCACCACCGGCCGTGCACCGACCGGTCAGCCGATCGTCGATTACCAGGCGCGCTATCCACAGCGCGAACCCTGGATCCGTGAAGGCAAAGCGGGTTCGCCGATCATTGCCATGGTCGATGGCAACGAGATCATCAACAGCGAAACCGACGCCGTGGTCATGGGCCCGAATGCCGATGGCAGTTTCCCGCCCTCGACTTACCCGCTGGAAAGCATCGGCAAGCGCAATCCGGCGGTTCCCAATCGCCTGGAGCCGTTCCGCGACTTTGCCGCGCAGTTCACCGATGAGGCCGCCGCCACCCAGGCGTTCCCCGGCTATTGGGCTGACCCGGTAATGGGGCATGTGCTGGAGCCGACCCGCGACTCATTCATGATCAACTACGGCTCGGGTGGCATGGGTGCAGAAGTGGTGGCCAACCGTCTGGGTGTGGGGCCGATGCATGACTGCCTGTCGTGCGCCTACGAAGAGTTTTTCCTCAGCTCGCACACGGTGGGCGATGTGGCGATGCTGGTGGACGTGCCGGCCAACGTCGGCCTGGAGAATATTCGCCCAGGGCAGACACCGGACGCCGACCAGGTCGGGGTCAAGGCCAGCATGGCCCTGTTCCCGGCAGAACCTGCCAACGTCAACCACAGCTACATCGGGGACTTCGTCAAATTCCGCAATACCCACAATGGTCATGAACAGCACATTTTCCACCTGCACGGACACCAGTGGCTGTTCAACCCCAACGACGACAACTCCGACTATGTCGATGCCCAAGGCATTGGCCCGGGTGTCGGCTATACCTATGAAATCGCCAACGGCGGCTCGGGCAACCGCAACCGCGTAGCGGGCGATGCGATCTATCACTGTCACTTCTATCCGCACTTCGCCCAGGGCATGTGGAGCATGTGGCGGGTGCATGATGTGTTCGAAGAGGGCACCCGACTTGAAGTCTCAAGCCAGGGGGCAGACGGTTATCACACCGAGCCGTATGCCCTGCGCAGCGGCAAGCCGGCCGCAGGCGCTCGCGCCTTGCCGGACGGGGAGATCATCGCCGGTACACCGATTCCGGCCATCGTTCCGCTACCTGGCAAGGCCATGGCGCCGATGCCCGGTAAAGTCGCTGTGATTCCCAAACTGGCTGAAACCCTGGTCGCCGAAAACGATGACGATGACGACGAGCAGGAAGGTGATGACGATTCCGCTCATCACGATGCCGCACCGCGGGCTGTTGGCTCACTGGCCCTGGTCGATCGCAGTGACGCCAACCGCAATGCCGATGGCAGCCTGAAAAACCCTGGCTATCCCTTCTGGATTGGTGGCATTGAAAGCACCGTGGGGCAGCGTCCGCCGACCCCGCCACTGGACATGCTCGACCCGGCCAAGGCACAACAGCTGAAAAACACCGGCAATGCTCTGTGGGCCAACCTTGATCCGGCCCAGGTCGGCGGTTGGGACGGTGGCTTGCCACGTCATGCGCTGGACGGCATCTCGGCCGGCGGTGAAGTTAACGTGACCACCACCGCGCTGGACTTCACCAAACAGATCACCAAGGCCAAAGCGGTATTCCTGCCGGAAGAGGGCACGGATGTCGAACAGGCCGCGATGAGCTTCCATTCCCAGCTTGAACACCCCAGCTATGCCGTGCTGCCGGGTAACCAGACGGTGGCGCGTAACTTCCGCACCAATGGCGCGGCGCCCACTGCCGGCGCGCCGTTCTTTGAACCGTGCATGGACGACCGGGCCAAGCGCCTGACCCTGGCCGTCGGCGTGGGTGAATACAACAGCGGCGAGCGCCTCGATGGCATGAGCTTCACCGGCGCCTCGACCTTTACCGCCGACCGCCCACGGATCTACAAGGGCGCCAACATCCAGTTCGACGCGGTCTATAACAAAGTTGGCTACCACTTCCCGCAGGCGCGCATCATTGCCCTCTGGGAAGATGCGTGGCCTGTGATCAACAAGCAGCGCCCACCAGAGCCGCTGGTGATGCGCATGAACACCTTCGACTGTGTGATGTACCAGCACACCAACCTGATTCCGTCGTTCTACGAGATGGATGACTATCAAGTGCGCACCCCGACCGACGTGATCGGCCAGCACATTCACCTGCCAAAATGGGACTTGACCGCGGCCGATGGTTCAGCCAACGGCTGGAACTACGAAGACGGCATTCTCTCGCCCGGCACTGTGGTTGAACGCATCGACGCTATTCGCGAGTACAACAAATGCACCAGCGGCGATCCGCGTGAAGGCAGCGCCGAGTGTCCGGTCGCCAAGACGCATCCGTTCTTCGGTCGCTACGGACGTGCCGACTGGGTTGGCGCGCGCACCGCGATGCAACGCTGGTTCGCTGACCCGGTGGTCAACGTGCACAACGTCGACCGTGGCCTGGGTACCATTTTCACCCACGACCACCTCGGCCCATCGACGCACCAGCAACTGGGCCTGTACGCCACCGTATTGGCCGAGCCCGCCGGATCGACCTGGTACCACGCTGAAACCGGCGAGCAGCTGTACAACCCGGCACTGCGTGAAGACGGTGGTCCGACCTCATGGCAAGCAGTGGTGAAGACCGGCGACCACGATGGTGACGGTCGCAACGACAGCTACCGCGAGTTCTTCCTGGAGTACAGCGACTTCCAGCATGCCTACGAGGCAGGAGTGTATGTCGGTGCCGGTCCTGACGGTATTCCCAATGCCCAGGCCTTCCCGGCAACCGCCGACAGCTTCCGCTACGCGATCAACCCGCCTGTGCGGCAGAAAGCGTCGAACCTGCTTGAAGCGGTGGTCGAGTCCCGCGGTGGCCTGTTCCCGGGCTGCCCGTCGCGGCCTTGCCCGCAAGCGATTTCGGTGGATGACCCGGGCATGTTCGTCGTCAACTACCGCAACGAGCCGCTGGCCCTGCGGGTTTATGACCCCAACAAAGTGGCACCGGATGGCAAGCGCGGCATGCAGGCTGACGGTCTGGGCGGTGACCTGGCGTTCGCCATGCAGAGCCGTACCGACCGGGCCATCCCGGCGATGAACCTGTCGCCAGCGGCGATCACCTCGGCTGTCGGCCCTACCGGTGGTACGACCCTGTTCCCACCGCACATCAACAAAGGCGGTGCTGAACCGGGCGACCCGTTCACACCGATGCTGCGCACCTACTCCGGTGACAACGTACGCCTGCGTATGCATGCCGGTGGCCATGAAGAGGAGCACAACGTGACCTTGCATGGCGTCAAGTGGCTGCAGAACGGCTCGGGCTTCGGCAACAGCTCCAACTCGGGGTGGAAGGCCTCGCAGATGGTCGGCATCTCCGAACAACTGGGTTTCATGGCTCCGGTGTCGATGATCTCCAGTTCTGCAGCACCCAACGGTGACTACCTGTACTCGCTCGATGCCGCCCACGAAGGTTACTGGAACGGTATCTGGGGGGTAATGCGCAACTACACCAGCAGCCGCAGCGACCTGTTTGCCTTGCCGAACAACCCGCTGCCGATGGCGGCGCGCAACACCGTGGCGTTTGACGGCATCTGCCCGCGCTACACCGCCAACGCCAACGGCATAGGTACCCGGCCAACCGTGCAACGCAGCTATGAAGTGGTGGCGGCCCTGGCCAACGACATCCTCGGCAATCCACTGGGGGTAAGCATCACTGACCCAAGCGGTGTCGGTCAGCACGTCGGCGGTCCGCTGAAGGCCAATGGCGGCACCCTGGTCTACAACAGCCGGCGCACCAGCATCCCGCAGGTTACCGTGACCGATCCTGAAGACGGTGAAACCTTCACCATCGGAGGCCACAGCGGACCGCTGCATGACCCGACCGCGATCCTCTACGTGCGCAAGGCCGACCTCGACCCCGTCACCGGCAAACTCAAACCCGGTGTACCGATCGAGCCGCTGGTGCTGCGCGCCGCTGCCGGCGAGTGCCTGAAAGTCACCCTGGAAAACCGCCTGCCGCTGGTGATGCCAGACCTGCCGAGCACCGCTGTGATGCAAAACGTGGTCAAGCGTGACCGTCAGGGCAGTGAAGGCTCGACCGCCTTCAACAATAACCTGATGCGTCCGTCCAGCCACGTCGGCCTGCATACGCAACTGCTGGCCTACGACATCACCAAGTCGGACGGCGTCAACGTCGGTCAGAACCCGGTGCAGACCGTACCACCACGCAGCGGCAGCAGTGGTGCCTATCCAAGCAAGGTGTTCCAGTACTACGCCGGGCACCTGGAGCGTGAAGGCAAGCCAGTGATGCAGATGGGACGCTCGGTAGACAACATCATCAGCACCGCCATCGAGTTCGGCGGGCTCAATATCACTCCGGCCGACGTCATCAAGCAGGGGCAGAAAGGCCTGATCGGTGGCATGAGTATCGTGCCGCAGACCGCCACCTGGACCGAAGACGGCGCCAGCCGGGCCTCGGCCACGGTGCAGGTACCGGGGCAACCCGCCTACCGCGACTTCGCCACCCTCTGGCAGCGGGCACTGAACATGCGCTGGGCGGATGGTCGGCCGGTGGAAGGCATCGCCACTGAGGGCAATGGCGTGCCGGGGGATCCGAAAGACAACTCTAACATGGCCATCAACTACAAGACCGAGCCGCTGTGGTTCCGCTTCGGCCTGGCCCCGGATGCGCCGTTCGGGCATGCCGATGGCAATGGCTGGGCGGATGTGCCCAACGCCCATATGGCCTACAGCAACGCCCTGGTCGGCGGCGATCCACAAACCCCGGTGTTGTGGGCCAAGCCTGGTCAACCGTTGCGTAACCATGTGCTGATGCCGACCGGTGGCAGCCGCGGCATTACTTATCAGCTCGATGGGCACATGTGGCCGCTGCATAACTATCAGGCCGAGAAGTCCGACATCAACGGCTACCCTTTGAATCTGCCGGGGATCGGCTCGGTGCGCTTCGGCTACAACCCGCAGGCGATGTTCATCGGTGCCCAGGAAAGCGTGCTGCCGGCTGCGCACTTCAGCTTCATGGTGCCCAGTGCCGGGGGCGGCAACGCCATACCCGGTGACTACCTGTTCCGCGACTATGCCGCCTTTGGCAACGCGTCGGGACTGTGGGGGCTGCTGCGGGTTACCGAAGAAGCACCACCGACTACAGCGCCAGCGCAGTAAGGGAAAGGGGGGAGAGGTCATGAACAAGAAAAATCGACCGTTGTACCTGGGCCTGATGGCAGGTTTGACGCTGATCGGCCTGGGGGTCAGTTACGACAGCTTGTGGTGCGACCCGCGCAGCGAGTTGAACAACCTGGCCGACAGCGATCCGCAGGCGCTGCACCGGCTCAGCCGCGACGGTGTCACCGTCGAGTTTGAAGCCCGGCCATTGGGCAGCGATGGGGTGCTGACTGAGGGGGCGTTTGCCAGTGTGCGTTTCAAAGTCACCGACCAGAACAGCGGCCAACCCCTGTCGGGGGTTTCCCCCGGCGCCTGGCTGGACCCGGCGCTGACCGGCGATGCCGCCAAGGACCGCAGTAACAGCTGCAAGGCGCGGGTGGCGCTGTTTCTCAAAAGCAGTATCGGCGCGCGGCCGTTGCTCGACCTTAACAGCTACTTCCTGCTGGTACTGAACAAGGACGCCAGCCTGACCGTGATCGATCCGTCGGTCTCGGTCGGCGGGGTCACCAGCACCCTGGCGCGCATCGAGCTGCCGGGCGTGCCCATGGATTGGACGGCCAGTAACGATGACAAACAGGTGTTCGTGTCGATGCCTGAACGCGGTGAAGTGGCGCTGATCGACACCGAGACCTTCCAGCGCGTAGGCAACATTGCGGCTGGCAAGCAGCCGTTGCGGGTGGCCTTGCAACCGGACCAGCGCCTGCTGTGGGTCGGCAACAACGCCAGCGATCCGGCACACAGCGGCGTTACGGTGATTGATGTAACCAGTCGCAAGAACATGAAGTTCTTTGCCACCGGCAGCGGTCATCACGAAATCGCGTTTAGTGCCGACTCACGTTTTGCCTTTGTCAGCAACCGCGACAGCGGCACCCTGAGTGTGATCGATGCCAGCCAAATGCGTCTGGTGAAAACCCTCAAGGTCGGCTCGCACCCATTGTCGGTTGCCTATTCGGCGCTGTCGCAGGCGGTTTATGTCGCTGATGGACGCGATGGCAGCATCAGCGTGATCGATGCGCGCAGCCATGAACTGCGTCACCGGATCGAGGGTAAGCAGGGACTGGGGCCGATGCGCTTCAGCAGCGACGGGCGCTTCGGCATCGTCCTCAACACCCTGGAAAGCCAGGCGTTGGTGATCGACGCCAGTACCGACCGCTTGATTCATAGCCTGCCGGTGGCCGCTGAACCCTACCAGCTGACCTTTACCAAGGCCTATGCCTACATTCGCGGGCTGGCTTCACCCAAAGTGACCATGGTCAACCTGAGCAGCCTCGGCGAGGGCCGCCAGCCGATCGTCCAGGGCTTCGATGCCGGCGCGGCCGCGCCGCGCCAGGCGGGCGATTTGCCGCTGGCTCAGGGCCTGAGCGTGGCCCGTGACGAGAACTCGGTGTTTGTGGTCAACCCGGTGGACAACACCACCTACTTCTATGCCGAAGGCATGAACGCACCGATGTCCGGCTACGCCAACCGTGGTCATAACGCTCGCGCGGCCTTGGTGGTCGACCGCAGCCTGCGTGAAGTGGCACCGGGGGTCTACAGCTCGACCATCAAACTGCCCGCCGCCGGCACTTTCGATGTGGCCTTCTTGCTCAATCAGCCGCAGATCATTCACTGCTTCAGCACTGAAGTGGCCGCTTCCCCCAGCGCCCCGCATCGGCTGTTGCCGCAGGTGGAGTTCATGCTTGAACCCTCGGTGGTGGTGCAGGGCAGCCCGTTCACCGCGCGCTTTCGGATCGTCGAAGGCAATGGCAGCCCGCGCAATGGCATCAAGGACCTGAGTGTGCGCTACTTCCTCGCGCCGTCCTCCCGGGCCCGTGATAGCCGCGTGCGTGAAGTCGGCGATGGGGTCTATGAAGCACCGCTGGAGCTGGCCGAGGCCGGTGCCTGGTATCTGCATGTGCAAGCGCCGTCTCTGGGTAGCGCCTTTGCCGAGAAAAACTACACCAGCCTGCGGGTACTGCCTGCCGCGGCTCAACAAGCGTCCGATTCGGGTTCAAGGAGTGTGCAATGAAAATGCTCGATCGCTGCAGACTGTTCAGCCTCTGCCTGTTGGCCGTCGGTTGTGGTTTCGCCCAGGCCCATGGCGGTGTCGATCACAGCGGCCATGATGATCACAGTGGCCATACCGCACCCGCCGCTCACCAGGAAAAGACCTCGGTGCGCTTTGCCGACGTCCAGCTGCTGGACCAGAACGGCATGCCGGTACGCCTGGAGAAGGACCTAGTGGCTGATCGCCTGGTGGTCATGGGCTTTATCTATACCAGCTGCACCACGGTGTGCCCGGTGGTGTCCTCGATCATGGCCAAGGTACAAAAACAACTGGGCGGTCGGGTTGGCGATGAGGTGCAACTGGTGTCGATCAGCGTTGACCCGCAGCGCGACGACTCCAAGCGTCTGCAAGACTATGCCAAGGCCTTTCAGGTCGGGCCGGGCTGGAGCTGGTTGACCGGTTCACCCTATGCAGTCAATGAAACCCTCAAGGGGCTGGGCAGCTTCAGCGCCAACCTCAGCGAGCATCCACCGTTGATTCTGGTAGGCGACGGTCGCAGTGGCAAATGGACGCGTTTCTACGGCTTTACCGATCCGGCGCTGTTGGTCAGCGAAATTGATCGCCTCAGTGCCCGCCGCGTGCATGCTAAACACACGGCGATCGCCCAGGAGGTGCAACCGTGAGCGCCGCGACTGCACGCAAATCGGTGATGCGCGGTAGCGATTGGCTGGCCTTGCTGGCTTGTCTGTGGATCTTGAGTTCGGTGGCGTTTGCCCATGAAGGGCATGCGCCCGAAGCCAGCACCGGCACCAGCACCAGCGCCGTCACACCGACAGTCGGCACCCATGATGCGCAGACCTACTTCACCGACAGCCTGGTGCAGGATCAGAACGGTCGCAGCCTGCGTTTCTACAGTGATGTGCTGAAGGATCGGGTGGTGCTGCTCAATGTCATCTTTACCCATTGCAACGATGCCTGCCCACTGATCACCCGCAAGTTGCGCGAGGTGCGCGAAGCGCTGGGCGAGGAGGCGGCAAGCAAGGTGACGTTTATCTCCTTGAGCAGCGACCCGACCAACGATACGCCAGAGGTGCTCAAGGCCTTCGCGCAAAAGCAGGGTGTTGACGGCCCCAACTGGCTGTTCCTGACCGCAGACAAGGCGCAGATGGACCTGGTGCTGATGCGCCTTGGTCACCTGATCCCCAGCCCCGAGCAACATTCCACTCAACTGATCGCTGGCGATGTGGCCAACAAACGCTGGAGCAAGATCCGCCCCGACGCACCGCCCGTGGCCATTGCCCAACGCCTGCAACTGCTCTCGCAACCCCTGGCCGGGCGTTGAACATCATGAGTATGGCGCTGCGTAGCGGGACCTTGCTGCTGATGTTGATCGCCAGCAGCGTTGCGCTGGCCCTGGACCTGACACCGGCGGAACTGGCGGGCAAACGTTTGTACCGCGAGGGCCTGTCGAGCAGCAATGCCCAGGTGTCGGCGCGGGTCGGTGCCGCCGACATGCTGGTGCCGGCCAGCGTCGTGCCCTGTGGCAGTTGCCATGGCGCCGATGGACTGGGGCGGGCCGAGGGCGGTGTGCGTCCACCGCCCCTGAGCTGGCAACGCATGGCGCTTGGGCAGGGGTTACGCAGGATCAATGGCCGAGCCTACCCGGCCTACACCGAGTCCAGTCTGACGCGGGCGATTCAGGAAGGCCGCGACCCGGCGGGAAATCGCCTGGACCCGGCGATGCCGCGCTTCGTTTTGAGCATGGCCGACCAGCGTAACCTCAATGCCTACCTAAAGCGTCTGGCCGATGACCGCGATCCGGGAGTGGAGGATCAGACCCTGCGCCTGGGTACGTTGCTGCCGGGCGAAGGTGCCTTGGCTGCGCCGGCACGGGTGGTGGCGGCAGTGCTTGAAGACCGTATCAAGCAACTCAACCAGCAAGGCGGTATTCATGGCCGGCAATTGCAGTTGATCAACGTCGATCCCGGGGCTGATCTGGCCAGTGCCGAGCAGGCGCTCAAGCGATTGCTCGAGCAGGAGCAGGTGTTTGCCCTGATTTCGCCGCTGGCGCCAGCGCTGGATGCGACTCTGGCGACCCGTCTGGAGCAAGCGCGGGTGCCGTTGATTGGGGCGGCGCCGCTGCTGACCCAGAGCACGCAGATCTTTGACCCGCTACCGGGGCTGGAGGAGCAGTTGCTCAGCCTGGCCGACTACGCCCAGGTCAACCTGGCGCTGCCACAGGCCGATACGCGGATTATCTACGCCGATCCGGGCCTGGCCAGCCTGGCCCGGCACCTTGAGCAGCAGCTGCAACGCCGCGGCTGGCGTGAGGTCAAGGCCCAGGCCTTGGCCGGGCAGGCGCCAGAGGGGCAGGCGCTGTTCTTTCTTGGTCAGACCGAAGATTTCGCCCGCCTGACCACACAACTGCAGCAGGTAGGTCGCACGCCCTACCTGTTTGCCGCGGCCAATCAGGTCTCCAGCCAGTTGCCGCAAGTGCCTGCGGCGTGGTCGCGACGGCTGTTCCTGGCCTATCCCTTCGTGCCCGATGACTGGACGGCGGCGGGGCGCCAGGCGCTGACCGACCTGCGCCTGCGCCAGGGCCTGGACGGCCGCCAGGGTGTTTTGCAGGTCAGCACCTGGTGCGCGGTGCAACTGCTCGGTGACGCCCTCAAGCGCGTCGGGCGTGATGCCAGCCGCGAAAAGCTGATCCAGGCGCTGGAGGGCCTGCACGATGTGCAAACTGGCCTCACTCCGCCACTGAGCTTTGGTCCGGGGCGCCGTCAGGGGCTGGCCGGGGCTCATGTGGTGACCCTGGAAATGCCCGGCCCGGTGTTTTATCCGGTGGCGGCCTATCGCCCTGTCGCTGAGGTGAATGAGCCATGAAGCTGCTCACTTTGTTGTTGTGTCTGGTGGCGCTGCAGGTACAGGCCCAGGACGGACCACTGGCAGCCCAGGTCAACGGCGTGCCGATCAGCCAGATGCGTCTGGAGCGCTATTTTACCGACTACCTGCAAGCCCAGGGCCGGGCCCTGACCAGCATTCGCAACCCCAGCGTGTACAAGCGCTTGCGTGAGCAGGCGCTGGATGATCTGATCGACAAGGAACTGCTCTGGCAGGAAGCCCAGCGTCAGGGGATCAAGATCAGCGACAGTGAGGTGAATGCGCAGATCGAGCAACTGCGTCAGGCGCTGGGCACTGGCAAAAGCTTTGAGCAGCGTCTGGCCGATGCCGGTTTCGATAGCAACAGCTTTGCTGACTACACCCGCCATGAACTGGCCGCGCAGCAGGTATTCATGCAGGCCTCTCAGGTTCCGGAGCCAGATCCGGTCGAGGTCCGTGCTTTCTACCTGGCCAATGCGAATTCTTTGCAACAGGCACAGAACCAAAACGCTACTACCTCTGTCGAAGATGAGCAGGGGCTGGAACTGGCAAAACGTCTACTGGTCGACCAACAACAGGCGCAGGCGCGCCACGCCTTGCTGCAGCGTCTGCGTGACGCCGGGCAGGTGCAGCGGCTTGATTGACGAATCATCGGCCCCCCAATGTTGGGGACACCAATAGAGGCAAAACGCCAGCTGCCCCCCAGGATTGGGGAAGGGGCCATGGCCCATTTGCGTCTATTCTTAAAGAATCAACGACATAGCACATTGATAAGCGGTGTCTCTGGTCTGGCACGAAGCATGCGTAAGCCTCTACAAGGTCGCACTTCGCCAGACCGGGAAACCGGGCCTGTGGTGCTTGAAGGAGTCGATCTTGGTTAACACAGTTTTGGTAGTCGATGACGAACAGACCCTTGCGGGCAATATCCAGGCTTACCTGGATGCGCAAGGCCTGAACGTCCATGTTGCCTACGACGGAGTCAGTGCCATCGGTGAAGCCGAGCGCATCCAACCCGACGTGATAGTGCTCGATTATCGCTTGCCCGACATGGAGGGGTTTCAGGTACTGGAGGCTGTGCGCAAGAGCAGGAACTGTCATTTCGTGCTGATCACTGCCCACCCGACCGCCGAGGTCCGTGAGCGTGCCAACCAGCTGGGCGTCAGTCATATCCTGTTCAAGCCTTTTCCGCTGGCGGAACTGGCCCGTGCAGTCAACGACCTGATGGGCATCAAGCGAAAGATCGAGAGTGAGGGCAACGCGGACACAGGGTTCGTCGAACGGCGCCAGGGCAGGAGTGAGAGTTTTCCCCTGCAGTTGTTCGACGGTAGTTGGGTTTTTGCTGATCGCCGACGCAATGGCGTGAGGAAGCCGGAACCGGACGACGACCAACTGCTCACTGGGGAATAGCGCGCGAGCAGACCTGAACATGGCTTGCCGCGCCCCGCGCTGGAGAGCAAGTCATGGAAACCGTGTCGCTCGCTGTTGTCTCCACCCAGGAATGCCTCCCCGCACCCCTTGGGCGTGAATTGCTGGCCCAGGCACGCGCCACTGCCGAACTGAGCGCCGAACGCCTGCTCGATACCCTGCAACGCTTGAGCGGCCTGAATCCCGCCGAATTCGTCGGCTGTCTTGGCGCCACCCTGCATTACCCCGTACTCGACAGCCAGGCATTGTTCGCCGCCACGCCGTTGTTCGACCGGGTCAGCCTGGCCCAATGCCTGAAGCGCGAATTCCTCTTGCTCGAACTTGACGGCCAGGCCCTGGGCGTATTCGCCGATCCCTTCGACACCGCGCGACTGGCCTGGATCGATGAGTGCCTGCAAGGTGCGCCGCTGTACCTGGTCGAGGCCGCTGACCTTGCCGGTTTCCTTGCCCGCCACGAAGAAAGCTTTCACGCCGTCGACTCGCTAGACACCGAAAGCGAGGCGGTCAACGAACTCGACACTCTGCAAAGCCTGTCGCTGGCCAGCATCAGCGAAGACCAGAGCCGGGTGGTCAAACTGGTCAACTCGACGCTCTATGACGCCCTGAAGATGCACGCCAGCGACATCCACCTGGGGGTGACCGGCACTGGTCTGGTGATCAAGTACCGCATCGATGGTGTGCTCAACAGCATCAGCAAGGTCAGTGGCAGCGAGTTCGCCGAACAGGTGATCTCACGGATCAAGGTCATGGCCGAGCTGGACATCGGTGAAAAGCGCGTGCCCCAGGACGGCCGCTTCAAAATTGGTATCAGCGCCCGCCAGATCGACTTTCGTGTGTCGATCATGCCGAGCATTTTCGGTGAGGATGCGGTGTTGCGGGTTCTCGACAAACAGGACCTGGCCGATCGCGTCAGCGGCGTCCAGCTGCAAGCGCTGGGCTTCGAAGACCAGACCCTGCGCAGTTTGCGCCGGCTGGCCAACGAGCCCTACGGCATGATTCTGGTCACCGGCCCCACCGGCAGCGGCAAGACCACCACCCTCTACGCCATGATCAGCGAGATCAACCACGGCGTGGACAAGATCATCACCATCGAAGACCCGGTTGAATACCAGCTGCCGGGGGTGCTGCAGATTCCGGTCAACGAGAAAAAAGGCCTGACCTTCGCCCGTGGCCTGCGTTCGATCCTGCGCCATGACCCGGACAAGATCATGGTCGGCGAGATCCGCGACCCGGACACCGCACAGATCGCCGTGCAGTCGGCGCTGACCGGGCACTTGGTGTTCACCACCATCCACGCCAACAACGTGTTCGATGTGATCGGCCGCTTCAGCCAGATGCAGGTCGATCCCTACAGCTTCGTTTCCGCCCTCAACGCCGTGCTGGCCCAGCGCCTGATTCGCCTGGTCTGCCCGCACTGCGCCAGCCCCCACCAGCCCAGTGATGAAGAACTCAGCCTTTCCGGCCTGGAAGCGGGGCAGGTGGACCATTACCGGTTTGTTCAGGGCAGCGGTTGCGGCCAGTGCCGTGGCAGCGGTTATCGCGGGCGTACGGCGATCGCCGAACTGCTGCACCTGGACGATGAACTGCGGCAAATGATTGTTGAACGTCGGCCTCTGGCGCAGATCAGGGCCCTGGCCTGTCAACGCGGCCTGCGCCTGCTGCGCAGCTCGGCACTGGAACTGGTGCGCGATGGCCGGACCACTCTGGAGGAGATCAATCGTGTCACATTTGTCGCCTGATCGTTTTATCGCCGTGCTCGGCGCCCAGGGTGTCGGTCTGTGCCAACGCCTGGGATCGGAACAACACTGGCTGGGCAGCCAGGGCTTTATCGCCGAACGCAGCCAGGCCGCCACGCTCGCCCTGGACACGTTGCACAGCCTGCTGGCTGAACAGCCGTGCAAGGGCGCCGAACTGCAGCTGTTGCTGTCGGCGCAATACTGCCGCTTCTGCATCGTGCCCTGGAGTGCTGCCATCAGCCGTCCTGATGAGCTGCAGCAGTATGCCCGGGCGTGCTTTGAGGCCCATTACGGGCAGAGCCTGGATGGCTGGCGCCTGGTGGTGTCACCGGAGGCGGCAGGGCTTGCTCGAATCGCCACGGCGGTGCCGGAAACCTTGCTGCAACGGCTGCACGATCATTGCCGTGACCTGGGGCTGCGCCTGCGCTCGGTTCGCCCTTACCTGATGGCGGCCTATAACCGCTTTGCCGAACAACTGGGCCAGCGTGACTTCCTCTTTGTGCTCGCCGAGCCACAACGCACGGTGTGCCTGCTGGCGCAGAACGGCGTCTGGCAGCAGGTCAGTGCCCAAGGCGGCAACGACAGCGACGCCGCGCTGCAAGCGCTGATTGCCCGTCAGTGCGAGCTCAATGCCCAGGGCCGCGCGCTGCCGGTGTTCCTGCATGCACCGGGCCGCCAGGAGCAGCGTCCGGCGTTGGAGGGCGTGCAGCTATGCGAGCTGGGCGGCGTCGCAGCGGACGTGCTGTGCCGCATGACTTGGGCGGTGGCCTGAAATGCGCCGTCTGGAGCTGGACTTTCAGCCTCGGCGCACGGCCCTGTCGGCCTGGGTGCTGCTGGGTGTCGGTGTCAGCCTGTTGGCTGCTGCCGTTGTCCTTGCGCAAGGGGTCGACCAGCAGCAGGCCGCGCTTGATCAACAACTGGAGGCGTTCGAGCGGCAACTGGGCAAGCGCCCTGAGCACGTCACGTCGCTGACCCCGGCGCAGAGCCGCGAGCAAGCCGAGAAGCTGGCGCAGATGCGCAGTGTCTCACAGCAACTGCAGCGGCCCTGGGAACGTCTGTTCGACATGCTTGAGGCGTTGCCCCAGGACGATGTGGCGCTACTGACCCTGACCCCCGATGCGCGTAAGGGCCAGGTCCGCATCAGCGCCGAGGCCCGCGACCTGGAAGCCATGCTGACCTTCCACAAGCGCCTGGAAGCCAGTGACGAACTGCGCGATGTGTCGTTGCTCAATCACGAAATCATGGCCAAGCAGGCCGAGCATCCGGTGCAGTTCAACCTGTCCGCCACTTGGGAGATCGGCAATGCGCATCCATAGCCTGATTGTTCATGAGCGTGCACGGCAGCTGGGTGTGGTTGGCCTGGCGGGTGGCGCTCTGGTACTGCTGTCCTTGCTGTATGGCGCGGCGGTTGTGCTGCCGCAATGGCAACAGTTGCAACAGCAGCAGCTGCGCAGCGAGCAAGCCCAGGCACAGTTACAGCAGCTCAAGCGTGGCGACCTGAAACTGCCGCAAGTACCGCAACGCGAGCTGGAAGACTTCCACAAACAGCTGCCGGCCCAGCCACAGGCCACCGTGGCCATCGACCGTATCTACAGCCTGGCCAAGGCCGAGCGCATCAGCCTGGCCCGCGGTGAGTACGCCCTTGGGGTGGACCCGAAAACCCAGTTGGCGCGCTACCAGATTCTCTTGCCGGTACGTGGCAGCTACCCGCAGATCCGCCGCTTCGTTCACGCCTTGCTCGGTCAGTTGCCGGCCCTGGTGCTGGAAGAGGTTGACCTGCAGCGCAAGAAGATCGGCGACAGCGAGCTGACCGGACGCCTGCGTATGACCCTTTATCTGTCGAGGTCATGATGAATACTCAACGCCGCCTGGCCTGGCTGGCCTTTCTCGGATCTGCTGCCGCACTGGCATGGGCTCCGGGTTACTTCTTCGACGACGAGTCCACTGACGACCCAGCTGTGGTCGCCGTCGCCGACAAGGCCACAGTCGTCGCCAGCGACGCCGCCCAGAGTGCCAAGCCCACGGCCCTGAAACTGCGCGACCTGTTCCCGAGCAAGAGCTGGAAGCCGGCGGCACAGTTGGCCACGGTCACCGAACAGCCCGTTATCGTCGCGCCAGTGGCCTTGCCTCCCGCAGCACCGGCGTTGCCCTTTCAGTTCGTTGGCCGTCTGGATGATCGCGACGATCAACAAGTGTTCCTGCAAAGCGGCGAGAAACTCTACGTCGTGCGCCGCGGCGATGTGATTGATGACGTTTACCGGATCGAGCACATCTCCGCCACGGAGCTGAGCCTGGTCTACCTGCCGTTGCACTTGTCCCAGACTTTGTCTGTAGGGAGCGCACCATGATTTCGTCCAGGCACTGCAACAAGGCGCCATTCTTGATGCTTGCACTTTGCGTCGCCCTGGCCGGTTGCGGCACCAGTGGCGTGCGCAAGGATGGCCAGGCGTTGATCGCTGAAGGGCAATACGAAGCAGGTGTCGCCATGCTTGAGGAGGCACTGAAGGAGAATCCACGCGACACCGAGCTGAACATTGCCGTGATCCAGGGCCGTCGTCAGTCGATTGAAGCCTTGCTGACCCAGGCCGACAGCGATCGCAGCCGCCATGATTTCCCCGGGGCACGCATGGGCTACGGGCGGGTGCTGACCCTGGAACCAAACAACCGTAGGGCCCAGGAGGGGGTACGCCAGATCGAGCAGATCGACAACATCGGTGAGCGCGTGGCCCTCGGCCAGGCGGCGTTGCGTCAAGGCGATCTGTTTGGCGCCGAGCGGCATATGCGCGAAGTCCTCTTGCTCGATCCGCAGAACCAGGAGGGCCTGGCCCTGCGCAAGGATATAGAACTGGTGCAGAGCCGCACCGCGCAGCCCAATCCGCAGTTGCGGACCAGGATGGAGCGCCCTGTCACCCTGGAGTTTCGTGACGCCAACTTGAAAACCATCTTCGAGGTGCTGTCGCAAGTTGCCGGGCTCAACTTCATCTTCGACAAGGACATGCGTGCGGACATGAAGGCCACTATCTTCGTACGCGACGTGCGCATTGAAGATGCTGTGGCACTGTTGCTGGAGCAGAACCAGCTGCACCAGAAAGTGGTGAACGACAACACCTTGCTGATCTACCCGGACTCGCCGCAGAAGACCAAGGATTACCAGGAACTGGTGATGCGCACCTTCTACCTGACCAGCATCGATTCCAACACGGCGCTGAATATGGTCAAGACCATGCTCAAGACCCGCGACGTGTTCGTCGATGAGCGCCTCAACACCCTGACCATGCGCGATACCCCCGACGCGGTGCGCATGGCCGAGAAGCTGCTGCAGTCGCAAGATCAGTCCAACCCGGAAGTGGTGCTGGAAGTGGAGGTGATGGAGGTGGCCCGCTCGCGGATCCTTGAACTTGGCCTGCAGTGGCCCAACACCTTCGGGGTGCTCAACGAAGACGGCAAGTCAGTGACCACGCTCGATCAGCTGCGCGGTATCGATTCTTCGCGGATCACCATCTCGCCGTCGCCGCAGGCCAAGATCAACGCCCAGGACAATGACATCAATACCCTGGCAAGCCCGGTGATCCGCGTCAGCAACCGCGAGCAGGCGCGCATTCACATCGGTCAGCGGGTGCCGATTGTCAGCGCTACTTCAGTACCTTCGACTCAAGGGCCGGTGATCACCGAAAGCATCACCTACCTGGATGTCGGTCTCAAGCTTGAAGTCACCCCAGTGGTGCATCTGAACAACGAAGTGGCGATCAAGGTGTCTCTCGAGGTCAGCAACGCCAAGCCGCTGGAACCCACTCGCCAAGGCACCATTCCGGTCCAGGTCGACACCCGCAACGCCCAGACCAGCCTGCGTCTGCATGACGGCGAAACCCAGGTGCTGGCGGGGCTGGTACGTAATGACGACGGTGCCAGTGGCAACAAGATTCCGTTGCTCGGTGACATCCCCGGGTTGGGCCGGCTGTTCGGCAGCAACCGCAATGACAAGAGCCAATCGGAGCTGGTGCTGTCGATCACCCCGCGCATCGTGCGCAACCTGCCGTACCAGAGCCCGTCGGATATGGAGTTCCCATCCGGCACCGAAACCAGCATGCAGATCCGCAACCTCAATCGCCCGATCGAGGTCGATGACGAGCAGCCGCTGGCCGCTGTGCCTACTGCGGTGAGGCCTTAAATCATGAAACGCTCGATGGCAGGCTTCAGCCTGATCGAAGTGATGCTGACCCTGGCGCTGCTCGGGTTGCTGGCCTCGATTGCCGCACCGCTGACCGAAACCCTGGTGCGCCGGGGCAAGGAGCAGGAGCTGAAAACCGCGTTGTATCAGATCCGCGATGCCATTGACGCCTACAAACGCGCCTTCGACGCCGGCTACATCGAAAAATCGCTCAATGCCAGCGGCTACCCACCCAGCCTGCAGGTGTTGGTGGACGGCGTGCGCGATGTGCGCAGCGCCAAAGGTGCCAAGTTCTATTTCCTGCGGCGCATCCCTCACGACCCGTTGCTCAGCCACAAGAAAGACGACGAAGGGGGTTGGGGGCTGCGTGCTTACGACAGTTCGGCGCAAAGCCCGCGTGAAGGGGAGGACGTCTTCGACGTTTACTCCAAGGCGCCGGGCAAGGGTCTTAACGGCATCGCCTACGGACAATGGTGACCAGCATGCGACGCAACCAAGGCTTTACCCTGATCGAGTTGCTGGTGGTGATGGCGATCATCGCCACCTTGATGACCATTGCCATGCCGCGCTACTTCCAGAGCCTGGAAACCTCGCGCGAGGCCACCCTGCGTCAAAGCCTGGCGGTAATGCGCGAAGCCCTGGATCATTACTACGGCGACACCGGACGCTACCCCGAGTCGCTGGAGCAACTGGTCGAACAGCGCTACCTGCGCAATGCCCCACTGGACCCGATCACCGAGCGCCGCGATCTGTGGCAGGTGGTGGCACCACCGGAAGGCGTGGCAGGTTCGGTGGCCGATATCAAGAGCGGTGCAACCGGGAGGGCGCGTGATGGCAGCCTATATGCCGAGTGGTAGCGCCGCCGAGGCGGGCTTCACTTACCTGGGGGTGCTGTTGCTGATCGCGGTGACTGGCATCGCTCTGGGCTCAACCGTCAGCCTGTGGTCGACCCAGGCTCTGCGCGAACGCGAACGCGACCTGCTCTGGGTCGGCACTCAGTATGCCCAGGCCCTGCGTAGTTACTATCGCGATTCGCCAGGCCTGGCGCTGTACCCACAGACCCTGGACGAACTGCTCGAAGACCCGCGCTATCCCAACCCCAAGCGCCACCTGCGCCGGTTGTACCCCGATCCAATCACTGGCAGCGACGACTGGGGGCTGCTGCGCTCCATCGACGGGCGCATCACCGGGGTGTATAGCCAGTCTGATCTGACTCCGCTGAAACAGACCGGCTTTGCCGCCCAGTGGTCGGACTTCGAAGGCCTGGCACATTACTCCGACTGGCAGTTCGTGGCGCAAAAGGCCTTTTCCGAATCCGCCGCCGGTGCTCGCAAGGGCCTGGCCCAGGGAGCAGGGCAATGAACCGCCAACTGACGGCCTGCGCCCTGGCTCTGGTGCTGCTGGCTGGCAGCGCCCGCGGCGGCGCCGAAGACGAGATGATGGGTTTTATCGTCGACAACACCATCTCGCACATCGGCCACGACTTTTATTACAGCTTTGCCGAGCGGCTGCGTGCCACCAGCCGCCTGGATTTCAACCTGGTGGTACGCGAACGGCCGGACGCACGCTGGGGCAGCCTGGTAACGGTCGAGTACGAGCAACGTGTGATCTACCGGCGCTTTCTGCCACCCAATACCACCGAGCTGAAGGACGCCGCTTATGAGGCGGCTGACCTGGTCAAGGCGCAGATCATCCAGCGCAAGCTGCAGATGCTGCTGCAGGACACCACCGATCTTGAGAGGGACGAGCTATGAACAACAAAAATACCTGCCGCCTGGCCTCCTTGGTCCTGCTGACTGCCCTGGGCAGCCAGGCCACAGCTACCGAACTGGTGTACACCCCGGTCAACCCGGCGTTTGGCGGCAACCCGCTGAACGGCACCTGGTTGCTCAACAACGCCCAGGCACAGAACGACCATGAGGACCCGGCGATCAAGGACCGTGCCTCGGCACTGGCTGGCACCTCGGCCCTGGAGCGTTTCACCAGCCAGCTCGAGTCGCGCCTGCTGTCGCAATTGCTCAACAACATCAATAACGGCACCACCGGCAGCCTGCAGACAGACGCCTTCATCATCAACGTGCTCGATGACTCCGGGGCCTTGACCATTGAGATCACCGACCGTGCAACAGGCGAAATTTCAGAAGTTCTGGTGAACGGCCTGAACCCTTGAAGGGTTGCGGCAATGGGGAGTGACAATCATGAAACGATTTCTGACCACACTGCTGATCCTCGCCACCCTGCAAGGCTGCAGCCTGCGCGAACCGATGCCGGCCGAGCAGGACAGTGAAAGCCCGACGCTTACCCCGCGGGCCTCGACCTACTATGACCTGCTCAACATGCCGCGACCCAAGGGCCGGCTGATGGCGGTGGTGTATGGCTTCCGTGACCAGACCGGGCAATACAAGCCAACCCCGGCCAGCTCATTCTCGACCAGCGTCACCCAAGGCGCGGCGAGCATGCTGATGGATGCCCTGCAGGCCAGTGGCTGGTTCGTGGTATTGGAGCGCGAAGGACTGCAGAACCTGCTGACCGAGCGCAAGATCATCCGTGCGTCGCAGAAAAAGCCTGACACACCGGTGAACATCCAGGGTGAACTGCCACCGTTGCAGGCGGCCAACCTGATGCTTGAAGGCGGCATCATCGCCTACGACACCAACGTGCGCAGTGGCGGCGAAGGGGCGCGCTACCTGGGTATCGATATCTCCCGCGAGTACCGGGTCGATCAGGTGTCGGTCAACCTGCGGGCAGTGGATGTGCGCAGCGGTCAGGTGCTGGCCAACGTCATGACCAGCAAGACCATCTACTCGGTCGGGCGCAGCGCCGGGGTGTTCAAATTCATCGAGTTCAAGAAACTGCTAGAAGCCGAGGTCGGCTACACCACCAACGAGCCTGCGCAGCTGTGTGTGCTGTCGGCCATCGAATCGGCGGTGGGACATCTGCTGGCCCAAGGTATCGAGCGGCGCTTGTGGCAGGTGGCGGGCGATAGCAGCGGTGACAATGCGACCCTGGACAAGTACCTGAGCCAGTATCAAACCCCGAGAGTGGGAGCAGGCAACATCGGTGGGCGCGGGCTTGCTGTGGGAACGGGCTTGCCCCGCGATTGAGGCCTGGCAGCCACATCGCACCGCAGGGCAAGCCCGCTCCCACCAGGGGTATCTGCCCCACCCAATTGTCAGTGTGTCGGGCAGCCTTGTTCCTTGACGATCCGTTTGCTCGACGCCGGATACTTCGCCAGCTTCGCCGCCGCTCGCGGCGGTCGCTTGACCAGCTCACCCCCACAGTTGGGGCACTGGCCCTTGAGCTGACGCTCATTACAGTCCTTGCAAAATGTGCATTCGAACGAGCAGATCAGTGCATCCTGGCTGTCGCCGGGCAGGTCACAGCCGCAGCATTCACAGTTGGGGCGCAGTTCGAGCATGGTCAGGTCCTCGGTCAGGGGCGATAGAGAGGGCCAAAGTCAATGGCCTGTATCTGTTGGAGAATACCACCAAGGTTATCGAGCCCGGCTGGGGCTTTCACACAATGTTTGGTTGATCCTGTTGCGGGTAGGAGGCCTCCTGCGTGATAAGCGGAGCTTTCGCTTATTGCGATCTGGTGGCTAGTACCTACTATAGGGTCGAAGAAAAAATGTGAAATCTGATCGGCGCGTGGCGTCTACTCCGGGCAATTCTTTAAATGTCATCGACAACTGAAGTAAAGCAACAAAGGCCGCGGTCCAAACGCTGGTTGGGTCTGGCCGTATTGATGCTGCCAGTATTACTGGTGACGGTGGATAACACGGTACTGGGGTTCGCGCTGCCGAAGATTGCCGAGGCACTGCACCCCACCGCCAGCCAGCAACTGTGGATGATCGATGCCTACTCGTTGGTTCTGGCCGGGCTGCTGGTGTCCATGGGCAGCCTGGGAGACCGGATAGGTCATCGTAAACTGCTGCTGACCGGCTCATTGGGTTTTGCCATCATCTCCGTCATGACGGCTTATTCCAGCAGTGCTGCGCAGTTGATCGGCGGACGGGCCTGTATGGGGATCTTTGGCGCCATGCTGATGCCTTCGACACTGGCATTGATCCGCTCGGTCTTCGAGGATCGGGAAGAGCGGCGCCTGGCCGTTGCTATCTGGGCGACAACTCTGACAGTGGGGTCGGCGCTCGGCCCCTTGATCGGAGGCGTACTGCTGGAATTTTTCAGTTGGGAAGCGATCTTCCTGCTGGCAGTGCCGATACTGATACCACTGCTGATCCTCGGGCCGTGGTTATTGCCTGAGTCGGAGCCAGATGCGTCGGGCCCTCTCGATCTTTTGAGCATCCTGCAATCAATGGTCGCGCTAGGCGCGCTGGTCTATGGCATCAAGCACGTAGCCAGCGAAGGGGTGGACAGCCTGGCCATGGCTGCCTTTGCAATCGGTACGGCAAGTGGCTGGCTGTTTGTACGGCGCCAGCTGCGCTTGCCAGTTCCGTTGATGGACCTGACGCTATTTCGCAACAAGACCTTCAGTGGCTCTGTCGCCATCAACCTGATGAGTCTGGCCTTCCTGATCGGCTTTGTCTTTTTCGCCACGCAGTTCTTGCAAATCGTTCTGCGCATGTCTGCGCTCAATGCCAGCTTGGCATTGGTGCCTGGACAAGTCCTGGCGATTATCGTGGGGATGCTGGTAGTACCGGTAGCCCAACGGGTTCTGGTGCCTGTGCTGATACCCGTCCTGCTAGCGTTTACCGGCGCCGCGTTTTTACTGGTTGCCAGCCTTGGCAGCAGCCTGACGGTCGTGGTTGTCGCCTTTGCCTTATTGAATATCGGCGTGGGGGCAATTGCCACGGTGTCCAATGACGTGATTCTGTCTGCGGCTCCACCCAGCAAGGCAGGTGCCGCATCAGCCATCAGCGAAACTGCCTATGAAGTGGGTGTGGTGCTTGGGACAGCGGTGCTGGGAGGCTTGGTTACCGCCCACTATCGTGGAGCTTTGCATTTGCCAGCGTTTCTTACACCTCTGCAAGAACGCCTCGCCAGCGAAACGCTGGCCGGCGCCCATGCTGTGGCGGCAACGCTGACCGGTGATCAGGCAAGCGAGCTGATGAGCATCGCCGGGAACGCATTTGAAGGAGGTATTGGCTTGATGTCATGGGTGACATTCGCCCTGGCAGTGATCGCGATCGCCATTGCCCGCTGGACGCTGAAAGCGAATCAGGCAAATCCTCAGCCAGAACTGGGTTCGTAGAAGCTTGTCAGGGCCGATAGAGATGGGCATGGCTGGCGCGGTACAGCGCCGACTCGGAAAAACTGTCGCTGGCCAATACCTGTCCGACCAGGATCAGTGCGGTACGGCGAAAGCCCTTGGCCTGTACCTGCTGGACAATACCATCAAGGGTATCGAGCACCCAGTCCTGGTCCGGCCAGGTGGCACGATGGACCACCGCAATCGGGCAATCGCCGCCGTAATGCGGGCGCAGTTCCGCGACGATCTTGTCCAGGTGCTTGACCCCCAGGTGAATCGCCAGGGTGCTGCGATGGCGAGCGAGGTCGGCCAGTTGCTCGCCGGCGGGCATCGGTGACTTGTCGCCGTAACGGGTGAGGATCACGGTCTGGGCAATGTCCGGCAACGTCAGTTCGCAGCCGAGCAGGGCGGCGCTGGCCGCCACTGCGGTAACGCCCGGGACGATCTCGTAGGGAATGGCCAGTTCGCGCAGATAGCGAATCTGTTCACCGATGGCGCCGTACAAGCTGGGGTCGCCGCTGTGTACCCGGGCCACATCCTGGCCCTGGTCGTGCGCCTGTTTGATCGCCTCGATGATCTCTGCCAGATGCAGCTCGGCACTGTTGATCAGCGTCTCGGCGCAATGCCCTTCGAGCACGGCGGCTGGCACCAGGGAACCGGCATAGATGATCACCGGGCAGCGATGGATCAAGCGCTGGCCCTTGACGGTGATCAGCTCGGGATCGCCGGGGCCGGCACCGATGAAATAGACGGTCATGCGGAGTCCTTGAAGAGAAAGCGCTGATTATCCGCCAAAGCCAGTAGCCGTGGCCAATGCCAGGCTGGCGTTGGTCAGCAGGGTACGGGAAACGCGCAATCGTGCCGGGCCAGCAAAGTGTTCGGCCAAGGCCAGCGCCGCGCTTTCGGCGACGCCATAACAACCGCTGTGCTGGTAAGCAATGGCTGAACGATGGCTAAGGTGCTGTTCGAAGGCGGCCAGTTGCGTGGCACTGAAGAACAGCAGGGGCACCTTGAGGCGCCGGGCCAGTTGTTGCAGCCCGGGCTCGTCGTGCTTGAGGTCGATACTGGCAAGGCCCGCGACAGATGCCAGCGGCAGGTCGTGAGCCTTGAGGGTCTGTTCCAGCAGGTTGCCCAGGGTCTCGACCGGGCAACCCCGTCGGCAACCGAGGCCGACGAACACTTGCATGGGGTTCAGGCCTGGCTCGGACGACGGAACAGCCAGGCACTGATCAGGCCCAGGGCCAGCCAGAACGCGGCGTTGGTCAGCAGCGAAGCGATCTTGAACTCGGCTTCCAGGGCTTGCGGGGCAAGCATTGCATGCACTTCCGGTTGCGGCGCGCCAATCACATGGGGCAGCACCAGCAGCACCACGCCCAGCGCTTTAAGCAGCCAGTTGTGGGCGAACACGATCAACCCAAGCCCGACGGCGGTGGCGGCAGCGGTACCCACCCACCAGACCTGGCGTTGGGCCAGATCGGCTGCGGCGGTACCCGGTAGCTCCGGTGGCAGGCCCAGGGTGGGGGCCAGACAGAACACGGCAAAACCACCCAGGCCCCACAGTGCGCCACTGACCACGCTGTTTGGCGCGCGCAGGGTATACAGCGCGGCCAGGATCAGGGCAAAGCCGACAGCGACCACCAGGTTACCGCCCATGGTCGACAGCACACGCTGCCAGCCGTCTTCTGGCGCCCAGGCTTCGCTGTCGTGGTGGTGATCGGCGGTCACACCAGGGGCATGTTCATGTGCTTCAACCGCTGGCGCTGCGCTTTCATAGGTTTCCGCCTGAAGAATCAGCGGCGCGGCCCAGAAGCTTTGCAGCAGGGTCAGCAACAGGGCGGCCAGCAGGCCGGCAAACCCAGCGGTACTGGCAATACGCTTGATCATCGGACGGCACTCAGTGGCAAGGGAAGGCGGCGCTGTGGCGGGTATCGTGGGCAGCGTTGTGCACCGCTTCGATAGGCGAGAAACCGGCGAAGTAGACCAGGCACAGGCCCAGCAGCGAGGCACCTACGGCAACCAGCAGGCGCTGGCTGAGGCTTGAAGGGGTAACGGCTGAGTGACTGGCGGTACTGATAGGCATGGCGCTTTCCTCTTGGTGTTGTTCAGCAACAGGCAAGCGCAAGAAACCCCTGTACGGAACTCGCCCAGGGGTTGCAACAGCGCCCGCCCACCGCGGGTTTGTCAGATCAGTGTTGGGCCGGTCTCCGGGCTGGCGAGGGCTGAAAGAGTGCTCAGCCAAGGGCGTCACCTTCCCATGCCGGACGACAGGCACAGTGGTTCTGACGCTTTTCTCACTTACCGTTGCGGGGGCAGCACCGGACTTGTCGTACATCACTAATAGAAGGTGTACGACGCACCGGTTTCCCAGTTTCACCCTGTCAAGGGCACCCAAACGAATGGTGCTAGCAAATCACGGGCGAAGGCAGGCGTCAATCGTGACAGCAGTTGACCGCTCACCGGGCACTGCGTAGCCTAGCCGCTTCGAGGTTCTTCGGCGTTGGCCGAAGCTAAGACGGGAACACGGTTAAAGCCGTGGCTGCCCCCGCAACTGTAAGCATTGAAAGGTTCGACACAGCCACTGCGTCCCTGCGGGAAGGCGTCGTTCGACTGGCCTCTGGCCGGTGCAATGCAAGCCAGGAGACCTGCCTCGAACAGCTTCTGACATAAACCGGGCGGGGTGATCCGGTGGCGAACGCGCCCAGGTATTGATGCCTGTGGCTCTCGTCCCGCATGCCCGCCACCTTGCCAAAGGGCATCCGATGAAAACACTGGCCAAACTCCCCGTCACCATCGTTACCGGCTTCCTCGGTTCGGGCAAAACCACGCTGCTGCGGCATATGCTCGACAACGCCCAGGGCCGGCGCATCGCGGTGATCGTCAACGAGTTCGGCGAGCTGGGCATCGACGGCGAGATCCTCAAGCAATGCAGCATCGGTTGCACTGAAGAAGAGGCCAGCGGCCGCGTCTATGAACTGGCCAACGGCTGCCTGTGCTGCACCGTGCAGGAAGAGTTCTTCCCGGTGATGTGTGAGCTGGTGGCCCGCCGTGGCGATCTCGACCACATCCTCATCGAAACCAGTGGTCTGGCGCTGCCCAAACCACTGGTGCAGGCCTTCCAGTGGCCAGAAATCCGCAACGCTTGCACGGTTGACGCGGTGATTACCGTGGTCGACAGCCCGGCCGTGGCCGCAGGCACCTTTGCTGCTTACCCAGAGCAGGTCGATGCCCAGCGCAAACTCGACCCGAACCTGGACCACGAGTCGCCATTGCACGAACTGTTCGCCGACCAGTTGGCCAGTGCCGACCTGGTGGTGCTGAACAAGGCTGACCTGATTGGCGCCGATGATCTGGCCAAGGTCCGCGCCGAAGTGCAGGAAGAGCTGCCGCCAGCGGTCAAGGTGATCGAAGCCAGCAGCGGCCGTCTGCCGCTGGAAGTGTTGTTGGGCCTGGGCGCCGAATCGGAAGCGCATATCGATGGCCGTCGTACTCACCACGATTCGCACCATGATGGCGATGACCACGACGATCATGACCACGATGCCTTCGACTCGATCTCCATCGAGCTGCCCGAAGCCGACGAGAGCCTGCTGCTCGATGCCTTGACCCAACTGGTGGTGCAGCACGGCATTCTGCGGGTCAAAGGATTTGCGGCAGTGCCTGGCAAACCGATGCGTTTGCTGATTCAGGGCGTGGGCACCCGCTTCGATAGACACTTCGACCGTGCCTGGCGCAGTGAAGAACCGCGCACCACGCGCCTGGTGCTGATTGGTCAGGAACTCAACGCGGCGCAACTTGAAGCGAGCCTGCGCGCCGCCCTGAGCGCCTGATCCATGCACCTGCTGCGGACCCAGCCCGGTGGTTTCGTACCGGACGACAGTATTGCCGACCTCGGCCAGACCCCGGCCGAGCTGGTCATTCTCTGCAGCGGTGACTCGCACCTGGCACTGCTGGCCGAAACCGCCCAGCAGTTGCCCGAGGATTTCCCCAGCCTGCGTCTGGCCAACCCGATGCAGGTACAGAACCATGCCTCGGTCGACCTGTATATCGACGAAGTGCTGCGTCATGCCAAGGTGATTCTGGTGTCGTTGCACGGTGGCGTTGGCTATTGGCGCTATGGTGTCGAACAGCTGCTGGAACTGGCGGCCAGTGGCGTGCAGTTGATCCTGGTACCGGGTGATGATCGCCCCGATCCGGAACTTACCCGTTTAAGTACTGTGTCGGCAGAGCAAGCCGAGCGGCTCTGGCACTTCTTGCGCCAGGGTGGCAAGGCCAATGCGCTGAACCTGTTCAACTGCCTGGCCAGCCAGTGGTTGCAACGCGATTATCCCTGGGGCGAGCCGCAGCAGTTGCCGCGTACGGCGGTGTATCACCCGCGCAAGGCCAGCGCCGAGTTGGCTGACTGGTTTTCTCAGTGGCAGGTCGAGCAACCGGTCGTACCGATCCTGTTCTACCGCTCGCACTTGCAGGCGGCCAACACTGCCTTTATCGATACCTTCTGCGAGCGCTTGCAACTGGCTGGGCTCAATCCTTTGCCGATTGCGGTGGCCAGCCTTAAAGAGGCCGGCTGCCTGAGCCAGGTCGAAGACTGGCTCGATCAGGTCGACGCCGCATTGATCATCAATACCACCGGTTTTGCCCAGTCCAGTCCCGAACAACCGCACTTGCGGCCGTTTCGCCGGGATATTCCGGTGCTGCAGGCAATCTGCGCCCAGGACAATCAGCCAGGCTGGGAAACCAGCGAACAAGGCCTGGGCGCCCGCGACCTGGCCATGCATATTGTCTTGCCGGAGCTGGACGGGCGCATCATTACCCGGCCGGTCAGCTTCAAGGACCTGGCCTGGCGCAGCGAGCGCAGCCAGTCGGATGTGGTCTGTTATCGCCCGCACGCCGAACGCATGGACTTTGTCGCTGAACTGGCCCGGCGCTGGTGCGCACTGGCGCAGCTGCCCAACCAGGACAAGCGCGTCGCCCTGATCCTGGCCAACTACCCGACCCGTGATGGACGCATCGGCAACGGTGTCGGTCTGGACACGCCAGCGGCAGCCTTGAACATCCTGCGCGCCCTGCAGGCGCAAGGCTATCCGCTGAGCGCCTTGCCCGACAGCGGCACGGCGCTGATCCAGGCGCTGCTCGGCGGCGTCAGCAATGATCTGGACAGCCTGGATCAGCGCCCCTGCCTGCAAAGCATGGCGTTGCAAGACTATCGTGCCGCCTTTGCCGCCTTGCCCCAAGCCAATCAGGACGCTGTGCGCGAGCGCTGGGGCGAACCGGAGCAGGACCCGATGTTTCGCAGCGGGCGGATGATGGTCGCGGGTCTGCGCTTTGGCCTGACCTTCGTCGGCATCCAGCCGGCGCGTGGCTATCAACTGGATCAGAGCGCGGTGTACCACGATCCCGACCTGGTGCCGCCGCACGGCTACCTGGCGTTCTATTTCTGGCTGCGCCACGGCTTTGCCGCCGACGCGTTGATCCATGTCGGCAAGCACGGCAACCTGGAATGGCTGCCGGGCAAGGGCGTGGGCTTGTCTGCCAGTTGCTGGCCGGACGCGTTGCTCGGGCCGCTGCCCAACATCTATCCGTTCATCGTCAATGACCCGGGTGAGGGCGCTCAGGCCAAGCGCCGCACCCAGGCGGTGATTATCGATCACCTGATGCCGCCGTTGACCCGCGCTGAAACCTACGGGCCACTGCGTCACCTTGAGGCCCTGGCTGACGAATATTACGAAGCACAACTGCTCGATCCACGTCGAGCCCGTGAGTTGCAACGGGATATTCTCGAGCTGGTGCGCGATAACCATATTGACCGCGAGCTGCAGCTTGAAGGCGCGCTGGACGACGCTGCCGTGTGGCTGCCGCGTCTGGACACCTACTTGTGCGACCTCAAGGAGTCGCAGATCCGCGATGGCCTGCATGTATTTGGCGAGTCGCCAAGCGGACGCTTGCGCATCGATACCTTGCTGGCGCTGTTGCGGGTCGAACGTGGCGATGGCCGAGGCGCCAATGCCAGTTTGCTGCGGGCCTTGGCCAGAGCGCTGGCGCTGGGGTTCGATCCACTCGATTGCGACCTCGGCGAGCCCTGGAATGGTCCGCGTCCGACGTTGTTGCAGGCGCAGGATCTGGCGCTGTGGCGTACTGCGGGGGATACCCGTGAACGCCTGGAAATGCTCGCCGGTCATTACATTGCACACACTTTGGCTGGTACCGCTCAAGTGCCGCAGGAGCCGCAGTGGTCAGACGTGCGGGCCGTACTTGAGGCGCTGCAACAAACCATCGCACCGCAATTGGATGCCTGTGGCCCGGCTGAACTGCAAGGGCTGCTGGCAGCCCTGCAAGGCCGCTTCGTTCCGGCCGGCCCCAGTGGCGCCCCCAGTCGCGGGCGCCTCGATGTGCTGCCGACCGGGCGTAACTTCTATACTGTCGATGTGCGCAACCTGCCGACTACCACGGCGTGGCGTATTGGTTTTGCCTCGGCCAACCTGATCCTTGAGCGCCACCTGCAGGACCACGGCGATCACTTGCGCCAGCTCGGCCTTTCGGTGTGGGGCACAGCGACCATGCGTACCGGCGGCGATGATATCGCCCAGGCCATGGCTCTGCTCGGCGTGCGCCCGGTATGGGCCAGCGGCAGCCAGCGAGTCGACGACTTCGAAATCCTGCCGTTGAGCCTGCTGGACCGGCCCCGGGTGGATGTGACGCTGCGGGTGTCGGGATTTTTCCGCGATGCCTTCGGTAACCTCATCAAGCTGTTCGATGCGGCGGTGCAGGCGGTGGCGGCGCTGGACGAACCTGATGACCTCAACCCGCTCGCCGCCAGGGTGCGCAGCGAGCGTGCCGAATTCGAGCGCCAGGGCATGAACGAGGAGCAGGCTGCGCGTCAGGCGGGCTGGCGGATTTTCGGCGCCAAGCCCGGGGCCTATGGCGCCGGCGTGCAGAACGCCATCGACGGGCACTTGTGGCATGAGCGCAAGGACCTCGCTGAGGTCTACCTCAATCACGGTGGCTATGCGTACGGCGCCGCGGACGAGGGGACACCGGCGCGGGCCGATTTTGCCCGGCGCTTGAGCCAGGTCCAGGCAGTGATTCACAACCAGGACAATCACGAGCATGACCTGCTCGATTCCAACGACTACTACCAGTTCCAGGGCGGCATGCTGGCGGCGGTGGAAAGCCTGGCTGGCAACCGGGTGGCCAGTTACCACGGTGACCACAGTCAACCGGACCGCCCGCGCATCCGCACCTTGAAAGAAGAGCTCAACCGGGTAATCCGCGCCCGTGCGCTCAATCCGAAATGGATAGACGGGGTCAAGCGTCACGGCTACAAAGGTGCCTTCGAGCTGGCGGCCACCGTCGATAACCTGTTCGCCTTCGATGCCACCACGCACCTGATAGACGACCACCATTACCAGTCGCTGGCCGAGGCCTATGTGCTTGACGGCGCGACCCGCGACTTTATCCGTCAGCACAACCCCCAGGCCCTGCGCGACATCACCGAGCGCCTGCTCGAAGCCCAGCAGCGCGGCCTGTGGGAGCAACCGGGGGACTACCGCGAGGCCCTCGAAGAGCAACTGCTGGACGGTGAAGAAGAGACTTGAGATGACTGAACCTGCACATTTTCCTCTATCTGCGGTGGTCGGCGCCGAAGCGTTGAAGCTTGCTCTGTGCCTGACCGCTATCGATCCGAAAATCGGTGGCGTATTGATCGAAGGCCCACGCGGTATGGCCAAGAGTACCTTGGCCCGGGGCCTGGCCGATCTGCTCGGTGAGGGGCCGTTCGTGACCCTGCCTTTGGGCGCCAGTGAAGAGCGCCTGATCGGTACGCTTGACCTGGACGCGGCGCTGGCCCAGGGCAAGGCGCAGTTTTCTCCAGGCGTACTGGCCAAAGCCGACGGTGGTGTTCTTTATGTCGACGAGGTCAACCTGCTGGCCGATCATCTGGTCGACTTGCTGCTCGACGTCGCCGCCAGCGGTACCAACCGGGTCGAGCGCGATGGCATTTCCCACCGCCACAGTGCACGGTTCGTGCTGATTGGCACCATGAACCCGGAAGAGGGCGAACTGCGTCCGCAGCTGCTTGATCGCTTTGGTCTGAACGTCGCCCTCGACGGCCAACCGGCGCCCGAAGCCCGTGGGCAGATTATCCGTCGGCGCCTGGACTTCGACGCCGACCCTGAGGCTTTTTGCCTGCAGTGGGCCGAGGCGCAAGCACAATTACGTGCCCGTTGTCAGGCTGCCCGTGAACAGTTGACGCGGATTGCCCTGGACGATCAGGCCCTGGCGCAGATCACCGAGCGCTGCTTTGCTGCCGGGGTCGATGGCTTGCGCGCCGACCTGGTGTGGCTGCGCGCCGCCCGCGCTCATGCCGCCTGGCGCGGTGCCGGGCAGATCGACGCTGATGATATAGAGGCAGTAGCCGAGTTTGCCTTGCGTCATCGGCGTCGCGAGCTGCCACAACCGCCTGTGCACAGCCCTGCGCCGGAACCTCAAGCTGGCCATGGCGCAAGTACCCAGCAAGGGCAGGGCGCCTGGGGCGAAATGCCGCCGCAAGCGACAGCGACCGGTGCCCGCCGCGAGGTGCCGAACTGGGCAAAAAAGCCCTGAGCATCCGTCGCCCCCGGACGGCGGATGCCAGCCCCGGGCCTGGTGCGATCAAGCAAGGAGCGCGCGGGCGTGTCCGCGAGACAGCACAGGGCACAGCCGTGGCCTGGTCGGCTACCTTGCTCAAGGGCCGTCCCCGTCAACGCCGTGACCTGTGCTGGCAGCAACGCACAGCCAGCGCTCATGAACTGTGGCTGGTGATTGTCGACGCTTCGGCCTCGACCCGGCGTTATCAGGCCTTGAGCCAGGCCAAGGGCTTGCTGGCCGAGGTTTTCGATCAGGCTTACCGGCAACGTGCGCGCCTGACCCTGCTCACCGCCAGTGGCCATGTGCCGCGCTGGCAGCGTCATGGCCTTAAAGCCTCCGCAGCTTTGCGGCCTTGGCTCGACAGTCTCGGTGCAGGTGGCGGGACGCCATTGCTGGCTGCGCTGGAGCAGGCGCGGCACTGGCTGCAGGCGCGCCAGCGTCAGTATCCGCATGAACAGCAGCGCTGCCTGGTGCTGACCGATGGCCGGCTCCACGCCTGGGAGCCGCTGCAACCGCTGCCGTGCCCGAGCCTGCTAGTGGATATCGAGCGTTCGCCAGTGCGTTTGGGACGTGCACGTTTATTGGCGCAGCAGTTACAGGCCGACTACCGGTCGATTGAAAGTTTCAAGGTGTTGGGTAAATAAGGTGCGTGCAGAAACTGTATGAAAGTGTCGCTGCGACTTAGTGCCGCAGTATAACTTTTGAAAAAACCAACTTGCTTGCCGCGCATCACGAAGATGCGCGGCCATCATAGTAAGCTGGTACTGGCGATACTTACTTTGGCATCGACCAGGGTTGCAGGTGGCAACCTTGTTTTTGCAACTCGGCGCGCATCTCTTCAATCAAGCTGGCCAGTTGGTCGGGGTCGGAGTAGGTGCTGCTTGGCACCTGCTTGCCACCAATGCGGGTGCTGGTCCGGTCGATCACTGCCAGGCTCAGTTCACCTGTACCGTTAGGCGAATCCCAAGCAACACACTGGAAGGGTTCGAAGGCGTGGTCGGCAATCAGCAGTGCTTCGTTGACACGGAGCGGGGCGTTCATGGGTTCGGTCTCTCTGTGGGCCCAAACAAATTAATAAACAACCGCATCAGCGGTGAGTTACTTGTACTGATGCACGCAGTACAGGGTTGAGTCACAAGCATCTTGAAATTTTTTTGATTGAGTGCAAAAAAAGCGCTGGCAACTGCGCGTGAGACGCTGAAAGTTCAAGGAAATTCCCCCGGCGAGCCCGAGTCTTGATACTTTGCGGACAAACGGTAGTGGGCGTTTGACGCATCGTTGCTACTGTTACAGACGGGCCCGCCAACTTGCTGTTTCTACATAAATTTCCAACAATTGGCGCCAAGGAAAGGTCATGCTTGAACCTGCATCCAACCGCCGCCTGCTGATCGTCGATCCTTGCGATGATTGTCACCGTTTGTTGCCGGGCCTGCGCAATGTCGGCTGGGATGTTCACAGTTGTACTTTGTCTTCGGCCCCGGAACATCCTTGTGATGTCGGCCTGCTTCGCCTGCAGGCCATGCACCTGCAGCGCCCGGATGCGGTGAAAGACCTCATCAGCCGCAGCAATACCGAATGGATTGCGGTGCTCAGCGCCGAAGAGCTGCGCATGCAGAATGTCGGTGACTTTGTCTGCGAATGGTTCTTCGATTTCCATACCCTGCCGTTCGATGTCTCGCGGGTGCAGGTCACTATTGGCCGCGCCTTCGGCATGGCGCGCCTGCGTGGCAAGGGCAACGTACATGCCGATGAGCGTGAGCACGAATTGCTGGGTGACAGCCGGCCGATTCGCGAGTTGCGCAAATTGCTCAGCAAACTGGCGCCCACCGAGTCGCCGGTGCTGATTCGTGGCGAGAGTGGCACAGGCAAAGAGCTGGTGGCACGAACCCTGCACCGTCAGTCGCAGCGCCATGACAAGCCCTTTGTGCCGATCAACTGTGGGGCCATTCCGGAGCACCTGATACAGTCCGAACTGTTCGGTCACGAAAAGGGCGCGTTTACCGGAGCGCACCAGCGCAAAATAGGCCGCATCGAGGCTGCCAACGGCGGCACTCTGTTTCTCGACGAGATTGGTGACCTGCCACTGGAGTTGCAGGCCAACCTGCTGCGATTCCTCCAGGAAAAGCACATTGAGCGGGTCGGTGGTGGCCAGCCGATTGACGTCGATGTGCGTGTTCTGGCGGCAACCCACGTTGACCTGGAAAACGCCATCGCCCGCGGGCGCTTTCGTGAGGACCTGTATTACCGGCTCAATGTCCTGCAAGTGGTCACTGCGCCATTGCGTGACCGGCATGGCGACCTGTCGATGCTGGCCAACCACTTTGCCCATTTCTACAGCCTGGAAACCGGGCGGCGCCCACGCAGTTTCAGCGAGGACGCCTTGGTGGCGATGGGCAAGCACGACTGGCCAGGCAATGTACGCGAGCTGGCCAACCGGGTCAGGCGTGGCCTGGTGTTGGCCGAAGGCCGGCAGATCGAGGCTCCGGATCTGGGGTTGCTCAGCCAGGATGCTTTCGCCCCGAGCATGGGGACCCTTGAAGATTACAAACATCGGGCCGAGCACCAGGCGTTATGCGATGTGCTCAACCGGCACAGCGACAACCTGAGTATTGCCGCCAAGGTACTCGGGGTTTCCCGGCCCACCTTCTACCGGTTGTTGCATAAACATCAGATTCGCTGAGCAGCGCCGTTCCACAGCGCATGAAGCCCGCCGAAGCGGGCTTTTTCATGGGCGCCAGCATTAGAAGTAGTACGGAAACTTCAGGCTGAAGGAGAAGTCTGGCGAGTCGTCGGTCAGGCCAATGGCAAGGTTCGGGACGATTGTCAGGTTGTCGGTGGCAGCAAGGGTCATGCCGATGTTGAAGTTTGCCGAATTGTAGTCGCTGCTGGAAATCGATTGCCAGTCGCCACCGTCGGGCTTGATCTTGCTTTTGTCGGCAAACTGGTCGGTGAACGAAAACGACATACTCATTTTCTCGTTCAAGGCAAATGCAATACCGGCACCGATCTGCCAGGAGTTGCCGAGCTTGACGTCACCCGGAACTTTGCTGTTGGCCGTGGGGCTGATGTCGCTGAACGAATCTTCCATATTGTAGGTATACGACAGGCTGCCGAAGAGCACGGCAGGGTCATAGGTCTTGACCAGCGAGATACCCGGAGTGATCGCCCAGACCCCATTGCCGGTAGGCAGTTCTTCAGGTACCGACAAGTTGTCGTTATTCGGGTCATTGACCAGTTTGATGCCATAGGGATCTTCACCGGTCGGGGCCTTGACCCGCAGGGTGAAGACCGCGTCAGGCAGGTTCTCCGATTCATCGAGGAATTTGTAGGCAACCCCGACGTTGATATCACCGATGGTCGGGTCGCGGGTGACGGTTGCGTCGGAGGTGGCCGGACCGGCGCCACCTGCGCCGCCAGAGGAGTACGTGGATTCACGGTAGACCACTGGGACGTTGATGTCGAACTGCCAGCGTTGGTCCAGGTTGTAGCGGGCTGTCAGGTCCAGGGTCCAGTTATCCGCCTTGATTCGGTCGAGGTTGATATTACCGAGGAAAATCGAATCCAGGGCCAGGAAGCCGTTGAGCACCAAGGCACGGGTATCATAGTGCGTGTAGGTCAGGCCGGTTTCGACGCTGAACTTGCCGCCTCCGAAGAAGCCGCTGGCTTCGTCATACAGGTTGGAAACGCTTTGCGCAGGTTCTGAGTCCTCCTTGAGCGATTGGCCGTATGAGCTGCCTGTGGTTCCCGGCGCACCTGCGGCCACCGACTGGCCACCCCTGACCGTTTCGGCGGGGGATTTGGTCAGGCGTTTGGGAGCCGGTGTTGCAGGTGTCGCTTCGACCTGGCGAACGCGCTGCTCAAGTACCATCAGCGCGTTCTGTTGTGCTTCGTAACGTTGTTTCAACTCCATGAGTTCTTGTTTTAGTGCTTCGACCTGAGGGTCCGACGCTGCGTAGAGCAATGTCGCCGGGGTCAGGCTACTCAAACAGACGATAGCTCTGAACGTTAACGATCGGTGCATGGGTTAGCCGTCCCTTCTGACTACATGTGATGAGACTGAGCGTAGATCAGAATCCGAGAGTGCGAATTCCTTTGAGCTGGTCCAGGCTGCCGTTCAGCGACCCGGCTGTCGGCACGTTGTCACGCAGCACGACATTGAGGGAGGTGAAGTTTCTGACCTGGTTGCCACCGCCAAGCAACGTCGTGTTCTGCATCAGTCCACCCTGGGCGATGCGTTGCACGGTACTGCCCTGGTTGTTGTTGGCCATGATGTTCAATTGCACACCGTTACCGGTCGAGGTAACACGCATCGAGCCCGCACCATTGGAGCCGACCAGTGTCGAGCCTGCGGCCAGTGCCTGGCCCTGCTGTTGCGTGGCTGGCGCCTGGTTAGCCTTTGTGACGTTGATATCAACCTTGTTATAGGCGGTGTTGTTGTCGCCGGCAGCACGCACGACTTGCGTGACGCCTTGGGTACTGTTGAGGCCGCTGCCGCCTGTGACGGTGCCGGTGCCGGTGCCGGTGTTTTGCGGGCGCGCTGAGTCACCGCCTTTGGCGTCGATCATCGACACATAGAACTGTGGCTTGATGGTCGATTGTTGAATTTGCATCGAGGAAGTTGCCCCGATCACTTCACCTTTGGCATTTTGCCAAGTGCTGCTCATGACGATGCCGAAGCTGATGATCCGCCCCGGCATGACATAGCGGCCTCGCAGGTTCGCCAGTTCCTGATCCTTGAGTTCGATGGGTTTGAATGTCTGTGCCTGGGTCGGCAGGCTGGCGGCCAGGCACACTACGACTAGCCACAGTGGAGTCTTCATTGCATGCTCCCGGAGCGTCGTGCTCCCTTATCATTAGAAGAGTCAGTTAGAAGAAGTCGCTTTGGATGAATCCGAAGTCCATCAACTCTGCGTCCCGCACCGGGCTGAAGGTATTCACGCGGTTCTTGGCTGTCAGCGGCATAGGAGGGTCGAGCAAGGCATTGGTTTTGTCGTAACCCTTGCCGATGACGGCGAAGATGATGCCGTTCCAGCCTTTTACAAAGTCGTCGATCGAGTAGCGTTTATGGCCGAGCACCGGATCACCGATATACACCCAGCCTTTGTCGACTTTTTGCATGACCACAAAATGTTTGTAGCCACGCACATCCATTAATACCACCACCGGAATGCGGATATTGGTCAAGGTGTCGGGTGCTACCCGGTAACCACGGGCACGCATGCCCAGGCTTTCCACATAACGCTTCATATCGAGCATGGAGAAGCCCTGAACCCGGACAAGATCCTGATCAGAGTTCGCCAGCATGCCTTCAATGATCTGTTCTTCATTTACGTCCAGCCAGTAGGCCTGGCGCAATATGGTCGCCAGCGCCGCAGCGCCGCAACTGAAGTCGGTTTTCTGCTGCACCAGGTCGGCGAATTTGCGCTCGCGTACGCTCTGGATGGGCTTGTAAATCACCGCACCACCCGGCAACACGGCAAGTGGCATCTGGGCCGCTTCGCTCTGGCTGGTCAGGCAAAGCAAAAATGCCAAGGCAATAATGCGCATGATCGGACGCCCCCCTGGTTCTTTTGAAAAAAGGCCCCCCGAAGGGGGCCTCCAGGCCACAACAATCAGAACGATTGGTTGGAAATGGCCAGCGAGTTGCTTTGCTGGTTGCCTACACCGGCAGCCACGTTGACGCCGAGGTTGCCGCTGCCACCATTTACCGAACCACTCAGGGTTGCAGTGTTGGTCACAGGGTTTGCCCAGCCAGTTGGGGTCAGCACTTGGTAGGAGTAGGTGTTGCGCAAGTCATAAGAGCTGCTTTCAGCGAACTTCTTCTCTTTCTCGTACTCAGACTCGGACGATTTGCTGCCCGATTTTTCGAACGAGGACTTGTACGACTTATCAAACGAGGAGTTGAACTCTTTTTCGAACGAAGATTCGGACTTTTTCTCCCAGCTTTTTTCGACATCAACGTCAAGATTTGCGTTGAGCTCGGCTTCTACAGACTTGGTGATACTGCCGTCGTGGCGACGGCCGTAATCCCAAGAAACGGTCTTGCTGGCATCCGCATCCACGTGCAAGGAAGCGAGCAGATGAGCTTCGGAAGATCCACTTGCTTCATGCTTCTTGGAGCCGCTGGCATCAAAGTGTTTGCTGCCTTCAACGCTCCATTGGTTTTTGCCTTTGACTTCAAACTGCGACGATGAGCTCTCCTTGCCGCTTGCTTCGAAAGATTTCTCGTACGAGGACTTGCCACTGGCCGTTTTGGTAAACGTCAGGGTATCCACGCGGTAGGTCCGATCAGCGTCGTTGATCACCACCAGGCCAGGACCGGTTTGGTTGGCGGACGCGGTGGCGGTTGCGTTACCGAGCGGGGCATTGGTGTTGGCAATTGCCATGGTGTTTTTCTGCTGGTTAAGGTCGCCGCCAGCAATGTTGATGCCCATGTTGCCGCTACCACCATTGCCCGACCCACTCATCACCGCAGAGTTCGTGGCGCCGTGGTTGTAGACCTTGTTGTTGTTGCTGTGTTGCCTGACTCTGGCGGTGGCTTCGGAATAGCCAAAGACGAAGCTGTTATCGATGGCACTGGAGTCGGCGCCAGCGTTTGCGATGGCGGCCGCGTTGTCTTGTTGGTTGCCGGCGCCTGCCGCCACGTTGACGCCGACGTTGCCGCTGGTGCCCTCTGCGGATTCGCTCATCTCGGCTTCGTTGATAGTGCCCTTGTTGACGATCTTGTTATCGTAACTGCTCTGCCTATCGTACGCATTGGCAGTGGCGTCGACATAGAACGCTTTTGGAGGAGGGTTGTGGTGGCCGTGATGATGGCCATTACCACGCCGATCGTTCTGTTCAGCTTGTACAGCAACAGCCATGACCGCAGCAATTGCGAAAACCAGAGGCTTTAGTGCCATCGAGGGTTTCATGGTGATTCTCCGTACTTTATTTTAGGTTAAGTGTTGTTCTTACCTTTTTGGGTCAATCCGCGACCCGGACGCTCAGGGTGTTGGCCATTCGGTTTCCCACCCCGGCGCTCTGATTCAACTGAATCACCCCGCGGCTACCGGTGAATGCCTGGTCACTGGTAGTGACCTGGCGATGGCCGGGTGCAGAGTCAGTTGGATCGGAGCCGTTGAACAGCGTCACGTTCTGTTGCATGAGGACGCTGTCGTCGATACTTTGCGGTTGAGTACTGAGGCTGATACGTAGTGCGTTGGCTTGCTGGTTGCTGGCGCCGCTGCTCTGGTTGACGCCCAGCGCGCCGTTGCCGTTGCTGAAGGCGTCGCCCTGGATGCTGGACCGGGCATCGATGTTGGGGTCGACAACAGTGCGCAGCCGCTGGCGAATCTCGGTGGTCGCGCTGGCGCTATGGCCAATGGCGAAAGCCCGTACGTTGGCTTGCTGCTGTAGATCGCCGGCAGCCTGGTTGACAGTGAGGTTGCCTTGGTACTGCTTGCCGGAACTGTCGATGTTGGCGTTATTGACCACGGGGGACTGGGCGAAGGCCGGTGCACTGCAAAGGGCGGCCAGAATCAGCAGCGTGTGCCTCATCTCACTTGCCTCCCGTCAGGATCTGCAGGGGAGCCAGGCCCTTCTGGACGCTAGAATTGACCATGTTGGAGATGCCGTTGCCGGAGCCTGTGGAGCGTCCACCGGCGAGGTTGGGCAATTGCGTCTGGTTGCTGATATTGCCGCCCAGATTGTTGGTCTGTTGGGTGACCAGGGCGCTAATGCCTGCACCGCTGCTGATGTTGGCAAAGTCACCATCGCTCAACTCGTTTGTTTGCTTGAGGATCTGCGCGGACGGGTTGGTATTGACAGTGACCGGGCTTGGATCGGGAACGAGGGGGGCACGCGTTGCCATACGCGGTTGCACATCGCGGGTGATGACGACGATGCCGTTTTCAGCCTGGGCAGGCAATATGAAGCTCGATCCCAATGCACATCCGACCAGCAGGATGCGATAAATGCCTTTATCAAATTTCTCCACGGCGGCAATTCCTTCTTCTGTGTGCTGGCCCTTTTCAGCGTTGCAAGGGAGGCAGCAGAAGATGTGCCGATTTTTGTTACTGGTTCAGAATCAACAGGTTGAGGACGTAATCGGCGCGCGCCGGGATTTTGTTGTATCAATCATGAGACACAGGCGTGCCAAATAGTCGCTTGGCAGGCCGCAGGCTGCGCCTGAAGCGTTTTTCAGGGGGTGTATCACCGGATTAACAACCGCACCGGTTCTGGGGAGTGTCACGCAAATACGGGGTATTTGACCCTGTGGGGTGTATCAGCGGTCTAACACTCGGTGGCGCATGCCGGGGATTTGCCATCCAGTAATTGCTGTACGGCATTCAGGGCTGCCGCGCTGCGCCGGGCCCAGTCACCGCCAATGACCTGGACAGGCTGGTGATTGCGCTGTAGCCAATCGAGGCTGTCAGCAAAAAACGCCTGACGTTGTTCCAGGGCCGGTTGGCAGCGCTGACCATCGCCGACCCAACTCACGCCTGCGGGATCAAGCAGCAGGTGCAAGTCGTAGCTACGCGAGAGCAGCGCCTGTTCAATCCAGGCCGGGCAATCATCGAACAGCACCCGGCTCCAGAGGAGGTTGCTCAACAGGTGCGTGTCGAGGATCAGCAGTTCGGGCTGGCGGGCACGGGCGGCGTCTTCCCAGGCCAACTGGCCGCGAGCGATTGCCGGAATATCGGCATAACAGGTGTCGCGGCGATGTTCGTCGATAAAGTGACGCACATACTCACTGACCAGCTCCCCACCGAAGTGGGCCTGGATTTCGCCGCTCAACCAGCTCTTGCCACTGGACTCGGGACCGCTCAGGACCAGGACCTTCATGCGTTGACCAACGCCGGATCGCGGCGCCACTCACGCCAGCCCTGCACGGCGATCAACGTGAACAGGGCATAGAGAGCCGCCGTCAGGTAGAGCGCTTTGTAGAGGAACAGGCCAACGAAGATCACATCCAGCACGATCCATAGTGGCCAGCACTGCACGCGCTTCTGTGCCATCCATAGCTGCGCCACCAGGCTGAAGGCGGTCAACGCCGCATCCAGCCAGGGTTGTGCGGCATCGGTCCAGCTGGCCATGGCCGCACCTAAGGCCAGACTGCCCAGCAGACCCAGGCCGAGGCCGAACAGCAGCGCCTGGGTATCCAGATGGGTTACCTGAAGGGCTTCGCGCTGGCTGTCCGGGCGCGTCCATTGCCACCAGCCATAAAGCTGCAGCACGGCATAGACCAGTTGCAGGAGCATGTCCGAGTACAGGCGCACTTCAAAGAAAATCCAGCTGTACAGCAGCACCATCACCAGGCCTATCGGCCAGCACCAGGGGTTCTGTTTGGTGGTGAGCCACACGGCGATAACGCCGAGCACGGCGGCGAACAGTTCGAGGCCGGACATCGGCGCTCCTTGGCAGGTTCGGGAGGAGGGCGGGGATTGTACCTTGTGGCATGGCAGATATCACAATCCTGGCTGTGAGAGCGGGCTTGCCCCGCGATGCGGTGTGACTGACAACCTGCAATCGCCGGGCAAGCCCGCACACCGGTGTTGCATTACACCCGAAACTGCCCCAACAATCGGTCCAGCTGCTCACGCAACTGGTTCAGTGCCACCCCGGCACTGCTCGACTGCTGCGCCGCTGTGGCAGTCTGGCGGGAAAGGTCAGCAGTTTCAGTGACGTTGCGGTTGATCTCTTCGACCACATGGGACTGTTGCAGGGTCGCACTGGCAATCGAGGCGTTGAGGGCGGTGAGGTTGTGCAGAGCGTGACTGATAGCGTCCAGACTGACACCCGCCTCGTTGGCCTGTTCGATGGTCTGGCGCGATGCTGCGCTGCTGGCGTCGATAGCCTTGACCGCAGCCTCCGACTGACCCTGAAAATGCTCGATCATGCTCTGGATTTCGGCTGTCGATTGCTGGGTGCGCTGGGCCAACAGGCGTACTTCATCGGCCACCACGGCAAAGCCACGGCCTTGTTCGCCGGCCCGGGCTGCCTCGATGGCAGCGTTCAGGGCCAGCAAATTGGTCTGTTCGGCAATCGAACGAATCACTTCCAGAACGCTGCCGATCCGTGTGCTTTGGCTGGCCAGGGTCTGGATCACCCTGACCGCTTCATCGATGGTGCCTGACAACTGATCGATCTGCTGCAAGCTGCCATGGATACTTTGCTGGCCCTGTTCGGCGCGGTGCTGGGCGTCGCGCATTTCGCTGGCGGCCTGTTCGGCGTTCCTGGCGACATCCTGCACGGCATAGGTCACTTCATTGATCGCGGTGGCCACTTGCTCCATCTGCGCGGACTGCTGTTCGCTGTGTTGTTGAGCCTGGTTGGCGTTGCTGCCGACGTCTACAGCTGATTGCCCCAGGGCATGCGCTGCGCCCTGCAGTTGGCCGATCACTCCCTGCAACTTGCCGGTAAAACGGTTGAAATATTCGCCCAGCTGGGTCACTTCATCGCGGCCATGGGTGTCCAGGCGACGGGTCAGGTCGCTCTCGCCGCTGGCGATCATGGCCATGGCGTCCACCGCCTCCTGCAAGGGACGAGCGATGCTGCGGGCAATCAGTACCACCAGCAGGGTCATGACCAGGGCAATGCCAAGCCCCAACAGCGAGGCGTCGCGCAACTGGCGCATGAATTCGCTCTGCATGTCATCGATATAGATCCCCGAGCCAATCACCCAGCCCCAAGGCTTGAACAACTGGATGTAGGAGGTTTTCTCGACCGGCTCGCTGGCACCGGGTTTGGGCCAGCGATAGTCGATGCTGCCAGCCCCCCGGGCTTTGGCCAGCGCGGCCATTTCGTTGAACAAGGCAAAGCCGTCCGGGTCACGAATCGCAGAGAGGTCCTGGCCATCGAGTTTGGGGTTGGTCGGATGCATGATCATCTTCGGCCCCAGGTCGTTTATCCAGAAGTAGTCGTTCTGGTCGTAGCGCAAGCCGCGCACAGTGCTCAAGGCTTGTTGCTGGGCCGCTTCGCGGCTCAGGGTGCCAGCTGCTTCCAGGCCCTGATAGTAGGCCAGTACGCCGGCGGCGGTTTCTACCACATGTTGAGTCTTTTCGGCCTTGGCCTGATACAGGTCGCCGTGGATCTGCCTGAGCATCAGCAAGCCCAAGGTCAGTAACATCACCACTGCCACTACCAGAATCAGCCACAAGCGGCGGCTGATCGACATATTTCGTAGAGTCTTCATGGAACAGTCACCCCGGATTCTTTTTATTGTCCTGCGCATCCCAGCATGCTTTTTTCCAACCACCTACTCGACCAAGGACTAAGTGCCTGATCCGCCAAGGTGTGTAGTGCCGAGCAGCAGCGTTTATACAAGAGGTCTGATAGGATTTCGGCCCGGTCGGGACAAACCTGAGGGTGAGTGAACTTTTCCGTCGACTTTGCGACCAACTTTCGCTGTTGAACGACCGGGCATTCAAATCGGCTTTGGCTTATGGAAACTACAACGGGGGCATGCCGTCGGCATCGCTTCGTGGGGGAATAATGGATCTTTGGACTGGCCTGCAGGCCGTCATTTTGGGTATCGTCGAAGGCTTGACCGAGTTCTTGCCGATTTCTAGCACCGGCCACCAGATCGTTGTCGCGGACCTGATCAATTTCGGTGGTGAGCGGGCGATGGCCTTCAACATCATCATTCAGTTGGGGGCGATCCTGGCCGTGGTCTGGGAGTTTCGCCGCAAGATCTTCGACGTAGTGTTGGGCTTGCCCAAGGAGCAGCAGGCACAACGTTTCACCGTCAACCTGCTGATTGCTTTCATGCCGGCGGTGGTCTTGGGCGTGCTGTTTGCCGACCTGATCCACGCCTTCCTGTTCAACCCCATCACCGTGGCGGCTGCCTTGGTAGTAGGGGGGGTGATTATGCTCTGGGCCGAGCGTCGTCAACATGTGATCAAGGTCGATCAGGTCGATGATATGCGTTGGTCCGATGCCTTGAAGATCGGTTTTGTCCAGTGCCTGGCGATGATCCCGGGGACTTCGCGTTCCGGCTCGACGATCATTGGCGGCCTGCTGTTCGGTTTGTCACGCAAAGCCGCCACCGAATTCTCGTTCTTCCTGGCCATGCCTACCATGGTCGGTGCAGCGGTGTATTCGGGCTATAAGTACCGTGAGCTGTTCCAGCCTGGCGATTTTCCGGTATTCGCCATTGGCTTTGTGGTGTCGTTCATCTTTGCCATGATCGCTGTACGCGGGTTGCTGCGTTTCATCGCCAACCACAGCTATGCCATGTTCGCCTGGTACCGGATTGTCTTCGGTCTGATCATCCTGGCGACCTGGCAGTTCGGTTGGGTTGACTGGGCGACGGCGCAAGGTTGAGTCGATGAGCCGCTCACAACCGTCTTCTCGACGCGCCAGTACCGCCAACGGTGCTGTCCAGCACCCGCGTAGCAAGCTGTTGGTCTTCGTCGGTCTGTGCCTGTTGCCGCTGGGCGGTGCGTTGCAGATGCTGCTAAGTGGGCAGTCCTGGCTGCCCGCAGTGGCTTATCCGCTGGCCAGCCTGGTGAGTTTTGCCCTGTATTGGCGTGACAAGCAGCAGGCACGCAGCCAGGGCTGGCGCACCCCGGAAAAGGTGCTGCACGCCAGCGAGTTGTGCGGTGGCTGGCCCGGGGCACTGTTGGCCCAACAGGCCTTTCGGCATAAAACCCGCAAACTGTCGTTTCAGCTGAGTTTCTGGGCCATTGTCGCCCTGCATCAGGTGTTCTGGATTGACCATCTGGTGCTCGGTGGCCGTTGGCTGGGCAGCGCCCTGGCGCCGCTGCTCAGATAAGCAGGCCCGGCTGCAGGCGCTTTGGCAGGCGCCTGACCACCAGTTGGTGGGAGCGCTGCAGGAGGTCGCAGAGTTCCTCGCGGCCCATCGGGTAGGGTGGTGTCATACTGATCCAGTGAGCCCGCGCCAGGTAGGGCGCCGGGCGCACGCCGGGGCGGTCGGCATAGCCAAGGAACAGGTCACGGTCGACTTTGAATGACAAGCCGGCACCGGCCAGGTCCAGTACCGCGAACATTTTGTTGCCGGCGATCGAAAACACCCGCACACCGCCCCATTTGTAGTCTTCCCGCGCACCGGGCAGGCTCAGGCAAAAGTCCGCTACCTGCGCTTCACTCATTGTGCCCTTAAACATAACGTTCCCCACAGTCGGCAAACGACGCGACCAGATGGTCGATCCACACCCGCACAGCGGGTAGCAGGCCGCGCCGGTGAGGGTAGACCGCTTGCAGATAGCCTCCGGGCAGCGACCAGTCTGGCAGCAGCCGCACCAGTTCGCCACGCGCCAGCTCTTGCTCGCAATGCATGATCGGCAGGGCGGTAAAGCCCAGGCCATCCACCGCTGCCGCTTTGCGCACGAGAAAATCATCAATGGCCAGGCGTGCCTCCATGGCCAGTTCGTGCTTGTGACCACGGCTGTCGAGCAGGCGCAGATGGACCAGGCGGTCGGCGTCCACGGCACCGAGCATCGGCAGGCCGCTGAGGTCTTCGGGTGTCAGCGGGGCATGGCGAGCGGCAAACGCCGGCGCTGCCACCAGGTACATCTGCGCCTGGCGCAGGCGGCGGGTGACCAGGGCCGGGTCTTCATCTCCCAGATCGCGGACACGCAGGGCCACGTCAATGCCTTCGGTGATCAGGTCAACCCGGCGATTGAGCAGGACCATGTCCAGTTGCACCTGCGGATACTGCTGAAGAAATTCGCTGATCACCTGCGGCAAAAGGGAGTGCGCCAAACCCACCGGGCACGACACCCGCAGGCGGCCTCGGGGTTCGCTGGTCATGCTGGCAACCGCCTCGTCGGCCATCTCCGCTTCCAGCAGCATGGCCTGGCAGTGGCGCAGGTAGCGCTCGCCCACCGCCGTCAACTTGAGTTGGCGGGTGGTGCGCTGCAGCAGGCGCGTGCCCAGGCGTTCTTCCAGTTCAGCGATACGTCGCGACAGCCGCGATTTGGGGATCCCCAGCAAGCGTCCGGCGGCGGCAAAACCACCGGCTTCGACCACCCGGGCGAAGTAGAAGAGATCGTTGAGGTCTTGCATGGCGATTACCATTGTCCTGTCAGTAGGACAAACTAACGCATTTTTGCTTACTTATCAGCTATTCGCCGTCCGAGTAGGATTCTCCCCATCGTGATCGCCCAGATGCGGTCTTCAATCAGGAGAGTCCCATGAAACTGTTGCATATCGATTCGAGCATCTTGGGCGACAATTCCGCCTCCCGTCAGCTGAGCCGCAGCGTGGTCGACGCCTGGAAAGCCGCTGATCCATCCCTGGAAGTGGTTTATCGTGATCTGGCTGCCGATGCCATCAGCCATTTCTCTGCCGCTACCCTGGTTGCCGCCGGCACCCCGGAAGCACTGCGTGACGCCGCACAGCAACACGAAGCCCGGCTGAGCCGCGAAACCCTGCAAGAGTTTCTGGCTGCCGACGCGGTAGTGATTGCTGCGCCTATGTACAACTTCACCGTCCCGACGCAGCTCAAGGCCTGGATCGACCGCGTTGCGGTAGCCGGCCAGACCTTCCGCTACACCGAAGCCGGCCCGGAAGGCCTGTGTGGCAACAAGAAGGTAATCCTGGTGTCCACTGCCGGTGGTCTGCACGCAGGCCAGGCGACCGGTGTTGGCCATGAAGAGTTCCTCAAGGTGTTCCTCGGCTTCATCGGTATCACCGACCTGGAAATTGTGCGTGCCCACGGCCTGGCCTATGGCGAAGAGCATCGTGCCAATGCCTTGAGTGCTGCTCAGGCGCAGATCAGCAACGAGCTGTTCGCCGCCGCTTGATCAGCACTGGCGCACGACCCGAGCCGACAGCAGGCGACCTCTGCTGTCGGTTTTTTATTGAGCTTTCCTCCGCGCAGTCCTGCCTCGCCCTATGCTTGATCGGTACCTGGCAGCTGACCAGCCGGGCCGGCCTCAAGACTGCCGATCAATAACTGCGGGCACCACGGGACAGCACCCGTGTCAGGCCGACACCGGCCAGCGACAGCAGGGCGGCGATGCAGAAAATCCAGGCATAGCCCAAGTGCAAGGCCACCGCGCCCATCAGCGGTCCGGCGATGGCCAGGGCCAGGTCGAAAAACACCGCATAAGCACCCAGGCCAGCACCACGGCTGGCCACCGGTACTTGCTTGATGGCTTCCACGCCCAGCGCCGGATACACCAGCGAGAGACCAAAGCCGGTCAGCCCGGCGCCGACCAGCGCCAACAACGGGCTGGGCGCCAGCCACAGCAAGCTCAGGCCCAGGGCTTCGGTGCTCATGCAGACCATCGCCACTTGATACCCGCCAAAGCGATTGACCGCATTGACGAACAACAGCCGCGAGAGAATGAAGCACAGGCCGAAGGCGCTCAGGCACCAGGCCGCTCCGCTCCAGCCTTGCTCCAGGTAATACAGGGTGACAAAGGTGGTCAGGGTGCCGTAACCGATCGAGGCCAGGGTCAGGCCCGCGCCGCAGGGCGCGACCCGGCCGAAGGCAGCCCAGAACGGCAGACGCTCGCCATGGACCACCGGCATTGAAGGCTTGTTGCGGATCACCAGCAGGGCCAGTGAAGCCAGTACCGTCAGCATCAGGCCGAGGGTGGCAAAGTTGACTTGGTCCACCAGCATCACGCCCAGCGGCGCGCCGATGGCAATGGCGCCGTAAGACGCAATGCCGTTCCAGGAAATCACCCGGGCAGTGTGTTCAGCGCCCACCGCAGTGATGCCCCAGCTCAAGGTGGCGACACCGATCAGGCCTTGGGCGATCCCCAGAAACAGACGCCCGCCGAGTAAGGCCAGCAGGCTCAACAGCGGCACATTGACTGCCAGTGCCGAGGCGAAGGTCAGCACGCCGCTGACGGCAATGCCAAGTAAGCCGTAGATGATTGCCTGCCGGGTGCCTTTACTATCAGTCACGCGCCCGGCGAACGGGCGGCTGAGCAACGTCGCCAGATACTGCAGGCCGATGGTCAGGCCAGCGATGACGGCGCTAAAGCCCAGTTGGTCATGCACATAACCCGGTAACACCGCGATAGGCAGGCCGATACAGAGGAAGGCAATAAAGGTGTAGAAGACGATCGCAAGGATCTGCAGGGTGATCGAGAGGGTACTGGCAGGCGTGGGTGCTGACGCGGACATTTGCTCGTTCGCTGGCGGGCGGTGGGAGAGGGGCCCATGATCGCTGGCGGCGAGGATAAAAGGAAGCAGGCTAACGGATTTTCCAAGCATCGCGGGGCAAGCCCGCTCCCACAGGAGTAGTCACCATCCCTGTGGGAGCGGGCTTGCCCCGCGATAGCTTTAAACCACTACACCCTGACTGCGCAGGTAGTCATCGTAGGTGCCGCTGAAGTCAACAACACCGCTCGGGCTCAGCTCGATGATGCGCGTGGCCAGCGAAGATACGAACTCACGGTCGTGGCTGACGAAGACCAGCGTACCCGGGTAGTTCTCCAGCGCCAGGTTCAGCGCCTCGATCGATTCCATGTCCAAGTGGTTGGTCGGTTCGTCCATGATCAGCACGTTAGGCTTTTGCAGGATCAGCTTGCCGAACAGCATACGGCCTTGCTCACCACCGGAAATCACCTTCACCGACTTGAGGATCTCGTCGTTGGAGAACAGCATGCGCCCCAGGGTGCCACGGATCATCTGCTCGCCCTGGGTCCACTGGCCCATCCAGTCGAACAGGCTGACGTCTTCTTCGAAGTCGTGGGCGTGGTCCTGAGCGTAGTAGCCGAGCTCGGCGCTTTCGGTCCATTTGACCGCGCCGGCGTCCGGGCTCAGCTCACCGACCAGGGTGCGCAGCAGGGTGGTTTTACCGATGCCGTTAGGACCGATGATTGCCACGCGCTCGCCGGCTTCGACGGTAAAACTGAAGTTCTGGAACAGGGTCTTGCCTTCGAAACCTTTGGACAGCTTCTCGATGGTCACGGCCTGACGGTGCAGCTTCTTGGTCTGTTCGAAACGGATGAACGGGCTGACCCGGCTCGACGGCTTGACTTCGGCCAGCTGGATCTTATCGATCTGCTTGGCCCGAGAGGTGGCTTGCTTGGCTTTCGAGGCGTTGGCCGAGAAGCGGCTGACGAAGGTCTGCAGTTCGGCGATCTGGGCTTTCTTCTTGGCGTTGTCCGACAGCAGTTGCTCGCGCGATTGGGTCGCGGCGGTCATGTATTCGTCGTAGTTGCCCGGGAACAGACGCAGCTCGCCGTAGTCCAGGTCAGCCATGTGGGTGCACACGCTGTTGAGGAAGTGACGGTCGTGGGAAATGATGATCATGGTGCTGTTACGCGCCGTGAGAATGCTTTCCAACCAGCGGATGGTGTTGATGTCCAGGTGGTTGGTCGGTTCGTCGAGCAGCAGCACTTCAGGATCGGAGAACAGCGCCTGGGCCAGCAGCACACGCAGCTTCCAGCCCGGAGCTACTTCGGTCATCGGGCCGAAATGCTGTTCCAGCGGAATACCCAGGCCCAGCAGCAGCTCACCGGCACGGGATTCGGCGGTATAGCCGTCCATCTCGGCAAACTCGGTTTCCAGTTCGGCAACGGCCATGCCGTCTTCTTCGGTCATTTCCGGCAGCGAGTAGATACGGTCGCGCTCGGCCTTGACTCGCCACAGCTCCTCGTGGCCCATGATCACGGTGTCGATCACGGTGAATTGTTCGTAGGCGAACTGGTCCTGACGCAGTTTACCCAGGCGCACGTTCGGTTCGAGCATGACCTGGCCGGCCGAAGGCTCCAGGTCGTCGCCGAGGATTTTCATGAAGGTCGACTTGCCGCAGCCGTTGGCGCCGATCAGGCCGTAGCGGTTGCCGTTGTTGAACTTGACCGAGACGTTCTCGAACAATGGCTTGGCGCCGAACTGCATGGTGATATTAGCGGTGGAGATCAAAGGGCTTACCTATCAATAGCTTACGTCGCTGGCATTGCGGCTGATACCGATTTGATACCAATTTGCTGCTTTCCAGCTCGCTCCGCTCGGAGCTTGAGTTAATCCAACGCGCATACGCCGACAGCAGCATTTGCACGCTGTGGCCGAGCTGTTGGGAGATAAATGCGGGGTTGAGGCCAGACATTGCGCATATTGTCGCATAGGTGTGACGACAGTTGTACGGCGGGTGGTAAGGAATCCCCAGTTCTTTCAATACCGCACGTCAGCATTGGCGCCCACGGCCTGCGTGCACTAGCGTTCACCTATCATCCGGCGGCAATCACCGTGCTGGACTACCGGGTTTCGATGTTAGCCACGTACCGACCATGCGGAGCGAACAAAAACATGCCGGATCTGCGCCCAATCCCGACGCTGAACCTGGAGTATCGTGCCGAGCGCCCGATCTTCCGCGACTTTCTGCAACAGGCAAAGCGCTCGCCTGACGCAACGGCGATCATTGCTCAAGACGTTACCTGCAGCTATCGCCAGCTTGAACAGATCAGCCAGGGTATCGCTGCATTGCTGATCGCCAGCGGCGCCAGCCGATCCGAGCGGGTGGTGATTGTCTCAAGCCGTTGTGCGGGCCTTGTATATGCCATGCTCGGCGTGTTGCGCGCTGGATTGACCTTCACCATTGCCGACGTCGCCTATCCGCCTGCCCGTGTCGGCCAGATCATCGCCACGCTTGAGCCTGCCTTTGTACTGCTGTGTGGGGACGCCAAGACCGAGCTCAACTTCGCACACCCGGCGCCAGGTGCTGGCCATGGGCTGCCGCAGATGGTCAGGGTGGCCGAAGCGCCCGGCGAAGCGCTGCAGCAATTCGCCTGTGAGCAAACGGTGCTGCCCGAAGTCAACCCCAGCCACCCGGCCTATATCACTTTCACCTCGGGCAGCACCGGCGAACCCAAGGGGATTGTGACCCATCACGCGCCACTGGTGCATTTCATCGAATGGCATGTCAGTCGTCATGGTTTTACCCGCGACGACTGTTTTTCCCTGCTTTCGGGGCTGGGGCATGACCCGGTGTACCGGGATGTGTTCACGCCGCTGTCGATTGGCGCGAAGATCATCTGTCCGGCCCAGACGACCCTGACCAACCCTTCAGCCCTGGCGGCGTGGATACAGCGCCATGCGGTCTCGGTCATCCACCTCACGCCGCCGCTGGGCAAATTGATTGAAACCGGTGCGCGGATCAACGCACAGGCATTTAATCACCTGCGCTATCTGTTCTGGGGCGGCGATGCGCTCAGCCCTACGCTGTACGAACAGATGTGCGCGATTGCTCCCGATGCCGTCAGTGTGAACTTCTACGGCACGACGGAAACCCCGCAGGCCATGGCGTTTCATCAGGTTGATGAACAAGCCGACAACGCCAGAATCCCGCTGGGCAAAGGCATTGACGGCGCGCAATTGCTGATCGTGAATGACGCCAATCAGCTGGTCAGCGAAGGCGAAGTAGGGGAAATCCTGATCCGCAGTCCCTATCTGTCACTGGGCTACTGGGGGGATGCAGCGCTGACCGGGGAAAAATTCGTGGTCAACCCGTTTACCGGTGCCGCGACCGATATCTGTTACCGGACTGGCGACCTTGGCACCTACCTTGCCGATGGCAGTGTCAGTTTTCTGGGTCGCGCTGACAGTCAGGTGAAGATTCGTGGCCATCGAATTGAACTGGCTGAAATCGAAAGCGCCATTGTCCGCCATCCGCAGATCAAGCAATGCGTTGTGCTGGCCAACCATGACAGCACGATGGTGAGGCTGGTCGCCTACTGCGTGACAGAGCAGCCCGTGTCGACGCCTCAACTACGTGAGGCCCTCGCAGGCCAACTGCCGGACTATATGGTGCCGGCGATATTCGTTTTCATCAAGGCCATACCGCTGACGCCCAACGGCAAGATCGACAAGCGGGCGTTGCCTGCGCCGTTCGACAGCACGGCTGCAACCGTCGCCAGTGCCCGCCAGGATCTGTCACCGCTGACGCTGAAGCTGAGCGAGGCCTGGGCGCAGATACTCCAGGTGCCAGATGTCGATGCCAACCTTAGCTTCGTCGAACTGGGGGGCGACTCTCTGTCCTTTGTCCAGGCCTCAATGGTGCTGGAAGCGCTGATCGGCCATTTGCCGGATCGCTGGGAAATGACTCCGGTCCGGCAACTGGCGGAACTGGCCAACCAGCCCAGGCCTTCGAAGTGGTCACTGCGGGCCATGGAAGTTCCGGTGTTCCTGCGGGTTACCTCGATCATCCTGATTGTTATCGGGCATTTGAATGTGTTTTCCAATTGGCCGATCAGTGGTGAGACGACGGTGTTGTTCCTGATCTCCGGCATCAGCCTGGCGCGCTTTCAGTTCAGGGCCATCGATGAACGCGGTGACGCCCGTATGCTGCTCAAGTCCGTCGCCAGCATCGCAGTGCCGACCATTCTCTACACCGTGCTGATTCAGGTACTGTTCGACAAGCTTCGCTGGCAATCGCTGCTGCTGATTTCCAACTGGTTTGCGACGGATCGTGTCGGCATTTTTCACTATTGGTACATCGAAGTGCTGGTGCAGATGATCCTGATCATCGGGCTGGTCCTGTCGTTCAGGCGTGTGCGCGCAATAATCAGCGTCGATCCGTTTCGTTGTCTGCTCGTGGCCGCATGCGCACTGCTGGCGGCGGATGCGCTGCTCAAGCTGTTCGTATTCGACGCCGCGCCGTTGTACAACCGGGTGCCACAGCACTACCTGGCGGTTATGGTGCTCGGCATGGCCGTTCACTATGCCGACACCACGGCGCAGAAGTGGGGCGCCAGTGCGATGGCTATTCTGATTGTCGGCGGGCTGGAGCTCATGACTGTCGCCGAATTGGGCTGGCACGAATTTACGACGAGAAAACACATTGATATCGCCCTGCCAGCGGTCCTCGCGCTGATCTGGCTCAGGTCTGTTCCTGTGCCTGGCACTATCGCGCGGGCAGGTGCAGTGATCGCCTCGTCAACCCTGTACATCTATTTGACGCATTTCCAGTTTCAGTCCGTGGCCCGGCGCATCAGCGATCAGCCTGCGCTTGCCGTGGTACTCGCCATCGTCGGTGGCGTCGCGGTGGCTTATGGCTGGAACAAGGTGGTTCGGATCGTTGTGATGCGCTGGAACAGGGGGCGCAAGAAAGGCGCGGTGGATGCGCTCGAGCGTGTTGCGTAACGGCGGAGCGTTCTCCTGCTCGATGGTGTGAACACGTGCCTGTGCCTGTGATCTTTTATGACTTACAACCATCCGAATCGATCAGCGTGATGTCGTTGTGAAATTGCTTTGGCTTCTAGCCTTCGCGGCACAGTTCACACAGGTTCGGACTGCCAAGCGTGCCGATCAGTTCAGGAGGAGCTCTGGTGCTGGATGGCAAACTGTTTGCGGAACCATTCTTCGAGCATGGCTTTTTCCGCATACAGCCGGTCGCTGGTGGCGCTACGGCCTGGACGCTGCAGGTAGAACTTGTCCGTCAGGTGAGCATCGGCTTGGTTTAGCGGCTGGCCTTGTTGCGAGAGCACGTAGTGCAGGTCGATACTGGGCCAGGTGATGTCGCGCATGAAGCGTATCGTGTAGGCCTGGGCGTGCCAGGGTTCGTAGCGCCCGGCCAGGTCGATGTCACGGATGTCGATGCGCAGGGTCTGGCCGGGTGGCAGATAGCGCTTGCCCAGTGCCTGCAGATAACTGCGCAGCTCTTTCATGACATGCTCGTCGGCACCGCGTTCATAGCCATTGGCGTCCAGGCTGGCATCACGAAAGTGTTCGGGATTGTCGTAGCTGACCTCGACCGAGGCGGCCGGTGGCGTTTGAGCCAGGCTGCCTGATGCCATCAGGCTCAGGGCGACAAAGGTCAGGGCAGTGCGCATGATTCACCTCCAGGTGCAGGTGTCTGCAGTGCTTTTATTGTACGCCTGCCAAGGTTGGCGGGTTAGGAGAGAACAGCGTGAGTAGGGTCGAGCGGTTTGCCATCAACAAGCAGGGACGGGATTACGCCGTGGGTGATATTCATGGTCATTTCCAGCGCCTGCTGGCACAGATGGCGGCCATCGGTTTCGATCCCGCCGTGGATCGCTTGTTCAGCGTCGGTGATCTGGTGGACCGTGGCCCGGAGTGCCCGCAGGCGCTGCAGTGGCTGGAACAGCCTTGGTTTCATGCGGTGCAAGGCAACCACGAGGCACTGGCGGTAACGCATGTGAGCGGTGGCTGGCTGGATTACAGCCAGTACCGGGCGGCGGGCGGTGGCTGGTTTCTTGACCTGCCCGCCAGCGAGCAGGCACGGTTTGCCGAGCGTTTTGCGCGCATGCCTTTGGCGCTGGAAATCGCCACGCCGGGTGGCCCGGTTGGCCTGGTGCATGCCGATTGTCCGTGTGCCAGTTGGTTGCAGTTGTGCGAGCAACTGCAGGCCCAGGTGCCGCAAGCGCTTCAGGACTATTGCCAGTGGTCGCGACATCGGCTGCAGGTGGACGACGACCGGCCAATCGCTGGCCTACGGGCGTTGATCGTTGGCCATACCCCTCTGCACGAAGTACGGGTGCTGGGCAATATCTGGCATATCGATACCGGTGGCTGGTCTCGTGGTCATTTCAGCCTGTTGGCGCTGGACAACCTTAGCCTGGCCAACGCCACAGCAGGTGAATGATCACTGTCACAGCCAATGCGATTTTTTGCCCAACTGTACCTTGACGCTTGAGTGCTTCTGAACCGAATCTGCCGGCTCAAGCTGCTGGAGAGCCCCGATGGACCTGTCATTACTCGCACTGTTCGTTCCTGCCTGTTTCGCGTTGAACATGGCGCCGGGTCCGAACAACCTGTTGTCACTGAACAATGCCAGCCGCTACGGCCTGCGCATTGCCTGTGTGGCTGGAGTCGGGCGCCTGCTGGCGTTTGCCGGGATGATCATGCTGGCGGCCATGGGGCTTGCGGTGGTGCTGCATACCAGCGAGTACCTGTTCCTGACCATCAAGCTGCTCGGCGCCGCCTATCTGTTCTACATCGCCTGGCAATTGTGGCGAGCGCCAGTGGCTGCTGCGAGCGTCAGTGCCGAGCGCCAGACCGGTACTTTGCGTCTAGCGCGCCAGGAATTTCTGGTCGCCGCAGGCAATCCCAAGGCGATATTGATCTTCACTGCGTTCCTGCCGCAGTTCGTCCAGGTCGCAAGCCCTATGCCGGTGTCCGAGCAGTTTGCCTGGCTGGGCGGTTTGTTCCTGGTCCTGGAGTGGCTGGCGATTGCTATCTATGCCTGGCTTGGCGCCTATTTGCAGCGCTGGTTCAACCAGCCGGGGCCACGGCGCTTGTTCAACCGGGTCAGTGCAACGCTGCTGGGTTGCGCCGGGCTCGGCCTCTTGGCCGCGCGCCGGGCAACGTAGCGACAGCCTTTAGTCGCGGTAAAACACCTGGACCAGGTGATAACCGAATTTACTCTTGATCGGGCCGTGCACCACCCGCAGCGGTTTCTTGAAAATCACCTGGTCGATGGCGCCGACCAACTGCCCCGGGCGCACTTCGCCCAGGTCACCACCGCGCTTGCCCGACGGGCAGGTCGAGTACTTTTTGGCCAGCACATCGAACGCCTCGCCTTTGGCGATCCGTTGCTTGAGCTGTTCGGCTTCTTCGGCGGTCTTGACCAGAATATGCCGGGCCTGTGCTTTCATCTCGAGGTACCTTCGCAAAGCGCTAAAACCGCGCATTATGCCTGATCGCGCAGCTCCGGGCGGTCACGAAATTGTTCGAGGGCTTCGGGGTTGGCCAGCGCGTCGGTGTTTTTCACCGGCTCCCCATGCACCATGTTGCGAATCGCCAACTCGACGATCTTGCCGCTGATGGTGCGCGGGATATCGCTGACCGCAGCGATCACCGCCGGTACATGACGCGGGGTGGTGTTGATGCGGATCACCTGGCGAATCCGTGCTTTTAATGCCTCGTCCAGTTGCAGGCCCTCGCGCAGACGGACAAACAGCACCACGCGCACATCGTTCTGCCAGCGTTGGCCAATGGCAACGCTCTCCAGCACCTCTTCGATCTTCTCGACCTGGCGGTAGATCTCCGCAGTGCCGATGCGCACGCCGCCGGGATTGAGCACTGCGTCCGAGCGGCCGTGAATGATCATGCCGCCTTCAGGCGTCTGTTCGGCATAGTCGCCCTGGGCCCAGATACCCGGGAACTGGCTGAAATAGGCGGCATGGAAGCGCTTGGCCTGCGGGTCGTTCCAGAATCCCAGGGGCAACGCCGGGAAATGCCGGGTGCAGACCAGTTCGCCTTTTTCGCCAACCAGGGCATGACCGTCATCGTCCCAGACCTCTACGGCCATGCCCAGGCTCTTGCACTGCATCTGCCCGCGCCGGACCGGTAGCAGCGGGTTGCCGATGACAAAGCAGGAACAGATGTCAGTACCGCCAGACATCGAGGCCAGGCATAGGTCGGCCTTGAACTCGCGGTACACATAGTCATAGCTTTCCGGCGACAGCGGCGAGCCGGTAGACAGCAACAGCTTGAGTGAATCCAGGCGATGGCTCAGGCGTGGCTGGATATGCGCATGTTCCAGCGCCGCCAGGTACTTGGCGCTGGTGCCAAAGGCGCTGATCCGTTCGCTGTCGATCAGGTCGAGCAAGCGCTCGGGGCCGGGATACAAGGGCGAACCATCATAGAGCACCAGCGTGGTGCCCAACGCCAGGCCGCTGACCAGCCAGTTCCACATCATCCAGCCGCAGGTGGTGTAGTAGAAGAGCACGTCATCCGTGCCCAGGTCGTTGTGCAGGCCGTGTTCCTTCATGTGCTGCAGCAACACACCGCCGGCACTGTGCACAATGCACTTGGGCACACCGGTGGTGCCGCTGGAATAAAGAATGTACAGCGGGTGGTCGAAGGGCAGTGGGGTGAACTGCGGTTCGCCACCGGCTTGATAGAAATCGTCCCACAGGCTGATGCGGGCAGTGCTGTGGAATTCCTCGGTGCGAGTACCGGCACGGCTGTACGGCACTACCAGCAAGTGCTCAAGACTGGGCAACTGTGCCAGCACCTCGTTGATTTTATCGACTTGGTCGATGTTTTTACCGGCGTATTGATAACCGCCACAGACTATCAGCAACTTGGGCTCGATCTGGCCGAAGCGGTCAATGATGCCGTGGGTGCCGAACTCCGGTGAGGAACAGGACCAGATGGCGCCCAGGCTGGTGCAGGCGAGCATGGCCACCAGGGTTTGCCAGGTGTTGGGCATACAGGCCGCCACGCGATCGCCGACGCCAATGCCTGCCGCCTGGAAGCTGCGCTGCAGGCCTGCGACCTGTAAGGACAGCTCAGCATGAGTGATGATTCGCCGTGCGCCATCTTCACCCACCGCGACCAAGGCCGGATGTGCATCGTGACGACGCAGCAGGTGTTCGGCGAAGTTCAGCGTGGCACCGGTGAACCAGCGCGCATCGGGCATCTGTGGTCCTTCGTCGAGGACCCGGGTAGCGGGTTGGTGCCAGCGTACCTGGAAAAACTCGGCAAGGGTCTGCCAGAACGCGGCACGCTGGTCGATACTCCAGCGATGCAATTGCTCGTAATCGGTCAGTGCCAGAGCGTACTTGCGGTTGACCTCACGGCGAAAGGCATCCATGCGACTGGCCTGAATGCGCGCCTCGCTCGGGCGCCAGAGCACTTCGTTCATGCCGCGTTCCCCTTGTGTGGAACCCCTTATTCCACTGTAGCTTTCTTCACGTCGTTAGAGGCCGACCAGATGCGGTAGCGCACTTCAACGCCTTCCGGCACGTAGACCACCACTGGCAGCTTGCTGTTGTAACGCAGCAGGAAGCCGTCGCCGACTACCGGCACGAAGGCTTCTTTCTTGGTGTTGTCCGGGCAGGCCATCAATGTCGAGGCCGGGCCCATGACCTTTTCCAGACGGTAGTAGCTGTAGCCCCAGCCTTCGAGGTTTTTCTCCTCGAGACTGCCACCCAGGCGCTGGCGGTTGCAGTCGACCTGCAGCTGCTTGCCGGCCAGAACTTCCAGTTTGAACGCCGACTCATCGGCTTGCTGCGGCAGGTGAATGACCTGGCGGGTAAAGCCCTTTTCGGCCTCTGGATAGGGCGCGACGTCCTTGAGGCTGGCGGCCTGTATGGATGTACCGGCAGCCAGGGTCAGGGTAAGCAGCGCAGTGAACGGGATTGGGCGCATAAGGCCTCCTTGCAGGTAAAAAGACGATGCCGCAGCCAGATCCCGGGCTGCCCGTCATTGAGCCAGCCAGCCGCCGTCGATATTCCAGGCGGCACCACGAACCTGACTACCAGCCTCGCTACAGAGGAACAATACCAGCTCACCCAGATGTTCGGGAGTAACAAAGGCCAATGACGGTTGCTTCTCGGCCAGCAGATCGTGCTGCGCTTGTTGCGCATCGATGCCGCTGGCGGCGCGATCGTCGATCTGCTTTTGCACCAGCGGGGTCAGCACCCAGCCCGGGCAGATGGCGTTGCAGGTGATGTTGCTGGTGGCGGTTTCCAGGCCCACTACCTTGGTTAGCCCGACAACGCCGTGCTTGGCGGCAACGTAGGCCGCCTTGCCAGTGGAGCCGACCTGACCATGCACCGAGGCAATGTTGATGATCCGTCCCCAGTGACGTTGGCGCATGCCCGGCAGCACCAGACGGGTGCCGTGGAATACCGCAGACAGGTTGATGGCGATGATCGAGTCCCAGCGCTCCACCGGAAAGTCTTCGACGGCGGCGACATGCTGGATACCGGCGTTATTGACGAGGATATCGACACCGCCAAATTCACGTTCGGCGTAGGCGAACAGGTCTTCGATCTGCCGCACATCGCCAAGATCGGCGGGGTGATGCCCGACCCGGGTGCCATGGCGAGCGACCTCGGCGATGGCCGCACTGGCGTCGCCGAAGCCGTTGAGGACAAGGTTGGCGCCGGCCCGGGCCAGGACCTGGGCAATCCCCAGGCCGATGCCGCTGGTGGAGCCGGTAACCACTGCTGTTTTGCCGTTGAGTTGCATAGGTTGCTCCTTAGACGATACCCGTAGCGTAGAAGGTGGCGATAACCACGAACACTGCCAGGGTCTTGATCAGGGTAATGCCGAAAATGTCTTTGTAGGCCTCGCGGTGGGTCAGCCCGGTGACGGCCAGCAGGGTGATGACTGCGCCGTTGTGCGGCAGGGTATCCATGCCGCCACTGGCCATGGCTGCTACGCGGTGTAGCACTTCAAGAGGAATGTGCGCGGCGTTGGCGGCGGCGATGAAACTGTCGGACATCGCCGCCAGGGCGATACTCATGCCGCCGGAGGCGGAACCGGTGATGCCGGCCAGCAAGGTCACGGTAATCGCTTCATTGACCAGCGGGTTGGGGATCGCGCGCAAGGCATCGGCCAGCACCAGAAAGCCTGGCAACGAGGCGATCACCGCACCGAAGCCGTATTCCGAGGCGGTGTTCATTGCTGCCAGCAAGGCACCGCTGACCGCGCTTTTACTGCCTTCGGCCAAGCGATGCCTGATCGCGCCAAAACCGGCCACCAGCACCAGCAAAATGCCCAGCAGCAGCGCCGCCTCGACTGCCCAGATGGCAGTAAGCTTGGCGATGTCGGTCTGCACTGGCGCGCTCATGCCCGGCAGGCTAAGGTTGTGGCTCTTGCCGTACCAGGCGGGAATCCAGTGGGTGAACAGCAGGTTCATCACCCCCACCAGCAGCAGTGGCGAGAGCGCCAGCAACGGGTTAGGCAGTTTCAGGTCGGCGGCGGTTTCCGGCTCGTTGCGCAGGTCGGCTCCGTAACCTTCGCCGGCACGCAGGGCCTTGTTGCGCTGGCGTTGCAGGTAGAGCATGCCGGTGCAGAACACGAACAAGGTGCCGATCAAACCCAGCCAGGGCGCCGCCCAGGCGGTGGTGTTAAAGAAGGTGCTGGGGATGATGTTCTGGATCTGCGGGGTGCCGGGCAGGGCATCCATGGTGAAGGAGAACGCGCCCAGGGCGATGGTCGCCGGGATCAGGCGCTTGGGGATGTTGCTTTGACGGAACATCTCGGCGGCGAACGGATAGACCGCAAACACCACCACGAACAGCGATACGCCGCCGTAGGTCAGCAATGCACAGACCAGCACGATCACCAGCATGGCCTGGCGGCTGCCGAGCAGGCGGATGGCGGCGGCGACGATCGAGCGGGAGAAGCCGGAAAGCTCAATCAGCTTGCCGAACACGGCACCGAGCAGGAACACCGGAAAGTACAGCTTGATAAAGCCGACCATCTTTTCCATGAACACACCGGTGAAAGCCGGGGCGACGGCAGAAGGGTCGGTCAGCAGCACCGCACCGAGGGCGGCGATGGGGGCGAAGAGGATAACGCTATAACCACGGTAGGCAGCCAGCATCAGCAGCGCAAGGGCTGCCAGGGCGATGATCACACTCATCGAGTGTCTCCTTGGGTGCATCTTGTTTTTGTTGGGTTGCAGGAGATAGCGGGAATCGTGCCAAAAATATAACTTATTGAAATGTATGGATATTATTTGTTTTCTGAGGCTGTTAGTCTCTAATTCGAGACAAGCTTTCGCAGGGCAAGCCCGCTCCTACCGGGCTCTGTGGGAGCGGGCTTGCCCCGTGATAATGGTCTCAGTAAAGAGACGCGAGTCTCGTTACTGAGATGTGAGTCCGAGCGCTACCAACTTCTTGTACAAGGTAGACCGCCCCAACCCCAGTTGCCGCGCAGCTTCCGGTACGTTCCCGGCACAACGGGCGAGGGTATCAGCCAACAATTTTCGCTCGAACTCGGCACAGGCCTGTTTATAGCTCATCGGCGCCGCAACCACGTCCAATGGCGCCAGATCGCCCAGCGCCGCCTGCAAGTCGCGAGCACCCAAACGCGGCTGGTCAGCAAGCAGGGTCGCGCGCTCCAGCACATTGCGCAGCTCCCGAATATTGCCCGGCCAGGCATGCCGAGCCAGCAACGCCTGGGCTTCGTCATCCAGCTCGTGCTGGCTGGCCAACTCTTCGAGAATCGCCTCGCTCAGGGCTGGCAGGTCATCCAGGCGCTCACGCAGTGGCGGCACCTGGATTGGCAGTACGTTGAGCCGGTAGTACAAGTCGGCGCGAAACTCGCCGCGCGCCATGGCGGCAGTGAGGTCAGTGGAGGTTGCGGCAATGATTCGCACGTCGCTGTGCATCATCTGGTTGGAGCCCACCGGCTCGTATTCTTTTTCCTGTAGCACGCGCAGCAATTTGCTCTGCAAGGGCAGCGGCATGTCGCCGATTTCGTCGAGAAACAGGGTGCCACCCTCAGCCAGTTGCAGCTTGCCCGGGCGGCCTTTGCGATCGGCGCCGGTATAAGCACCCGGTGCGGTGCCAAAGAACTCGGCTTCCAGCAATGTTTCCGGAATGGCGGCACTGTTGATGCTGACAAATGCCTTGTGTGCCCGTGACGAGGCAGCATGAATTGCATGGGCCAGCAGCTCTTTGCCGGTGCCGGTTTCGCCTAGCAGCAATACTGCCGAATCGCTGCTGGCACCACGCCGGGCCCGGCGTTTGACTTCAAGGCTGGCGGCGCTGGTGCCGATGAACTGGGCAAAGCTGTATTTGGCCTGGCGGGCACGTAGCAGCGAACGGGTCGAAGCCAGCTCTTGCTGCATGCTGGCGTAGCGCTTGAGCAGCGGCGACAGGCTGCGCAGTTCATCGAACAGGGCAAAACCGATGGCGCCGATCAATGCGCCGTCACCGTCGTACACCGGTAGACGCATGACCACCAGCGGTTCTTTGGATGTGTCGAGCATGTCCAGCAGAATTGGGCGACCGCTGCTGGCAACCTCGCGCATCAGGCTACCGGGAATCACGTTTTCGCAGGGCTGGCCAATGACGCTGGTGGCATCTTCAAGGCCAAAGCGCCGGGCATAGCGCTCGTTCATCCAGACAATGCGGGCGTCGCGGTCGACGATGAGGGTGCCTTCGCTGGACTGCTCGATGATTTCGAACAGCGAACGGATCGCCAGTTGGCGTACCTGCTGATAATCCTTGAGACTGTCACTGGCAGGCATGGGCCGCTCCCTGAATATCAAAGGCTGCGATTATGCCCGTGGATCGAAGGCTTCGCGCAAGGCGTCGCCAATAAACACCAGCAGCGAGAGGATCAAGGCCAGGGCAAAGAACGCGGTAAAGCCCAGCCAGGGTGCCTGCAGATTCTGCTTGCCCTGATTGACCAACTCGCCCAGCGAAGCGCTGCCGGCCGGCATGCCGAAGCCGAGAAAATCCAGCGCGGTCAGGGTGGTGATGGCGCCGGTGAGAATAAACGGCAGGTAGGTGAAGGTGGCATTCATGGCGTTGGGCAGAATGTGCCGCAGGATCACGCCACTGTCCTGAAGGCCCAGGGCCCGTGCGGCTTGCACGTATTCGAGGTTACGCCCGCGCAGGAACTCGGCGCGCACCACATCCACCAGTGCCAGCCAGGAAAACAGTGCCATGATCCCCAGCAACCACCAGAAATTCGGCTCGACAAAACCGCTGAGGATGATCAGCAGGTAGAGCACCGGCAGGCCGGACCAGACCTCCAGCAAGCGTTGCCCGATCAGGTCCACCCAACCACCGTGGTAGCCCTGCAAGGCGCCGGCAGCGATACCGATCACGGTACTGATCAAGGTCAGGGTCAGGGCAAACAGGATCGACACCCGCGTGCCGTACAACACCCGGGCCAGCACGTCGCGGGCCTGGTCATCGGTGCCCAGCCAGTTCACCGCCGACGGCGGACTGGGCGTGGGTTGCTGCAGGTCGTAGTTGGGTGTGTCGGCGCTGAATGGCACCGGCGCGAACAGCATCCAGCCGCCCTGGTCGCTGATCAGTTGTTGCACATACTGGCTGCGGTAGTCCGGCTGGAATGGCAGCTGGCCGCCAAAGGTCTGTTCGGTGTAGCGCTTGAACGCCGGGAAATACAATTGTCCCTGGTAGCCCATCACCAGTGGCTTGTCGTTGGCCACCAGCTCTGCGCCCAGGCTCAGCACCAGCAGCACGGCAAACAGCCACAGCGAGACCCAGCCACGGCGGTTGCGCCGAAAGCGCTGCAGGCGTCTGCGTGAAATCGGCGACAGGCTGAACATCACTGGGCCCTCGTGGCAAAGTCGATGCGTGGATCGACCAAGGTGTAGCACAGGTCGCCCACCAGCCGGATCAGCAGGCCGAACAGGGTAAAAATGAACAATGAGCCAAACACCACCGGATAATCCCGTGAGACGGCCGCTTCGTAGCTCATACGGCCCAGGCCATCGAGGGAGAAGATCACCTCGATCAGCAGGGACCCGGCGAAGAACACACTGATCAACGCCTGCGGGATGCCTGCCACCACCAGCAGAATCGCGTTGCGAAACACATGGCCGTACAGCACCCGACGTTCGCTCAAACCCTTGGCCCGGGCAGTGATGACGTACTGGCGGGTGATCTCGTTGAGAAAGGCGTTTTTGGTCAGCAAGGTCAGGGTGGCAAAACCGCCGATGACCAGCGCACCGACCGGCAGCACCAGGTGCCAGAAGTAATCGGCCAGTTTGCCCAGCAGGCTGAGTTGGTCAAAGTTCTCTGAGACCAGGCCGCGTACGGGGAACCAGTTCAACGAAGTGCCACCGGCAAACAGCACGATCAGCAGCAAGGCAAACAGAAACGAGGGCAGGGCGTAGCCAATCACGATCAGGCTGCTGCTCCAGGCATCGAACGCCGAGCCGTGACGTATCGCCTTGCGGATGCCCAGCGGGATTGACACCAGGTAGGTGATCAAGGTCGCCCAAAAGCCCAGCGATAAGGTCACCGGCATCTTCTCCAGGATCAGGTCGGTGACTTTGGCACCCCGAAAAAAACTGTTGCCGAAATCCAGGCGGGCATACTGGGTGAGCATCAGCCACAGCCGTTCGGGGGCCGACTTGTCGAAACCGTATTGGCGTTTGATCTCTTCGATCAGTTTAGGGTCCAGGCCACGGCTGGCACGGGAGCTGGCGTGCAGGGTCTCGACGCTGGCGCCCGGCGCACCGCCACCGATGCCTTGCAGACGGGCGATGGCCTGTTCCACCGGCCCACCCGGTGCGGCCTGGACGATGATGAAGTTGACCAGCAGGATGATCAGTAAAGTCGGCACGATCAGCAACAGTCGACGCAGGATGTACGCGGTCATGGCTGCTCCTTGAGGCGTTCTGCCATCTGCGCGTTGGTCAGCGCTGTCGGGCTGACTTCCCACCAGCTGTCCAGGCCTTCATCGTTACTCGGCTGCACCTTGGGCAGGCCGAAGCGGTTCCACCACACCGTCGATGAACCCGGTGGGTAATAGTTGGGAATCCAGTAGTAGTTCCAGCTCAGCACCCGGTCCAGGGCATGCGCGTGGCGGAGCATGTCGGCTTTGGTTTCAGCTTTGACCAAGCCGTCTAGCAAGCGGTCCACGGCTGGGTCCTGCAAGACCATGTAGTTGTTCGAGCCCGGGTCATTGGCCGCAGCCGAGCCAAAGAAGTTGTACAACTCAAGCCCCGGCGACGGCGACACCGGGTAGCCGGTGACGATCAGATCGTAGTCGCGGGCCATGAGCCGGTTGACGTACTGCGAGGCGTCGATGCGCCGGATCTCCAGAGTAATGCCGATTTGCGCCAGGTTGCGCTTCCACGGCAGCAGCAGACGCTCGAAACCGGCCTGGCCGTTGAGGAAGGTGAACCTTAGCGGCTCGCCCTGTTCATTGACCAGTTGATCGTCTTTAGGGGTCCAGCCTGCAGCCTGAAGCAGCGCCAGGGCCTGTAGCTGTTTGTCGCGAATAAGGCCGGAGCCATCAGTGCGCGGCGCTTCGAATACCTGGCTGAACACCTCGTCAGGCACTTGCCCGCGCAACGGTTCGAGCAACTTGAGTTCCTGCGCATCCGGCAAGGCACGGGCGGCCAATGCGCTGTTGGCGAAAAAGCTCTGCTGGCGGATGTACATAGTGCGCATCATCTGCCGGTTGCTCCATTCGAAGTCCCACAGCAGGGCCAGTGCCTGGCGCACTCGACGGTCCTTGAACACCGGGCGCTGCAGGTTGAACACGAAACCCTGGGCGGTCTGCGGCGCGTCCTTGGCCAGGTGCGCCCGTTGCAGCCGGCCATCGTCCAGGGCCGGGCTGTTGTAACCGATCGAATAGCCGGTGGCGGAGAACTCGCGGTTGTAGTCGAAGCCGCCGCCGCGGAGTACCTGGCGCGCCACTTCGGTGTCGCCGAAGTATTCAATGCTCAAACGGTCGAAGTTATAGCGCCCACGGTTGACCGGTAGATCACGCCCCCACCAGTTGGGCTCGCGCTCGAAGGTGATACTGCGGCCATTGTCGATCTTGCCGATTCGGTACGGGCCGCTGCCCAGTGGCGCTTCAAAACCGCCGCCGTTGGCAAAGTCGCGGTCTTTCCACCAGTGCTCGGGCAGCACTGGCAGGGTCGCCAGATCCAGAGGCAATGTGCGGTTCTGGTTGCTCTTGAAGTGAAAGCGGATCTGGCGCGGGCCCTCGATCTCGACGCGTTCGACATCGGCAAACAGAGTGCGGTACTTGAGGTTGCCCTCACGCATCAGTAAATCGAAGGTGTAGCGCACATCTTCTGCGCGGATAGGTTGGCCATCGGCAAACTGTGCGTGGGGCTCAAGGTAAAAACGCAGCCAGTGTCCGCCGGGGTCCCGCTCCATCTGGCGGGCGACCAACGCATAAACCGTGTAGGGCTCATCCTGGGCGCGTACTGCCAGGGGCGCATACAGCCAGCCATCGACCTCGGCCACGCCGATGCCCTTGTCGATGTACGGCAACACATGGTCGAACTGGCCGATCTCGATAGCCGAGCGGCGCAGGCTACCGCCTTTGGGGGCGTCGGGGTTGGTGTATTCGAAGTGTTGGAAATTGGCAGGATAGCGTGGCGGTTCGCCGTAGACCGTGAGGGCGTGACCGGGGGCTGCCAATACGGCATGGGTCCAGGCCAGGGCCAGACCAAAAGCGATAAGAAGGGGGGAAAGACCGGTTTGCAAGCGCCTGACTACCTGTACCCACGATTGTGGCTGTAGCTTAGCAGGTGCTGAACCGGCCCTGGCGGACCGGTTCAGTGATGGACTCAGTCCTGACGGCTGGTCACTTCCAGCAGGTGATAGCCGAACTGGGTTTTCACCGGGCCTTGTACGGTACCGACGGGTGCACTGAACACCACGGTGTCGAACTCCTTGACCATTTGACCCGGGCCGAAGGAGCCCAGGTCGCCGCCCTGACGGCTGGAAGGGCAGGTGGAGTTGGCTTTGGCGATTTCAGCGAAATCGGCACCGGCTTCGATCTGAGCCTTCAGTTCATTGCACTTTTCTTCAGTGGCAACCAGGATGTGACGGGCAGTGGCTTTGGCCATGGGAGATACTCCTTTGCAAGAAAGTGCCGAGACTAACCGATTGCCGCCAGATTTTCCTGTGCTATGTCACGTAAAGCTGCTGCCGCCTGGCGCAACAGCATTTCTGTCGAGTCCCATCCCAGGCAGCCATCGGTGATCGACACACCGTATTTGAGCGGTGCCTTGCTCAGCGTCTGGCAACCATCGAACAAATGTCCTTCAAGCATCATGCCGACGATCGAGCGGTCGCCTTCCAGGCGCTGACGCAGCACATCCTCGAACACCGCAGGTTGACGCAGTGGATCTTTGCCACTGTTGGCATGGCTGCAATCGACCATGATTCGTGGCGCCAACCCTGCTTTGACCAATCCTTGACGTGCCTGTGCGATGCTGGCCTGATCGAAGTTCGGGCCCTGATGGCCGCCGCGCAATACCAGGTGGGTATCGGGGTTGCCCAAGGTCTCGATAATCGCCGGGTAGCCCTGAGTGTCCATGCCGAAATGGCGGTGCGGATGAGCAGCGCTGCGCATGGCGTCACAGGCGATGGCGACGCCGCCGTCGGTGCCGTTCTTGAAGCCCACGGGCAGCTCCAGTCCGCTGACCATCTCACGGTGGATTTGCGACTCAGTGGTGCGCGCACCGATGGCCGCCCAGCTCAGCAGGTCGTCGAAGTAACCCGCGGCCATCGGCTGCAGCAACTCAGTGGCAATCGGCAGGCCGCGCTCCAGCATACCCAACATCAGCCCACGGGACAGCGCGATGCCGGCGTGCATGTCATCGCTGCCGTCCAGGTGTGGATCGTAGGCCAGGCCTTTCCAGCCTACCGTGGTACGGGGTTTTTCAACGTAGGCACGCATCACCAGCAACAACTGATCGTTGACTTCTTCATTGAGGGTGGCGAGACGCTCAGCGTATTCCAGCGCCGAGCGCGGGTCGTGGATCGAACATGGGCCGACGACTACCAGCAGGCGTGAATCACGCCCTTCGAGAATGGCGCGAACGGCCTGGCGATGGGTTACGACCTGGTGGGCAAGGGCGGTGGAAAGCGGCATCTGCTGTTTGAGCAGGTGCGGGCTGGGCAGACGCTGAGTGACAGCGCTGTTGGCCGCTTGAGGCTGGGTCAGGGGCAGAGCGAGCGAAGACGATTGCATGGCGATTGATTCCCTGGGCGGACGGCGGGTTCTGGCCCGCGCGGTCGGCCCTATCGAGGTGTTCGACAAAGAGCCGGATTGAGATTCTGTGTGGTGCTGCCACCTGTGCTGGACCGATCGGAGGCGGCAAGCTGGCCCGAACGGGATTGGCTAAATCGCCAGGCAGTAAAGCTTGGATAGCGGTGGTAAGTGGCGTAGTTCATGGGGTAATCCTCGTTATCTGTTCGGTCGTCTTGGGGGCTGAAAAAACAAAACCCCCGGTCGGGGGGCCGACCGGGGGTTGAGTATTCTCGTGTTCGGCGGCCCCTTGAAAGTGGGCGCCGGTGTGGGTATCAGCGGCGCCTGTGGCTAAACCAATACCCAAAATAAAACGCAGCGGGAGCGGCAGTCGCACACTCGGCCACAGCCAGCACGGGACGCGACGGGCGACCTGCGTGTTGAGCGTGAATGAGGGTGGATGGCGACATGGGACTCTCCAGTTGATGAACCTGAGCTTACTTCAGGCTTTGCTGCGGTTTCAATGGCTAATTTGCATAAGTGCGATTTGACGCGACTATCGTCGCATCTGTTGCACCCGGTTAACTGTAGGAGCCAGCGTTGCTGGCGATGCCCGGCATAGCCGGGCCTGGGTTGCTGTAGCAGATCTAAAGTTTTCTATAGCGCGTAGTGCTTGAGCTCCCGCGCAATCAGCATGCGCTGGATCTCGCTCGACCCCTCATAGATCTGAGTAATCCGCGCATCGCGGTAGTAGCGCTCCACCGGGTAATCTTCCAGATAGCCATAGCCACCATGTACCTGGATCGCCTTGGAGCAGACCCTTTCGGCCATTTCCGAAGCGAACAGTTTGGCTTGTGACGCTTCGCTCAGGCACGGCTTGCCAGCACTGCGCAGGCGTGCGGCATGCAGGATCAGCAGGCGCGCGGCGTTGATCTGCACCTGCATGTCGGCCAGCAGGTTGGCGATGCTCTGGTGTTCGTTGATCGCTTTGCCGAACTGGATCCGCTCACGCGAATAAACCAGCGCCGCTTCGAAGGCTGCGCGAGCAATCCCCAGCGCCTGAGCGGCAATGCCGATACGTCCGCCTTCAAGGTTGGACAGGGCAATGGCCAGGCCCTTGCCACGTTCGCCGAGCAGGTTGGCAGCGGGGATGCGGCAGTTGTTCAAGGTCACCGCGCAGGTGTCGGAGGCGCGGATGCCCATTTTGTGTTCGCTGCGATCGACGACAAAGCCTTCGTTGTCGGTCGGCACCAGGAACGCCGAGATACCTTTCTTGCCAAGCTCCGGATCAGTCACCGCGAAGACGATCGCAAGACCCGCGCGACGTGCGTTGCTGACGAACTGCTTGGCGCCGTTGATGACCCAGTGATCGCCCTGCAACTCGGCACGGGTCCGCAGGTTGTGCGCCTCGGAGCCGGCTTGCGGCTCGGTCAGGCAGAAGCAACCGATCACCTGGCCAGTCGCCAGGCGCTCCAACCAGGTTTGTTGCTGCTCGGCGCTGCCATAGGCGAGCAGCGGGCCGCAGCCTACCGAGTTGTGGATGCTCATCAGCGCACCGGTGGCGCCATCGCCAGCGGCGATTTCTTCAACCGCCAGGGCATAGGCGACATAGTCGGTGTAGCTGCCGCCCCATTGTTCGGGTACGACCATGCCGAGCAGGCCCAGTTCGCCCATCTTCTTGACCACTTCATTATCGATCCAGCCGGCTTTTTCCCAGGCCTGGGCATGGGGCGCAATCTCGCCACGGGCGAAATCGCGGGCCATGTCGCGGATCATGATCTGTTCTTCTGTCAGTTCCAGGTCTTGCATCTGCGTACTCCAGGCCTTACAGGCCTTCGAAGAATTGATCCACGCGCTGACGGCTAAGGTCGGCGAGGGTCGGAGGGTTCCAGTGCGGCTGCTTGTCCTTGTCGATGATCAGCGCGCGCACGCCTTCGATCAGGTCACCATGCTCGAACCACTGCTGGTCCAGATGCAGTTCCATCTTGAAGCAGTCTTCCAGGCTCAGGTGACGGCCTCTGCGAAGCATCTCCAGGGTCACGGCCATGGCCAGGGGCGAACGGGTTTCCAGCAGGTCGGCGGTTTTCAGCGCCCATTCGTGGCTGTCGGCCACGGTTACTGCCCGTAGTTGTTCCACGATACTGCTGACGTCGGGCAGGGCAAAGAAGTGATCGATGGCCGGACGCAGTCTGGCCAGAGGGGCGTCTTCGAGCACCTGGGTGCCGAGCTTGCTCAGCACACCTTGCAGGTCCTTGAGCGGGTGCTCGCTAAAGCTCAGGGTGTCAAGACGTTCATCCAGCTGTGCCAGCTTGCTGCTGTCCAGGTACCAGTTGGCCAAGCCGCAGTACAGCGCGTCGGCTGCCTGCACCTGGACGCCGCTGACGCCCAGGTAGATCCCCAGCTCGCCGGGAACACGCGAGAGGAAGTAGCTGCCGCCGACATCCGGGAAGTAACCGATGCCGACTTCCGGCATGGCCAGGCGGCTGCGCTCGGTGACCACTCGCAGTTCTGCGCCCTGGGCCAGGCCCATGCCGCCACCGAGGGTAAAACCGTCCATCAGCGCCAGGATCGGCTTGCAGTAATGGTGGATGCACTGGTCGAGGGCGTATTCCTCGATGAAGAAATCCCGGTGCAGGCTGTCACCCGCCTTGTAGCTATCGTACAGCGAACGGATGTCGCCGCCGGCACAGAAGCCTTTCGGGCCTTCACCGCGCAGGATCACGGCGTGTACCAACGGATCGTTGGCCCAGGCATCAAGCTGCTGTTGCAGGCTGCGAACCATGTCCAGGGTCAGGGCATTGAGGCCGGCGGGGCGATTGAGGGTCAAGTGACCGATATGATTGCGAACCTGGACCAGAATCGGCGCCTCGGTCGGCGTTTGAGCGTGCGCGGTCATCGCTGTCTCCCTGCTTTGTTATTGATTTTCCACGTGAAATATCACGCTCTGGGTAGGCGCTAGAGGATCGCTGGATCCTATCAGTGCAAATTTGCTCAATACAATCGACAAAACTGCAGGCTGAATCTGCATTTTTGCATGCCGTGAGCATGCTCAGCGTGGCAGGCGACCGCTGACGAAGTGAACGACATCGTTGTAGCCGTGAGTCGAGGCGTGTCCCGGGGTCACCAGTGAGTCAATGAACGCTTCATCTTCAGTGGTGATCTTTACCTGCAGTGCGCCACTGTAGGTGTCCCACTGCGCCTCGGTGCGTGGCCCGACGATGGCCGAGCTGATCAGCTGATTATTGAGTACCCAGGCAATGGCGAACTCGACCATGCCGACGCCCTTGTCCTGGGTATAGGCGTTGATTTTCTGGGCAATGGCCAGGGATTCGGGGCGCCACTCGGTTTCCAGGATACGCTTGTCCTGACGCCCGGCGCGGCTGCCTGCATCAGGCGCGGCATTGGGCGCGTATTTGCCGCTGAGCACGCCGCGCGCCAACGGGCTGAAGGGCACAATGCCCAGACCGTGATGCGCCGCCGCCTGGAACTGCTCGGGCTCGGCCTGACGGTTGACGATGTTATACAGCGGCTGGCTGACTACAGGCTTTGGCACGCCCAGGCGCTCGGCCAGGTTGCAGATTTCGGCAATGCGCCAGCCACGGAAGTTGGACACGCCCCAGTAACGGATCTTGCCCTGGCGGATCAGGTCGCCGATAGCGGCCACGGTCACTTCCAGCGGGGTGTTGTGGTCTTCGCGGTGCAGGTAGTAGATGTCCAGGTAATCGGTACCCAGGCGCGTCAGGCTGGCCTCGATCGCATTGAAGATGTGCTTGCGGCTCAAACCGCTGCGGTTGGGCACGCCGTCAGCCGGACCAAAGCCGACCTTGGTGGCCAGCACCCATTCATGGCGATTGCGAGCGATCGCTTCGCCGACGATCTCTTCGCTGCGCCCAGCGCTGTACACATCTGCCGTGTCGATGAAGTTGATGCCATGGTCCCAGGCTTTGTCGATGATACGCAGTGAATCTTCGGCGCTGGTGGGCTCGCCGAACATCATGCTGCCCAGGGTCAGGGCGGACACCTGCAGGCCGCTGCGGCCCAGTGGACGGTAGATCATGATCGATAATCCTTGGCGGTTTGGATCCGATCTGTTTTACACAGTTCTACCGGGGTTTGAAAGCTGTGGGAGATCAGGGGCTTCGCGGGGCAAGCCCGCTTGTGTCTTGTGGTAGATGTATTAAAGCGGGCCACACACCAATGCCATGTCGCTGCAGTGGCGATTAGTGTGGCCCGAGAAGCGCTTAAGGCCCCGAATGGCTGGCCGTGAAGCTGAACGTATTCGACTCAGGGTTGTTGCCATATTGGGCTTGAGCTTTGATGACATAGTGTTTCTCTTGTGTCGCGATATCCGCTTCCCAATATGCGCAACTGTTAGACGTCACCTCTTTTAGTTCAGTGGTCCCATCAAAAATCTTGACCTTCTTGCCTGGGTCCGCAGTTCCCCAAACTTTGACAGTCCTGCTGTAGACAGTGCCATTTTGTGAGACTACCTGGCTGCCGGCAGTGATGAAAGGAACACAGGGTGCGAACGACATGATGTATCTCCTGGATTTGTATTCAAGTCGGTCTTGCAGGCGTATCTAAAGACAAGCTGTTGTATGTTGCAACTGACAAAACTAACAGGTGCCAACACACGTACTTTGATGTAAGCGTCATCTACGAGACCCTCAAGTGCTGGGTAAAAAGTGCACCAAAAGAGACGCTTATAGAGGCATTGGCCGAAGGCAGCCTGGTCCTGAATATGCTCGACCTGCAAGCGCGCCAGCTCATCGCCGCGAAATCCACGCCAGAAACCGGTCAGTGACAGCGCCACATCACTCAATGCTCATGGGCATGTGAGTGGAGGGTCAGAGCACCAGGTACCTTGGTGCGCTCGAGCCCCCCACGTTCCAGCCACCGGAGGGTCTGCTCATAGGCTCGCTGCAGCAAAGACTCGGTCTGGTCAAAGTTGAACACCGAGACGTCCACAGGACACAAGGGCGGAACGATGTGCAGGCTGGTGAGAGTGCGGAAGTGTTCGATGTCACTCACCAGTTGACGCATACTCATCAGATTGACGGTGTGCAGAGCTAAGGCGACCAGGCCTTGGGGCGGTTGTGTCAGGGCGCAACTCACGCCAGTGGGGATTACTACGACGTTGGTGGCTCCCAAGGCTACAGCAGTCGAAATAGGTGTATTGCTTGCCACGCCGCCGTCAACCAGGAACTTATCGTCGATTTTTACGCAAGGGAACACCAGCGGGATGGCGGCACTGGCCAGTAACGCCTGCTCGAGTTCGCCACTGGACAGAACCGTCTCGCCACCACTGAGCAGGTCGGTGGTGACGATGTGTAGGGGCAACTCCGCATCCTCAATGCGATGAATGGGCAGTGCCTGATCCAGTAATCGGTTCAAAGCTGCCGGCTGCAACAGAAAGCCACGCCGTTTGATCAGTCCTCTACAGGTGTCGAGCCAAGAGAGGGGGAAGATGTCGGTTTTACATAGCCCGCGCCAGAATCCGGCGAGCGCCTCTACGCCATCGGAATCGGGCCTCGCGGCAAAGTAGGCGCCGTTGATAGCGCCTACCGAAGCTCCAACCACCATGTCGAATCGAACATTGGCCTCGACCAAGGCCCGCAGCATACCCACCTGCACCGCACCCAAACTGCCGCCGCCAGCGAATACGATTGCGGTTTGGGTAGTCATGGTCCAAGTCACTGTGCAGAAATGTATCGACTTAGTGTAGCTGGCGGGTTGGCGTTACTTCCGGGAGTTCGCCACAGGGGCTGCGCTATCAGGTATGCAGTTGTCCTACAAGCTCATCCGGCAATTGGCGTTCCGGAACGGGTGGATCATAGGCGTAGGGATGCACGACCTACACCGTGCTTGCTAGCTAAGCCGTCATTGACGAGTTTTGGCAGGCAACCCCTCTAGACCAGCACTTACGTCAACGTTGTCGTGAAACTGCAATATATCGGTCATAGAATTGACACGACTTCTTGTATTTTCCTTCACCTGGCCTTCGGCCTTTTTCATGGATGAGAAAACCCTATGCGTCGTGTTGTGTTCAATCAGAAAGGAGGCGTTGGAAAATCCAGCATTGCTTGCAACCTTGCTGCAGCGAGTGCTGTCGAAGGCTACCGTACGCTGCTGGTTGATCTCGATCCGCAGGCAAATTCGACTCATTATCTGACAGGCCTGATCAACGAAAGCATTCCAACGGGCATCGCCGATTTTTTCAGGCAATCATTGTCTGGCGGCTTCGAAGGCAGAAGGAATCGAGTTGTCATAACTGAGACCCCTTACGACAATCTTCACTTGGTAACTGCCAGTTCCGATCTGTTGGAGCTCCAGTCAAAACTCGAATCCAAATACAAGATCAATAAGCTGCGCAAGCTACTGGTTGAACTGTCCAAGGATTATGAACGCATCTATATCGATACACCTCCGTCACTCAATTTCTACACGTTCAGTGCGCTGGTGGCGGCGGACAGTTTGCTGATCCCATTTGATTGCGACAGCTTCTCTCTCCAGGCTCTGTATCGCGTCATGGCGCAGGTAGAGAAGTTACGCCTTGATCACAATGAATCACTGATAGTGGAAGGGGTGGTGGTCAATCAGTTCACCGGGCACACCCGCCTGTACCAGAATCTCGTTGATGAGTTGTTGGCCGAAGGTTTACCTGTTCTTCCGATTTACCTGAGCAGCTCCGTCAAGATGCGCGAATCTCACGAGGTTTCCGTGCCCATCATCCATTTAGCCCCTCGGCATAAGCTTTCTCAGGAGTTTTTTGGATTGTTGGATGCCTTGGAGCGGGCAGCTTAGTCGTCAGTAAACCTGATCAATTACCTGACCGGCCTGTCCTATTAGCTTCGGCTCATTCGGTTCGCCTATGGCGACGTCGATCGTATTGAGGTGTATCACTACGGTACCGCCCGCCCGCTCTGCAAGCGCCGCCACACATACCATCCAGAGCTTGACGCAGTGAAAACTACGTCGCAAGAAGCCAATTTTTGCAATTTTCCCAAGCAGCATTTTTCACAGATTCCGTTTCCGAAAACTCGAAGAGTTGGTTTGAGCACTGCTGTTTGGGGGTGCGGTCATGGTTCAGAAGCATTTCGCATGCGATAACCCGCGATTATTTTATCTGACAGCATGCTTTTCAAAGCATCTATCAAGGCGTTGAGATAACATGTAAATACATAGTACGTACCACAATACGAAATAGTAGGAGTAACCATGGCTCGCAGCGGTATCAACAAGGCGGCAGTGCAGAAGGCACGCCAGGCGCTGCTGGCCCGTGGTGTACATCCAAGCATCGATGCAGTACGTATCGAACTGGGCAATACCGGCTCGAAAACCACGATTCACCGCTACCTGAAAGAGTTGGATAACCAGTACCCGACGCAGCCTTTGAGCGCGCCGAACCTCAGCGATGCACTGGCGACACTGGTCGAGCAACTGGCTGAGCAACTGCGCGAGGAAGGGGAGGCTCGAATCGAGGAGATGCGCAACGCGTTCGAGGCACAGCGGCAAACACTTCTGGCTCAGGTCCAGATCAGCCAGCAGGCATTGGCCGCGCTACAACAGCAGCATGAGATCCAGGCCGCGGCCTTGGCCGGTGAATCCGCCGAGCTGGCCACCACCCGCAGTAGCTTGCAGTCTGAACAGACCCGCAACGCCACGCTCAACCAGGCGGTTGGCGAATTGAACCTGCGCCTGGCTGACAAGGACGAGCAGATCGCCTCTCTGGAAGACAAACACCGGCACGCCCGCGACGCCCTGGAGCATTACCGCACTGCCAGTCGCGAACAGCGTGAACAGGAGCAGCGCCGTCATGAAGGGCAGGTGCAACAATTTCAGCTCGAACTGACGCGTCTGAACCGCGACAACGAAGGCCTTCTGGTACAGATCCGTACACTCAAGGATGCCCAGCGCACACTTAAAACCCAGACCGAGCGGCGCCAGGCGCAAATTCAGGGGCTGGAAGTGAACCTGGCGCAACTCAATGGTTCGCGAGATGAACTGGAAAAGCAGAACCAGAACCTGGCGCTGAGCCTGGCCGAACGGGTCACCGAGTTGCGCCAGCAATTGCAGCTGATCGGCAAGCTGGAGGCACAGCTTCGTCAGGCTGAAAAGATCGCACAACAGGTTCAGGAAGTACCTTAAAGATCCAGGCGCATGGCACAACGATCATGTCAGCCCATGAGCGTGTTCGGCGGCTAATTGCCGTTGCAGGAATCACACTGCATTACTCAAGGCTGTGATGCACCTCCCGTCAAGCCCAAGGGCCGCGTAGCAGTGCCGCTGCTCGGCCTCGCAGTTTTTTACTCTCTAGCAACTACAAAAATCATAATTTCGTCATTCTCAGCCTTTGCACAGAATGCGACCTACACCCACCCACGGCGATCCGCGTGGGAAACCTCAGTAGGGCGCAGCGATGACAAACAATAAAACAGCAATAGACACGCTCGTAGTTGGCGCCGGTCAAGCCGGTGTGGCCATGAGCGAACACTTGAGCCGACTCGGCGTGCCGCACCTGGTTCTGGAGCGCAACCGTATCGCCGAAGCCTGGCGCACCGGACGCTGGGATTCGCTGGTTGCCAATGGCCCTGCCTGGCACGACCGCTTCCCGGGCCTGGAATTCGACGGCCTGGAGCCTGATGCTTTTGCCGCCAAAGACCAGGTTGCCGAGTACTTCGAAGCCTACGCGAAAAAATTCAACGTCCCGGTGCGTACTGGTGTCGAGGTGACCAAGGTGCAGCGCAATGCCGGTCGCCCAGGCTTCACCGTGGAAACCTCCGAGGGGGTGATCGAGGCCAAGAACGTGGTGGTCGCCACCGGCCCGTTCCAGCGCCCGGTGATTCCCGCTATCGCGCCGGCAGACAGCAAGGTCTGCCAGATTCACTCTGCCGAATACCGTAACCCTCAGCAACTGGCCGAAGGCGCTGTGCTGGTGGTGGGTGCCGGCTCTTCAGGTGTGCAGATTGCCGATGAGCTGCAGCGTGCCGGCAAGCAGGTTTACCTCTCGGTCGGGGCTCACGATCGTCCACCACGGGCTTATCGCAACCGCGACTTCTGCTGGTGGCTGGGCGTGCTCGGTCTGTGGGACGCCGAGGGCGTGCAGCCGGGCAAGGAGCACGTCACCATTGCCGTCAGCGGTGCGCGCGGCGGCCATACCGTGGACTTCCGTCGCCTGGCCCAACAGGGCATGACGCTGGTTGGTCTGACCAAGGCAATCAACAACGGCGTGGTGAGTTTCGAATCGAACCTGGCGGAGAACATTGCCCGCGGCGACGAGAACTACCTGGCCTTGCTTGACGCCGCCGACGCTTACATCGCCAGCAATGGCCTGGACCTGCCGCCAGAGCCGGAAGCACGGATCATGCTCCCGGATCCTGAGTGCATCAGCAACCCGATCCTGGAACTGGATCTGGCCAAGGCCGGTATCACCACGATCATCTGGGCGACAGGTTATTCGGTCGATTACGCCTGGTTGCAGGTCAATGCCTTCAAGGCCGACGGCAAGCCGCAGCACCAGCGCGGGGTCTCCAGCGAGCCAGGGATCTATTTCGTCGGCCTGCCATGGCTGGCACGTCGTGGCTCGGCCTTTATCTGGGGCGTGTGGCACGACGCCCGGCATATCGCCGAACACATCATCAAGCAGCGCGCCTATTTCGATTACCGGGATGCCTCGCAACGCCAAGCCAAAACCCCGGAAACCAACCTTCAATCAGCCAGCCTTATGGAAGTCCGTTGATGCCTACTCATACCCGCATTCGCATGTTCAACACCAAAGACACTTATCCGAATCAGAGCCTGGACAACGACCTGTGCCAAGCGGTGCGTGCCGGCAACACCGTGTATGTACGTGGCCAGGTTGGCACCGATTTCAACGGCCAGCTGGTTGGCCTCGGTGATCCACGGGCCCAGGCTGAACAGGCCATGCGCAACGTCAAGCTACTGCTTGAAGAAGCTGGTAGCGACCTGAGCCATATCGTCAAGACCACCACTTACCTGATCGACCCGCGTTACCGCGAGCCGGTGTACCAGGAAGTCGGCAAATGGCTCAAAGGCGTGTTCCCGATTTCTACCGGGTTGGTCGTCAGTGCCTTGGGCCAGCCGCAGTGGCTGATGGAAATCGACGTAATCGCGGTCATCCCCGAATAAGGAGTATGCCATGACCTTTTCCATCGTCGGTCGCTGTGCCGAAACCGGCCAGTTGGGGATTGCCATCAGTTCGTCGAGCATTGCCGTCGGTGCCCGTTGCCCCTGGCTACGTTCCGGTGTCGGCGCGGTCGCGAGCCAGAACATCACTTTGCCGGCCCTCGGGCCACAAGTGCTCGATGCCCTGGGTGAAGGATTGGCGCCGCACCAGGCCCTGGACCATGCACTGACTCGCAACGGTTACAGCCAGTACCGCCAGGTGGCGGTGGTCGATGCGCAAGGGCGAACGGCAGTGTTCAGCGGCAATCATGCCCTGGGCATGCACAACGCACTGGCCGGTGAGCAATGCGTGGCCGCGGGCAACCTGCTGGCCAACAGCGCGGTGATCGAACGCATGGTTGAAGCGTTTGAGATCAGCGAAGGCTGTCTGGCGGCGCGCTTGCTGACCGCACTGCAAGCTGGGCAGGACGCCGGCGGGGAGGCGGGGGCGGTGCATTCGGCGGCGGTGTCGGTGGTCGGCGAGCTGGTCTGGCCAATCGTCGATCTGCGCGTGGACTGGACCGAGGAGAACCCCATTGCTGAACTGCAGAGACTCTGGAGTGCCTATGAACCGCAGTTGCAGGACTATCTGACCCGTGCTCTGAACCCGACGTTGGCCCCAAGCTACGGAGTGCCGGGTGATGAGTGAGCTGCGCAGCCGCGCCTTGCTGGCCAGGCTGATCGGCTTGGCCACGGTCAGCCGCGACTCGAACCTGCAATTGATCGAGTTCGTGCGTGACTACCTGCACGGCCTGGGGGTGAGCTGTGAGCTGATCTACAACGCCGAGCGCAGCAAGGCCAACCTGCTGGCCAGTATCGGTCCGGCAGTGGCGGGCGGTGTGGTGCTGTCGGGCCACACCGATGTGGTGCCGGTGGACGGTCAGCCGTGGACGGTTGAGCCGTTCGCCCTCAGCGAGCGCGATGGCAAGCTTTACGGCCGCGGCGCGGCGGACATGAAAGGTTACCTGGCTTCGGTGCTTGCCGCGGTGCCGGTGTTTCTTGCAAGCCCGCTACGCCGTCCGGTGCACCTGGCGTTTTCGTATGACGAGGAGCTGGGTTGCCTGGGGGTGCGCAGTCTGCTGGAGGTACTGCCACAACGTATTCCACAGCCGGCGCTGTGTCTGATCGGCGAGCCGACTGAACTCAAGCCTGTGCTCGGTCACAAAGGCAAGCTGGCCATGCGTTGCCATGTACAGGGTGCACCGTGTCACTCGGCCTATGCGCCGTATGGCGTGAACGCCATCGAGCAGGCGGCGCGCCTGATCGCTCGGCTGGGGGAGATCGGCCAGCGTCTGGCCGCAGCCGAACACCACGATGAGCGTTTTGACCCGGCGTTCTCCACTGTGCAGGTCGGGGTGATCCAGGGGGGCACGGCACTGAACATCGTGCCGGCAGACTGTCGCTTCGACTTTGAAGTCCGCGCCTTGCCGGCGTTCGAGCCACAAGCCGTAGTCGACGAACTGCAAACCTACGCCGAACAGACGCTGTTGCCGGCCATGCAGGCGGTCAAGGCCGACACGGCGATTTGCTTTGAACCGATTTCGGCCTATCCGGGCCTGGCGACCGCACCTGAAAGCGCCGCCGCGCGGCTGGTGGCGCAACTGTGTGGCAGCGACGACTTCAGCACCGTGGCCTTTGGCACCGAAGGTGGTTTGTTCGATCAGGCCGGGATCCCGGCGGTGGTCTGTGGACCGGGCAGCATGGAACAGGGCCACAAACCCGACGAGTTCGTCAGTGTCGAGCAAATGGCGGCCTGCGACCGCCTGATGGACCGCCTGGCCGAGTACCTCTCCAACAATTGATAGCAACAAGGAGTCTGCGGTGAACGATTTCAACGAGTGGACCCGTTTGGCGCAACAGCAGCGCCTGATCGATAGCGCGTTTATCGACGGCCAAGCGTGCCAGGCCCAGAGCGGCGCACGCTTGGATGTGATCAACCCGGCGACCGCAAAGCGCTTGGCCCAGGTCGCTGCGTGCGGCCAGGCCGATGTCGATCGGGCCGTTAGCAGCGCCCGCCGGGCATTTGAACAGGGCCCCTGGGCCAAAATGGCGCCGAGCGAACGCAAAGCGGTACTTGTGCGGCTGTCGCAGCTGATGCTCGAATACCGCGATGAGCTGGCTTTGCTCGACTCGTTGAGCATGGGCAAACCGGTGATGGACGCCTGGAATATCGATGTGCCCGGCGCCGCCCATGTGTTTGCCTGGTATGGCGAAAGCCTCGACAAGCTTTACGGCCAGGTCGCACCAACCGCCAGCACTGCGCTGGCAACCATCACCCGTGTGCCACTGGGGGTGATTGGCGCGGTAGTGCCATGGAATTTCCCGTTGGACATGGCCGCCTGGAAGCTGGCCCCGGCCCTGGCAGCCGGCAACAGCGTAGTGCTCAAGCCGGCCGAGCAATCGCCGTTTTCGGCGCTGCGTCTGGCTGAACTGGCGCTGCAGGCAGGTATCCCGGCAGGCGTGCTCAACGTCGTGCCGGGCCTGGGCGAGGAGGCCGGTCGTGCGCTGGGCCTGCACATGGACGTGGATGCACTGGTGTTCACTGGCTCCACCGAAGTGGGCAAGTACTTCATGCAGTACGCGGCGCAGTCGAACCTCAAGCAGGTGTGGCTGGAATGCGGTGGCAAAAGCCCGAACCTGGTGTTTGCCGATTGCCAAGACCTCGACCTGGCAGCGGAGAAAGCCGCGTTTGGCATCTTCTTCAACCAGGGTGAGGTCTGCTCGGCCAACTCGCGGTTGCTGGTGCAACGCTCGATTGCGGATGAGTTCGTCGAGCGCCTGATTGAAAAAGCCCGCCAGTGGCAACCCGGCAATCCGCTGAATCCGGCCAGTCGCGCCGGGGCCATTGTTGATGCACGGCAGACCCAGCGGATCTTGCAGTACATCGAACAGGCTCAGGGGGAAGGTGCGCAATTGGTCTGTGGTGGCCGACAGCTGAGCTTCGACGGCTCGGACAACTTCGTCGAACCGACGATTTTTACCGACGTCACCGCTGAGATGACCCTGAGCCGTGAAGAAATCTTCGGGCCGGTGTTGGCGATCAGCGTGTTCGATGATGAGGACCAGGCGGTGGCTTTGGCCAACGACCACATCTATGGCCTGGCTGCTTCGGTGTGGACCGATGACCTCAACCGCGCTCATCGCGTGGCGCAACGGTTGAATGCCGGGACGGTGTCTGTGAATACCGTCGATGCCCTGGATGTCACGGTGCCTTTTGGCGGTGGCAAGCAATCGGGCTTTGGCCGCGATCTTTCCGTGCATTCGTTCGACAAGTACACGCAGCTGAAAACCACCTGGATTCAGCTGCGCGGCTGAGGACCTCAGCCCCCCACACGGAACGTGAAGGAGCGGGGCTTACCGGCGATGGGCTGCATAGCAGCCCCAGTCGCAACACCGATCTGTTCTTACAAATACAACAAGACGGAGCAACCGATGAACAGCAATGCAAGCGTGTCCACAGGCACCCTGGCGCCGCCTGTGAGTAGCAAGAAACTGGGCCTGACCGCCCTGTTGGCCGTGGCTATCGGCCTGGTCGTGTCCCAGGGGGTAATGGTACTGATGCTGCAAGGCGTCGGCATCGCCGGGGCGGGCTTCATCGTGCCGCTGGCGCTGGCCTGGCTGTTGGCCTTGAGTTACGCCTGCTCGTTCTCCGAGCTGGCCTTGATGATCCCCCGCGCCGGCAGCCTGAGCAGCTACACGGAAGTGGCGATCGGCCAGTTCCCGGCGATCCTCGCGACCTTTTCCGGCTACGTGGTGGTAGCGATGTTCGCCCTGTCGGCAGAGCTGCTGCTGATGGAGTTCATCATCGACAAGGTCTACCCGCACACGATGCCGCCGCTCACCGTAGCGCTTGGTGTACTCGCGCTGTTCACCGTACTCAACCTGTTCAACATCGACATCTTCGCCCGCCTGCAAACGGTGTTGGCGGTGGTCATGGTAGTGGCCCTGCTGGTCATGGGCCTGAGCGCGATGAACAGCGATATCGTCTCACCCAACCCGAACCTGCTCGAAAGCACCGGCTGGAACCCCTTGGGCCTGGGTGTGATTGCCTTGACGGCGATGGCGGTGTGGGGGTTTGTCGGCGCCGAGTTCGTCTGCCCGCTGGTGGAAGAAACGCGGCGCCCGCAGCGCAACATCCCGGCTTCGATGATGATCGGCCTGACGGTGATTTTTGTGATCATCGCCCTGTACTGCCTGGGTGCCTTGCTCACCGTGCCCCAGGCAGAGTTGGCCAGTAATGTGTTGCCGCATTACCTGTTCGCCACCACTGTGTTCGGCGAGGCGGGCAAGGTGTTCCTGGTCACGGCGGCGATCACCGCCACCTGCAGCACACTCAACAGTTCGTTGGCGGCTATCCCGCGCATGCTCCTGGGCATGGCCCGTAATGGTCAGGCGTTTGGTGTGCTCAAGCGTCAAGGCAAACGCACCGGTGCGCCGTGGGTGGCGGTGCTGTTTGTATCGGCAATCACCGGCCTGCCGTTGCTGCTGATGCATGACCATCCCGATGCGATCAACCAGCTGCTGCTGGCTGCGGCGCTGGCCTGGCTGCTGGCCTACATCATTACCCACGTCAACGTCATCGCGCTGCGTCGACGCTATCCGCAGGTGGCGCGTCCGTTCCGCACGCCGTTCTACCCATTGCCGCAGGTGTTCGGTATCGCCGGCATGCTCTTTGCGATCTGGCATGTCTCGCCGAGCCCGGAAATGACCTTCTCGATTTTTGCCTACGCAGGCCTGGTGCTGCTGGTGGTGTCGATCATCGCCGTGCTGTGGATCAAATGCGTTATGGGCAAACCGCTGTTCAAGCCAGAACCTCTGGAATGTGCCTCAGGCACCGCAAACGCTAAAAACCCGCAAGGAGACTCGCAATGACCACTCAAGTAAAACCCGATCGCAGCACCGGTGACTACCAGGCCCTGGATGCCGCGCACCACATTCATGCGTTTCTCGACCAGAAAGCCCTGAACGAGGAAGGTCCGCGGGTGATCGTGCGCGGTGAAGGCCTGGCGCTCTGGGACAACGACGGCAAGCGCTACCTGGACGGCATGTCGGGCCTGTGGTGCACCAACCTCGGCTATGGCCGCAAGGACCTGGCCGCCGCTGCCACCAAGCAGCTGGAACAACTGCCGTACTACAACATGTTCTTCCACACCACCCACCCGGCAGTGGTCGAACTGTCGGAGTTGCTGTTCAGCCTGCTGCCGAGCCACTACAGCCACGCGATCTACACCAACTCCGGTTCCGAAGCCAACGAGGTGTTGATCCGTACCGTGCGCCGCTACTGGCAGATCCTCGGCCAGCCACAGAAGAAAATCATGATCGGGCGCTGGAACGGCTACCACGGCTCGACCCTGGGCGCGACGGCGTTGGGCGGGATGAAATTCATGCACGACATGGGCGGAGTGATCCCGGATGTCGCGCACATCGACGAGCCGTACTGGTTCGCCCACGAAGGCGACCTGACCCCGGCCGAGTTTGGCCTGCGCGCAGCCCGTCAGCTGGAGGAAAAGATCCTCGCACTGGGCGCCGAGAACGTCGCCGCCTTTGTCGCCGAACCCTTCCAGGGCGCTGGCGGGATGATCTTCCCGCCAGACAGTTACTGGCCAGAAATTCAGCGAATCTGCCGCAAGTACGATGTATTGCTGTGCGCCGATGAAGTGATCGGTGGCTTTGGCCGTACCGGTGAGTGGTTCGCCCACCAGCATTTCGGTTTTGAACCCGACACCCTATCGATAGCCAAGGGCCTGACCAGCGGCTACATCCCCATGGGCGGCTTGATCCTGTCCAAGCGCATGGCCCAGGTGCTGGTGGAGCAGGGCGGTGTGTTCGCCCACGGCCTGACCTATTCCGGGCACCCGGTGGCGGCAGCGGTGGCGATTGCCAACCTCAAGGCACTGCGTGACGAAGGCATTGTCACCCAGGTCAAACAGGACACCGGTCCGTATCTGCAGAGCTGCCTGCGTGAGGTGTTCGGCAATCACCCGCTGATTGGTGAAGTGCAAGGCACCGGCCTGGTGGCGGCGCTGCAGTTTGCCGAAGACAAGGCCAGCCGCAAACGCTTTGCCAATGAGAACGACATGGCCTGGCGCTGCCGCACCATTGGCTTCGAAGAAGGCCTGATCATCCGCTCGACCCTGGGCCGGATGATCATGGCCCCGGCCTTGGTAGCCGGCAAAGCCGAGATCGATGAGTTGGTCGACAAGACCCGTATCGCCGTAGACCGCACCGCGCGCGAATACGGTTTGCTGTAAGCCCCCGTACGCCGGCTCGTACGGGCGGGCCGGCTTTCCTGAGGAACAGATCCATGTCCAGATCCTTGCGTTGCAGTGTTCCCTTTGCCTTGGCCCTGTTGTGCGGTGCCGTTCAGGCCGCGCCGCAGAGCCTTACCGTCATTTCCTTTGGTGGTGCCACCAAACAGGCCCAGGACAAGGCCTATTTCCAACCTTTCAACGCCAGCGGTGCAGGACGCGTCGTCGCGGGTGAGTACAACGGTGAACTGTCGAAGATCAAAGCCATGGTCGATGTCGGTCACACCAGCTGGGACGTGGTCGAAGTCGAAAGCCCGGAGTTACTGCGTGGCTGTGACGAAGGCCTGTTCGAACGCCTGGATCCGGCACGTTTCGGTGACGCGGCGCAGTTTGTGCCGGGGACCCTGAGCGAGTGCGGGGTGGCGACCTATGTCTGGTCGATGGTCATGGCCTATGACCACGACAAACTGGCCAAGGCCCCGACCTCCTGGGCGGACTTCTGGAACGTCAGTGAATACCCCGGCAAGCGCGGCTTGCGCAAGGGCGCCAAGTACACCCTGGAAATCGCCTTGCTCGCCGATGGAGTCAAGCCTGACCAGCTCTATAAAGTGCTGGCGACCCCTGAGGGGGTGAGCCGGGCCTTTGCCAAACTCGATCAGATCAAAGGCAATATCCAGTGGTGGGAGGCCGGTGCACAACCCGCGCAGTGGCTGATCGCCGGTGACGTGGTGATGAGCGCGGCCTATAACGGGCGCATCGCCTCGGCGCAGAAGGAGGGTATGAAACTGGGCATCGTCTGGCCGCAAAGCCTGTACGACCCGGAATACTGGGCGGTGGTTAAGGGCACGCCGAACAAGGCTCTGGCTGAGGACTTCATCGCTTTTGCCAGCCAGCCGCAGGCGCAGAAGGTGTTCTCCGAAGAGATTCCCTATGGGCCTGTGCATCGCGATGCGCTGAAGCTTTTGCCTGAGGCGGTGCAACAGCAGTTGCCTACTGCTCAAGCAAACCTCGCCCAAGCGCAGGCGGTAGACGCGGCGTTCTGGGTCGATCGTGGAGAGGAGTTGGAGCAGCGCTTTAACGCCTGGGCTGCGCGCTGAGTTTTTTGGCAAGACTTTGCCTTGCATCGCTGGCAATGCCAGCTCCTACAGGGGATCGGTGTATGCCGTACCTGCAGGAGCCAGCATTGCTGGCGACAGGCGGGTTCGCGCCTTTATTTCAGCCAGGCCGCAAACTGCTCCTTGCAGTAATCGACAAACAACTGCGCAGGCTTGGTCAGCTGCGCACGTTTCAACCAGCCGGCCACCAGCCCTGAGCCGGTGACATCTTCGGCCAGCTCTACGCACACCAGTTCCTGTCCATCATAGGTGCTGGTAGTAAGCGGCCGGGTAACCAGCAGCGCAAAACCAAAGCCCTGGCCGACCATACCGCGCACCATCTCGATCGAAGGCGAGCTGAAGATAATGTTCGGGCTCAGCCCCAGCTCTTCGAAAATGCTCACGAAATAGGTACGGCTGGGCTGCACATCCAGCAGAATCATCGGCTCCAGGGCCAGATCACGCAGCGACACCTGCGTCTGCTCGGCAAAGCGATGCCCTGCGGGCAGCAAGGCGTAGGGCCGTTGCGGAGCCATCAACGCTTCGGTCTCGATGGTGCTGTCCAGGTCATGATCGTAGAAGATCGCCAGGTCGTAACGCCCGCCCGTCAGGCCTTGCACCAGTTCCTGCTGCTCGCCGTCCTGCAGGCGGATCTCGACCCCGGCAAAGCGCTCGCGAAAGCCTTTGATCAGGCGCGGCAGGTAGAGCGGGGCGACTGTTTCGAAACAGCCGATATCAATTTGCCCGCAAACCACATCGTTGTCAGCCAAAGCGTTCTGTTCAAACTCCCGGGCCATGCGCAGCAGTTCCATGGCTTTGCGATAGAAACGCGCGCCACCGGGCGTAAGTGATACGCCCTGGGCGTGATGGCGGATAAACAGCTGCACGCCGAAGCTGTCTTCCAGGCTTTTGATTGCGGTTGAAATCGACGGTTGCGCGATGTACAGCTTGCGCGACGCCTCAGCGACACTGCCGCACTCCACGGTGGTGACGAAATACTTCAACTGACGCAAGGTATAGGACGCCACAGTGCACCTCTGGCTGATTATTTTGCTACAGGTTACCCCTTTGACGTCCGGCGGCTGCAGCGGATTTTGCTCGCCATTGAGCATATTTTCGCTGCGCAACCGCTGCGTGCTTGCAGTTAATCGGCAGTAAGCTCGTGTACCTGCCAGCGCACAGCGCTGACACCTTTTTCCAGGCTCACCCGGCTGACCAGGCGTTCCAGCTGGGTCGGCGCATCAGGGCTGCCCAACAGCTCGGCGCGCACTTCCAGCTTGGCTGGATTAGCCAGATCTTCGCTGTGCAGTGACTGCAGACGCAGGCCGCCGCTGCCGAAGCTGTGCAGCATCAGGCTGCGCACCTGGATTTCATCTTCGGCGCGGCAGGTGATACGCACCTCGAAACGCTGCTCGGCTTCATTGGCCGGCAGCACCTCTTGATGGTTGAGGCGTTGGGCGATATCGCGCAACAGGATGTTGGCGCAGAGCACCACGCAGCTACCCACTGCAGCCTCCAGCAGCAGGCCCATGCTGCACAGCACACCAACAGCAGCGGTGCACCACAGCGTCGCGGCGGTGTTCAAACCGCGCACATTCAGGCCGTCGCGCATGATGACCCCACCGCCGAGAAAACCAATACCGGACACCACATAGGCGGCAATACGCGAAGCATCGGTAGCGGCCATGCCCGGCACGGCCTGGGTCATCAGCACGAACAGGCAGGCACCGGTGCTGACCAAGGCATTGGTGCGCAGGCCGGTCAGGCGCTGGCGCAGTTGACGTTCAGCGCCGATCAGGGCGCCCAGTACGAGCGCGACGGTGACGCGCAGGAGAAATACTTTCCAATCCATGACAAACCTCGAATCCACGGCGCAGGGCCGCAACGCATCGAACACTGCCGATGCAGGTATGAATAAATGGATTGCGCAAGGTCACAGGCCACGGGTACGAACAATCGTCTCGGGCTTGCAGGAAGGGAGTATGAAGCGTCGTCATCCGCTCAGGATGCGAGGCGCCACCGACCACCATGTACGGCGGGGCAGTGGCAGAAAGAGTCTGCTGAACTAGCGCGCCGTATGAACCTGTCGCAATCGACCAGAGCTACTGTCCAATGCAGGACTCCTGTATAGGCATGCAAAAATGCGGGCGAGAAACTAACGTTGAAAAGCACCAGGGTCAAGGTTGTTTTCATGACAATTGCTTGCCGGGCCACCCGGGTCAGCGAAGCTTTGCTGGCGGTTGCCGTATGCCAATGGCGTGACGAAATGCCTCCTGCCGGGCGGGTCAAAATGGTAGGCTCTTGGCCGTTTGTGCCAACCTGCCGATAGATGTCGCCATGATCCTCAACCTAGCTGTTTTTCTCTGCACCTTGACGGCCATGGAGGGCATCGGCTACCTGGCGCATCGCTACATCATGCATGGCTGGGGCTGGTTCCTGCACCGCTCGCACCACGAGCCGCATCTGGGGGCGCTGGAAACCAATGATGTCTACCTGCTGGTCCTGGCGCTGATCGCCTGCGCCCTGGTGGCCATCGGCCGCGCCGGGCATGCGCCGTTGCAGTGGGTGGGGGCGGGGGTGGCGGTGTTCGGGATGATCTACGTGATTGTGCACGACGGTATCGTGCATCGGCATTGGCCTTTCAAGCCGCGACCGCGCAACCGTTATCTCAAACGCTTGTACAAGGCGCATTTGCTCCACCATGCGTTGAAGGGGCGCGATAACAGCGTGTCGTTTGGCTTTCTGTATGCGCCGCCGATGCACAGGTTGAAGCGGCAGTTGCGCGCGCGGCGGCATGGTTGAACGCTACTGATGTCTGGGATTGACGCCTTCGTGTACATCATCAGCTTGGATCAATCGTGAGAGCGCGCGTCGAAAACCCTCCACTTTGTTCACATCACCCCTCGTTCTGTGGGTAATGACGCCGTAAGCGTAAGGGAATAAACCATCCAGCCACTCTCTTGGGTGGATCTCGACGCTGTTCTCCAGTGTGGTAACGACCCAGTGGGGGAGCCATGAGAAATCACGGTCCGAGAAGTTGACTTCGCCTGCGACCAGCAATGCAAGCGTGGTACGCAGCGATGATTTTTCCTTCACTAATAGCGCTTGAAGTGCCTGGCAAGCGTCAGGATTATCTAGCAGTTCGCGCAGATCGCTAGGCTTATTAAGCGCCAGTGAGGTTGGAAGCAGGGCAGACAAGGCCGGCAACAAGGCTGTCCAGCGTTTTTGCACTTCAAGATCAATCCCGACGAAGTCCAGCGCCGGAGGCACAAGCGGCGGGTTACGGATATCCGTGGGTGTCAGGTAGCGCAGGCGAAGGCTCATGATCTCCATAAAGAGCCGATCACTGGCGCATAAAGACTCGACAGCGGACGCGGTGTCCAGTGTGATTGACGGCGGCGGGCCGATAATGAACGTCGCATTGCGTCGGTGGGGAAGGTAATTAATGTCGTCCCAGCTGTCGCTCAGGCAGCGAGCGAGCCAGGTCTGGGGTGTTGGGCCGTTGAACGGATCCAGGTTCATAGGGACGCCAAAACCGTTGAACACCAAGTGACCGAGAGGATTGAGGCGGCTCTTCAATAGCTGGTGGAACCCGTGATCAAACACTATCGGGGCATATCCGCACTGGGTGTAGAGGTCGACAATAATGACGTCATACAGGTCTTGGGTGGCGACCAGGAAAAGCGTGGCATCGGCGACCACACTCTCAAAGTTGATATGCGCAGCAAGTCGATTCCGGTTGTCGAGGCTACGTACGAGGGCGGTTTCGTCCAAATCAACGGCCAACAGGCTTGCCACCCTTCTACCGGCTGCAATCGGTGCCAGTGCCACACCAGCCGAAAGCCCCAGCATCAGAACCGAGATTTTATCCTTGGCCGGATCTCCCAAGAAACCGGTACAGCCCATGTCGTCATAATACTGACCGCAGAAAATCTGTTCATGTCGAGAAATTTCAAATCGATCCTTGAAGTCCGGCATGGTGAAAGTCAGCTCCGTCGGTAAGGGGCAGGGGTACGACAAGGCAAGTCAGTGTGCAAACGCTTCAGGGTATTTTTCCAAGTAGGCATCGTTGAGCTGCGTATCTTGGGATCGCATGAAGGTTTTGAAATCGGGTACCAGAAAGACCAACAGAGACAACAGCAGCACCATAACGCCAAGCAGCGTAATTGTCAGTGCGATCCCCAAATGGCTGATCAGGGGGGGCGTGGCGAAACTGCCAAAAGGGCTGGCCGATGCTGACAGAAATGAAACCGTGGCAAAAATCCGGTTCCGATGGAACTTGGGCGTCGCCAGCAACCTGACAGCGGAGGTGGGGATGTTGATCAACATCAGGCCGACGCCGCCGCAGAAAAAGGCTGCAGGCACGATGAAAGAGGATGAAACGGTGCCAACAACCACAAGGTTACACCCCAGTAATGCAAAACCTGCAGACACACACATGTCACGGGGGACCCGGTGGGATAACCAGCCGATAATCTTGTAACTGCCCAGTAGAATGCCGAGCCCGAAGCATGAATCCAGCAGGCCGATGTAAGTGACCGGGTACTGGATGACATCCTTTACGTACAGTGGGATCAGGATGGTGAAGAATGGAAATAGGGCAAAGTTGATGAACATTGCAATAAGGGCCAAGTAAAATTCAACTTTCACGCTATAAACCACTTTGAAACCGGAATAGATCATACTGAAACCGCTGGCACCCGGGGCTTTTTCGCCTTGATCAGTGGCGCCGATGTGATTCGGGATGGTCGCAATCAACACCCCGGCGATGAGGATGGCGAAAAAGTCGGCGGCGAAGGCGGGCGTGATACCGAACCCGTAAATCAATCCGCTGGCCAGTACCGGCCCCAGCAGAATTGAAAAGGACGACATCACGCTTTTAGTCCGAAACGCCAGGGATACTTTATTGTCGTCTGCGAATAAAGGGATGATCGACGCCTGAAGAGGATCGCGCACGCCGACAATTGCACTGCTTACTATCATCAGCGCGCCCACTGTCCAGGGGTTGAACGACCCCGTGGCGGACAGCACTACCATCAACAGCGCGGTTATCAGGCTGATCCATGAGGCCAGCTTGATGATCAGAATTTTGTTGTACCTGTCCCCCAACCATCCCAGCAAGGGTTTGGCTAACACCTCCGCCGCGATGGAGCAAGCAATCATATTTGCAAAATAGAGCGAAGAGCCTGTTTCCTGCAGGGCCCACCAAGCAACCGCCAGTTGATTGCACCGCCCCCCCAGAACCATCAGCAAAAAGCTGAATTGCACTTTCAACAGGCGTCGATCGATGTTGGGAGAGCCCCACGTAATGCCTGAATTGTTAGCACTCATAGACGTACCTTTGACCCGGATAGGGTCACTATGCAATCAGGGTTCAAGAAACGACGGGGGTGTGTGCATCAGGGTAAATCGCCAGATATCGTTCGATGCCGCCTTCAAGGCTATAGAGTTCCGCATCTTGGCTGATGCTGCGAATTGCTAGTAAGGCCGCCTTGCTCCTGACGCCAGTTTTGCAATAGAAAACGACACGCCGGGTAGTATCCAGTTCTTCCCGGCGCTTGATGATGTCCTTGAGCGGGATCAGTCGGCCACCCAGCGAGCCTTGCTGATGCTCGCTGACGTCGCGCACATCGACTAGTTGAAATGGCGCTTGTGTCGCTATCCAGTCATGCAGTGCGTAGGGTGACAGCCAATCTCTATCGCACCATGCAGGGGTACTCGAGTCGCCAAGCGCCCTCGCCGGGCGCCGATCACGTGTTGTTTTGTTTATGGTCAACAGGTGGAAACTGTTGTCCAGACAATCAATAGACAACAATTTCCCGCTCAAGGGCTCCCCGGCACGAAGGATCAGCTTGAGCACTTCATTGGCCTGAAAGCAACCGAGCAAACCGGGTATGACACCGAGAACGCCGGCTTCCGAGCAGTTTTGTGTCAAGTGAGGTGGAGGTGGTGTTTCGAACAGATCCCGGAAGCACGGCCCCCATTGTTGGGTGTGCCGGTTGTAATAATTGAATACTGATACCTGCCCCTCGAACTGACTGATCGACGCATAGACCATCGGTTTTTCGTACTCAATACAGGCATCACTGATGAGGTATTTGGCGTCGAAGTTATCAGTGGCGTCGACGATGATGTCGTAGTCCGCCAGCAGCGATTGGACGTTGTCCGCGTTCAGCGTCGTGGCAACGGCGTGGGCGACGATTTCGGGGTTCAACTGGTTAATGCGGCGCTTGGCTGCCAACACTTTCAGGTCACCCACATCGGCAATCGCATAAAGAATTTGTCGGTGCAGATTGCTCACGTCGACGATGTCGTTATCAACGATACCGATCGTCCCGACCCCAGCACCTGCAAGGTACAGGAGTACCGGGCAGCCCAGCCCACCGGCGCCGACTACCAGCACCTTACTGTCTCTGAGGCGCTGCTGTCCCTGAGTACCCACTTCGCTGAGGATGATTTGACGGGCATAACGAGAGGTGTTCGTCTTCAGGTTGCATTGCATGTCAGCCACCTGCCACTGCGCTGATCAGAATCAATTGTGCACGACTGTCCAGGGGACAACGACGGTCATGCTCGCTTGTGACGGGCATTCCGTCGACGAACAGTCCTACGAACGGCAGTGGATACAGGTCTTCAGTGAAGACTGGGCCAATCAAGTCGGGAAACCGTGTGGTCAGATTGTTCAGGACATCGCTGACAGACAAGCCCTCAGTGGCGTGTGTTTTATGTTGATCGGTGTAGGGCATGAACTGCCGAGGAAAGTGCACGACTGCCATTGGGTCATCCTTGAGCGGTGTCAGTTGTTGGTTCGCTGGAAAACACTTCCAGCCTGGAGGTGATCAGTTTTCCGATTTCAGACAGTTCGGTCGAAGCTTGGAGAGTGGCCAGACTTTTGAGGAAGTACTGATGCAAGAACCCAAGTCGTTCGGGGCGCGCACGTACAGAACCGCTGGCCAGCAACCGCTGGTGGTAGTTCACGGCGCTGATCGCGAACAGGCAAGCCAACAAGACACCCCGAGGATTTTTGCCGCCTGTTCCTGATGGAAGTATGTAGTTTTCCGAACTGCCCTTGAGCTGGAAGTCGTAAATCTCGGCGATCATACTTGACCAGATATGAGACATTTCATGCACTAGTAACTCTTCAAGGTCCGTCATGCTGGTAAATGCAGCTTCGCCCAAAAACATTTGCTGCGGCAGCACGGGGTTGGTCAGGCTGACTTGTTGGGTCAGCAGCTTATGTATGTTGATCGGTAGCTCGAATAACTCGGTCCATTCCGGCAGCAGAGTTTTTAGGTTGCGCTTCGCTTCAGCCAACATGATCTGCTCGGCGTCACTGAGCGCTTGATGGGGTGGGGCGTGGGCGCTCCTTCGATATGCAGGTTATACAGGGTAGTGGCAAAATTTGGTTGCAAATAGGTGCTTAAAGATAACTCGCCTCCCTCTATGTTTTTACGTACAACGGCTACGAGTGTTAAAAGCTTTTTGCTATTGAACCCTGGATGCACAAAGGGCAGGCCGTTAATTTCACGAAGTATGTCTGATGGTGACATTTTATTTTTCCGTTCTCGTCCATGGTTGTAGCTTGAGGAAGTCGATCAAATCCAGGCTCTTTATTCGATAGGCAGAAAAATTTTCCAAGGCGCTGTCTATTTGCTTCGCCGCAACAGGAAGTGCCAGCAAAGCTTTTTTCAAACAGCTTAACGTTCGATGTCCGTACCACATGTTTTTCAGATGGTGAAGTATGTGTTGTTCCTGTGCTGGTGTAATTATCTGCTCGATCGCCCACTGTCTTAAAAATTTCCTGATATGAATAAGTGGCTCGCTGAGTGAAAGGAAAGGCTCTTGAGCTTGATGTATTAAAGTTACCTCGTCGTCGGACATGTCCGGATCGCTGGCGAACTGTCGATACACTTCACCAAAGCCTGTCATTCCCAGCGTGTCCATTTCACAGGCGCGAATGGCCCCCATGGAAGATAATCCCCAAATACGCCAACCAGAACCTAAAGCGTTGAGTATTTCAGAATGTCCGACGGCAGGGTGTGTATGGAAAACACCATCGACTATGGCGAGGTTCGAGGGTGGCGACTGAGTTACCAAACGCTCGATATCGCCGCGTTTGACGGGAGGGCGTAATATCAGGCTGCTACTGCACAGTAATTGATGGTCTATCCCTTGTAGAGAGGGGCCCGCAAACAGCGTGCATGCCTCAAGCGCTTTGTTTGACATACGTAAGTAACCTCGGACCGACCCTTTTCAAACCAGGCTCAAAGGCTTCAAGTCCCGGAATAATAATTCTCACCACAGAGATGTCGTCTGCCGTTTTACTGAGCAAAACCCTTAGCACGGTGCTGAGTCCGACACTCTGCAATCGCTCGATGAGCAGTTCCCAGGCCGATTCGATCGTGGGAATCTTGGCTTCTTGGCAGTCGATGGAGGAGTAGTCGACCATCTGGCTTCGGGACGTGGCCACGGTACGCAAGCGTGAGATGGCCTGAAGCTCGACCGTACGCCCTGTTTTCTCGAAATATTTGACGCGTTCAATGATGTCGTCACGGCCTCCATGTATGTGGCTTAAACGGCTTTGAGCTGCCTCACAGATGGCCCGGATCAAGGCGATTTCTTTAATGGGGTGCAACCCTGAGCCGGTGGCCACAGAGATGGGCGCCTGGGAAGTCTCTTCCATGATAAAAGCCTGAAAATAGGCCAGGCCAAAACAGTTTTGTGTGTAACGAATCGACAGGGTCAGTCCCGCGTCGATGATTTTATTGATCAGTGCTTCGGTTTCTGCGCTGGAGCGGTCCAGATTGACGAGACAAGAGCGGTCATGTACATGATTAAAGGCTTGAACATCACGCTCCATGAGCTCGCAAATAGCGTGTACTGAGGCTTCCACCAAGTCATTGCCTGACGCCAGGCCGCTGGAGCTTTCCCCGAAGAGTCGTTGCCCGGGATTTTCGGGGTAAGGAATGAACACCAGTTCGGCGGGTGCAAGTACCTTTTTCTTGCGTAATACGTCTTCAATGTGTACGGCCATGATGAGTGAGTCGGCGTCGGCAGAAAATCCATACAACATGCAAAATTGATTGAATGCTATTCGTCCTTCGTGACTTTCAATGAGTTTTCTCGGTGTGGTCTTTAGCAGTTTTAGTTGCGCGGTGTTGTATTGCGCAAGGCTGAACTCGATGGCTTCCATGTACGCGCCTATTTTGGCTTCTGCTGGTCTGAGACCCTTGCCAGCGTTTACGCATAGCGATCCCTTCAAGGCGTCGGGTCGTATACTGGCAAATACCGGGATGCCGATTCGGTCTAGCCATGTCGTATCAGTCACTCGAGTAATCCCCAGGCGTGGGGCTATGTTGATGATGATGTTTAATGTTTCTTCGGCGCTGCGTCGACGAAGACTCGAGCTAAGCCTTTGCATAACTGATAACCTTTGAGCAATGAGAGGCATGTGTAGATATCGCGTTTAACAAAGTAAAAACGGGAGAGAATGACTTCTCTCCCGTTTCTTTAGGCTGCGGTTGCTACGTCTTCACCTAGAGCGAGAGTCAATACGTTGTTGTTCGACTGGTGCGCCACAAAGCCGGCGTGCATCAGGCTTTCATTATTCAGAATTACGGAAAACTTATCCGCGGTTTCTGCATCAAGTTCAAGTTCGAAGGTTGCATCTTTAACTAAGAAATTCATGTGGCTCGTCCTGTTCATAGTGCTGCGTTTGAGAAGGTTCGTTGCGCAACACTTATGAAGCATTGCAGGTAATGTCTTCCTGTCAAGTTAAGATTTTTTGTTTGGGTGTGTTTGTTTAGTGCTTGCCTGGCAAGTACTGGAAGTACTCGTGGATTGCTGTAGGGCTATTCCGGTTTGATGGGTGTTATTATAAACATCTTATTTAGATATATGCAGTGATGAAAGCCCGCCTTGCGCTGCGCTTTCTGCGCCTAATAGTTTTGCTACCTTGGTCGTTCCACGGAGTTAGTTATATATGTGAATACCTGCTGCGGCACACCTGAGCTGTTGGGTGCCGATAAGGGCGTTTTTGACGAGTCGGCCAAAGCATTTAAGCTCGTGTTCCTGGGTCGATTCGATCAGCAGCGCTGCCTCGGCCTGGGTCGTCAACGGGTTGCCGGGAATCGATTATGAGACGAAACTGTCGCAGTCTCTGCGCAATTTCATACAAGATTGCCCGGCGCTTTAGGCGTAGGCTGGAGTTCTTCCCTACATGGAGTAAACCCTTGAGCCTGCATATCGAAACCCCGTTGCTGGCATCTCGCCCGCTGAGCCTGGCCAGTGGCCTGGACATCTGGCTGAAACTCGACGCCTTGCAGCCTTCCGGCTCGTTCAAGTTGCGCGGTATTGGTGCGGCCTGTGAGGCCTATGCCAAGCAGGGTAAGCGCCGTTTTGTATCGTCGTCAGGTGGCAATGCCGGGATCGCCGTGGCTTACGCCGGGCGCTGCCTGGGCCTGGCGGTTACCGTCGTGGTGCCGGAAACCACCACCGAGCGGGCCAAACAGCTGATCCGTCAGGAGCAGGCTGAAGTCATCGTTCACGGCAAAGCCTGGCACGAGGCCAACACCCTGGCGCTGTCGCTGCTGGGCGATGACGATGCCTACATCCATCCCTTCGATGACCCGCTGCTCTGGCAGGGCCACGCCAGCATGATTGATGAAGTCGCCGCCAGTGGCCTCAAGCCCGATGCTGTGGTGCTCTCGGTGGGCGGCGGCGGTCTTTTGTCCGGCGTTTGTGAAGGCCTGGCGCGCAACGGTTGGGGGCAGGTGCCGGTGTTTGCGGTAGAAACCGCAGGCGCCGCCTCGCTGGCCGCCGCCATGGCACAGCAGCAGCTGGTGGCGCTGGACAGCGTCAACACTGTGGCCACGTCTCTGGCGGCCAAGCAGGTGTGTCAGCGGGCTTTCCAGTGGACTCAGGAGCGTCCGGTGTACAGTCACGTCATCAGCGACCGGGAAGCGCTCGATGCCTGCGAGCGGTTCCTTGCTGACCAACGCATTCTCGTCGAGCCCGCTTGTGGCGCGGCGTTGGCACTGGCCTATGCGCCAACAGCGGAACTCAGGCGTTATCAGAAGGTGCTTGTGATCGTCTGCGGTGGCGTCACCGCGACCATCGATCAGATCCGCCAATGGCGGGCGGCGTGCTGATGCCGCCCTGGCAGATTACATTGCGGTTTCCAGCTATTCCGCCTCGCGGGGCAAGTCGGGACGCTGCACCGGCGCACCCACCAGGGCATCGTCGTGTCCACGACTCACCCACCAGCCAAACCCCGCCGCCGTAAAGAACATAATCAAGCTGTAAATCGCCGCCGGTATCGCCATGGTCGAGTTGTTCAGCAGGGTAGGGGCCAGGGCCAGTGCGATGGCCAACGTGCCATTGTGAATGCCGATCTCCATGCCGATGGCAATCGCCTGACGCTTGGGGATTTTCAGCAGGCGTGGCAGCCAGTAACCAATACCCAGGCTCAGCAGGTTGAACAGCAGCGCAGCGCCGCCCACCACGGGCGCGTAGTCGAGTACGGTCTGCCAGTCCTTGACCATCGCCAGCACGATGGTGAAGAGCAGAAACAGGGCGGCAATAATCTTCATCGGCCGCTCCATGCGCACCGAAAACCCTGGTGCCAGGCGGCGGATCAGCATGCCCAAGGCCACCGGCACCAAGACAATCGCAAACACCTGCAGCACCTTGCTAAATTGCAGCGGTATTGCCTGATCAGCAGTCATGAAGTACGCCAGCGACAGGTTCACCAGCAGTGGCATGGTCAGGATCGCGATCAGCGAGTTGACCGCAGTCAGGGTCACGTTCAAGGCTACGTCGCCATGGGCGAGGTGGCTGAACAGATTGGCGGTGGTGCCGCCAGGGGAGGCGGCCAGCAGCATCAGACCCACCGCCAGAGCTGGGGCCAGGCCGAAACCTTTTGCAATAAGAAAGCAGATAAAAGGCAGCAGGAGGATTTGGCAGGCCAGGCCGATCAGCACCGGCTTGGGGAATTTCACCACCCGGGCAAAATCGGCCAAGGTCAGGGTCAAGCCCAATCCGAGCATGATAAAGCCCAGGGCGAGGGGCAAAAATGCACTGAGCAACGGCGATGCAGTCATGTCGAAATCTCGCAAAAAGGGATGAGCGCCAGTGTAGGTGAGGATTTCAGGCTCTGTAGCCGGCTTATGTGGCGTCATTCACGCCAGGCTGTTGCGTCAAGGCGCCGCGCTTGTCGGCCCAGGCCTCAGGCAGTAGCATTCATGCTTTACTCAAGGATCCGACTCCCGATGCAGTTCCAGCCAGGCATTCTCGCCGCCCCCGTTCCCGCCCAAGCGCGTCACCTGTTCTTCACCCTGCATACGCCGGCCGCACTGGTGGCTGTGCTTGCTGCGCTGCAGCAGCAAGTGGATGGCAGCCGCGTGGTAGCCGGTTTCGGGGCGCCGCTGGTACAGGCGCTGGGCCGCAGCATTGAGGGCTTGTGTGCATTCCCACAACTGACCGCAGCGGTAGACAACCCGTGTACCCAGCATGATCTGTGGTTGTGGCTGCGTGGCGACGACCGCGGCGACCTGTGGTTGCTCAGCCAGACCCTGGAAAAACTGCTGGCACCGGCCTTGAGCCTGGTTGAAGCCACCGATGCCTTCCGCCACAAAACCGGCTTCGACCTGACCGGTTATGAAGACGGCACGGAAAACCCGGTGGAAGATGCTGCGGTCGACGCCGCTATCCTGGCCACTGACGTACCTGGCCTGAGCGGGTCGAGCTTTGCCGCTTTGCAGTTGTGGCGTCATGACCTGGATTGCTTCAAGGCGCTGGCGCAGGCCGAGCAGGACGACATCATTGGTCGCCGTAAGGCTGACAACGAAGAACTCGATGACGCGCCGCTGTCGGCTCACGTCAAACGTACGGCCCAGGAAAGTTTCGAGCCCGAGGCGTTTATTGTTCGTCGTTCGATGCCGTGGGCCGATGAGCGCGGTGCGGGGCTGGCGTTTCTGGCCTTTGGTCACTCGTTTGATGCCTTTGAGGCGCAGTTGCGGCGTATGAGCGGTCTGGAAGACGGCGTGGTGGACGCTTTGTACCGATTTAGCCGGCCACTCACCGGTGGTTACTACTGGTGCCCACCGCTCAGTGCACAAGGGCTCGACCTGAGCGCGTTGCTCGGCTGAAGCTGCGCGTCGCCTGCATCGCTGGCAAGGCCAGCTCCTACAGTAGGAGCCGGCCTTGCCAGCGATGGCGCACACAGCAAACTTTACGGACTTTTTACGAAGACTCGTACCGCATAAAGAGATACTGTCGGCGTTTTCAGCCCCTCCGTTCCGAGAAGTGCTACCGTGAGCCAAGCCGCATCTTCCGCCTCAGCCCATTCCCCCGTAAAGACTTCGTCATTTAGCCTGCTCATCGCTGCCGTCGGCGTGGTCTATGGCGACATTGGCACCAGCCCGCTGTACACCCTCAAGGAAGTCTTCGCCGGTCACTACGGTGTACAGGCCAACCATGACGGCGTGCTAGGCATTCTGTCGCTGGTGTTCTGGTCGTTGATCTGGGTGGTCACGATCAAGTACGTGCTGTTCGTGCTGCGTGCTGACAACCAGGGCGAGGGCGGCATCATGGCCCTTACCGCGTTGGCTCGGCGGGCAGCAGCACCTTATCCGCGTTTGAGTCAGGTACTGGTATTGCTCGGCCTGTTTGGCGCGGCGCTGTTCTACGGCGACAGTATGATTACCCCGGCAATCTCGGTGCTGTCGGCGGTGGAGGGCCTGCAGTTGGCATTTGATGGCATTGAGCATTGGGTGGTGCCGATCGCGGTAGTGGTGCTGGTGGCCCTGTTCCTGATCCAGAAACACGGTACCGCACGCATCGGCATCCTGTTCGGACCGGTCATGGTCCTGTGGTTCACTGTGCTGGGGGCACTGGGGGTGTATGGCATCATCCAGCGCCCGGAAGTGCTGCTGGCCCTCAATCCGGCCTGGGCGGTGCAGTTTTTCGTGGTGCACCCGGGTATCGGTGTGGCCATTCTTGGCGCCGTGGTCCTGGCCCTGACCGGTGCCGAAGCGCTGTATGCCGACATGGGCCACTTTGGCCGTAAACCGATTGCCCGCGCCTGGATCCTGCTGGTGTTGCCAGGGCTGGTGCTCAATTACTTCGGCCAGGGCGCGCTGATCCTCGATAACCCCGATGCAGTGCGTAACCCGTTCTATCTGCTGGCCCCGAACTGGGCCTTGCTGCCGATGGTCGGGCTTGCCACGCTGGCGACCATCATCGCCTCCCAGGCGGTGATCTCCGGGGCCTTCTCGCTGACCCGCCAGGCAATCCAGCTCGGCTATGTACCGCGTATGTTCATCCAGCACACCTCAAGCCAGGAACAAGGGCAGATCTACATCGCCACGGTGAATTGGGCGTTGATGGTCGGCGTGGTGCTGCTGGTGATCGGCTTCGAATCCTCCGGTGCCCTGGCGGCGGCCTATGGTGTCGCAGTCACCGGTACCATGTTGATCACCACCTTGCTCACGGCGGCGGTGGTGCTGCTGTTGTGGAAAACCCCGCGCTGGCTGGCAGTGCCGTTGTTGCTGGGTTTTCTGCTGGTCGATAGCCTGTACTTTGCCGCTAACGCGCCGAAGATTTTCCAGGGCGGGGCGTTTCCGGTAATCGCCGGTATCGCGCTGTTTATCCTCATGACCACCTGGAAGCGTGGGCGCAAGATCATCGTTGAGCGCCTGGACGAATCGGCCTTGCCACTGCCGTTGTTCATCAGCAGTATCCGCTCGCAGCCGCCGCACCGGGTGCAGGGCACAGCGGTGTTCCTCACCGCCCGGGCCGACGCCGTGCCGCATGCGTTGCTGCACAACTTGCTGCACAACCAGGTACTGCATGAGCGGGTGGTGCTGTTGACGGTGGTGTCCCAGGATCGTCCGCGGGTGCCGGTGTCCGAGCGTTTCGAGGTGCAGGACTTTGGTGATGGCTTCTACCGGGTCAACCTCAACTTCGGCTTTATCGAAGAGCCCGATGTGCCGGCAGCGTTGCAGCTTTGCCATGTACCGGCGCTGGACTTCAGCCCAATGGGGACAACCTATTTCCTCAGCCGCGAGACGGTGATCCCGACCAAACGCATCGGCATGGCGCGTTGGCGTGAAGGGCTGTTTGCGTTCTTGCTGAAAAACGCAAACAGCAACCTGAAGTACTTCAACCTGCCGCTCAACCGGGTGATCGAGCTGGGGACGCAGGTGGAGATGTGATTTATCGCGGGGCAAGCCCGCTCCCACCGGTCACTGTGGGAGCGGGCTTGCCCCGCGATTTTTTACACCGCTGTTTGCGCTCCCACCCCGGCAACCTGAGCATTACTGCGCACCAACCGGTGCATCAAGCTGGCAACCACAAAGCCAACCACCGCCAGCCCCATCATCGCCATGAACACATAGTTGTAACCCTGCTGCCCTGGGAAGTGATCAAGAATGGCGCCGTAACCCACATACGCAAACATGCCCGGTGCATAGCCGATCAGGCAGCCAATACCGAAGGCTGAGCCAGTAATGTGTGGCGCGATGCCCACTTCGCCCATAGGCGCCCAGAACACGCCGCGCATCGAGAACACAATAAAGGCGAAGGACAGCGTCGCCGCCATGCCCGCATAAATGTAACCGGGGCTCTTGGGCACCATGAGGATGATCACCATCATCGGCAATAGCGCCAGAAATGCCCATTTCAAGTAGCGGCTGGGGCTTTTGAACTGTTTGTCGGCAAGGAAACCACCGGCTGGACCGCCAAGAATCTTCAGCATGTACTGGTTGATGATGCCGTAGGCGCCAACCAGGGCAACCGGCAAACCATAGACTTCCTTGAGGTAGGGGATGAAGTAGGTCAGGCCGCAGTAAACGATGTAGACCATGAACACGTTGCAGCTGACCAGCCAGATCGCCGGCACCTTGATCGCTTCCATCAGGTTGGACAGCGGGTTTTTCTTCGCTGCGATGGTCGGTGCGCTCTGGGTGCCCTTGAGCAGGAACCAGGTCAGCACGCCTGCGGCGATGTCGATCACCGAGTAGAACACGATGGCAGCTTTCAGGCCCGCTTCGGCGGCGCCCATGACAATGAATACGCCGAGCGCCGAGAACGCTACCAGGGTGTCGATCACCCCTCGACCGCCTTCAAGCAAGCCGAACAGGCGCCCTTGTTCCTTGTCATTGCCCAACCCACGAATGGCCTTGAGCAGCGCCGGCCAGTAGATGCAGTCGGCACACACCGCCAGCAGGCAAAAGACGATCATCAAGCTGCTGAACGGCGGGAACGTCGCCAGATACAGGCCCAGCGCGCCGGTGCCGAGCAGGCCGACAGGGATCAGTTTACGGGTGTCGAAGCGGTCGGCAAGCAGGCCACCGACCACGAACAGGCCAGTGGCGATGATCGCGTTGGCGCTGAGCAGCAGGCCAATCTCGGTATGAGACAAGCCCATGAACGTCTGCATCGGTACGTAGAATGCGTCCTTGAGGTTGGCCAGCTTGTAGATGGTGCCGCCACCGAGGATCAGTATCAGGAATTTGAACCATTTGGCCTTGTCGTGTGCAGTCATTGTTATTCTCCAGGCGTAGTGGGGGGCGCGGTGTCAGGCGCGTGTGGCCAGGCTCAGTTCGGCCAGGGTGCGCAGTTCGGCGAGCAGGCCTTTGACATAGCTGACCTGGTTGTTCGCCCAGCGCTGTTCGCCGGCCAGCATCTGTTCAAGGGTGAAGCCTGCGGGCAGCGCTGTATCGCTCATTTCGCGGTAGGCGATAAAGGGGTCGGCAGGCTCGTTCGATTGACGGAACGCCGGGGCGATGTAGTGGTTTTCCTGTTCAAGGATGAAGGCGATGACCTGCGGACGCTGCTCGCCGAGCATCAACAGCTCGTACACCATGCGCGGGCTGGGCAGGTCGTCTTCGGCGCTGCCCTGGAGCACACCGTAATGGCCAAAGCCCTGTGCTTCGGGGACCACACGCACGCCTTTGAGGTGCACCTGGCGAATGTGTGGCGCGAGCTTGGCCAGCGCCTCTAACGGTTGTTCACAGGCATTGATCATGTTGCCGAAGTCGAACAGTGCATGCAGGCGCGGATGATTGGCCTGCTTGAGTAACTGGGCGATTTCAGCACTCTTGAGCTCTTCATGTTGCTCAAAGTCGAAGTACAGGTTGTGGATGTCAGCTTGTTGGCCGAGGTAGTGCAGGTCGCCGGCGATGGTGTCCATGACCTGCGACAGCGTGCCTTCGTAGCGCGAGTACACGCGGATGTTGCGGGTGCCGATGGCATTGGCCACGGCGATCACCGCATCAACGTCCGGTTTTAGCGTGCTGCTGATCTCCAGATGTACTTCAAGTTCGAGCTGCCGGGCTTTGTCAGCGAAGGCGCGCAATTGCTCGGCGTTCATCTGCGAGAGGCTGTTGTGCTCGCCGTCGAGCATGTGCAGGCTCAAGCCCTTGAGCTCATGGCGGTAGGCAAAGTCGAGCAGGTCGAAGGGCGTCAGGCGCCCGTGGGTGAGGTTGGTCAGTAACGGATAGGCATGGGCAAACAAACGAACCTGATCAATTCGCTCGATCAGGCGCAGGGCCAGGTCGCGGGTCAATAGCACCGGCGCTGCGGCGCCTTTGGTCTTGTTATCGAGCAACCGGGTGAAGCGTTCTTGGATAGCATTCATTCGAGTCGTTCCTGGTGCGGGCACCGGTTCTACCGGCACGCTCTTTATCGCGCCGCTGAGGAACGCTCGATAGATCCATTACGAAGCAAATGATAAGGCCACTGGCCGACGGCTACACAGGCTGTCCCATGGCCTCGAGTGCCTGCACCAGGGCTTCGACCTTGGCCTCAGCCAATTCCTGTGCGGTGCCGGCAAAGCCGATCAGCAGGGCAGGGGGCAGGTAGCGCTGCAGGCAGTAGTCACTCAAGGCGTAGGTGTGGACGCCGTGTTGGGCCAGTTGGCGGGCGATTTCCTGGTCGTCCAGGTGTTGTGGCAGCCAGGCGATCAGGTGCATGCCGGCTTCTACCGCAGCGATTGTGAAGAAGTGCCCGAGCCTGCGTTCAAGTACTTCCAGCAGACACAGCTGGCGAGCCTGATAAAGCGCACGCATGCGCCGGATATGACCGATGAAGTGACCTTCTGCCATGAAATCAGCGGTGACAGCCTGCAACAGGGTGGGGGGACTGCGGTCCATCACGGCGCGGATGGTGCAGAACGGCTCGACCAAGGCCTGTGGCAGAATCACATAGCCCAGGCGCAGCGACGGGAACAGCACTTTGCTGAAGGTGCCGACGTAGATCACCCGATCGCTCTGGTCCATGGCATACAGTGCCGGCAATTGCCGCCCGCTGTAGCGCAGCTCACTGTCGCAATCGTCTTCAATCACCCAACGCTGGTTGGCGGCGGCCCATTCGATCAGCTCCAGACGGCGAGCGTGGCTGAGGGTGACGCCCAGCGGGTGCTGGCGCGAGGGGGTCGTGAACACCAGGCGGGCGTTGGGGCTGTCGGCGATGCCTTGCTGCACATCGATGCCCTGGTCGTCGATACGTACCGGCACTACCTGGCAGCCGTGGGCCTGGAAGGCGATTCGTGCGGCGATATGGCCGGGATCTTCCATCCATACCGGGTCGTCTGGGTTGAGCAGCAGCATGGCCAGCAGGTTGAAGGCTTGTTGAGCGCCGGAGACGATCACCACCTGCCCGGCGCTGCAGTCGATACCGCGGGCATCGAACACATAGTCGGCAATGGCCTGACGCAGATCCTCCAGGCCCTGCAACTCGCCATAGCCGAGCATCGCCTTGCTCGGTTTTTGCACATGACGGCTGATCAGGCGCTTCCAGATATGCTGGGGAAAGGCTTCGAATGCGCCGTGGCTGGGCAGAAAGGAGGTTGGCGTGTCGGGGCTGCAGTGCGAGTAGGACACACCGCGAAAATGATGACTGCGCAACGACAGCATCGACTGGCTGAGGTCGGACAGCCGCGGCGCTGCAGGGGGTTGTTGCGTGGCTCCCTGGCCCGAGCGCTCCCATTCGTCACCGACATAGGTCCCGGCACCGGTACGCGACACCAGAAAGCCTTCGGCGATCAGTTGATCGAAGGCATTGAGCAGGGTAATACGCGAGAGGTTCAGCTCCTGGCTCAAGGTGCGCGTCGATGGCAGGCGTATGCCACCCTGCAGGCGTCCGGTGAGGATCTGTTTGCGGATCTGCAGGTAGAGTTGGCGATAAAGCGGGGTGGCACTGTCGCGATCCAGCTCAATACCTGACAGCAGCAAACCGGAGGGGGACTTCATGGGATGCTCGTTGGCAAGGTGAAAAAGGCCTGTTAATCGTACGAGAAACCCCGGCGGGCGGCCAGCACCGCGCGCTGTGTCATCAAATGAAAACACCTTGTCGTCCGATGAAAAGCACCCTCACCGCATAGCGCTTAGAGTCCAATCAACAAGAACAGACGCAACGCGTCCGAATGGATGATTGGAGTGACATGCATGGCCAAAGTCGTACGCTTCTATGAAACCGGTGGTCCCGAGGTATTGCGCTATGAAGACGCCGAGGTCGGCGAGCCCGGCCCGGGGCAAGTCCGTCTGCGCCAGGTTGCGGTTGGCCTGAACTACGCTGACACCTATTTCCGTAATGGTACTTATCCAGTTCCGATGCCCAACGGCATGGGCGTGGAAGCGGCCGGGGTGGTGCAAGCGGTAGGCGAGGGCGTGACCAACGTGGCGGTCGGCGATCGCGTGACCTACACCGGCTTTCTCAACACCCTGGGCGCTTATTGCACCGACCGTCTGATCGGCGCTGCGGCGCTGATCAAGCTGCCGGAAACCATCGCCTTTGAAACCGCAGCGGCGATGACCATGCGCGGCCTGACCTCGGCCTACCTGATGCGCCGCCTGTATGACTTCAAGGCCGGTGACACTATCTTGCTGCACGCTGCCGCCGGTGGTGTAGGCCTGATCGTTTCGCAGTGGGCGCGACTGCTCGGCGTAAACGTGATCGGCACCGTCTCCACCGAGGCCAAGGCAGAAGTGGCCAAGGCCCATGGCTGCACCCACACCATCAACTACAGCCATGAAGATGTGGCCAGGCGCGTACGCGAGCTGACTGATGGCGTGGGCGTCAATGTGGTGTTCGACAGCGTCGGCAAAAGCACCTTCATGGCCTCGCTGGACTCGCTCAAGCGCCGTGGCCTGATGGTCTGCGTCGGCACTGCGTCCGGCACCATCGCGCCGTTCGATCCGCAGATCCTGGCGATCAAGGGCTCGCTGCACCTGACCCGTCCGGCGCTGGCCGACTATATCGCCGACCCGGCGGAGAAGGCCGACCTTGCCGGTGAGCTGTTCGATCATGTCAGCAGCGGCCGCATCAAGATTGAAATCAACCAGCACTACGCCCTGCAGGATGCTGTCCAGGCGCACCGTGACCTGGAAGCACGCAAAACCACGGGTTCGTCGATCTTCGTCATCTGAAGAGGGCTGTAGCATGCACATCGAACAATTGACCTGCGCCATCGGCGCTGAGGTGTCCGGGGTTAGCCTGGCGGATGCAGTGCACGATGACGATCTGTTCGACCAGCTCCGTGCGCAATTGCTCAAGCACCGGGTGCTGTTTTTGCGCGACCAGAACATCAGCCGCGCCGAGCATGTGGCCTTTGCCCGGCGATTCGGCGAGCTGGAGGACCACCCGGTAGCAGGCAGCGACCCGGAGCACCCGGGTCTGGTGCAGATCTACAAGCGCCCGGAGCAACCTGCCGACCGCTACGAGAACGCCTGGCACACCGATGCCACCTGGCGCGAAGCACCGCCCATGGGGTGCGTGCTGCGCTGTGTGGAGTGCCCGCCGATAGGCGGCGACACCATGTGGGCGAACATGGTGCTGGCCTACCAGAACCTGTCGGATGAGGTGAAGCACAAGATCGAAGGCCTGCGCGCCCGGCATAGCATCGAAGCCAGCTTTGGCGCGGCGATGCCGATAGAAAAACGCCTGGCGCTCAAAGCCCAGTACCCCGATGCCGAACACCCGGTGGTGCGCACCCACCCGGAAACCGGGGAGCAGGTGTTGTTCGTCAATGCCTTTACCACCCATTTCACCAACTACCACACCCCGCAGCGGGTACGTTTCGGCCAGGACGCCAACCCCGGTGCAGGCGATCTGCTGCGCTATCTGATCAGCCAGGCATACCTGCCCGAATACCAGGTGCGCTGGCGCTGGAAGCCCAACAGCATCGCCATCTGGGACAACCGCAGCACCCAACACTATGCGGTCATGGACTACCCGGCCTGCCATCGCAAGATGGAGCGCGCAGGGATCAAGGGCGACCGAACCTACTAGGCATTAGCCATCCGCCGCACAGCGGACATAAGACAATAACAAGACCGAGGACGACAGCATGCAATTCTTCGACGATTCGTTGCACCCGGAAAACATGGAAAAGGTGGTAATCACCGTCGCCCCTTATGGCCCGGAATGGATGCCTGAGGACTTTCCCGAAGACATTCCGCTGACCATGGACGAACAGGTGCAGAAGGCTGTTGACTGCTATGAAGCGGGCGCCACCGTGCTCCACCTGCATGTGCGTGAACTCGATGGCAAAGGCTCCAAACGCCTGTCCAAGTTCAACGAACTGATCGCCGGCGTGCGCGAAGCTGTGCCGGACATGATTATCCAGGTAGGCGGCTCGATTTCCTTCGCCCCGGAAAGCGATGGCGAAGCGGCCAAATGGCTGTCTGACGATACCCGGCACATGCTCGCTGAGCTCACGCCCAAGCCTGACCAGGTCACCGTGGCGATCAACACCACGCAAATGAACATCATGGAGCTGCTGTATCCCGAATACCTGGAAGGCACCTCCCTGGCCAACCCGGCGATTCAGGCCGCCTACAGTGAAATGACCGTACCGGCCGGGCCTGCCTGGGTCCGCGAACACCTGCGCCGCCTGCAGGCGAGCAATATCCAGCCGCACTTCCAGCTGACCGGCATGCATGCCCTGGAAACCCTTGAGCGCATCGTGCGCCGCGGCGATTACATGGGCCCGCTGAACCTGACCTGGATCGGCATCGGTGGCGGTTTCGACGGCCCTAATCCGTTCAACTTCTTCAACTTCATTCACCGCGCGCCGGATGGCTGCACCTTGACCGCAGAATCGCTGCTCAAAAATGTGCTGCCGTTCAACACCATGGCCCTGGCCATGGGCCTGCATCCACGCTGCGGCAATGAAGACACCATCATCGACCACCACGGCAAGCGCTTCACCTCGGTGCAGCAGATCCAGCAGACCGTGCGGGTTGCCCATGAACTGGGCCGTGAGATTGCCAACGGTAAACAAGCCCGTGCCATCTACCGCATCGGCCAGCAGTACAGCAGCATCGAAGAAACACTCAAAGCCAACGGGATGGCGCCTAACCGCCTGCCGGGCCACAAGGGTGTACCACAGCGCGGCTGAGCGGATGGGGTCGGCCTGTGACGGCAGTGCCGACCCACCCCAGCCCACAGCGCTGTTCGTCAGGCTTTTGATAACAACAAGACTTACGCCAGACAACAGAGGAGGCAGCATGGCCGCCTATATCGCCAGCGCCGCAGATGATGGTGCCGACACTTCACGTGGCATTCCACGGCGTTATGCCTGGATTGTCTTCGCTTTGACCTTTGGCCTGCTGATTTCCGACTACATGTCGCGCCAGGTGCTCAATGCGGTATTCCCCCTGCTCAAGAGCGAATGGGCGCTGAGCGACAGCCAGCTCGGCCTGCTCAGCGGCATCGTTGCGCTGATGGTCGGGCTGCTGACCTTCCCGCTGTCATTGCTGGCCGACCGCTTTGGCCGGGTTAAAAGCCTGGTGCTGATGGCCGTGCTCTGGAGCCTGGCCACCCTCGGTTGTGCCCTGGCGGAAAACTACCAGCAGATGTTTATCGCCCGTTTTCTGGTGGGCGTCGGTGAAGCCGCCTATGGCAGCGTCGGCATCGCTGTGGTGGTCGCGGTGTTTCCACGCGACATGCGCGCAACCTTGGCCGGTGCCTTCATGGCCGGCGGCATGTTCGGCTCGGTGCTGGGCATGGCCCTGGGCGGGGTAATGGCCCAGTATCTGGGCTGGCGCTGGGCATTTGCCGGCATGGCGTTTTTCGGCCTGATGCTGGCCTTGCTGTACCCGTTGATCGTCAAGGAAGCGAGAATCGCCCCCAAACGCGCCCACATCACCCCGTGTAAAATTGCCCGACCGCTGCATACCTTGTATGGCAGTCGCTCGGTCATTGCCGCCTATGTTGCCAGCGGCCTGCAGTTGTTTGTGGGGGGCACGGTGATTGTGTGGATGCCCAGCTATCTCAACCGTTACTACGACATGGGGACCGACAAGGCCGGCGTTGTTGCGGCCATCATCGTGCTGTGCAGCGGCATTGGCATGATTCTCTGCGCCATGCTCTGTGACCGCCTGGGGCGCCAGCGCCCGGACCGCAAAATCAGCCTGGCGATTGCTTATTGCCTGGGCAGCTGCCTGCTGTTGTCACTGGCCTTTGCACTGCCTTCGGGCACGGTGCAGCTGGTGCTGATCTGCCTGGGGATGATGATTGCCGCTGGCACCAATGGCCCGTCCAGCGCCATGGTCGCCAACCTTACCCACTATTCGGTGCACGGCACCGCCTTTGCGACCCTGACCCTGGCCAACAACCTGCTGGGCCTGGCGACGGGGCCGCTGATTACTGGCCGAGTGTCTGATCTGATCGGCCTGCATGCGGCGTTCCAGTTGGTGCCGTTGATCAGCATTGGCGCGGCCGCCGTGTTCTTTATTGCCAAGCGTCATTACCACAGCGACATGGCCCGCCTGGAGGGCCTGCAGCAACCCGCGCCTGACGCCGAGCAGATTCAGGAGGTAAAACTGTGAAACCCGTGTTGTCCATTGATGTCTTTTTCGACTTTATCTGCCCGTGGTGCCTGATTGGCCAGCGACATTTGCAGGCGGCCCTTGAGCAGCTGCGTGCTGAGCAGCCCGACGTTGACGTCAGCCTGTGCTGGCGCGGTGTGCAACTGCTGCCAGACATGGCCAGGACTGGCCAACCGTTCGAGGCGTTCTACCGCAAGCGCCTGGGCAGTGATGAAGCCGTACGCCAGCGTCAGGCCCAGGTCCGTGCTGCAGCGGCGGACGCCGGGGCGAGTATCGATTTTTCCCGCATTAGCCGTATGCCCAACACCGCTGATGCCCACCGGTTGCTGCAGCGCGCTGTCGCGCTGGGTAAACCGGAGCAGGCCGAAGCCTTGTTGACGCGGTTGTTTGCGGCCTACTTCCAGCAAGGCAAGGACCTGGGTGACCCAGTCACCCTGATGCAAATTGCTCAGTCATGTGGCTTTAGTCCAGCACAGGTCGCCGACTGTTTGCGCGGTGATGCCAGCCCGTTCATCGCTGGCAACGACACTGGCGCCAGCGGTGTGCCGTGCTTTCGCATCAACCAGTTGCAGGTGGTCGGTGCCCAACCGGCTGAGGTGCTCCTGGCGAGTATGCGTGAGACGCTGGCAGAGGCGGCGCTGGTATGAGTTATCGCTACCCAGTGCCACAGGCCAAGGTGCCGGAACGCGGCGGTCGCGTACTGCTGGCGTTCGAGAACAAGAGCCTGGCCCTGTTCAACGTTGCCGATCAGTTCTACGCCATCGATGACAGCTGCCCGCATCAGGGTGCATCGCTGTGCGGCGGGCGCTTGGATGGGCGGGTGATCCAGTGTTGCGCGCATGGCCTGCGCTTCGACCTGGTCAGTGGTTATCTGCTCAATTCGACCCAGCTCAAGGTAGTCAGCTACCCAGTCGAACGTCAGGGCGAGCAGCTGTTTATCCTGATTGATTGCGAGGAGTCCGGCCAATGAGCGCGATGGCAATTGCCGCCGTTAACAATCGGGTGCGAGCGCTAGCGCCAGGATTTGTCGTGAGCCTGATTGCGGCGGGTGCGGCGAGTTTTCTCAGTGAGCATTACGATGCGCCGGTGATGTTGTTTGCCCTGTTGCTGGGCATGGCGTTGAACTTTCTCTCTGCTGATGGCAACTGCAAGGCCGGGATTGAATTCACCGCGCGCACGGTGCTGCGTATCGGTGTGGCGCTGCTGGGCATGCGTATTACCCTGGAGCAGATTGCCAGCCTTGGCTGGAAGCCGGTGGCGCTGGTGGTCATTATTGTGGTGGTGACCATTGGTGTGTCGATGGTGGTTGCCAAGGCGATGGGCTTCAATCGGCTGTTCGGCATGCTGACGGGCGGCGCGACGGCGATCTGTGGGGCGTCGGCGGCGTTGGCGCTGGCTGCGGCGTTGCCTGCGCACCGGCAAAAGGAGCATGCGACGCTGTTCACGGTGATCGGGGTGTCAGCGCTGTCGACCCTGGCGATGATCCTTTATCCGATGATTGCTGATGGGTTGCAGCTGTCACCGCCGCAAGCCGGGGTATTCCTGGGGGCCACTATTCATGATGTGGCGCAGGTGGTGGGGGCGGGGTATAGCATGTCCACCGAGACGGGGGACATTGCTACGGTGGTCAAGCTGATGCGGGTGGCGATGTTGCTGCCGGTGATCGTCTGCGCGGCGATGATTACCCGGCGGGCGGGGGATGATGCCTCCGGGCAGCGACCACCGCTATTGCCCTGGTTTGCGGTGGGGTTTGTGTTGCTGGCCTGTCTCAATAGTACGGGATGGGTGCCTGCTGTTGTCCAGGGCGGGGTTAATGATTTGTCGCGCTGGTGTCTGGTGGTGGCGATCAGTGCGCTGGGGATGAAGACGCAGCTCAAGGAGCTGGCCAAGGTTGGGTTCAAGCCCATTGCGTTGATGGTGGGGGAGACGGTGTTTCTGGTGCTGCTGGTGTTGGCGTTGATGCACTGGGGACTGTAGCTGTGGGTAGGAGCCGGCCTTGCCGGCTGGCTCCTGCTCCTTAGCGCGGATGTATACCATGCTGCACCCGCCAGGTAGCCGGTGGCATCCCAAACTGCGCAATAAACCAGCGAGTAAACGAACTGGGCATCGAATACCCCAACATATCCGCAATACGCCCCAACGAATAACTGGGATTCTCCAGATAGCGAATCACCAGATCCCGCCGCACGCCATTGATCAAATCACTAAAGGTCACCCCACATTCCTCCAGCCGCCGCTGCAAGGTACGCACATTCATCCCCTGGGTCTGCGCCACTTGCTCAATGGTGGCCCGGCCCATAGGCAACAACAAATAAATGGTCTTGCGCATCTCCAGCTCCAGCGACAACTTGCCTTCAGCCTGCAGCGTATCCAGATAACGCTGAGCCAGCCGCGCCATGGCCTCATTGGCCAATGGATTAGCCGCATCCAGATCGGCAGCCGGACAGACAATGCCATTGAACTCACTGCCAAATACCAGCTTGCAACCGAAAATCCGCCGGTGAATGGCAGGGTCAGCGGGAGCACTATGGGTGAAATTGGCACTGATTGGATGCCAGTGAGCACCCAATACCGCCGCACACAGGCGCCGCATGACACCAATGGCAAGCTCTGTCGCCTGACGACTGCCGCGCGCCAGGTCACTGACCACTTCTTCACGAATGATCACCGTTTTGCCCGCGTCTTCGATATGAATTGCCAGCGCATCGTTGAGCAAATGCCGGTACTGCACAATCACCTGCAAGGCATCACGCAGCGTGCGCTGATGACTGAGCAGCAAGCTGATCTCGCCAAAGTCCGACAACTGACGCAATTCGGCCATACGCAAGCCGAAGGTTTCACAGCCACTGACCCGCGCCGACTCTTCCAGCAGGGTAATCACGCTTGAGACCGCAAGGCGTTGGTTCGGATCATCCAGCAGCGCGGCACTCAGGCCGACCTGAGCCAGCAAGGCATGTGGATTGAGCCCCACGTGGCGCGACACTTCGAGGTAATTGGTCAAGCTTGCAGCACGGACGAGGGCGGTCATTTTATTGTTTTCCACGCATTCTCATTAGGCGTCCCGCTTCTGCGGCGGGTCGCTTTTTATAGCCTGTGTGTCATCAAATGAAAAGCCGTTTCCTGCCCCTTAACCTGGGCAGACTGTCGACTGTTCAAGCGTAGCGGACCGCTGCCCGTATCCGTGTCATCAAATGTGAAGTCACTGACGTTCAATGTAAAGCACCCAGGGGGAGGGGTGATTACTGTGACTCTCGAAGCGCTCGACTGACTTGCCGAGCTGACTGTCTTGAGCATAGGTGCTGACGTGGAAAGATTGCATACCGCCGCTACCGTCCTGATCGTCCCCGGCCTGCGCGACCATGTCGCCGAGCATTGGCAGACCCTGCTCCAGGCGCGCCTGGCCAACGTCCGCGCTGTACCACCCTTGCAGGTCAACGGCCTGGACTGCAACGCCCGGGTCGAAGCGATCCAGCGCGAGCTGGAACAGATCGACGGTGACGTCGTGCTGGTGGCGCACAGTGCCGGTGTATTGATGGTCGCCCATTGGGCCGCACGTTATAACCGGCCGATCAAAGGCGCGTTGCTCGCGGCACCACCGGACCTGAGCGCGCAATGGCCTGCGGCCTACCCTAGCCCGGACACCCTGCGCGCCAACGGCTGGGCGCCGCTGCCGATCACAGCATTGCCGTTCCCCAGCATTGTTGCCGCCAGCAGCAACGATCACCTGGCCAGCCTCGAGGCGGTTACCGCCATGGCCGAAGGCTGGGGCAGCAAGCTGGAATTGCTTGGCGCGGTCGGTCACTTGAACCCGGCTGCCGGATTCGGTCCTTGGCCTCAGGCCGAAACCCTCATTCAGATCCTCGACCGTTAAAACCCTGCAGTAATGCATGGACGCTTGACCAACGCCCGCACAAGTCGGGCGGCGATAACAAAAATAACAATACGTGGAGTCATCGTAATGCCAAAACACCGCACTCATTGCGCTGTGCCGTCGCAGCGCCGTCTGCTGGTCTGTGCCATCAGTTTGCTCGCTTTGCCTGGCGCTCAGGCGTTCGAAGTCGATACCGGTAACGAAGACTGGGCCGTGCGCCTGGACAACACCGTCAAGTACAATTACGGCGTACGCACCGAAAGCGCCGACAAACGCATGCTGGCAACGCCGAACAACAACGACGGCGATTACAACTTTCGCAAGGCCGGTACCAACATCACCAACCGCGTCGACTTGCTGACCGAGCTGGACGTGATCTACCAGGGCAACATGGGCTTTCGCGTCAGCGCCGCCAGCTGGTATGACAAGGCTTACGACAACACCGGTTCCAATTCCAACCCGTTCGTCAACGGCAATGGCGACAGTTCCGGCATCGTTCCGAGCCTCAACGGTTTGCCGGGCACCGGCACGCCGTTGGGCAGCCCGCACCTGAGCAACTATGCCCAACGCTATTACAGCGGCCCGTCTGGCGAAGTGCTCGATGCATTCGTGTTCATGAGCACTGAAGTTGGCGAGAGCTCGCAACTGAGCGGCAAGCTGGGCCAGCACAACCTGTTCTGGGGCGAGACCCTGCTCAATCCAGTGCACTCGCTCAGTTATGGTCAGTCCGGCCTCGACCTGGCCAAGCTGGCGGCGTCACCTGGTACTGAGGCCAAGGAGCTGTTCGTACCCCGCAATCAGCTGTCCACCTCGTTTTTGCTGAACCCGGAACTGACTATCGGCGCGCAGTACTTCTTCGACTGGGATGCCGCCCGGCTGCCGGAAGCGGGCACCTACTATGGCGGCTCCGATGTGGTGGGTGAGGGCGCCCAGAGTTTCCTCTTGGGTCACACCGGCACGCCCGGGCTGATCCCGGTGCGCGGTGCGCTGACCAGCATCCGCCGCGGTGAGGACCTGAACCCGGAGAAGCGTGGTGACTGGGGCGTGATGGCCAAGTGGTCGCCCGAATGGCTGGGCGGTACCTTGGGCTTCTACTACCGCAAAACTTCGGAAATCCTCCCGCAAGCCTGGCTCGATACCCGTGGCCTGACAGTGTCCCGTGGCCCGTTCGGTAATCCGCCAGCCGGTCTCCAGGGAGCAGTCGGCAACCTCTACAACTCGCTACAGAGCGCCACTTACCAGTTTGCCTACGCCGATAACATCGATGTCTATGGCCTGAGTCTGTCCAAAGACGTGGCCGGAATCAGTGTCGGCAGCGATCTGAATATCCGCCACAACATGCCGCTGGCGAGCATTCCGGCCATCGTCAGCGCGCCGGGCCAGGGCGGCTTGGGTGGTGGCTTTGGCCTGTTGCCTGCGCGCCTGCCCAGCAGTGGCGTGGTCTATGACGTACCCAGTGACGGCGACGGCCTGAGTGCCACCGGCCAGACCTTGCACTGGACGCTCAACGGCCTGATGACCATCGCCGATACGCCACTGTTCGACAGTGCGACCCTGTTGGGCGAGCTGTTCTACAGCAACTTGCTCAAGCTCGATGGTCACAACGAGGCGTTGTACAAGGGCAAGAGCAGCTACCGCGGGATCGATAAACCAACCCGTGACAACTGGGGCATTGCCGTCAACTTCACCCCGACCTGGTACCAGGTCATGCCTGGTGTCGACCTGAGCATGCCGCTGTCGGTCAACGTCGGTCTCGATGGCATTTCACCGGTGCAGGGCGGCGGCGCCGAGGATACCGGCAACTACGCGGTGGGCTTCAGCGCCGCGGTTTACAACCAGTATTTCGTCGACCTCAAGTACGTCGACAGCTTCGGCAAGTCGCAGTCGTGCAACAACGGCCAGACCGATGGCGCGACGCCCAACGCCCTGGACGGCGAGCAGGATTACACCTGCTACGGCGCAGGCTATGCCTCCTTCTCCGGCGGCGGCGCTACCACTGAGGACCGTGGCGCGCTGTACCTGACTGTCAAAACCACTTTTTGAGTTGCGTCTTCCTTCAGACATCACGCAGGAAAACAATAATCATGAACTACGTGCACACCCTGTTGGCCACCTGCCTGTCACTGGCAGCCATCAATTCCGCCCAGGCCGCTGTCTCCAGCGACCAGGCAGCCCGCCTCGGCGCCAGCCTGACCCGTATCGGTGCAGAAAGCGCCGCCAATGCCGACGGCTCCATTCCTGCCTATCAGGGCGGACTGGTTACCCCACCCGCCAGCTTCAAGAACGGCGAGAGCATGCGTCCCGACCCGTTTGCCAGCGAAAAACCGCTGCTGGTCATCAATGGCAAGAATGCTGATCAGTACAAAGGCCAGCTGACGGCCACCACCCAGGAGCTGCTAAAGCGCTTTCCGACATTCTCGGTTGATGTCTACCCGACCCATCGCACCGTGGCATTGCCTGCGCAGGTGCTGGACAACACCGCAAAAAATGCCGTCGGTGCGCACAGCAAGGAAGGCGGAACCGCGGTTGAAAACGTGCTGCCAGGGATTCCTTTCCCGATCCCGCAGACCGGTGCCGAGGCCATGTGGAACTTCCTCCTGCGCTACCAGGGCGTGAGCATGGCGGCCAAGTACGACTCATGGAACGTCGATTCCGCTGGCGTGCCGACCCTGTCCACCACAGGTCAGGCCAACATCAGTTACCCGATCTATGAGGACATGAGCAAAACCATCGGTTCCAAAGACACCTACTACCAGATGAAACTGGTGTACACCGCGCCAGCCCGGCGTGCCGGTGAAGCGATGATGCTGCGTGACGCCGCCAACCCGCTGGTGCAGCCACGTAGCGCCTGGCAGTACCTGCCGGGGCAGCGCCGGGTGAAGCTTGCGCCGAACCTGGCGTACGACACGCCCAACCCCGGTACCTCGGGTTCGGGTACCTATGATGACGTGTTCGTCTTCAACGGCGCCCTGGACCGTTACGACTGGAGCCTGGTGGGCAAACAGGAAATGTACGTGCCCTACAACACCTACAAGCTCACCTATAACACCGACATCAAGCAGCTCACCACACCCAACCATCTGGCGCCGCAGTTCGTGCGTTGGGAGAAGCACCGCGTGTGGGTTGTCGAGGGCAAGCTCAAAGATGGTGCCCGCCACATCTACCACAAACGCCGCTTCTACCTCGACGAGGACAGCTGGATCGCTCTGGCCTCCGATCAGTATGACGCCCGTGGTCAGCTGTATCGTGGCTCGTTCGCCTTCCTCAGCCAGAGCTATGACAAACACACCCCGGACGCTACGCCTTTCATGATCTACGACCTGATCGGCGGCACCTACAACCTCAATGGCGTGGTCGGCGCTTACGGCGGCATTCGTTACATCGAGCCGCTGTCCAAGACCCAGTGGTCGCCTGAGTCCCTGGCTGGCGCCGGCATTCGCTGAGCCCGCTTGCAAGGTAGGTACGGTCCGGCATCGCCCCTGGATGCCGGATTGTTTGTTGAGCAGCCTGCTGCGTGCAGCGGCGATCCGGAGGACCCGGTATGTATTTTCTCAAGCGCTGTACCGCGTTGCTGCTGACGTGGGCCGCCCTTCAAGGTGCGGCACAGGCCGCACCTTACATGGATGTGCTGGATCTGCCGGCCATGCCCAGCGCCTTGGCAACAGTCAGCCCGTTGCGTGATGTAACCAGCGTCGGTGCGCACCTGGTGGCTGTCGGCCCGCGTGGGCACATTCTGTACTCCGATGACAACGGCGGACATTGGCAACAGGCCAGCGTGCCGGCCAGTGCCGACCTCAATGCCGTGAATTTCCCCAGCGCCAAGCAGGGCTGGGCGGTAGGTAATGACGGCGTGATTCTGCACAGCCGCGATGGCGGTGTGAGCTGGCAAAAACAACTGGACGGACGCGTGCTGGGCGAACAGGTGCTGGCCTACTACCGCGCCCAGGCCCAGGCCGCACCGGAGGATGAGCGGTGGCCGGTGCTGATCGCGGAAGCTGAACGGCTGGTGCAAGAAGGCGCCGACAAACCGTTTCTGGATGTCTGGTTCGCTGACGAACAAAACGGTTTCGCTGTCGGTGTCTTCAATCTGCTGCTGCACACCCGTGATGGCGGTCAGCACTGGACGCCTTGGCTGGAGCGCAGCGACAACCCGCAAGGCCTGCACCTGACTAGCCTGGTCAGCGTCGACGGTGCGCTGTACATCACCGGCGAGCAGGGCTTGCTGCTCAAGCTCGACGCCGATGGCCAGCACTTCACCCGCCTGAACACGCCTTACAGCGGTACGTTCTTTGGTGCCGTCGGCAAGCCGGGGGTGCTCCTGGTCTATGGCTTGCGTGGCCATGTGCTGCGCAGCAGCGATGGCGGCCAGCACTGGCAGCCGGTGAACACCGGCCTTGCCAACAGCATCACTGCGGCCAGCCTGGACAGTGCCGGGCAGCTGTGGCTGCTGAGCCAAGCCGGGCATGTACTGCTCAGCCGCGACGACGGCGTCAGTTTCACCCAGGTCAGGCAAACGGCACGAACACCGATAAGTGCGGTGGCATTCGATGCCGCGAAGCAGTTGGTGTTGGTGGGTGAACGTGGTGTACGCACGCTTGCCGTCGAATAACTGCCGTCCCCATAACAAGAGAAAAGCCTGATGGCCAACATCCAACAAGACACCTTGCCGGTGATCCGCACCCTCGGTGAATTCGACACCCGCTCCGGCAACTGGCTGGAACGTCTGGTGTTCAATCATCGACTGCCGTTCATGTTGATGATGCTGCTGACAACCCTGGTGCTAGGGTTCATGGCCGTAACTCGCCTGGAGCTGCGGCCCAGCTTCGAAAAGATGATTCCGCAGAGTCACCCCTATATCCAGAACTACCTGGACAACCGTCAGTCGTTGCGCGGCCTGGGTAACTCACTGCGCGTGGTGGTGGAAAACACCCGGGGCGATATCTTCGACCCGGCTTACTTGCAGACCCTGCGGCAAATCAACGATGAGCTGTTCCTCAGCCAGGGCGTCGACCGCGCCTGGATGAAGTCCCTGTGGAGCCCGGCGGTACGCTGGACCGAAGTCACTGAAGAGGGCTTTCAGGGCGGACCGGTCATGCCCGACAGCTATCAGGGTTCGGCGGCCGACATCGAGCAGCTGCGCCAGAACATCGAGCGTGCGAATATTGTCGGCAGTCTGGTCGCCCGCGACTTCAAGTCAAGCATGCTGATCGTGCCGCTGCTGGACCAGGACTCGGCGACTGGCCGTGGTATTGACTATCACGCGTTTTCGCAAAAGCTTGAACAGCTGCGCAGCCAGTACGAAGCGCAGGGCCCTTACAAGATTCATGTGATCGGCTTTGCCAAGCTGATGGGCGACCTGATCGACGGACTGATCCAGGTCATGCTGTTCTTTGCCCTGGCGGTGCTGACCACGCTGCTGATCATCTACCTCTATACCCGCTGTGTGCGCAGTACGTTGCTGGTGGTGCTGTGTTCGTTGACGGCGGTGATCTGGCAACTGGGCATCGTGGCCTGGCTGGGCTATGCCATCGACCCTTATTCGATCCTGGTGCCGTTCCTGATTTTCGCTATCGGCGTGTCTCACGCTGCACAGAAAATGAACGGCATCATGCAGGACATTGGCCGCGGCACCCATCGCCAGGTGGCTGCACGCTACACCTTCCGCCGCTTGTTCGTGGCCGGTGTCACCGCGCTGCTCGCCGATGCGGTGGGTTTCGCCGTGCTGATGCTGATCGACATCCCGGTGATCAAGGACCTGGCAATCACCGCGAGTATCGGCGTGGCGGTGTTGATCTTCACCTCGTTGTTGCTGATGCCGGTGGCGCTGTCCTATGTCGGTGTCGGTCGCAAAGCCGCCGAGCGCGCTTTGCGCATTGACTCACGGGCCGCCGAACACCGTGGCTTTGGCAAGCTCTGGGACCTGCTCGATCGTTTTACCACGCGTAAATGGGCGACGGCGACCTTGCTGGTAGCCGCGGTCCTGGGAGCAGGGGGCTTTGCCCTCAGCCTGCAATTGAAGATCGGCGATCTCGACAGTGGTGCCCCGGAGCTGCACGCCGATTCACGTTATAACCGCGACAATGCCTACATCACCGGCCATTACGCGTTGTCCAGCGACACCTTCGCGGTGATGATCAAGACCGCCCCAGAAGGTTGCCTGCGCTACCAGACCCTGGTGCTCGCCGACCGCCTGGCCTGGGAGCTGCAACAACACGCCGGCGTCCAGACCACGCTGTCGTTGACCAACGCGGTGCGCCAGATCACCGCCGGCACCTACGAAGGCAACCCCAAACTCAGCAGCATCCAGCGCAACCAGGATGTGCTCAATTACGCGGCACAACAGGCGTCGGTCAATGCGCCGGAGCTGTTCAACAACGACTGCTCGCTGATGCCGGTGATCGCCTACCTCAAGGACCACAAGGCCGACACTCTGGACGAAGTGGTCGCGCTGGCTGAGCGCTTTGCCCAGGCCAACAGCAGTGACGAGCGCCAGTTCCTCCTGGCTGCTGGCAGTGCCGGTATTGAGGCGGCGACCAACATCGTCGTGCGTGATGCCAACCGTACCATGCTGTTGCTGGTGTACCTGGCGGTCACGCTGTTCTGCCTGATTACCTTCCGCAGCTGGCGCGCAACTCTGGTAGCGGTGTTGCCGCTGGTACTCACCTCGGTGCTGTGTGAAGCGCTGATGGTGATGATGGGCATCGGCGTGAAGGTCGCCACCTTGCCGGTAATCGCCCTGGGCGTGGGCATCGGCGTGGACTATGCGCTGTACCTGCTCAGCGTCCAGCTGCACTACCAGCGCAAAGGCATGCCGCTGTCCGAGGCCTATGAGAATGCCGTGGCCTTCACCGGCCGGGTCGTCGGTCTGGTCGGTATCACCCTGGCGGCCGGCGTGGTGGGCTGGGCCTGGTCGCCGATCAAGTTCCAGGCCGACATGGGCATCCTGCTGACCTTCATGTTCCTTTGGAACATGCTCGGTGCGCTGATCCTGATCCCGGCCCTGTCGTACTTCCTCCTGCCTGGCAACAAGGCCCAGGTTACCGTGCTCGGCACCGTCGCTGACGACCGGCTAAAACACACCACCCAAGAAGTCGAGTGTTCGCAAAATGTCTGATTACCTTCCACCTTTGCGCGATATGGATTTTTTATTCAACGAGGTCTTCGACATTCCGGCCATCTGGTCTCGGATACCGGCACTGGCCGCGCAAGTCGATGCCGACACCGTCAAGGCGATTCTCGAACAGGCTGGCAAGCTCATCGCCCAGGTGGTGGCACCGCTGAACCGCAGCGGCGACGAGCAAGGCTGCCGCTGGGAGGAAGGACGGGTAAGCACACCGGATGGCTTCACCGAAGCCTATCGCCGTTATGCCGAGGATGGCTGGGTGGGTGTGGCGGGCGCGGTGGAATATGGTGGCATGGGCATGCCCAAAGTGATTGGCGCTCAGATCGAGGAAATGCTCAACGCCGCCAACCTGTCCTTTGGCCTGTACCCGATGCTGACCGCCGGGGCCTGCCTGTCGCTGCTCAATCACGCCAGCGATGCGCTCAAAGCCCAGTACCTGCCGGCCCTGTACGAAGGGCGCTGGAGCGGCTCGATGTGCCTGACCGAACCCCATGCAGGCACCGACCTCGGTCTGATCCGCACCCGCGCCGAGCCTCAGGCCGATGGCAGCTACCGCATCAGCGGCACCAAGATATTCATCACCGGTGGTGAGCAGGACCTGACGGACAACATCATCCACCTGGTGCTGGCCAAGCTGCCGGATGCGCCGCAGGGCGCCAAGGGCATCTCGCTGTTCCTGGTGCCCAAGGTGCTGGTCGAGGCGGACGGCTCGCTGGGTGAAGCCAATGCGCTCGGTTGCGGTTCGATCGAACACAAGATGGGCATCAAGGCTTCGGCCACCTGCGTGATGAACTTCGATGGCGCCGTCGGTTACCTGGTCGGCGACCTGAACAAGGGCCTGAACGCCATGTTCACCATGATGAACTACGAACGCCTGGGCGTCGGCATCCAGGGCCTGGCCTTGGGTGAGCGCTCTTATCAGAATGCTATCGAATATGCCCGCGAGCGCCTGCAAAGCCGCGCCGTGACGGGCCCGGTGGCGACCGAACAGCCTGCCGACCCGATCATCGTGCACCCAGACGTGCGGCGCATGCTGCTGACCATGAAAGCCCTGAACGAAGGCGGGCGGGCGTTTTCCACTTATGTTGCGCTACAACTGGACCTGGCCAAGTACAGCCAGGCCCCTGCCGAACGCAGCCGTGCCGAAGCACAAGTGGCGTTGTTGACGCCAGTGGCCAAGGCGTTCCTGACCGACATGGGCCTGGAAACCACCGTCCACGGCCAGCAGGTGTTCGGCGGCCACGGATATATCCGCGAATGGGGCCAGGAGCAGTTGATTCGCGATTGCCGCATCACCCAGATCTACGAAGGCACCAATGGTATTCAGGCCATGGACCTGGTGGGCCGCAAACTGGTCGCCGACGGTGGCCGCACTTACGCCTTGCTCAGCGCACAGATCAAAGCATTCGCCGAATCGCTCGCTGTCTCGCGTAGCGAGTTCAGTGCGCCGCTGCTGGGCGCTGTCGCAAACCTGGACGAGCTGACCGCCTGGGTGCTGGACCGTGCGCAAGGTAACGCACAGGAAATCGGTGCGGCGGCGGTGGAGTATCTGCATGTGTTCGGCTACACGCTGTACGCCTACCTGTGGGCGCAGATGGCCGATGTCGCCCTGGAGCAAGAACAGCAATCAGGGTTCTACGCCAGCAAACTGGGCACTGCCCGGTTCTATTTCGCACGTCTGTTGCCGCGCATCCAGTCGCTCAGCGCCACTGTCAAAGCCGGCAGTGCCAGCCTGTTTCTGCTCGACGCCGATCAACTGTGAAGGACCCTGAGATGATCAACACCCGCGTCATTGCCCCGGCACCCGGGGCCTATACCTATCCGCTGCTGATCAAGCGCCTGCTGCTTTCCGGCGTGCGCTATCAACCCGGTCAGGAAATCGTCTACGCCGACAAGCTGCGCTACACCTACACCACCTTGATGGAGCGTATCCAGCGCCTGGCCAATGTGCTGGTCCAGGCCGGGGTCAAACCTGGCGATACCGTGGCCTTGCTCGATTGGGACAGTCACCGCGCACTGGAGTGCTTTTTTGCCGTGCCGATGATCGGTGCGGTGCTGCACACGGTCAATGTGCGCCTGTCCGCCGAACAGATTCGCTACACCATGAACCATGCCGAGGACCGCTTGGTGCTGGTGCATGATGACTTCCTGCCGTTGATGGAACAGTTGCAGGGTAAGCTACAAACGGTCGAGGGCTTTGTCCGCTTTAGCGACGCCGAGCCCTGCGCCACTGAGTTACCTGTGCGGGGTGAGTACGAGGCGTTGCTGGCGGCAGCCGACAGTCAGTTCGAATTCCCCGACTTCGATGAGAACTCGCTGGCGACCCTGTTCTACACCACTGGCACCACCGGTAACCCCAAGGGCGTTTATTTCACCCATCGCCAGTTGGTGCTGCATACGCTAAACGAACTGGGCACGTTCGCCGCTTGCGGGGGCGAACCCTTGCTGCGTTCGGGCGATGTGTACATGCCGATCACCCCGATGTTCCATGTGCATGCCTGGGGCGTGCCGTATGTCGCCACCGCCCTTGGGATCAAGCAGGTGTATCCCGGGCGCTACGAACCCAACCAGTTGGTGCGCTTGTTCCGTGTAGAGCAGGTGACATTCTCCCACTGTGTACCGACCTTGCTGCAGATGATGCTCGACTGTGAAGAAGGCCGAAAAACCGACCTTGATGGCTGGAAAATGCTCCTCGGCGGCAGCGCCCTGACCCAGGGGTTAGCGACACGGGCGAGCGCACGCGGCATACGGGTGCACTGCGGTTACGGGATGTCCGAGAGTTGTCCGCTGCTATGCCTGACGAGCCTGGGCCCCGAAGATCTGGCACTGCCCATGGAGCAGCAGGTGCCGCTACGGATCAACGCCGGTGTGCCGATTCCGCTGGTGGACCTGCGCATTGTCAATGAGCAGGGCCATGAGGTGGTGCATGACGGTGAAAGTCTCGGTGAGGTGGTGGTGCGCGCACCCTGGCTTACCCAGGGTTACCTGAAAGAGCCCGAGCAAGGCGCTGCTTTATGGGCCGAAGGCTGGATGCACACCGGCGACATGGCCTGTATCAATGATCGAGGTGTAGTGCAGATTCGTGACCGCATCAAGGACGTCATCAAGACAGGCGGTGAGTGGATCAGTTCGGTGGCGCTGGAAAGCTTGATCAGCCAGCACCCTAGCGTCGATTCGGTGGCGGTGGTGGGGATTGCCGATGCGCAATGGGGCGAACAACCATTGGCCCTGGTGGTTTGCGTCGCAGGTGCACAACTGGACCTGCAATCCCTCGCGCAGCACCTGCAACAGTTTGTCGACAGCGGCTCCCTGAACAAATGGGCAGTGCCACGGCAAGTACGATTTGTGGACGAGATTCCGAAAACCAGTGTCGGCAAGATCAACAAGAAGCTGATCCGTGAGATGCATGCCCGCTAGGAGCCGGCTTGTCCCGCGATGCCATGTGGCGGTCAGTTACCTTTGCTGGCTTGGCAATATTCATTAAACTGGCGGGCTGCGAGAACGCTGAGCGTTGCAATCAGCGTTCTCGCCCATGCATTCAAGGAAGAGAAGGGCATTCTGTTATGGCCGTTACGCTGTGCAAGTCGTGCAAAAAACCAGTAGAACCTGATGCAAGAGCCTGCCCGGCCTGCGGCGAGGACTACCCGGCGGTGAACACGGCCAAGCAGTTGAAGCTGATCGCCCTCGTCGCGGTCGTGCTGGTTATCGGGTCGCTGGTTTCGAAGTGGAGCACCCGTCCCATCGCCCCGGCTGCGCCTATAGTGGGTGAGCAAAACACCGGCCCTCGGTCGGCGGTTTTTGTTGAGGGCAGTCAGATCGTCTATTACCAGACCCTGGGGCTCACGCCAAAACACTACGCCGATCGCCTGAATGCGACACTAAAAGCGCTCGATATGCCTTATGCCATTGATCCGGCGAATATTGAAAAAGGTGAGGCCATTGACTTTCTCAACGCCCAAATAGGCCCTTTCGTTACTCTGACGGGCTCCGTGGACAAAGAAACCGGCCAGTTGACCAGCATCGCCATTTTTGCCGCCGGCGATGGCAGCCGGGCCTCCGGTGAAGAAATTCAGACCGTTGCCAGTGTCGCAATGGCGGCCGGGTCAGCCGGCGCCGATCACCGGGAGATCCAAAAGCGGTTTGCGGACATGGTCGTCAAAGAAGAACGCTACCGGCATGGTTTTGTGGAATTCAGAGCAGGGATCACTCAAGCGATGGGATCGTGGTTTTCGGTTGATCCCATCCCGCCCGAGTGAATGCAGGCGGCACAAAAGCATTGACCTCATCGCGGGCCCGGCCCGCGATGCCGCTAGGGTAGAGGGCCCCTAGTAGTTGAACGTATAACGCAGAATCAGGCGGTTCTCGTTGGCACTGTCGGCATAGGTGGAACGGTTGGTGGAGTTGCGCCATTGCACTGCAAGTCCCTTCACCGGCCCGCCCTGGACCACATAAGTGATGTCGGTCATCCGTTCCCATTCCTTGCCTGACTCACCGCTGGCCCGAAGCCCTGCCGCTTGTGCGGTATTGACCATCGTCGGGTCGACGTCTTCACCCTTGGCGTATTTGACCCCCAAGGTCAGCCCGGGAACACCCACTGCGGCGAAGTCGAAGTCGTAGCGGGCGTACCAGACGCGCTCATTGGCAGCGGTGAAGGTACTCACCAGCGATTCTGCGAAAATGTAAGTGTCGGTGCCGTTGACGAACGCAAACGGGGTATCGCCCCAGGCCTTCTGGTAGCCGCCGCCAAGGGTATGACCCTTGAGGCTGTAGGCCAGGTAACTGGTGAGGGTGCGGTTGTCGACTTCACCGACGCCTTCATCGCCGGTCTCATTGGCATCGAACAGGCGCACATCGGCGATAACCGCACCGCTCGACAACGGCTGGTTCAATTTCATGCCGAAATAGTTGGTACGGTACAAGTCCTCAAGCTCGGCCACGTGATAGCTCAGGCTCAGCGTCGGCAGTACTTTGTAGTCGAATGCCAGGTAGGAGTAGTGATCGGCCTCTACCGGCGCATAGCCGGTTGCGGTCAGTGATTCGAAATCGGTGGAGTTGCGTTGCTTGACCGCGTTTACCCGCAGCGCCGAGAAGGTCAAGGGCGCGAGGTCGTTGGAGACCAGGATACCGCCGCGAAATACCTGAGGCAGCAGGCGACTGTTGTTGCTTGAAAGCAGGGGCATGACCGGGTTTATACCGCCGATGCGCAGTTCGCTTTTAGCCAGGCGGGCCTTGGCGGTCAGCGTCATCTTGCTGTACGCGTCCTCGACATTGCGTTCCGAGTCGTAGGCCAGCAGGCCTGAACCCGTACGATCAGGGCTGGAGTCCAGTTTTACCCCGAGCAGGCCGAGGGCATCGACACCAAAGCCGAGCGTCCCTTCGGTAAAGCCCGACTGCAGATTGAGGATGAAACCCTGACCCCATTCGTCGCGCTTGTTCTGGCGTGCGTCGTCGTTGCGAAAGTCGCGGTTGTAGTAGAAGTTGCGCAGCTCAAGGCTTGCCTTTGCATCCTTTACAAAGTCCGCCATTACCACCGGGGCTTGAACGGCAACAGCAGTGGCGAGCAGCAGCTTCACAGGGTGTTTCGACATTACAGGCACCTTTATTTTTGTTGTTGTGATCAGGGGTGAAAGGTTGCGAACGCACTGACCGGTTCCCGATCGGTCACCAAGGTGTTTTCGATACTGGCAGGGTCCGCGTAACCGAGGCTCATGCCACACACCAGCATCTGCTCAGGCGCGATCCTCAATTGCGCTGAGATGAGGGTGTGGTATTTGAGGAATGAGGCTTGTGGACAGGTATGCAGGCCCCGGCCGCGCGCAGCGACCATCACGCTTTGCAGGAACATGCCATAGTCGAGCAGGCTGCCCTCACCAAGGCTGCGGTCGATGGTGAACAGCAAGCCCACCGGAGCGTCGAAGAACTGATAGTTGCGCCCGTGCTGTGCATGCATGCGCGGCTGGTCGCCCTTGTCGATCCCCAACAATCCGTAGAGCGCCCAACCCACTGCCCGTCGGCGGTCGAGGTAGGGCGCTTTCCATTCGTGCGGATAGTAGGCGTACGGGTCCTCATGGTTTGCAGCGGACCTGGGATCGTTATCGATCCGGGCAATGGCGCGCGACAGGCGCGCCTTCACTTCACCTGTCAGCACATGAACATGCCAAGGCTGCATGTTTACCCCTGTGGCGCTGAAGCGCGCGACATCAAGGATGGCCTCAATGTCCTCCCGGGGCACCGGAGCAGGAAGAAATGCCCTGATACTGCGTCGCGTGGTGATTGCCCAGTCAACCGCGTGGTTCACAAGCTGTGCAGAGGCTGGCGGTGGCGATAATCGGTTCATGTCCGTTCCTGCAGGTGGCGTCTGGCGTCAAGGCATTTGTTCAGCGCGAGAGCGCGAGGGCCTTCTTCTCTTGGGTCGATTGCGCCCGAGACTGGTTGATCAGGGTGACCGCCAGAGCACCGATCAGGCCTGCCAGGCTGATGGCCATGAAGTTTTGCTGCAGCGGAAGGCTCAACGAGACCAGCCAGCCAATCAGTACCGGGGCGACAATGGCGCCGATGCGACCAACGCCGGAGGCAAAGCCGACACCGGTGGACCGTATCTCGGACGGATAGAAGTCACCGGCATAGGCGTAAGCCAGCAACTGCGTGCCCAGCGTAGAAGCGCCCACCAGGAACACCACTGCGAACAGCGCCGTGGTGTCGCGGGTGTACCCCAGGAGGGTGAGGGCGATGGCACCGGTGATGTAGAAACACACCAGTACATGCTTGATGCTCAGTTTGTCGCTCAGCCAGCCGCCGACCATGGCCCCGGCAATCGAGCCGAGATTGAAAACGATGACGAAATTAAGCGCCGAACCGAGGCTGAAACCCGCCATTGCCATGAGCTTGGTGAGCCAGGAATTAAGGGCATAGACCATGAACAGACCGGTCATGAACGCGGCCCAGATCATCACCGTACTGAACCCGCGCCCTTGCTTGAACAGGTCGCGAACCGGGGTTTCCTGGGTTTTCTGCACGGATTCATTGCCGGTAACCACAATCGTGTCGGCAACGGCACGACCTGGCTCGATTTTGCGCACGATTTCGCGCAGTTCTTCCTGGCGCCCGGTCCTGAGCAAATAGCCAATGGATTGCGGCATGCTTTTGAGAATGAAGGGAATCAGCAGCACTGGCAGCCCGGCGACATAGAACACCCACTGCCAGCCGTAGCTCTCGATCAATTGCTTGGCAGTCAATGCCACCAGGATGCCGCCCACCGAGTAGCCGGCAAACACCAGGGTGATCAGGCGGGTGCGCAACTTGAGTGGCGAGTACTCGCCCATTTGCGCGGTGCATACCGGCAGTACGCCGCCGATGCCGAGGCCGGCAATGAAACGGGCAATACTGAAACTCACCGGGTTGTCGGTCAGGCCAGCCACTGCCGTGAAAATGCTGAACAGCGCCACGCAGATGGCGATCATCCGCGGACGACCGATACGGTCAGCCAGCGTTCCAAGGAAGATCGCGCCCAGCATCGTACCCAGCAGTGCGGAGCCGGCCATGATGCCGGCGCTGGTAGGGTCGACGTTCATATCCTGCATGATCGCTGGCAGTGCCGCCCCCACCACAGCCAGGTCATAGCCGTCGATGATCAGGATGAGCATGCACCAGAAGAGGATGCGTCCATGGAAACGATTGAATTTCGAATCCCCCGCCAACGCATAAATGTTCACCGATTGCATAGCGTGTCTCCTTCGCTGTTTTTTTTTGTTTGTGAAGTGCACAGTCGTATGTCAGCAAACTGGCCAGGGCGGGTGAGGGCCACAGCGCAGCCTGCAGCGAATCCTAGGACCGATTGCCGGTGCGGCACATGCCCAAAGGCGTCGATGTGTTTGACCGATCTGGGCACATTGACGCGGGCAGGGGGCAAGCAAAGGCGTAGAGGGGGCAGGGGACCAGCCTGCCGATTGAGTCAGAGCCGGGACTGACGGTACGCCCCCTGTTCATCGCTACTCGAACGGCGGTAGGCGCCGGGGCTTACGCCGGTCCATTTCTTGAAAGCCCGGTGAAACGCACTGGTTTCCTGAAAGCCTGCCTGGGCGGCAATTTCACAAACGGTCAGATTCGACTGCCCGAGAAAATTGATGGCCATGTCGCGCCTGAGGTTGTCCTTGAGCCCCTGGTAACTGACCCCCTCAGCCTGCAAGCGCCGCTGCAGGGTAGAGCTGGACATGCGCAAATGATTGGCCACTTCATCCAGTGCTGGCCAGTTTTCCGGAGTATGGTTGCGTAGCCGCTGCCTGATCTGGGCACTTAAACTGGCGTCGTTGCGGTATTTGACCAACAGACTTGCCGGCGATTCTTTAAGGAAGGTGGCGAGGCTCTCAGGCGTCTGGGCTACCTTCAGGTTTAGAAAACACGCGTCAAAGCAGGCTCTGGTCACCGGGGCCGCAAACTCGATGTGCTCACAGAAACGCATGCGGTAGTCGCTGTCGTCATCCGGGCGCGGCGAGCGGAAGCTCAGCGCCTGCAACGGAATTCTGCGGTTGCCGAGCCAGCACAGCAGCCCGTGTACCAGAATCAGCCAGGTGCCATAGCTGAACAGCCTGCGCTCCACGCCATGGTCTTGGATGATGATCGACGCCGAGTCGCCGTCCAGGTGCAGTTCACCGTACAGGTCATCGAGCCCCAGGCGCAGGAAGGCCAGAATCCGCCGTAAGGCCTGCTCCAGCGAATCACAACCTATGGTTGCGTGGCACATGAGCCGAAAGCTGCCGCGGCGCAGCGGGTGGCTGTCGATTGCGAAAAACTCATCGTCGAGCATGTGCGACAGGGCTACCCACAGCCGTGAGAACGAAGAGGCACACACTCGAGCATTAGCAGAGCAGAGCAGTTGTGGGTCGATATGCGCCTGCTGCAGGGGAAGGGATATGTCCAGGCCACGCTGGGTTGCGCCATAAAGGGCTTCACGCACCAGGCTGATGGAGGTGGTTCCTTTATAGGCAGCAAGCATCTGTTCATCTCCATCCGGTGGTAGAACCCGGGAGGAAACTTAACAGATGGTCATACGGTGTGGAGTGCGCATTTTTGCATATGCCAACGGCATTTTAGGGGCAGGGTTCGGCGCCATTGTTTGCCCCGGAGGGCAGCTCGGGCACTCCGGGCGAGGCGGGCAACAGCTGGCTGGCCCGGCTGCCCAGCAGCGAGCCGGCCTGAAAGTAACTCATTACCGTGCTGACGCTGCGGTGTTCGGTCATGGCCATGACTTCGCCGAGCGGCACACCCTGGCGACCGGCTTCGGTGACGAAGCCCGAGCGCAGGCTGTGCGCGGCCCAATCCCCCTCAAGCCCTGCCAGTTGAGCACGACGTTTGACGATGCGCGCGACTTGGTCGCCGGACAGCCCGGTACTGCCGACCCGCCCGCCCTTGTACAAGCGACGGAACAACGGACCGTGGTTGGCCGGCGCCACTGCCAGCCAGGCATTCAGGGCCTGCGCCGCTGGCCCCTGCAGCGGTTTCTCCCGGCGCACGCCGTCGGTGTCGGTCTTGGTTGCGCCGAGCGCGTACAACCAGGTGTCGGCATCCAGGCGGCGCAGGTCCTCGACCTGCAGACCGGTCACTTCCGAGCGGCGCCGGCCGCCGCCGCTCCAGGCCAGCAGCAGCAGGGCGCGGTCGCGCACCCCGCGGACCCCATCACTGCAGGTGGCGAGCATCGCCTGCAACGGCTCCAGCACCACCGCCGTTTTTTTCCGGATTGATACGCCCTGACGGGCCTGGGCCTTGCGCGCCTCGCGCAGCAGGGTTTTCACCGCTGGTTGTTCGACTGGATTGTCCCACTGCTTCAGCCGGTGCCATTTGGCCAGGACGGCCAGGCGGTGACTGACCGTATTGAAGGCCAATGGCCCGAGCTTGCCCTTGGCCCCAGTGGCGACCAGTGCGGCGTCCACGCTGGCCGGCAGTAGGTGGCTCCAGCCGCCGGTGTCATCCGGGCGCGCCAGGTGATCAACGATGAACTGCACAGCGACCTCGGGTGGCAGAGCGCCGTCACCGAGTGCGCGGTGGTAGCGCAGTTGTAGCCAGGCGGCCCAGTAGGCAAGGGCGCTGCGGTAGCTGCGCACGGTGTTGGCGGCGGTACCGGCGGCGACGAACGCTTCGGCGGCGGCGCGGGTGCTTTCCGCTAGCTCATGCACTGTCAGCGGGGCAACCAGCGGCAGATGTACTGGATCTGTATTATTCATTACGTTCAACGTATTATAAGCGTGGTTTTTACATTATTAGGTCGGATAAGATTTAATTATCAGACCTAATATAGCGGAGGGCAGGGCATGGCGGTAGGCGTACCGGAAAATGACGTGTTTGCCGCAGCGGACGCGGTGCTGGCCCGCGGCGAGCGGCCGACGGTGGAACGGGTGCGCCTGGAGTTGGGGCGCGGCAGCCCGGCGCGGGTCGGCGCCTTGCTCGATCAATGGTGGGAACAGCTGGCCGGGCGCCTGCGCGGTGAGACCCGGCTGCCCGGGCTGCCGGCGGAGGTGGCGCAAGCCTTCGTCGCCATTTGGCAACAGGCATCCACGTTGGCTCAGGCCGTGGTCGAACAATCACTGGCCGGCCAGCGTCAGGTGCTGGCCGATGAGCGCGAGCAGTTGGCCGCACTGGAAGCCAGGGCCCGACTGGAAGCAGCACAAGCCCGCCAGCAAACGGTCGAAGCGCAGGCGGCGCGCCAAGTCGCCGAGACCCGGCTGGCCGACCTGGAACTACTGCTGGCCCAGCGTCTGGTGCAGATCGATGACCTGCGTCAGCAACGTGAAGAGCTGTTGGGGCAGCGCGACGAAGCGCGCGAGCTGTTGCGCGAGGCCCACCAGCAATTGCAGGTCAGCCGGCAGCAAGCCGACCAGGCGCGCGAAGAGCAGCAGCGCTACACCCGCGACGTCGAAGACCGGTCGTATCGCGAGATTGATCGGGCCCGGGGGGAGAGCAAAGCCCTGGCCACCCAGTTGAAGGAGGCCAATGGCCGTCTGCAGGCCGTGCAGCAGTTGCTGCAGTCGGGCCAGACTGAGCTGGCCGAGGCGCGTGAGCAGCGCGCCACCGCCCAGGCCCAGGCCCAAGCCCTGGGTGACCAACTGGTGCTAGCCCGTCAGGCGGGCGCCGAAGCAAGTGAACGCTGTCTGGGCCTGCAGCAACAATTACACTGTACGCAGGGCGAGCTGGCAGGTGTTCGCGAGCAAGCGGCGGCGGCACAGGCCCGAGCCCAGACCTTGAACGAACAGCTGATGGCCACCGTTAGCTCCACCACCGTTACAGTGCGTTCGCCGCGACCCGGCAAGACGCCGAAGCCTCGCTGAAGCGATGGCAAGCCCCTGCGCCATACCGCAGCTTTCAATTGAGCCATGGTCACACTTGCGGAACGCGAAGTGACACTTGTTGTTTTCCGCTAGCGTGCGCCGGAAATCGGCGAGATGTTGATCGGCGTTAAATTGGAAGCACATACCATGCGACGGTATGCCTGCGGTGTCGGCAGTCGTGGTTTTGATAAAGATCAAGTGCGCGGGCGAGCCGGGGAACAGTATTGAAGAGCCGATTTGCGCAACCGAGGTGTGCCATGGCCAATACGCAAAGACTCTTGCTGGTTGCTTCCCCGCTGATGCGTCACGCACCAGCCTTTGATCGCGCCGCAGCACTGGCCAAGGCCAAAGGCATGGCATTGCACATCCTGGCGTTCGATTATCTCGAAGGCCTGGCCTCGGCTGGCCTGGTCAATGAGCAAGCGCTGGCCGTGATGCGCGAGGGGTACGTAAAGCAGCATCGCCAGTGGCTGGAGACCCAGGCAGTGCCTATGCGGCGTACTGGTCTGACGGTGACCACGGAGGTGGTCTGGGTGCAGCACGCTCTGGACGAAATATTGATCCATTTACGTGAACAACCGTTTGCCATGCTTATCAAGGCGCTTGAACACGAATCATGGTGGATGCGGGCGATGTTCACCCCGCTGGACGTGCAACTGCTGCGCGAGTGCCGGGTGCCGTTGCATTTCGTCCGAAAAGCCAACCATGCCCTGCCGCGTACAATACTGGCGGCGGTCGACCTGTCTGCACCTGAAGACCAATATGAAGGGTTCAACGAGCACATCATCAGTGAAGCCTTGAAGCTGGCCCTGCAATGCAATGGGCAGGTGGAGTTGTTATACGTTCATGACATTGGCGCCATGTACCAGGATGCGGACGGCTATGGGGAGCGCTCTTTCTTTTACGACTCAAGCTTGACCCGAACCCTGCACGAAGCTCAGAGAAAGGCGTTTCAGGACCTGGCCGAGCGCAATGGTATTGATGCCGAGCACTGCCACTTGCGCATGGGTGATCCAGCCAAGGTGCTGGCAGTGTTTGCTGAAAATCACGACATCGATGTGGTGGTCATGGGGCGTTACCACCATCGAGGTATCGGTGGGTTCATCGGTAGTACAGCAGAGCGAGTCTTGTACAAGCTGCCCAGCAGCGCACTGGTTATCTCGCCTGAGCATTTCCAGGGTTGATGAGCAAGGCCCCTTGAGCGCGGCCTTCGTTCATTGAAGCGAAAGCGTCGGCCATAAAACGCCTGTCCCGCTCCGGCGTACAGGCGCCATTTTTCTGATCTGCATCAAGCAACGCTCGCCAGAGGCTTCGATGATCAATGGTAGATACCATCATCGCCGCGTCCGGCTGGAGGTTTGCAATGGGCCAGTATCGACAGCTACTTGTACTGCTTACCGAGGTAGACAGACATTCGGTCGCCTTGCGCAGGGCGCGGGCATTGGCGCAGGTCAGCGGCGCTGCGGTGCAGGCAATCCGTGAGCAGGTCCGCGCTTTGGATATTGATGTTGTAGTAATGGGGGTAGTACAGCCCAAGGGGCTGGACAAACTGCTTGGGGACGCCACTGAACGGATCGTCAGCAAGCTGCCCTGTAGCGTATTGGCCGTCCACCCCTGCCTGATCCAGACCAGGGCGCTACGTAGGACTCTTCAGGCATTTACCCATGCTAGAAGGGCTGTCGGTGGTCGCTTTGATATTCCTCAGGATGTCGTTTGATGGCCGCAATGCCGTAGTTGATAAAGATCAAACGCAGGAACGGGTCCAGCTGCAGTATTGAGACGTCTCCTTGGGATGCAGCCATTACTGGGCCGAGGAGGTCAGCATGTCCGAAGTAGCCCAAAAAGTACCCGTGAGGTCTGGTTCCAGCCCGCCTTTCACTGCGCTACCCGGGCGGCTGTTTGTAGCGCGTCGTCTTGGCAGAGCATTGGGTCAACACTGTGTAAAGGATAAACAACATGTCCATTGGTAAATATTGCAACCGGGATGTGGTCACCGCGCCGCCCGGCATCTGCATCTATGCGGCTGCTCGCATGATGAGCATGACGTTCGCGCCCAGGACCTATAGGGCTGCGATGGTAAACGCCACAGGTTGATTGTCCTTTCGGTACTTTGGCAGCACACCGGGCGCAAGAGGTTGATCATGAACGGTTTTCTGAGCACTGAAGAGCTGGAATCGCTGGACGCCTACTGGCGTGCCGCAAACTACCTTACGGTCGGGCAAATCTACCTCAAGGACAATCCTTTGTTGAAAGCCCCGCTAAACCTGGGGCACATAAAACCCAGGTTACTGGGGCACTGGGGCACATCGCCCGGGCTGAACCTGATCTACACACATTTGAATCGCCTGATCAGGCAACATGACTTGAACATCATGTTTATCGCAGGCCCGGGCCATGGTGGCCCGGCTATCGTGGCCCAGACTTACCTGGAAGGTACCTATACAGAGCTGTACCCGGCAGTGGAACGCAACACCCTGGGTTTGAATCGGTTGTTCCGGCAGTTTTCCTGGCCGTACGGGATCGGCAGCCATGTTTCTGCGCAGATACCCGGGTCCATACACGAAGGTGGCGAGCTGGGCTACTCGCTGGCCCATGCTTATGGTGCCGCATTCGACAATCCTGACCTGATCGTGGCCTGTGTTATTGGCGATGGCGAAGCCGAAACGGGCGCACTGGCGGCCAGTTGGCATTCCAACAAGTTTCTCAATGCGGCCAGGGATGGCGCGGTTCTGCCTGTGCTGCACCTCAATGGCTACAAGATCGCCAACCCGACGGTGCTGTCCAGAATCAGCGAAGACGAGCTATCCAGCCTCTTGTATGGCTATGGTTACGATCCCTATTTTGTCGAGGGCGATGAGCCCTTGGAGGTCCACCGAGCCTTGGCCAGGACATTGGATACGATACTTGAGAGGATCCGGGAGATTCAGCGCAAGGCGCGGCAAGCCGGTACAGGGCAACAAGTGGAGCGACCTGCCTGGCCAATGCTGGTACTGCGTACGCCAAAGGGCTGGACAGGGCCAAAATTCGTCGATGGCCACCACGTGGAAGGCACCTGGCGTGCACATCAACTACCGCTCGCCGAACTCGACAAGCCACAACACCTTTTACAGCTTCAGGACTGGTTGGAGAGCTACCGCCCCGGCGAGCTATTCGACACTGATGGTGCACTGCTGCCTGACATCGCAGCGCTTGCCCCCACTGGGCGTCGACGCATGAGCGCCAACCCTCACGCGAACGGTGGCGTAGTGCTGCGTGCATTGGACATGCCGTGCTTCACCGACTACGCGGTGCGTCTCGATGCGCCGGGGCGCCTACGTGCCGAGGCTACGCGCGTGCTCGGCACGTACTTGCGCGATGTGATGAAAAACAACCTGCTATCACATAATTTTCGCCTGTTCGGCCCGGACGAAACGGCATCCAATCGCCTGGATGCAGTCTATGAAGTAACGGCCAAGGTCTGGATAGACCCGCTGTCCCCGGACGACAGTCATTTGGCCGCCGACGGCCGGGTCATGGAGATATTGAGCGAACAGGTCTGTGAAGGCTGGTTCGAAGGCTACGTCTTGACCGGAAGGCATGGCTTACTGTCCTGCTATGAAGCCTTCATGCACATCGTCGACTCGATGATCATTCAACATGCCAAGTGGCTAAAAATTGCCGCCGAAGTGCCATGGCGCAAACCCGTTGCCTCGCTCAACTGTCTTTTGACGTCCCATGTCTGGCGTCAGGATCACAATGGTTTTTCGCACCAGGATCCTGGTTTTCTCGATCTGCTGGCCAACAAGAAAGCCGATGTAGCGAGGATCTATCTGCCACCGGACGCCAACTGCTTGCTCTCGGTGGTCGACCACTGTCTGCGCAGTCGTAACTACATCAACCTCATCGTGGCGGGCAAACAGCCGCAATGGCAATGGCTAGACATTGACGCGGCGGCCCGCCATTGCCAGCGCGGCATCGGCCGTTGGGCCTGGGCATGCCTGGACGATGACGACCCTGATGTGGTGATGGCCTGCGCGGGCGACGTGCCGACGCTGGAAACACTGGCCGCCGTGACTTTGTTGCGCGAGCAAGTCGCTGACTTGCGTATCAGGGTGGTCAATGTTGTCGACCTCATGGTGCTGCAACCGTCCCAGCAACATCCTCATGGCTTGCCTGACAACGAATTCATTGAGCTGTTTACCCGGGATAAACCGGTAATTTTTGCCTTTCACGGTTATCCGGCACTGATACACAGGCTGGTGTACAAGCGCCCCAATCATGAGAACTTTCATGTGCGCGGCTTTCGCGAAGAAGGGGCGACTACAACGCCGTTCGACATGGCGGTGATCAACAATCTGGATCGTTTTCAGCTGGCGCTGGATGTCTTCGAACGGGTGCCGCGTCTGCAGGATCGCGTCGAGCAGGCAAGGGCACGCTATTGGTCCACCTTGGAAAAGCACAAGCTCTACCTGATCGAGCATGGCGAAGACATGCCTGAAGTGACGAACTGGCAGTGGACGCCTGCGATCACTAATACGCCAGTGCAAAGCGCCGGGAAGTAGGCAGGGTGGGAGTGAGCGTTCGAGCGACAACTCATATCGGCTTATCGAGAAGTCGACTCTCAACTGTCTCCGGTTTCGTTGGCAAAAGTGCGGGAAACTCTTCAGGAGTGACGGTTTCTTTTGCCAGTAGCAGCCGGGCACCGGCATCCAGATCGGCGCGTCGTTGTGCCAGCAGCGTCTTGGCTCTGCCATAGGCCTCGTCAAGCAAGGCACGGATGCCCAGATCAATTTCCCGGGCGGTCTGTTCCGAGTAATCTTTGTCCATATGCTTGTGGATTGATTCGCCAAGGTAAGTGGCTTGTTGGCGTTCTAGCACTGACTGTCCGAGTTCAGCGCTCATGCCAAACCGTGTGATCAGTTGGCGGGCAATATCAGTGGCACGCCCCAGATCATCGGCTGCGCCCGTGGAGATTTGGCCGAAGACCAGGTCCTCTGCGGCACGCCCAGCCATCAATACCGTGATGCGATCTTTGAGCATTTGGCAACTGAGCAGAAAACGATCGTCGGTGGGGCGTTGCAGGGTGTAGCCCAGCGAGCCGGCGGCGCGGGGAATGATCGACACTTTATGCACCGGATCCATCGCTGGCAGGCTGCTTGCGGCCAGGGCATGTCCCATTTCATGGTACGCGACTGTCTGACGTTCATCGCTACGCAACACATTGCTTTTGCGTTCTACCCCGGCAACCAGCCGTTCGACTGCGATGGTAAAGTCCTCAAGTTCGACGCTTTGACTGGCGCGGCGTGTGGCGACAATCGCGGCCTCATTCACCAGATTGGCCAGATCGGCGCCCGTGAGGCCGGGGGTGATCTCTGCAATACGCTCGCAGTCGAGGTCTGGGGCAGCGACGATCTTACGTAGATGAACCTTGAGAATCGCCAGGCGACCGATACGGTCAGGGCGGTCGATCAATATCTGCCGGTCAAAGCGCCCCGCACGCAGCAACGCTGGGTCCAGCACCTCAGGTCGATTGGTCGCCGCCAGCAGTACTACCCCCTCCCGCGGGTCGAAGCCGTCCAGCTCCGCCAAGAGCTGATTGAGCGTCTGTTCTTTCTCATCATTGCCTCCCAGAGCGCCGATGCCGCGCATTTTGCCCAACGCATCCAGTTCATCAATGAAGATGATGCACGGCGCGGCCTTCCTCGCCTGATCGAAAAGATCACGTACACGGGCGGCACCGACGCCAACAAACATTTCGACGAATTCGGAGCCAGAGATCGAAAAAAATGGAACGGCCGCTTCGCCGGCGATAGCTTTTGCAACCAGGGTCTTGCCGGTACCAGGTGGGCCGACCAACAGCGTGCCCTTGGGGACATGGGCACCAAGGCGTGAATACCACGCCTGGTTTTTCAAGAACGAGACGATCTCGGTCAGCTCGGCCCTGACGTCGTCGATGCCTGCCACGTCGGCGAAAGTTACCTTGGTATCGTGCGATACGTACACCTTGGCCCGTGACTTACCCACGGTCATGAGCCCTCCCAGCCCTTGTTTATCGGCCAGCCCTCGCAGCAGGAAATGCCAAACCCCCAGCATGATGAGCAAGGGCAACAACCACTCCAGCAGCGGCCCCGCGCTAGAGCGATCAGCGACGCCAGTGAAGGTGACACCTGCGCGGCCGAGCTGCTCGGACAATGCCGGGGCGACGCGCACCGTGGAAAACTGATCATGACCATCGATGGGCACGAGCAGCTTACCGACGATACGATTCTGCTCGACCCGTAGATCGCTGACCTTCTGCTCTTCTAGCAATTGCAGGAACTGACTGTACGGTATGGTCTGCACCGTCGGGCGGGTAAATAAGCCGAACTGGATGAAGGCGAGCACCGCTAGCGCGATCGCCAGGTAGTACAGCTTCCATGGCTGATCTTTATTCATGATCGTGCTCCTGAGGCGAAAACACCCGGTAGGCGGGTTTGTCTGCCGGATTTGCACCCCGCCGGGTCAGGCAATCAGTAGGTAATCTTCAACTTTTCCTCCCCGCCGGCGCTGGCCAGGCAGCCCGTTCCACAATTAGCCGTGCAATCAAGTTCGGCACTGATTTTTCGGAAAAAGGGATATGGGTAAGCTGCCCTTAATCAAGGTTTCTACCCTCTAACGCTTGGCCGCGATTGACTTATGTCAAACCCGGTACAGGGTCGATAGCGCGCAGCCCAGGCCCGGCCGGGTTGACAAAAATCAGATGAGTGGGCACACAGAGCCAGATAATCGGAGCACTACTTCCTGTCCCTGTCACGTGAGGGCATCACCCTGTAGATGGCCACCGAGGCGTTGCGCGTTGCCAACCAGAACAGGGAACAGCTCCTAGGGCTGCAGGAGGAGAAAAACCGCAAGTAGCAAACTACCGAAGCCGCCATTGGAGCCTGTGCGATGAATGCACAACGCTGGCGAGTTGTGCTCGACAAATGGCACAACCCTTTACTGTTGGCAGTGTGTGCCTTGACCTTGTTGGCCGGGGCAGCCGCATACGTTGCGCAGCGCCAGCAATGGGCCTTGCTCAGCTGGGCGGCCGGAAGCTATTTGATGGGGGCGGTGCTGTTGATGGAAATCATCCAGCGCCTGGCCCGAAAAGAGGCCGGTGTAGACCTGATCGCTTTGCTGTCGATCTGCGCCGCACTCGTCATGGAGCAGATGCTCGTGGCGGCGGTTGTGGCGCTCATGCTGGCCACGGGACGGACCTTGGAATCTTTAAGCAAACAGTACGCTGAACGGGAGCTGCGGGCACTGATTGAGCGGGCGCCGCGATATGCCTCGATCCAGGAAGCCGATGGGCTGCGCGAAGTTCCCGTGGAGCAGCTCAAGCCAGGACAGACTGTACTGGTCAGGCTGGGTGAGGTGCTGCCGGTGGATGGCCGTTTGCAGAGCCCTGTTGCCAACCTGGACGAGTCTGCGCTCACGGGTGAGTCATTGCCAGTCACGCGCCATGCCGGTGAGCAACTGCGCAGCGGGGTCACTAACGCCGGTGCCCCCATCCTGCTGGTCGCCACGCATACGGCAGCCCAAAGCACCTATGCCGGCATCGTGCGCCTGGCCGAGGCTGCGCGGCAGTCGCGAGCGCCCTTCGTACGCATGGCTGACCGGTATGCATTGGCGTTTATCCCACTGACCTTGCTGACCGCAGGGGTCGCCTGGGTTTTGAGTGGTGACCCTTTACGTGTGCTTGCGGTACTGGTGGTTGCCACACCATGTCCCCTGATTCTGGCTGTGCCGATCGCCATTTTGTCGGGTATATCCCGTGCGGCACGGCGCGGAGTATTGATCAGGGATGGCCTGACCCTGGAGTCCCTGGCTGGTATCAAGCAGGTGTTTCTCGACAAGACCGGTACGCTGACGAGCGGCCATGCCGGCCTGCAGTCGATCGAACTAAACGGCCAGGGTGAGCCGCTACACCTGCTGAAACTAGCCGCTTCGCTGGCCCAGGCCTCCACCCACCCGATTGCCAGGGCGATTGTCGATGCCGCGCGTCAGCATCATTTGCCGCTAGTAAAACCTCAACAGGTGCAGGAAAGCCCAGGGTTGGGATTATCCGGTGAGGTAGACGGCCAGCAGGTGCGCCTGGGGGCTTTGGAGTACGTGCATGAGCAGGCAGCTGCCAGCGACTGGGCAATGGCCAGCTTGCGTCAGATGGATTACCTGGGCTGCAGCGGTAGTTTCGTTGCTGTCCAGGGACGGCTGGCGGGTTTACTGAGGTTTGTGGACGAGGTACGCAGGGAAACGCCCCAGACGTTGCGGCGCCTGCGCAACCGTGGCATCGAAAGGATCGTCATGCTCACTGGGGATCGTTTGCAAACTGCCGAGATGGTCGCTTTGTCCGCCGGGATCGACGAGCTTCGCGCGGGTTTGACCCCCGCGGACAAGGTGCGGCTGGTGCAGGAAGGTTGTCGATACGGCAGTACCGCGATGATCGGTGATGGCATCAACGATGCCCCGGCGTTGGCAGCCGCGAACGTGGGTATCGCCATGGGCGCAGGCGGGTTAACGGCCTCAGTGCAAGCAGCAGGCGTGGTGCTGCTGGTGGATCGTCTGGATCGGCTGATCGAGGCGCTGGATATCGCTCGTCATGCTGTTCACATCGCCCGGCAAGGGGTGTGGGTGGGAATGGGACTGTCAGCGCTGGCCATGGTCGTGGCGGCGGCGGGCTACCTGCCTCCGTTGGTAGGTGCGATGGTGCAGGAAGGAATCGATGTCGCGATCATCTTCAATGCCTTGCGGGCCCTGGGGCCGCTCAAAGGGCTCAAGCGAGCAGGCATAGCCATGACGTATATCGACCAGTTGCACAGCGAACATCAGCAGTTGGCAGGCGTACTGAGCAATCTACGACAAATGGCCCGCGACTTCGCCCTCCGTTCTCCCGATCAGGCCCATGCTGACCTGCACAAGTTGGTCGACGCACTTCAGACGCTGCTGGTCCGCCATGAGCGCGACGATGAACGGACATTGTACCCGCTGCTGGGGCGAAGCCTGCCAGGTGAGGATCCGTTGTTCGCCATGAGCCACACCCATCGGGAGATCTTCCGACTGATCCAATTGCTGGTTCGTATGAGCAGTGATTTCAACGCTAACCCTCCCACCGTGACGGCCGATAACATCCAACATCAGTTGATCCGTCTGGACACGCTGGTCAGCCTGCATTTCAACCAAGAGGAAGAACTGTTCCGGTACCTGGACCGACGTTAGCCGCGCTTTATTCAACAAGGGCAGGTCTGGCAGAAACTCGGTTGAAAAATATCAAGCGCCCAGGCGGTTTAACGTCAAGGTTCAGGGCGTCGTGAACGCAGCGCTTTGCGCCAGTAAGTTCGCCACCAGAGCGGTACTGTCGAGTACCTCAAGCTGACGGTTCATACACGCAGGTTGCAGGCGAAAGGGCGGCACACTATCGGTCATCGCTATAGAGCGAATGGAACAGTACGACCTGATAGCCATTGACCGTCACTGTTGGCCAACACTTATGCTCGCCGTCTTCATAGTTGCGTTCTTCGTGCGACGCCAGTTGCCACCCTAACCGCTTGGCCACGCCAGTGGCATAGACTTCACTGCCCCGCAGGGCAAACAAGAGTGGACGGTTGTTATCCATGGTTTGGTTTCATTGGCAGGTTTCATCTCAGCATACGGTCCAGCCGAATCAACTATGAATCGCCAGGATGCTCGGGGTGGCAGATCAGTAGCCGTCGTGAGAAGGCTTTCATGGTGACCTCCAACGAGCATGGCTCTGGTTGCAATGCGAGAGGTGTACATCCAGTTTGACCTTGCCAGCTTGCGCAGCCTTGATTTTTATCAAGAGGATCACGGTACAAGCTTCGATAATTGCATTGTCTGGGGCGTTTCCTCGCAGGAGGTGGCGAATGAGCCAGTACCGCCAGCTATTGTTGATCCTCAGCGAGGTCGATCCGAGATCAGCTGCACTGCATCGAGCCGTTTCGCTAGCCAAAGCCAGCGAAGCGGCATTGCATGTGTTGGGGATATTTGAGCAGTCTGAGCTACGCCTGCACGATGAGCTGCGAGACCCACAAGTAGCTGATGCCTCACTCAACCATTTCAAGAAGTCTTTTAAAGACCTGATGGAGGAGTTGCGAGACGATAGCTTGCAACTGACCGGCGAGGTGATGCAAGCGGAGGATGCGCATGTCTCAGTGTTGGATTATCACGGAGCAATTGCAGACGTTGGCGATCGATGTGCTGGTCATGGGGGTGGGGCAACCCCAGCGATGGGCAAAACTGATGGGAGACACCACGGAGCGAATCGTCGGTCAGGCCATTTGCAGCGTGCTTGCCGTCAAACCGCCGAAGCAAGCGCTTGCTCGCTGAGGTTCCTCTCCTGAGTTGAAATGACCTAGTGCCGAGGTGCCCCATGTCGCAATCTCAGCGTTTACTCTTGATCGCTCCTTCAGCCATGACTCGGACGCCGGCATTCGACCGGGCCGCTGCACTTGCGCGCGCGATGCAATTGCTATTGCACATTGTGGCGTTCGACTATTCACAGGCCTTGGCGGTGGCGGGGTTGTTCGCCCCGGAGCAATTCATTCTGGCCCGGGACGGCTATCTTCAAACCCATCGCCAATGGCTCACGGAGCAGGCCGGATTAATGAGCAAACATGGCGTGGAAGTCACCAGCGAAGTGGTGTGGGTACAGCATCCCTATGAGGAAATCCTGAATTTCATCAATGAGATGCCACTGACGCTGATCATCAAGGACGCGCATGAAGAGCCAGCGTTCAAGCGCGTGTTTTTCACCCCGCTGGATTGGAAGCTGCTGCGTGATTGTCCTGTGCCGGTGCATCTGGTGACTACACCGCTCAATGCCCGGCCGCGCAACGTACTGGCCATCATTGATGTGTTGCGTGATGAGGATCCGGGCGCTGTGTTCAACGACCAGATTATCGACGCAGCAACGAAACTGGCGGCGTGCTGTAATGCCAGCCTTGAACTGCTGCATGTGTATGACTGGACGGCCGTATACGCCCAGGACATGGGCTTTGGCGCATTGCCAATGGCCTCCGGGGTCTATGAAATGCTGGGAATGGCTCAGCATGAAGCATTTGCGGCTATCGCTGAACGCCATGGAGTGCCACCGGAGCGCAGGCACTTCATTGAGGGGGCCCCCGTGTCGAGTATTTGTGAATTTGTCTGCGAGTACCATACAGATGTCATTGTCATGGGCACGGTGCAGCACAAAGGCTTGAGCAAATTACTGGGTACCACGGCCGAGCAACTCCTGCATCGGGCGCCGTGCAGTGTGCTGGCGATCAAGCCGGGTAGAATGCTGCAATCCTGAGGGCTTTCTCGCCCCGTGATACGCCGCTGGCGGGTGTTGATGCTACGGGCCGCCAGCGGAGCGACGTGTCAGCTGAATTGGCGATGGCAGCCCAAGATCAGCTGCTTGAGCCCGTCCATGTTCTGGATGTTGACGTCGCGGCCGTTTATTTCCACCAATCCCAGGTCACGCAGGTGCGCAATGCCCCGACAGATGGTTTCGAGGCGCAGGCCCAGGTAAGAGCCGATTTCTTCCCGACGCATTTTCAGTACAAAACTGCTGGACGAATAACCCCGCTCATTCAAACGCTGCGACAAATTCAGCAGAAATGCGGCCAAGCGCTCATCCGAGTTCATGTTGCCCAGCATCATCAGCATGTCATGATCGCGTACGATTTCCCGGCTGAGGAGTTTGTTGAGGTTGTGCTGCAATGAAGGCAGCTCTTGAGCAAGTTTTTCCAGTTGAGCAAAATGGACGGGGCAAACCTCGCTGTCTTCCAAAGCAACTGCATTACACGTATGCAGATCGGTGCTAATGGCGTCTAGTCCAAGCATTTCGCCGGGGATCTGGAACCCCGTGACTTGCTCGCGGCCATCGATCGAAAGCATGCTGGTCTTGAACGAGCCGATTCGCACGGCGTAAAGCGAACGCAACGGATCGCCTGCGCGGTAGAGTGCTGCGCCTTTTTTGACCTTGAATCGTTGAACGATCAGTGTGTCCAGGCGTTCGATTTCCAGACCCGTCAGGCCAAGCGGCAGGCACAACTCCAACACGCTGCAGTTGGAGCATGCTGACTTGAGGCTTTGACTTTTAAACGGCCTGGCTTCGGACATGATCTAAATGCCTGCGCATGAGTGGTTAAGCATAGGGGCTATCCGCCCAAGCCACACTTGGTTTCAAACTTAGGCTGGACATATACAGACAAACGGGTAAAAAAACCGTCCCGGCGGTTGGCTCCCATGCGTAATTCAGCTTATGGGTGGTCTTTGAGAGTAGATGTAGATCAAGCCATGAACGCCTCAATTGGTAGCAATGGAGGCTGGCATGAATGGGGCAGGGGCTATTTGCGCTTCCAGTATTTCTGCATTTCCAGAAACAGAAAGGATGCGGTCCATGTGATGAGCACCAGACCGGTCAGGGCTTGCAGGCCGGTCAAGTATTTGAGGTTGCCCACCGGTGAAATATCGCCGAAGCCGATAGTCGTATACGTCGTGAAGGAAAAGTAGACGCAGTCCATGAGCGACCCGTCGAAGTTGCCCGTCAGGCTGCCCCATGTCCCTGAGTGCACCATAAGGTAATAAACCAGGGCGAAGCACCAGACCTCCGTTGCGTGGGCCAGGAGGGCGCCGAACACCCCAACTACGATTCTGAAGCGACTCCACAGCTTGAGCCGGGGTAGCCAATCATTCAGACGTAATAGACATTCATAGTGGATCACTACGGCGATAATGACCACCAGCGTATTGATCAGCGTGACTGCCAGCATGGCAAATCTCCAGCGCAAGGGGAGCCCGGTCCGGGCACGCGGCACCGCCATTAGCGCTGGAATGGCTGTGATGCCAGTTTTTCTTTTCAAGCAGCAGATGCGTACCGGCTCCAGCGGTTAATGTATTTCTACACTTGAGAAGCGGCATAGGGTTGAGCTGAATCAAAAATGGTTGTGCGAACTGAATGCCAGTCGTTCCATTCACGATTACTTCTGATCAGTTGATAAAGGTCAGATTCCCCACTGCATAGCAGTCAAAAATAGAGTTACAGCTTTTCCCGTCGCAACAAGTCGACGGGACGATGATGAAGACGCACTTGTTCGTTGCATTGCCGAATATTTTTCTGCCTGCGATAGGGCGAGGTATGTGATGCTCAAGCTCAAACGCATTCTATTGATAGCCCCCAGCGAGATGACCCGGACCCCGGCGTTTGAGCGTGCGCAGGCCTTGACTTGTGCAACCGGAGCTTTGTTGCACATTGTCGCGTTCGATCATGTCCAGGCGTTGGCAATAGCTGGACTGCTCGACCACGATGCGATGGCTCAGGCGCGGGAAGGTTATCTGCAGGCGCATCGTCATTGGCTGGAGCAACAGGCCCGATTTTACCGATGCGGCGGCATGCAGGTAACCACCGAAGTGCTCTGGGTCCGGTCGAGTCTGACAAACCTGCTGGAGTACGTGAAAGACTTCCATCCAGATCTGGTGGTCAAGGATACTCATTACGCGCCGACAGTTGACCGTGCCTTCCACCGCCCCCTGGACTGGCAACTGCTGCGGGACTGTCCGACCCACCTGCATCTGGTGACCAGTGCCAGAAATCCCAAACCATTGAAAATTCTCGCGGCGATCGATCTGTCCCATCTGGAAGAGATGACGCAGGGACTAAATGACCAAATACTCGATCTGGCATCTACTCTGGCGGCCAGCTGCGGTGCCGCGCTGCACTTACTTAACGTCTGTCGTTGGTCAAAGATAAGCGAGGCACCGATGAGTGTGCCGACAGGCAGTCTTGATGACAGTTTTAGGGATGCGATTCAGGATGCCCAGCAAGAGGCTTTCGATGTGCTTGCCGAGCGTTATTGCATCAGCAAAACACGTCAACACTCACTGATGGGGATCCCCCACAAGGTCATCGGACCTTTCACTCAACTGAATGCCTTCGACATCCTGGTGCTGGGCACGGTTTATCACCCTGGGCCTGACCGGTTTATCGGCGATACTGCCGAGAGCGTGCTAAACCGTGCACCGTGCAGTCTGATGATCGTCAAGCCATTACCCCCACCCGTTGGAACGAGGCACCATCGAGCCTGCGGTTAATAAAATTCAACTGACCTTGAGCCAGGCGAATCACATTTCCCGGTGTCCCGGGGCAATGGAGGGAAAGACAACCGCTCCCGGATCTATTCGTCACGTGTCCAATCGACGCTCAAACCGTACTCATCATCGGCGTACTGGTAATCAGAGTCCCCTTTGAACGCGGCCTCGAGGGCATGGCCCAGGCGATTTGCGAGATGGATACCGGTCGTGGTCACGATTAGATCAGCCGCTGAGTCAGTAAAATTGATGATGCGCTCCAGGGCATGTTCGGCTTTTTCCTGCTTTTCGGTGTTTTCGATCAGGTTGATGATTTCATTACGATGCTTGAGCAAGAAGCTGCCCGATAATGTAACCGTACCCGCTGGCATGTTGACATCGATGCGTTGGCAGGCTGGGCAAGTCACTGTTTTCGCATCATCAATGACCGTGCTTTCGGGGCGTTTCCAGGTCCAGTTCCCGGCTTGATAGACCGTGCCACACTGCGGGTAGATGGCTGAACACTCCTTGCTTTTCACGCTTTCATTTGGGCTCGGTTTCTTGTTGCCCGAATTGATTTTGATCAATCCGGGGGCGTGAACTGACAGTCGGTAATCCCTACAGTGCATGCATTACTGGGGCCGAAATCATAATCGGTATTGATCCAGAATAAGTGGGGTAATCCGAAGGTCTGCAATGATGGCGTCACGATCGCCAAACGCATTGACTTGCTAGACCCCGAGGAGAACCTGGGCGCGCAAATGCTGCGTCAGGCGGCCGAACGCACAGGCCTCTTTTCCTGAATGAAGAACCCGTACTGGGTAAAGCTCATGTAGTGGAGCTCGCCTCGGTCATTGTCAGGTGATTGAGGATCGGGTTTTCGCGGTGCAAGTAACTCAGTGCCTGGTGCATCAACTGGACAGCTTTTTCTTTTTTCTCGTATCGCTTGGCTGGATCGGCATGGCGTAGCGCTGCACCCGCGAGGGAGAAGCAGCGCGTGCCAGCACGTAAAGAAAGGAAAAACGCCAAAGGTTTGCAATCCTCCTTCATTCCACTGTGGTTGATGTAACTGGACAACAGACGTGCACCTAACCTGTTCAGCCCATGATGTTGCAGGTCCATCAACACGAAAGCCAGGTCGTAGAGCACATCAATGCAGGCAATCCGCTCACTGAACTCAATGCCATCGAACAGTGTCGGCTGACCGTCGAGCAGACAGATGTTGGCCGAGCGCATATCACCATGGCAGCGGCGAACGCGGCCCTCACGACGACGATCTTCGAGACAATCGGTCAACGACTCAAGCAGGATCCGGGAGGCGTTAGTTATTCGCCTCCACGCTGTCTGTGGGCTTTGGGTAGTGTGAGGAAGGGAAGACCCGCTCCGATTGATATTGATCAAGTACGATGAAATGAAAGGCTGCGCGCCTTATCGGCCTCACGCCGGTACTTGATATTTATCAACCTCAGGCAGATTCCAGCGGAGCAACCTGAATCAGCGCTGGTGCTTGATCCGGTGTGGACACAACGGCTGCGCCCTATAAGGCCAGCGGCCAGCAGCACGAGTTGGAACGCTGCGGCAGGAATTGTCAGTCGGCGTAGTCCGCTCTGTTGAACAGTACGCTATTCAAGGGGCCATCATGCATCCGCCGATCATCAAGAAAACCCTGGCCCACTTGCCATTAGCGCCTAACTGGGTCGACAGCGTGCAGGCCAGGGAGGCCTTCTCCTGGCAAGTGGAAGCCAGTGCTTTGGTCGGTTTGCCGGGCGGCGGTTTGAATCTCGCGTATGAAGCTGTGGATCGGCATGCGCAAAGTGCGCATCGATGGCATACAGCATTGCGCATGCTTGATCGCAATGGTGGTAGTTGCGACATCAGTTACGCCCAACTGAGCATCCAGAGCAACCGATTCGCCAATGTATTGAAACAGCTGGGCGTGGTGCCCGGTGAGCGATTGTTTGTACTTTGCGCTCGGGGGCTGGAACTTTATCTGGGCGTGCTCGGAGGTCTAAAGCTCGGTTGCGTGGTGTCGCCCTTGTTCTGCGCGTTCGGCCCGGAACCCATCGAAACCCGCCTGCGTCTTGGCGAAGGCAGTGTGTTGCTGACCAGCGAAACCCTCTACCGGCGTAAGGTCGCGGCCATTCGCGAACGTTTGCCGGCGCTCAAGCATGTGCTGCTGTATGACGACAACGGTGGGGATACGGTGTGTATCGACGGTACGCTCAATCTGCATCAACTGCTGATGCAGGCCGAGGAGGCGTTCACCGTTGTCAATACCACAGCCGACAGTCCCGCACTTTTGCACTTCACCAGCGGTACCACGGGCACTCCAAAAGGTGTGCTGCATGTCCATGGTGCGGCGCTGACCCACCTCGTCACCGGTAAATACGCCTTGGACCTGCACCCCGATGATGTCTATTGGTGCAGCGCTGATCCGGGTTGGGTGACCGGCACTTCCTACGGGATTTTTGCTCCTTTGCTGCTGGGCGTCACCAGTGTGGTCGAGGGCAATGAATTCGATGCTGAGCGTTGGTACCGGATACTTGAGGGACAACAGGTGACGGTCTGGTATACGGCCCCGACGGCGATTCGACTCTTGATGAAAGCAGGCGCAGCGTTGGCGCGCAGCCATCGTTTTGCGCGCCTGCGGTTTATTGCCAGTGTCGGCGAACCACTTAATCCCGAGGCCGTCTGGTGGGGCCAAGAAGTGCTTGGGCTGCCGATTCACGACAATTGGTGGCAGACCGAAACCGGCGGCATCATGATTGCCAATACTGTCGCCATGCCCATCAAGCCCGGTTCCATGGGTAAGCCGTTGCCCGGGGTCGAGGCAGCGATTGTCGCAAGAGAAGAAAAGGGGTTGGTGTTTCTGGGTGACAACAAAGTCGGTGACCTGGCCTTGAAGCAGCCTTGGCCTGCCATGTTCCGTGCCTACCTGGGCCAGGAGCAGCGTTATCGTCAATGCTTTGTCGGTGAGTGGTACCTGAGCGGCGATCTTGTGCGTCGCGACGCCGATGGTTACTACTGGTTCATTGGCCGCAGCGACGATGTCATCAAGTCGGCCGGGCACCTGATCGGTCCGTTCGAAGTTGAAAACTCGCTCATGGAACACCCAGCCGTGGCCGAGGCTGCGGTAATTGGCAAGCCCGACCCGATGTTGGGTGAAACCGTAAAAGCCTTTGTTTCACTCAAGCGTGGTTTCATTGCCAGCCAGGCCCTGCACGACGAGCTGCTCGGTCATGGGCGCAAGCGCCTTGGTGCGGTTGTTGCGCCCAAGGAACTGGAGTTTGTGCAAGCGCTTCCGCACACCCGTAGCGGAAAGCTCATGCGGCGTCTGCTCAAGGCCCGGGAACTGGGTTTGCCTGAAGGCGATACTTCCAGCATGGAGAGTCCGTCATGAGCCTTCCACCGCGGTCCCAGGACATTGCTCTGGACTTGCTACGGGACATGGTGCGTATCCGCCGTCTTGAGGAGCGCGCTGGCGAGCTATACGGGGAGGGCAAGATTCGTGGCTTTCTGCACCTGTACATCGGTGAAGAAGCGGTAGCCGTCGGTGTACTGCATGCGCTGGCGGCCGACGATGCAGTGGTCGCGACGTATCGCGAACATGGCCATGCCCTGATCAAGGGGGTTCCCATGAACGCGATCATGGCCGAGATGTATGGGCATCAACAAGGATGCTCGCGAGGGCGCGGCGGTTCGATGCACCTGTTCGATGCCGGCGCACGATTCTTCGGTGGCAATGCCATCGTGGCGGGTGGCTTGCCACTGACCGTCGGCCTGGCACTCGCTGAACGCATGCAGGGCGGATCGCGGCTCTCAGCATGCTTTTTTGGTGAAGGTGCAATGGCGGAAGGGGCGTTCCACGAGTCCATCAATTTGGCCGCATTGTGGCAATTGCCGATGCTGTTCTGCTGCGAAAACAACCTCTACGCAATGGGGACTGCCCTGGAGCGCTCGCAATCGCAGACCGACCTGTGTGCGAAAGCTTCGGCATACAAAGTCAAAGCCCTGTCGGTTGATGGTATGGATGTGATCGCAGTGTATGAGGCCACTCGTCATGCGGTGGAACACATCCGCACAGGGCACGGGCCTGTTTTTCTGGAATTTCGCACCTATCGATTTCGTGCCCACTCGATGTTCGACCCACAACTGTATCGTGACAAGGATGAGGTGGAGCACTGGAAGACCCATGGACCGATCCATACTTACAGTGCCCGGCTCAAGGCCGAAGGTCTCTTGGACGAGCCCGGATTTCTTGCGATCCTGACCCAGGTGGACACTGAGGTGGAAACCGCCGTTACTTATGCCGAAAGCGGTAGCCTGGAGCCGCTCAGTGATTTGTCTCGAGATGTCTACACCCCAAGGTCGGCGCCATGAGCATTCGGCTGACCTATCGCGAAGCGCTACGCGAGGCAATGCGTGAAGCGCTGCAGCGGGACCCTCGGGTATTTCTGATGGGTGAAGACGTCGGTCGCTATGGTGGCAGCTATGCCGTCTCTTTGGGGTTGCTTGAGGCGTTCGGCCCCGAGCGAATTCGAGACGCGCCGTTGTCCGAGCTGGGTTTTGTGGGGGCCGGCATAGGGGCGGCATTGGGGGGCATGCGTCCGGTTGTGGAAATCATGACCGTGAACTTCAGTCTGCTCGCCCTCGATCCGCTGATAAATACGGCTGCTGCCTTGCGGCACATGTCTGGCGGACAGTTCTCCGTGCCCCTGGTGGTGCGCATGGCGACAGGCGCCGGACGCCAGCTTGCAGCGCAACACTCGCACAGCCTGGAGGGCTGGTACGCACATATTCCGGGGCTGAAAATCCTCGCACCCGCCACCGTCGAGGATGCGCGTGGCATGCTCTGGCCAGCACTACAGGATCCAGACCCGGTGCTGATATTCGAACATGCCCAGCTCTACAACCTGGAGGGCGATGCTGGCGAGTGGGAGTCGGTGGACATCAGCTCCGCCAAGGTCCGCCGAGCCGGCAAGGACCTGACCCTGATCACTTATGGCGGCACACTCGGCAAGACCCTGGCGGCAGCACAGGAACTGGCAGGAGAGGGCATTGATTGCGAAGTCATCGACCTGCGGGTCTTGCGCCCTCTGGATGACAAGACGCTGATGGCTTCTGTCTGTAAGACCCGTCGCGCCCTGGTGGTCGATGAGGGGTGGCGCAGCGGCAGTCTATCCGCCGAGATCATTACGCGAATCATAGAACAAGGCTTTTTCGAGCTGGATGCTCCACCGGCACGGGTGTGCAGTGCCGAAGTGCCGATACCTTATCCCCGGCATCTGGAAGAGGCGGCCTTGCCACAAGTGTCGATGATCGTCGCGGCCGCTCATGAACTGTGCCAGGGGATATCAGGGGGAGCGCAATGAGGTGGCGTATTCGAGCACCGGGCCAGGAGGGTAAGCAATGATCGAGTTCAAATTGCCCTCTCTGGGAGCTGATATGGATGAAGGCACGTTGTTGGAGTGGAAAGTCCATCCTGGCGATGTGGTCAAGCCTGGTCAGGTGGTTGCCGTCGTCGATACCGCCAAGGCCGCCATCGACGTCGAGTGCTGGCAAGACGGTACGGTGTCGCAACTGTTGATCGACGTCGGCGCCAAAGTACCTGTCGGTACAACCATCGCCTGGTTGTTGGAACCGGGCGAAAATCCGCAAAGTGCGCGACGAACATCGACTGCGGCGCCTCTGCTGGTCGAAGAGCAAGCCCCGTCCGGCAGGCGCCCGCGGATTTCTCCGGCGGCGCGCAAGCGTGCTGCCGAGTTAAAGATCAATACCGATGATGTGAAAGGCCATGGTCCTCAGGGTGTGATTACCCTGGAGGACATCGAAACAGCCGCCCGCGTGGCGCACCCTCCGGACCCCGACCAGGCCATGCGGCACACGATCGCGACAGCCATGAGTCGTTCAAAGCGGGAAATTCCCCATTACTACCTCAGCGAAACCATTGCCCTGGACAACGCCATGGCCTGGCTGCAGGCACACAATGCGCAAAGCACACTTCAGGAACGCCTGCTGCCCAGTGTCTTGTTGCTCAAAGCGGTAGCGCTGGCCTTGCGCGACTATCCGCAGCTAAATGGTTTCTGGCTGGATAACGCCTTCCAGCCCGCCCTCGATACAGACCTTGGGGTGGCAATCACCTTGCGCCAGGGTGGTCTGGTCGCCCCGGTTCTGCATCATGTGGCGGACACACCCCTGACTGATTTAATGAGTGAACTGGGCAGCCTGGTAGAACGCGCCCGTAGCGGATCCCTGCGCAGCTCCGAGCTGGGAGGTGCCGGCATGACGGTCACTCAACTCGGCGACCAGGGCGTAGACAGCGTATTGGGCATTATCTACCCACCCCAGGTTGCCTTGGTCGGCTTCGGTCGCATCAGCGAGCGGCCCTGGGTGAAAGATGGCCAGTTGTGTGTCATGCCGACCGTCATCAGCAGCTTGTCCGTCGATCATCGAGCCAGCGACGGTCATTACGGCGCACGTTTTCTCGGCGAAGTCCGACGCTTGTTGCAGACGCCAGAGGCGCTTTGAGGAGAGGACATATGAACCGGCAAATGATCCGCAATGAGGTATTGAGCGCCTTGAAAGGCATTGCCCCGGAACTTGAAATCGAGCAGATACGAGCAGATCGGTCACTGCGCGAAGAGGTTGATCTGGACTCAATGGATTGGCTTCGTTTCATCGAGGCGCTTAATCGGAGCCTGGGAATTGCAATTCCTGAAAGCGATTACCAACATGTGACCACCCTGGACAAGCTCATCAGCTATCTAGGGCAGAAGGGGCAATCCTGCGCAGCCGAACCTTCGATCGGCAAGGGATGAAGGTATCGTGCAGTGGCTGCGCGGTGGCTATTGCAGGCTGCACGAGGGGCCTCTCACTCACAGGGATTGCACACTCAATCAGGTATGCCGGTCGACCAATACTGCGGTGTAGACCCGACGAGCTCCCAGTTGTGCCAGATACGCGCAAGTACGCAGCAGCGAACGGCCTTCGAACAGCACATCATCTGTGGTATTGGCAAGGTCCAGCCTGCCCAGAGCCGGGTTTTCGGTCAATCTAGACCGCTTGGCTCTGGCGCGATTGATATTGATCAATCGCGATCAAATCAAAGGTCGGTCTCTTTAACGAATGCGAATCACCGATCAATTCTGATGTGCATGAGCCGGAACGGCCCAGGTGAATGCCTTGCGCAGGCACTTGACATATATCAACGTCAAGGCCGCCTCGACAGAGGATTCTGAATGTGCGACGAAGGTGCCTGATCCAGGTGGCGTGCAGCGTTTTGGTCGCCTAGAGCAGCCGGGGCAGCATGTTAAGAAATGACAGGCGTCAGCGCCTGAGGAGGTTCCCGTGATTCAGAGTCCCTCAATGCAATCTACCTTGCCGAACCGCACAGAGGCCGGTCGTCGCTTGGTCGAGTCCTTGCTCAAATACGCCAATAGACCTGACGTCATCATTCTCGCCTTGCCCCGTGGCGGTGTTCCGGTGGCTTATGAAGTCGCCACGGCCCTGCAAGTGCGCCTGGACCTGATGCTGGTGCGCAAGCTCGGCGCCCCCTCGAACCCGGAGTTCGCCATGGGCGCCATCGCTAGTGGGGGCATACAAATCATCAATGACGACGCACTGCAGGCGCACCCCATCGATCGAGTCAGTTTCGAGGCCGTGGTCGCCCGCGAAGCGCAGGAGTTGTCGCGACGTGAAAAGGCCTATCGGGGAGCCCGTCCATCACTACGACTCAAGGACCAGGTAGTGATCCTGATCGACGACGGTCTGGCGACAGGTTCCTCAATGATGGCGGCGGTCCATGCTGTCCGCGTGCAGGCGCCGTCGCGCATTGTCGTCGCAGTACCGGTCGGGCCTATTGAAACAGTAGAGGCTTTACGTAGTGAAGTGGATGAGGTGATCTGCTCGCTCATTCCAGAGTGGATGATCTCGATCGGCTACTGGTACATGGACTTTCCCCAGATATCGGATGAAGAGGTCATCAATCTCCTGCAACGCGCCTGGCAGCGAGAATCCTCTTCCAGTTCCGATGAGGAGACGCACGATGATTGAACCTCAATCTCGATACATGGACCTGTTGGGCGTTGAATTATCCACCGATTTGCGTTTGCCAATGAACAGCCGCGCCCTGGTGATCTTCGTACATGGCAGCGGCAGTGGTCGTTCAAGCCCGCGTAATCAATATGTGGCCGATGTCCTGGCTCGGCGGGGGCTGGGCTCGCTGTTGTTCGACCTGCTCACGGAATCGGAGCAGCGTCTGGATAACCAGACCCGGGAACTGCGTTTCGATATCCCGCTGTTGACCAGACGACTTATCGATGTGATCGACTGGGTCGGCCGGGACCGTGAATTGAGCTCGCTGCGGATCGGGTTGTTCGGCGCCAGTACCGGTGCTGCCGCAGCGCTGGTAGCGGCAGCCGAGCGTGCCGATGTGGTAGCAGCAGTGGTCAGCCGGGGAGGGCGAACAGACCTCGCGGGGCAGGCGCTGGGCCGGGTGAAGGCGCCGACCTTGCAGATTGTCGGTGCACAGGACCCGGTGGTGTTCGATTTGAACTGCCAGAGCAGCCGGGCCTTGCGGTGCGAGCAACGACTGGAAGTCGTGGCGGGCGCCACGCATCTTTTCGAAGAGCCTGGGACGCTTGAGGAAGTTGCCAGGCTCGCTGGCGACTGGTTTGACCAATACCTGCAGGCCCCCACCCCTGAGGGGGCCTGCACTCATGCTTACACGCCAAACGGATAGGTTTCGTCTTCCGCTTCCAGTTGCTGGTTTTTCGGCAGGGGCAGCGCGGTGACCGGTCCGGTTTGCTCGAACCAGATCATGGCATCGAATTGTTCGGCCAGCATCGACTCGAAGTAGTGACTGAACCGTTCGCTCTCAGGGCGGTAAATCACGCCGATGGCCCGTTCCAGCAAGGACGCGGATAGAACTCTGCGCAGTTCTTTTCGCTGCGGGTCTCGCCAGTCGGTCAGGGACGCCGCCACCCCGGCTTTGAGGAACTGATGTTCCCAGCTGTCCGGTCGGGAAGGACGGATGTCCTTGATCAACATCTGGCCGTCCCAGTCATCGGCGGCAGCCACCTGGCCTCGGTCGGTGGCCATGCCGATCAATACGACATCACGCCCAAAGGCGCTACGGCACAGTTGACCGATATTGAACTGCCCCTTCCAGCCCATTTCCGTAGCACCCGCATTGCCGATATGGGAGTTGTGGGCCCAGACCACGGCCTTGGCTTGCGGGCCCCGGTGATCGAGCAGTGCACGCAAGGTATCGAACATATGCCGGTCCCGCAGGTTCCAGGAGGCCGTCGTTCCTCGATAAATCGCGCGGTAATACTGTTCCGCTGCCATCACCACACGGGCGTTCTGCGTCGCATTGAAGAACGCTTCGTCGTCGCGGATGAGCCCGGCCAACTGTTCAGCCAGCATGGCATTGAGCTGCTCGATCACTGGCTGCTCACAGGGCATCACACCGCCACGTTCGACGAAGTGGCCGTACAGCGCCGGATCATCCTGCCACGGCGTCAAACAGCCATAGCGCCGCCGGGCTTCATGGGCCAGATGCGGGTCGACCCGGTCCAGGTAGCCCAGCACTTCATGAATGGAGTTGCGCAAACTGTAGACGTCCAGGCCGCGAAACTCGACGCGCCGGTCGAGGAGCTGCTGGTGATTGTACTGATGCAGCCAGTGGGCGAACGCCTTCACCTCGCTGTTGCGCCACATCCAGGTCGGGAATCGGCTGAAGATGTGGCGCTTCCAGGCCGAATGCGCCAACCCCCGGACGTATTGGTCGACATGACCGGCGTCTGGCCAGTCTGCTTCCACTGCCACGATATTGAACCCGTGCTGCTCGATAAGCCTCTGGGTGATCGCCGCCCGGGCTCGATAGAAATCGCTGGTTCCATGGCTCGCTTCGCCGATCATCACCACGCGCGCATCGGCGTAACGATCGAACATGTTGGCAAAAGCGGGGGAGTCCAGCCCTGGCAAGGGTTCAGCGTATTGGCGTAACACTGGGGCTATATGCGCCGTGTCAACGTGGTGTTGCTGGCCGTAGAGTTTTTCCAGCAATTTGTGCGAAGGTGAGTTCATGAGCTTATCCCCAAAAGGTTGGGTTGCTGACGGCGGCAGGGCGCTCGGCTCGTACCAGGCACTCACCCGTCCTGGATCATGGCGCAGGTTCTCGATGCAGGGCGTTAACGCTTCGTACCCTCTGTGTCCTCCCGCCTGTTTATTCCTACACCGCGACGAAGAGGATTGATTGAGGTTTGTCAACAAAAGAATGATCACCCTCTGGGGGATCCATGATGAGCCGGACGCGCGATCGCCGCAGCGCATGGAGCTGTTTGATCTCCAGTGCCAATACGCCAAGGATCAAGGCGTGCTTATCAGCATCAATTCCGATGCTCACCGAAGCGCTGAGTTTTCCAACTTGCGCTACGGGGTCGCTCAGGCCCGGCGAGCCTGGCTGGAAAGTCAAAACGTGCTCAATACTCGCTCTCTGTCTGAACTCAAATACTGAACAAACGCCATCATCAAAGCCTGGCAGCCTTCTGACGGCAGGTCGTGTCACGGAATAAGCACTATCGCGCCGTTGAACCGGCCAGTGCGCAACAGCGCTAGCGCCTGATTGGCATCGTCGAGGGAAAAATGGGTGGTATCACAGTGTACGTGAGTGTGTTGCAGCTCTTTGAAAAACGCTACGCCATCGTCGCGGGTCAGATTGGCCACAGATCGTACGCTGCGCTCGCCCCATAGCAGGCGATAAGGGAAGGCCGGGACGTCACTCATGTGAATGCCGGCGCAAATCACGCAGCCTCCCTTGACGGTGACGGCCAGTGCCTGCGGCACTAGCGCCCCGACCGGCGCGAAAATCAGGCTGGCATCGAGCAGGTGCGGAGGAGGCTGGTCCGACGAACCGGACCATTTCGCCCCTAAGGATCGGGCGTACGCCTGTCCTTCGGTGTCATCCGCTCGAGTAAAAGCGTACACCTCTTGACCTCGTCCCCGTGCGACTTGAATGGCCAGATGCGCTGCGGCGCCAAAACCATAAAACCCAAGATGGCGTGCGCCTTGTGCCATTTGCAAGGCGCGAAAGCCGATTAGCCCGGCACACAGTAACGGTGCGGCCTCAGTATTGGAAAGCGTCTCAGGGATAGGAAAACAAAAGCGTTGGTCGGCCACGACGTATTCGGCGTAACCACCGTCCAGATGACATCCGGTGAACATGGCCTGATCGCAGAGGTTCTCCCGACCGGTCTGACAGAATGGGCACTGACCGCACGTCCAGCCCAGCCAGGGAACCCCCACCCGCTGGCCGATGCGTTCGCGGGCTGCATTGGTGCCTACAGCCATGACTTCACCGACGATTTCATGCCCCGGCACCCGGGGCAGTACCGCTTGAGGCAACTCACCGTCCACCAGATGTAAATCGGTGCGGCAGACACCGCAGGCCAGAACTTTGATCAGCAGTTGATTGGCGCCGGGGGTCGGAACGGGCCGGTCTTCCTGTTGCAGCGGCTGACCGGGTGTGTATAAAACCATGGCGCGCATAATGATGTCCGGTAGGCCAGGATCAACAGATAGGAGGGCGATGACAGCCGGCAATCAACTGCTGGGACGCTTTGACAAGGATAGGCGGCGTGGCGTCTGACACGCACCACACTCATCGAATGCGATTCGTGCAATGACTGTCTCTAATTTCTGCTGAACGTCCCAAGCGTGTTTGATTTAGATCAGGAAGAGGGCAAACACCGTTTTGCTAGTGCAGCGCTGAACTGCCGCTACTCAGGATCGCCCGCAGTACAACGTTGTGTCCTCAGGGTTTACCGTTCTTGTGTTCGTGCCGCTTTTTGCGGCGTTGAGTGCTGGATCGAGTGGACCAGCGCATCCAAGCGAATTCGTGACTCTACGCTTCCCAGCCAGCTCCACTCACCGCAGCCTGCGCTAAGGGGTGCAGCTCTGCCCCCTTATGCGCCATCTGCCAGGCCAGCAACTCCTTACGCATGCCGGACGTCCAGTACATCTGCAGATGATTGCGCACACCGAGCAGGGTCACCAGCAAGGGGGCGATTCATGGGGCGAGGGCAGGGACGTCAAACCGAGGTGTTGGCGATAACGCGTCAGGTAGGTCTGCACATAGTCGTAGCGGACACTGATCTTGGCGGACTTGTTGCCTTTGCCGACGACATGGAACCACCAGTTACTCTGGCTATCTCGACGAAAATCGCCCATGGTCGGTTCCCAGTTGTCCCGGCCCGTCGAATCGGACACCCGCAGGTGCATGGCAAACAGCGTGGTCAGCACGAACAGGGTACGCTCATGAATGGGGTCTTCAGCGGCCATCGCTTCTGCCGTGTCGATCACGTAATCCCATTGCAGGCGGGTGAGGGCGCGCCCGACACTTCGTGGGTGTGACGGTGCTTGTACACGGCCTTCTGTTTGACTGCCCGAAATGGATTGCTCTCGGTTAAGCCTTCGTCCATGGCGTATTGATAGAAGCTGCCGCACACCGCAAACACCTGGGCCACCGAACCTTGAGCCATCTTGTACCGGCCCGGTTTGGCAGTTGACGGGGGCAGGTGCTTCTCGCGCTTCGGCTGCGTTTGGCTGAACGGGCGCCAAGTCGCATTGACCTGGTAACACCCCAAATGACGGGCGGTCTGATCGACGCCTCGGATAAAGAGGGACTTGACCATCGGGCCGATCCAGGCCGGAAGCGGGCGCAGACAGAACTCCATGAACGCTTCGGCATCGCCACGGCGCAGGGCCAGCAGAGGCTTTTGGGCGATCAACCGGATATCCGGGTCTGGCAATTATCGGATATAAAGGAGAGCGCATCGATCTCTATTGAGAGTGAGTTTTCAGTGGCTCAGAGATAACTACACTAAATAGATATTTAGTGTAGTTATAATTTATGGTTATTAAAATAGAGTTTCAGGGAGACCAAGGCTGGGCCAGCCTATTTTCGCGTACGCGAAAATTAGGAGCTAGAGTCCTTATGGTCCAGGTCCCGCCGAACATTGAGGTTCAGGCGAGCAAGCATCGCGGCAATGAAGCTGCGGTCTACCTGGAAAAGGTCGTCAATGAATATGCAGCTGAGGGCTGGGAGTTCTACCGGATCGACTCGATCGGCGTCTCGGTGAAAGCTGGCTGCTTCGACGCACTGTCGGGGAAAAAGGATTCGATGGCCAGCTACTACGTCATTTCTTTCCGTAAGCCACGGTGATTTCCTGGCTTTCTGTTCGTGCCATTCACTTTTATCAGCGCGTTGGTCCCAGCCGACTTAGGGGTGCCTGTAGGTTTGAGCCGAGCTGCTCAAATTACGCGTTGCTGGCAATCGAAAAGCACGGCGCAGTGCGTGGATGGAAAATGTCACTGAACCGTATCCATCGGTGCCGGTTCCCGAATGGCGGTGAAGACTATCCATGATAGCTGACCAGCATTTGCTGGATGCTTGACGCTCCATGTCGAAGCACGGCCCACAAGCCTCCACCGTACGATTCGCATAATGTATATTATGTTAAATTATGCTTATAGAATCTCCAGTCGATTAATCTGTCACCTGCACCTTAAAATTGGACTTTGCCTCGAATTACCAGAATTCAGCCAAATCAACGACCTCTGCGCTCTACCTCCTTGGCTTTCGAGATTCCCAACGGCTCGGGCTGCCGACTCTTCAGACTTGAAAACCAGAACCCCTATGAAGACTATCCAATCTTTCGATTAATCTTGGCGAAGCATACCGGTGAGCTTTGCTGTGGGCATCGCTGTCACCGTCGCGAATTGCGGACACTTTTACCCCATCAACCCTTTGAGCCCTCTACTCACGTGGCTTCCAGCGACTCGGCATTGCTCAAATGCGCCTCCATTCCGACGAAATGCGGACACTTTTGCAATCATACGATTTCCGTAACCCACTGATTTTACTGGGTCGCACGCTGATACGATGATTTGAACCGTTCTACCTAATTCCTCCGCTATCTGGACACTCGTGACCACTGCAGCACTGGCGTCTGAATTGCTACAATCCTTGTAATTCGGGGCTTCCAGTGACATCTGCACAAAATACGGACACTTTCCGAGTCGCGAGCCGAATCGCATAATGTGGACACTTTCCGAGATTTTTAGCCTTGGAAAGATACCTACGCCAAAGTGAACTCAGCGTTGCTTTATGACCTCGAAGCCAGGAGCGCCAGGGCCTGCAGCCATGCTGGCCTGCGAAACCCTCCGTTTCGGTGTTCTAGGTGCACCTAGCGCTCAGCTGAGCCATGGAGCTCTTTTTGAGTGGATCTGACAATAATGCGGACACTTTCCGAAGGCCCAGTTGAGAGTTCATGAAGCTAGAATCCCATTTTTCCTGGCCTCGGGATGTTTTGCACTTAATGCAGACACTTTCCGAAAGCGGCTAAAATTAAATTAACGTGGACACTTTCCTCAGGCCGCCGCTTTGGGGCTACGACTGTCAATACTTAGTCAATATTGATCGAGCCGTACGTTCGAAAATCAATTTCAATTATTGATTCGTGTAATCAGCAGCCCCGTATTCGTTGGGCGGAAGCTGAACCTTGGAGTGGAAAAAGCAATATATGCTATATATTAACAACAGTGCTGCAGCACAATTATTTTGAAGCGCAAGGATTAATAGCGCTTACTGCGCCCAGGCCAATATGTCAAGTCCTGACTGGCATTTAGCAGATGAATGGGCATGGCATGTTTGTGGTTGCGACCGGCCTAACTTGTGGATATCATCCGCAGACTCCCATTAACTAGGCCCGGCGATTGAGAGTAGGTTGTATAGGAAAGCGAAAACTTCCTAAAACAGCCAGACTAGGAAGTTCTCAATCGCTAAGTAAGGCCACCTTTTCTCGGTAAGTTAGATGCCCTGCACTCCCCAGCCAATCTTTGAATCTCACGGTGACTTTGTGGATCAAGATTTCACTCTGGGCCGGCCATCCATCGCGAGCGTCGACCAGTACCTGGAGAGCTTTGCCGCAGAGCTGAAAGCCATCCCGGGCTTCATGGCCGTGCGTGGCTATCTGCGGTGTTACGCGGACAACGCGCTTACCTATAGCACTTATCGTGGGCACGTCGAACGCCTGCTGCTGTGGTCGCTGATCATCCGTGAGAAGCCCGTCACTGAACTGAAAAGGCTGGATGCGGAAGCTTTTCTGGAGTTTTGCAAAAACCCGCCAGCCAGTTGGGTTGGCTCCGTTGTCCGCAATCGTTTTGTTACCAAACAAGATGATGCTTTGGCTTTGTACTCGGAAGTTGGTCATAATCCAAAATGGAAACCTTTTACTCATCGCGCGCCTAAACAAAATAAAGCGCTGACTGAGGATGTTGATGAGTTTCGGTCTGCGGACTATCATTCATCCAAAGGCAGCATGAGTAATGTGTTCAAGGTCGCTAATGGCTTTTACGAATATTTGGTCGAAGAAGAACTCGCCAGTTCCAATCCCTTTCGTAAGGTCACAAAAAAAGGACAGTACAGTTCATCCCAGCAGGAGTCGAACTCTTCCCGCGCGCTAACACCCTTACAATGGGATTACGTGATTGATACAGCGGAAACAATGGCTGAAGCTGAGCCTAAAAAACATGAACGCACCTTGTTCATTCTCCTCACGATGTTCAGCATGTATCTACGTATATCGGACATAGTTGGGCGTTCCAATTGGCAGCCCACCATGGGTGATTTTCGTTTGGATGCCGATGGAAATTGGTGGTTCCATGTGGTGGGTAAAGGAAACAAGTCCGGCAAGATTGCAGTACGTGATGAGTACGTGGAGAAGTACCTAAAGCGCTATCGCACATTCATTGGGCTGGGCCCATTGCCGAGTTACCAGGAGAAGTCGCCGCTTCTGAAAACGCTAAGCGGCCGCGCAGGTCTCTCTGACCGGCAAGTACGCGCCCTCCTCCAAGCCGTGTTCGACAACGCGCTGGTACGCATGCGCGATGAAGGGCGCGAGCCCTACGAAATGGATAGCCTGCGGGTGGCATCGTCTCACTGGCTTCGCCATACCTCGGCCACGTTCGACGCGCCGTTCAGAAGTGCCAAGGATCTCCAGTACGACCTGCGCCACTCGAACTTGGCTACGACTCAGAACACTTACTATCACTCGCATGATCAAGAGCGGGCACTGTCCGTGAAGCGATTGGGGACACGGGATAGAGGCTAACGTTTACGGCGGTCAAATCGAAGGAGTACAAATGTATTCCTTCGTCTCAATCATCGTCGCTCAACAACTGAAGCCTCGGTCAGTGGAAAGGCATCTCGTCAGGGTCTTAGACTGGCTTCGCGCCGAGGAGCGATCAGGGCGCGGTTGGGATACCCACAAAAGAGGCCTTAATCACTTCGCGCAAAATTGCTAAAGCACTTAGAGAGGTTGAGCATGCCCCGCTTCGATGTTGACCTGTGCCGAGTGTCTCGTGAGCACTACATCACGGGGAAAGCAGCCATCAATTTTCCATGGCCAGAGACGACTACAGGCGGCTGGCATCATCTTTCCTACTGGGATAGGGAAGCTGGCCAGTTAAAGGTCTCACTCGCGGGTATCCATTACCCCGACACCTCAGCCTATTTTGGTGAGTTTGGCATCCTGGGGGCTAGCCAGGAACTCAGGCGCCGGGGCTGGACGACTAATCAGGGGATCTATATAGCCGATCATTTTCGTGCAGCTGCAGATATGATTTTCGCTTGGGCTCTCGGATCCTCTATGTACTGCAGTGTAGAACTGGCGGATTGGTTTCCTGAGGAGGCGGATTTCCAAGGTGTCATTGACTTGCTGACCTCTACCCTCCCCAAGCTAGAGCTCTTGCCACGAGAGCGCTTCAGCCGATGGTTGGAAGCCCAACAGCAGAAACCCCGTTAGCTGGCCTCCTACGCTTGCATTGAGCTAACGTAGCCGACACCTTTGAAATCCGAGCGCACTCTATGAAAGAGCTTAGTACCGCTGCAGACGTGCTGGAACGCCTGAGCCACAACCAGGATGCACTACGAGCTGCCGTTGAGGAGCTAGCGAAATGGGTTGGTGATCGAGGAGCCAGCACTGTGGTCGGTAATGTCAACGGAGCCCTGGCGACCCTCGACGAAAACATTGATGCCGTGCGGCAAGGCATAGCGGAACTGGTAGCGGCGAGCGTAAAGCCATAGGCGGGCTCGTGCCCGAATAATCGATGCAGTGCTGAGTCGTCATTAGGAAGTCAAAATGATAACTGGGGAAGTGCAAATGCAAGCGGTGCCTGATCGTTCTCCGAACAGGCAATGCTGGATGCTATTTAAAGTAGCCAACCTAGATCGGCTGCAGGCACTGCAATGCGCGACGCTTGGGTTTCTGCTTTTCCTGGGTAGGTGCCGGAGTAACTTGTAGCGACTCCAGCTCCGCTTCAATGGCAGCGATATCGGTATCGATCAGATCGTCGAGCAAACTGGCCTGTTCCGGGCTCATTTGCTCGCTGCGTTTGGCGAACTTGAAGCGCTTGAGCTGGGCGATCTCGTGGCTGAGTTTTTCGATCAGCGTTTTGTCGTGATGGATCTTCTTGTCCATGACCTGGACGGTCTTGCCCATCGTTTCGACTTGCTCGTCGAGCACCGAGACGCGTTGCAACAACTGAGCCGCGAGTGCGCGCAGTTGTGAGGGGTTGAGTTGGTCGAGGTCGGGGATCGAAGTCATGCAACCGACCTTGCCAGATCAGCTTAAAGGCGACGACAGGCTTATCGGACAATTGCGCTGCCGGATGGGGCATGGCTCGGCTTAGAGGATGGAAATGGCGTTTCCGGGGCCAACTCTCTGCCATGGCAAGCCCAGTATCAAGGCGTGTAGCTGTTCGGCACTCAGCTCCATTTGTGAACCGTGACGCATGCTAGGCCAGGCGAATTTGCCCTGGTGGAGCCGACGTGCCGCCAACCAGATGCCCAACCCGTCGTGCACCAGAACTTTCATGCGAGTGGCGCGGCGATTGGCGAACAGGTAAGCACAGTGCGGCTGCGCCGCACCGAACACTGAAATCACGCGGGCCATAGCGGTGTCGGTACCGGCGCGCATGTCCATCGGCTCGGTGGCTAGCCAGATGGTATCGATGCGGATCATCGCAACAGCTCTCGAAGAAAGCTTGCGCAGGCGGCTGCGCTGTCCGCTGGCCAAATCATCTTGATGGGTGTGCGCGGGTGCTGGATTTCAAGACTGATGCTGGAGGGCTGAGCATGCGCTCCAGCGCCGAGCATCTGAGGATGCAGCGGGATGAACGCAGGCTGAAGATCCACGGCTTTTTGATTGTGCAGCCGAATCCATTTGTGGACGAGGTTGGCATTGAGGCTGTAACCCAAGGCGATGTTTGCGATGGAGGCGCCGGGCTCGGAGCACTCCTGGATGACCTGGGCTTTGAAAGATTTGCTGTAGGTACGGCGCTGAGGGGGCATGGAAGATCCGCTTGATGGGCCAGAAATGGTGTTCACTTAAATTAGGTGGACACCATGGCCTTCGGCGGTTGCGTCAGGAAGATGTGTTGGCCGGACGCATACGGCTTTCGTTCGTCGATTTCAGTTAGGGTTATCAAGCCCCAACTTAAGCTGCATCTGATCCTTCCAGTGGGCCACAGGATGATGAAGATGCCGTTTTTTATTGCGCCACTCAAGCAGCCCCCTACCGTGCTCGCTTGCCTCTCGCTGGCTCTAGTTCAACACCTTGCACGCAGCATCGAATCACCGATATCAAGCTTCTTGATTCAAAAGCTTCGCAGGCCGCTTGCATTAATGATGGCGCTAGGCCATACAAGCAGGTCACAATACATGGAGTGTGACCATGAAAAAAAATGCATTTCTCATAGGTGCTGTGTGCATGCTCAGCGGTTGCTCTTGGTTTAATCCTTACGATACCTGGGGTGAATCTGGCTATGTCTGGTGCAATGACCGGTATCTGAAGCATCATAATTGGGATGCGCAAACAGAAAGTGCCGCTACCAGGGGATATATGTACGGCCTGGCAGCAGCGCTTGTTCTCCAAGGCGATCGGTCTGACAAGGTGTCCCGCGCTCACTGGTTCACTGATCTGTCGAACCTTCAGCCGCTTGAGCCTCCAGGTAAAATTAGGCCGGGAATCTCCCGGCTATTTACATCTGGCATCAGCTTGCCGAGATCGTCACCAAATACAAACCTAGCCCCTTCGGGAATGAGCGATTTTAAAGAGAACCGCCAGGTCAATTCCAGTCTTAAGCTTCCTCAATCTTGCGATGTAAAAGCCTAACAAATTCAAGAAATTCGTTGGTGCATAAGCCTAGGCGTAAACGCCTTAGCTACTGCTTTCTTAACTATGGGAGCTTCAGCCGGCTTGGTAAGTACAACCCCGGTCGCAGGCTCCTGCGCCGGAGGCGCAGAAACCTGCACTTCGGGCTACCTGTGGCGAAATAGCGCACGTTTGAAACTTTTACATCGCTCCTTAATTCCGGCTAAATAAGCGCCCCTCTATGTTGACCCTGCACATGCCCTCGTTGAAACGCATAAGCCCTTGGATCGCCTGCCTGGCCGTGTTGCTGAACATGTTTGCCATGCCGTTGAGCCGCGCTATGCAGACGCCGGATGTTCAGCTAATGCTTTGGGGTGGATTCTGCTCGGGAGGTAGTTCTAAAGCTATACCTACAGGGTTCAAGAAAACAATCGACGCTGCCCAGCAAGCTGCTTCAAAAACGGTTATGCAGCACGGTGATTGCTGCTGTGGCCATCCTGGAATGGCGGCGCTTCCTTCCAACTACTACCGACATTTTCTACCGCAATACACTCCCGACACTTCCCTCGACAATCCTGAGCTGCCGAAGCTCCATCCCAGGATTCGGTGGCCAAGCCTAAGTCCACGCGCCTCTCCCTTCGCCTGATCACAACGCCGCGACATTGTCCGGTGCTGTCTCTTTAAATCTTTTAGCGGCCTCGATGGACGCTAAACGCCCTTGAAGTTTCTTGATCATCAGGAAGTGCGTGCTATGCCTGCTTCACTTACTTTGCGTCATGCAAAGAGTCTGTCTGTATCCCGTTCCATATGGCCGTTGATGTCGGTTGGCCTATTCGCAATGAACCCTTTGTGCTCGGCTCTGGCCGACGCCGGTAAAGTCGAAGACTCGACCCTGACTCTGGGCACCGTGAACGTTCAGGGCACAGCCAGCGGCCCCTTGAGTACCAGCAGTGTACTCAGCTCGGTGGATATCCTCGGGGGAGATATCTTGGAAAAGATGCCAGTCAATTACAGCTGGGAGTTGTTCAGCCGAGCTCCCGGGGTGATGCTCACGGAATTCAACCAGGGCACGACCTCAGGGAAAATCTCCTTCCGTGGCTTTAACGGCGAAGGCGAAGTGAACGCCGTAAAACTGTTGATTGACGGGATTCCGAGCAACAGCAACGACGGCAACATGCCGTTCATGGACATGATTTTCCCCATGGAGCTGGACAGCATCGAGGTTGTCCGTGGCACCAGTGATGCGCGCTATGGTCTGAATAACATCGCAGGTAACGTCAACATGCTGACCCGCACCGGTGGGGACTACAACAAGGCGCGGATCCGTTACGGCAGCTTCAACACTCAGGAAACCCAACTTGCCAAGGGCATCGAAAGCAGCAACTGGACTCAGAACTACTTCTTTGCCTATCAAAAATCCGATGGCTACAGGGATCATTCCCAAGCAGACAGATTTTCGATGTCTGGTAAGTGGTTTTACACACCGGATGACGACAGCTACCGAATCGGTCTGATCGCCCGTCACTACGAAGCAGAGGCTCAGGAGCCTGGCTATTTGACCGAAGATGATGCCCGCCATCACCCAACCATGACCAACAGTTTCAACGCCACCGACAAGGGCACTCGGCGTATGAATCAGGTCAGCCTGCATTTCGATATAGACTTGGCTGAGAACATCGCATGGTCGGCGAAGACCTACGTCAACACCTTCGATGATCGACGCTGGACGCAATATTGGCGCACTAGCTCCCAACAGGAGCGTGATGCCTATGAAACCCAATATGGCGCCCTCACATCCCTGACGTGGCGACCGGAGGTCAGCTGGCTGTATGACTTCGCCTTGGAGGGTGGTGCAGACGTACAGCAGCAGCAAAACAAAAGTGAGCGCTATCGCACCAAAGACCGTGCTCGCCTGGCAACTACCCGCGATCAGCAGTTCGACTTCGACACCTACGGCGCTTACGTCCAGGCTGAGATCAAACCTTTCGAGTCGCTGAAGATCGTACCGGCGTATCGGGTCGATAAAATCCAGGGAGATTTCACCAACGAAATGACCGGCCTGGATTACGACATCAACGATTATGGCCTGATCAAACAGCCTAAACTCAGCGTGGTCTATTCACCGTGGGACGTGGCCAGTTTCTACGCCAACTGGGGGCGTACCTTCCAGGTAGGCACGGGCGCGGCGGCTTACAAGATTCCGCCGAGGGACACCGATCTGGCGCCCTCGATTAATGAGGGCTGGGAAACCGGCATCAAGTTCACCCCCGCCGACTGGGTCGATGGTCGCGTTGCCTACTGGCAGCAGGAAGCCTCCGGCGAAGTCAGTCGACGGCTCAACGACCCGAGTGGTGAATCGGATAACGTCGGCGAAACCCGGCGCTGGGGCTACGACTTGCAGATGAACCTGTATCCCAATGAGCGAACCGATATCTGGATGGCCTACTCGTGGCAGTATTCGAAAATACTTCAGCCGAGTGCGACTTTGCCCAACAGCAAAGGCCAGGAAATCGACCACATCCCCCATCACCTTTATAACGCCGGCATTAGCTATGAAGCGACACCTGCCTTGCAGTTGACCGCCTGGATGAACGGCCAGACCAACTACTACCTGGAACGAGAAAACACCAAAGGGACGTATGGCGGATACGTGCTGATGAACCTCGGCGCAACCTACAAAGTGACCGAGTCAATGAGCGTCGATCTGCAGTTGAAAAACCTTACCAACCGCTATTATGAATACGTTTGGTACGACCCGGATGGTGCCCAAGCATCCCTGCACTCACCTGGTGATGGGCGCGCTTTGTACGCCGGGCTTACCCTGGACTTCTGATGTGGATAACCGCTGAGGCCTTATTTGGCCTCAGCGATACAGAGTACGAATTCGCAGCAAACCTTTACTCGTCGTTAACCAGAGGTAATAAAGATGCCAACTCATTTTGCGAAAAAAATCCTGACGCTCCGTAGCGTTGCTTGCATCCTTTGCAACTGCACCTCGGCGTTTTAACCACCACGTGTAGTAATCCTGCCCCGCAGAAAGCGTTTGCCCACGGCGTGTCGCCGCCGGCAGTCGACCAGACAGTGAAGCTGAGCCAGCAACTGGTACGTCTTTGGACGCAAGCGTATTGTCCATGCGCTTTACCTCTCTTGGAAGTTTTCAAAAAGGACGACGAACATGGATGTAGAACTGGCTCATAAAATTGAGACCGCAGAAAGCGAGTATTTGGTTTCCCGCGTTGAGAGCTTGTCTCGGGTAAGAGGAAACCCTTTTGGTGCTCGTGTGTTTTCCAACGAAGCTTTTCCATGCTTTCAAGTGAAGGCATCTCCTAGCCCAATGCTCAATCGCATCTACGGCGATAGCTCTGGCAGACCCAATCCACTGTTGAGCTTGCTCAAGGAGTCAGCAGAGTATTCGACCATAACGCCTCTTATCGGGAAGGTCTCGACGTTGGAACAATACGCTTTTGCGGGTGAGGGGCGATTGGAGCGTCTGAGGGGCTGGACGCATCTGCAGCTCGCATGCTCCGTCAATGACGTGGTCTTGAACTACCACTCATTCGAAATCGAAGAGGTCACCTCACACACTCTTCCTGATTTCGCAGCCATTCATGCGAGTGGATTTCATACCAAGCCAGAGCACCGTCAGTTGAGCCAGGCTTCGTTCGCAGGACTGATGTCAAATGAGCGTCTGAAAATCTACGTCCTTAAAGCTGATGGACAGGTTGTTGCGGGAGCATTGATGTACCTGGCCAGCAATGGAGTTGCCTACCTTGGAACTGCTGCCACCAGAAAAAATGCACGAGGCTTGGGCTACCATGGAGCTTTGATATCTCACCGGATAGAGCAAGCAAAGAAGCACGGCAGCCTTGTGATCGCCGCAACCGCGCTTCCAAACTCGCAAAGTCGCCGTAATTTGCAGCGTACAGGACTAGCGACATCCCACGCTCAAGCGCTATATCGCTTGGCAGGTAGTTGAAATAGTCTGCGTAGAAGCGTCAGCTATCCATCAGCAAAGCACATGAGGATAAGAAGAATGCCAAGACCCTTTCAGGACTTGGCACTCAATGACACGACGTTAACCCTGCCAAGAGAAATCACCGCGTCGGCACTAAATGTAGCATGCATCCACTGACACACTGACCTGCGACAACCTGCCACAGGTGACGCTCACCCCCCTCAAGCGGGCAACGGTTTATTAGCTAGGTCGCCTGCGGCGTTTTTCAAGGTAGTTGTCGCGTCAACCGTCTAACTATGCCGCTCTTTTCTCGACCTGCTGTTCCCGATCCGGGTTCAGCAGCACCGTGCCGATCGGCTCCCAGTTTCGTGTCTGTCCAGACC
>NZ_PVZN01000049.1 GCF_003024385.1 Pseudomonas sp. BBP2017
AGCCGGAACCGTCAGGGTGCCCGTGGTCTGACCATCGGCAATGGTGATCACGCCACGGTCGGTGGTGATCGTGGTCACGCCTTGGGAGGCATGGCTCAGCGTGGCAGTGAAGATGTACTGCGCCGACGGGCCTTCGTCTTGTACCGAACCGGTCAGGCTCACGGTCGCGACCGTCGTGGTATCGACCACCGTCGCGGTTGCCGAGCTGTTGCCGACTTCCAGCTTTTCAAAGCCAGGACCGTTGACGCCGGTGATCGTGGCGGTCAGTTCGGTGCCGTCCTTGTAGGCGTCTTCGCCGTTGC
>NZ_PVZN01000050.1 GCF_003024385.1 Pseudomonas sp. BBP2017
GTGGTGATCGTGGTCACGCCTTGGGAGGCATGGCTCAGCGTGGCAGTGAAGATGTACTGCGCCGATGGGCCTTCGTCTTGTACCGAACCAGACAGGCTCACGGTCGCGACCGTCGTGGTGTCGACCACCGTCGCGGTTGCCGAGCCACTGCCGTCTTTGACTTCCAGCTTTTCAAAGCCCGGGCCGTTGACGCCGGTGATCGTGGCGGTCAGTTCGGTGCCGTCCTTGTAGGCGTCTTCGCCGTTGCCAGCCGGAACCGTCAGGGTGCCCGTGGTCTG
>NZ_PVZN01000051.1 GCF_003024385.1 Pseudomonas sp. BBP2017
TGGTCTGACCATCGGCAATGGTGATCACGCCACGGTCGGTGGTGATCGTGGTCACGCCTTGGGAGGCATGGCTCAGTGTGGCAGTGAAGATGTACTGCGCCGACGGGCCTTCGTCTTGTACCGAACCAGACAGGCTCACGGTCGCGACCGTCGTGGTGTCGACCACCGTCGAGGTCGCCGAGCCACTGCCGTCTTTGACTTCCAGCTTTTCAAAGCCCGGGCCGTTGACACCGGTGATCGTGGCGGTCAGTTCGGTGCCGTCCTTGTAGACG
>NZ_PVZN01000052.1 GCF_003024385.1 Pseudomonas sp. BBP2017
GACCGTCGTGGTGTCGACCACCGTCGAGGTCGCCGAGCCACTGCCGTCTTTGACTTCCAGCTTTTCAAAGCCCGGGCCGTTGACACCGGTGATCGTGGCGGTCAGTTCGGTGCCGTCCTTGTAGACGTCTTCGCCGTTGGTAGCCGGAACCGTCAGGGTGCCCGTGGTCTGACCATCGGCAATGGTGATCACGCCACGGTCGGTGGTGATCGTGGTCACGCCTTGGGAGGCATGGCTCAGCGTGGCAGTGAAGATGTACTGCGCCGAC
>NZ_PVZN01000053.1 GCF_003024385.1 Pseudomonas sp. BBP2017
CACAAGCCTTCAAGCAGGCATTACGAAAGCGATGTCGTCGCCAGCCACTAGTCCATCATTCGGATAGAGGCATCCAATACTGCTCGGCGCTGTACCAGTCCCTTCATCACCGGCACGGAGTTCAGTGTTCGATGACTGATGGATATGACTGCTACCAGAACGCACTAGCCGAGCGAATCAACGGAATCCTCAAGATGGAGCTGCTGTTGAGCAGCCCTGGAGACCTGGAGCAGGCGAGGCAGATGGTTGACGAGGCAG
>NZ_PVZN01000054.1 GCF_003024385.1 Pseudomonas sp. BBP2017
AATCGAATCAAGCAATTCGTGTGGGTGCTTGTGACTCAGACTGATAGTCAAAAAGATTATCAGCATCACAAGTGACTGCACGAGAAGTCGAAAGACTTCGAATAAGTCATTTGAGATTGCTGAGCCAAGTTTAGGGTTTTCTCAAAACCCAAGCAGTATTGAACTGAAGAGTTTGATCATGGCTCAGATTGAACGCTGGCGGCAGGCCTAACACATGCAAGTCGAGCGGATGAGAAGAGCTTGCTCTTCGATTCA
>NZ_PVZN01000055.1 GCF_003024385.1 Pseudomonas sp. BBP2017
GTGAGGCTTGACCATATAACACCCAAGCAATCTGCAGCGCAGATTGTGGTGGTGAAGACGAAATGAACCGAAAGTTCGTAAACCACAAATTGTCACATACCCGATTCGCTGGAGTGTCTAACAAGACCTTCTGGCAACAGAATTTCTTGACGACCATAGAGCATTGGAACCACCTGATCCCATCCCGAACTCAGCAGTGAAACGATGCATCGCCGATGGTAGTGTGGGGTTTCCCCATGTGAGAGTAGGTCATCG
>NZ_PVZN01000056.1 GCF_003024385.1 Pseudomonas sp. BBP2017
GGTCTGGACAGACACGAAACTGGGAGCCGATCGGCACGGTGCTGCTGAACCCGGATCGGGAACAGCAGGTCGAGAAAAGAGCGGCATAGTTAGACGGTTGACGCGACAACTACCTTGAAAAACGCCGGCATCAGCGAACCGAATTGGTCCAGGAGCACCTGACCGATCTGTTCAGGCGGTACGGACTTCCCCTGCAGATCAATGCAGACAATGGCGCTCCTTGGGGCGCACCACGAAACCCTGGGGAGTTGACG
>NZ_PVZN01000005.1 GCF_003024385.1 Pseudomonas sp. BBP2017
TGAATCGAAGAGCAAGCTCTTCTCATCCGCTCGACTTGCATGTGTTAGGCCTGCCGCCAGCGTTCAATCTGAGCCATGATCAAACTCTTCAGTTCAATACTGCTTGGGTTTTGAGAAAACCCTAAACCTGGCTCAGCAATCTCAAATGACTTATTCGAAGTCTTTCGACTTCTCGTGCAGTCACTTGTGATGCTGATAATCTTTTTGACTATCAGTCTGAGTCACAAGCACCCACACGAATTGCTTGATTCGATTGTTAAAGAGCGGTGGCTGAAGTCTTTCGCTTCAACCGAGGCGCGCATTCTACGCTTTCCTCAGAGTCTGTCAAGCGTTTATTTTGAAGTTTTTCAGAATTTCTCTTTCAACTTCAAGCGCTTAACTCGCTGCGATCTCTCGTCAGCGGGAGGCGAATTCTACAGCGTTTCAATCCGCTGTCAACCACCTTTTTCACCGCTGCCGACCTTTCGATCGAAGCCCTTCCGACACTACCTGGAACATCTAACTCGTTGAATTTCAAGGAGTTTTCCGTTCCGACTACGCCAGAAGTGGGGCGAATTATAGACAGATCTATAGGGGCGTCAAGGACTTATTTCAACAAAACTGTCATAAAGGCCAAAAGCCCCTAAAACAAACAAGAGGGGAGGCCTGCCGGCCTCCCCTCTTTACCCGGCCTTACAGGCTAGGAAAGGCAAACTGCGAAGCCTCATGGCTAGCGCGTTGCGGCCAACGCTGAGTAATCGCTTTGCGCCGGGTATAGAAGCGCACACCGTCCGGACCGTAAGCATGCAGGTCCCCGAACAGCGAACGCTTCCAGCCGCCGAAGCTGTGATAAGCCACCGGTACCGGCAGCGGCACGTTAACCCCCACCATGCCCACTTCGATTTCGTCGCAGAACAAGCGTGCCGCTTCACCGTCACGGGTAAAGATGCAGGTGCCGTTACCGTACTCGTGCTCATTGATCAGGCGCATGGCCTCTTCCAGGCTATCAACCCGAACCACGCACAGTACCGGACCGAAGATTTCCTCTTTATAGATGCGCATATCCGTGGTCACGCGATCGAACAGCGTGCCACCGACAAAGTAGCCATCTTCATTACCGGCAACGCGGTAGCCACGACCGTCCACCACCAGTTGCGCACCGGCAGCAACGCCGTCGTCAATGTAGCCAAGCACTTTGTCACGGGCAGCTGCAGTTACCAGCGGCCCCATGTCCAGGCCACAGGAAGTGCCGGCACCGATCTTCAGCGCCTTGATTTGCGGCTCCAGCTTGGCGATCAGTGCATCGGCAACCTGGTCACCCACGCAAACAGCCACGGAGATAGCCATGCAGCGCTCACCGCAAGAACCATACGCCGCGCCCATCAGTGCGCTCACGGCGTTGTCCAGGTCGGCATCAGGCATCAGCACAGCGTGGTTCTTCGCACCGCCCAGTGCCTGGACGCGCTTACCGCGTTTGGTACCTTCGCAATAGATGTACTCGGCAATCGGCGTCGAGCCGACGAAACTCAGGGCTTTGACCTCTGGTGCCTCGATCAGTGCATCGACGGCTTCCTTGTCACCGTGCACAACGTTCAGTACGCCCTTGGGCAGGCCGGCTTCGTGCAGCAGTTGGGCGATCAGCAGGGTCGAGCTAGGGTCGCGCTCCGAAGGCTTGAGGATGAAGCAGTTACCGCAAGCAATCGCCAGCGGGTACATCCACAGCGGCACCATGGCCGGGAAGTTGAACGGGGTAATCCCGGCAACCACGCCCAGCGGCTGGAAATCGGACCAGGCATCGATATTCGGGCCGACGTTGCGGCTGTACTCGCCCTTGAGCACTTCTGGCGCAGCGCAAGCAAACTCGACGTTCTCGATACCACGCTTGAGCTCACCCGCAGCGTCTTCCAGGGTCTTGCCGTGCTCTTCGCTGATCAGTTGGGAGATACGCGCTTCGTTCTGCTCCAGCAGTTGCTTGAAGCGGAACATCACCTGAGCGCGCTTGGCCGGTGGCGTGTTACGCCAGGCCGGGAACGCGGCCTTGGCCGAATCGATGGCTTGCTGCACAGTTTGCTTGCTGGCCAGGGCGACCTTGTGGATAGCCTGGCCGGTAGACGGGTTGAAAACATCGGCGCTGCGCGCGTCGGCAGCAACCAGCTCGCCATTGATCAGATGTTGAACAGTGCTCATGCAAAACTCCAGAAAAAGGGTATGCCTGGGCGCGAGATCGCTCACGCCCGCTTCTTATATATAGAGGGACGATCAATCGACCTGATTGATGGCTTCGCCGACCGCGTCGAACAAACGATCCAGTTCCTGCGCCTGGCTGTTGAAGGTCGGGCCAAACTGCAGAGTGTCGCCGCCGAAGCGCACGTAGAAGCCGGCTTGCCACAGTTTCATGGCAATTTCGTACGGGCGCACGATGGCATCACCGTCACGGGCAGCAATCTGGATGGCACCGGCCAAGCCGTAGTTACGGATGTCGATGATGTTCTTCGCACCCTTTACGCCGTGCAGCACTTTCTCGAAATGCGGCGCCAGTTCAGCGGCAGCCTGCACCAGGTTTTCCTTCTCCAGCAGATCCAGCGCGGCGATACCGGCAGCGCAAGCAACCGGGTGCGCCGAGTAGGTGTAGCCGTGCGGGAATTCCACGGCGTATTCCGGGGTCGGCTGGTTCATGAAGGTTTGATAGATCTCGCTGCTGGCAATCACCGCGCCCATCGGGATGGCGCCGTTGGTGACTTGCTTGGCGATGCACATCAGGTCCGGGGTAACGCCAAAGGCTTCAGCGCCGGTCATCGCACCCATACGGCCAAAGCCGGTGATGACTTCGTCGAAGATCAGCAGGATGTTGTGCTGGTCGCAGATTTCCCGCAGGCGTTTCAGATAGCCCTTAGGTGGAGGCAGGACACCGGCGGAACCGGCCAGTGGCTCGACAATCAGCGCGGCAATGTTCGAAGCATCATGCAGCTCGATCAGCTTGAGCATTTCATCGGCCAGGGCGATACCACCCTCTTCCGGCATGCCCTTGGTAAAGGCGTTGCTGGCCAGCAGGGTATGTGGAATGTGGTCGACATCGAGCAATTGGCCGAACAGTTTACGGTTGCCGTTGACGCCGCCCAGGCTGGTACCGGCGATGTTCACCCCATGGTAACCACGGGCACGGCCAATCAGTTTGGTCTTGGTGGCCTGGCCTTTCAGGCGCCAGTAGGCACGCACCATCTTCACCGCAGTGTCGGCGCACTCGGAGCCGGAGTTGGTATAGAAGACGTGATTAAGGTTGCCCGGGGTCAGCTCGGTGATCTTCTCGGCCAGCTGAAACGACAGCGGGTGACCGAACTGGAAGGCTGGCGAGTAATCGAGCACGCCCAACTGGCGCGACACGGCTTCCTGGATCTGCTTGCGGGTGTGACCGGCGCCGCAGGTCCACAGGCCCGACAGCGAGTCATAGATCTTGCGCCCTTTGTCGTCGGTCAGGTAGCTGCCTTCGGCGGCAACGATCAGCCGTGGATCGCGCTGAAAATTGCGGTTGGCGGTGTAGGGCATCCAGTGGGCGTCCAGCTTGAGCTGGCTGGCCAGACCGACAGGAGCGTTTTCAGGCAGATTCATCGGGCAAGTCCTCGCATGGCAATTGGGCAGCGACAAGTGTTGTTGCGACTAAGTTGTCACGAGGATAAAGTCTAGAAAACCCAACTTTTCTAATCTTCAGATAGACGACTACTAAACTATGAGCCGCCGCCCCGATCCCCTCGCGCAAGTCAGCGACTTTGATATCCGTCTACTGAAGATCTACCGCAGCGTAGTCGAGTGTGGCGGCTTTTCGGCGGCAGAGAACGTCCTCGGCATTGGCCGCTCGGCCATCAGTCAGCAGATGAGCGATCTGGAGCAACGCCTGGGATTACGCCTGTGCCAGCGCGGACGCGCCGGCTTTTCACTGACCGAGGAAGGCCGCGAGGTGTATCAGTCGGCACTGCAACTGCTCAGTGCCCTGGAGAGTTTCCGCACCGAGGTCAACGGCCTGCACCAGCACCTGCGCGGAGAGTTGAACATCGGCCTGACCGACAACCTGGTGACCTTGCCGCACATGCGCATCACCCACGCCCTGGCCCAGCTTAAAGACCGCGGCCCGGATGTGCGCATCCAGATCCGCATGATCGCGCCCAGTCAGGTTGAGCAAGGGGTACTCGACGGCAGCCTGCATGTCGGTGTGGTTCCGCAAACCAGTCCGCTGTCGGGGCTGGAGTATCAGCCGCTGTACAGCGAACGCTCGCTGCTTTATTGCGCGGTGGGTCATCCGCTGTTTTATGCCGACGACCGTCAGCTGGACGACGAACGCCTCAATAGCCAGGACGCTATCGCCCCGACATTCCGCTTGCCGGCCGATGTCCAGGCGCACTATCAGTCACTCAATTGCACCGCCAGCGCCTCGGACCGCGAAGGCATGGCCTTTCTGATCCTCACCGGGCGCTATATCGGCTACCTGCCGGATCACTACGCCAGTTTCTGGGTACAACAAGGGCGGCTGCGCGCGCTCAAGCCGGACCAGCGCTTCTATGACCTGAGCCTGTGCTGGGTGACGCGCAAGGGCCGACGCCCGCATCTGGTCCTGGAAAGCTTTCTGGAAAGCCTGGCGGCTACTCGCTGAGGGCTGATGCTGTGGTAGGTTAGCCGATCAGAAGTGATACCCATTGCCTTGTCTGGAACCGTCCATGCCCTTCGAAGTCCCTGCGCATCGTGTCACCGCCCCGGGCAAGCCCGCCGGCCGCATTCGTCAGAAGAACGAGCAAGCCATCATCCAGGCTGCCGAAGACGAGTTCGCCCGTCATGGCTTCAAGGGCACCAGCATGAATACCATCGCCCTCAAGGCCGGATTGCCCAAGGCGAACCTGCACTACTACTTCACCAACAAGCTGAGCCTGTATGTGGCGGTGCTGAGCAACATCATCGAGTTATGGGACAGCACCTTCAATGCTCTGAGTGTCGAGGACGACCCGGCAACAGCATTGAGCACCTACATCCGTACCAAGATGGAGTTCTCCCGGCGCAACCCTCAGGCTTCACGGATCTTTGCCATGGAGATCATCAGTGGTGGCCAGTGCCTGAGCGACTATTTCAGCCAGGACTACCGCGAGTGGTTCAAGGGCCGGGCCGCCGTGCTCCAGGCCTGGATTGACGCTGGCAAGATGGACCCGGTCGACCCTGTGCACCTGATCTTCCTGCTCTGGGGCAGCACCCAGCATTATGCGGATTTTGCCACCCAGATCTGCCAGGTCACCGGCCGTAGCCGCCTGACCAAGCAAGACATGGAAGATGCCAGCAGCAATCTTATCCACATCATTCTCAAAGGCTGTGGCCTGAAACTTCCCGACTGAATCTGCGTTTATGCCTTCTACCTTGCTCGACACCTGCGAATTTCGCGAAGAGATTCGCAAGAGCCGCTTCATTACCCTGGCCGCGCCGATCAACAGCGCTGCCGAGGCCATGGACTTCATTGAACAGCACAGCGACCTGGCCGCCACCCACAACTGCTGGGCCTGGAAACTGGGTGCGCAATACCGCAGCAGCGACGACGGCGAACCCGGCGGCACTGCCGGACGCCCGATCCTGGCGGCGATCGAAGCCCAGGACTGCGATCAGGTCGTGGTCCTGGTGATCCGCTGGTACGGCGGTATTCAGCTGGGTACCGGCGGTCTGGCCCGCGCTTATGGCGGCGGCGCCAATAAATGCCTGCAGCAGGCAGAAAAACGTCTGCTGGTCAGCCGCAGCGAAATCAGCTGCAGTTGCAGCTTCAGTGAGCTGGCCCTGCTTAAACTACGAGTCGCCGAAGCGGACGGCCTAGTACTGGAAGAACACTTTACAGCCAATGGCGTCGACTTGTTGCTGGCTTTGGCTGAAGAGCAGATTGAGCCGCTGCAACGCCAATTGGCCGACTTGAGCCGCGGTCGGATCCTGCTGGAGCGACGCTGAATATTTGCCCACATTCACTGTGGGCCCGGCTGTGGATAAGCTCTGGGCATTCGCCTGCGCGCCTTGAATCACGTGGCCTTCAGGCAAACGATCATATTTTGATCAAGATTTGATGACAGCCACTCAAGCGTCGATAAATCAGTTAGTTATCCCCATTTATTACCCTGCGGAGGAAGCCTTCAGGCGCTTATACCCAGCTCTTGGGCTTGCTCACAGATACTGTGGAGCAAGCTGTGGATAAGCCGTGTACCCCTGCGTCAACAGCCTGTTCGGCCACGGTTTGGCTAGACTGGTTATTCTTTGATCAACGACGTACCCATTGAAAGGAGTTCCTTCATGCCCTCGAACAAAACCGCCCTGATCATCGGCGCCTCGCGCGGCCTCGGGCTGGGTCTGGTGCAGCGTCTGGTGGAAGACAGCTGGGATGTCACAGCCACAGTGCGTGACCCGGCCAAGGCCGAGACCCTCGCCACCCTGCCTCGGGTCCGGATCGAAACCCTGGAAATGAACAATATCCACCAACTCGATGCACTGCAGGAACGCCTCGGCGCGCAGACCTTCGACCTGCTGTTCGTCAACGCCGGGATCATGGGCCCGCTCGAGCAGAACGCCGAGCATGCGCAACTGACCGACATAGGCGATCTGTTCATGACCAATGCGGTATCGCCGATTCGCGTCGCCCAGCGCTTTGCCCCGCAATTGCGCAACAATGGCGTGCTGGCGTTCATGAGTTCGATCCTGGGCAGCGTCGCCATTCCCGACGGCAGCGAGATGTGCCTGTACAAAGCCAGCAAGGCAGCGCTGAACTCGATGATCAACAGTTTCGTCACCCTGCAACAGCCACAGCAGACAGTGCTGGCCATGCACCCGGGTTGGGTCAAGACCGACATGGGTGGTGAGAGTGCCGAAATAGACGTGCTCACCAGCACCCAAGGCATGCTTGAACAGATCAAGGCCAGCGCCGGCAAAGGCGGCCTGTACTTCATCAACTACAAGGGCGACAGCCTGATCTGGTGAAACCGTTCCAGGTGGGTGTAGACTCGACACCTCGCCCACCGTGGCGGACCTGGATCAGCAGACAGGGCAACACTGAGCTGGCTAACCTGAACCCACTTTCAGAGGAGCCGGCACCATGCCTGCGACCCGTATCTGGTTGAAAAACCCGCTTGCCATCTTCACCGCCAACAGCCTCGATGCCCGTGGCGGCCTGGTCCTTGAAGACGGCCGAATCACTGAAGTTCTGGCCCTCGGCGAAATGCCGTCACTCCCCTGTGGACAAGTCTTCGATGCCCGCGAGCACGTGGTTCTGCCAGGACTTATCAACACCCACCACCACTTCTACCAGACCCTGACCCGCGCCTGGGCGCCGGTGGTCAACCAACCGCTGTTTCCCTGGCTCAAGACCCTCTACCCGGTCTGGGCTCGGCTGACCCCAGCCAAGCTGGAGCTTGCCACCCGCGTGGCCCTGGCTGAATTGCTGCTGTCCGGCTGCACCACTGCGGCCGATCATCATTATCTGTTCCCGGATGGCCTGGAAAACGCCATCGACGTACAGGTCGAGGCCGTCCGCAAGCTGGGTATGCGCGCCATGCTCACCCGCGGCTCGATGAGCCTGGGCGAAGCCGACGGTGGTCTGCCGCCGCAGCAGACGGTGCAACAGGGTGAAGTGATCCTGGCCGACAGCCAGCGACTTATCCACAGCTACCACGAACGTGGCGAAGGTGCGCAAATCCAGATTGCCCTGGCCCCCTGCTCACCGTTCTCGGTCACTCCAGAAATCATGCGCGCCAGTGCCAGCCTTGCGGAAGAACTGGATGTGCGTTTGCACACCCACCTGGCCGAAACCCTCGATGAAGAAGATTTCTGCCTGCAACGCTTCGGTCTGCGTACTGTGGATTACCTGGACAGTGTCGGCTGGCTCGGCCCACGTACCTGGCTGGCCCACGGTATTCACTTCAACCCGGATGAAATTGCCCGCCTGGGCGCTGCCGGTACTGGCATCTGCCATTGCCCGAGCTCGAACATGCGCCTGGCTTCGGGCATCTGCCCGACCGTTGACCTGACCAATGCTGGCGCCCCGGTCGGCCTGGGTGTCGACGGTTCGGCCTCCAATGATGCCTCCAACATGATCCTCGAAGCGCGCCAGGCCCTGTACCTGCAGCGCCTGCGCTACGGTGCCGAGGCGATCACTCCGGAGCTCGCCCTAGGCTGGGCTACCCATGGGTCGGCGCAACTGCTTGGGCGTACCGACATCGGTGAGCTGGCGGTGGGTAAACAGGCTGACCTGGCCCTGTTCAAACTCGACGAATTACGCTTCTCCGGCAGCCACGATCCACTTTCGGCGCTATTGCTGTGCGGTGCCGACCGTGCCGACCGGGTCATGATCGCTGGTCAGTGGCGGGTGATCGACGGCCAGATCGAAGGCCTGGACGTCCAGGGCCTGATCGCCGATCACCGCCAGGCAGCCGCGCAGCTGATTGCCGGCTAAGGCTTCAGAGGCCAAGAAACGCCAGCATGATGAAGGTGGCGAACAGCACGGAGTGGGTCATACCCTCGACTGCGTTGGTTTCGCCATCATTGAGATTGATCGCGCTGACGATCAGGATGATGGCAATCATCACTGTCTGTACCAGCGTCATGGCCATCAGCACCGGCGGTGCACCACTGCCCTCCAGGTCATAACCCAGGGGATGTGAGCTCTCTCGGCCAGCAGCGAACAACCCTGTAGAATGTTGACAACCGCACCTGATGAGAAACCGACTCTATGTACGACTGGCTTAACGCGCTGCCCAAGGCAGAATTGCACCTGCACCTGGAAGGATCGCTGGAGCCCGAGCTGCTGTTCGCCCTGGCCGAACGCAACAAAATCGCCCTGCCCTGGAACGACGTCGAAGCCTTGCGCTCGGCCTACGCGTTCAACAACCTGCAGGAATTTCTCGACCTCTACTACCAGGGCGCCGACGTGCTGCGCACCGAGCAGGACTTCTACGACCTGACCTGGGCGTACCTGTTGCGCTGCAAGGCGCAGAACGTGATCCACACCGAGCCGTTCTTCGACCCGCAAACCCACACTGATCGTGGCATTCCCTTCGAAGTGGTGCTCAATGGCATCAGCGGTGCACTCAAGGATGGTCAGCAGCAATTGGGTATCAGCAGCGGCCTGATCCTGAGTTTCTTACGCCACCTGAGCGAAGAAGAAGCGCAAAAAGCCCTCGACCAGGCCATGCCGTTTCGCGATGCCTTTATCGCCGTCGGCCTGGACAGCTCGGAAATGGGCCACCCGCCGAGCAAGTTCCAGCGCGTCTTCGACCGTGCCCGCAGCGAAGGTTTTCTGACGGTTGCCCATGCCGGTGAAGAAGGTCCTCCCGAGTACATCTGGGAAGCCATTGACCTGCTCAAGATCCAACGCATTGACCATGGCGTGCGTGCTATTGAAGACGAGCGCCTGATGCAGCGAATCATCGATGAACAAATCCCGCTGACCGTGTGCCCGCTGTCCAACATCAAGCTGTGCGTGTTCGAGCATATGAGCCAGCACAACATCCTCGACATGCTCGAGCGTGGCGTGAAGGTCACGGTGAACTCGGATGATCCGGCGTATTTTGGTGGTTATGTCACCGAGAACTTCCATGCACTGCATACCCATTTGGGTATGACACAGGATCAGGCCCGGCGTCTGGCGCAGAACAGCCTGGATGCGCGGTTAGTGAAGCCGTAAAGATTATTGGCTGCATCGCGGGGCAAGCCCGCTCCTACCAGGAGCGGGTTTTGCTCGGCACTAGCCGACAGATTTCAGGGTTAGCGGTTGGGCAATTCGGTTGATCTGATGCAGCCCTGCCGCACTGATCTGCAAGCGGCGTGAAGTCTCGCTCTCGCGGATCCAGCCTGATTGCAGGAACAGCTTCAGCAAGCTACTGCCCAATGCGCCCCCCAGGTGCGGGCGATGGTCGCTCCACTCGCTGCAGCAGCGACAGCTGCTGAGCCTTCCATGCTGATAGTGGGCCAGCGCCTCGATGAAGATGCCATGGCGGGCAAACTGCGTGCGTCCTTCCGGGGTTACCTCGATCTGCTGTTCCAGCCCCTCCAGCCACCCGGCGTCGAACAGGCGCTGGTAGAGGTCCGCCGCCAGCTCACCGCCCAGATGATCACCACATAGCCGGGCCCGGCGCATGGACAAGGGAATGCCGACATCCTCTCGGACGGCGAGCATTTCCCGGGTAGTGACCTGAACACTGGCCAGTGCCTCCACAGCAGCGCCGACTTCTGGCCCGGCAAGCCTGAAGTAACGTTTTCTGCCGCGCGGTTCAAGCTTGAGCAAGCCGCTGGCCGAAAGCCTTGCCAGGTGTGCACAGGCTGAAGAAAGCGTCAGGCCGGTGATGTCCGCCAGTTCATCAGAGGGCCGCGCCATTCCGTCGATCAGCGCCCAGAGCATCGCGCTGCGTTTGGGATCAGCAAGCAGGCTGGCAATCTGGCTGATACTTGTAACAGGTTTCATATCTCAACTCCCTGCGAGATCACATCTGAAATCGTTTAAATAACCATGTCGGCAGCGTTTACTGCGAAGTTCCCGACGTCAGAACGGCTGGAAGTTGTAGTGTTGACTCACCAGCAGTCAGCCAGTGCTGTAAACCAGGCAAAAATAGAGTGAGAGCGATAACTTGTCGGCCGCTGACATGGAAGTTTCTCTCGCTGGAAACGACCGCCGGATCGATTATAAGCCGCCTCGGCGCAACAAATTCAGCGCCTGTATTCAGGCAATCGGGTAAAGCTGCCCTGCTCTGGCAAACCATGAGCATGACTTACTCGGAGAACGTACAGGTTAACTTTCGACACGTTTGTTGTAGAACCGCACGCCATACCTGTTCGTTTCAACTTATAAATAACTGGCGATAAAAAAGTCAGAAACTAAGCCTACAGCCAATGTTCTCAGGAACTACAAATAAATAGGCAAATTCTGTAGTACCCAAAACGGGCTACAGGCTCACACGCTGCAGTTGCTCGAGCGCCTGCAGATTGCTGAAGGGCAAGACAATTTGGGCCAACGTCTGTTGATCGTCGGCGCCGCCGGTGGCGTCGGCTCGATCCTGACCCAATTGGCCGGTCAGTTGACCGGGCTCGCCGTGATCGTCACCACGTCGCATCCACAGCCCCAGGAATGGGCCCGTCAACTGGACGTCGGCCTGCTCAAGCGCAAGAGCCTGTCGCTGCACTGGGAGTTCATGTACACCCATTCGCTGTTCGAAACCGCCGACATGATCGAGCAGCACAACCTGCTCAACCGGGTTACCGAACTGATCGATGCTGGCACCCTCAAGACCACCCTGGGCGAGCACTACGGCACCTTCAACACGGCCAATCTGCGTCGTGCCCACGCCCTGCTGGAAAGCAGTGCGGCCAAGGGCAAGATCGTTCTGGAAGGTTTCTGAGGCAAGGCGCCCACTCCGCTATCGGAGTGGGCATGACCGTCAGTCCGACAACTGATCCAGGTCATTTCCTTGCAAGCAAGCAGCGCTACAATTCTTCAGCCAATGCTAAACCGCAGGTATGCCACGATGATTATTCAAGTCAGTGCATCAGCCCAGAAGCCCGGCTGCCCCTGGCAGGTTCGACTGGACCAGCAGGTAGTGAGTTTTCGCAGCGAGGCCGAAGCCCGTGCCTTCGTCAACACTTTACAGGCCCGCTTACAGGCGCCGCACCCACTCAAACGGGTCGGCTGAGCTGTAAACGACGCGTGACCATCGACATCGCTACCGCCCCCAGCCCACAGAGGCTGATGACCAGCGCCATGGGCACTGCGCTGCCATCGTGCAACACGCCCACCAATGCCGCTGCACCCGCCGCGACACTGAACTGAAGACAGCCGAGGAGTGCCGAAGCGCTCCCGGCCCGTGCGCCTTGCCCGTTCATGGCGCACGCTGAGGCATTGGGGATGATGCAACCCAGGCTGGCAATACAGATGAACAGCGGAATCAGCAATGGCCAGAGCTTGGCCGGTTGCAAGGCGCTGATTGCCAGCAAGGTCAACCCTGACGCCAGGTACACCCATACTGCCCGTCTCAGCAAAAAGGCCGGACCGCGCTTGGCCAGCAGCCGTGCATTGATCTGCGCAACCAGAATGAAACCTGCCGCGTTGCTGCCGAACAGCCAGCCATAGTGCTCAGCGGGCACCCCGTACAGCTTGATGAAGACGAAGGGTGAACCGGCGATATAGGAAAACATCCCGGCAATGGCGATGCCACCGGTCAAGGCATGACCAATGAAGCACCGATCCTTGAGCAGACGCCCGTACTGGCGCAAGGCACCGGAAAGCGGCTGTCGTGGTTGGCTGGCCGGCAGACTTTCCGGCAAACCCAGGGCAACAGCCAGGGTACACAAGGCACTGAACAGGGTCAGGGCGACAAAGATCGATTGCCAGCCATAGACATTGACCAGCACGCCACCGAGCATCGGTGCCAGGATCGGCGCCAGGCCCATCACCAGGACCAACTGGGAAAACACCTTGGCCGAGGCTATCGCATCGCATTTGTCACTGACGATGGCCCGTGACAGCACCATCCCGGCACATCCACCCAGTGCCTGAACGAACCGCGCCGCGATCAATGCATCGAGATTGGGCGCAAAGGCACAAGCGAGTGACGCCAGGGTAAACAGGCAAATGCCGACCAGCAGTGGAATCCTGCGACCGAAGCGGTCAGCCACCGGCCCGTACGCCAGCTGACCGATGGACAAGCCAAGGAAGTAGGCGGCCAGGGTGGTCTGGATATGTTTTTCGTCAGTACCGAAAGCCAGCGCCATCGCTGGAAAGCCTGGCAGGTAAAAATCGATCGCCAAGGGCCCGAACGCACTCAAGGCGCCGAGAATCAGGATGGTTCGCAGGTTCATCGGAAATCCATAGCAGGCTAAGCAAGTCTGCTAGTTTAACCGTCCTGCCGGGGTTTCGCTGCGAAGAGTTGGGCCCGCGCGGTGAATCTTTTATTCACCGCGCGGGCCCGCTGGGTTCAGAGTGCTTCGGCCTGATAGCCTTCTTCGCGGATCAGTTGAAGAATCTCTGGAGCCTGCAGCGAACTTTGCACCTTCACTTGCTTCTGGCCCAGATCGACTTCAACCACGGCGTCTGCATCCTGAGCTTGCACCGCGCGGGTCACGGCCTTGACGCAATGGCCGCAGGTCATTCCTTGAACGTTGAACACTTGCATGGGGACTGCCTCCTGTGGGTTTAGACTGAGTTTCAAGCTTGCCACCGGGGCAAGGTCAAGATCCGCTTCACGCTGCCGGGCTGGCAATCGTCGTCCGGGTCGGCCAAGCTGCGAGCCTGACGATTGACGATGCAGGAGTTTCATTTCATGCGCAGGGCAGCTTTAGGCCTTTTCGGCCTGCTGGGTATTTTCGCTGTGCTTCCCCAGGCCAGCGCCGCGGGGCCAAGTGACTACAGCATTCTGATCATCTCCCGCGAGCGCCTGGAAGTGGCGACCTCATGCGAGATTGGCGTGTACATCAACGATCAACTGGCTGGGCGGGTGTTCCAGGAGCAGTCGACCTCATTCAACCTGCCACCGGGCGAACTCGAAGTGCGGCTGCGCTATCTGCCTGGTCAGGCGCCAGGTTGCCAGCCCGGTATCGAGAACCAGCGCAGCAAGCGCTTGAAGCTGTCGGCCGGCCAGATCAACAAATACCGGATTGCAACCGATCAGAATGGGCTCACATTGATCAGATCCGGCCTGGGCTATTGACCTTACCCGCATGGCAAGGTTGATGCTGATGGCCTGTCCAAGGAGGAGTGCCCATGTCTGCATCTACCACTTTCGATCTGCCGATTCTCGGTATGACCTGCGCCAGCTGTGCTGGCCGGGTCGAGCGCGCCCTGCGCAAAGTCAGCGGCGCCGAACAGGTCAGCGTCAACCTCGCCACCGAACAGGCGCGCATTCAAGCGCCGGCCGGTAGCCTGCCTGCTCTGGTCGAGGCGGTCGAGCAAGCCGGTTACCATGTGCCCAACCAGACTCTGGAGCTGCAAATCGGCGGCATGACCTGTGCCTCCTGTGCAGGCAGGGTCGAACGTGCCCTGGCCAAAGTGCCCGGCGTACAACAGGTCAGTGTCAACCTGGCCAACGAACGTGCGCACATCCAGATGCTCGGCCAGCTCGACAGCAGCCGCTTGATCGACGCCGTCATCCATGCCGGCTACTCGGCCAGCCTGCCGCAAAGCACCCAGGTCAATCAGGCCGATGCCGAACGTCGCCTGCGCAACGAGCGCTGGTCGGTGGCCCTGGCGGTGCTGCTGGCCTTGCCGCTGGTGTTGCCGATGCTGTTGCAGCCGTTCGGCGTGCACTGGATGTTGCCGGCCTGGGCGCAGTTCGTCCTGGCCACACCGGTGCAGTTCATTCTCGGCGCACGTTTCTACGTCGCCGCCTGGAAAGCCGTGCGCGCCGGTGCCGGCAACATGGACCTGCTAGTCGCCATCGGCACCAGCGCCGGCTACGGCCTGAGCATTTATGAATGGGCCCAGGCCAGCCCCGGGGTGATGCCGCACCTGTACTTCGAAGCCTCTGCCGTGGTGATTGCCCTGGTGCTGCTTGGCAAGTACCTGGAAAGCCGCGCCAAGCGCCAGACCGCCAGCGCTATCCGCGCCCTGGAAGCGCTGCGTCCGGAGCGCGCCTTATTGCTGGTCGATGGCCAGGAACGCGATGTGGCGATCAGCGAGCTGCGTCTGCACGACCTGGTTGTGGTCAAACCAGGCGAACGCTTTCCGGTGGATGGTGAAGTGATCGAAGGGCAAAGCCAGGCTGACGAGGCATTGATCAGCGGCGAAAGTCTGCCGGTGCCGAAACAGTCAGGTGACAAGGTCACCGGTGGCGCGATCAATGGCGAGGGCCGCTTGATCGTGCGCACCCTGGCCCTGGGTACCGAAACGGTACTGGCACGCATCATCCGCCTGGTCGAAGACGCACAAGCGGCCAAGGCACCGATCCAGAAACTGGTTGACCGGGTCAGCCAGGTGTTCGTACCGGCCGTATTGGTGCTGGCGCTGATTACCCTGGTCGGCTGGTGGCTGGTCGGCGCACCGATTGAAACCGCCTTGATCAATGCCGTCGCCGTGCTGGTCATCGCCTGTCCCTGCGCACTTGGCCTGGCCACGCCGACAGCGATCATGGCCGGTACCGGGGTCGCCGCTCGCCACGGCATTCTGATCAAGGACGCCGAAGCCCTGGAGCGTGCCCATGCGGTCAACCGGGTAGTGTTCGACAAGACCGGCACCTTGACCTCCGGTAGCCCGCGCATTGTCCACAGCAAAGCAGCAGTCGGCGAAGCGGCGCAGCTCCTGCAACTGGCCGGTGCCCTGCAGCGCGGCAGCGAGCACCCGCTGGCCAAGGCCGTACTCGATGCCTGTGTAGAACAAGGGCTGGTCGTCGCCGACATCAGCAACAGCCAGTCACTGACCGGACGCGGGATCGCCGGCAGTCTGGACGGTCGTGAACTGGCGTTGGGCAACCGTCGTATGCTCGACGAGAGCGGCCTGCAACCGGGCGACCTGCTAGCCGCTGCCAAAGACTGGGAAGCCGAAGGCCGGACCCTTTCGTGGCTGATCGAACGCAGCCCACAACCGCGCGTTCTGGGCCTGTTCGCCTTCGGCGACAGCCTCAAGTCCGGCGCTGGACAGGCCGTGCGGCAGCTGTCCGGGCAGGGCATCAGCAGCCACCTGTTGACCGGTGACAACCGTGGCAGCGCCATCGTCGTCGCCCAGGCCCTGGGCATCGCCGACGTGCATGCCGAAGTGCTGCCAGGCGACAAGGCCGCCCACGTCACACAGCTCAGGCTGTCAGGCGTGGTGGCGATGGTCGGTGACGGCATCAACGATGCGCCGGCCCTGGCCGCAGCCGATATCGGGATCGCTATGGGCGGTGGCACTGACGTGGCCATGCAGGCCGCTGGCATCACCCTGATGCGCGGTGATCCGCGCCTGGTGCCAGCTGCCCTGGAAATCAGCCGCAAGACCTATGCGAAGATTCGCCAGAACCTGTTCTGGGCCTTCATCTACAACCTGATCGGGATTCCGCTGGCCGCGTTCGGCATGCTTAACCCGGTACTGGCGGGTGCGGCGATGGCGCTGTCGAGTGTCAGTGTGGTCAGCAACGCACTCTGGCTGAAAACCTGGAAGCCCGAAGCCCCACCACAGGACAACGCCCAATGAACATCGGCCAAGCCGCTCGGCGCTCCGGGTTGAGCGCCAAGATGATTCGCTACTACGAGTCCATTGGTCTGCTCAAGCCGGCCCTGCGTAGCGACAGCGGTTATCGCTTGTACCAGCAGGAAGACTTGCACCGCCTGGCCTTCATCAAGCGCTCGCGGGACCTGGGTTTCTCACTGGAGGAAATCGCTCGTCTGCTGACCCTCTGGCAGGACCGCCAGCGCGCCAGCGCCGACGTCAAGGCCCTGGCCAGCCAGCACATCGATGACCTCAACCGGCGCATCGAAGAACTGGTGAGCCTGCGCGATACCCTGAGCGAGCTGGTCGCCCATTGCCAGGGCGACGATCGTCCCGACTGCCCGATCCTCAAGGACCTGGCAGCCGGGGGCAACTGCTGTCACTGACGGCTTACTGCAACCAGGGTGGCGTGGGCTCTTCTTCCTTGCTCGCCCCCCGTTCGGCGTCCTCTCTGATGGCGCGCCGACGGGCTTCGTCAAAGCGCGCCGCATCGATTTCGCGCATAACCCCGTCGATATCGGCGCTGTGCTCATCCTGCGCGAACTGACCGGTAAGCTCGCTTTCCGGCAACAGTTCGCCAGCCTGGTACAGGGCCCACATCTCCTGAGCGTAGCGGGTATCCCTGAGCTCCGGTGCAAAACGTCCGAAATAGGCGGCCATGTTGCCGACATCACGCTCCAGCATGCTGAAGGCGTGGTTGTTGCCCGCCGCATCCACTGCCTGCGGCAGGTCGATGATCACCGGGCCATCGGGCCCGAGCAGCACGTTGAACTCCGACAGGTCACCATGTACCAGGCCGGTGCAGAGCATCAGCACGATCTGGCGGATCACGAACGCGTGGTACTCGCGGGCTTGCTCAGGTTCCAGGTACACATCGTTAAGCCGTGGGGCGGCATCGCCGTACTCGTCGGCCACCAGTTCCATCAGCAGCACGCCGTCCAGAAAGTCGTAGGGCCGCGGCACCCGCACCCCGGCATTGGCCAGGCGGAACAGGGCTGCCACTTCGGCATTCTGCCAGGCGTCCTCGGCCTCCTTGCGCCCGTATTTGGAACCTTTGGCCATAGCCCGGGCCTGGCGGCTGTTGCGCACCTTGCGCCCTTCCTGGTACTCGGCGGCCTGGCGGAAACTGCGTTTGTTGGCTTCCTTGTAGACCTTGGCACAGCGCAATTCCTGTCCGCAGCGCACCACGTACACGGCGGCTTCTTTGCCACTCATCAACGGTCGCAGTACTTCGTCGACCAGTCCATCTTCAACCAGTGGTTCAATGCGTTTTGGAGTCTTCATCGGCTTTTGTCGGGGGTCCTGTTCTGCCAGACACGAGATTTATTGTAGGTCACCGGTGCTGCACCGGATTGCCGCTGTAGCAAGACCGCACTGCGTTGTAACGGCAATCGGTCTGACTTGCCATAGTTTTTGTAAAAGTGGGGGCACAATCACTCACAAAAACCATCAGATTTCTTTACAAGGTTCTTCACCGATTGCCGGGAAGCCCCGCAAAAAGGCCCTGGCCGCGCGGGTTAACGCTCGATGATCGCCGTTACGCCCTGACCACCGGCGGCGCAGTGCGCGGCTCACCATTGCGTGGCAGTTCCGGTTTCAACTGCCCCGGACGCAGTTGGAGAAATGCCTTGAGTTTGTCTGCCAGGGTCTTGCCGCGATTGGCCTGGAGCAGGATCCGGCGCAATCCTTCATTGACCGCGATGGGCGCAGTGAGCGCACGCGAAACGTCCTCTTTTCACGAAACAGTCCGCTACAGCGTAGGTGTTTTTTCAGCCTTCGAACGACCAACGGCCAAAGATGGTCCACACTTTGAAGCTTATTTCAGGGAAAGCCGCACATGAGCGACCGCTATATCGACTTCGCCAACTCCGATCTCGGCCGCCGCCTGGTCGGTGCCGTCGGTTTGCCCAGCCCCGCTCGCCTGGAACGTTGGCAGGCCGGCCGTCTGCGCCCGGTCGAAGGTGCATTGCTGCTCGGCGGCGGCCCCCTGGTAAACAACGTCGAGGCGTTTGCCCAACGCCTGACCGACGAGGTCTACAGCTTCGCCAGCCCCGACCTGAGCGCCACTGAATGGGTCGCAGGCCTTGGCCCCAAGCTCAAAGCCGTGGTGTTCGACGCCAGCGAACTGGATGACATTGACCAGCTCAAGCAGCTGCACGAATTCTTCCAGCCGCTGCTGCGCAGCCTGGCGCCCTGCGCCCACGTGGTGATTTTCGGTCGGACGCCGGAGCAACTTGATGACCCGCTGGCTCAGGTCGCCCAACGCGCCCTGGAAGGTTTCAGTCGTTCACTGGCCAAAGAACTGCGCGCCGGGGGCACCCTGCAGTTGCTGTACGTCAGTGATGGTGCTGAAGATCAGCTCGAAGGCGCCTTGCGCTTTTTCCTCTCACCCAAAAGCGCCTTCGTTTCCGGCCAGGTACTGCGCCTGCAGGCCTGCAACACACAGGTACAGGACTGGACCCGACCATTGGCCGGGCGCAAGGCCCTGGTCACCGGGGCGGCTCGCGGCATCGGCGCGGCCATTGCCGAAACCCTGGCTCGCGACGGCGCCGAGGTCGTGCTGCTCGATGTACCCCAGGCCAAGACTGATCTTGAAGCCCTGGCCGCGCGCCTCGGCGGACGCAGCCTGGCGCTGGACATCTGCACCGCCGACGCGGCCATACAACTGCTCGAAGGGCTGCCGGACGGTATCGACATTGTCGTGCACAACGCTGGCATCACCCGCGACAAGACCCTGGCCAACATGACCCCGGAATACTGGGACTCGGTGCTGGCAGTCAATCTCAAAGCGCCGCAGTTGCTGACCCAGGCGCTATTCGACAGTGCTGCCCTGCATGACAACGCGCGCGTCGTGCTGCTGGCCTCGATCAGCGGTATCGCCGGCAACCGTGGCCAATCCAACTATGCCGCCAGCAAGGCCGGACTGATCGGCCTGGCTCAGGCCTGGGCGCCGAAACTGGCTGCGCGCGGCGGCAGCATCAACGCGGTGGCCCCCGGTTTTATCGAAACCCGCATGACCGCCGCCATCCCCTTCGCCCTGCGTGAAGCCGGACGGCGCATGAGCTCCCTGGGTCAGGGTGGCCAGCCCCAGGATGTCGCCGAAGCCATTGCCTGGCTGGTACAACCAGGCTCCGGCGCGGTCAATGGCCAGGTGCTGCGTGTCTGCGGCCAAGCCGTGATGGGGGCCTGAACATGACTCGACACTGGCAGGACCTGAGCAGCACAGTGGCACTTCCCAGCCTTTACCTGCGCGCCGCACGCAAGCGCAAGATCAGCGGCGACACCTTGCCCGACAGCGGTTTGCGCTGTTACCTGGAGGTTCGGCCGCAGCAACTTGAAGCCTATCGCAAGCTTTGCCATTTCAGCGACGATGGACGCTTGCCACCGACCTTCCCCCACGTAATGGCCTTCGCGCTGCAATTGCAGTTGCTGACCGCCAGAGACTTCCCCTTCCCCTTGCTGGGCATGGTCCATCTGCACAACAGCATCCGCGTGCTACGGCCACTGGGTGGTGTCAGCCGCCTACGCTTCTCTGTGCATGTGGATAACCTGCAACCACACGAGAAGGGCGCCACCTGCGACCTGATCACCGAGGCTGAAGACGGCTTGGGCCTGCTCTGGTCGGAAAGCAGCCGCATGCTCTGGCGCGGCGTGAAGCTCAGTGCAGAGCCGGCGACCACTGAAGAGCCGGTCAGCGAGCCGCTGGATGAACTGACCCGCTGGTACGCCGACAGCGATATTGGCCGCCGTTATGCCAAGGTCTGCGGCGACTACAACCCGATCCACCTGAGCGCCGCCAGCGCCAGGCTGTTCGGCTTCCCCTGCGCCATTGCTCATGGCATGTGGAGTAAAGCCATGACACTTGCCGCATTGCGCGGACACTTGCCGGTCAGTGGTTACGAGATCGCAGTGGACTTCATCAAACCGCTGCGCCTGCCCAGCGAGGTGATCCTCAACGCCAGCCCCACAGCAGCCCAAGGCCAGCTACGCCTGGACGGCCGTGGCGAGCTGATACACATGCGCGGAGCCTGGCGGCCACTGGAGTGAAACGCCCCTCTTGCGTTGCGCAGGCGCCCGCCTGAAGCTATGCGGCTTGAGGAGAGCCTTGATGAACCTGCACGAACTGACCCAACGCCTGCACCGCATCCGTGACGACAATGACTGGAGCGGTTTTCACAGCCCGAAAAACCTGGCCATGGCCGCCAGTGTTGAAATGGCCGAACTGGTGGAAATTTTCCAGTGGCTGAACGAAGAGCAATCGCGCCAGCTGTCGCCCGAGCAGTTGGCGCATGCCGGCCAAGAGGTCGCCGATGTGGTGCTGTACCTGTTGCAGTTGTGCAGCGAACTGGGCCTGGACATGGAGCAGGTGGTACGCGCCAAACTGGCTGACAACGAAAGGCGTTTTGCCCGATGAAAGACCGCCATTTCGATGCCCTGGCCACGCGCTTTGCCGAGAAAATCTACGGCGGAGCCAAAGGCGCGATCCGCCTTGCGGTGCTGCAGGCCGACCTGGCCGAGACCCTGCCCGAGCGCTCCTTGCGCGTCCTGGATATCGGTGCGGGCTTGGGGCACATGGCCCTGTGGCTGGCCGAGCGCGGTCACCAGGTTACCCTCGCCGAACCCGCCGCCCCCATGCTTGAAGGCGCTCGCACACGGTTTGCCGAAGCCGGCCAGCAGGCGACTTTCATCCAGGCCCCCTGGCAAGACCTGCTCGGCCAACTGACCGAACCCTACGACCTGGTGCTGTGTCATGCGGTACTGGAATGGTTGGCGGAACCGGAAACCATTCTGCCGGTACTGCACCAGCTGACCCGCAGCGATGGCCTGCTGTCACTGGCGTTCTACAACCGTGATGCACTGGTCTATCGCAACCTGCTCAAAGGCCATTTCCGCAAACTGCGCCGCGATGACATGGCCGGTGAAAAGCAAAGCCTGACCCCGCAGAAACCGCTTGATCCACGCACGCTCAGGGTGCAACTTGAAGGTCTGTGGCAGGTCGAAACAGAAAGCGGCGTGCGGGTCTTCCACGACTACATGCCCAGTGAATTCCAGGCCAAGGCCGAGTTGCTCGACCTGCTGGAAATGGAACTGGCACATCGGCGCCATCCCGCCTTTGCCGGGTTGGGGCGTTACCTGCACTGGCTCTGCCGACCACGCTGAATCACATCGGGAGGGTGACATGCCGTACCGTTTGCTCCTGGGCCTGTTGTGCCTGGTCTTGGCAGGCTGCCAGAGCAGCAACCCCTATATCGCCAGTTCCCGCCCGCTGCCTCCGGCCCCGTCGCAAGCGGCCACGACCTTCGATGCCAGTGCTTATCCGGCGCCGCCACGGGATTTTGGCCGCTACCGCAGCTGGGCCTGGCACGACGGCCAGTTGCCAACCGGCGGCGCCGTGGCTGAACCTGCGCAACTGGCCGAAGCGGTCAGCAACGCCCTCGACCAGCGCGGCCTGCGCCCGGCACGCAACGGCCAGGCTGGCGATCTGCTGGTCAGCGCCAATGTGCAACTGGAGCGCCGTCTACAGCAGGTGCGCGAAGATTATTACCCCTATAGTGGTTATCCCTATGGCGGTTATCCCTATGGCGGCTACGGCGCTTATGGCAGTGCCGGCCGTTACCACAATGGTTATGGGGTCTATGCCAGCGTTCCGCTGGTGCGCACTTACGAAGTCGAAGTGATGGTGGTCCGTATCGAGTTGTATGACGCCCGCGACGGCCAAGCCGTCTGGAGCGCCAGCGCCGAGACCGCCAGCCAGGGTTCCCAGGGCGAACGCGAGGAGGCCCTGCGTGAATCAGTGAAAAAGGCCCTCAACGGCTATCCTCCCAGCTAAAGGCAATTGGAGATCCATCATGTTGTGCCGTCTCGCTTTGCTTTCGTTAGTGGTGTTACTGGGCGCTTGCCAGAGCCACAACATAACTCAGGACTACGACACCAGCCGCGACTTTGCTGCCTACCGCAGTTGGGTCTGGCAAGAACCGGCACTGCAATACCGCCCCGATGATCCGCGGATCAAGAGCGACCTGACCGAACAGCGCATCCGCCAGGCCGTTGCCGGCCAGCTTGATCAGCGTGGTTTGCGTCCGGCCCAAGGCAGTAGCAAGGGCGACCTGAAGGTGCAGACCTACCTCATCGTCGAGAACCGCCAGCAGCAGGTCACCACCCACTATGGCGGCGCCTGGGGAGGCTACTGGGGTAACTACTGGGGCGGGCCGATGTACAACGAAACCCGCAGCGTTGACTACAAGGTAGCGACCATCCAGGTCGATATGTTCGACGGCAAAGATGGCAAACTGGTGTGGCGCGGCAGTGCCGAGCAGATCATGAACAACTACCCACCAAGCCCCGAAGAGCGCAGCAACGCGATCCAGAAAACCGTGATGAACGCCTTGTCGAATTATCCGCCGCGCTAAAGGCGCATTGCCACTACTGCTGCTACACTCTCAATCGCGGGGCAAGCCCGCTCCTACAGACCCTGTAGGGGCGGCACTGGCCTACGGTTGCTGGCACTTGATATCACTGATATCGAGCATGAAACCTTGCAGGCGACGTTGCTGGCCACTGCCACGCACTTGACCACACAAGCGATACCAGCGGGCAGTGGCCGGCAGATTGTTGTCGAGCAGGCGCAGACTCAAGTGCAAGGCACAACCGTCACGCTGCAGCTCACCAAGGGCCAACTGCACCGCTTCGCGGTCGGCCGGGTGCACGCGGCTCAGCCACTGACTGATGGTCAACTGGCTCGGCATCCCCAAGCTGCTCGCCAGGCCGGGGTCCAACTGCAACGTCGCTTCGTTCAAACGCCACTGCCACCACCCGGCGCCGAGTTGCAATTGCAGGCTGTCCAGGCGCTCGCTGTGTTGTTGCAGATCGAATACAGCCAAACGGCCAACCAAGGGTTCGGCATAGGCGGCACAGGCACTGAGCGCATCCGCCGCAACCAGCGTCTCAAGCGGGCCGACACAGATCAGCCAGGCCTGGACAATATGCCCCTGGGCATAGGGCAACAGGTAAATATCGGCCTGCGGCAGTAGTGCCTGCAGGTCTGCATGGACGGTACTTGAGATCATCTGCCCCGGGACCAATCGATCCAGCAGACGCCCGATCACCTCATCACTGGGCCAATGCAGCGGATCGTTGCTGCTGGCATAGGTCTGCCAGCCCTGCTCCCCTGGCAGCAGGATCCGCCCACCGCTGGCCCGCCAATGACGAACCAGCCATTGCAATTGCTCCTGGGCCACTTGCCCAAGGCGCTCGATGTTGCAATTGCGTATTTCGCAGGCCAAATGGTTCATCAGGTGGCGCTGGCGCTCTGCGCCCAGCGACTGCTGGCGGTGTTGCAACAGGTCGCCGATGTCGAACAGCTGCAACAGCCAATTGCCGGGCTGCCCCAGCAGCCAGCCTCGGGTATGCAGCGTACCGCCACCGACCGCCTTGAAATCCAGGTCCATCGGCTGCGCCTGCCAGTCCATGGGCTCACCCTCAAGTACCACGAGGCTGTAGGGCTGCACATAGTCCTGCAATCGCACCTCGCTGTGCGCCGGCAACGCCAGCGCCGCACGCAAGGGGCCGGCCAGGCGCTGTACCCTGGCGCCATCGTCGAGCCATATCTGCAATCCCACGGCGGGCACACTGACCGACGGCTCCGGCTCGGCAATGACCGGTGTGGAGCGCCCACGCAAACGCCCGAACAACCGTGCTACGCCACTCACCGTTGCAAGCTCGTTTGGGTCTTGTAGCTGAGCGCACCATGGAACAACATAAAAAAGATCACGAATACTGCAACGAACTCCAGCGCCGCAGCGCCTTTTTGCCTTCCGACCAAGCTTGCTTTCATGATCGCGTCTACCCTGACAGTGACACCTGAGTGACAGCATAGAATCATTCACCACAAAGGGATGCATTTCGCCAATGCAAAGCATTGTTCTGCTGCTGTGGCTTGCCTTGTGCGCTGAACAAGATATGCGTGAGCGCCAGATCGCCAACACCCTGACCCTCGGCGCGGCGGCCTGCGCCCTGGCCTATCTGTTCATGACCGGACACACCTGGATCGGAGCCGACGCCAGCGAAGGCGGCTGGGCACTGGCCATCGTCATGCTCCTGACCCTGCCCGGCTACATGCTCGGCCGCTTTGGCGCGGGTGATGTGAAGTTACTCGCGGCCCTGGCACTGGCGACCGATCGCATGTATGTGCTGGGCACCTTCATCGGCGCCGGAATAGCCGTGCTGATCTGGCTCTCCAGCCGTCGCTGGCTGTGGTCCCTCTTGAGTCAAAAGGTCAAGAACCGCATCAAGCAATTGACTGAGGAGTCGGCAAATAAACAACCCTTTGCCCCCTTCATACTGGCGGGTTTCGTGCTGGCCAGTGTATGGATCCACTAGTCGCCCAAGTCTGTCTCTAGCCCGTGCATGGCTTGTACATGGTTGCAAAGTACGACTACTTTCTAGTGAGTTGACAACCGATTGCAGGACCCCAGGCTCCGGGAGAGAGGGGCTTCTCAGCAGGGAGTAGCGTGTGAACAAGACCCTCAGTGAAATAAAGGTGTTGGTCGTCGATGACCAACCCTTAGTCATCGAAGAGCTGTGTGAGCTTCTCGAGCGCAACGGCTACCGTTGCCTGTCTTGCCTGTCCAGTAACCAGGCTATCGAGCACTTTGCCGCCGACCTGTCGATAGGCCTGGTGTTGTGCGATCTGCACATGCCGAAATGCGATGGCGTTGAGCTGCTCGGTGCCTTAAAGGTGATTGCCGGGCAACAACGGATTTTCGAGGCGATCATGCTCACTGACAGAGCCGACAAACAGGATGTGATCAGGGCCTTGCGCGCAGGCTTTGCCGACTACTACCAGAAACCCCTGGACCTGAACGAACTGCTCGAAGGCGTGCAACGCCAGGAGGCCGCACTGCAGGAGCAACAGCAAAGCCAGCGGCGGCTGGGCAACCTGAACCAGAAACTGCAGTGCCTGGCCGACTCGATCGACGACCTTTACCAGGACCTGGAAAAAGCCCGGGGTCTGGGTGCACACCGTCGCGCCACAGACGTCGAGATCGAGCAGGTCAACGAGAACCTTCCGGGCAACTTCGAACAACTGTCACCACGGCAACTGGAAGTCGCGTGCCTGGTCAGCAAGGGCAAGACCAACTATCAGATCGCCTGCGAACTGGGTATCACCGAAAACACCGTCAAACTCTACGTCTCCCAGGTACTGCGCCTGACCCATATGCACAATCGCACGCAGCTGGCGCTGGCGCTGTCATCGAGCACTTCGCTACTGCACCTGCGGGTAACGGCGCACTAGGGCCACCTCCTGGCTGTGGGCTTCATGGACTGAACGGCCTGACCTTTGACCTGTAATGGAAACACACCATGCCAACCTCCTCTCTGCGTGAACAGATTCTCCTGGTGGATGACGAAAAGGACGCTTTGCTGGAACTGGCCGAACTGCTTGAGGGCGAGGGTTTCTGCTGCCACACCGCCACCTCGGTAAAACTCGCCCTGCAGCAGCTCACCCGCCACCCGGACGTGGCCCTGGTGATCACCGACCTGCGCATGCCGGAAGAAAGTGGCATTTCACTGATCAAGCGTCTGCGTGAGCACACTGCCCGCCAGCACTTGCCGGTAATCGTCACCTCCGGTCATGCCGACATGGACGACATCAGTGACCTGCTACGCCTGCAGGTGCTGGACCTGTTCCGTAAACCCATCTACCACACCCGCCTGCTGGAAACCCTGGATAACCTCTTTCCCAAGCCGCGCTTGCATCTGGTGAATTGATTAATCGCAGGGCAAGCCTTGCCCCGCGATTACAGTTGAACGCTGAATCTCAAGGTAAAGCGCGGCTGCCGGTTGAGACTGTCGAGGGCGATGTCCGACATCGGCTTGGCCGCTTCCAGGGAAATGTTGTAGTTGCGTGCATCGCCAACGCGCAAACCCAGTGCCGCCGAAGACAATCGTGAGTCACGGATTTCAAGCTCGTTGAACCAACTGCGCGCGGCATCCAGTGCCACATAAGGCTGCACCACCTTGAACCAGTGGCCATCGGTCTTGAAACTGTAGTTCAGTTCATAAGCCGCCCCCCAGCCCTTGTCACCCGAAGCCTGGTCGCTGGGGTAACCGCGACCGAAACTCTGGCCGCCAAACACTACGCGCTCGCTGTCGGGCAAACTGTCGTTGCTCCAGTACAGCGCCGCCGAAACTACACCCTGCCAATTATCGAAATAGCGATCACTCTGTAACCCGCAGACCCGCAGGTGCAGAAAGTCCAGGTCGATATCGCCGTCGGTGTCCGCCCCCAGGTAATCCATGCCCTGGTAGGCGCCGACACTGAGGATGCGCAATTGCCGGGGATCGGCCTGGCGCCAGTCGCCTTCGAAGGCCAGGGCACGCAGGTCGGTACGGCTACTGCTCTTGAAGGCACCGTCGACGGCCCGATAGTCGGTGTCGTCACTCACTGCGTAGAGGCGCCCGGCAACGTTGAGCCACTCGTTGGGTGAAGCCGTCACGACCTGACTCAGGCCGATCGAATAGCGCTCATGCTCACGATGCTGCTTGAGGTCGGTGCCGTTGTTCAGGCGAACCAGGGCCCCTGGATTACTGCGGGAGCGTGTGGCCGACAGGTTCAGCTGACTGCCTTCACTGTCCAGGTACTGGGCGTAGTCCAGGCGGTAGTAATGTTCATGCTCATCACCGGGAGGAAACAGCGCCAAGAAACTCAGTTGTTCGGCCGCTGCAGTCTGGGCATTGCTGCTGACACCCAACAGCGCCTGAAGGTCCTCGCGGCTGCCATCGCTGAGGTTCAGCGCCGAGCTCAAGGGCTGGCGCGAGGCCTGAACAACCAAGGTGCTCGCGCCATTGGTGTCGCCAGGCGCCACCTGGGCCTGCAGCGTAACGCCCGGTATCCGGCTCATCAGTGCAGTGTAGCGCTGCAAGGTACTGCGCGTGAGCGGGCGCTCGGCCTTGAGTTTGCTCGCTAGCGTGTCCAGATAGACGGACGCCGGTCCGATATCACCGTGCAGTTCATAGTCGCGAATGTAACCCTCGACCAGCACCACCTGCACGCGCCCATCGGCAAAGTCCTGTGGCGGCAGGTATGCGTAGGACAATAGGTAACCATCCTGCTGATAACGCCGGGTCAGGCGTTGGGTGGCTTCGATCAGCTCACCCAGGGTGACCTCGCGATTGAGCAGATCCTGGTAGTTGTCCCGCAGGTCGCTCAACGGGTAGAGGGTGCCGCCGACAAAGCGCACCTTGTGCAACAGGATCCGGGTGCTCATCGGCAGTTGCTGCGAAGGTATCGCGGGGGTGGCTACAGGCAAGACTGGAGTGTCCGGTCGATAGCTGTCGGCGGGCAGGTTTGGCGCGGGCAGGCTGCGTTCGACTTCGCTGCTATTGAGAAAGACTGGCAGCGATCCGGCGCTCAGCCCGCTTGCCCAAGAAAGACTGAGAATCGCGACGGCCAACAGACGCATTTGACGCTCCATGATCCCGACAGATACAAGAGCACCAAGACGGTTCCCTCGTCAGGTTCAAGCGTAGGTGGTGCGCGCATCGTCGTCTAATCGGAATGGGGGCTGTCATGCAGTCCGCTCATTGATTGATCTGAAACTCGACCCGCGCGGTCTGGCCGCTCTCGTCCAACGCGCTCAGTTCCACCCGCCCGGTCTGCTCGAAGCGAGCGCTCAAGTGCTCCTGGCCCTGCGACTCACCCAGCGGCGCGCCATTGAGGAACCACCAGCGCCGACCACTGCCACCCAACGCGGAAACCTCAAGGCGCAACGGTTCGCTGCTGGTGGCTGGACGGCGCAGTTGATCGCCCTGGCGCACGCCGACGATGGACAGCGGCGGTGCAGCGGCCGGTACCTGCGGTGGGCAGTGCGGATCAACCTGAGGCAGCCGCGCTTCGCGACGTTCCACGCGGGGCAACCAGGGTTCCAGCGGCGCAGGCCACAAGGCAATCTCCCTGGCCTCGGCCCCCGGGCAACTGGCATCAACCCGCCGTCCTTGTGGGTTAACCCAGACCGTTTCGCGCAAACCGACGCTCAAGGGTTGGTCGGCCGCTTGCAAGGTCGGCGGCGTGGTGCCATCCAGGGTCCAGGCAAAGCGCTGACGCCGGCAATTGCTGTCCTGACGGGCCAGCGGTTGGCCCAGCGGCCAGCAGATCGCGGCCACACCGACATTGCCCGGCACCGCCGTCACCGGCACGGCGATGCCGCGCTGACTGTCGCGATTGCTCAGCACATCATGGACCTGCAGCATCAACGGTGCCGCCGAAGCCAGGCCGAACTGTCCGGGCACCGGTGTGCCGTCCGGACGACCGATCCAGATACCAATCAGATAGCGCGGCCCGACCCCAATCGACCAGGCATCGCGAAAGCCATAGCTGGTGCCCGTCTTCCAGGCCAGCAGCGGACGCTGCACCAGTTCGGCTTGGGGGTCACGGTCCGGGCGCGCTTGACCACTTAGAATGCGCCGGATGATCCAGGCGCTGCCTGGCGACAGCAGCCGATGTTCGAGCAGCGGTGCGTCCGGCTGCAAACGCATGGGCGCACTCATGCCACCGCGTGACAGCGCACCATAACCGGCCACCAGGTCTTCCAGGCGACTGCCAGCGCCGCCCAGGATCAACGACAGGTTCGGCTCAGCCAACGGTGGCAGGGTCAGCGGCACGCCGCCATTGCGCATTTGCGCGGCAAAGCGCTTGGGACCATAGGCTTCAAGCAACTGCACCGCAGGCAGATTGAGCGACAGCGCCAAGGCGGAGCTGGCCGCCACCGGGCCGCTGAAGCCCATGGAGAAGTTCCCCGGCCGATAATCGCCGTAGCGTCTGGGCACATCCTGCAGCAAGGATTCGGAATGAATCAGGCCATCGTCCATGGCCATGCCATAGAGAAAAGGCTTGAGGGTCGAACCGGGGGAACGTAGCGCGGTGATCATGTCGACATGCCCGAAACGGCGCTCATCATTCAGATCGACCGAGCCAAGGTAAGCGCGTACCGCCATGGTCTGCGCCTCCACCACCAGGATCGCCGCCGAGGTGCGCTCGGGCAGCCGGGCGCGCCAACCGAGCAGCAAGTCTTCCAGGCGCCGCTGCAGCGCGGCATCGACAGTGGTGCGAATCAGCGGCGGACTGTGTGGCCGGTTCAGGCGTCGCGCCAGCAGCGGCGCCAGCGCAGGCTCCTGACGTGGTGCCAGTAACAATGGCTCCTGCATGGCCTCAATGACGCGTTGCTCTGGCCATACCTGGTACTCGGCCAGGCGCTTGAGCACTTTGTCGCGGGCCACCTGCGCGCGTGCCGGGTGACGATCCGGGCGCAAGCGGCTTGGCGCCTGGGGCAATACCGCGAGCATGGCCGCTTCAGACGGCGTCAGGTGTTGTGGCGATTTTCCCAGATAGGCCCAACTGGCCGCTGCCACGCCCTGCAAGGTACCGCCGAAAGGTGCGCGATTGAGGTAGATTTCAAGAATCTGCGCCTTGCTCAGGTGCCACTCCAACTGGACAGTGCGCCACAACTGACGCAGCTTGCCAGGCACAGTACGCGAATGCGGGTCGAGCAGGCGCGCCACCTGCATCGACAGGGTACTGCCGCCCGACAGCACCCGCCCGCCGCGCAGGTTTTGCCAGGCAGCACGGCCCAGGGCCAACGGATTGACCCCTGGATGCCGGTAGAACCAGCGATCCTCGTAGGTCAACAACGCCTGCAAATAGTACGGCGATACCTGATCGGCACTGACCGGATAACGCCAGACCCCATCAGCATCGGCGAAACGCCACAACGGAGTGCCGTCCTCGGCCAGCACCACGCGCGCCAGGTCATCGGCTGGCAGCGGCAAAGGCCACAGACGGTCGGCCGCCCACAACAGCGCGCCACACAACAGCACGACAGCCGATACGACACGCAGGCGTTTAGCTAAGATGGGCATCAGGCCTCCGTGTCGCTGGCGATGGACAGGGAACCGAGCAGGCCAATACACAGCCAAAGGTTTGGCAACGGCCAACGAGCCGATACGATCATCAGGAAGCAACTATGCATGTAGAAGGTTTTTTCGAGTGGCTCGGCCAGGCGTTGGGGGCACTGATCCGCTTTGTCGTCGACGCTCTGAGCGGGTTATTCAACCTGCTGGCCAGTGCCGGTGGCAACTTCATCGATGGCCTGGCGCGCACATTGGGCATGGACACCTCGCTGGTCAGCATCGTTGCCCTGATCATCGGCTTGATGCTGCTGTACTCGGCCATCCGTGCCTTCATGCGTGCCTCGATCATCCTCGGCATCATCTGGCTGCTGCTGGGGTTGTGGGTGCTGAGCTGGATCATTCACTGACGGTGGGGGCAAACCAGCCCCCACTTTCCACATCCCCCCAGCAGAGCTTTAGCGGCCTTTGATCACCATCTCACCTGCCGACTCACCCACCGCCTGCAGATTCGGCCGGTACATCGACTCCACCTGCGGCGGCGGCACCCGGTAGGTACCGGGGGTCACGGCCCGCGCCAGGTACAGCAAGTGCGTGGTGCCATAGCTGTTCACAGGCAACGCCGCGACATAACGATCATCGCGGAACTCCTGGTGCACGACGTTGGCGTTCTGCATCGACTCGCGCCACTGTTTGACCGCGCTGCTGGCGTTGTCCAGGCTCGCCGCACTCTGCGCCAGGTTCTGGTTTTCCAGCTCAAGGCCAGCAGGCAGCAGGTCGACCACCAGCGCATCCGGTACCCGAGTGGTGGCGGTCACGGCCAGATGCACCAGTACCAGGTCACCACTCTTGAGCGCGCGGATATCCAGGGTCTGGCCGTTCAAACCCAGGTACTCACGACGAATGTTCATGCCCGAGTTGCTCGCTGCCGGGGCATAGCGTGGGTAACCGGACAGGGTCAGTTGCTGGTACAAGGTATCGCTGCTCTGATTCTGCACCGTCAGCGGCGAAGCCAGCAGTGGCCCTTCCAGTTTCAGGCCCGATTGCGCGCTGTCCAGGTCACGCAGTTCGCCAGCGCTGTCCAGACGCGCCGACCACTTGCCTTCCGGTTTGTTCAGCAAGCCGCGGCCGGCGAGGAACAAGGCGTTGCGTTCCTGGGTCGACAACCACTGGCTGGCCGCGACCTGGTCGGACAACTGGAACAGCCGTTGATCAAGCAGGTTGCTGGCCAGGTTGTTTTCTTCGAGCAAAGCCAGAATCAAGGCCTGGTCACGCACCGGGCTGCCATAGTCGCCTAGCCAGTCTTTGTCATTGCGACTGACGGCCAGGCCCGCTTGCAAGGCTTGCTGGGCGCGGGGCTTGTCACCCATTTTTTCCAGGGCAATGGCCAACTGCACCAACGGTAAGCCGGAGCGGGCATCGCTACGCCGCTCGAACAGGCTGCGCAGCGCGCCCAGCGGCGCCTGCTGCGTACGGGCCAGCACCAGCGCGGCATAAGCCTGCACGGCAAAACGGCTGTGCTCGGCATTGTTACTGTAGTTGACCTCGATCAGGTTGCGCTCCTGCAGATAGCGCAACAGGCGCTCACTGGCCTTCTTCAAGGCATCGGCAGGCACCGCATAACCCTGCTCCCGAGCCCGCAGGAGGAAATCGGTGACATAGGCCGTCAGCCAGTACTCCTCTTCGGAATCCGAACTCCACAGGCCGAAGCTGCCGTTGTAGCGCTGCATGCCCAGTAAGTGCTCGATGCCCATCTCGATCTTGCGCTTGCGCACCTCGGCGGGCTCGCCAGTGATGCCCAGACGCTTGAGAGTTGCGGCGTCGGCATACAACGACGGATACAAGCCACTGGTGGTCTGCTCCAGGCAGCCATAGGGGTAGGCTTCCAGGGCGCGAATCTGCTCGGCCAGGTTCAGCGGCGGACGGCTGGACAAGGCCAGCATCGCCTCCAGACCAGCCGGCTCGAACTCGGCCAGATCAGCCTCCGGCAGGCTCCACGGTTGATCGTTGAGCGCCACCCGGTAGTGCTTGAGCATGGCCGGGTAGGCCGGACGCACGCCCAGGGTCCATTCGCGGCTGAAGGCCGTGGCCGTCTCACCCGGCAGCTTCAGCCCCAGCACTTCGACCTTGACCTTGCCTTGGCCCAGGCCACCGTTGGCCTGCACCGGCACCAGCAAGGTGACACGCTTGCCCTGGGTCAGCTCGAGGGTCTGCTCGGCTGCGCGCATAAGGCTCAATTGGCCTTCGGTGCTCAGGCGCACGTTGAGTTTTTGCGCCTGCCCGGACAGGTTCGAGACATCCAGCGCCAGGGTGGTACTGTCGCCACCGGCGAGAAAACGCGGTGCCGACAACTCGGCGATCAATGGCGCGGCGACCACGGTCTTGCCTTCAGCCATGCCAAAGCGCTCATCGGTCCAGGCCTGGGCCATCAAACGCAGCTCACCGTTAAAGTCGGGGATATCAACGCTGGCTTCGCCTTCGCCGTTTTCGTTGAGGGTCACCGGCGCGCTTTGCTGGGCGACGATGGTGACGCTGGTGTTAGGTCGCTTGCCGCCCTTGGCCATGGCCGCATCACCACCGAAGGCCAGGCTGGCCAGACGGCCCTGACCGGCTTCGATCAACTGGCCATAGATGTCCAACTGGTCGGCGCCATAAGCCTTGCGGCCGAACATGCCGGTGAACGGGTCCGGCGTCGGGTAGTCGGTGATGTTGAGAATGCCCACATCTACCGCAGCCAGCAGTACATGCACCTGCTTCGGCACACTACCATCGGCATTGCGGGCCTGGACCTTGACCGTCAACGGTTGTTTGGGACGCATCTTTTCCGGCGCGCTGAGGGTTACCGCCAGCTTGCGCTCGGCACGGTCCAGCGGCAGGTGCAGCACACCGACCGACCGCTTGGGCGTGGCATTGACCTTGCGCTCGCCCGGACGAATCACCAGCGCACTGACATACAGGTCATGGCGCGCCCACTTGCGGTCGAGATTGACGGCGAAGGTCTTGCCTTCGGCGGGTACGTCGATCTCCTGCCACCACAGCGGCCCCTCACTGGACTCAACCATCAGGTAACCGGTACCGGCCGCAGGTGGCGTGACCGTAACGTTGGCGGTAGCGCCATCGGCGTAGGATGGTTTGTCCAGGGCCAGCTTGACCTGGTCCGGACGCACAGCACCGCCATCGGCATTGTCCTGGGCGCGGTAGCCAGCCCAGAAGCGCTCGCTGGAGACCAGACCGGTCTGCGGGTCTTCGACCTCGACGCGGTACGGGCCCCATTCAACCTGGAAGGTGAGCTTGGCGGTCGAGCCGGCCTTGATGTTGACCGTCTCTTCACTCTGGGTCAGGAACTTCTCGTTGAAGTTGTAGCTCCAGCCGTCACTTTGCGAGTAGTTCCAGTAGTAATCACGGCGCTCGCGAATCAAGCGGACCTTGAGGCCGTTGGCCGCCAGCTTGTTGCCTTTGTGGTCGGCGACCAGCACTTCGAATTCCACCGGCCCATCGCTGTCGGTTTCTTCACCGTCGAACAATCCGCGCAGGCCCGGCAGACGCGCAGCCGGCCAGATCGGCTGTTCCAGACGCCGGGTAATCGGGCGGCCACCGGACTCCTGCAAGCTGGCCTGCACGGTCAGTTGCAGCGGCGAGCGGGCTTCGGACCATTGACTCTCGATATTCAGGATTGAGTTGCCGTTGGCATCCAGGGTGACTTCGTCCAGCTCAAGGTCATGGCTCAACTCTGGTTCGGTGATCGCGCCGAACTGATAGCCTGGAAGCGCCGGCACCGCTTCGCGCAGTGGACGAACATAGGCCTGACCGCTCAAGCGATTGCCCGAGGCCGGGGCACCGTACAGGTAGCGGCCATTGACGCTAATCTCGACACTTTGCTGCGGGCGCAGGGGAAAAGCACTGCCCTTGAGCTCCAGAGCCAGACGCTCGGGCAAGAAGTCCTCGACGAGAAACTCATAGATCTGCTTCTTGCCACCGCCCAGGTCAAACAACAACTGCCAGCGCCCGGTCGGGGCCTCAGTCGCCAGTTGCAACTGGTACTGGTAGAGGCCGTTGCTGCCCGGCTCCCAAACAAACTTGCGGCTGATTTGCTCATCGGGCCGGCGCACCTCCACCGTTACCGGCTGCGGTTTGAGCGGGCGACCGTCCTGGTCGCGCAACAGGCCATTGAGCAGCACGGTCTCGCCTGGGCGGTACAAGTCACGTGGACCAAAGACGAAAAACTGCAGGGGGTTGGCCTGAGGGCCGGTGATGTCGAATTCCGCCAGGTCCAGCGCCGCACTGTTCAGGCGCAGCATGGTGGTGTGCACGCCCTGGTGAGCCAGCAAGGTTTCCGCCTTGGGTGGCATCGGCAGCTGGGCATGGCCATCGCTGTCGGTCTTGCCTTGGCCAAGCACCCGGCCTTCGGCGTCGAGCAACTCAAGATTGACACCACTCAGCGCCTTGCCGCCTTCCAGCCCCTGGGTGAACACGTCCATGCGGTTCTGGTAACGGTGCGCCGACACACCGATGTCGCTAAGGGTGAACAGGGTGGCCGGTTGCGAATAGTCGTAGGTACCCGAAGCGCGCATGACCGCCAGGTACACGCCCGGCTCTTGCAGCGGCTTGATCCCGGCGATCGGCAGCAACACGGTTTCACGGGTGTTGCGCGCCGGATTGAGGTCGAAACGGCCGCTGTAGACCAGTTCGGCCATGTCCAGGGTTTCTTTCGACTGGTAATAGTACAGGCTGCTGTTGCGGCCCCAAGCGCTGAGGAACGACGACAGCGATTCAGGCTTGATGCGGAAGAACTCGACATCGACCTTGTTGACGTTCAGGGCGATCACCGGCAGCCCTTCGGCCAAGCGCGTCGGCAGCAGCGAACCACGGCTGGCGAAGCCGATGGTGGCCTGCATGTCACGGGTTTCCAGGCGGCTGACCGATTCAGCGGCCAGGCGCTCACCGTTAACGGCCTGCAGGCCGGCATCGATGGTCAGCACCAATTTGCGTTGCGGTTCGAGGTGGCGCAGGCGCAGCTCCATACCGTTGTCGGAGAGCTCCCAGGCACCATCGACTTTGCCTTTGACGGTATCGACCAGGTGCACCCGGTCGGCAAAATTCTGCTGTGCATCCAGTGGCACCGAAAAGCTCAAGGACAGCGCGCTGGCGCCATCAACCTGAACTTCCGAGACATCCACCACGCTCAGTTCGCGACCGGCAAATCGCTTGGCCTGGGTCGCGGCGTCTTCACCGGCCGGCTTGGCGGCTTCCTGAGTCTGTGCAGGCGTGGGGGACGGAGCCGGGGCTGGCTTGTCTGGGGCAGACGAGTCGCAGGCGCTGAGCAAGGCCAGCGCGCAGGCCAGCAACAATCCTTTGTTGAGCATGGAAAAAACTCTTTGGCAGCAGGTTCTGAGGGGAGAACTATATACCAACAAGGCCGTCTCCGTGCGCTGCGGCTACAATGTCCGGCTTGCCTGGAGCCGACATGTCCCGATTGTTCACCGACTGGCGCGACCGCCCTACCCACCGCAAGGTCTGGGCACTGGCCGCGCCAATGATTCTCTCGAATATTTCCGTACCCCTGGTGGCGCTGGTCGATAGCGCAGTGATCGGCCATCTGCCGCATGCTCACCAGTTGGGTGCGGTCGCCGTGGGCGCCAGCCTGTACACCTTCCTGGCCTGGGTCATGGGCTTTCTGCGCATGGGCTCCACCGGGTTTGCCGCCCAGGCCGCCGGACGTGCCGATGGCGCAGCCTTGCGCCAGGTGCTGGTGCAGGGCTTGTTGCTGGCGCTGTTGTTCGCATTGCTGCTGGGCCTGCTCGCCCTGCCCTTCAGTCACCTGGCCCTGCAACTGATGCAGCCCTCGGCGGCGCTGGCGCAATCGACCCAGGACTTTTTCCAGACCCGGCTGTTAGGCCTGCCAGCGGCGCTCGCCAGTTTCGCCCTGGTCGGCTGGTTCCTCGGCACCCAGAACGCCAGGGCACCGCTGGCGATTCTGCTGACCACCAACCTGCTCAACATCGCTCTCAACCTGTGGTTTGTGCTGGGCCTGGACTGTGGTGTGACAGGTTCTGCACGGGCCTCGGTGATTGCCGAATGGAGTGCCGCCCTGCTCGGTCTGGCCCTGACTCGCCCGGCCTTGCGCGCTTATCCGGGGCAGGTTGCCTGGGCCCTGCTGGCGCGCTGGCAAAGCTGGCGGCCGCTGCTGGCCGTCAACCGCGACATTTTCATCCGCAGCCTGGCCTTGCAGGCGGTGTTCTTCCTGATCACCGTGCAGGGCGCGCGCCTGGGCGAGGCCACCGTTGCTGCCAATGCCCTGCTGCTCAATGGTCTGCTGCTCAGCGCCTATGCCCTCGATGGTCTGGCCCATGCGGTCGAGGCCTTGTGCGGGCATGCCATCGGTGCCGGTGATCGCCAGGCCTTGCGTCGCTCGCTGACCGTGGCCTGCGGCTGGTCGCTACTGGCCAGCAGCGGCTTTGCCGTGTTGTTTGTCTTTGGCGGGCACCTGTTTATCAATCTGCAGACCGATATCGAAAGCGTGCGCGCCACGGCCTATCAGTACCTGCCTTATCTGGCGCTGTTGCCGCTGGTGGCAGTGTGGAGTTACTTGCTCGATGGCCTGTTCATCGGCGCGACCCGGGCGCGCGAGATGCGCAACGGTATGTTGCTCAGCGTGGCGATTGCCTTACCGCTCGCCTATGCCGCCAGGGACCTGGGCAACCATGGCTTGTGGCTGGGCTTTCTGCTGTTCATGGCCTTGCGCGGGGTGACGCTGGGGGTGATGGGCTGGCAGTTGCAGCGGCGGGATGGGTGGTTTGTGCGTCGTTGAAAGCATCGCGGGGCAAGCCCGCTCCCACCAGGTTCACACAACACCCAGTGGGAGCGGGCTTGCCCCGCGATTACATCAACTCGACAGGTAAGACGAACGGGTCAGCCCCAGACGCAAGGCATCGAGGAACTGGGTCTTCTCACGCGCGGTGATCTTGGCGCTGGCGCACTTGTCGCGGTAATGAGTCATCAACTCCTCCGGCGACAGGTGCACGTAGCGCAGCATGTCCTCGATGGTGTCGTGGGTCTCGATACCGGCGTGGTACACGCTGCCGTTAGGGTTCTGGTAGATGTTCACCGAGTCGGTATCACCGAACAGGTTGTGCATGTCACCGAGAATTTCCTGGTAGGCACCGACCAGGAAAATCCCCAGCAGGTAATCCTCACCCTCGTTGATCCCGTGCACCGGCAGGCTGGTCTCGATGCTCTGCTCGTCGACGTACTGGTTGATTTTGCCGTCGGAGTCACAGGTCAGGTCTTGCAGCACCGCACGGCGCATCGGCTCTTCGTTCAGGCGATGCAGCGGCAGGATCGGCAGGACCTGGCCGATGGCCCAGGTGTCAGGCAGGCTCTGGAACACCGAGAAGTTGCAGATGTACTTATCGGCAAGCTTGTCGTTGAGCTCATCCAGCACCTGGCGGTGCGAACGCTGACGGGCCTTGAGCGAGTTGTGCAGGCGACGGCACACGGCGAAGTAGCACTGCTCGGCCAGGGCTTTCTCGGCCAGGGTGATCTTGCCGTCGGCGTACTGCGCAGCCACGTCGCTCATGTAGTGCGTAGCACGCCAGTAAGTTTCGGTGACCATTTCGATATCGGTCGGGCCGAGCAGGTCGGCCAGCCACTGTACGGTCTCGGGCAGGCTTTCCTTGTTGTCGATCACCGGTACTTCGTCGTTGTGTTTCTCAACGTCGGTAACCTGCACCACCAGCATGGCGTGGTGGGCCGTCAGCGAGCGACCGCTCTCGGAGAAGATGTGCGGATGCGGCAGGCCCTGGGCATCGCAGAACTCTTTGAGCATGCCGACCACGACACCGGCGTAATCGTCCATGTCGTAGTTGATCGAGCTGGCGTTGCGCGAGTGGGTGCCGTCATAGTCGACACCCAGGCCACCGCCGACGTCGATGTGATCGACCGGCAGGTTCAGGGCGCGCAGCTCACCGTAGTAACGGATCGCTTCTTTGAAACCGTGCTGGTAGTCAGCCAGGTTGGCGATCTGCGAGCCCATGTGGAAGTGCAGCAGACGGATGCCTTGATCCAGGCCGGCGTCACGGAAACGCTGGACCACCGAGATCAACTGCGCGGCCGACAAACCGAACTTGGATTTCTCACCACCGGTATCGGCCCATTTGCTCGACGCCAGCGACGACAGGCGCACGCGCAGACCGATCTGCGGCTTGACCTTGAGCTCGGCCGCTTCTTCGATCACCAGCGCCACTTCCGACTCTTTCTCGATGACGATGAACACGTTGTGGCCAAGCTTCTGGCCCATCAGCGCCAGACGGATGAACTCACGGTCTTTATAACCGTTGCAGACAATGGTGCCGCCTTTTGGCGCCAGCGCCAGCACGGCCAGCAGCTCGGGCTTGGAGCCGGCTTCAAGGCCGATGGACACGTTCTGGGTGGCGATGATGTTTTCCACCACCGCTTCTTGCTGGTTCACCTTGATCGGATACAGCGCGGTGTACTGGCTCTGGTACTCCAGGCGCGCGATGTTGGCGTCAAACGCACCGGTCAGCTGGCGCACGCGGTCTTGCAGGATGTCTGGGAAACGCACCAGCAGCGGCAGCGACAGGCCGCTCTTGCGCAGCTCGTCGACCTGTTCGTAAAGATCGATCGGTGCGCTGCCTGGCCCGTTGGGGCGGACTTCGACGCGGCCGGCCTCGTTGATTGCGAAGTATCCGGCCCCCCAATGGCGGATCCCGTAAACACTGCGGCTGTCCGCAACTGTCCATTGGCTGCCATCATCTTTGCGTGTGCGTCGTACGGACATTGAAGTCCCCTATATAAAAAGTCGAATAACACCGGCCCACGGACGGCGAGCGCAGTGTAAAACCTGGAAATGACGATTTTCCGTGTTCAGGGATAGACCCTTCCTACGGGAACGAGTTTAGAAAGCGAATTGCAAAAAATCGCGACGTGGTCTTCAACCGCCGGACTTTTTCGCTTTGAAGCCTTGTTTGATCAGCTCTGCCAACAACAGCTCAACATGATCGCCCTGAATTTCGATGACCCCGTCTTTCAACGCGCCGCCGGTTCCGCAGCGGCGCTTGAGCGTGCTGGCCAGATCCTTGAGCTGTTCCAGGGGCAGCGGCACACCGCTGATGGTCGTCACCGTCTTGCCGCCACGGCCCTTGCTTTCGCGGCGCACGCGAGCAATGCCATCGCCTTCGGGGATGAGCGTCTGTTTGCAGATGCAGGCATCTATGGGTTTGCTGCAGTCCGGACAATGCCGACCTGCATCAGTGGAGAACACCAGGCCACCGAGGGCGGCGAATGATGCGGCTTTTTTGGCCACTTTTGATCCTCGTACGGTGAGGACAAAAACTGGTCGGTGCCCCGGGCAGGGTACCGACCGCGAAGCCCCACTCTGGCAGGGGCAGCGCAACTGCCGTACCCAGGGTACGGCAGCCTTAAAAGGCCGCGCAGTGTAACGATAAATTCCGCAGATGCTAAGTACAAAACTGCGCCAATTTGCACAGGATTCGCGACTTCAGGCCCGACGGTCGATATAGCGTTGCAACGCGGCCAGGGAATCGGGGCAATACGGCTGTTGCCGGCTGTCGGCCAGGGCCTGCTCGAGCGGCAGGAAGCGGGCTTCGCTGACCTCCTCGGGCTGCAGGCGCAATGGCCCGTCCCAGACCGCTGAAAACACCGCGCACCAGAGCCGGTTACCGGGCTGATCGAAGAAGAAGCGTTCGTGAACGGTCAACTCGACCCCGGTCACACCCAGCTCTTCTTCCAGTTCGCGGGCAGCCGACTCGGCAAAGCTTTCGTCGGCCTGGACCATGCCACCGGCAGCCACGTCCCAGTAACCCGGGTAAATGGCCTTGCTCTCGGTGCGCCGGTGCACGCACAACTCGCCGGCCGAGTTGAACAACAGAATATAAGTGCCGCGTCCGATCAGGCCCTTTTCGCGCAGTTCGGCGCGCGGCAATACACCCAGTAACCGATCGTGCTCGTCGACCCAGGCGATCAGCTCGGCATCGGAGGCAGCGCGGTGCGCCGCCTCTTGCTTGGAGATGGCCATCGATCAGCCTTGCGACAGCAGTTGGCGCAGGTCGATCACCGCCGCGTTGGCACGGGAAATGTAGTTGGCCATGACCAGCGAGTGGTTGGCCCACATGCCAAAGCCGCTGCCATTGAGCACCATCGGGCTCCACAGCGGCTCCTGAGAGGCCTCCAGTTCACGAATGATCTGACGCACGCTAACGGTGGCGTTCTTCTTCGCCAGGACGTCGGCAAAGTCCACTTCGATGGCACGCAGCAGGTGCGACAGTGCCCAGGCTTGACCGCGAGCTTCATAAAAGACGTTGTCGATCTGCAGCCAAGGGGTTTCGACCACTTCTTCATCCAGCTGCGGCGCCTGCCCTGCGACCACGGTCTCGGTCTTCAGGCTGCTATTGAGCTTGACCCGCCCGACGCTTGCCGACAGGCGCTGCGACAGCGAGCCCAGACGGGTGGCAACATCGCCCAACCAGTTATTCAGGTTGTCAGCACGGGTATAGAACAGCGCGCCTTGTTGATCCGCTGAGGCCAGGCGCTTCTGGTAGCGGGTCAGGGAGTTGATGCCTTCCTGGAACTCCGACTCGCTCGACGGCAAGATCCAGCTTTTATTGTCGAAGTTGAAGCGTGGCTCGGCCTTGGCCAGATCCGCGTCTTCAGCGGACTGCGACTGCGAGCGGGCGAAGTCTTTGCGCAATGCCCGGCTCAGGTCGCGGACCTGGACCAGCACGCCGTATTCCCAGCTGGGCATGTTGTCCATCCACAAGCCAGGCGGAAAGCGGTCGTTGGAAATGTAGCCGCCGGGCTTATGCAACAAGGTGCCAGAAACGGTCTTGAGGGTTTCCACGGTGGTGTAGCCAACGACCATCTGCTGGCCAGTCTTCTCGGCGGCAGCCTGGGCATTCTGCTGCACCGGGAACAAGTCCGGCTCTGCGCTCCAGTACCAACCCAGGCCAATGCACACCAGCAGGTACAGGCCAACCAGCGTGCCCAGGGCACGACTGAAGAACAATCCGCCGAAGTAACTGCGGGTGGCGGCACTGCGGGGCTCGACCCGCTCGCGCGCCTCGGCTTTGCCTGTACGGTTTTTCCAGTCCAGCATGGCGTTGTCCTTTCTGTCACGTCGGTTCAAGGGGTTCGACCGCAACCCCCGGGCTTCGTGCCAGCGCGGTGCGGAGTTTCCACAGTGCGCCGCCTGCCGGGGTCGGCAAGTATCACTGCACTATAAATCAAGCGGGTCGGTTCGCATAAGCGACTATCGAGTCAGCAAATGAATAACAAACCTGTACAGATAATTGATACAAGACACTCGATTGTCCAGAAAGTGGTGCTAGCATAGAGCCATTACTCGAACTGCCTCACCCATATAAGTAGTCAGGACATGACCGAGCCAGAAGACCCCAATCGTGAACGCCTCAAGCAACATTTTGCCCAGCGGGTGATTCACCAGGCTCGACAGATACTCGAGATCTGGCAGCGCCTGCAGCGCAGCGAGTGGTCGACTGGCGATCTGGGTGAACTGTGCGAGGCCAACCTGCGTCTACAGCGCTACGCCGCACGCTTCGAACAACCTGAGCACAGTGAACTGGCCGAGGCCATCGGCCACACTCTGGAGGCCGTCGAAGCCAACAGCGCGCGTTTGAGCAGCCATCTGATCAGCGAACTCAACCGGTTGATGCAGCGCCTGTCACGCACCGGCCTGCGCCAGGGCGACCAGCTTGAGCAGGTGCCGCTGCCGCCCTTGCGCAAGCCGGTCTACATCATGCTCCAGGACCATGACCGCGCCGAGCGCCTGGCCCAGCAACTGGAGTTCTTCGGCCTCGGTGTACAAGCCTTGTACAGTGCCGATGCGTTTCGTGCTTCGATGAGCGAGCGGTTGCCAGCGGCCATCGTCATGGATGTCGATTTCACCGGCAGCGGTATGGGCCTGCAACTGGCCGCCCAGGCCCAGCAAGGCCTGGAGCAGCGGGTGCCGTTGCTGTTTTTCAGCCTGGATGAAACCGACACGCCTACGCGTCTGGCCGCGGTGCGTGCTGGCGGCCAGGAGTTTCTGACCGGTACCCTGGAAGCCTCGAGCCTGCTGGAAAAAGTCGAGCTGTTGACCAGTGTCACCCAGTACGAACCCTTCAAGGTGCTGATCATCGACGACTCCAGGGCCCAGGCCATGCACACCGAGCGCCTGCTCAACAGTGCCGGCATCGTCACCCGGACCCTGACCGAGCCGATCCGCACCATGGCCGAGCTTGCCGACTTCCAGCCCGACCTGATCATCCTCGACATGTACATGCCCGATTGCACCGGTACGGAGCTGGCCAAGGTGATTCGTCACAATGACCGCTACGTCAGCGTGCCGATCATCTACCTGTCCGCCGAGGACGATCTGGACAAGCAGCTTGATGCCATGAGCGAAGGCGGCGATGACTTCCTGACCAAGCCGATCCGCTCGCGCCATCTGATCACCACAGTGCGCAACCGTGCCGCGCGTGCGCGCAATCTCAAGGCGCGGATGGTCCGCGACAGCCTGACCGGCCTGTATAACCACACTCATATCCTGCAACTGCTCGAAGACTGCAGCTTCCGCGCCCGCCGCGAAGAACAGCCGCTGAGCTTTGCCATGCTCGACATCGACCACTTCAAGAAGGTCAATGACAGCCATGGCCACCCCATGGGCGACCGGGTGATCAAGAGCCTGGCGTTGTTTCTCAAGCAGCGCCTGCGCAAGACTGACTTCATCGGCCGCTATGGTGGTGAAGAGTTCGCCATCGTCATGCCCAACACCGATCTGTCAGCGGCGCACAAAGTGCTGGACGAGATTCGCCGTCGCTTTGCCGAGATCAACTACCCCGCGCAACCGCGGGACCTGTCCTGCACCTTCAGCGCCGGGGTGGTGCAACTCAGTGATGAGCTCGATGCCCTGAGCATGGCCACCGCTGCCGATGAAGCCCTGTACCGGGCCAAAGGGGCCGGACGCAACCGGGTGCAACGCGCCGGCTGACTAAGGCAAAGTGCCACTTTATTTAACCGAACGCATGACTTCGTCATAACCTGGTCACAAAAACGCAATAACTTCAGGGGCTTACCATTCGGCCGTTGGTAGACCCTGGACATGCGCCTGAAGCTGCTCACCAATTTCAACACCCTGTTGCTGGTTACCGTCTGTATCGCCCTGGGCGCCACCCTGTGGTGGTCGCAGCGCGCCCTGGAACGCCCCTACCAGATCATGGAGCGCTACCTGTCGCTGTCGCAGCAGTTTCAGAACCAGGCGGCCCGTAACATCCTCGATTACCTCAACAGCGGCGACGCCTTGCGCCATGCCACTGCGGTTCAGACCACCAGCGCCCTGCAGGAGGAGCTCAAGCAACTGCCCCCGGCGCTGTCCGCCTCCTTACGCCCAAGCCTGGACAGCCTGCAAGGGTTTGCCGGCAACGAGCTGTTGGCCGCCGGCAAGCTGGCCGGCGACCCGCAGGCCTTGTTGCTCCAGGCTGAACGCGAGCTGGGCGCAAGCCTCGATCAACTGGCCAGCTACGCCCAGAACAGCACCAGCGGCGATGCCGGACGCTATGCCGCGCCGCTGTTGCGCGCCGCACTGCACCTCTCGCGGCTGTCGCTGGCCCGCGACAAGCTGGTCAGCAGTGGCCGTAGCGAACTGGCGAATGAGGTCGAGCGCGAGCTGCAACAGATGGTCGCCCAGGCCCAGGCGCTCAATGAACTGCCGCTGCTCGGTGTCACCGCCGCCCGTGAGTCGAATGCCGATGACTTCGCCGCCCTGATGGGCCTTCAGACGCAAAGCGACAGCGAAGCCGAAGACACTGGCGTCGCACTCAAACGGGAACTGAACAGCCTGCTCAATCGCTACCCTGGCGAACTGCAACGCACCCGCGAACAGATCCAGCGTCGCAGCGAACTGGCCAACCGTACTCATCAACAGATTGACGCCGTGCAGCAAGCGATTGCCGCCCTTGAACCGCTGGTGCGCAGCCAGCACGCCACGATCCAGGGTGAAGTGCGCCTGATCCAGGGTTTGATGATTGGCCTGATCCTGCTGATCGCCCTGCTCATCGACACCTTGCAGCGACGCCTGGCACGGGTGCTGACCAACCTGGCACCAGCGCTTTCACGCTGGGCCGAAGGTGACTTCGGCCAAGCCATTGCCTTGGGCAAAAGCAACCGTGAAGTGCATGACATCCAGGACTCACTCAACCGCCTGCGCCTGTACCTGGTGGAACTGGTCGGGACCATCCGCAGCAATGCCGAACAGGTGGCAGGCAGCAGTCATGCCCTGGCCGACATGAGCGGCGCCCTGCATAAAGGCGCCGAACGTCAGGCCGGTGATACCGCACAGATCCGCGATGCCCTGGGCGAGCTGGAAGCAACCATCCTGCAGGTAGCCGGCGATGCCAGTCAGGCCGCCGATGCCAGCCGCGATGCCGGACGCGCGGTGGAACAAGGCCAGGCGGTGATTGGCCAGAGCCTGACCGGCTTGCGCGCACTGGTCGATGAAGTGCAAGGCAATGCCCAGATGATCGAACAACTGGCCGAAGAGTCGGCCACCATCGGCGGTGTGCTCACGGTCATTCGCTCGATTGCCGAGCAAACCAACCTGTTGGCTCTGAATGCCGCGATTGAAGCCGCGCGCGCCGGGGAAATGGGCCGTGGCTTTGCCGTAGTGGCCGAAGAAGTACGCTCGCTGGCTCAGCGCACCACGGGTGCCACCGGCGAGATCCAGACCTTGATCGGCCGCCTGCAGCAAGCCGCACGCGAGTCTGTAGAGGGCATGCGTGCGCAACTTGAGCATGCCGAGGCAACCGCCGATAAGGCTCAAGCCGCCGACGGTGCGCTGGATGAAATCGTTGCAGCGATCCAGACCATCTCCGCCACGGCGGTACGGATTGCCGACGTCACCGCCCAGCAAAGCGGAGCGGTGAGCGAGATTCGTGACCACAGCGAGCGGATTCATGACCTGGGTGAAGACAACTTGCAGCGTATCGGTGAAGGCCGCGAGCAGGGCGAGCAGTTGCTCAGGCTGGGGGGCGAGTTGAATACGGCGGTGCGGGCGTTTCGGGTTTGAGTCCCAATCGCGGGGCAAGCCCGCTCCCACCGGGCCATACCAATCGGTGGGAGCGGGCTTGACCCGCGATTGGGTTATCATGCAGGCACTTCTGTACAGCGAGACCGCCATGCGCCGCCTGCTTTGCCTAGTTTTCCTGCTTCTGGCCCTGCCCGCCGTCGGCGCCGGCCTGCTCGACAACCGTCCCAGCGCCACCCTGGGCGCCTCGTCGCTGAACAACAGTGCCGACTTCCTGCCGGTGCACGAAGCATTCAAACTCAGCGTGATTCAGAGCAATGCGCAAACCATCAAGCTGCGCTTCGTCGCTGCTGATGGCTATTACCTGTATCGCCATCGCTTGCATTTTCGTACCGAACCGGCCGACATCGCCCTGGGCACTGCACAGATCCCACCAGGCGAAGCCAAGCACGACGAGTTCTTCGGCGACGTCGAGGTCTACCACGGCATCCTCGACATCGACATCCCGCGCCCGGCCAATGACTCACGCGCCTTCACCCTGCTGGTGGGTTACCAGGGCTGTGCCGATAAAGGCTTGTGCTACCCGCCGGAAACCGAGCGCCTGAGTATCGACGGCAACAGTGTCGCTTCAGCCAGCAATGCACCAGGAATAACGGCAAAGGTCTGGACCTGGAAAGAATTGCTGCTGTTCTTTCTCGCCGGTGTCGGCCTGACGTTCACCCCTTGCGTGCTGCCGATGCTGCCGATCCTCTCCGGTGTGGTCCTGCGTGGCCAGGTCGGTGGCCTGCGCGGCTTCAGCCTATCGCTGGCTTACGTGCTGCCGATGGCGGCCTGCTTCGCCCTGCTCGGCGCACTGATGGGCCTGTTCGGCGCAGGCATGAACCTGCAGGCACGCCTGCAGTCAGCCTGGGTGCTAGTGCCGTTCTCGCTGTTTTTCGTCCTGTTTGCCCTGGCGATGTTCGGCCTGTTCGAATTGAAGCTGCCTCATGCCATCAGCCATCGTCTGGAGCGCCTGGTCGGCCAGACCAAAGGCGGTTCGCTGCTCGGCGCGGCAATTCTCGGAGTGTTCTCAAGCTTGCTGGTATCGCCCTGTGTGTCGGCACCGTTAGCCGGCGCGCTGCTGTATATCAGCGCCAGTGGTGATGCCCTGGGTGGCGCGTTGAAACTGTTTACTCTGGGCCTGGGCATGGGTGCCCCATTGCTGCTGGTGGCCACCGGTGGTGCAGCCTGGTTGCCAAAAAGCGGCCCTTGGCTGGTGACGGTGAAGAATGCAATTGGCGTACTGCTGCTGGGCCTGGCTATCGGCCTGCTTAGCCGGGTTTTGCCCGGGCAGGTCACACTGTTGCTGGTGGGCCTGTTGAGTGCGGGTGTGGCGGTATTCCTCGGCGCCCTGGAGTTCACGGTGAAAACCACCCTGCAGCGTCTGGCGCAATTGCTCGGCCTGTTGCTGCTGGTCTACGCCCTGGCCTGCTGGTTTGGCGTACTGAGCGGCCAGACCGACCCGCTGCGCCCGTTGCCTCGGGCCGTCGTATCAAATGGTGCGAGCAACGCCCAGACCAAGTCCGAAAGCACCTGGCAGACCGTAACCACCCCCGCCGCGCTGGACAATGCCCTGGCCCAGGCCAAGGCCGATGGACAACCGGTGGTACTGGACTGGTATGCCGACTGGTGCATCAGTTGCAAGGTCATCGAGCACGAGGTACTGAGCGCCCCTGCAGTCCAGCGTCAGCTTGAGGGCTACAAATTGCTGCGCTTCGATATCACCGAAAGCAACGCCGAACAGCGCGCCCTGCTCGACCGCTATCAGCTGTTCGGTCCGCCTGCGCTGTTGTTCTTTGCCGCGAACGGCAGCGAAAAAACCGGCGTTCGCGTGGTAGGTGAGACAAACGCCGGCGAATTTGCCGAGCATCTGACGCGCATTCGCGCCGAACTGGGTCTATAACTTCTTCTGGCCGCTGAAAAGCTATCATCGATGACCGAATTTGATAAATTAGTCACATATTTGGCGTGAATCTCGGTCATCGTGCTGGCTATTGCGGGCAACTGGACACTGCCCGCCGGTTTACGGCATAGTCGCCGTGCAACGTTTGTGCCTAACGATAAAAGGAACCACAGATGGCTACGCTACTGGTGCTGCACGGCCCCAACCTGAACCTGCTCGGCACCCGCGAGCCGGGCGTCTATGGCGCCGTCACCCTGGCCCAGATCAACCAGGACCTGGAGCAGCGCGCCCGTGCTGCCGGCCATCACCTGCAGTACCTGCAAAGCAATGCCGAGTATGAATTGATCGACCGTATCCATGCCGCGCGCGGCGAAGGGGTCGACTTCATTCTGATCAATCCGGCGGCTTTCACGCATACAAGTGTCGCATTACGTGACGCATTGCTGGCAGTGAGCATCCCATTCATCGAAGTGCACCTGTCCAACGTGCACAAGCGTGAACCTTTTCGCCATCACTCCTACTTTTCCGATGTCGCTGTAGGGGTGATCTGCGGCCTGGGCGCCAGCGGTTACCGCTTGGCCCTGGAGTCTGCCCTGGAACACCTGGCTGCTAACGCAAAGCCCTGATGACGAGAACCTGGCCTACGGGCCGGGGCTCACAAGAAACGTTTGCTAACACGTTTTTATATTTACGCCCCTGACCGAACCTTGGGAGTTGATGATTAATGGATATCCGTAAAGTCAAGAAACTGATCGAACTGCTGGAAGAGTCTGGCATCGACGAGCTGGAGATCAAGGAAGGCGAGGAATCCGTACGGATCAGCCGTCACAGCAAGACCCCGGCCCAACAGTACTACGCGCCGGCGCCAGTTGCCGCCGCTGCTCCAGTAGCTGCTCCAGCCGCCGCACCTGCTGCTGCCGAAGCGCCAGCCGCGCCAAAACTGAACGGCACCGTTGCCCGTTCACCAATGGTCGGCACCTTCTACCGCAAAGCCTCGCCATCCTCGCCAGCCTTCGTTGAAGTCGGCCAGACCGTGAAGAAAGGCGACACCCTGTGCATCGTCGAAGCCATGAAGATGATGAACCACATCGAAGCTGAAACCAGCGGTGTGATCGAATCCATCCTGGTAGAAGACGGTCAGCCGGTTGAGTTCGACCAGCCGCTGTTCACCATCGTTTGAACCGCGGAGAGCCAACGATGTCTGCGAAGCTGGAAAAAGTCCTGATTGCCAACCGTGGGGAAATTGCCCTGCGGATCCTGCGTGCCTGTAAAGAGCTGGGCATCAAGACCGTCGCCGTACACTCCACGGCTGACCGCGAACTGATGCACCTGGGCCTGGCAGACGAGTCGGTCTGCATCGGTCCGGCTTCGGCCAGCCAGTCCTACCTGCACATTCCGGCGATCATTGCCGCTGCCGAAGTGACCGGCGCTACCGCCATTCACCCAGGCTACGGCTTCCTCGCGGAAAACGCCGACTTCGCCGAGCAGGTCGAGAACTCCGGCTTTGCCTTCATCGGCCCGAAAGCTGACACCATCCGCCTGATGGGCGACAAGGTTTCGGCCAAGGACGCGATGATCAAGGCCGGTGTTCCGACCGTGCCGGGCTCCGACGGCCCGCTGCCGGAAGACGAAGAAGAAGCCCTGCGCATTGGCCGCGAAGTCGGCTACCCCGTGATCATCAAGGCCGCCGGTGGCGGTGGTGGTCGCGGCATGCGCGTTGTGCACAAGGAAGAAGACCTGATCGCTTCGGCCAAGCTGACCCGCAGCGAAGCCGGTGCGGCGTTCGGCAACCCGATGGTCTACCTCGAGAAGTTCCTGACCAACCCACGTCACGTGGAAGTCCAGGTCCTGTCCGACGGCCAGGGCAACGCCGTGCACCTGGGTGACCGTGACTGCTCGCTGCAGCGCCGCCACCAGAAGGTTCTGGAAGAAGCGCCAGCACCTGGCATCGACGAACAAGCCCGTCAGGAAGTCTTCGCCCGCTGTGTCAAGGCGTGCATCGATATCGGCTACCGCGGCGCCGGCACCTTCGAGTTCCTCTACGAAAACGGCCGTTTCTACTTCATCGAAATGAACACCCGTGTTCAGGTGGAGCACCCGGTTTCGGAGATGGTCACCGGTATCGACATCGTCAAGGAGATGCTCAGCATCGCCGCTGGCAACAAGCTGTCGTTCACTCAGGATGACGTGGTGATTCGTGGTCACTCGCTGGAGTGCCGGATCAACGCCGAAGACCCGAAGAAGTTCATCCCGAGCCCAGGCACCGTCAAGCATTTCCACGCCCCAGGCGGCAACGGCGTTCGCGTCGATTCGCACCTGTACAGCGGCTATGCGGTACCGCCGAACTACGACTCGCTGATCGGCAAGCTGATCACCTACGGCAAAGACCGTGACGAAGCCATGGCCCGCATGCGCAATGCCCTGGACGAGATCGTCGTCGACGGTATCAAGACCAACATCCCGCTGCACCGCGACCTGGTGCGTGATGAAGGTTTCTGCAAAGGTGGCGTCAACATTCACTATCTGGAACACAAACTGGCTAGCCAGGAGTGATTTTGGAGTGAAATGAGAACCCCGGCCAAGTGCCGGGGTTTTCATTTTTATCGGTATGCGCGATGTCACACCCGCCGTTGCCGATCAGGTGACATCAACTACCGTGAAAGACTGCTGGTTAATCTCCGACGCAGTTGCCGGCCGCCCCAACGAATCGAGCCAAACCCCTCTGGATCCCTCCCGCAATGGCTCTTTCCGGAATCGACTCATAAAGCTCTGAGCCCGCCCTGGCAGGCCTGGCGCATTGAATCGGGCTCTGGCCAGTATCGGACTATAGAGCTCCATCACCAGACTCTGCGGAGTCTTGTAGACGCTAGTAACCCCGGTTTGCAGGTCCAAAGTCAGGCCATAGGTATTGCCCCAGCAAGAGGAGTACGACCAATGCTCCCAGCTCGGTACCAAATTATTACGCCGCAGCACGGAGCTGACAGGTCCACCGATATCCGCCCCGGTCAACCAGTCGCCACCGGCCATGACAGTGCGGATCGGCCGGGCGGCATCGACCGTCCCTAGGCGCGCCAGGACGTCGCGCACCGTGCTTTCGATGAGGCGCCGAATATTGTGATCGAAGTGGATGACCGCCCCGGCTCGAGTGGCAGGGTTGTACAGGGAGACCACCACACAGGTCTGCGCATTGAGCGAATACAGATAATTGTCCGCTCTATTGGCATTGAAATTGGCCACCACGGCCTCGCCCTGCATTGCGCCCCGCTCCGGTACCGGCTGGCCATTGCCGCGGCTGACCTGGCGCAACTGCGTAATCTGTCCAAGGTCCTCCGTCGGGTTTCCACCCCTCACGCCAGTGTCGTTGCGCACCCAGCGACCATCCGCGGTACGGACGATGGCCTCACGGTGATAACTGTGCGGCCTGTTGGCCTTCACCACACGCAACGTACCATGGTTTGCGTCCAAGACCACCTTGAAGTACCTGCCACGGTCTCGAACAAAGTATTCGGCGCCGGATTTGTCGCTACGGAACGTCCCTTTCCATACACCGTCTTCGGTGACCTCCTGCAGATTCCCGGGACGCTCGACGGCCCATTCCTTCCTGAACTTCATCGAGCGTGGTAGCGATGCTGCACGATGACCAGGGCCACGAGGGGGCACGAGCAGTTCGCGCATCTGATTGAACAGAGGCTTGGCTCCCCGAAGACTTACCCCCGGCACACTGACCACAAGCCCCAACGTCGCCCAGGATGCTTCCAGCCAATGTGACAGCGCCTTGGCGGAATCACCCTTGGTGTGGGCGATGATAGCCTCGCGTAGGGGCTCGACGACGAAATAGCCGCCCAAAAGGACTGCAAACGGCGGGAAAACCATGAACAGCGGCAACGAATAGGTGACCCCCTTGAACACCTGTGTTTTGATCACTTCGGCCCGACTGTTGGTCGCGTCATCGACATCAGTCAAGGCGTGCTCAATGTACGCGTCGTACTCTCCGGCTAGCGTGATGACCTGGCGCCCCCCTCGCAAGGCGTCGCGATGTTTGCCACCAGCGGCCAACGCGATCAACCAGGTGCGAACACGCTCCTGGGCAACCAACGCGACGCGTTTGAGCAGGTAGTCATGCAGCACATCTGCCGCCGCCTGGTTCAGATCCTCGTAGCGACGGATCAAGATGCCGTCCGGCGCCCCGGGCGTATACACCCAGTCCTGCGCAGTCGCCTGTTCGAAGTAGCGGAATACGTAAGCACCCAGGACAGAATGGCCATCGACCGAAAGCCTGAACACACCATCCGTCGATGCAACATCCTCGGCATTGGACGTGACCTTAGGGGCATTAATCGTACGGCCCAGAATCGCCACCATGCCCGTCAGTCGCTTGAACACCTCAACACTGATCTGCTCGCTACCATGCGCGATGCGCACATCGCGGTACATGGCCCTCTCCAGTGCCTGAGCAAACAATTGCTGCCGCTTACGATACGCCGGTGAATGCTGGGCCAGGAATTCTGCACGAATAGCGTTGATGTATTTCTCACCCACATAGGCCCGGCGTGCATACCTCGCAAGCTCAGCACTTCGCAGTCGGCTCAGGTCTTGCCCGACAGCGGAGCGGACGCCCTTGTTGGGATGGTCGATGCCCGAATTGTCGTCGTACCCATAGCAGACCAGATCCACAAGATTGACAACCTGCGATTTGCCGTCGGCCAGCGTCGAACTGTAGTCAATGAGAATGGACTGCGGATCAACGGACTCCTTGATGTCATTTGCCATCAGGTAGGGCTGGATCGCTTCGCTGATCGTACGCTTTGCAAAATCCTGGAAAGATTCATAGCCGCCCAGTTCCGCTAGAAAAATCTTTTCGTAAATGCTGGCTTGCCGAACCTCATATCCAATCGCGCGTCGCTCTTCGATGATCAGCTGGCTGTACCAGCGCGGTGACGTGGATTGCTCGACGTCGACTTGCCAAGCAGCCAGACGCATGGCCACACCTTGCTCGATACATGCCGCATAACCTTTCGCTTGTTCGCGGACATCCAGATCCAGACGCCATTCGGACGGCTTTTGCACAGCTTTGACCATCTGCTCTTCAGCGCTTTTGCGACTGTATTGCGCCAGCTGCCTGAGCAAATACTGACGACCCGACTCGGCTTTCAGCCAGCCGCCAATCTCTGCGCTGAGCGCGCGTAGCGAAACGAGCTCGATCCACTCCTGACCAGACAACCTGTCCGGAGCATACAGAACCAGCTCTTCAACCGAACCGGCCTCACCCTCGCGATAGAACAGCAGCAGGTCGCTGCACACACTCTGATTGACAGGCGCTACGGCACACACCTCGACGTCACTGGCTTGGCCCGCCCATAACGCACTAATTTTTTCGTAGTGCTGCTCACTGAGATGACCGGCACTGCGAGCGACCAGGGCACTGTGCTGCAATCGGCTGTCGTAGACATCGAACATCGCCTGCCTGACGTCATCGCGCTGCTGACAGTCGATCAATGACTGAAGGTAACTCGCAGGGGCATCCACCGTTTTCAGTAACTGCCCAACCTGCTCGGCAGTTGGCATCCGGTAGTGCTGCACAGGGCCACTGATCTCAAGCGGCAGATACAGCTGCGCGACTTCGATCGGACCTTGCGCCACCACCTCGGTCAGCGTGAGCTTCTCCTCTTGGGCGCCTTCAACATCTTTCAAACGACGCGTTACATAGATAAGGTCTGGTTCCATCTCGCGATTCAGATGTTCGCGCAAATGGTCCCGAGCGCAGCGTCGCGCATGAGAATGCAACGATAGCGCATCACCAAGCAGCCCTTGCACATGCTCGCGCGCCCCCTCCTTGACCTCATAACGCTCCTGTATCGACGAGCGGGTCGCCTCATCAAGCAATTTCACCCAATCCGGCAAATGCATTCGCCCCAGCTTGTCGATGGCCTTGCGCTCTTGCTGAGAACTGACGGCGAGCAGGGACGACTGCGTATACCAGGCAGCCTGGTAGGCTTCAATCAGCGCCCGAAGCGCCTCAACCGTCACCCCTTCGAGGCTTTTTGGCTCAAACAAGGCCCCCAAGGCATCGTGGTGCTCCTTGATACGCTGACGCACCAGCGCGTCATAGGCATCACCGTCGCGCAGCGATGCCGGCCTTGAATGCCAATGACGCGCAAGGTAATCCTGATAGTGGTTGAGCATCCCGCTCGCCAGACCTTCCACCAGTTGCAACATGGTTTCCCGGCGCTCTTCAGGAATCTCCCGGGGCTTGGCATCGTCAGGATGCCAGGGCGCGTGCACCTGCGGGTCATAGCCCTGCACCTGGCCACTGATCCGCCGCTGTAGTGCAGCATCAAGCATGTCGCGGATGAAGCGCGGATCGACATCGTCGCTGTAGTAAGTTCGCAGTTCGACAAGCAAAGACTCTTCAAGCAAGTCCAGGAAAGTGGTTTGGCTGTCCAGCCTGGCCTTGAATGCGACACTCCATTCATTCAATCGCTCAAGGGCAGGCAGCAGCTGTCTAGCCGGTTCAGTATCGCCCGGCTCGATAACCGGCTCGGTAACGTCGTTCATTGCGTTGCTCCATGGATTCAAAGAAGCGTCACACTGCGCGATGCCACCTGCGTCAAGGTGGTAAATAATGCTTGCCCCGCGACAAGCACCGGGAACTGTCCACTTTGCCCTCCACCTGGCGTAAACTGCGCGCTTCGCGCAGCCTTGGGCTGCCCCTGTAGATTTCCCAAAGGTGCCCGCCATGCCTTGGCTGCAAGTACGTCTGGCTATCAGCCCGGAACAAGCCGAAACCTATGAAGACGCTCTGCTCGAAGTAGGCGCGGTTTCCGTTACGTTCATGGATGCCGAGGATCAGCCGATCTTCGAACCGGACCTCAACACCACCCCGCTGTGGTCGCACACCCACCTGCTGGCGTTATTCGAAGCCGATACCGACGCCGCTGCGGTGTTCGCTCACCTGCAGTTGCTGACCGGTGCCGCACTACCGGAACACCAGGCCGAGGTCATCGAAGACCAGGACTGGGAACGCAGCTGGATGGACAACTTCCAGCCGATGCGTTTCGGTCAACGCCTGTGGATCGTACCGAGCTGGCATGCCGCACCGGAGCCTGACGCCGTCAACCTGCTGCTCGACCCGGGCCTGGCGTTCGGTACCGGCACCCACCCGACCACCGCCCTGTGCCTGGAATGGCTGGATGGTCAGGACCTGAAAGACACGCACGTGCTCGACTTCGGCTGCGGCTCGGGGATTCTGGCGATTGCCGCTCTGCTGCTCGGCGCCCATGAAGCGGTCGGCACCGATATTGATGTGCAAGCCCTGGAAGCTTCTCGCGACAATGCCGGGCGCAATGGCATCGCCGACGATAAATTTGCCCTGTACCTGCCTGAACACATGCCGGCGATGCAGGCTGATGTGCTGGTTGCCAACATCCTGGCTGGTCCGCTGGTCTCGCTGGCCCCACAACTGTCCGGGCTGGTGCGCCCGGGTGGCCTGCTGGCACTGTCGGGGATCCTCGCCGAACAGGGCGAAGAGGTCGCAGCGGCCTACGCCAAGGACTTCGAGCTGGACCCCATTTGCGTTCGTGACGGCTGGGTACGCATCAGTGGTCGCCGCCGTTAACTGCGCCTAGAATAACTATCTGTATAACCCGGACCGCCGCATGACCGACAGTTTCGTCACTCAGTGCCCGCATTGCCAGACCAGCTTTCGCGTCAGCCACAATCAGTTGAGCGTGGCGCGCGGCGTAGTGCGTTGCGGCGCCTGCCTGCAGGTGTTCAACGCCGCCAAGCAGTTACTGGAGCAAAGCGCGGCACAGCAGCCCGCCGCCGAGCCAACGACCTCTGAGCCACCCGCGCCGGAACCGGTGGCGCCGGTCAGTCAGCACGCATGGAGCACCACCGAACTGGACCTCGACCAGCTCGACCTGGATCAAGAACTGGCGCGTCTGGAGCAGCGTGAAATTCAGCCGGTCACTGAATTCAAGGCCAGCGCCCCTCGTGAAGACAGCCTCAGCGCCCACCGCGACGAGCCGGAAAACGACGACCAGCACTGGCCCGACAGCCTGTTCAGCACTCCGTCCAGCGAGCGTGACACACTGGACGAAGTCCTTGATGAGCCGCAGCCGCCGCTGGTCGAGCAGGAGCCTCTGGACCTTGCACCGGCGCCGGGCGAGCGCACCGAGCCTTCGCTGTCGCTGGATCCGCAGGTTCTCGACGACGATCTCGACGATTTGCCGCATCATCCGCAGCCAATAGTGGCTGACCTTGAGGCTGTATCGGGCGAGCGCCTGTCGGCAAAAGAACCGGATGACGATCTCGACGCCCCCCGGAATGATCAGGAAGAGCGCCGTGAACCTGGCCTGGGCCCGGTCTCCAGCCGCCCGGCACGCAAGGAGCCGCTGCTCGACCTGGTCGACGACCCGCTGCAGTTGGACTGGAAAAAACCCAAGACCCACTGGGGTAAACGCCTGCTGTGGATTTTCCTGGTGCTGTTGGCCGCCGCCGCGCTGGCGGGCCAGTACATCTGGTATCACTTTGACGAACTGGCCCGCCAGGACCAGTATCGCCCCTGGTTCCAGCAGATTTGCCCGCAGGTAGGCTGCAATGTACCTTCGCGCGTCGATATTGCCCGGATCAAGAGCAGCAACCTGGTAGTGCGCAGCCACCCGGATTTCAACGGTGCTCTGATCGTCGACGCGATCATCTACAACCGCGCACCGTTCACCCAGCCGTTCCCGCTGCTGGAACTGCGCTTTGCCGACCTCAACGGCCAACTGATCGCCAGTCGGCGCTTCAAACCCGCCGAATATCTCAGTGGCGAACTGGCCGGTAAGGGTGAAATGCCCAGCCAGGTGCCGATCCACATCGCCCTGGACATCCTCGATCCAGGGCCCAAGGCGGTCAATTACAGCCTGAGCTTCCGCTCCCCCGAATAGACGGTGAGCTGCAAGCAGCAAGCTTCAAGCCATAAGAAAACGCAGAGCGTGCACTGATCCGTTTTTACTTGCAGCTTGAAGCTTATAGCTTGCAGCAGCAAGCCAACTGTTCAGATTTTATCCAAATCCATCTTTATCCGGTCACCGAGAGCGGGTATCATGCCCACCCTTTTTCGAACTCTAATGATCCGGCCCCACAACAGGGAACTCCTATGTCGGCGGTACGCATCGGCCCATACACACTGCAGAACAACCTGATCCTCGCGCCGATGGCCGGGGTCACGGACCAGCCATTTCGTCAGCTGTGCCGACGAATGGGTGCAGGCCTGGTGGTGTCGGAGATGGTCAGCAGCGACATGAGCCTGTGGAACAGCCGCAAGTCGCGTCTGCGCATGATTCACCAGGGTGATCCCGAGCCGCGCTCGGTACAGATCGCCGGCGGTGACGCGCAGATGCTCGCAGCTGCGGCCCGGGCCAATGTCGAGGCGGGTGCACAGATCATCGACATCAACATGGGCTGCCCGGCAAAAAAAGTCTGCAACAAAGCTGCAGGCTCTGCTTTATTGAAAGATGAAGCCTTGGTCAGCGAGATCCTCCACGCGGTAGTTGCCGCCGTGGATGTACCGGTCACGCTGAAAATCCGCACAGGATGGGACCGGGCGAACAAGAACGGCCTGACCGTGGCAAAGATTGCCGAGCAGGCCGGGATCCAGGCACTGGCGGTACATGGACGCACCCGCGCCGACCTTTACACCGGCGACGCCGAGTACGACACCATCGCGGTTATCAAGCAGGCGGTGTCGATTCCGGTATTTGCCAACGGCGATATCACTTCGCCAGAAAAGGCTCGGGCCGTGCTTCAGGCGACCGGGGCCGACGGACTGTTGATTGGCCGGGCCGCCCAGGGGCGGCCGTGGATCTTTCGCGAGATCGAGCATTACCTGCGCACCGGCGAACACTTGCCGGCGCCGCAGTTGCAAGAAGTGGAACGCATTCTGCTGGAGCACCTGGCCGCGCTGCACGCCTTTTATGGCGATGTGATGGGCGTACGCATCGCCCGCAAGCATGTCGGCTGGTACCTGGCAACGCTTCCGGGCGCCAAGGAGTTTCGCGCCCAGTTCAATCGTTTGGAAGATACGCAAGCGCAGTGCGCCAACGTTCGCGGCTTTTTCCGCGAACGTGAACAGAGCCTTGAGACAGAGGACGGACCAGGGGTGGCCGCATGACGATGATGACCGAGACTTTAGTGAGTGGAACAACGCCCGTGAGCGACAACGTCAACCTGAAACAGCACCTGAATACACCGAGCGAAGAGGGTCAGACCCTTCGCGGCAGTGTGGAAAAGGCGCTGCACAACTATTTCGCCCATCTTGAGGGCGCGGCCGTCACGGACGTGTACAACCTGGTGCTCTCGGAAGTCGAAGCGCCGTTGCTCGAAAGCGTAATGAACTACGTCAAGGGCAACCAGACCAAGGCCAGCGAGCTGCTCGGACTCAACCGCGGCACCTTGCGCAAAAAGCTGAAGCAGTACGATTTGTTGTAAGCAAGCATCCAAACCAGAAAAGGCGGCTCCCATTCGATGAGGTCGCCTTTTTTGCTGACTCCACCGCGTTATGGAATCTGAAATGACCGACCAGACTACCCGCCTGCCGATCCGCCGCGCCTTGATCAGCGTCTCCGACAAGACCGGGATCCTTGAATTCGCCCGTGAGCTGCAACAGCTTGGCGTCGAGATCCTGTCCACCGGCGGCACCTTCAAGCTGCTCCAGGACAACGGCGTTGCTGCGGTGGAAGTTGCCGACTACACCGGTTTTGCCGAAATGATGGACGGCCGGGTCAAGACCCTGCACCCGAAAATCCATGGCGGCATCCTCGGTCGTCGCGGCACCGACGACGCCATCATGGCCGAACACGGGATCAAGCCGATCGACCTGGTCGCGGTCAATCTCTACCCGTTCGAAGCCACCATCTCCAAGCCTGGCTGCGACCTGCCGACCGCCATCGAGAACATCGACATCGGCGGTCCGACCATGGTTCGCTCGGCAGCCAAGAACCACAAAGACGTGGCCATCGTGGTCAACGCCAGCGACTACGGCCAGGTGCTGGAAAGCCTCAAGGCCGGTGGCCTGACCTACGCCCAGCGTTTCGACCTGATGCTCAAGGCGTTCGAACACACTGCCGCCTACGACGGCATGATCGCCAACTACATGGGCACCGTTAACCAGGCGGCTGAAACGCTGAGTACCGAAGGTCGCAGCGAATTCCCGCGCACCTTCAACAGCCAGTTCGTCAAGGCCCAGGAAATGCGCTACGGCGAGAACCCGCACCAGAGCGCGGCGTTCTATGTCGAAGCCAAACCTGCCGAAGCCGGCATCGCGACCGCCGTGCAACTGCAGGGCAAAGAACTGTCGTACAACAACGTGGCCGATACTGACGCCGCACTGGAGTGCGTGAAGAGCTTCGTCAAGCCGGCCTGCGTCATCGTCAAGCACGCCAACCCGTGCGGCGTGGCGGTCAGCCCGGACGCCGAAGGCGGCATCCGCCAGGCCTATGAACTGGCCTACGCCACTGACACCGAGTCGGCCTTCGGCGGCATCATCGCCTTCAACCGCGAGCTGGATGCCGAAACCGCCAAGGCCATCGTCGAGCGTCAGTTCGTCGAAGTCATCATCGCCCCGAGCGTCAGCGACGAAGCCCGCGCCGTGGTCGCGGCCAAAGCCAATGTGCGCCTGCTGGCCTGCGGCGAGTGGTCGGCTGAACGTGCTGCGGCCTGGGACTACAAGCGTGTTACCGGTGGCCTGCTGGTACAGAGCCGCGACATCGGCATGATCACTGCCGCAGACCTGAAAGTGGTGACCAAGCGTGCACCGACCCAGCAAGAGATCGACGACCTGATATTCGCCTGGAAAGTGGCCAAGTTCGTCAAATCCAACGCCATCGTCTACGCCAAGGGCCGTCAGACCATCGGTGTCGGCGCCGGCCAGATGAGCCGTGTGAACTCCGCACGCATTGCTGCAATCAAGGCTGAACATGCTGGCCTGCAGGTTCAAGGTGCGGTCATGGCATCGGATGCGTTCTTCCCGTTCCGTGACGGAATCGATAATGCGGCTAAAGTGGGTATCACTGCAGTGATCCAGCCGGGTGGTTCGATGCGTGATGCTGAAGTCATCGCTGCTGCCGACGAAGCCGGTATCGCCATGGTCTTCACCGGCATGCGCCACTTCCGCCACTAATCGTCAAAACGGCCGCACTGAAGCAGGCGTCTGCTGCGTTGGAGCAGGTCCCGCTGATGCTCATTGCCAGGAGGCAACTGCGCTCATCGGGACCTGCTCCGCCTTGCATCCACCTACTTCATTGCGACCTCGCAATGCAAACACAGCAGAAGCGCAGGAGGCTTTGCCTCCTGATTGAAGAATTAGCGTCATCGAGGTTTTGACATGAAAGTTTTGATTATCGGTAGCGGCGGTCGTGAACACGCCCTGGCCTGGAAAGTCGCTCAGGACCCACGGGTCGAAAAAGTCTTCGTTGCCCCGGGCAACGCCGGTACCGCCACCGAAGCCAAGTGCGAGAACGTCGATATCGACGTCACTGCCCTGGAACAACTGGCCGACTTCGCCGAAAAAAATGTTGCCCTGACCATCGTCGGCCCTGAAGGCCCGCTGGTTGCCGGTGTCGTCGACCTGTTCCGCAGCCGCGGTCTGGACTGCTTTGGTCCAACCAAGGGCGCAGCCCAGCTGGAAGGCTCCAAGGCTTTCACCAAGGACTTCCTGGCCCGGCACAAGATCCCTACCGCCGACTACCAGAACTTCACCGAGATCGAACCGGCCCTGGCCTACCTGCGCGAAAAAGGCGCACCGATCGTGATCAAGGCCGATGGTCTGGCCGCTGGTAAAGGCGTGATCGTCGCCATGACCCTGGCCGAAGCCGAAGACGCCGTCCGTGACATGCTTGCGGGCAACGCGTTCGGTGATGCCGGCTCACGCGTGGTGATCGAAGAGTTCCTTGATGGCGAAGAAGCCAGCTTCATCGTCATGGTCGATGGTCAGAATGTACTGCCAATGGCCACCAGTCAGGACCACAAGCGTGTTGGCGACGGCGATACCGGCCCGAACACCGGTGGCATGGGCGCTTACTCGCCTGCACCAGTGGTCACTGCCGAAGTACACCAGCGGGTCATGGATCTGGTGATCTGGCCGACCGTGCGCGGCATGGCTGAAGAGGGCAACGTCTACACCGGTTTCCTCTATGCCGGCCTGATGATCGACAAAGCCGGTAACCCGAAAGTCATCGAGTTCAACTGCCGTTTCGGCGACCCGGAAACCCAGCCAGTCATGCTGCGCCTGGAATCGAGCCTGGTGCTGCTGATCGAAGCGGCCTTTGCCAAGGCGCTGGACAAGGTTGAAGCACAGTGGAACCCGCAACCAAGCCTGGGCGTAGTCCTGGCTGCCGGCGGCTACCCTGGCGATTACAGCAAGGGCGCTGCGATCAATGGCCTGGACGCTGCCGCCAAGCTGACCGGCAAGGTGTTCCATGCCGGTACCGCACTGAAGGACGGTCAAGTGGTTGCCACCGGTGGTCGCGTGCTCTGCGCCACTGCTTTGGGCGAAACCGTTGAAGCTGCACAACAGCAGGCTTATCGCCTGGCTGCCGAGATCAACTGGGAAGGCAGCTTCTACCGCAAGGACATCGGCTATCGTGCCATTGCCCGCGAACGTGGTGAGCATCAGCAGTAAGACAGCGCCCGGAAGCGGTGACGCCCTCAGCGTCCTGCTTGCGGTTCGACGGCAAGGCCCATCATGGGCCTTGCCTTCGCCCTGGCGCGCCACGCATAGTTATCATTCGGCTCTTTGCTAAGAAAGGATCTCGTCGTGCGTTGGCTCAGGATCGCCATTGGCCTCACCGTCAGCCTGCTGACCCTGCTCTGCCTGTTTCCGGCCTCAGCCGAACAAAGCGGTGGCTGGGCGGTTTTGCTCGACGAGCAAGCCAACCTGCAGCTCAGTGATATACGTTCCGAACGCTACCGTAATCAATTCAGCCCCATTGAGCTGAACCAACTCGACGCCGCAACGCCAGACCAGGCGCTGTGGTTGCACTATCGCCTGGAACCCGGGCAACACGAACAATTGCTGCGAATCTTCGCGCCGGATCTGTCCCGTCTTGATCTTTATGCCCTGGACCGCGACCAACTGATCAAACACATACACAACGGCCGCCCCTCCGAAAGCGGTGACACCACCGTGCGCAGCAGCGACCAGCAACTGGCCTTGCCGAGCAGCACGCATGCGCTGGATATTTACCTGCGCCTGGTTTCCGAACATCAACTGCGTCCGAGCATCGGCCTGGAGCCTGCCACTGAGGTCGCCGCCGATCAGCGCCAGCCCCTGATGTTCGGCCTGCTGTTCGGCTGCATGCTGATGTTGATGCTGCACAACCTCATCCGCTTTGCCTATTCGCGCTCCAGTACCAGCCTGAGCCTTGCCGTCTATCACGGCCTGATGCTGCTCAGCGCACTGATCCTGCTCAACCTCAGCGGTCCCTGGTGGAGCCTCTGGCACTCGGCGCAAACGCCAGCCGCCTACTTGACCGCCCTGCTTGCGAGCCTGGCCGGCCTGACCTTCACCTTGCGCTTCTTCAGCCCCTGTGAGCACCCACGCCTGAGCCGCCTGCTACAGGCAGAGATGATCCTGATCGGGGTCTTTGGCCTGCTGCTGCTGTTCGTCGATACCCTGCCACTCAACCTGATGACCTATGCGCTGTTCGCCCTGGGCACCCTGAGTATGCTGCTGGTCGCCAGCTACCATTGGCACAAGGGCTATGCGCCTGCGCGGCTGTTCGCCTTGTCGATGCTGGCCTTCAACATTGGCTGCCTGGTGGTACTTCCGGCCCTCCTCGGCCTGACCCGGACACCGACGCAATGGCTGCTGTTCATTCTCCTGGGCCTCACCAGCTTCAGCGGCCTACTGCTTAACCTGTCGGTCAGCGAGCGCCTGCGCCGGATCAGTGAAGAACGCTTCAGCGCCAGCCGTGCGCTGGCGGCCAGCAACGCCGAGATCAACGCCAAAGCCGAGTTCCTGGCCAAGATCAGCCATGAGATTCGCACGCCGATGAACGGCGTACTGGGCATGACTGAACTGCTGTTGGGCACCCCGCTGTCGGTCAAGCAGCGTGACTATGTGCAAACCATCCACAGCGCCGGCAACGAACTGCTCACCCTGATCAACGAGATTCTCGACATTTCCAAGCTTGAGTCCGGGCAGATTGAACTGGACGACGTGCAGTTCGATCTCAACGCGCTGATCGAGGATTGCCTGAGTATTTTCCGCGCCAAGGCCGAACAGCAGAACATCGAGCTGATCAGTTTCACCCAGCCGCAAGTGCCGCGGGTCATCAGCGGTGACCCGACGCGCCTGCGCCAGGCGTTACTCAGCCTGCTGGAAAACGCCCTGAAGAAAACCGAGCAAGGGGAAATTCTTCTGGTGGTGGCGCTCGATCAGCGCGGCAGCGCGCCACGTCTGCGCATTGCCGTGCAGGACAGTGGTGAGGCCATCTCCCCAGGTGACCGCGAAGCCCTGTTGCAGGCCGAGCTGCACAGCAAGCACTTTCTTTCCAGCAACAAGCTGGGCGGGCATCTGGGCCTGGTCATCGCCAAGCAACTGATCACCCTGATGCAGGGTGAGTTCGGGATCAAGACCAGCCACGGCATGGGCAACACCTTGTGGCTGACCCTGCCGCTGGATCCGCAGCGCCTCGAACAGCCTCCCGCCGATCTCGACGGCCCGCTGCGCGGCGCCCGGGTGCTGGTGGTGGACGACAACGACACTTGCCGCAAAGTCCTGGTGCAACAGTGCAGTGCCTGGGGCATGAACGTCAGCGCAGTGCCTTCGGGTAAAGAAGCCCTGGCCTTGCTGCGCACCAAGGCGCACCTGCGCGATTATTTCGATGCGGTCCTGCTCGACCAGAACATGCCGGGCATGACTGGCATGCAGCTGGCAGCCAAGATCAAAGAAGACCCGAGCCTGAACCATGACATCCTGCTGATCATGCTCACCGGCATCAGCAATGCGCCGAGCAAGGTCATCGCGCGCAATGCCGGGGTCAAGCGGATCCTGGCCAAGCCGGTCGCCGGTTACACCCTCAAGACCACCCTGGCGGAAGAACTGGCGCAACGCAGCAAAGGACAGCCCGCCACTGCGGCTCCCGTCAGCCTGGGGACGCCGCTGAACCTGCCCAGTGACTTCCGCATTCTGGTGGCCGAAGACAACAACATCTCGACCAAAGTCATCCGCGGCATGCTCGGCAAACTCAACCTCGAACCCGATACCGCCAGCAACGGTGAAGAAGCCCTGCAGGCGATGAAAGCACAGCGCTACGACCTGGTGTTGATGGACTGCGAAATGCCAGTGCTCGATGGCTTCTCGGCCACCCAGCAACTGCGGGTCTGGGAACTTGGCAACCAGCGCAAGCGCACGCCGGTGGTGGCCCTGACGGCGCACATTCTTGCCGAACACAAGGAGCGCGCCCGGCTGGCCGGCATGGATGGCCATATGGCCAAACCGGTCGAACTGTCACAGCTGCGCGAATTGATCGAGCACTGGGTCGCCCAGCGCGAAAGCGAATCCTCTCAGGTGCCGACCCCGTAAACCGTCAGACCCCTGATACACTTGCTTCTCGTCCCTTGTCCGTCGCGAGCCCAGACCATGCTCCATGAGTTGTTCAGCGTCTACCTGAAAATGCTCGTACTCTACAGCCCGTTCTTTGTGCTCTCATGCTTTATCAGCCTGACACGTGGCCACTCCAGCAAGGAGCGCAAGCAACTGGCCTGGCGTGTGGCATTCGCAGTGTTGATCGCCAGCGTTGTGCTGTACCTGTTCGGCAGGGCGATCTTCGGGGTATTCGGCATCACGCCCGATGCCTTCCGCATTGGTGCCGGCAGTGTGCTGTTCATCTCTGCGCTGGGCATGGCTCAGGGTAAGTCCGCGGTACAGACTGATAATGTTCAGCAGGACGTCACCATCGTCCCACTGACCATTCCCTTGACCGTCGGCCCTGGAACTATCGGTGCCCTGCTGGTGATGGGCGTCGGCCAACCAGAGTGGGAGGACAAACTACTGGCCATCGTCAGCATCGCCCTGGCCAGCGTCACCGTCGGCCTGGTGCTCTATCTCTCACACCGTATCGAAAGGATTCTCGGTGATCAGGGCTTGCAGATCGTCAGCCGGTTGATGGGGTTGTTCGTCTGCGCGCTGGCAGCACAGATCATCTTCAGCGGGATCAAAGGTTACCTGGCCTTGTAATCGCAACCTCTTTCACATCTTTGAGGTTTTGTCGTGCCGTGCTGATCATGACTTTGTTGCGCCATTCCTGCCTGAACAAACGGATGTTGAAGCGGACCCGCTCCAAGGCGTTGGCCGTCACTCGCACACCATTTTCGGGATTGGCGAACAAAAAGCGCTGGGCGAAATTCCTGGCTTTCAGTTCCTGATGGTAAAGCACGATGTCGATGTAGCTAGCGGCTCTGGTACACAGCAATAACTGATAAATGGCGGTGTCCTTTTCTTTGCTCAATGCATTGTCTTCGAAACACTCAAGTGCCTCGCCATTCTCGGACAAACTGTGCAAAGCCTGTTTACCGACAATGACCATCTGTTGCGTAGCCAACTGGGCAATGTGGCCGACCGCCTCTTCAGCCAACGGCCCGGGTTGCGGCCCTGGCACGTAGGTATCGGGGGCAGGCGTCGCATCCCAGCCCAGGAACTGCAAGCGCCGTTTGTAATTGGGCAACCAGTCCATGTTCAGCCCGCTGGCACGCTCACTGCGAGCAATCCGCTGGGCAAACAGATTGGCGAGGATTACATCTTGCTGATCCTCAAAGCTCATCGTTGGCAGGAATGCCGTCAAACTGCCGGAAACCACTGAAGCGTTGGCCACTAAAAGTTGGCTCATGCTGCACCCTCCCTGATACTGACTGGCATGACATACATGGATCGAAGTGCTTCAAGCCGCTTTTCCAGCAGCGCTCTGACCCCTGAAAAAACACCAGGGAACAGTTCGCCAACAAAGCTTCTTGTCACCTGACGGTTAATGTCTTCGACCCTCAACACTTGCGTCATCCATTTCGCATCCATGGCCTGATTGGTTTCCACAAAAACGCTACCGGCCACCGTGCGCAAGCCAGGCAATACCACCCGAACTTCCAACGCCAGGCGAGTGACGGGTGTGCTACCCGGGCCTTGCACGCACTCCAGCGCCTCGCTACTCAATGCCTGCAAAGCCGGATGCGTAGCAGGCAGGGCGTGAAGCATCTTGAGTACATTGTCCAAGGCTGGTCGCACCTGCGCCGGCACGATCTGACCCAATCCTTGCCAGGCGATAGACAGAGGTGTGTTGGGTGCAGGCTCCTTGTCTAACTTGATCTTCTCGGCAGACATGTTGAAAACCCAGCCTAGCCCCGTATGCCTATCCATATAGGTGCCATGCCACTGCCTGTTTTCACCCAACAACAAGAACTCAGCTGAAGCGTTCAGCCAGGCAAACAGTTGAGCGTCGACGGCATCGTGCCGCTCACGCTCATCAAGATCAGTCGACAGCAGCAACAGACAGTTGCCGGACAGTACTGAAGAAAATCCTTGTGTATGCATCTCATACCCCCTGCACAAAACAGAAGCACCGGCGACCGTAATCGCCGGTGCCCGCCATCACGACCGCTTCTTCGGTTCGATTGACAGGGTGAGCACGTCCTTCTTGCTTTTATCGCCTACGCGCTCAATCAGCGTGTCCTTGATTTGCTCATAAAGACCGCGATGGAAAGACAAGGCGGCAGCGCCGGTGTAGGTATCCGAATGGCTGGAGTTCCACTCAAATACCAAGACATTGGTCTTGCCCGGAGGGGACTCGGTGCTCTGCATACAGCCGACGCTCAGCACCACTTCACCGTTGGCGTGCTGGGTGCACACCGCCATGCTCAGTGCAGTGCCCTCTTTATCGGCATTGATGCGTTCGAGTAAATCGGTGGCCTCCGGGTTTTGGGCCAAAGTATCAACCGCGTCGCTGGCAACCCCAACCAGTGTGGCTATCGCCGTAGCGCCTCCGGTGGCGTAACTCAGACCCGCCTGAACGGCTTTGACCAGCAGGTTTTTGACCGACAGATTCTGTGAGCTTGCGACTTCCTTGGTGTATGAGAACTTGATTGGCAGCCAGCCGCAGGTCTGCATGGTCTGCAGATAGGCCTGGAACCATTGCTGGCCTTCGGTGGTTGGAAAGTACTGTGCCGAAGCGGCAAGGGAACTGAACAGATGGCTGTACTTGAGTGCTTCGCTGTTTTCTGTGGACAGACCCACGAACACCAGAAGGTCGCCGTTGTTCAACTGGACATTGTTGCCAGAGCTCTGAATTTCACTCATGAGTACTCCTCCTTGATCATTGATGGGGATGGCTTGCTGCCAAGCCACCCCCATCACATTGATCCGTCAGAGACACAATGGGCACAGTGAAACATGCCCTCTGGGAAGTCAGGGCTTGTGACCGTACCACCGAGGTGTGTAGACCCACGGCGCCTGACCTGGACGATCAAACGCGACAGTTGTAGAGGAGCCGATCAGCACCATGGTGCGCATATCCACATCCTCCGGCACCAGCGCTTGCAACTGAAGGACACGTAGAGTCTGCCCCGGCCGCCCCACGTCACGGCCAAGGACTACAGGCGTTGTCCCGAGGCGGTGCTGACGTACGATCTGCAGTGCCCGCCCCAACTGCCAAGGCCGTGAACGCGAGATAGGGTTGTAGAATGCCAGCGCCAGATCAGCCTGACAGGCCAGTTCCAGGCGCTTCTCGATAATCGACCAGGGTTTGAGGTTGTCCGATAGCGACAGCACGCAGAAGTCATGACCCAGTGGCGCACCGGCCTGGGCGGCGGTGGCCAGTGACGCGGAAACGCCGGGCAGCACTTCAAGGTCAACCGCATGCCAGTGCGGATCAGTGGACTCGTGCAACGCCTCAAGCACCGCAGCGGCCATGGCAAATACACCCGGGTCGCCAGAGGACACCACCACCACCGAGCGCCCTTGTGCGGCCAGCGCAAAGGCATGCCGGGCGCGCTGCATTTCTTCGCGGTTGTCGGTGCAGTGCATGACCTGGTCCGCCCGGAACGGGCCAGCCATGCGCACGTAGGTTTCATAACCGAGGATATCGTTGGCCCTGGCCAGCTCGGCCTTGACCGCGGGTACCATGAGCTCAGCGGCGCCTGGCCCGAGACCGATCACTGCCAGACGACCGCGAGCGCGACCAACCTGCAGCGGATCAATGGGCTGGCTCGAAACCAGAATCGCCACGTCTTCGCTCACCGGCTGCGGAGGCAACAACTGCGGCAACGCCTGTGCTGCCAGCGCACTGGCGCTTTCGGCGCGCGGCGCGAAACGTAGCGGCACACCCAGCTCGGCCGCTGCAGCGTGCAAGCCCGGATCCGCCATCAGCGTTTCACTCGCCAACAGGCAGGCCAGCGCAGGCTCGGCGATTCGTGCAGAGCGCAGCGCTCCCCGCACCTGCGTCACCAGCTCCGGCACGACAGCCGTAACCGCCAGCATGACGCAACGCGGATAGATCACCAGCTCATGGGCCGAAGCTTCCCGCGCGTCGCAGCCAACATGAATGGCCAGTTGTGCCTGATCGCTCTGTGGCAATTGGGCATCGGCGAGCCAAGGCGCCTCACCGTCGATACGCACCGATTCGCCAGCCAACAGGTCGCTGACAAAACGCTTGCCCAGCTCCAGGTCGGCGAGGGCATAGCCACTGGGCGGGTTGAGCAGGCAGGTACCAAAGCGCAGTTCACCACTGGTGGTGATTGCCGCCGCAACACCCAGGCCCGCAGCTATTTCCCGAGCCATGAGGTTGACCCCGCCCAGGCCTCCGAGCAACGGCACCACGGCGCTACCATCCTCGGCCACAGCCAGTACCGGTGGCTCGACACCCTTTTCCAGCAGCAGACTGGCCAGGGTACGGATAACGATACCGGCTGCGCACAAGGCGATGATCGGCGTGTCCTGTTGATAGAGCTGACGCACAGTGGCACCGAACTCTTGATAGCGGCGATCGACGTCTTCGACCCGGCCCTGCAAGCCATGGATCAACGCGTCCGGATACAGCTGCTGGATCCTGCGGGCGGTGGCCAGACTGCCTTTGCCGAGAATGACAATCGCCGGTGCTTTGTGAGCCATCACCCCTGCCACCTTTCACCCGGAACGATGATCAGCGAGAAGTACGGCGACGACTGCGGATCAACGTCATCCAGGGCAACGATTTTCTGATTGGCCATGGTCGCCCGCTCCACGTACAGGGCCCGCTCGGCCAGACCGAGTTCAGCCAGCACCTCACGGACCTTGGGGAAGTTGCGCCCCAGCTTCATGATCACTGCGGCATCGGCATCGGCCAGTCGGCGTTTGAGCTCATCGTGCGGCAACACACCGGACAGCACGGACAGGCTCTGGTTGCGATAGACCAGCGGCGCACCCAATACCGAAGCACCGCCAAGCATCGAGCAGACCCCCGGGATCACCTCGGCAGCGTACCGCTCGGCGAGCCGGTCATGCAGGTACATGTAGGAGCCGTAGAAGAACGGATCGCCTTCACAGATCACCGCGACATCGCGCCCGGCGTCCAGATGGGCAGCCACTCCCAGTGCGGCCTCATCATAAAAGTCGCTGATCACCTGTTCATACGACAGCGGTGCGGGCAGTGCTTCGGTAGTCACCGGGTACACCAGCGGCAGCAACGTCTGGGCTTCCTGCAAATGCGCTTCGATGATGCCAAAGGCATTGCCGCGTTTGCCCTTGGCGACGAAGTAAGCCACCACTGGCGCTTCGCGCAGCAGCCGCAGGGCCTTGACGGTGATCAGTTCCGGGTCGCCGGGGCCCACACCCAGGCCAAGCAATCGTCCACGAGCCTGCATCATTCGACCTCCGTGGCCAGGGCATTGACCGCAGCCGCCGCCATGGCGCTGCCGCCCAGACGGCCCTGCATGATCACAAAAGGCACACCACGACTGTCGGCAGCGAGCATCGCCTTGGACTCGGCAGCACCGACAAAGCCTACCGGGAAACCGAGAATCAAGGCCGGTTTCGGTGCACCGGCATCGAGCATTTCCAGCAGGTAGAACAAAGCGGTCGGCGCGTTGCCGATCACCACCACGCTGCCCTCAAGGTGCGGGCGCCAGAGCTCCAGGGCCACTGCCGAACGGGTGTTGCCCAGCTCTCGGGCCAGATCCGGCACCTGCTCGTCACGCAACGTACAGATCACCTGATTGTTCGCTGGCAGGCGCGCGCGGGTAATGCCCTCGGAGACCATGCGTGCATCGCAGAGGATCGGCGCGCCAGCGGCCAAGGCATCGCGCCCGGCCTTGCCAGCGCCTGGCGAAAACTGCAGGCCATTGATCGCATCGACCATGCCGCATGCATGGATCACCCGAACCGCGAGTTTCTCCAGATCGGCAGGAATACGATCGAGCCGCGCTTCCTCTCGAATGATCGCGAAGGAATTGCGATAGATCTCCTGACCATCGCGGATGTAATCAATCATCAAGGGTGCTCCGTGAGCAGGCGTCTAGCAGTGCGCCGGCTTCTTTCAGTGTGAGGTTGCGTGCACGCAGGTTGCCGAAACCCGGCTGGGCTGCGTCACGCAGATATAAATCGTAGTGGCCCGGGCTTTGCGCCAGCAGCGTTGCTGCGGCGACATGGGCCATGGCGCAGGAACGTGGGCAGCCGCTCAGGTGCACACTGGCCGGGGCGCCGCTGGTAAGCAGGGTGGCCAGCACGCGGGCATCGCCCTTGGTCTCGGCCTGGGCCTTGGCGCAACCGGTGGAGCCAGTGCAGGCAACCAGGCGAACCAGCTTTTCATCTGCCGAACAAAGCAGGCCGAGTTGGGCCAGTCCGGTACGCACGGCGTCCACTTGGCGGTGGGGGATATTGGGCAGCAACAGGCTCTGCCAAGGCGTCATGCGCAGACTGCCGTCACCCCATTCACGCGCCAGTTGGGCAGCGCCGCGCAGCATCGACGGGTTCAGACGGCCCAACGGCGCAGCACCGCCTACCGCGCTCAGTTCAGCTTGCCGCTGTGGATAAATCCCCAGATAGCCGTTGCCAGCCATTGCCGTGCGACGCCATTGCAAAACAGCCGGGTCGCGACGGATCGACAACCCGAGCCCAGCGACAAAGTCGTCTGGCGAATGCTCGACCAGCAATTGACGCATCCGCGCTTGCTCTGGCCGGGCCAGATCGAGAAAGCGATGGAGCACCGCCAGCACCAGTTCATGCCCCTGAGCCAAGGGCACGGCACCCAAGGGTGAGTCCTGCGCCGGGCAACCTGCCAGGCCAAACGCCAGCCACAGTGCATCATCCAGCTGCAGACCACTGAGCCACAGGTCATGGGGGTGTTCGAGCATCGCCAGCGCTTCGCCGCCATCCAGCTGCACGGCGAACTTGGCCGAAAGCTGATGAAAGCGCGGGGTGGTTTCCAGCGCCTGCAGCAACTGCGCCGCTAAAGGACGGGTGTCGAACAGCATCCGCGGATCGATACCGGCTACAGGGCTAAGCATCAGGTTACGCACATCGTCACCTGCAGCATCGCGCGGGCCCAAGCCAGCCGCCAACAACAATTCGATCAGCCCGGCCTGTTCGCTGCCGATGCCACGGATCTGCAGGTTGCCCCGGTTGGTGGCCTCGATCTCGCCTGCAGCAAAACGCTCGGCGGCGGTGGCGACTGTGTCAGCCTGGTCTGCCGTGAGCGCACCGCCGGCCAGCTTGATCCGGCAGATGCCACCGTCTTTGGCCTGGACGATACGCAGCAACCCCGGACAGGCCGAGGGGCGCAGCGAAGCGTGAGGTTGGTGGGCCGATACAGGCTGGTTCAAAAGGTCACCCGACAATCGTGAAAAGGCACTTCAGTGTAGAAGGCGCGGTATTATGCCTGCTTTGTCCGAAGGCATGAAAAGCCTGCCGGTCGGATTGCTGGGTATTGAGGAAAACGCATGTCGCCGTGGCTGACTGTAGTAGGTATCGGTGAAGACGGCTTCAGTGGCCTGGGCAAGAATGCCCGGCGCGCACTGTTGGGTGCTTCACGGGTGTTTGGCGGCCAGCGCCAGCTGGATCTGCTGCCGCGCTGCATTCGCGGCGAACGCCTGTTGTGGCCCAGCCCCTTCTCCCTGGCGCCGGTGCTGGCCCTGCGCGGCGAACCGGTGTGCGTGCTGGCCAGCGGTGACCCGATGTTCTTCGGTGTTGGCGCCAGCCTCGCCCGCCAGCTCGACGCCGATGAAATGAGTGTGTTGCCGATGCCCTCCTCCTGCGCACTGGCCGCCGCGCGCCTGGGCTGGCCGTTACAGGAGGTGACGACATTGTCGGTAGTGGCCCGGCCTCTCAGCGCCCTCAATGCCCATCTGTACAGCGGCGTGCGCCTGCTGGTACTGAGCAATGATGGCAGCAGCCCGGTGGCAATTGTCGCACTGCTGCGTGAACGCGGCTTCGGGCCGAGCCGGGTGCAAGTCTTCGAGCACCTTGGCGGCAGCACCGAGCGCTGCCTTGAAGGCACTGCCGAGCACTGGCCGCACACCGACATTGCCGACTTGAACCTGATTGCCATCGAATGCCTGGCCGCGCCCGATGCGCCGCGTCTGTCGCCCCTGGCCGGGTTACCGGACAGCGCCTTTAAACATGACGGCCAATTGACCAAACGCGATGTCCGCGCCATCACCCTCGCCCGCCTGGCGCCACAACCGGGTGAGCTGCTCTGGGATGTCGGCGCTGGCAGCGGCTCGATCGGCATCGAATGGATGCGCGCCCATCCCAGCTGCCGGGCGCTGGCGGTTGAATCCGATGAAGGGCGACAACAACTGATCGAGCACAACCGCGATGCCCTTGGCGTCCCCGGCCTGCAACTGATCCGTGGCCGTGCACCGCAAGCGCTGGAAGGACTGGAACGTCCCGATGCCATCTTTATCGGTGGTGGCGTCACGCGTGCAGGCGTGCTGCAACACTGCTGGGAGCAACTGCGTCCGGGTGGCCGCCTGGTGGCCAATGCCGTCACCCTGCAAAGCGAGCTGACCCTGGTTAACTGGCGCGAGCAACATGGCGGTGAACTGACCCGCATCCATATCGCCCAGGCCCAGCCGCTGGGCGAGTTCGACACCTGGCGCCAGGCCTTGCCGATCACCCTGCTAGAAGCGATCAAACCTGCTGATGCGTGACGAGACCCCGGAACACCCCGCCCCGCTGCGCAGCGGCTTGACCACCGGCAGTTGCGCCACCGCCACCAGTCTTGCGGCGGCTCGCCTGCTGCTGACCGGTGCACAGCACGACGCCGTGCAGATCACCTTGCCCAAGGGCAAGCAGGTGCAGATGCGCCTGGAGTTCTGTCGCCTGCATGAGGACGGTGCCGAAGCCGGCACCCTCAAGGATGCCGGTGACGACCCGGACGTCACCCACGGCGCCCTGCTCTACAGTCGCGTGCGCCTGCAGGCTGAACCCGGCGTGCGCTTTGTCGCCGGCAAAGGCGTGGGCACCGTGACCCGTCCCGGCCTGGTCCTGGCAGTGGGCGAACCGGCGATCAACCCAGTGCCACGGCGGATGATGACCGAGCACCTGCAGCGGCTTGCCGATGAGTGCGCGTATAACGGCGGTTTTGAAGTCACGGTAAATGTGCAGGACGGCGAAAGCCTGGCACTGAAAACCATGAATCCACGCCTGGGCATTCTTGGCGGCCTGTCGATTCTTGGCACCAGCGGCATCGTCCGGCCTTTCTCCTGCTCGGCCTACATCGCCTCGATCCACCAGGGCATCGATGTGGCGAAAACCAACGGTTACCTGCACATCGCCGCCTGCACCGGCAATGCCAGTGAAGACACCATGCGCCGGGTCTACAACCTGCCGGAAATCGCCTTGATCGAAATGGGCGACTTCGTTGGCGCGGTGCTCAAGCACCTGCGCAAAGTGCCGGTGGATAAACTCAGCCTGTGCGGCGGCTTCGGCAAAATCAGCAAGCTCGCGGCCGGACACATGGACCTGCACAGCCGCCACTCCAGCATCGACTTGGCGCAGCTGGCCGAGTGGGCGGCAGCCATCGGCGCCGATAGTGACTTGCAAGCCGCGATTTGCCAGGCCAACACCAGCCAGCAGGCGCTGGCCATGGCCAGTGCTGCGGGTATCGCGTTAGGCGATGCGGTGTGCGCCCATGCCCTGGCCTTTGCCCGTAGCGTGGTGCCAGCCCAAGTACAGGTGGAGGTTTTCGCCATCGATCGGCAGGGCGGAATCGTTGGCCATGCAGGGGCCTTTACATGAAACGTATCCTGTTGCTCGGCGGCGTCACCGAAGCATTGGCCATCGCCCGTACCTTGAGCCCTGCGCATGTCTACAGCCTGGCCGGGATTGGCCGGGTGCCCAGTGACTTGCATTGCCAGGTAAGGGTTGGCGGTTTTGGTGGGACCGAGGGCTTGGCGGCCTATCTGCTCGCCGAGAACATCGACCTGTTGATCGACGCCACCCATCCCTATGCCGCGCAGATCAGCGCCAACGCAGCACGCGCAGCACAGCTCACCGGTACTCCCTGCTGGGCCCTGCGACGACCGGCCTGGCAGGCACAAACAGGAGATGACTGGCGCGAAGTGGCTGACTGGGCTGAATTGATCGAAGCGCTGCGACCGTTCCGGCGTCCGCTGTTCACACTTGGTCGTGAGCCCTTGCAGCACCTGGATGAAATCCCGCCGCAGCAATTCTGGACCTTGCGTGCTCTGGAAGCCTGTCCGGGTAATGAGCGCTGCGAAGTCATCGGCGCACGCGGGCCGTTTCACCTCGAAGACGAACGTGCGTTGTTCGAGCGTCGGCAGATTGATGTGTTGATCAGCAAGAACAGTGGTAGCGGTGCTACTGAGCCCAAACTCGAAGTTGCGCGGGAGCGTGGTCTGCCCGTGCTGGTTTTGAAGCGGCCTGAGTTGCCGGGGGTGGATAGGGAGTTCTTGGGCGTTAATGAAATAGTCGCCGCACTCGGCTTGTGACGTACATCAGCAGATACGAACTTGTCTTTTTTTAGGAGGTTTTCATGCATCAAACCTTCGAGTCTGACAATGAATTCCGAGAGTGGCGTAGGGCATTTCCGTATCGTTTTCTACTGAGTTTTTGCCTGTAAATGCCGTGCTAGGTTCCGGGCTCCACTTGCTCAAGGAATCAGTGCATGGCCTACCGTATGAACATGAATGGTCGTGGCGCCGGGTTGCATGGCGACCAGACCACGACCGGGGCCACCTGCCTCAGCAGTCAGACCTCTCACACCCAGGACCGGGTCCCTCACCTGCGCCTCGGGGACAGCACCACGCCCTGTCCACAATGTGGCCAGGGCGGGCAAATTGCCGAAGGTTATGACGGCTGGACCATTGACGGTCTGGCAATTGCCGTTGACGGTGTGCAGATCAATTGCGGCTGCCCGCCCGGCAGCAACCGGCTGATAGCGCCCTTGTACGGCGGGGGAGTCACCGCTGCGCCGACAACCACCGGCTTTTCCGAACCGGCTCGCCCGGTCGGCCGTTCACCTTCGTCGATGCCCACGTCCAGTTTCGCTTCCACGACTTCCCAGCCGGTGGTGGCTGCCGCACCGGGCACGCTGGAACCTGGCTTCTATGTAGTGCCGCGCAGCATGTCTGGCCAGCAAGTGCTGATTGAGCTGGGCGGCGAAAGCCGCTACCTGTCGGCTCGGCTGCACCGGCTTAATCCGACTTTTGCCCAAGGCTACAAGGCGGGTGAGCTGTTCGTCATCGGCGATCCGAACAACGGCACGGCCTGCACGCGGGAGGAGGCCCAGCTGATGGCTGCTGCCGCTCAGGTCCGCGAGGCGCTGGCGCCGCTCAACGAGGACGAGGCTAATTTCATGGTCCGCTACCAAGGTGAGATTGCCGGGTTGCTCAGTGGTGCGAGCCAGTCGATGGGGGTTGGCAAGGACATGCTTGGCCAAGGGTTGCGCCAGGTCGAAGGCAGCTTACGCGCGGTTGAGCAGTTGCACCAACGCATGTTCAGCACTTACGGGCACCTGAAGAGCCCGGAGTTCCTCGCCTCACGTCAGCAACTGTACCGCCAGATTGATGCTCAGTTGAAGAGTGCGTTTCTCAACAAGCAGTTGAATCTGGGGAGTTACGACACCCTGCGCCGCGATTTGGGGATCTCAACCAAAAGTCTGGTGCACCACTGGAGTCGCGCTGGTGCGCCGGGTGAGATTCCGGGTTATGCCACGCATCTGGACCAAGTGGCCAAGACGGCGAAGTACCTTAAATACGGGGGATATGTCGGTATTGCGCTAGGTGGCGGTGCTTCTGTGCTCAAGGTGCAGGAGGTATGTCGGGCAGGAGAGACGGAGGAATGTAAAAAGCTGCGGTTTACTGAAGCAGGGAGTTTCTCTGGAGGATTAGGTGGTGGAATGGCTGGTGCCTACTTGGGAGGGAAGACAGCCATGGCCACATGCGGTGTCGCCGCTGCGGCTGCCGGTGTGGTCGGAATAGCCGTTTGTGGAATTGTACTGGTTGGTGGTGGTTCGCTAATTGGTGGTGTCGGAATGGGCAAGACTGGGGAGGTCATGGGTGAGGAACTTTACAACTGGACTGAGCAATGACTCCTGAGTTCTATTTTTCATGGCATCCAGGACTACGGTTCGCCTTCTTATTCACTCCATTCGCTATCGCTATGATTGGTGTGGCCATGGAAACCTACATCGCCCATAGTCGTGACTTCGATACGATTATTGCAAGCCTTCCAAATAGTCTCTGGCTCAAACAGCAGTTACCTTTCTGGGGGACGACACGCTTGAAATCACGCTGTTATTTGCTCGGTACAATCAGCGGCGCGATGCTCTATCCAAAGCTATGTGTTCGACTAGGAATGATGGATGCAGAAGACCTGCGCAACTTTCCACAGAGGCTGCGGCGCCGGCTACTGGTAACTTCCTGGCTGATGATCATCGGGTGTGCCTGGCTTGCGATAGGTTATGCCTCGATCAAGCTATCCACACCAAGCTGAGCTAGAGGCCATAAAAAGGCGAGCCCATGGACTCGCCTTTTTTCCGCCTGCGCCGGTAGCAAATTCCAGCAGATGCGTGGAAGCCACACATCCAATCAAGGCATTACGGTAGGCCTCTGTCGGCCAAGTTCAACGTCATCGATAAGCGCCTTGGCAAACCCACTCAAGTAGTAAGCTGCCCAGAGACAGTCGCCGTCTTCTTCCAGAACACCTGACAAAATCAGCTTGTGCGCGCACTTCAACACTATCGATGTCTGCTCCAGCGCATAGTCGCAGGGGATGCCAGGCGCTACCGTAAAAAGGTCCATAGGTGGTTTTTTGCTGCTGATGAACCCTGCGACACCCAGTGTCTTGCCCACCTTGGCTTGCTCATCCTCACTCATGCTTTCGCTCCCTGACCGTTACCGGACTCCAGCTGAGTAAGCGCATGCTCGACCAGCGCCCTGGCACATTCCGCCGAATGCAGCACATTCACCAGAATGCCCTGGCCGGGTTCGAGGGCACGGCCCCGACAGTATTCGTCGGTGGTCTCGGAAATGCCGCGCAGCAGTTCGCTGGCATAGGCCAGTGAATCGAAGGGGTTCAAGTCGCTGTGGATGCGGAAGTACGGGGTGGTGATGATTTGGTGGGGCGGTGGATCGGGAACTATTTTTTTCATGGCGTATCTCCGAGTTCAGTCATGGAGCCGCCACCATCTCCCTCTCACAGGATAAGGGTGGCAGCCGAACGCGGGGTGAGAGACCGGTGAACATCGGAAAACCGGCCAGACCGAGGCCTGCCCGCGAACGGCTGCCATAACAGTGCTGCCACGATGATCGTCGGGCTCTCACACCCGGTCGCCAAAAGACGACCTGGGGAAACTAGCCCTGATGCATTTCTCCCACAACAGAGAAAAGGCGGCAGCACACGTAGGATACGTCCTAAAGCCTCAAATTCTGAAGTTCTCAATGCAGCCCCACCGCTGTTTCAGAATTTTCTGAATGGCTCACCAGTCACCCACTGCCTTACACTGCCCTCTTCTCCCCTGGAAGATTTCGCCCATATGGAAATGCAATGGTGGATCTGGCTGGTGTTCGGTTTTGGCCTGATTGTGCTCGAACTCGTTCTGCCGACCTTCTTCATTCTCTGGTTCGGCATCGGTGCCGTACTGGTATCGATCATCGCCTACCTGGCGCCGAACCTGCAGCTCGACATGCAGGTGCTGCTCTGGGTGGTGTTTTCGTCCATCACCACGCTGCTGTGGTTCAAAGTGTTTCGCAAGAAGAAGCCAGACACCCGCTGGACCGCCGACAACGTAATTGGCGAAGTCGGCCTGCTCACCGCTACGGTCTCCGAGTTCAACAAGGGCCGTGTGCGCTTCCAGAAACCGATCCTCGGCAACGAGGAATGGATCTGCGTCGCCGATGCCGAAATCCCCTCGGGCGAGCGTGTACGCATCACTGCCATCGAAGGCAATACTGCCCGGGTTACCCGGGCCTGATCAGCAAAAGGAAAGCCTGACTCATGACCAGCCTCATCGTCGCCGGTACTATCGCCGCGTTCGTCATCATCACCCTGTTCAAAGGGGTGCGCATCGTGCCCCAGGGCGAGGAGTGGATCGTCGAGCGTCTGGGCCGCTATCACAGTACCCTCAAGCCCGGCCTGAACATTCTGATTCCGTACATGGATGTGGTCGCCTACCGCCTGCCAACCAAGGACATCATCCTCGACGTGCAGCAGCAGGAGATCATCACCAAGGACAACGCGGTGATCGTCGCCAACGCCCTGTGCTTTGCCAAGGTCGTCGATCCGCAGAAAGCCGCCTACGGAGTGCAGAACTTCGAGTTTGCCGTGACTAGCCTGACCATGACCTCGCTGCGTGCCATTGTCGGCGCCATGGATCTGGACGAAGCCCTCTCCAGCCGGGAGCAGATCAAGGCCCGTCTGCGCGAAGCGATGTCGGAGCAAACCGAAGACTGGGGCGTGACCGTCCGCTCGGTCGAGATCCAGGACATCAAGCCATCGGAAAACATGCAATCGGCCATGGAGCGCCAGGCCGCGGCCGAGCGTGAGCGTAAAGCCGACGTCACCCGTGCCGAAGGGGCCAAGCAGGCCGCCATTCTCGAAGCCGAAGCACGCCTGCAATCGGCCAGGCTCGATGCCGAAGCGCAAATCAACCTGGCCGAAGCGTCGGCCCGTTCGATCACCCTGGTGCGCGATGCCGTGGGCAACGAAATCACCCCGGCGATGTACCTGCTGGGCGAGCGCTACATCGGCGCCATGGAAAACCTGGCCGGCAGCGACAACGCCAAGGTCGTGGTGCTGCCGGCCGACCTGCAGGAAACCGTTCGTGGATTAATGGGCCGCAACAAGGCCGTCTGACCCTCAGTTCCAGTCAACAGCCGGGCCCGTGCGACACTTCATCGCATGCCTGGCTTTTTTACATATACTTGCAACTCTGGCTAAATAGCCAGCACTCGAATCCTGAGCGGATCTCTCCATGCCATCACATCGGCTTGCCCATGCCTGGATCGCCTGCTTTGCAGTGCTGTTCAATCTGCTGGCCATGCCGTTGTCCACTGCCGCGCCGAAGAGCCAGAGCGAACAGTTGCTCTGGGGGGCGTTCTGCTCCACTGGCGGCACCAAGCTGATCGCCATTTCCCTGGGCTCGCCTGACGGCAGCCAACAGAACGATGATCATTCGACCATGCAGCATTGCTGGTGCTGTTCCGGAACCGCGCCGCTATTGGCGCTGCCGGGGCATCCACCGCGTTTGCTGCTGCCTGTCCAGGACTTTGCACGTCCCCAGGTACTGCTCAGCGCCAACCAGCCGACGCCACGCCAGCTGTGGCCGGCGCTTAATCCACGTGCCTCCCCTCTAGTCTGAATTCATTACGCTAACCGTTGCGAACCTGAATCGACTGGAGAATCACCATGTTCAAGAACGCCCTGCTGCTGGCCGCCCTGTGGCTGCCGGCGACCTTTGCCAATGCCCACGAATACACCAAGGGTGACCTGCACATCGCCCATCCGTGGTCACAGGAACTGCCGCCCAACGCGCCAAACGTCGCCGCCTACTTCGTCGTCCACAACAACGGCACAACCACCGATACACTGCTCAGTGTCGACAGCCCGATCAGCGACGATGCGCAGCTGCATGAGCATGTGCACAAAGACGGCCTGATGAAAATGCAGCAGATGCAGAGCGTCGAAGTGCCCGCAGGCAAAGACCTGGTGTTCGCCCCCGGTGCTTACCACGTGATGCTGATGCAACCCAAGGACCGCAGCCTGTTGACTGACGGCAAGCGCTTCCCGTTGACCCTGCATTTCAAGAACGCTGGCGATATCACCGTCGAAGTCGCGGTGCAGAAGCAAGCTCCCGAAGGCGAAACACACAGCCACTGACCGCTGAACGCTGCTCACCATGAGCATCGCCCGCAGCAGCCTCACCCGCCCCGTGCGCCCTGATACCAGAAGGGTTCGCGGCAGCTGGCTGAGCCTGTTCGCCATGTTGATGATCTTTATCGGCCCACTGGTTTCCCAGTCGATGCCGATGGATCACCGTGCCATGTCGAAAGACATGGGCGTGAGCATGGCCATGACCATGGACAGCAGCGCTGATTGCCATGGCGACAGCCATCACAACAGCAGTCCATCGCTACAAGTGATCTGGGAGAAGTGCGGCTACTGCAGCCTGTTCTTCCACTGCCCGGCACTGCCCCAGGCCCTGACCCTGCTCAATACCGAAGCGGCGCCTGCCAACGGCACCTTGAGCGCCCAGCCCCGCCAGGGCCATGCCCGGCAGACCGTTTTTCCCGGTGCCCGGACCCGCGCGCCACCGCCCTTCATCGTCGTCTGAAAACACCTTCTGCGCTCAAGCGGCCGGCACCTCGCCGCTGACCTTGCGCGCGCTCATGACTGATCGATGTTGGAATCACTATGTCCAGCTGTACTGCTGTCTTTCGTTTGTCCCTGCGCGGGACCGTCGCCGTGATCTGCGGCACCCTGCTCAGCCCCTTCGCCCTGGCCGTCAGCCAGCCGATTGACGAACACGCTCACGACCATTCCGAGTTGAGTCCGACGGTGATCACCGCCGTCGCCCCCAGCTCACCCCTGACCATCGTCACCAACCCCAAAGACCCCCGCCAACCGGTACCGGCCAGCGATGGCGCCGACTACCTGAAAACCATCCCCGGTTTTTCCGCGATCCGCGCCGGCGGCACCAACGGCGACCCGGTACTGCGCGGCATGTTCGGCTCACGCCTGAACATCCTCACCAACGGCGGCGTGATGCTCGGCGCCTGCCCCAACCGGATGGACGCGCCCACCTCTTACATCTCGCCGGAAACCTATGACCGCCTGACCGTGATCAAAGGCCCGCAAAGCGTGATCTGGGGCCCAGGCGCATCCGCCGGTACCATCCTCTTTGACCGTGATCCGGAGAAATTCGGCGAGCTCGGCAGCCGGGTCAATGCCAGCCTGCTGGCCGGTTCCAACGGGCGCTTTGACAAGGTCCTCGATACTGCCGCAGGCAACGCGCTTGGTTACATGCGCTTTGTCGGTAACCAGTCGCACTCGGATGATTACGAAGACGGTAATGGCGACACCGTGCCGTCACGCTGGGATAAATGGAACGGCGATGTCGCCCTGGGCTGGACCCCCGATGCCGACACCCTGGTGGAACTCACGGCCGGCAAGGGCGACGGCGAAGCCCGCTACGCCGGGCGCGGCATGGACGGTTCGCAGTTCAAGCGCGAAAGCCTGGGCTTGCGCTTTGAGAAGTCCAACATCGGCGAGGTCTGGGACAAACTCGAAGCCCAGGTTTACTACAACTACGCCGACCATGTGATGGACAACTACAGCCTGCGCACGCCCTCGGGCACGGGCATGATGGGTATGCCGATGGTCAGCAACGTCGACCGCCGCACCCTGGGTGGCCGGGTCAAGGGCACCTGGCGCTGGAGCGAGCTGCAGTTGATCGCCGGCGTCGATGCGCAAACCAACGAACATCGCAAGCGCGGTGGCATGGGCATCGATGTCCACGAGGGCATGGCCTGGACCAAAGACGCCGACTTCCACAACTACGGTGTGTTCAGCGAACTGACCTGGTACGCCGCCGATCAGGAGCGCCTGATCAGCGGTGCGCGCCTGGATCGCGCCTCGGCCAAGGACTACCGGGATACCAGCGCGACCAACGACGATACCCGCGCCGATACGCTGCCCAGCGGTTTTGTTCGCTACGAGCATGACCTCATCGAGATCCCCGCTACCACCTACATTGGCCTCGGCCACGCCCAGCGCTTCCCGGATTACTGGGAGCTGTTCTCGCCCAAGTCAGGGCCAGCCGGTTCGGTCAATGCCTTCGACAGCATCAAACCGGAGAAAACCACCCAGCTGGACTTCGGCATCCAGTACCAGACTGAAGGCCTGCAGGCCTGGGCCTCGGGCTATGTCGGGCAGATTCGCGACTACATCCTGTTCGACTACCGCACCAGCATGATGGGTATGAGCCGCTCCAGAGCGCAGAACATCGATGCGCGAATCATGGGCGGCGAACTTGGGGCTGCGTATATGTTGACCTCGAACTGGAAAGCCGACGCCACCCTGGCCTACGCTTGGGGCAAGAACAGCAGTGATGGCACAGCGCTGCCACAGATGCCACCGCTGGAAAGCCGCCTGGGCCTGACCTACAGCCGTGACGATTGGAGCGCCGGCGCACTCTGGCGCGTGGTGGCCGCGCAGAACCGTATCGCCGAGGACTACGGCAACGTGGTCGGCAAAGACTATGAAAAAAGCGCGGGCTTCGGTGTGTTCTCGCTCAATGGCAGCTACAAGGTCAGCAAACACCTGAAGCTCAGTGCAGGGGTCGACAACCTGTTCGACAAGGCTTACGCCGAACACCTGAACCTGGCGGGTAATGCCGGCTTCGGCTATCCCGCAAGCGACCCACAGGCAATCAATGAGCCGGGGCGCACACTCTGGACCAAGGTCGACCTGAGTTTCTGATCCAACCCCAGGGCGCGATCACCGATCGCGCCTTCTCTGCACAACATGGGAAAACACCATGAGCAAACCGCCGATTAGTTTCTACAACCTGGCCTGGCGTTGGCACTTTTATGCCGGGCTGTTCGTCGCACCGTTCATGATCCTGCTGGCGATCACCGGGATCATCTACCTGTTCAAGCCGCAGCTTGATCCGTTGCTCTACCGCGACTTGATGGTGGTCAAGGCCGGGCACCACACGCAAAGCGCCGACAGCTTGCTGCAGCGAATGCATGAGGCTTACCCCAAGGGCCAGGTCAGCCAGTACCTGCCAGCGGTAGCCGCCGACCGCAGCGCGCAGTTTGTGCTTCAGGATGCAGGTCGTGAACTGAATGTGTTCATCAACCCCTACGACGGCACACTGCTGGGCGAGCAGGACGCGAAAAGCAACCTGCAAGCGGTCGCCCGGGCCCTGCATGGCGAGTTGATGATCGGCACCGTCGGCGATCGCCTGGTGGAACTGGCCGCTGGCTGGGGCATCGTGCTGGTGGTGTCCGGTCTGTACCTCTGGTGGCCGCGCGGCAAGCGTTCGGCCGGCGTGCTCTGGCCACGCCTGAATGCGCGCGGACGCTTGTTATGGCGCGACCTGCATGCCGTCACCGGGTTCTGGGGTTCGGCCCTACTGCTGTTGATGCTGCTCAGCGGCATGACCTGGACCGGTTTCTGGGGCAAACACTACGCCGATGTGTGGAACAGCTTCCCGGCAGCGATGTGGAACGATGTCCCCAAGTCCGATCAACAAGCCCGCGAGCTCAACAGCGCAACGCGCCAGACCGTGCCCTGGGCGATGGAAAACACGCCCATGCCGCAGTCCGGCGCCCATGCCGAACATGCTGGGCACAACATCGGGGCAAGTGCACCAGCCGCCCCACAGGTCAGCCTACAACAAATCCAGGACCTGGCCAGCACCCGCGCGGTCGAGCCCGGCTACAGCATCACCCTGCCCACCCGCGCTGACGGGGTGTATACCATTGCTGTGTTCGCCGATGACCCACGCAACGACGCCACCCTGCATATCGACCAGTACACCGGCAAGGTTCTGGTGGATGTGCGCTGGCAGGATTACAACAACGTTGCCCGCGCGACCGAGCTGGGGGTGATGCTGCATGAGGGCAAGATGTTCGGGCCGCTCAATCAGATCATCATCCTGGTGGTGTGCCTGATGATCCTGCTGGGATCGGTCAGCGGTCTGGTGATGTGGTGGAAGCGGCGTCCTGAAGGGGGGCTTGGTGTGCCGCCGTTGCGTCACGACCTGCCGCGCTGGAAGACTGCGACCGTGATCATGCTGATTCTTGGCGCTGCGTTTCCGCTGGTGGGCGGCTCAATGTTGCTGGTGTGGCTGGTGGATCGCTACGCACAACCGCTGGTCCGGACAAATCCGCTAACATAGGCGCCCGTTTTTGAAACGGACCTGCTGGCATCGACCTGGGCAGGTCCACAGGACCCTAATGAGTACCCTGAGCATCAGCAACCTGCATTGGTCGCCCCTGGGCCACGGCCATTGTCATCACCAGTTCCAGCTGCGCGAGGTCGATCTGCAGGTCAGGGCGGGGGAGTTCGTCGGACTGATCGGCCCCAACGGCAGCGGCAAGACCAGCCTGCTGCGCTGCGCGTATCGCTTCAACAAGCCCGAGCGCGGCCAGGTGCGTCTGGATGAACACGACCTGTGGCGGCAATCGCCGCGCTGGTGTGCCCAGCGTATCGCTGTGGTCCTGCAGGAGTTTCCCGATGCCTTCGGTCTGAACGTCGAGGAAGTCGTCGCCATGGGCCGCACCCCGCATAAGAGCCTGTTCGACGGCGACAACGACGAAGATCGCCAGTTGGTCAAAACAGCGCTGCTCGCAGTCGGTCTGGAGGGCTTCGACGACCACGCCTTTGCCAGCCTGTCAGGCGGTGAAAAACAGCGGGTGATCCTTGCCCGGGCACTGGTTCAGCAGCCGCAGTTGCTGATCCTCGACGAGCCGACCAACCACCTCGATCCGCGTTATCAGCTGGAGCTTTTGCAGCAGGTGCGCCAGCTGGGCATCGGTACCCTGGCGAGCATTCATGACCTGAACCTGGCCGCCGCTTTCTGTGATCGCCTGTATGTCCTTGACCACGGGCGCATTGTTGCCAGCGGCACGCCGAGCGAAGTGCTCACCACCGAGCTGTTGCACGAGGTCTTTGGTGTACAGGCACTGATCGACCGTCACCCCCTCGCCGACCACCCACGCCTTACCTGGATAACCCAGCGATGATTCGAACCACCCTGCTTCTGCTGCTGGGCCTGCTCGCCAGCACCAGCGTCTTCGCCCAGGCGACTCAGTACCCGTTGACCGTACAGAGCTGTAACCGCCAGGTGACCTTCAACAAGGTCCCGGAGCATGCTCTGAGCCATGACATCAACATGACCCAGATGATGCTCGCCCTCGGCCTGCGCCAGCGCATGGTCGGCTACAGCGGTGTCAGCGGCTGGAAGGCAGTCACCCCAGAACTGCGCAAAGAGCTCGATGGGCTGCCGGAACTGGCCAGCAAGTACCCCTCTGTGGAAACCCTGCTTAATGCCAATGTCGACTTCTTCTTCGCCGGCTGGGACTACGGCATGCGCGTCGGTGGTGACCTGACCCCGCAGACTCTGGCGCCCCTGGATATCCCGGTCTACGAGTTGACCGAATCCTGTGCCTTCGTCATGAAGCGCCCTGCGGCCAGCCTCGACGATACTTACAACGACCTGCGCAACCTGGGCAGGATCTTCGATGTGCAGGACCGCGCCGAGCAACTGATCGGCCAGATGCAACAGCGGATCGCCGTCGTCCAGCAACTACTGCCCGCACAGCGCCCACGGGTGTTCCTGTACGACAGCGGTGAAGACCGGGCCATGACTTCCGGGCGCCTGGGCATGCCGCAGGCACTGATCGACGCCGCCGGTGGCCGCAACGTGCTGGACGATATCGACGCCAGCTGGACCCGGGTGAACTGGGAGAGCGTGGTCGAGCGCAACCCCGAGGTGATTGTCATCGTCGACTATGGCGAGATCAGCGCCGCCCAGAAGCAGGCGTTCCTTGAACAGCACCCGGCCTTGCAGTCGGTGGCGGCGATCCGTAACAAGCGCTTCGTGGTGATTCCCTACGTGGCCGCCACACCGAGCCTGGAAAACGTCGAGGCCATCGAAACCATTGCCGCAGGCCTGCACGGCGCATGAGTCGCTATCGTCTTTTGCTGCTTGGGCTGACTGGCCTCCTGCTGGTGTCCTGTGTCGTCTCCCTGGGCTTTGGCGCGGCCCCGGTCCCGGTCGAGGTGGTGTGGCGCGTACTGCTGTTCAAGGTCTTCGGCATTGCCCCCGAAACACCTGCCTGGAGCACTGGCCAGGAACATATTGTCTGGCTTATCCGTGTACCGCGCATGTTGCTGGCCGCACTGGTGGGTGGTGGCCTGGCGATGATCGGTACGGTGTTGCAGGCGGTGACACGCAACCCCTTAGCCGATCCGCACCTGCTCGGCGTGACCTCCGGCGCCACACTCGGCGCGGTGCTGGTGGTGCTGCATATCGGTGAAGTGCTCGGCCTGCTGACCTTACCACTGGCAGCTTTTATCGGCGCCCTGTGCAGCATGCTGCTGGTGCTGGCGATTGCCAGCCGCCATGGCCGCCTGGACAGTGACCGCCTGCTGCTGTGCGGTGTGGCGGTGGCCTTTGTGATGATGGCCATCGCCAACCTGCTGCTGTTCCTCGGCGACCACCGCGCCAGCTCCGCAGTGATGTTCTGGATGCTCGGCGGCCTGGGCCTGGCGCGCTGGGAGCTACTGCCGATCCCGGCCATCAGCGTGATGCTGGGCCTGACCCTTCTACTGGGCATGGCCCGTGCCCTCAATGCGCTGATGGCCGGCGAGCAGACCGCCGTGACTCTCGGCCTGAACGCCCGCTCGGTGCGCCTGGTGGCCTTCCTGATCTGCTCGCTGCTGACCGGTGTGCTGGTGGCGATCAGTGGCTCCATCGGCTTTGTCGGCCTGATGGTCCCACACATTGCCCGGCGCCTGGTCGGCGCCGAACACACCCGCCTGCTACCGGTGTGCCTGCTGCTCGGCAGCCTGTTCCTGATCTGGGTCGATGTCGCCGCGCGCACGCTGATCTCGCCGGAAGACCTGCCGATCGGTATCGCCACCGCGGCCATCGGCGGTCTGTTTTTTATCGGCCTGATGCGCAAGCGTTGATTACCGTCAAGCACCCTTTGCTCTTGAGATGGGCAATCGCCAGCAGCTGACAGCGCAGCAGATCTGACCCCAGCCGGTTGCGCACCAGCGCAGCGCAACCGGCTGCACCGCCTCACCCGTTCAGCCCCAGGCCGGTGCAAACATTTGCCTCCCCGCCTCTCAACGCCCGTGCCAAAGCCCTCGGCGGTTCCGGCACAGCCTTTGCTAAAGCTCTCTCCCGAAGTCGCCATCTGCCTTACCCGCACATTCGAACTCAACGGAGAGAGCACTATGAAGCGTCGCAGTCTGATCAAGGCCTTCACCCTCAGCGCGTCTATCGCAGCGATGGGCCTGAGCTGGAGCATCCAGGCCGCCGAGACCATCAAGGTCGGCATCCTGCATTCGCTGTCCGGAACCATGGCGATTTCCGAGACCTCGCTCAAGGACATGGCCTTGATGACCATCGAGCAGATCAACGCCAAGGGCGGCGTCAACGGCAAGCTGCTGGAGCCGGTGGTGGTCGACCCGGCCTCGAACTGGCCGCTGTTCGCCGAGAAGGGCCGGCAACTGCTGACCCAGGACAAGGTCGCCGTGGTGTTCGGTTGCTGGACTTCGGTATCACGTAAATCGGTGCTGCCGGTGTTCGAGGAACTCAACGGCCTGCTGTTCTACCCGGTGCAATACGAAGGCGAAGAAATGTCGCCGAACGTCTTCTACACCGGCGCCGCGCCGAACCAGCAGGCGATCCCGGCGGTGGAATACCTGATGAGCGAAGAAGGCGGTGCGGCCAAGCGCTATTTCCTGCTCGGCACCGACTATGTCTATCCGCGTACCACCAACAAGATCCTGCGCGCCTTCCTGCACAGCAAGGGCGTGGCCGACAAGGACATCGAAGAGGTCTACACGCCGTTTGGCCACAGCGATTACCAGACCATCGTCGCCAACATCAAGAAATTCTCCGCAGGCGGCAAGACGGCGGTGATCTCCACGGTCAATGGCGACTCCAACGTGCCGTTCTACAAGGAGCTGGCCAACCAGGGCCTGAAAGCCACCGACGTACCGGTGGTGGCCTTCTCGGTCGGCGAGGAAGAGCTGCGCGGGATCGACACCAAGCCGCTGGTGGGCCATCTGGCCGCGTGGAACTACTTCGAGTCGGTGCAGAACCCGGTCAACAGCCAGTTCGTGGCGGACTGGAAAGCCTACGCCAAGGCCAAGAACCTGCCGGGTGCCGACAAGGCGGTGACCAACGACCCGATGGAAGCCACCTACGTCGGTATCTATATGTGGGCCCAGGCGGTGGAGAAGGCCAAGTCCACTGACGTCGACAAGGTTCGTGAAGCGCTCGCCGGGCAGACCTTCAAAGCGCCGTCGGGCTACACCCTGACCATGGACAAGACCAACCACCACCTGCACAAGCCGGTGATGATCGGCGAGATCCAGGATGACGGGCAGTTCAACGTGGTCTGGGAAACCGAGCAGCCGCTGCGGGCACAACCGTGGAGCCCGTTCATTCCGGGCAATGACAAGCGGCCGGATTATGCAGTGAAGGGTAACTGAGCTCATCGCGGGGCAAGCCCGCTCCCACAGGGGGACACACAACCCCGGTGGGAGCGGGCTTGCCCCGCGATGAGCCCCCAAAAGGAAACCGTCATGCCCAAAACCCTTCTGTACCTTTTCCTCAGTCTCCTGCTGCTGCCCCTGGCCGCCCAGGCCAGCGACGCCGACTACTTCATCGCCGCCAAGGCCAATGAGCAGGCCCGCCTGCTTCAGGACTGGGCTGCACAACCGGACCCGGCCCGCCTCGAACTGCTGACTTCCCTGCAGCAAGGCCGCCTCAGCCCCACCGACACCCGCAAACTGCGCCTGAACAATCGCCTGCGCGGGCTAGTGGATAACGCCCTGGCCAGCCATCAGCTGCTCAGCGACGATGCCAAGGTGCGCCTGACCGCTGCACAACAGCTGCAAAAAAGTGCCCAGCCGCCCCAAGTCGCCTTCCTCGACCGGCGCTTCGCCAGCGAAACCGATGCCGCGGTGCATGCGGCCCTCGGCCTGGCGCTAGCCAATCTGCAACTGGCAGCCAGCGACCCGGCGGTACGCCTGGCTGCCGTACGCCTGCTCGGTGAAACCGGCGACCCCATGGCCCGCACGCGTCTTGAGTCGCTGCTCGAGCCGGGTGTGGAAAACAACGCCAATGTGCGCACCGCCGCCGAAACCAGCCTGGCCCAGGTCAAACGCAAACTGCTGCTGGGTGAACTGCTCGGCCAGGCCTTCAGTGGCCTGTCGCTGGGCTCGATCCTGCTGTTGGCCGCCCTGGGCCTGGCGATCACCTTCGGCCTGCTTGGCGTGATCAATATGGCCCACGGCGAGATGCTCATGCTCGGAGCCTATGCCACCTATGTGGTGCAAATCCTGATCCAGCGCTACGCTCCCGGCGCCATCGAGTTCTATCCGCTGATTGCCCTGCCGGTAGCCTTCGCCGTCAGTGCCGGGGTCGGCATGCTGCTGGAACGCACGGTGATCCGTCACTTGTACGGTCGCCCGCTGGAAACCCTGCTGGCGACCTGGGGTATCAGCCTGATCCTGATCCAGGCCATCCGCCTGCTGTTTGGTGCGCAGAACGTCGAAGTGGCCAACCCGGCCTGGCTTTCCGGTGGTGTCCAGGTCTTTCCCAACCTGGTTCTACCCTACAGCCGCCTGGTGATTATCGGCTTCGCCCTGTTCGTGGTGTTGCTGACCTGGTTGCTGCTCAACCGTACGCGCCTGGGCCTGAACGTGCGTGCCGTGACCCAGAACCGCAACATGGCCGCCTGCTGCGGCGTGCCCACCGGGCGCGTGGACATGCTCGCCTTTGGCCTCGGTTCGGGCATTGCCGGGCTCGGCGGCGTAGCCCTGAGCCAGATCGGCAACGTCGGCCCGGACCTGGGCCAGAGCTACATCATCGACTCTTTCCTGGTGGTGGTGCTCGGTGGCGTCGGGCAACTGGCCGGTAGCCTCTGGGCAGCGTTCGGCCTGGGTATCGCCAACAAACTGCTGGAGCCGCAGATCGGTGCGGTGCTCGGCAAGATCCTCATCCTTGCGCTGATCATTCTGTTCATCCAGAAACGCCCGCAAGGCCTCTTCGCCCTCAAGGGACGGGTAATCGACTGATGAACCAGCCTCTGCTTGTTACTGCCAGCCAGAAAGTCGGCCCGCGCTGGACTGTGGCCGTTGCTGCTGTTGTCCTGCTGGTGCTGCTGGCCCTGCCCTTGCTGTCGTTGCTGCCCGACGGCCACAGCCTGCAGGTCTCGGCCTACACCCTGACCCTGGTCGGCAAGATCCTCTGCTACGCCATTGTCGCCCTGGCCCTGGATCTGGTCTGGGGCTATGCCGGATTGCTGTCGTTGGGCCATGGCCTGTTCTTCGCGCTCGGCGGCTATGCCATGGGCATGTACCTGATGCGCGAAGCAGCGGGCGATGGTCTGCCAGCGTTCATGACCTTTCTGTCATGGACCGAACTGCCCTGGTACTGGGCCGGTACCCAGCACTTTGCCTGGGCCCTGTGCCTGGTGGTGCTGGCCCCCGGATTGCTGGCATTGGCGTTCGGCTTCTTCGCCTTCCGCTCGCGGATCAAGGGCGTGTATTTCTCGATCATGACCCAGGCCCTGACCTTCGCTGGCATGCTCTTGTTCTTTCGCAACGAGACTGGTTTTGGCGGCAACAACGGCTTCACCAACTTTCGCAGCATCCTCGGTTTTCCGATCACCGCGCAAAGCACCCGCGCGGTGCTGTTCCTGCTGACTGTGGCGCTGCTGGTGACCAGCCTGTACCTGGGTTGGCGCCTGGCCCGGAGCAAGTTCGGCCGGGTGCTGACCGCGCTGCGCGACGCCGAGAACCGGCTGATGTTCTGTGGCTACGACCCGCGTGGCTTCAAACTGTTTGTCTGGGTGCTCAGCGCTGTGCTCTGCGGCCTGGCGGGCGCTTTGTACGTGCCTCAGGTGGGTATCATCAACCCCAGTGAAATGTCGCCGACCAACTCCATCGAAGCCGCCGTGTGGGTGGCCCTCGGTGGACGCGGCACCCTGATCGGCCCGTTGCTCGGCGCAGGTCTGGTCAATGGCATGAAGAGCTGGTTCACCGTGGCGTTTCCCGAGTACTGGCTGTTCTGCCTGGGGGCGCTGTTCATTGTAGTCACCTTGTACCTGCCCAAAGGCGTGGTCGGGCTGTTGAAGAAAAAGGGGGAGCAATGAGAGCCATACCACTGCCACCGGTGCATCCGGAGTTCATGCTTGAGCCGATCCTCGACGCCGGCAGCGGTCGCGATGCCATCGGCCTCGGTCAAGTGCGCGGCGCAGGCCTGGATGCGCGGCACGGCACGGTCCTGACCCTGGAAGACATCAGCGTCAGCTTCGACGGTTTCAAAGCCCTCAACGCCCTGAATCTGTATATCGGTGTTGGCGAATTGCGCTGCATCATCGGCCCCAACGGCGCGGGTAAAACCACCCTGATGGATGTGATCACCGGCAAGACCCGCTCCTCCAGCGGCAAGGCCTGGTTCGGCGACACCCTCGACCTGACGCGCATGAGCGAAGTGCAGATCGCCCAGGCCGGCATCGGGCGTAAGTTCCAGAAGCCGACGGTGTTCGAGGCCTTGAGTGTGTTCCAGAACCTGGAGCTGGCGCAGAAGGCCGACAAGTCGGTACTGGCCAGCCTGGTCGCGCGCTTGAGTGGCGAACAGCAGGACCGTATCGATGAAGTGCTGCAAACCATTCGCCTGACGGCCTCTGCCCAACGTCCGGCAGGGTTGCTCTCGCACGGCCAGAAGCAGTTCCTCGAGATCGGCATGCTGTTGATGCAAGACCCGCAATTGCTACTACTCGATGAACCGGTGGCGGGCATGACCGACGCCGAAACCGAGTTCACCGCCGAACTGTTCAAGGGCCTGGCCGGCAAGCATTCGCTGATGGTGGTCGAGCACGACATGGGCTTTGTCGGCAGCATTGCCGACCATGTCACCGTGCTGCATCAGGGCAGTGTGCTGGCCGAGGGAACGCTTACGCAGGTGCAGGCGGATGATCGGGTGATCGAGGTTTATCTGGGCAGGTAATTGCCCCGCGATAAAGCAACCAAGGACATGACCATGCTGAAAATCGACGCACTGCACCAATACTACGGCGGCAGCCACATCCTGCGTGGCCTGTCCTTCGAGGCCAAGGTCGGCGAAGTGACCTGCCTGCTGGGCCGCAACGGTGTCGGCAAGACTACCTTGCTGCGCTGCCTGATGGGCCTGCTGCCCACCCGTGAAGGCAGCGTGCACTGGGAGGGCCAAGCCATCACCGCACTCAAGCCGCATCAACGGGTGCAAGCCGGTATCGCCTACGTACCGCAGGGCCGGGAGATCTTCCCGCGCCTGAGCGTCGAAGAAAACCTGCTGATGGGCCTGTCGCGTTTCAGCGCCAGCCAGGCCAGAAGCGTTCCGCCGTTCATCTACGAACTGTTCCCGGTGCTGCTGCAAATGAAACACCGCCGTGGCGGCGATCTCTCCGGTGGCCAGCAACAGCAACTGGCGATTGGTAGAGCCCTGGCCAGTCAGCCGCGCTTGCTGATCCTCGATGAACCCACCGAAGGCATCCAGCCCTCAGTGATCAAAGAAATCGGCGTGGTCATCAGTAAACTCGCCGCCCGTGGCGACATGGCAATCTTGTTGGTCGAGCAGTTCTACGACTTTGCCGCCGAGCTTGCCGACCAGTACCTGGTGATGTCCCGCGGCGAAATCGTCCGGGCCGGACGCGGTGAAAACATGGAAGCCGAAGGTGTGCGCGGGCTGGTAACCATTTAACCTGAACAACACTTCGTTGACGTTTGAGACGCTGCCATGACCTACCTGATTCGTGATGCCGTAACTGCCGATCTACCGGGCATTCGCGACATTTATAACGACGCGGTGCTCAACACCACGGCGATCTGGAATGAACAAGCCGTTGATCTAGCCAATCGCCAGGCCTGGTTCGACGCCCGCCAGGCCCAACGCTACCCGGTCCTGGTGGCCGTGGATGCCGCCACTGGTGACGACGTGCTTGGCTATGCTTCGTTCGGTGACTGGCGCCCCTTCGAAGGCTTTCGCCATACCGTCGAGCATTCGGTGTACATCCGCAGTGACCAACGTGGTAAAGGCCTGGGCCCGCAGCTGATGAAGCCGCTGATCGAACGCGCCCGCCAGTGTGACAAACACGTCATGGTTGCGGCCATCGAAAGCGGCAATAGCGCCTCGATACGGTTGCATGAACGCCTGGGCTTCACCCTCAACGGGCACATGCCCCAAGTGGGGGTGAAGTTCGGTCGCTGGCTCGACCTGACCTTTATGCAATTGATCCTCAACCCCGGCGCGCCCCCACGCACAACGGAGTGAAGTGTTATGAATGCAGCGCAACTCAATCGTGTCACCGCTGAAGGCTTTGCCTACTACCGCGACGGCCTGATGGCGCTGTTACTGGATGCCGTAGCGCATGGCGCCTCGGTGGGCTTTTTGGCGGATATCGATGTACAGCAGGCCAACAGTTATCTCGATGAAGTGAAACAACGCCTGGTCAGCGGCGAATTGCTGCTCTGGGTGGTCGGCAAAGACAAGGAAGTGCTGGGCAGTGTGCAATTGGGGCTGTGCCTAAAACTCAATGGTTTGAAGCGGGCCGAAGTGCAGAAGCTGCTGGTGCACAGTGAGGCGCGGCGCCGGGGATTGGGCCAACAGCTGATGCAAGCACTGGAAGCGACGGCACGGCAGAAACAGCGTAGTACGTTGTATCTGGATACCGAGGCAGGGTCGGGGGCGGAGGCTTTCTACCAGTCGCTGGGGTATATCAAGGCGGGGGAAATTCCTGATTACGCCTGTGGGCCGGATGGCACTTATCGGCCGACGGCCCTTTACTACAAATTGCTTTAGGGCCTCATCGCGGGGCAAGCCCGCTCCCACCGGGATTGTATGATCTCTGTGGGAGCGGGCTTGCCCCGCGATGCTTTCAGCCCTGCAAAAATCTACCCAACCGCTGTTTGAGCATCGAATTCTCACTGCGCAGCTGCTGAACCTCCTCCAGCAACTCCAGGGCCAGCGCCACCCCCTCCCACTCCAGTTCCAGATCATGATGCAGCTTGGCCGCGCGCTTGGCCAGCACCGGCGCCTGATCGTCAAACAGCCAGTCTTCCGGCGTTCGCCCGGAAGGCTCGACAATGCCGTGTTCGACGATTTCGATCACGTAGGCCGCCGGTAGATCGGCTTCCTGACAAAGGGTCTGCATGTCCAGTTGAACGATCAGGGTACTGCTCATGGTCAGCTACTCCATTGTGTCCTCGGATTGAACGCGGCCTTCTCCGACAGCTTGCTCCACAGCTCGCGGGCGGCGGCATCGGACTGGCTTGGCATCACCACTTTCAACTGCGCGTACAGATCGCCACGCTGGCCCTGCTTGTTGCTCAAACCCATCCCCTTGATCCGCAGGCGTTGGCCGTTCTGACTGTCCGCACGGATGGTCAGGTTGATCTTGCCGGTCAGGGTCGGCACCGCCACCTTGGTACCCAACGCCGCTTCCCAGGGCGCCAGCGGCACGGTGATGATCAGGTCATGACCTTCGACATCGAACAGCGGATGCGGTGCCATGCGAATGGTCAGGAACAGGTCGCCGTTGGCACCACCGCCGATACCCGGTGCGCCCTGACCCTTGAGACGGATCTTCTCGCCATCGGTCACCCCGGCCGGGATCTTCACGTTCAGGGTCTTGGTGGTAAAACCGGTACGCTGGCCGTGGGCGTTGTGCTGCGGGACCTGGAAGCTGATCTGCTTCGACTCGCTAGACAAGGTTTCCTCAAGGAAAATCGCCAGTTCCATTTCCACGTCCTGCCCTCGCCGACCGGCGCTGCGTTGCTGGCCGCGGCCAAAAGGATTGCCACTGCCGTTGCCGTTGCGCGCGCCGAAGATCGAGCTGAAGAAGTCGGAAAAATCGCCGCCCTCGAAACCGCCGGAACTGCGGCTTTCCCAGCCTGGCGGGCCCTGGAAGGGCCGACCGTGCTGGCCGTACTTGCGCAGTTCGTCGTATTCAGCGCGCTTTTCCGGGCTGCTCAAGGCCTCATAGGCTTCATTGGCCTCCTTGAATTTTTCCTCGGCGTCGCGCTCTTTGCTGACGTCGGGGTGATACTTGCGCGCAAGCTTGCGGTAGGCGGTCTTGATCGCCTTGTCGTCCGCAGTCGGCTCTACGCCCAGTATCTTGTAGTAGTCTTTGAAGTCCATCTAAGGAATCACCATCAAGTTGTTCAATGCTTCTGAAGATTGAGGTCAAGCATAGCCTTTCAAGGCGTCCTTGGGTTTGCTGTAAAGCAGATAATCGGTCTTGATTCTGCTGGCCACTGGCATAAACTGCGCGGCCGTTTTTCCCCCGGAAGTACAACCCATGAGTGACGCATCCCCGGCCCGTGCCTGCGGCATCGACTTCGGCACCTCCAACTCCACCGTCGGCTGGCATCGCCCCGGCGTGGAGTCGTTGATCGCCCTGGAAGACGGCAAGATCACCCTGCCGTCGGTGGTGTTCTTCAACATCGAGGAGCGCCGCCCGGTCTATGGCCGGCTGGCCCTGCACGAATACCTCGAAGGTTACGAAGGCCGGCTGATGCGCTCGCTCAAGAGCCTGCTGGGTTCCAAGCTGATCAAGCACGACACCAGCGTGCTCGGCACTGCCCTGCCGTTCAAGGACCTGCTGGGCATGTTCATCGGCGAGCTGAAGAAACGCGCCGAAGCCAATGCGGGCAGAGCCTTCGATGAAGTGGTGCTGGGTCGCCCGGTGCATTTCGTCGATGACGACCAGGCCGCCGACCAGGAAGCCGAAGACACCCTGGCAGAAGTGGCAAAGAAGATCGGCTTCAAGGAAGTCTCCTTCCAGTACGAGCCGATTGCCGCGGCTTTCGACTACGAGTCGAACATTCAGGGCGAAGAGCTGGTGCTGATCGTCGACATCGGCGGTGGTACCTCGGACTTCTCCCTGGTGCGCCTGGCCCCTGAACGGCACATGCTCGATGATCGCCACAATGACATCCTCGCCACCGGCGGTGTGCACATCGGTGGTACCGACTTCGACAAGCAACTGAGCCTGCAGGGCGTGATGCCGCTGTTCGGCTATGGCAGCCGAATGAAAAGCGGTGCCTTCATGCCAACCAGCCACCACATGAACCTGGCCACCTGGCACACGATCAACTCGGTGTACTCGCAAAAATCCCAACTGGCCCTGGGCAGCATGCGCTACGACATCGAGGACACCGACGGCATCGATCGCCTGTTCAAACTGATCGAACAGCGCGCCGGGCACTGGCTGGCCATGGAGGTGGAAGAAACCAAGATTGAACTGACCCACAACGAGCGCCGCCTGGTTGATCTCAAGCGGGTTGAGTCGGGGCTGAACGTCGAGCTGACCCGGGCGCTGTTCGAAGAGTCGATCGACAACCTGCTCGAGCGTGTGCGTGGCAGCGTCAGCGAGTTGCTGAGCAAGGCCGGTGTCAGCGTTGGCCAGGTTGATACGGTGTTCTTCACCGGCGGTTCGAGCGGCATCCCGGCCCTGCGCCAGAGCGTGGCGGCCATGCTGCCCAATGCACGGCATGTTGAAGGCAACATCTTCGGCAGTATCGGTAGCGGTTTGGCGATCGAGGCGCGTAAGCGTTACGGTTGAGGGCTTCGGGGCCGCTATGCGGCCCTTTCGCCGGCAACGCCGGCTCCTACAATCAGTACCACCTCCCCCTGTAGGAGCCGGCGTTGCCGGCGATAGGCGTTACACCAACTCAGCCTGCCTCAGCTCGCTCTTCAGGTAGGCATAATAGATCGGCCCCGCCACCACACCCGGCAAGCCAAACGCCGCCTCGCACACCAGCATCGCCAGCAGCAGTTCCCAGGACTTGGCGCTGATCTGCCCGCCGACAATCCGCGCGTTGAGGAAGTACTCGACCTTGTGGATAACAATCAGATAGCCCAGCGCCGCCATGGCCACCCAGATCGACAGCGACAACCCGACGATAGTGATCAGGGTGTTGGACATCAGGTTGCCGATCACCGGCAGCAGGCCCAGCAGGAAGGTCAGTACGATCAGGGTCTTGGTCAGCGGCAGGTGCACGCCGAACATCGGCAACACCACGGCCAGGAAGACTCCGGTGAAAAAGGTGTTGAGCAGGGAAATCTTGATCTGCGCAAAAACGATATTGCGAAACGCCTGGACCAGCAGCGCCAGGCGATTGAACAGCGCCGCCGCCAAAGGCTTGCGCCGGGAAATGTCCGGGATGCGCTGCAAGGCGACGATGGCCCCGAGGATCATCCCGATCAGCAGGGTGACGAACATGTGCGCGGCGCCCTTGCCCACCAGTTGCAGCTCGCCCAAATGGGTCTTGAGCCACTCGCCAATGGCGACTTTGAACTCGGCCGCGCTAGCGGGCAGGTAGGCATCGACGAACGGCGGCAACTGCCCACGGGCCTGATCCACCAGCAGCATGAACTTGTCCAGCGAAGCGCCGGGATTCTCGGCTTCGTGCAGCAGAAAGCTGATCGCTCCAGCAAACAATAAGGTCAGGGTACTGACCACCAGGGTGCCAAGCAATGCCACCGCCACCCAGCGCGCGCGCTCGCCGGCGATCAGGTGCTGCAGCTTGGGAGTGAGCATGTTGACCAGTTCGAACACCAGCAGGCCTGCCAGCAGGCTCGGCAACAACTTAAGCGGCAACGCCAGCACCAGGCCGGCGAAGACGATGATCCAACTGGCCATTTTGATCTGGCGCGGGGTAAAGGTCATACAACCTCAGGGGCAACTGCAGGAAAAAACGCAGTCTGCCAGCCTTCACCGGGCAGGCATAGTGGCAGTGCGGGCCTGGCGCCGATATTGCTCAGGCGTGCACTGGGCATGACGCTGAAACATGGCGATAAAGGCCGAGGGACTGCTGTAGCCAAGGTCGAAGGCAATCTGCTGGATCGGCAGGTTCTGCTCCAGCGCGTCAATGGCCCGCAGAAAGCGTAGACGCAGGCGCCATTCGCCAAAGCTGATGCCCAGCTCGCGCAGAAACTGACGGGCCAGGGTGCGCTCACTGACATGCACGCTCGCCGCCCATTCGGCCAACGGCCGGTTGTCCCCGGGCTCTGCGTGCAAGGCCTGCAATATGCCATCCAGGCCGACACTGCGGGCATAAGGCAGAAAACAGGTCTGGGTCGGGGCCAGGCGCAGTTGGTCGACCAGCACCTGAGCTAGACGGCGATCGGCTGCCACCTCGGGAATCTTCACATCTCGCCGAGCGAAGTCGCCCAGGATGGCCTTGAGAATCTCACTGATCACCAGCGTGCAGGGCTGCGTCGGCAATCCCTGGCACAAGGCGCGGTCCAGATAGACCGAGCGGTAGACAATGGCCTGTGGGTTGTAGCAGCTGTGTTCAGTGTCCGGCGGCACCCACACCGCATAGTGAGGCGGCGAAACAAAGCGCTGGCCGTCGATCTCCAGGTGCATGATGCCATGGGCCGTAAAGTTGAGCTGGCCCCAGGCATGGCTGTGTGCAGCACTGTGGGTGTCGGCACCGAATTCGTCGTAACGGAAGTAAACCGGCGCCGGCAAGGCGGCGAATTGCGGGATGTTGAGGTATTTGCGCGCCATGCTGTCCGGATCGATGGGTGGGTTGTCTGGATGCAAGTATAGCTAGCAAGACAGACAGGGGATAATAGCGCCCTGTACCTACACGAGTTCCTGCGTCATGAATTATGCGTTTCCTTTGCTGGCCATCCTGATCTGGGCCGGCAACACGGTAGTCACGAAAATGTCGGCCGGGGTGATTTTTCCCGCCGAGATCGGTTTCTATCGCTGGCTGCTGGCCGGATTGTTGTTCACTCCGTTCCTGCTACGGCCGCTACTGCGTGACTGGGCCGAGATCCGCCGCAACCTTGGCAAGATCTTCATCCTCGGCGTGCTGGGCATGGCGGTGTACCAGAGCCTGGCCTACTTCGCCGCCGCCATCACCAGCGCTACCAATATGGGCATCATTCTTTCGTTGATGCCATTGATGTCGCTGGCTTTGGCGATCATCAGCCTGGGCCTGCGCCTGACCTTCGGTGCGCTGATCGGTGCAGTGGTGTCCTTTGTCGGGGTGTTGCTGGTGGTGTCAGCGGGTGATCTGGGCGCCTTGCTGCAACACGGGGTCAATGGCGGTGATGCGCTGATGCTGATCGCCACCCTGGCCTACGCGCTGTACAGCACCTTGCTGAAAAAGTGGCAACTGCGCCTTGCCCCCCTGCTTTTGCTCTATCTGCAGGTGCTGGTGGCGATCATTGTGCTGTTCCCTCTGTTCCTGGTCTCCGACAAAACCGGCCTTGGCCCGGGCAATATCGGCCTGGTGCTGTACGCCTGCGTGCTGGCTTCGATGGTCGCACCGCTGGCCTGGATGCAGGCCGTCAGTCGCCTGGGGCCAAGCCGTACAACGCTGTTCTTCAACCTGTTGCCTGCGATCACCGCAGTGATCGCCGCCTTGGTGCTGGATGAACGGCTGGCGCTGTATCACCTGTTCGGCGGCCTGTTGACCCTGGCCGGGGTGATTCTGGCAGAGCGCTGGAAGACGCCCATCCGCCCAGTCACGGTCACAGCCCCGCAGCCTTGAGCCGCGCCGCATGCTCGGTAAACAGCCGCACTGGGTCGGCGCCCTTGCCCACCGCACCGAGTGATTGATTGACGATGTCCAGGTGGTCAAGCGGATAGTCGTCACCGATCACCTGGCCCAGGTGCGAGCTGTAGCGACCGACCATGCCATCACACTGCCCGGCCTCATGCACGAAGGTCCGGGCAAACAGGCGGCAGAAGCGATTGCTGCCGTCCAGGCGGTTCAGGCCCTTGTCAGTGAGGCCCGGCTGCAAGGTGCCGGACCAGGAGTAGTAGCGCACGCCGTTGACCTCGGCCGGCCCCTCACCGCCCCAGGTGCTGGACAAGCCCTGTGGATAAGCCTGATTGAACAAGGTGACGCCAGCGCGGGTCAGCGAATGGTGTGAAGCGTGCACGTCGATGGGCAGCTTCGGGCCGCGCCAACCGGTTTCCAGCCAGCCCATCAGCACCCCCAGACCATGCAGCAAGGCCTTGAGCAAGCGCCCACGGGCAGAGTCGGCGGGGTAATGCTCAAGCAGGTAGTCAGCCAGTTCCGAGCCGTGGTTTGGCCCGGCAATCGAGGTCACCGACGCCACCCATTCCGGCCGTTTGGCCGCCGCATAGCGCGCGGTCAAAGCGCCCTGACTGTGGCCAAGCAGATTGACCTTGTCGGCACCTGTGCGCTGGCGGATGTCGGCGATGATCTGCAACAACTGCTCGCCCCGCACCTCGGTGGCATTGAGCGGCGACACCTGAATGGCAAAGACCTTGGCACCGCCCCCGCGCAAGGCCGAGACAATGCCGAACCAGTAGGGGTAGAGCAGCAGGCGGACGAAGCCGAGCATGCCCGGCACCAATACCAATGGATAACGCGTAGCAAGCGTTTGGGCCATCGCTGCATGCTCCGTTCCGTGGACAGTCGGCCCACCCTACATGCACTTCAAGTGCAACCGCAATCGGCCTCCTCGCGATGCTTTTAACCGGCCTTCATCTGCTCCAGCAACGGCGTGCACTGATTCGGCACATCGCCCCCAGGCGCCACCAACGCCAACAATCCCGCGGCAGGGCCGATCACCACCCCCAACGCGACCATCCCCGCACCTCGCAAGGCCAGCGGCACCGCCTGCACGCCGGCGTTGGGTTTGGCAAATGGACCACGTACGTACAAAGGCGAACGCAGCGAGAGCAAGCGCACGCCCTTGGACTCGGGATTGATCTTCAGGTCTAGTTGCTCACTGGCGAAGTTGGCGGTGCCATTGACGTAGATGATTGCGTTCTCCGTGTCGAAGACAAACAAGCGGGTGCTTGCCACCCCCTCCTTGATACCGAAATCAGCGGCTGCGCAGTTGATCTTCACTTCCTTGTCACCGAACAACTGGCCCACTACATAGTTGCCCACGTTCAGCCCGGCGATTTCCATCAGGCCACGGCTGATGGCGCCATCGTTGATCAACATCTTCAGCTCGCCATTGGACGTGGCCAGCAACGCCGCCACCGAGTTGCCCCGACCACTGAGGTCGGCGTCACCATTGAGTTGGCCGAAACTGGTTTTCATCGGTTCGAAGGCCGGGAACAGCTGCTTGAGCTTGAAACCCCGAGCGCTGAGCTGGGCGCGGCCTTGCAGCGGTACCGTGCGGCCGTCCAGGCGAACCTGGGCATCGAGCTTGCCGCCGGCCACGCCAAAACGCAGCGGAGCCAGGCGCAGCACGCCATCATCAAGAACAAAGTGACTGGATAAATCGTTGAATGGCAACTCTTGACTGTGCACGATGCGCTTGCCGCTGAAGGTCACGTCGGCGTCCATGCTCCGCCAGCGTTCGGTGCGGAATTCCTCAACCGGCAGGACCGTGCCTGCCGGTTGCTTGCTGGCGCCACCGCGGGCTTTCTGTTCGGCATTGGAGTCGGCACCGATCAGCGGCGCGAGGTCCTTGAACAGCAACTGATTGGAAACCAGGTTGCCACTGAGCTTGGGCCGCGGCTGGCTGGAGACGAAGGTCAGGTCTCCATGGATGTCACTGTCGCCGATCTTGCCATTGAAGCCCTCATAACGAAACAGTGCGCCACCGGGTTCATGCAGTTTGGCCACCAAGTGACCGTCGGTGGAATACGCAGGCGAATCCGGCAGGGTCACGCCGGTCAACGGATACAGGTTGCCCAGGCTCGCGCCCGACAGGCGCAGACGCAGGTCGAGAGCGCCCAGGTTGCGCGGATCGGTCAGGATGCCTGCAAGGGCGATGCGGGTATCGGCGATCTGCATGTCGGCCTGCAACGGGAACGGCCGGCTCGCACCCTGCAGCGCCAGCAGGCCGCCAATCTTGCCATTACCGGAGAGTGGCTGGCCTTTGTAGCGCCCTTTGACTTTGAGGCTAAAGGCATAATCCTGGGCGGTACCGGCTCTCTGCGCCGTGGCCTTGCCGACAATTTCGGCGAACGGGATCGGCTTACCCAACGGATCGATATCGACATCCAGCGTGGTTTTCAGCAACTGGTCATCAAGGCTGACCTGGCCTTTGTCGAAACCAATGGCGCCGATATCCAGCCCCCATCTGGAAGGCTCGGCCTGTTCATCCTTTGGGCCAAAATCGAACGTCCAGTTTTCCCGTCCATCGGCCAGGCGCTTGAGCGTGGCGCTGGGCTGGTTGAGATCGATGCGCGCAATGGCGATTTGCCTAAACAGCAGCGGCAAGGGTGCCAGGCGAAACTCGACGCGCTTGACAGCGGCCATTCGCGGCTCCTTGAGCCAGTCCGGGTTGCCCAGAGTCAGGTCCTCGGCGATGAAGCGCGGCGAGGGAATCCAGGCCCGCCAGCCACCCTGTTCCGGCTCAAGCTGCCAAACCACTGCGAGATTACCGTTGATGGCGAAAGGTCGCTGCAGCGCTTCGGAGACCTTGGCATTGAGGGTCGGCTTGACCCGGTTCCAATCGAACGTCGCGATAACGATTACCAGTAAGGTCACGATCAGCAGCAGGCTGGCGAGGGTCCAGGTGAGGACTCTGGCGGAACGCGTCATTGCAGGACTCTCCTGACGCCCACAAGGCACAGATGGGCATATTGATGGCACTTAGTAATCGGACTGATGAAACGCCGAGGGGTTTAATTGACGATGATGATTCCGGCGTCTTTTCTCGGTTTCCCATCAATACACACAGGGACCCAGCCTCCCCATCTACGCCCGAATGCGGCCTTGAAACACCCTGCAAGCATTGGTTTAGAGCCTTCGCACGAAAGCATCAATTCCATCGATTGTCACCATTATCTTTATGAACTTTTATCTGGCGCCCCCAAGCGTAGCATTGGCTCCGTACCCACTTTCCAGCCCCTCCAAGGAGCACCGAACCATGAAACGCCAATTGCTGCTGAGTCTGTCCCTGTCCATCCTGGCCGCCAATGCTTTCGCCATTCCGGCCAGCGAACAAAGCCTGAGCGCCGAGTCTCGTTCCAGTTCGACAGTGATTTCGCAAACGCTGAACACCCTGGCCGAAGGTGGCTCGGATCGCCTGCAAGAGCGCAGTCGCGTAGCCGAAGGTGGTTCTGATCGTCTGCTGGAGCGCAATAGCCGCGTAGCCGAAGGCGGCGCTGATCGTCTGCTGGAACGCAACAACCGTGTAGCTGAAGGCGGCGCTGATCGTCTGCTGGAACGCAACAACCGTGTAGCTGAAGGCGGCGCTGATCGTCTGAAAGAACGTTATCAGGTTGCCGAAGGTGGTTCTGACCGTCTGATCGAAAAGAACCAGCGCGTGAGCTGAAGCCTATGCCAGACAATAAGAGATCCCCGCCTTGCAACAGCTCCCCTCCAAGCCCGGTCAATTGACCGGGCTTTGTTTTTCCTGGCGCAGGCTATTAGAGTGCAGGGCTGTTTCACTGCCAACCGATACTCGCCATGCTGCCGCGCGCCGAACAAAAGCAACAGACCCGCCAAGCCCTGCTGGATGCCGCCCGCCACCTGATGGAAAGTGGCCGTGGCTTCGGCAGCATCAGCCTGCGTGAAGTCAGCAAATGCGCGGGTATCGTACCTACCGGTTTCTACCGGCATTTTTCCGATATGGACCAGCTCGGCCTGGCCCTGGTCAATGAAGTCGGCGAGACCTTTCGCCAGACCATTCGCCTGGTTCGCCACAATGAACTCGAACTCGGCGGTATCACCGACGCTTCGGTGCGAATCTTCCTCGACGTGGTCGCAGCCAATCGCCCGCAGTTCCTGTTCCTCGCGCGTGAGCAATATGGTGGCTCGCAACCGGTACGTCAGGCAATTGCCACCCTGCGCCAGGGCATCAGCTCGGACCTGGCCACCGACCTTGAGCGCATGCCGCGCTGGCAGCACCTGGATAATGCCGCCCTCTCGGTGATCGCCGATCTGGTGGTGAAAACCGTATTTGCCACCTTGCCGGAACTGATTGATGAGCCGGCTGACGACGCCGGACAAACGCTGAGCGCCCAGGACAAGATCACCCAGCAATTGCGTTTCATCTTCGTCGGCGCCAAGCATTGGCAGGGGCTCAGTACCCTGTAATTGCGCCGTTTCCTGCTACCATGCGCGCAAACGCACCGATCGCGATGATTCTTCTCCATGCCCGACCTTCGTACTGCCCAGCCTGAACTGCCTGCCCTGCTCGAACAGGTGCAGACGCACTTTACCCAGCGCATCGTGCCGCTCTGGCAAGGACCGGGCTGGAATGCAGATATGGCCCTGCCTTACGAAGCGCTGGATGTGCAGCAGCAACCACTGCCTGTAGAGCGCTACCGGGCCATGGCCTGTGCCCGTCAGCTGTACCTGTTCAGCAGCCGCATCGAGCTACCTGGCGCCCGTGAACGCGCAGCGGCACTGTTCCGCTCGCTGCAACGACACTTCCACGACGCCGAGCATGGCGGCTGGTTCTACAGCATCGATGCCCAGGGCAAACCGCTGGACCGGCGCAAGGATCTCTACACCCACGCCTTCATCATCTTTGCCTGCGCCCACTATTGGGGACAGGTTCGCGAGCAACTGGTCGAGTCGATCCTCAATGCAGCACTGAGCGTGGTCGCCGAACGTTTTGCCCGTGATGACGGTTTGTATGAAGCCAGCCTCGATGAAGACTGGTCAGACCTTGGTAGCGGCCCCCTGCAGAATCCGCTGATGCATTTGGCCGAAGCGTTCCTTGCAACGCTGGCAGTGCGTGACGATGAACAGGTGCAAAGCGCCCTGTTGGCGCTGGCCAATGCCATGCAACAGCACTTCATCGATCCCGAACACGGGGTAATGCTGGAAAAACCACGCGCTGCTGTGGATAACTGGTTCGAACCAGGCCACCAGTTCGAGTGGTTCTTCCTGCTGGAGTCTTCAGCACTGCTGCGCGGCAGCGAGCTGCACGCCTCTCTTGATCGGGCGTTCGCCTATGCCGAGCAATATGGGGTGAACGACAGCGCAGTGTTGGCGATGCTCGGCGCCGACGGCCAGCTGCGCGATGCCACCCAGCGCATCTGGGCCCAGGCCGAGTACTTGCGCGCCCTGGCCTTGCGCCCGGGCTGCGCGGGCAAGGTCCTCACCCAGCTACAGGCGCTGCAGCAGCATTTCCTGCACGCCGGTGGCTGGTACGAGTGCCGTGACGCCAGTGGCGCAGTCAGCCGCAGCGATATGCCGTCGACCACGCCTTATCATCTGGCGACCTGTCTGGAAGGGTTGCAACGCCAGGTGTGAGCTATCGCGACGACTCGACTTGCCCCGCGATTTGACACTCAAGCCTTACTGGAACGATCAATCGAAAACCCGGCCCACGCCTGGCTCACCGGCATCAGCTCCAGACTGTTGATATTGATGTGCGCCGGCTGGTTCATGATCCAGAAGATGGTCTCGGCAATGTCCTGCGGCTGGATCGGCTCGGCGCCAGCATAGGTCGCGTCGTAGCGCGCCTGATCGCCACCAAAACGCACCAGGGAAAACTCACTTTCACACAGCCCTGGCTCGATGTTACTGACTCGCACACCGGTACCTTGCAGGTCGCAGCGCAAGCTCAAGGAGAACTGGCCGACAAAGGCCTTGGTGCCGCCATACACATGGCTGCCCGGATACGGATAGTTACCCGCCACGGACCCCACGTTGAGAATGGTCGCACCGCGACCATGGGCGATCAGCCGTGGCAACAACAGACGGGTGCTGTACATCAGGCCCTTGATGTTGGTATCGACCATGGTTTCCCAGTCATCCAGGTCGCACTTGGGGGCCGGGTCGGCACCTAGGGCCAGGCCTGCGTTGTTGATCAGCCCGCGCAACTTGGCGAACGACGGCGGCAAGTTGGCAATCGCCGCTTCCATGGCTTTGCGGTCACGCACGTCCACGACCAGGCCGTGCACTTCAGTCTGCTGCGACAACTCTGCGCATAGCGCATCCAGGCGCTCCTGACGGCGACCGGTCAACACCAACGACCAGCCAGCTTCGGCAAATCGACGGGCACAGGCTTCGCCGAAACCAGAGGTCGCGCCAGTGATGAATACGGTGGAAGTCATCGGGTACTCCTTGCAAGGTCGAGATCACGGATCAGCAGAATGCCCGCCGACAACCCTACCGGCAAGCACACATGCACTGTACAAAAAACGACCAAACACGCCAACACCTTGATCCATATGGGCTGGAGCAAGCTTTGCTCACCTTATCCACAGGCTCTTGCACAAACTCTGGGGGCAACTCCAGACTCCGCTAAACGCGCCTGGCACGGGGTTTTGCAAGTATTTTCCTTGACCACAGGCCTGCTGTTTGACCTCGGGCCTCTGCGGTTTTAAGTCGAAGTAATTCCCATGGTGGCCCAAGGCCTGTGAGGACGGCGCTTACAGCGTTCTTTCCAATGCTTGCCCACAGACTTATCCACAGGCGTTACCCGGCGTTTCCGGGTCGGTTGCACCGACTACAAAAGACTTGACAACGGCCACTGAAAATCTTCTCTGAACACTTGATCAAAAAACAACCACACGACTGGAAGCCTTTAAATATAAGGCTTTCAGCAAGGTGCCACCAAGTTACCCACAGCCGCTTCCACACCAATGGTGGACAACTCAAAAGCACGCAAAAACATCCGCTTGCAGCGACTTTGTGTCGCGCCTGAAAGGAAGTGCTCGTAAGGTTTTCCACAAAGCTGTGGAGAAAAAACGCCCTGCATTGGCAGGGCGTTTTTACCGGATTGAATCAGTGCCCGCCCAGATAAGCGTTACGCACCTCTTCGTTGACCAACAGCTCCCGCCCGGTGCCAGTCATGCGGATCTGGCCGTTGACCATCACGTAGGCGCGGTCCGAGAGCTTGAGCGCATGGTTGGCGTTCTGCTCCACCAGAAAGATGGTCATGCCGGTCTTGGCCAACTCCCGCAGGGTTGCAAAGATCTGCTTGACCACAATCGGCGCCAATCCCAGGGATGGCTCGTCGAGCAGCAACAACTTGGGTCGGCTCATCAACGCCCGGGCGATGGCGAGCATTTGCTGCTCACCGCCGGACATGGTCATGGCCCGCTGATTACGCCGCTCCTTGAGGCGCGGAAACAGCTCGAACATGCGCTGCATGTCTTCGTCGGCGAATTTGTCCCCGATAGGGATGGTGCCCATCATCAGGTTCTCTTCCACCGACATGTCCGGGAACACTCGACGCCCTTCGGGTGACTGGGCGATACCGTTGGAGGCGATGTAGTGGGAAGACTTGTGGGTAATGTCAGTACCGCGATAGACAATCTGCCCACTCGCCGCCCGCGGCTGACCGAAAATCGACATCAGCAGGGTCGATTTGCCGGCGCCGTTAGAGCCGATCAGGCTCACCGTCTCACCTTCGTTGATGTACATCGAGACTTTCTTCAGGGCCTGGATCGGCCCATAGAACACGTCCAGATCCTTGAGTTCGAGAATGGGTGCAGTCATACCAGCTCCTCTTCGTCAGCACCCAGGTAGGCGGCGATCACCGTCGGGTTGTTGCGAATATCCTGTGGCGCGCCTTCGGCGATCACGTTGCCATGGTCCAGTACCACGATATGGTCGGAAATACTCATGACCATGCCCATATCGTGCTCGATCAGCACCACGGTGATGTCGTGCTCGTCACGCAGCACACGGATCATCTTGCTCAGGGCTTCGGTTTCCTGCGGGTTGAGGCCTGCTGCCGGTTCATCCAGGCAGATGATCTGCGGCCGCGTGCACATGGCCCGGGCAATCTCCAGACGGCGTTGCTGACCGTAGGACAACTCGCCAGCCAGACGGTTGGCACAGTCGACCAGGTCGACCACTTCCAGCCAGTAGAAGGCATGGTCCAGGGCATCGCTTTCGGCCTTGCGGTACGCTTTGGTGTTGAGCACCCCCGACAGCAGATTGCGGTTGACCCACATGTGCTGGGCCACCAGCAGGTTCTCCACCACCGACATTTCCCGGAACAGGCGAATGTTCTGGAAGGTCCGCGCCAGACCTGCGCGGTTGACCAGGTGGGTACCGCCGAACATCTTGTAGTGCAGACGGTTGATGAAGCGCTTGGGCGAAACGAAGTCACCCAGCTGGAAGCGCTCGCCAAGCAGCTGGATCACGTTGGTGCGGGTACCGCGCATGTTCAGTTCGATCTTGCCGCCACTGGCTTTGTAGAAGCCGGTCAGGCAGTTGAACACCGTGGTCTTGCCCGCGCCGTTGGGGCCGATCAGGGCAAAGATCGAATTGCGCTTGACCTTGAGGCTGACATCGCTGAGTGCCTTGATCCCGCCAAACTGCATCATCAGGTTGTCGACCGAGAGAATCACGTCATCGCTCATGGCGCTACTCCTTTACGCGGAACCACGCCGATACGGCTGATACGAATCAGCCCGCGCGGTCGCCAGATCATCATCAACACCATGAGCACGCCGAACAGCAGTACCCGGTACTCGGAGAAGCTACGCAGCAGCTCCGGGGCCACGGTCAGGACGAACGCGGCGATCACCACACCGACCGTCGAGCCCATGCCACCAAGGACCACGATGGCGAGGATCAGCGCCGATTCGAAGAAGGTGAACGAGGACGGGTTGACGAAGCCCTGGTAGCTGGCAAAGAACACCCCGGCCAAGCCAGCGGTGGACGCGCCGATGGTGAAGGCCGAGAGTTTTACCAGCACGTGGTTCAGGCCCATGGAGCGGCAGGCGATTTCGTCTTCGCGCAGCGCTTCCCAGGCGCGGCCAACCGGCATACGGGTCAGCCGGTGCTTGATGTACAGCACCGCCAGCACCACCAGGAACAGTACGATGTAGATGAACAGGAACTTCACGTTCGGGTTGTAATCGATGCCAAAGAACTCGTGAAACGGTACTCCCCCGTCCTTGGCCCGGCGCCCGAACTCCAGGCCCATGAAGGTCGGCGATGGCACCGGCATACCGTTCGGACCACCGGTGAACGACAGCCAGTTGTTGAGTATCAAACGAATGATCTCACCGAAGCCCAGGGTCACGATCGCCAGGTAGTCACCATGCATTCGCAGTACCGGGAAGCCCAATATGCACCCGGCCAACGCGGCGGCAATAGCAGCCAGCGGCAATACGGTCCAGAAGCCCAGGCCCAGGTACTGGTAGCCCAGCGCCAGACCATAGGCGCCGATGGCATAGAAAGCCACGTAGCCGAGGTCGAGCAAGCCGGCCAGCCCCACTACGATGTTCAGGCCAAGCCCCAACAACACGTAGATCAGACCGAGTATGACCACCGTCAACAAGTACTTGTTGGCAAAGAACGGGAAGACGATGGCGATCACGATCAGCGCCGGAATGATCCAGCGCAGCCGCGACTTGTAGTCCGGCGCCAGCACGTGCACACCGGAGCCGCTGCCCTCGAAGCCTTGCAGGATCGCCTGGCCCTTGGGGGTCTGCAGGAACAGGCTGAGGACGAAACGTCCGACCATTACCCCGGCCACCAGCCAGGCCACGCGGGTCGGTTCCATGTTGAAACTGTAGCCATCGAGCACCACGCCGACGATGGGCCCGAACACGATCAGAGAAATCAGCCCGGCGAGAATCGCATCGATCAGGCTGCGCTTGATATCGAATGAAGCGGATTTGGCAGCAGACATACTTACACCTTCGCCACGAGTGGGCGACCCAGCAGGCCTTGAGGACGGAAGATCAGAATCAGCACCAGCAGGGAGAAACTGAACACGTCTTTGTAGTCGGAGTTGATCAACCCGGAAAACAGCGACTCGGAGATACCGAGGATGATCCCGCCGAGCATCGCGCCCGGCAGCGAGCCGATGCCCCCCAATACCGCGGCAGTGAAGGCCTTGATGCCGATAATGAAGCCGGCATAGAAGTCGAAGGTGCCGTAGTTCATGGTGATCAGTACGCCCGCCAGTGCAGCCATCACCGCACCGATGACGAACACGTAGGAAATCACCCGGTCAGTGTTGATACCGAGGATCGAGGCCATCTTGCGATCCTGTTGAGTCGCACGGCACATGCGCCCCAGCTTGGTGAACTTGATGATGTAGGTCAGCGCGGCCATGCCGACGAACGCGGCAACCAGGATAAAGATCTTGGTGTAGGTCAGCTGGACGAAGCCGGTGCCCACTTCCAGGCGCCAGGCGCCTTCGAGCAGGGTCGGTACGCCTTGCTGGCGTGCACCCTGGCTGATCTGCGCATAGTTCTGCAGGATCAGCGAGATACCGATGGCGCTGATCAGCGGCGCCAGGCGGGTGGAGTTACGCAGGGGTTTGTAGGCGACGCGTTCGATGGTCCAGCCATAAACGCCCGTCACCACGACAGTGAAGATCAGCGTCCCGAGCATCAGCAGCGGGAAGGATTCGATACCGAAGTACGCCAGCAATGCCAGACTGATCGCCGCCAGGTAAGCGGAGATCATATACACCTCGCCGTGCGCGAAGTTGATCATGCCGATAATGCCATAGACCATTGTGTAGCCGATGGCGATCAGACCATAGACAGACCCCAGGGTCAGCCCATTGATCAGTTGCTGCAGAAAAATACCATCCATAACGCAATCTCACGTATTTGAGATTGCACAGCGCCGACTACGGTGAGCCCCGGATGAAGCGGCCCTCGCAGCGCAGGGTTGTGCAGATCTACGAGAAAAGACAGGTACGGCGCAAAACCGGGTAGCGACCCGGGCACAGGCCCGGGTCGGATACCGTTGTTATTTTTGTTTTTCCAGCTGGTGGTACTTGCCGTCCTTGTCCCACTGGTAGACCACGTAGTCGGAGACTTTCAGGTCGCCCTTGCTGTCCCAGGTCTTCTCACCCATCACAGTTTTCACCGGATTGGCCTTGAGCCACTTGGCGGCGTCCTCGCCCTTGTTCGACTTGGCGCCATTGAAGCCTGCGGCCAGGGCCTGAAGCGAAGCATAGGCGTACAGGGTGTAGCCCTCAGGTTCATAGCCGGTCTTGCGGAAGGCATCCACCACCGCCTTGCTGTCAGGCAGCAGGCGTGGGTCGGCGCCGAAGGTCATGTACACGCCATCGACATACTGTGCGCCACCGGCGGTGGTGACCAGCTCGTCAGTGACGATACCGTCATCGGACATGAACTTGACGTCTTTGAGACCCTGCTCACGCATCTGCCGAACCAGCGGACCCGCTTCCGGGTGCAAACCACCGAAGTAGACGACATCAGCATCAGCTGCGCGGATCTTGGTGACCACAGCGCTGAAGTCCTTCTCACCACGGGTCAGGCCTTCGTACAGCACCGGCGTCACACCACGCTTGGCCAGTTGGGCCTTGGTCGCATCAGCCAGACCTTGGCCGTAGGTATCCTTGTCGTGCAGGACCACGACTTTCTTGCCCTTGAGCACATCGACGATGTAATCGCCGGCAACGATGCCCTGCTGGTCGTCACGCCCGCACATGCGGAACATCCCGGTCAGGCCGCGCTCGGTGACTTGCGGGTTGGTCGAACCCGGGGTAATGGCGATGATCCCGGCCTCGTCATACACCTCGGAAGCGGGAATGGTGTTGGAGGAGCAGAAGTGCCCGACCACCCCGGCGACCTTTTCCTGGTCAACCAGGCGGTTGGCTACGGCCACCGCCTGCTTCGGTTCGCAGGCATCATCGCCCTTGACCAGGACGATCTTCTCACCGTTGATCCCACCCGCTGCGTTGATGGCATCGGCCGCTGCCTGAGCCCCCTTCATGTACTGCTCGCCAAATGCCGCGCTGGGACCGGTCATCGGTCCTGCTACACCGATCTTGATGTCGGCCTGAACATACGAAGAAACACCCAGCGCCGTAGCTACGGCAAGGGCCAGAAAGCCTTTCTTGTAAAACGTCTGCGACATGAGGTGGTGCTCCTTGGAGTTTTTTTGGTTGGCACTACAACTTTCAGCAATTGCTCTGAGCAAGGGCCGTGCCATTGGTTTTTTATTCTGGAAAAACGCGTGAAGAAGTTGCTGGGGTCTGGGCCGCGTCCTTTTTTTACTGGCCGTGCAACCGTCTGCGGCAAGGAAAGCGCCACCGCGCCAGGAGAAAAAGAGCAACCCCCAAGTGCCATCATTGCAACCCCGACAAGTGTTTACGTGCAACCAGCCTGTAACAAGATGCGTAACCGAACTGCACATCCTTGGTGCGCGACTGCTACAGCGGGCACCACTACAGGCTAGCCGCTGACCAGAGAAAGCACTGCTACCTATAAGCTGCTACCGATGTACCCGAGGCATGCCTGCCCACCTGCAGAAAAAGGCTGGCACAATGGCAAGGTCTGTGCGTCGTTGCTGGCAGTTGATGGCGCGCGCCATGACCTGAGCGACCCGGTGCGCTGGGCGGAAAAGGCCATCGCCCACTACCGCAAGCTCGGCATCGACCCGATGAGCAAGACCCTGGTGTTTTCCGATGGCCTGAATTTGACCAAGTCGCTGGAGATCTTCCGTGCCCTGCGCGGGCGGATCAACGTCAGCTTCGGCATTGGCACCAACCTGACCTGTGACATCCCGGGGGTGGCGCCGATGAACATCGTGCTTAAAATGACCGACTGCAACGGCCAGCCAGTCGCCAAGATTTCCGACGAGGCCGCCAAGACCCAATGCCGCGACGAAAACTTCGTCGCCTACCTGCGCCATGTCTTCAAAGTGCCCAAGGAGTAATTCATGCAAGCCGTCCAGCGAGAGATTGCGCAAGCGCTCAAGGTCCAGCCGCCGTTCGCCGACCACGCCGCGCTCGATGCCGAAGTCAGCCGGCGCGTGGCATTCATCAAGCAGTGTCTGAACAATGCCCGGCTGAAAGCCCTGGTGCTGGGTATCAGTGGCGGAGTCGATTCGCTGACCGCTGCCCTGCTGGCGCAACGGGCGATCAACGAGCTGCGTAGCGAAACCGGCGACTCAGGTTATCGATTCATCGCCGTACGCCTGCCCTACCACGTCCAGCAGGATGAGCACGACGCCCAGGCCTGCCTTGAGGTGATCAAGCCGGACGAGCTGCACACCGTGAACATTGCCCCGGCTGTACAGGCACTGAGCAAAGAAGTGAAAGCGCTCGAGAACGGTCCGCCAGCGCTGGTCGATTTCGTCGTCGGCAACACCAAGGCGCGCATGCGCATGGTCGCTCAATACACCATCGCCGGTGCCCGTCAGGGTCTGGTGATCGGTACGGATCACGCCGCTGAGGCGGTAATGGGCTTCTTTACCAAATTCGGTGATGGCTCCTGCGACCTGGCGCCCCTGAGCGGGCTGGTGAAGAACCAGGTACGGGCGATCGCACGCAGCTTTGGCGCACCGGAGTCACTGGTGGAGAAAGTGCCGACTGCGGACCTGGAAGACCTGGCCCCGGGCAAGCCGGACGAAGCCTCGCATGGCGTGACCTATGCGCAGATCGATGCCTTCCTGCATGGCGAGCCAGTGAGCCAGGAAGCGTTCGACATCATCAGTAGCACTTACCGCAAGACCCAGCACAAGCGCGAGATGCCTTTCGCGCCCTGAAATGCATCGCGGGGCAAGCCTGCTCCCACACATTGTCTGTGGGAGCGGGCTTGCCCCGCGATTTACAGGCTACGCATTACTTCAGCGTAACAGTGCCTTTCATCATCGAGATGTGGCCCGGGAACGAGCAGAAGAAACCGTACTTCTCGTTCGCATCGAGCTTGGACACATCAAAGGTCACCGAGTCGCTTTCCTTCGCGCCGATCACTTTGGTGTGAGCGATGATGCGCGTGTCGCCTTCCTTCAAGTAGCTCTTGTCGATACCAGCGCTCAGGCCGTCAGTCGCGATCGGCTGCATGTCAGCCTCTTTGCTGATCACCAGGTTGTGGCCCATGACGTTCTTCGGCAAGGAACCGGAGTGAGTCAGTTCAACGGTGAAAGTCTTGCAGCTCTTGTCGATTTCGATGGCCTTGGTGTTGAAGGACATCTGGTCGGTGGAGTCGACGGTAACCTTGCACTCGGCGGCAAATACCTGAGTGCTGGCGAGGGTCAGCAAGGATACGGCTACAACTTTGGCAAACATCGTGAATCTCCTTGGCAGGGTTTTGATCAGTTTGCAGACTGCCTGAATCCCTTCAGCCCTGCCCTGATATGAATCAAGGGGCTGGCCAAGGGCCAGACAGTAGAATTGTTCTATGGATTGTATACAGCCAATCAAAGTGCACATCATGCTCCATTAATGGACGATGGGACAACCTCTCATTCAGGAGCAAAAAACATGTCCCTTGGTAGCTTGATGAACAGCCTGCTGGCCGCCTACGCCTGTGGTGCCAGCGGCGCGACCTGCGAGTTTGCCCGAGCGCAGTAACGGACAACCTGCAGGTAATGCCACATTACAGACTTGGAAGCGACCGGCCAGCCGCTTACTCTGTGTCCGCTTGTAACCGGAGAGAAGCAATGCCAGTACGTTCCGTTTGTGTGTTCTGTGGCGCCAGCACCGGCGCCAACCCGGCTTACCGGGAAGCCGCCATCGCCCTCGGCCGGGCCATCGCCGAACGCGGCCTGACCCTGGTCTATGGCGGCGGTGCAGTCGGCCTGATGGGTATTGTTGCCGATGCGGCCATGGCCGCTGGTGGTGAAGTCATCGGGATTATCCCCCAAGCCCTGAAAGATGCCGAAGTCGGCCACAGCGGCCTGACCCGCCTGGAAGTCGTCGATGGCATGCATGCGCGCAAAGCACGCATGGCCGAGTTGAGCGATGCCTTCGTTGCCCTGCCCGGCGGCCTGGGTACCCTGGAAGAACTGTTCGAAGTCTGGACCTGGGGCCAGTTGGGCTATCACGCCAAACCGCTGGGCCTGCTCGACGTCAACGGCTTCTACAGCAAGCTGGGCAGCTTCCTCGACCACGTGGTGGAAGAAGGCTTCGTGCGCCCACAACATCGCACCATGCTGCAATTGGCCGATACCCCCACCGAGCTACTGGATGCCATGGACAGTTACCGGGCACCGGTACCGCCAAAATGGGTCGACAAAAAGCCTGACTAAGGCTGCCCGTCCTCCAGTGGCATGACCGTGACCTGCACCTGCGGATCGTGGTTGCCACCGCCAAGAATCACTCCGCGCAATGGCGACACATCGGAAAAATCCCGGCCCCAGGCCAGGGTGATGTGCTCCAGCGCAGGGCGTAGGTTGTTGGTCGGATCGAAATCAACCCAGCCTTGGTGCGGACAGAACACCGAGACCCAGGCATGCGAAGCATCGGCCCCCACCAGACGAGGTTGTCCGGGTGGCGGTCGGGTCAGCAGGTAGCCACTGACGTAACGCGCCGCCAACCCACGGGAGCGCAAGCAGGCGAGCATCAGGTGGGCAAAGTCCTGACAGACGCCACGACGGCGCTCAAGCACCTCCAGCAACGGCGTGGCGACCTGGGTCGCTGCGGCATCGAAAGTGAATTCACTGAAAATTTTTTCCATTAGCGCCTGGGCGCCAGCCAGCATCGGCTGCCCCGGGGCAAAGCACGATTCGCTGAACGCCACAAAACGCTGCTTGAGGCGCACATAGGGTGATTCAAAGCGGTAGCGACAGGCCTCCAGATGCTCCCCGCTCAGCGGCCGACTGGCGTAGGTCAACGCATCACGTACCTGCTCCCAAGCGGGCGAGGTACTGAGCTGCGGCTCGCCACGGGACACTACTTCGATCTGCAAGCGCGCCAGCACGTGCAACTGCTCATGCTGGCGCTCAAAGGCAAGGCGGGTAAGCGGATTGCCGAACACATCCCATTCATCCCGCCGCTGCGTCGGCACCGGACTGACCTGCAACACCTGCGCACTACAACGTTGCCAGGCACAAGGCCGCGGCCACAAGTGCGCCAGTTGCTGGGCCAGGGACACCGGGCTGTCATACCGATAGTGGGTGTCGTGAATGACCTGGTAATGAGCACTCATCAGACCGATACCGTTTGCTGGCTGACATCGTCGACATGCGCGAAGTGACGCAAGGCCAGTCGCTCGGCCATCTCACTGCTGACTGCGGCGATGGCTTGCAACAGGTCAGCCAGGCCGCTCAGCACCGCCTGCACACTGGGGCTGGCGAACAGCGAATCCTCCAGGCTGCGCAAATCAAAATGCTTGAGTTGCTCGGCCAGCAACGCCAGGTCAGGTTCTGTGCTGCTGGCAAACTCATCAGCCAAGCGTCGATGGGCGCGGACCAGCAAATTGAGCTGGAACAGCACCGCATGCGGGTTCTGTTCATCGAGCAACAACAGATCAAGCACCGGAATCAACTGGGCCACCGCCAGGTAGCGCGAGCGGTAGGTGATACTGCTATTGCCCAACTCCAGCAGCCACTCAAGCCCGGCCTGATCGAACACCGCCGGCCCACGAAGGAAGGCCGCCATGCTGCTGCACAGTGAATGCAGGCGCTCGATACGCCGTCCGATCATCAAAAAACGCCAGCCCTCGTCGCGGGTCATGTCGTCCAGGGCGAAGCCGGACAATGCCGCCATGGACATTACCAGGCGATTGAGAAAGTCCACCTGTTCACCAAAACCCGCAGTGGCATCATCAAGGCGTTGGGTTTCGCACTGCAACTCGACCAGCGCCTGCCAGTTCTCCCGCGAGAGTTTGCCACGCACTTGCGACGCCGCCCACTGCAGGCGCTGCAGGTTGGCGCTGAGGCTGAAGGCCCAGTCGCTGTCGGCCAGGGCGGTACGCAAGCGCTCGGGCAGCGTGCCCTGCTGCGGCAACAACGAAAGCTCAGCGGCCAGGGTCACTGCCGCCTGCAAGGCCAAGGGGTCATCGCCGTCCAGATAGCGAGTGAGGATGATCCGCAGCAAGCGGGCACTGGCATCGCAGCGTTCGCAGTAACGTCCGAACCAGAACAGGTTCTCCACCACCCGCGAGGGCAGGTACGGGTCCTGGCGGATCAGCTCAGCCACCCCCAGTGTACGCCGGGCCCGCCATTGCTCACCGATTGGCGGCGACTCACCCAGCACCCAGGTGTCCTTGCTGGCGCCTGCACGCTGCATCGATACCACTTCAGCATCAGCCAGTGCGGCAACCCGGGCAAGGCCACCTGGCAGTACCCGATAGCCCTCAGCCGATGCCACCGCATACACCCGCATGCCAATGGCCCGCGACTGCAACTGGCCCTGTTCCTGCTGCCATACCGGTGCCTGCGACAACTGCGCCAGCTCCTGGGCGACATAGGCATAGGGACGCGCCTGAATTCGCTCGGCAAGCGCCTGGCGTTGAGCTGCATCCAGATCGCGACCGAACACCGGCTTGAAGCTCTGTGAAGGAAACGCCGGCTTGACCCGCAACTGCGGCAACTGCTCCAACGCCTGCGCCATTACCGCCGGCTCTCCGCACCACCAGGTGGCGATTGATGGCAGGCTAAGGTCCTCGCCAAACAACCGCTGGTTGATTGCCGGGAGAAAACCCAGCAGGCCCGGCGACTCCAGTACGCCACTGCCCAGGGCGTTGGCCACCAGCACGCGGCCCTGACGCACGGCATCAAGCAACCCTGGCACGCCCAGCGCCGAATCGGTACGCAGTTCCAGCGGGTCACAGAAATCATCATCCAGGCGGCGCATGATCGCGTGGACCCGGCGCAGGCCGCTGAGAGTCTTGAGGTACACGGTGGCATCGCGCACGGTCAGGTCACTGCCCTCCACCAGCGGATAACCCAGTTGACGCGCCAGGTACAGATGTTCGAAATAGCTCTCGTTGAAACGCCCCGGCGTCAGCAGAACCACCAACGGTGCTTCTTTCTCGCAGGGTGCGAAGCGCGCCAGAGTCTGCTGCAAGGTCTGGAAGAAACCCGCCAGATGCTGCACCTGCAAATCCCGGTACAACTCGGGCAAGGCACGCGAAACGATGGTGCGGTTCTCCAGGGCGTAACCGGCACCGGAAGGCGCCTGGGTACGATCTGCGGTCACCCACCAACGCCCGTCCGGCGCCCGCGCCAGGTCCACCGCATACACATGCAGAAATGTCCCGTCAGGCGGGCGGATACCCTGGCAGGGCCAAAGAAAATTGTTATGTCCAAAGACCAGCTCGGCTGGCAGCAAGCCTTCACTGATCAGTTTTTGTGGCCCGTAGATGTCCGCCAGCAGCGCGTTGAGCAAGCGTGCACGCTGGGCGATGCCGATGGCCAGCTGTTGCCACTCGGCGGTCGGCAGCAGGTGCGGAAGCAGGTCGAGTTCCCAGGGACGGTCGGCGCCCTTGGGGTCGGCGTAAACGTTGTAGGTGACACCGTTCTCCTGCAACTGCCGGGTCAGTGAAGCCTGACGCTGGGCCAGCTGCGCCGGGCCGCTGCGCTGCAGGTAGTCACACAGCGGCTGCCAATGCTCGCGAACCTGACCTTGGGCCTCGAACATTTCGTGGTACGTCCCCGGGTTTGGCGGGTAGGCAGCAAACAGATCAGGCATGGCAGTACTCAAAGGCCGCAAGTCTTCACAGAGAGCACAACCGCGCAAGACATGTGCCATGTGGCCAAGCCAGCGATTGCGCGCTCACAGCAGGTACAGACGCACCAAAAGCGCACCGCAGCGAGGCTGCCGTGCAAGCCTTGCACAGATTTGAGGCTTTGCCAGGAAAAACATCACCCTGATGTGGGAGCGGGCTTGCCCCGCGATGTGGCCACTCCAGACAACACCCAATGCGTGGCCCGGACCGACGTCATCGCGGGGCAAGCCCGCTCCCACAGCCCGAAGGCTGGCGTTGTTGTTTAGCGCGGCAGAACCGGCTGGCGGGCGGGCTTCTTCTTGCCCTTGCCACCTTTAGCGGCTTCCTTGCGCTCCTTGGCTGCCTGCTGGTTGCGGGCAAAGGCCGCAGCCTTGGCCTGTTCGCGCTTGTCCCACGGATTAGAACCATCGCTGCCACGTGGCGGCAAGCCGGTATGCTGGGTCAGGATCTTTTGCTCTTTGGCTACCTTGTGGCTGCCCGCTGGCGTCGAATTCTTGCGCCGCGCACTCTGGTAGCTGTCAGTAGCAGGCTGGTGCAGCGGAATCAGCTGGTGCTTGCCTGGGCCGATCAAGTCGGCACGACCCATACGTTCCAGGGCTTCACGCAGCATCGGCCAGCCCTTCGGATCGTGATAGCGCAGGAAGGCCTTGTGCAAACGACGCTGCTGCTCGCTCTTGACGATGGTCACCGGGTCGCTCTTGTACGTGACTTTGCGTAGCGGGTTCTTGCCCGAGTGGTACATGGCCGTGGCCGAGGCCATTGGCGACGGGTAGAACGCCTGCACCTGGTCGGCACGGAAGCCATTGCCCTTGAGCCACAGGGCCAGGTTCATCATGTCTTCATCGGTGGTGCCCGGGTGCGCGGCGATGAAGTACGGGATCAGGTACTGCTCTTTGCCCGCTTCCTTGGAGTACTTCTCGAACATGCGCTTGAAGCGGTCGTAGCTACCGATGCCCGGCTTCATCATCTGATTCAGCGGGCCTTCTTCGGTGTGCTCCGGGGCAATCTTCAGGTAGCCGCCAACGTGGTGGGTCACCAGTTCCTTGACGTACTCCGGCGACTCCACCGCCAGGTCATAGCGCAGGCCCGAGGCGATGAGGATCTTCTTCACTCCCGGCAAGGCACGCGCACTGCGGTACAGCTTGATCAGCGAGGAGTGATCGGTGTTCAGGTTCGGGCAAATACCCGGGAACACGCACGATGGCTTGCGGCACGCCGATTCGATCTCGGGGCTCTTGCAAGCGATGCGGTACATGTTCGCGGTCGGGCCGCCGAGGTCGGAAATGACACCGGTAAAGCCAGGCACTTTGTCGCGGATCTCTTCGATTTCGCGAATGATCGACTCGTGGGAACGGTTCTGGATGATCCGCCCTTCGTGCTCGGTGATCGAGCAGAAGGTGCAGCCGCCGAAGCAGCCACGCATGATGTTCACCGAGAAACGGATCATGTCGTAGGCCGGGATTTTCTCCTTGCCATACGCCGGATGCGGGATGCGCGCATAAGGCATGCCGAACACGTAGTCCATTTCTTCGGTGGTCATCGGAATCGGTGGCGGGTTGAACCACACGTCCACTTCACCGTGTTTTTGCACCAGAGCACGGGCGTTGCCGGGGTTGGTCTCCAGGTGCAGCACACGGTTGGCATGGGCATAGAGCACGGCGTCCCCGCGAACCTTCTCGAACGATGGCAGGCGAATCACCGTTTTGTCACGGGTCATGCGCGGGCTTTCCAGGATCTGTACAACCTTGGCTTCGTTCGGGTCCTCGACCGGGCCCTTCTCCTGCTCGATGGCGCAGGCCTGAGTGTCCTGGGTGTTGACGTACGGGTTGATGATCTTGTCGATCTTGCCCGGACGGTCGATACGCGTGGAGTCGACTTCGTACCAGCCTTGCGGCGTGTCACGACGAATGAATGCAGTACCGCGGATGTCGGTAATGTCTTCGATCTTCTCACCGAACGCCAGGCGCTGAGCCACTTCAACGATGGCCCGCTCGGCGTTGCCGTACAGGAGGATATCGGCGCAGGCATCGATCAGGATCGAATGACGAACCTTGTCCTGCCAGTAGTCGTAGTGAGCGATGCGGCGCAGGGAAGCCTCGATGCCACCGAGGACGATCGGCACATGCTTGTAGGCCTCTTTACAGCGCTGGCTGTAGACCAGACTGGCGCGGTCCGGACGCTTACCGGCCAGGCCACCCGGGGTGTAGGCGTCGTCGGAGCGGATCTTCTTGTCGGCGGTGTAACGGTTGATCATCGAGTCCATGTTGCCGGCCGCGACGCCGAAGAACAGGTTCGGCTCGCCGAGCTTCATGAAGTCGTCTTTGGACTGCCAGTTCGGCTGGGCAATGATGCCCACGCGAAACCCCTGGGCTTCCAGCAGACGACCGATGATCGCCATGCCGAACGACGGATGGTCGACGTAGGCGTCGCCGGTCACGATGATGATGTCGCAGGAATCCCAGCCGAGCTGATCCATCTCCTCCCTGCTCATCGGCAGGAAAGGCGCTGGTCCGAAGCATTCGGCCCAGTACTTGGGATAGTCGAAAAGTGGTTTGGCTGCTTGCATGTCAGTGACCGGTAGCTAATCGATGAAAAATCGCGGGCGCGGAATATAGCACAAAAATTAACCAATTCCGACGCTAAAGGTCGGAATAGGTCAATTAGCCTTATTCATCGTCGTCGAAGTTGTAACTACCCGGCGCGAGGTTTTCGAAGCGCGTGTACTTACCGATGAAGGCCAGGCGGATAAAGCCGATCGGACCGTTCCGCTGCTTGCCGATGATGATTTCGGCGATACCCTTGTGCTCGGTTTCCGGGTGATACACCTCGTCACGGTAAACGAACATGATCACGTCGGCGTCCTGCTCGATCGCACCCGATTCACGCAAGTCGGAGTTCACCGGGCGTTTGTTCGGCCGCTGCTCAAGAGAGCGGTTGAGCTGCGACAGGGCCACCACCGGGCAGTTGAACTCTTTGGCCAGCGCCTTGAGCGAGCGGGAGATTTCGGAAATCTCGTTGGTGCGGTTGTCGCCGCTGGAACCAGGAATCTGCATCAGCTGCAGGTAGTCGATCATGATCAGACCGACTTCCCCGTGCTCGCGCACCAGGCGGCGGGTACGTGCGCGCATTTCCGACGGACTGATACCGGCGGTATCGTCGATGAACAGCTTGCGGTCATTGAGCAGGTTGACCGCCGAGGTCAGGCGTGGCCAGTCATCATCTTCCAGCTGACCAGAACGCACCTTGGTCTGGTCGATGCGGCCCAGGGACGACAACATACGCATGATCAGCGATTCACCTGGCATCTCCAGGGAATACACCAGCACCGCCTTGTCGCTGCGCAACACGGCGTTCTCCACCAGGTTCATGGCGAAGGTGGTCTTACCCATGGACGGACGGCCAGCGACGATGATCAGGTCGGCCGGTTGCAGGCCGCTGGTCTTCTCATCGAGGTCGGTGTAGCCGGTGGACAGGCCGGTGATTGCGCTGTCAGTGTTGAATAGCGTGTCGATACGATCGATGGCTTTGGTCAGCAGGTCGTTGACGCCCACCGGGCCGCCAGTTTTCGGTCGCGCTTCGGCGATCTGGAAGATCTGCCGCTCGGCTTCATCGAGGATTTCGGCAGCGTTACGCCCCTGGGGATTGAAGGCGCTGTCAGCAATCTCGTTGCTGATGCTGATCAACTGCCGCAGGGTCGCCCGCTCACGGATGATCGCAGCATAGGCCTTGATGTTAGCCACCGACGGGGTGTTCTTGGCCAGCTCACCGAGGTAGCCGAGGCCGCCGATTTGGGAACTGAGACCTTCCTTGTCCAGCTGCTCGTGCAGCGTCACCACGTCGAACGGGGCGTTCTGGTCGGCGAGCTTGTGGATGGCGCGGAAGATCAGACGGTGGTCATGCCGGTAGAAATCGCCGTCGGAGACTTGATCGAGCACTCGCTCCCAGGCGTTGTTGTCCAGCATCAGGCCACCGAGCACGGCCTGTTCGGCCTCGATGGAATGCGGCGGCACCTTCAGGGCAGAGGTTTGCAGATCATATTGCTCGGGGGCGGTTATCTCGTTCATGGCCACGCAGGAATCAGGGTGATGAAAAAGACAAAGGGCACGACCTGCAAAGCAGGATCGTGCCCGATGTTAACCGGCCGACACGCAGGGTGCCAGCCGATTGGTCCAGCTTAGGCTGCGACAACAACCACGCGAACGGTGGCTTCAACGTCGCTGTGCAGGTGCACGGCAACGTCGTATTCGCCGACGTTACGGATGGTGCCGTTCGGCAGACGAACTTCAGCTTTGGCCACTTCAACGCCAGAGGCGGTCAGGGCGTCAGCGATGTCGTGGGTGCCGATCGAACCGAACAGCTTGCCTTCGTCACCGGCGGTGGCAGTGATGGTCACTTCCAGCTCAGCCAGTTGGGCAGCGCGAGTTTCAGCCGAAGCTTTTTTCTCTGCAGCGATTTTTTCCAGCTCAGCACGACGCTCTTCGAACGCAGCCAGGTTGGCAGCGGTAGCAGCGGTGGCTTTGCCGAATGGCAGCAGGAAGTTACGACCGTAACCGGCCTTAACATTTACCTTGTCGCCCAGGTTGCCCAGGTTGGCGACTTTTTCCAGCAGGATCAGTTCCATTTGGTAATAACCTCTTAACTTTTAACCTTCACCGTTCGCGGAATCGTTATCGGCACCTTTCGGGGGTACCTTGCGACCGCGAAAATCAATCAGGCTGTCGACAATGGCCAAAACCACGAGCAACGGATAAGTCAGCTGCATGAACAGCAGCAGTGTCACGTACATCCCGACCAACCAGAACTTGCCCAGTCGACCTTGTGCCACCAGCCCATGCATCAGGGCAAGCCCTGCGAACATCAGCGGTACGCTGCACAGGGGCGTCAACATCGCCAGTTCAGGACCGAAATTCGGCCCCACCAGCATGAGCACCACCAGTACCAGCGTCGGCACCAGGGGAAGCCTGACCGCTTGAAACTCGCGACCAAAACCTCCCGGGTTATACAACACTGCCTGCCAGTAACGACCCAACATCAGGGCCAGCACACTGACGGTTTGCAACAATGCCGCTATCAGGCCGTTGAGCACCGGTGCGATCAGGCTGCCCAGGCGAGCCCGCTCCTCTACCGACAACTGCTGGTAGAGACCGTCGAGCATCTGCGGCAGGGCTTTTTCAAGCGCTCCAGCCAGAGCTTCGATCGGTTCGCGGAACACCGAACCCAGGACCACGCCATACGCCAGGCCCATGGCGATGCTGAACAACAGCACCCGGTTCCAGGATTGGCCGGCGCGCAACAGCGCAGCCAGCCCCAGCGTCCCCAGCAACACCATCAAGGTGCGCGGCTCGCCGAAGAACCACCAGGCCAACGCCGGCAATAATGCCCAGGCGAGGACTCCGGAGGCGTCCTTGAAACCGCGCCGCAGGAACACCAGGCTCCCGGCGGCGGCACTCAACCAGAACAACAGCGGCAACGCCGCACAACCCACCACCACCAGGGTGGCTTGCACGCGACCGCGCATGATGAAATCAGCTAAGGCGCGCATGCATTCTATCCTTTGCTACTTGTCGACGACCCGGTCTCAGCGGCCGTGGCTGTCGGTGTAGGGCAGCAGGGCCAGGAAGCGGGCGCGCTTGATAGCGGTAGCCAGCTGACGCTGATAACGAGCTTTGGTACCGGTGATACGGCTTGGAACGATCTTGCCGGTTTCGGATACGTAAGCTTTCAGGGTGTTGAGATCTTTGTAATCGATCTCTTTCACGTCTTCAGCAGTGAAGCGGCAGAATTTACGACGACGGAAGAAACGTGCCATGTAATAGGCTCCTCAAAAGGTCCGTGGATTACTCGTCAGCGTTATCGCTGTTGTCGCTGTCATTGCTGTCGTCGCCATCGGCGCTGTCAGCATGCTCAGGACGGTCGCGACGCTCACGGCGCTCACTGCGGTTTTCTTCAGCCTTGAGCATCTCGGACTGGCCGGTGACGGCTTCGTCGCGACGGATGACCAGGTTACGGATCACGGCATCGTTGTAGCGGAAGTTGTCTTCCAGCTCGGCCAGGGCCTTGCCGGTGCACTCAACGTTCAGCATCACGTAGTGAGCCTTGTGAACATTGTTGATTGCGTAGGCCAGTTGACGACGGCCCCAATCTTCCAGACGGTGGATCTTGCCGCCGTCTTCTTCGATCAGCTTGGTGTAACGCTCAACCATGCCGCCGACTTGCTCGCTCTGGTCAGGGTGGACCAGAAAGATGATTTCGTAATGACGCATGAATGCTCCTTACGGGTTGTAGTCTGCCACCAGAGTGGTCAGACAAGGAGTGAATGACACTGTATGTCTTGCCTTGGGTGGAGGCGCGTGAACGCCCGCCAACATGGCAAGGGGCGCAATTGTAGAGAAGCGCCGGGGGACAAGCAAGGGAATTGGTGAATTATTGAGCAACCCTGCAGGAGCTGATTCATCCGCTCCTGCAGGTGCAGGGGTCAGGTTTTGGCTTTGGCCTGGCGCTGACGAACGGCCTCGAACAGACACACTCCGGTCGCCACCGACACGTTCAGGCTACTGACGCTACCGGCCATCGGCAGCTTGACCAGAAAATCACAGTGCTCACGGGTCAGGCGACGCATGCCTTTGCCTTCAGCACCCATGATCAGGATGGTCGGCCCGGTCAGGTCTTGCTGGTACAGCTCCTGCTCGGCCTCGCCAGCGGTACCGACAACCCACAGGCCACGTTGCTGGAGCTTCTCCAGTGTGCGCGCCAGGTTGGTCACCGCCACCAGCGGGATCACTTCGGCAGCACCGCAGGCAACCTTGCGCACCGCCGGAGTCAGGGTTGCCGACTTGTCCTTGGGCACGATCACCGCCAAGGCACCGGCAGCATCGGCGGTGCGCAGGCAGGCGCCGAGGTTGTGCGGATCGGTTACACCGTCGAGCACCAGAATCAGCGGCGCGCCTTCGGTACGATCAAGCAACTCTTCGAGCATCGCCTCGCCCCATACCTGGCTCGGGCTGACCTCAGCCACCACGCCCTGGTGCACGCCCTCAACCCAGGCGTCCATCTCGCGACGTTCGGCCTGGCCGACTGCCACCCGGTTCTGTGCCGCCAGCTCCAGCAGCGACTGCAGGCGCGGCTCGCTACGCCCCTCCGACAACCAGATCTGTTTGACCCGCTTGGGGTGGTGACGCAACAGGGCTTCTACGGCGTGGACGCCGTAGATTTTTTCCAACTGACTCATGACTTGGCCTTGGGTTTACGTGATCCAGAGCCCGCTTTTGGCGGCCCCTTTCGATGCTTGCTCGGCTTCTCCGACGACTTGCCGCCTTTGGAGGCTGGCTTGCCGCTGGCGTGCTTGGCATCGGACATCAGTGCCTTCTTCATTTCCCGGCTTTTGCGCACTTCGGCGTTTTTCGCCGCAGCATGTGAGGGGAAGTAAGCTTCGGCGGTTTCGTTCTTCTTGCTGCGGCGCGCAGGCTCGGCCTTGGTCACTTCAGCCTTGTCGAGCACCGGAACAGACTTACCGTCTTGCGGACGCACGCCTTCAGACCGCTGCTTGCGACCAATCGGCGCCTTCAGTGTGTTCTCGGCCATCTCGAAGTCGATCTTGCGCTGCTCGAGGTCGACGCGCATTACCCGCACTTCAACCGTGTCACCCAGGCGGAAGCTGCGACCGGTGCGCTCACCGGCCAGGCGATGATGCACAGGGTCGAAGTGGTAGTAATCGCCCGGCAAGGCGCTGACATGCACCATGCCTTCGACGTAGATGTCGGTCAGCTCGACGAACAGGCCAAAACCAGTCACCGCAGTGATCACACCCGGGAAGCTCTCGCCAACGCGGTCTTTCATGTACTCGCACTTGAGCCAGTTGACCACGTCACGGGTGGCCTCGTCGGCCCGCCGCTCGCTCATCGAGCATTGCTCGCCAAGCTGTTCCAGGGTCGGCTCGTCGTACGGGTAGATGCGTGCCTTGGGGATGCTCATGGCACCGGCGCGCTTGACGTGCGGGGTTTCCTGACGCGAACGGATCACGCTGCGGATCGCCCGGTGGGTCAGCAGGTCCGGGTAACGGCGAATCGGCGAGGTGAAGTGGGTGTACGCCTCGTAATTCAAACCGAAGTGGCCGTTGTTGTCGGCGCTGTACACCGCCTGACTCAAGGAACGCAGCATCACGGTCTGGATCAGGTGGAAGTCCGGACGACCGGCGATGCCTGCCAGCAGCGCCTGATAATCCTTCGGCGACGGACCGTCTTTGCCTTTGTGCAGCGACAGCCCCAGCTCACCGAGGAAGGCGCGCAGTTTTTCCAGACGCTCCGGCGGCGGACCGTCGTGAACCCGATACAGGGCCGGAATTTCGTGTTTCTTGAGGAACTCGGCGGTGGCCACGTTGGCCGCCAGCATGCATTCCTCGATCAGCTTGTGCGCATCATTGCGTATGGTTGGCCGAATTTCAGCGATCTTGCGCTCGGAACCGAAGATGATCCGGGTTTCCTGAGTTTCGAAGTCGATCGCGCCACGGGTATGGCGGGCCGCCAACAGCACCTTGTACAGCGCATACAGCTGCTTGAGGTCCGGCACCACTTCGCTGTACTGCTCGCGCAGGGCTTTGCCTTCGCGGGTACGGGCATGCTCGAGCATGCTGCTGACCTTGTTGTAGGTCAGGCGCGCGTGGGAGTGGATCACCGCTTCGTAGAACTGGTAATCGACCATTTGCCCGGACTTGTTGATGGTCATTTCACAGACCATCGCCAGGCGGTCGACGTGCGGGTTCAGCGAGCACAGGCCGTTGGAGAGTTCTTCAGGCAGCATCGGAATGACGCGCTCGGGGAAGTACACCGAGTTGCCACGCACCTGAGCTTCGGCATCCAGGGCCGAGCCCAAGCGCACATAACTGGAAACGTCGGCGATCGCCACGTACAGGCGCCAGCCACCGGAAAACAGGCGTAGCTTGCCCAGGCTCTCGCAGTACACCGCATCGTCGAAGTCGCGGGCATCTTCGCCGTCGATGGTAACGAACGGCAGATGGCGCAGGTCGACGCGATGCTCTTTGTCCTTCTCTTCGACTTCCGGCTTGAGCTTGCGCGCTTCCTTGATCACGGCTTCTGGCCAGACGTGGGGAATGTCGTAGCTGCGCAGGGCAACGTCGATTTCCATGCCCGGCGCCATGTAGTTGCCGATCACTTCAGTGACATCGCCCTGAGGCTGGAAGCGCGGGGTCGGCCAGTGGGTGATCTTCACCTCGACGAACTGACCGATCTTCGCTCCACCGTTACGCCCCGGAGTAATCAGCACTTCCTGCTGAACCTTGGGGTTGTCCGGGGTGACGAAGCCGATACCGCCTTCTTCGAAGTAGCGGCCAACGATGCTTTCGTGGGCACGCGAGATCACTTCGACCACCACGCCTTCACGGCGGCCGCGGCGATCCAGGCCGGAGACGCGGGCCAGGGCACGGTCGCCATCGAACACCAGGCGCATTTGTGCCGGGCTGAGGAACAGGTCGTCGCTGCCGTCATCCGGGATCAGGAAACCGAAGCCGTCGCGGTGGCCGGCGATGCGGCCGAGGATCAGGTCGAGCTTGTCTACCGGGGCATAGGTGCCGCGCCGGGTATAGATCAGCTGACCGTCACGCTCCATCGCGCGCAGGCGGCGGCGCAGGGCTTCGATCTGGTCTTCGGTGGTAAGACCGAACTCTTCGACCAGTTGCTCACGGGCAGCCGGCGAGCCGCGCTCGTCCAGACGCTGCAGGATCAGCTCACGGCTAGGAATAGGGTTTTCGTATTTTTCCGCTTCACGAGCGGCCTCGGGATCGAGGGTCTGCCAATCGGCCATTAGGAGGGGTTCACCTTGTCTATATAAGGGTTAGTTTGGCATAGGCGTATTGAAACCGGAAATTTCAGGCTTGGACAGCCCTGTCAGAGCCCCCTGGATGCTGCCAAAACCATCATAAGGAACAACGACTTGAATTTTTTAAGATTTTTTCTGAACGGGGCTTTACAGCGCTCAGAGGCATCCGTATAGTGCGCACCACAACGACGGACACCGTCGTTATAGTTGAGATGCAACCTGATGTGAAGCATCATTTGACCTCAGCGAAATGCCCAGATGGTGAAATTGGTAGACACGCCAGCTTCAGGTGCTGGTGACCTTACGGTCGTGGAAGTTCGAGTCTTCTTCTGGGCACCAATTTCAAATCTTAGAACTGCCCCGCGCTTCTGAGATTTACTGTGACACGCTACACTGTTTTCGTTACAAGCTACACCGCTTCATTTTGCCCAGATGGTGAAATTGGTAGACACGCCAGCTTCAGGTGCTGGTGACCTTACGGTCGTGGAAGTTCGAGTCTTCTTCTGGGCACCAATTCAGATCAAACCCGCGAAAGCGGGTTTTTTCGTTTCTAACCCCCCCATTTTCTTCCTTGCCGCTTCGAAACAACCGATAGCCTGCTCATGAAATTCCCCTCATCCAGGCATTTGAGAAGCGATATCGTTTATCATTGTTTCCAGATATGTAGCCGCAAGCGAGGAAGTACCCGCATGACGTTCCGCAATGCCCCCCTATTGCGCGGCCTGGCCGTTTCTCTTTTGACCATGCTGCTCGGCGCTTCCGCCGCCATGGCTGCCGACCCTGTTTCACTGACCTTGTACAACGGCCAGCACAAGGAAATCGGTGAAGCCATCGCCAAGGCCTACGAGGCCAAGACCGGCATCCACATCAATATTCGCAAGGGCAGCAGCAACCAGCTGGCCAGCCAGATCATCGAAGAAGGCGAGCGCTCGCCTGCCGATGTCATCTACACCGAAGAGTCGCCACCGCTGAACAACCTGGGCGAACTCGGCCTGCTGGCCAAAATCGACGATTCGACTCTGCAGGTGCTACCCAAGGAATTTGTGGCAGCCAACGGCACCTGGATGGGTGTGACTGCACGCACTCGGGTGGTGGCGTTCAACCCCAAGGTAATCGACGAGAAAGACCTGCCGCCCTCGGTCATGGACTTCGCCGATCCCGAATGGGAAGGCAAGATTGGCTTCGTGCCTACCAGTGGCGCCTTCCAGGAGCAGGCCGTGGCCATCCTCAAACTGCACGGCCGCGACGCCGCCGAAGAGTGGCTGACGGGCCTTAAGGCCTTCGGCAAGACCTACACCAACAACATGGTAGCCCTCAAGGCCGTGGAAAATGGTGAAGTGGCGGCGGTGCTGGTCAACAACTACTACTGGTACGCCCTGAAAAAAGAACGCGACCAGCTGGATTCGAAACTCTACTACCTGGCTGACGGCGATGTCGGCGGCTTGATGACCATTTCCGGCGCCGCTGCCGTGAAGGCCAGCAAACACCCGGAAGAGGCCCAGGCCCTTCTGGCCTGGATGGCCAGCGAAGAAGGTCAGCGCGTGATTACCCAGACCACCGCCGAGTACCCACTGCACAAAGGCATGGTTTCCGACCAGGGCCTGAAGCCGTTCGAAGACCTGCGCCCACCGAAAATCAGCCCAGCCGACCTGGGTAACGCCGAAGAAGCCCTGGAACTCGAACGCGAAGTTGGCCTGCTCTGATGAGCGCAGTCGAACCCGCACCGGTGTTGACTAGCCGCTACGTCCCCAAGCGCAAGCGACCTTCGACCTGGGTCGTGCTACCGGTCCTGTTGCTGGTCGGCCTGAGCCTGCTCCCCCTGCTTTACGTGGCCCTGAAAGCCTGGGAAGCCGGTCTGCGGGAAGCCTTGCACCTGCTCTGGCGCCCGTTTGTCTGGGGCCTGATGCGCAACACCCTGATGCTGATGACCGGCGTCACCCTGGCCTGCATGGCCCTTGGCGTGTCGCTGGCCTGGCTGCTGGAGCGCAGCGATCTGCCAGGGCGGCGTCTATGGGGCGTGATTCTGTGCCTGCCCTTCGCCGTACCGGCTTTCGTCAGCGGCTTTACCTGGGTGTCGCTGAGCCCGCGCTTCGAAGGCCTGGGCGGCGCCATCCTGGTGATGAGCCTGTCCAAGTATCCGCTGGTGTTCCTGCCGGTGGCCGCGACCCTGCGCAACCTCGACACCTCGCTGGAAGAGTCGGCGCGCACCCTGGGACAAAATCGCTGGGGCGTGTTCTTCAGAATCACCCTGCCGCTGCTCTGGCCATCGATTCTCGGCGGCAGCCTGCTGATTGCCCTGCACATGCTGGTGGAGTTCGGCGCCCTGTCGATCCTCGGCCTGCAGACGTTCACCACGGCAATCTACCAGCAGTTCGAACTGGAATTCAGCAACGCCAACGCGGCGATGCTGTCGGCGGTATTGCTGTTCATGTGCCTGCTGATGCTCTGGTTTGAACTACGCGTACGCGGCAAGGCCCGGCATGTACGCATTGGCCAGGGCGTGGCGCGACGCGGCGCGCCGATCCGCCTGCGTGCCTGGATGCCAGCTGGGCAACTGTATTGCCTGATCCTGGCACTGCTGGGCAGCGGCATTCCACTGGGCATGCTCGGTTACTGGTTGAGCGTCGGCTCGTCCGCAGCCTTCCCGGTTGCCGACATCAGCCGTGCACTGTTCTCGTCGCTGTCACTGTCGCTGGGGGGCGCGGGCTTGAGCTTGCTGTTGGCGCTGCCGGTCAGCTTCCTGGTGGTACGCTATAAAGGCCGCCTGGCGATCTGGGCCGAGCGCTTGCCCTACTTGTTGCACGCCCTGCCCGGCCTGGTGATCGCCTTGACCCTGGTGTATTTCGCTTTGCACTACGTGCCAGCGCTGTACCAGACCAGCGGATTGTTGCTGCTGGCCTATGCCCTGCTGTTTCTGCCACTGGCCCAGGCGCCGGTACGCACAGCACTGAACAAGGCGGCACCGCAGCTTGAAGAAGCGGCGCGCACCCTTGGAGCGACACAGTTCACGGCGTTCTGCAGAGTCACCCTGCCGATTATCTTCCCAGCCCTGGCGGCGGCATTTGCCCTGGTGTTTCTCGATGCCATGAAGGAACTGACCGCAACCCTGCTGCTCAGCCCGACCGGTATGACCACCTTGGCCACTGAAGTCTGGGCGCACACCGCTAACGTCGAGTTCGCGGCGGCGGCGCCTTATGCAGCACTGCTGATTCTGGTGTCGGGGTTACCGGTGTATCTGCTGACTACGCGGATGTATCTGAACCGCGCTTGAGGCTCTGTGAAAAAGCATCGCGGGGCAAGCCCGCTCCCACAGTGAACGTCTGTGGGAGCGGGCTTGCCCCGCGATTGCTTTCAGGCGCGGAACTGTCCGAGGCTAGCTTTGAGCTGTGCCGCCAAATCATCAAGCACCTTGCTACTGGCAGTGGTCTGCATGACCACCTCTGCAGCGCGCTCGGCCTGGACATGAATAGTCTGCACTCGTCCACGCACAGCCTGAGCCCCTTGCGCCTGTTGCTCAGCCGCGCGGGTGGCCAGGCCTATGGCCGCATGCACCTGCTCAACCGAGGCCTGCACCGACTGCTGCAAGCGCGCATTGTCGCGCAGCACCAGCAAACCTTCGCTGGCCTGACGCCCGGCTTGACTGATCGCCGCCACCGCTTCCTTCGCCCCTTGCTGCAGCGCACCGATATGCGCCTGGATATCGCCGGTTGAACTCTGGGTCTTGCTTGCCAAGGCTCGCACCTCATCTGCGACCACCGCAAAGCCACGCCCGGTCTCACCCGCCCGCGCTGCTTCGATCGCGGCATTGAGCGCCAACAGGTTGGTCTGCTCGGCGATACCGTGAATCACCGTCAGCACCACCTCGATCTGCTCGCTTTGCTGAGCCAGGCGCTCGATGACTTTCGAACCGGTTTCAACTTGCCCGGCCAGCTCTTCAATGAGCTTGGCCACCTGGGTCGAGGTACGACTGTTCTCATCGGTGGCCTGGCGAATATCCACTACTTGCTGCAAGGCCGACTGCATGGCGTGACTCTCGGCCTGGGCTTCATCAGCCATGGTCGACAAATCGCGCAGGCTGGCCGCCACCTCATCACGCTGCAGTTCGGCCGCAGCATCGGCGCCGGCATTGCGCTGGGCCATGACGCCAATCTCGACACCCGTACGCTGAGCCACCTCGCCCGCCTCCCGGACGATTGGCTGCAACTTGTCGACAAACTGGTTTACGGCAGCCGCCATATCACCAATCTCGTCGCGGCTATCGATGGTCACGCGCTTGGTCAGGTCACCCTCACCCGCCGCCAGATCGTTGAGCGCAGCGATCAACAGGCGCAGCTTGTTAACCACCCGCCGCCCCAGCACCACGGCCACCACCAGCAGCACGCCGAGCCCGACCAGCGCCAAGCCTACGCCGATATTCCAGCGCAGCGTTGCCGCGGCCTCCTGGACACTCTGCGAGGTGTTGGCCTGCATGCCCGCAGCACTGGCCTGTGCGGCTTCCAGGCGCGCGCGCAGGGCCTTGTTACTGTCAGCTGCGGCGCCCACCAGGCTCTCGCCAACCAACTGATCACCACTGGAGATCAAGGCCGAGAAGCGCTTGTCGAGGGCGAGCAGCTCGGCATCCACAGTCGCGGTGGAAACGCCCATCAGCACCTTGCCGATCTCGACGCCGTTAGGGCTGATCGGCGCTTCAACGAAGTACACCGAGGGATCATTGCGTGCGGCATCCAGAACCTTGTCCAGCGCCCGCTCGCCCTTACCCTTTCCAAGCAAGGCCTGGTTGATCGGATTCTGCCGGTTCAGGTAGCGGGTCAAGTGCTGACCTTGGGCATCGTCGTACACCACAAACAGCACATTGGGGTTGCGCTGGGCACGCCGGGAGAACTCGGACAGGGTCGGCACATCGTTGTCCCACATGGCCCGCGGGGCAACCGAGGCCAGCAGTTCAGCCATATCGTTGGCCGAGTCCTTGAGGTTTTTCTCCAGGGTCGCCCGCAACTGGACCTGTTCGTCCTGCAGACGAGTCGAGAGCCCAGCGGTCAGACGCTGACGGGTACTGGCGGACAGGCTGTCGAGCCCGGCACTGACCTCCTGCCCGGCCTGCTCAAGTTCGGCGGACAGTTTCTGGCTATCGGCACCCAATCGTTTGCCCAAATCAGCCTCAAGTGTGGTGACCGTGCTCCGGGTCAGCGCGACCGCGACCAGCACCTGCACCAAAAGAGCGATACCAAGGGCAACAAAGACCGGCCGCAACAGGCGGCTTCGTAACAGTGAGAGAACGGCAGACACGTGAGAACCCTCTACTACTGGGGCCATTAATATGATGGCAACCCGAAAGTGATTCTTACAGCAAAGGTTGTGCCGAACAGCAGACAGAAACGACAAAGGCCCCTATGCAGGGGCCTTTGCTTTTACATCAATCGCGAATCAGGCGAACGGGTGACGCAGAACGATGGTCTCGTTGCGGTCCGGGCCGGTGGAGATGATGTCGATCGGCGCACCGACCAGTTCTTCCACACGCTTGATGTAGGCACGGGCGTTGGCCGGCAGTTCTTCCAGGGTCTTGGCACCCAGGGTCGACTCGCTCCAGCCCGGCATTTCTTCGTACACCGGCTCCAGGCCGATGTAGCTGTCAGCGTCGGTTGGCGCGTCGATAACAGCACCGTTCTCGTTCTTGTAGCCAACGCAGATACGGATGGTTTCCAGACCGTCGAGCACGTCCAGCTTGGTCAGGCACAGGCCCGAGATGCTGTTGACGTCGATAGCGCGACGCAGGATCACGGCATCGAACCAGCCGCAACGACGGGCACGACCGGTGGTAGCACCGAACTCGTGGCCGCGCTTGGCCAGGAAGGCACCGACGTCGTCGAACAGTTCGGTCGGGAACGGACCCGAGCCAACGCGCGTGGTGTAAGCCTTGGTGATACCCAGGATGTAGTCCAGGTACATAGGACCAACGCCCGAACCGGTAGCGATGCCGCCAGCGGTGGTGTTGGAGCTGGTGACGTACGGGTAGGTGCCGTGGTCGATGTCCAGCAGCGAACCCTGGGCACCTTCGAACATGATGTCCTTGCCGGCGCGACGCAGGTTATGCAGCTCGGCAGTGACGTCGAGCATCATCGGCTTGAGCAGCTCGGCGTACTCCATGCACTCGTCCAGGGTTTTCTGGAAGTCGATTGCAGGCTCTTTGTAGTAATTGACCAGCACGAAGTTGTGGTAGTCCAGCAGCTCGCCGAGCTTGGCGGCGAAACGCTCGCGGTGGAACAGGTCACCGATGCGCAGGCCGCGACGGGCAACCTTGTCTTCGTAAGCCGGACCGATACCACGACCGGTGGTGCCGATCTTCTGCTCGCCACGGGCTTTTTCACGAGCCTGGTCCAGGGCAACGTGGTAGGACAGGATCAGCGGGCAGGACGGGCTGATACGCAGGCGCTCGCGCACCGGAACACCCTTCTCTTCCAGCTTGTTGATTTCACGCAGCAGGGCGTCCGGGGCAACCACCACGCCGTTGCCGATCAGGCACTGTACGCCTTCGCGCAGCACGCCAGACGGGATCAGGTGCAGCACGGTTTTCTCACCGTCGATCACCAGGGTGTGACCCGCGTTGTGGCCACCTTGGTAGCGCACTACGGCGGCAGCATGTTCGGTCAGCAGATCAACGATCTTGCCTTTGCCCTCATCACCCCACTGGGTGCCCAGGACTACGACATTCTTACCCATAACACTTGTCCTCATTCGCGCAAACTTGGCGCCGGCTCGTACCGGCGGGGAATCTCAAATGGCCAGCGGCAGTACCTGCCAAAGCCCGTTTTGCTGAATCAATTGCCGATCGCAATCCGCCTCGATGGCGGCAGTCAATGGCTGCCCAGGCAACGCCTGAACCACTCGCTGACCTTCACTGCGCAATTGGCAGACCAACTGCCAGAGTGCTGCATCGCTGCTGTCGGGCATCCAGATCCCGCCAGACGGCAATACAACCTCGGCCCGCCCCAGTGTGACCAGGGTCTTCAAATCCGTGGAGAAACCGGTGGCCGGGCGCGCCCGGCCAAAGTCCGCTCCGATGTCATCGTAACGACCGCCCTGGGCGATCGACTGACCAACGCCCGGGACGAAGACGGCAAACACTACACCGGTGTGGTAGTGATAACCGCGCAGCTCGCCCAGGTCGAAATACAGCGGCAGCTCGGGATAACGCGTCGCCAGTCGCTCGGCGATCGCCATCAGGTCATCCAGGGCTGCCAGCACCGCAGCCGGCGCACGCCCCAGACGCACGCGCGCCTCGGCCAGCACTTCACGACCACCGCACAGCTCGGTCAGCGAACGCAGCATCGCGGCAAGATCCGCCGGCAGGTTGGCGGTCAGCTCGATCACTTCATCGATGGCCTTGCGCTGCAGGGCATCAAACAGCTGCTGCTCAACCGCACCAGACAAACCGGCCGCACGGGCCAGGCCGCGGTAAATGCCGACATGACCGAGGTCCATGTGCACATCCGGCACGTCGGCCAGTTGCAGCATGGCCAGCATCAGGCTGATTACCTCGACGTCGCTGACCGGGCTGGCGTCGCCATACAGCTCAGCACCGAGCTGGATCGGGCTGCGCGAAGTCGACAGCGCCCGTGGCAAAGCATGCAGCACGCTACCGGCGTAGCACAGGCGGCTCGGCCCCTCACGACGCAGGGTGTGCGCATCGATACGCGCGACCTGCGGGGTGATATCGGCACGAAAGCCCATCTGCCGCCCCGACTGCGGGTCAATGACCTTGAACGTGCGCAGATCCAGGTCCTGGCCGGCACCGGTGAGCAGCGATTCCAGGTACTCGATATGCGGGGTGACGACGAACTCGTAACCCCAGCTCTGGAACAGATCCAACACCTGACGACGCGCGATTTCGATGCGCGCCGCCTCAGGTGGCAGTACTTCTTCGATGCCATCTGGCAGCAGCCAGCGGTCTACCGTTGCCATTACGCCATTTCCCCTTTGGTCCGGGCGGCCTGCCCGCAGGCTTGCCTTGAGTGAAGCAGGTATCGCCAAACTATGACGCGCAGCACTGATTCCAGCGCAACCGCCGTGCCGATACCCTCAAATACCTTGGGCTGCTCTGTAGACCGGAGACCGCTTGCGGCCGTTCGATCTTGCAGACGCAAAAAAGCCGGGAATTTCCCGGCTGCCGCATCATACACCCGTTTTCTCACAGGATCACCCCGCCAGGCGTTTTAACCGCCCGACGGGGTGCAACCTTACGGCTTGGCTTTGTCCATAAAGCGGAAGAAATCGCTATCCGGATCGAGCACCAATATATCGCTCTTGTTGGCAAAGCTCTCGCGGTAGGCCTTGAGACTACGGTAGAAGGCGTAGAAGTCCTGGTCCTGACCATAGGCCTTGGCATAGATCGCCGCCGCCTGGGCATCACCATCACCACGGGTTTCTTCCGATTCCCGATAGGCTTCAGCCAGCAGCACACGGCGCTGACGGTCGGCGTCGGCACGAATACCTTCGGCCAGCTCGTTACCCTTGGCGCGGTGCTCACGGGCTTCACGCTCACGCTCGGTGCTCATACGCTCGAACACGCTGCGGTTCACTTCTTTCGGCAGGTCGATGGCCTTGACGCGAACGTCGACCACTTCGATGCCCAGCTCCTTGCTGGCCATGCGATTGAGCGAGGCAGTGATGTCAGCCATCAGTGCGTCACGCTCACCGGAGACCACTTCGTGCAAGGTGCGCTTACCGAACTGGTCACGCAGGCCGCTTTCCAGACGACGCGACAGACGCTCGTCGGCAATCTGCTTGAGGCCCGAAGTCGCGGTGTAGAAACGCTCGGCATCCTTGACCCGCCATTTGGCGTAGGCATCAACCATCACCGCTTTCTTTTCCAGGGTCAGGAAGCGCTGGGTCGGTGCGTCCAGAGTCATCAGGCGAGCGTCGAACTTGCGCACCTGGTTGACGTAAGGAATCTTCACATGCAGACCAGGCTGAACATCGGCCTGAACCACACGACCAAATTGCAGCAGCACCGCACGTTCGGTCTGGGCCACGATGTAGAAGCTGTTCCAGGCCACGATCGCCAGCACCACGCCAACGATCAGGGCGATCAGCGATTTATTGCTCATCAGCGGCTCTCCCTAGAACGCAACTGTGTTTGCTGCTGTTGCAGCTCCGCCGCCGCGCGATTGGCCGCGTCGTTGGCCGAAGCCGGGACGCTGACAGGGGCACTGCTGGTACGGCTGCCTTCAACCATCTTGTCCAGCGGCAGGTACAGCAGATTGCTCTGGCCATCCTTGCCGGAAACCAGGACCTTGCTGGTGTTGCTGTAGACTTCCTGCATGGTGTCCAGGTACAGGCGCTGACGGGTCACTTCAGGGGCCTTGCGGTACTCGGCGACCAGCTTGGTGAAACGATCAGCCTCACCCTTGGCACGCGAGACGACTTCGTCGCGGTAACCATTGGCGTCCTCGATGATCCGCTGGGCCTGACCACGGGCTTCCGGCACCACGCCATTGGCGTAGGACTCGGCCTGGTTACGGGCACGCTGCTCGTCTTCACGGGCACGGATCACGTCGTCGAAGGCTTCCTGCACTTCACGCGGGGCTGCCGCGCTCTGTACGTTGACCTGGGTAACGGTGATACCGGTACGGTAGGTATCGAGGAAACGCTGCAGGCGCTCCTTGATTTCCACGGCCATCTGCTCACGACCTTCGGTCAGTACCTTGTCCATGGCGGTGGAACCCACCACATGGCGCAGGGCGCTGTCGGTCGCATGCTGCAGGCTGACTTCAGGCTGATCGACGTTCAGCACGAAATCCTGCAGGTTGGTGATCTTGTACTGCACGGTCAGCGGCACTTCGACGATGTTCTCGTCTTCGGTGAGCATCTGCCCCTGTTTGGTATAGGCACGCTCACGCGTGACGTTTTCCATGTACTTGCGATCGATCGGCGGGAAGTAGATGTTCAGGCCCGGCCCTACGGTTTCGTAGTATTTGCCGAAGCGCAGCACTACTGCCTGCTCCTGTTCGTCGACCACATACACGGCGCTGTACAGCCAGATAGCTGCCAGCACGGCCAGCCCGATGCCGAGCAGGCCGAAGCCCCCGCCCTTGCCGATGCCGTTGTCACCGCCGCGTTTTTTGCCACTGCCGAACATGCCGTTCAGGCTGTCCTGCAGCTTGCGGAAGGCCTCGTCGAGATCCGGCGGCCCTTTCTTGTCGCCACCACGGCGCCCGCCCCACGGATCCTGATTGTTCGAGTTGCCACCCGGCTCATTCCAAGCCATAGCGCTCTCCATCTGATAAAGCAAAGACGCACCCACGGCGCGCCGTCCAATGCTACAGAATGCCTGTCACGGCTGCCCGACCGCGTCGTCGGGCTTTTATTGCAAAGTGTGTTGCTCGATGAACTCCGCTGGCTTCAAGCCTTCGCGAGTGACCAGGCGATTGAACTCGACCCGCGACACCCGAATGGCCAGAAGACTGCTGCCTTCATCGTCGTGCTCTTCGCCCTGCACTGCGCCCAACGCAAAGAACTGCGCGCGCAATCGCGCAAATCGCTGCTCAAGGCGCAAGGTTCCGATAAACAGGTCATCCCCCAGCAACTCGGCGACTGCCTGCCCCACCAGTTCCAGGCCGCGCCCATCACGCGCCGAGACCCAGACCCGCTGCGGCTTGCCGTCGGCATCGCGCTGAATCTGCGGCTCGACACCGTCAAGCAGGTCGAGTTTGTTATAGACCTCGAGGATCGGCAAGCCTTCTGCACCAATCTCCCCCAACACCGCCATGACCTGCTCGATCTGCTCCATCCGATCAGGCTCATGAGCGTCGATCACATGCAGCAACAGATCAGAGTTGCTCGACTCTTCGAGCGTAGCCCGAAAAGCTTCGACCAGCTTGTGTGGCAGGTGGCGAATGAAACCCACGGTATCGGCCAGCACGATCGGCCCGACGTCGTCGAGCTCAAGCCGGCGCAGGGTCGGGTCGAGAGTCGCAAACAACTGGTCGGCCGCGTAGACCTCGGATTGGGTCAGGGCATTGAACAGGGTCGATTTGCCGGCGTTGGTATAGCCGACCAGGGACACCGACGGGATATCTGCCCGCTTACGCCCGCGGCGAGCCTGCTCGCGTTGGCTGCGGACCTTTTCCAGACGCGCCTTGATCTGGCGCAGACGCACCCGCAACAGGCGCCGGTCGGTTTCCAGCTGGGTTTCACCCGGACCGCGCAGACCGATACCACCTTTTTGCCGCTCAAGGTGTGTCCAGCCGCGTACCAGCCGCGTGCTCATGTACTCAAGCTGGGCCAGTTCGACCTGCAGCTTGCCTTCATGGGTACGCGCCCGCTGGGCGAAGATATCGAGAATCAGACCGGTGCGGTCAAGCACGCGACACTCGAAGACTCGTTCGAGGTTACGTTCCTGACTGGGGGTGAGGGTGTGATTGAAAATCACCAGATCTACCTGCTCGGCGCTGACCAGGTCGCGCAACTCCTCGACCTTGCCACTGCCAATCAGGTATTTGGCGCTGGGCTGATGTCGCGCCACATTGGCGAACGCGACTATATCGGCCCCAGCCGACAGTGCCAGCTCCCGAAACTCCTGCGGATCTTCGCGCGCCTCAGGGTTCTGACCTTCCAAGTGAACGAGGACCGCCCGTTCACCACCACCGTGGCGCTCAAAGAACAAAGCAGACTCCTATCAGGCGTTACCTGGCTCAGCGTCGCCATGCTCGGATTCGGATGCACTTGGCAGACGGATCGGACGCACAGGAACCACTGTCGAGATGGCGTGCTTGTAAACCATCTGGCTGACGGTGTTTTTCAGCAGGATCACGAACTGGTCGAAGGATTCGATCGTGCCTTGCAGCTTGATGCCGTTCACCAGATAGATCGAAACCCCAACTTTTTCTTTTCTCAAAGTATTCAAGTAAGGGTCTTGTAGCGAATGCCCTTTTGACATATGCCGCACTCCTGTAAGGATCAATAGTAAAAAAATCAAAGAAAAACTGATGGCTCAAGCCGCCCCACCCCAAGGATAGACGGCAATTGCAAGGACTCAGCTCAATATGGAGACCGATCCCAGGTATTTCAAGGTGCGAGACAGATTGTCGCAAGCCAGGCTGTCCAACCAATGCAGGTCAGCCCAACTACGCAACCAGGTGAATTGCCGTTTCGCCAATTGGCGAGTGGCAATAATGCCGCGCTCCCGCATTTCAACCGATGTTAACTTGCCATCAAGATGATCCCAGACCTGGCGATAACCAACCGCCCGTATAGACGGCAGTCCCGCATGCAAGTCACTTCTGGCCCGCAGCAATCGGACCTCGTCAACGAAGCCCTGTTCCAGCATTTGCCCAAATCGTAGCGCAATTCGCTCGTGCAACAGCTGACGATCGTTTGGCGCAATGGCCAGGCTGGCGACAGTATAGGGCAAATGACCCGCCGCCAAAGGGCCTGCGGCGCTACTTTCCGCGGATTGACGCTGGCGATGAGCTGTCATTGTCAGGCCGCTGACCCGATAAACCTCGAGCGCGCGAATCAGGCGCTGGGGGTCATTGGGGTGAATTCTCGCCGCCGACTCCGGGTCAACCGCCGCCAACTGCTGGTGCAGCCCTTGCAGTCCGAGGCGTTCGGCCTCTTCTTCGAGTTCGGCACGCACCTGCGGGTCGGCCGCGGGCATGTCAGCCAGGCCTTCGAGCAGGGCCTTGTAGTAAAGCATGGTGCCACCGACCAGCAGCGGTATTTTGCCGCGCGCGGTGATATCGGCCATGGCCTGCAGCGCGTCACGACGAAAATCGGCAGCCGAATAGCTTTGGGCCGGGTCGAGAATATCGATCAAGCGATGTGGATGGGCCGCCAGTACTTCTTTAGAGGGCTTGGCGGTGCCGATATCCATGCCTCGATAGACCAGCGCCGAATCGACACTGATCAACTCGCAAGGCAAGACCTTGGTCAGCTCGATAGCCAGATCGGTCTTGCCCGCCGCGGTCGGGCCCATCAGGAATATCGCGGGGGGGTTGCCACTCATTTTATCGACCGCGCAGGAACAGTTTGTCCAGATCGTCCAGGCCCAGCTGGGTCCAGGTCGGTCGGCCATGGTTGCATTGACCACTGCGCTCGGTGTTTTCCATGTCGCGCAGCAGGCCGTTCATTTCTGCCAGCGCCAGGCGCCGGTTGGCGCGAATGGCGCCGTGGCACGCCATGGTGCCGAGCAGTTCGTTCAAGTGCGCCTGAATCCGGTCGCTGGTGCCGTACTCCATCAAGTCGGCCAGCACATCCTGAACCAGGCGGTTGGCTTCGGCCTGCTTGAGCAGTGCCGGGATCTGGCGGATCGCCAGACTTTCCGGGCCCAGGCGCTGCAATTCGAAGCCCAGGCGCTGGAACCATTGGGCATGCTCTTCAGCGCAATCGGCCTCACGCTGGCTCAGCGCCAGGGACTCTGGCACCAGCAGCGGTTGGCCGCTAAGCCCTTCACTGGCCATGGCCACTTTCAGGCGCTCATACATGATGCGCTCATGGGCTGCGTGCATGTCTACCAGCACCAGACCCACGGCATTCTCGGCAAGGATATAAATACCCTTGAGCTGCGCCAGGGCATAGCCCAGTGGCGGGATATCGCCTTGACCGTCGGGCAGTGTGGCGGGCGCCGCCTCGTTCAATGGGGCAAAGAATTCACGGTAGACACTCTGCGCCTCGGCAGCCGGAACTGCCTGGGCCGGGCGCGGGCTGTACTGATACTGGTATCCGCCACCGCTACCACTGCCGTTGCCCATGGGGCGCACACCCGGCTCGGCCACCGGCTGTTCGAGCAGGTTGGCGGCCAGGCGCATTTCGCCCTGAGGGCCAAATTCGCCCGCCTGGATACCACTGGGGCGGATGATTTCGCTGGTCGCGGCGGGCGCGGCCAGTTGATCTTCCGGACGCACATCGGCCAAGGCCCGATGCAAGGTGCCATAAAGGAAGTCATGAACCATGCGCCCATCGCGAAAGCGCACTTCATGCTTGGTCGGGTGCACGTTGACGTCGACACCAGTGGGGTCGACTTCGAAGAACAGCACGAAGGTCGGGTGCCGACCGTTGAACAGTACATCGCGATAAGCCTGGCGTACCGCGTGGGCAACCAGCTTATCGCGCACCGCACGGCCGTTGACGAAGAAGTACTGCAAATCGGCCTGGCTGCGCGAGAAGGTTGGCAAGCCTACCCAGCCCCACAGGTGCAAACCGTTGCGCTCGACTTCGATCGGCAACGCCTGCTCAAGAAAGCCCGGGCCGCAGATCGCCGCCACGCGGCGGGCACGAGCGGTGTCATCCTGGGCTTCGTGCAGGCTGAGAATGCTCTTGCCGTTGTGACGCAAGTGAAAGCCCACATCAAAGCGCGCCAGCGCCAGGCGCCGGATTACTTCCTGCAGGTGATCGAATTCGGTTTTCTCGGTCTTGAGAAACTTGCGCCGGGCCGGGGTATTGAAGAACAGGTCACGCACTTCTACCGAGGTGCCAACCGGATGCGCTGCCGGTTGCACCCGGGGGGCCATGTCGCGGCCTTCGGTTTCCACCTGCCAGGCCTGCTCGGCGTCGCGGGTTCGCGAGGTCAGGGTCAGGCGCGCGACCGAGCTGATCGACGCCAACGCCTCACCACGGAAACCCAGGCTCATGACCCGTTCGAGGTCTTCCAGGTCGCGAATCTTGCTGGTGGCGTGACGAGCCAAGGCCAGAGGCAGGTCATCGGCAGCGATACCGCCGCCATCATCGCGTACCCGTAGCAATTTCACGCCGCCCTGCTCGACTTCCACGTCGATGCGCCGGGCACCGGAGTCCAGGCTGTTCTCCAGCAATTCCTTGATTACCGACGCCGGGCGCTCGACCACCTCACCGGCAGCGATCTGGTTCGCCAGCCGCGGGCTGAGCAGCTCGATCCGCGCACTACCGGTCATTGCTGGGACGCCAGGGCGGTAGTAGGGATATGCAGACTCTGGCCGACCTTCAACTCATCGGTCTTGAGGTTGTTGGCAGAACGCAGGCTGGCCACGTTGACCTGATAACGCACCGCGATCATCGCCAGCGTCTCGCCCGGCCGCACGCTGTGTTCGCGCGGCCCCTGAGCGATCTTGCCGCTGTCGCGCAGGAAGGCAATGTATGTGCCTGGTGGCGGATTTTGCTGGAAGAACTGGCGCACGCCGCTGTGAATCGAGCGCGCCAGCGATTGCTGGTGGCTCGGGGTGGCCAGTTTGGCTGCCTCGTTGGCGTTGGAGATAAAGCCGGTTTCCACCAGGATCGACGGGATGTCCGGCGACTTGAGCACCATGAAGCCCGCCTGTTCGACCCGGCGCTTGTGCAGCGGCGTAACCCGGCCCATGTTACCCAGCACCTTCTGTCCGACGTTGAGGCTGGAACTGAGCGACGCGGTCATCGACAGGTCTAGCAGCACGCCGGCGAGCATGCGGTCCTTGTCATCGAGGCTGACGTTGCCGGCGCCACCGATCAGGTCCGAGCGGTTTTCACTGTCCGCCAGCCAGCGCGCGGTTTCCGAAGTGGCGCCACGATCAGACAGCGCGAACACCGAAGCCCCGAAGGCCGCCTTGGACGGCGCAGCGTCGGCGTGGATCGAGATGAACAGGTCTGCGCCCTTCTTGCGAGCGATCTCGGTACGCTTGCGCAGTGGAATGAAGTAGTCGCCGGTACGCGTCAGTTCGGCACGGAAACCTTTCTCGCTGTTGATCTGACGCTGCAGCTCTTTGGCGATCGACAGCACGATGTCTTTCTCATGCTGGCCCCTGGAGCCCGAAGCACCCGGGTCTTCACCACCATGACCGGCATCGATGGCGATAACGATGTCACGCTTGCCATTGGGCACAGGGGTCAGCTTGATGGCAGGCTGCGCTGGCGTCACCGGCACAGCTGGAGCAGTGGCCACCGGAGGGGTTGGCGGTGGTGAGACGGCGTCGGTGGCCTGGTCGAAAAGGTCGACGACCAAACGGTTGCCATACTGGGCGTTAGGCGCCAAGGTGAAACTCTTGGGGGTAACCGACTTGCTCAGGTCAACCACGACACGCAGGTCGGTAGGTGTGCGCTGGGCCGAGCGTACACTGGTAATCGGGGTGTTGGAGGTCGACACGGTCAAGGGGGCGGCCAGGGTCGCGCCATTGATGTCGATAACCAGGCGATCCGGGGCGGTCAGGGTGAAGACACTGTGCTGCACAGGCCCGGAGAGGTCGAACACCAGCCGTGTGTTATCCGGCGCTCGCCACAAACGCATACTTTTGACTTGCGTGACGGCCAAAGCATCAACAGTCACCGCCGTAAGCAGCAATCCTACGACCGCAACCAGTGCGCGAATGCGCATACCTATCCCCATTTTCTATTTGAATTCCAAGGCCAGAGCGGCACACCAGGCTTCGCCACGTGCCCCCTGCGGCGACAGGTTGAGCGAACGACCGCTCGCCTGGGAGCTTATGGTAATGGTCAGGTCGGGCTTTGGCAAAATACCCGCCCCCTTTTGGGGCCATTCGAACAGACACAAGGCATCATTCTCGAAATAATCGCGAATACCGATGTACTCCAGCTCTTCGGGATCGACCAAGCGGTAGAGATCGAAGTGGAAGGCGCGGATCTCGCCAATCTCGTAGGGTTCGACCACAGTAAAGGTAGGGCTTTTCACTGCCCCCTGGTGCCCGAGACCACGGATGATACCCCGTGACAGCGTGGTTTTACCCATCCCCAGGTCACCTTCCAGAAAAATCACGCCGTGACCTTTGGTCACTTCGGCGATACGGGCGCCGAAGCGGACCATGGCCTCTTCGTCGGCCAAAAACAGGGTTACACCTGACACGCTGAATGCTCCTCCAATAAATGACGAATGGCCGGGACCAGATCACTGGCCGCCAGCCCCCGACCGTGCGCGCCCAACCGCTCTCCGGCACAGGCATGTAGCCAGACGCCCAGGCAGGCGGCATCCCAACTCGACATGCCCTGGGCTAACAGCGCCCCCAGCACACCACTGAGCACATCGCCCAGGCCCGCGCCGGCCATCGCCGGATGCCCGCGGTTGCACAGGGCAAGCTGACCCGCCGGATCAGCCACCAGGCTGCCAGCGCCCTTGAGCACACAGATGACCGCGTATTTACGCGCAAGTTTACGCGCCGCTCCGGCACGATCCGTCTGTACCGCTTCGGTAGAAATGCCCAGCAGTCGCGCCGCCTCGCCAGGATGCGGGGTAATGATTGAGCCGGCCGCCAGTGCCAATGGCGCTCTTGCCAGCAGGTTCAAGGCATCGGCGTCCCACACCTGCGGCAACCGCGCGCTGGTAACTGCCGACAGCAAGCTACGCCCCCAGGCCGCCTGGCCGAGGCCGGGGCCGACCACCAGCACCGAAGCACGCTCGATAGGGGTCATCAACTGGTTAGCCGAATGCACGCCCAGACACATCACCTCTGGCAGCCGCGCCAGGGCCGCAGGCACCTGCTCGCTGCGCGTGGCCAGGGAAACCAGCCCGGCGCCACAGCGCAAGGCGGCTTCGGCACTGAGCAAAACCGCTCCGCCGGTACCACGATCGCCGCCAACCACCAGGACATGGCCGAAATCACCTTTCTGCGCCGCAAGCGGGCGCGGTGCGAGTGGTGTCAAGGCGACACTGGTGAGGATTTTCGCCTGGTTTGCAGGGTGTTTGGTCTGAGGCATGGGTCAAAGGCTCCGATGTCTGGCAGAATTATACGCACCTGAGTCTGCGTTGCCTTATTTCCCATGTCTGCTGCCACCCCCGATCTTCCCGCACTGGCCCAATCGATCAAGGATTGGGGCAAAGAGCTCGGCTTTGCCCACGTCGGCATCGCCGGGGTGGATCTGGCCGAGCACGAACAGCACCTGGAACGTTGGCTGGAAGCGGGCTATCACGGTGAAATGGACTACATGGGCGCGCATGGCAGCAAACGCTCGCACCCCGAGCAACTGGTGCCCGGCACCCTGCGCGTGGTGTCCCTGCGCATGGACTATCTGCCTGGCGACACGCGCATGGCCCAGCAATTGGCCCAGCCGGAAAAAGCCTACATCTCCCGATACGCCCTGGGTCGTGACTACCACAAGCTGATTCGCAAACGCGTCCAGCACCTGGCCGAACGCATCCAGAAAGAAATCGGCCCCTTCGGCTTTCGCGCCTTTGTTGACAGTGCCCCGGTGCTGGAGAAAGCCATCGCCGAGCAGGCCGGCCTGGGCTGGATTGGCAAGAATACCCTGCTACTCAACCGCAAGGCTGGCAGCTACTTCTTTCTGGCCGAACTGTTTGTCGACCTGCCGCTGCCTGTCGACCCTCCCCAAGTCAGCGAACATTGCGGGCGCTGCACTGCCTGCCTGGACATCTGTCCGACCCAGGCCTTTGTCGGCCCTTACGTGCTCGACGCCCGGCGCTGCATCTCGTACCTGACCATCGAGTTGAAAAGCGCCATCCCCGAAGAGCTGCGCGCGCTGATTGGCAATCGGGTATTCGGCTGCGACGACTGCCAGATCGTCTGCCCGTGGAACCGTTTTGCCCGTCCGACAGCCGAGAATGACTTCAAGCCCCGGCACAACCTCGACAGCGCAGGATTGGCGGAGTTGTTCATGTGGGACGAGCAAACCTTTCTCGACAGTACCGAAGGCTCGCCGCTGCGGCGTGCCGGCTATGAACGCTGGCTGCGCAACCTGGCGGTGGGGCTGGGGAATGCGCCGTCGACAATCCAGGTACTGGAGGCACTTAAAGCGCGCCAGGATCATCCGTCAGAGCTGGTGCGCGAGCATGTAAAGTGGGCGTTGGGGCAACATTCATCGCGGGGCAAGCCCGCTCCCACCCGGTAGGAGCGGGCTTGCCCCGCGATACAGTTACCGACTCAATGCTCGTCGTTGTAATGAAACTTCGGCATTTCCCAGTGGAAACGAATCGCTAGCAACCGCAGCAGAAAACCGCCAAACAAAGTCAGCAGGATCGCCTGCTCGCCGGGCACCTTGAAGTAGACACAGCCCAGATAGAACCAAGCCGCCGCAAAAGACACACTCGCATACAGTTCGCGCCGGAAAATCAGCGGAATATCGTTACAGAAGATATCCCGGAGAATGCCACCAAACACCCCGGTAATCACCCCGCTGATGGACGCCACCAGCATGCCTTGGCCCATTTCCAGCGCGGTCATGCAGCCAATCAGGGTAAAAGCGACCAGGCCCAGCGCATCGAGCACCAGGAACAAGGAGCGCAGGTGACGCATCAACGGTGCGATGAAGATCGTCATCAGCGCGGCAAAGCTGGTCAGCACCAAGTACTCCGGGTGCTTGACCCAGGTCAGCGGGTAATGCCCCAGCAACACATCGCGCACTGAGCCGCCACCCAGGGCGGTGATGCAGGCAATCAACACCACGCCGAACCAGTCCATGCCGCGGCGCCCGGCAGACAGTGCGCCAGTCATGGCTTCAGCGGTGATTGCAATGAGGTAGAGCATCAACAACATGGCGCAGATCCGTGCAAAGGGGCGCGCAGTCTAACCAGTTGCCTCAGGCACCAAAAGGGGGCGCCGCACGGATTGTCTGTACAACCGTGCAGCTACGCGATCAGAACTTGATGAAGTGCTCGCGATAATGCCGCAGCTCGTTGATCGACTCGCGAATATCGTCCAGCGCCAGGTGGGTGCCACCTTTTTTGAAACTGTCGCGCACTTCGGGTGCCCAGCGCGCCGCCAGCTCTTTGAGGGTCGAGACATCGAGGTTGCGGTAGTGGAAGTAGTTTTCCAGGCCGCGCATGTGGCGGTAGAGGAAACGGCGATCCTGGCAGATGCTGTTGCCACAGATCGGCGACTTGCCTTTCGGTACCCACAGCTCCAGGAAAGCAACAGTCTGGGCTTCGGCTTCAGCCATGCTGACCTTGCTGTCCTTGACCCGCTGGGTCAGACCGGAAGCGCCATGGGTGCGGGTGTTCCACTCGTCCATGCGCGCCAGCACCTCGTCACTGTGGTGAATGGCAATCACCGGCCCTTCGGCCAACGTGTTGAGATCGCTGTCAGTAACGATGGTGGCCATTTCGATAATGACGTCGTGGTCCGGATCCAGCCCGGTCATTTCCAGGTCGATCCAGATCAGGTTCTGTGCGTTCTGCATGATTCTGCTCCTCGGTAGGTGCGCAGTTTAGCCTAGTGGAGCGTGCTAAACTCGTCGCCGTTTAATAATGCATGCCGAACACGGAACCTTCATGGCCAAACGCCAGCTCAATCGCCGCCAAAACTGGCGGATCGAAAAAATCCAGGGTGAACGCGCTGCCCGCGCCGCCAAACGCGAACAACAGACCCTGAAGGAGCTCGAAGGCGGCGACCTGGGCCCCGAACAACTTGGCCTGGTGATCGCCCACTTTGGCGTGCAGGTCGAAGTCGAGGCCCAAGACGGCGAAGACGCCGGCCAGGTGTTCCGTTGCCACTTGCGCGCCAACCTGCCAGCGCTGGTAACCGGCGACCGGGTGGTGTGGCGCGCGGGCAACCAGGGCATAGGCGTGATCGTCGCGCAAATGCCGCGCAACACTGAGCTGTGCCGCCCCGACAGCCGTGGCCAGCTCAAACCGGTAGCGGCCAACGTCGATCTGATCGTGATCGTCTTCGCCCCGGCACCGGAACCGCATGCCAACCTGATCGACCGCTACCTGGTAGCCGCCGAACACGCCGGCATTCACCCGCTGCTGTTGCTGAACAAAGCTGACCTGATCAACGAACAGAACGCCCCGGCACTCAACGCGCTGCTGGCGGTGTACAGGCAGCTGGGCTATCCGCTACTGGAAGTCTCGGCCCATCACGGCGATGGCATGCAGCAGCTGCAGGCGCGCCTGGATGGCCATATCAGCGTCTTCGTCGGTCAGTCAGGGGTCGGCAAGTCTTCGCTGGTCAACAGTCTGTTGCCCGAGGTGCAGACCCGGGTCGGCGATCTGTCGGAGTGGTCCGGCCAGGGTACGCATACCACCACGACCGCGCGCCTGTATCACTTCCCAGGTGGCGGCGAACTGATCGACTCCCCGGGGATTCGCGAATTCGGCCTGGGTCACGTCAGCCGTGCCGATGTCGAATCCGGCTTCATCGAGTTCAACGACCTGATTGGCACCTGCCGCTTCCGTGACTGCAAGCATGATCGCGAGCCCGGTTGCGCGCTGCTCAAGGCCCTGGAAGACGGTCGTGTCCAGCAGCAACGGATGAACAGCTATCGCTCGATCATTGCCAGCTTGCCTGAAGACAGCTACTGAAACGCCGTGTGAGGCTCGCAATGAGCCTCACTTTTCAGTCCTGTAAGACCACTTCGCAGGAAAAATTACCAAACAAAGTAGGACCCTTCTTTAACGCTGGTAATCCCTTGCCGTCATAAAAGCTTTCATTGATTGTCACCTTTCAGATTCGCCACGACCAAGCGAATCAACTCCATGCTCTGAGTATGAAAGGAATCAACAATGACAATTCGATCCTTAGGTACCCGCTACCCAGCCTGCGCACCAGGAGGGCCCGCCTGATGCCAGTCGTTATCAGCTATCGCCACCCGCAACGCCTGGATGCCTACATCATCAGCGAACGCCTGAAACTCGAAGGCATTGCTACCCACCTGGACTTGTTCGATGGCGACACCGGGCGAACCGGCGACAATATCAGCGGCCTGGTCAGTAGCAACATCAGCAGCTGTACGCACCTGATCAGCGTGCTATCCGAAGAGAACGCCGATACCTGGTGGGTGCCCTTCCAGCTTGGGGCCGCCACCCTCAGCAATCGTCGAGTATCACTGTTCCAATGCGCAGAAAGCACATTGCCTGACTACCTGGACAAATGGCCGATCATGAGCTCACGCAAGCATATCGACCTGTTCGTACTTGCCTACCATGACGAACAGACGTTCAAGCGCTCGCTCACCAAAGAAGAGGCTGGCGCCGACGCGACCAATCGCCTGAACGCCGCTTTTTTTCACGCCGACCTGAAGGCCAAGATCCGCCGCGGCTTCTGAGCCCTCCCACAAAGCACAACGCCCGTGAGCATCGCTGCACACGGGCGTTGTGATCAGAGCACGGAATTACTCCTTGCTCTCATCCATCTTCAATACGCCATCCTCGAAGATGTTCAGCTTCTGGCGAAGCTCGCGCGGCTGCATCGGCTCGACCTCGGGGGCCGGGGCCGCAGGCGCAGGAACCGGCGCATTGACCTCTGGCACCGCACCCTCAGGCGCGGCTGGCTGCTCACCTTCAAGGGTACGCTGGGCCTTCTTGGTCAGGACAATAATGTCGATGCGCCGGTTGACCGGGTTGAGCGGGTTCGCCCGGTCAAACAGCGATGACGAGGCGTAGCCGACCACCCGGGCAACCTGGGTATCCGGATAGCCACCGGCAACCAGGGCGCGGCGCGCCGCGTTGGCACGGTTAGCCGACAGCTCCCAGTTACCGAAGTCACCGGTGCCAGCGTAAGGCTTGGCATCGGTATGGCCACTGATACTGATCTTGTTCGGCACTGCCTTGATGGTATCGGCCATCGCCAGCAGGATATCTTCGAAGTACGGCTGCAAGCGGGCGCTGCCCAGGTCAAACATTGGCCGGTTCTCGGCATCCATGATCTGGATTCGCAGGCCATCCTGAGTAATTTCGAAGAGGATCTGGTCCTTGAACTTCTGCAGCTGCGGGTTTTCTTCGACCTTGTTCTGCAATTCTTGCAGGAGCAGCTCGAGACGCTCGCGCTCGACCTGCTCAGCCAGGCTTTCAACCTTGTCCTGATCCAGCTGGATATGGGTATCCGGGGTCGGCTCGGACTTCACTTCCGGGTTGATGGTCTTTTCCGGCGCGAGCTGTGGCGAGCCCCCCAGGTCAATAATGTAGGGCGTGCCGCTTTCGGTAAAACCTATTGGGTCCTTGAAGTAGCCGGCAATGGCGAGCTTCTGTTCCGGTGTGGCCGTCGACAGCAGCCAGAGCACCAGGAAGAACGCCATCATCGCCGTAGCGAAGTCGGCGAAGGCAATCTTCCAGGCGCCACCGTGGTGGCCGTCGCCAAAGCGTTTGACGCGTTTGACGATAATGGGCTGGTTGTTCTCCATGACTCAGCGTCCGCGAACCGCTTGTTCCAGCTCGGCGAAGCTTGGACGGTGGGCCGGGAACAGCACCTTGCGCCCGAATTCCACGGCCAGCGACGGCGGCATACCGGAAGCCGAGGCTACCAGCGAAGCCTTGATGGCTTCATAGACGTTGAGCTCTTCCCGGGCATCCTGACGCAGGGCGGTGGCCAGCGGGCCAAAGAAGCCGTAGGCGGCGAGAATACCGAAGAAGGTACCGACCAGCGCCGCCCCCACGTGCAGGCCGATGGATTTCTGGTCACCATCGCCCAGCGAGGCCATGGTTACCACGATCCCCAGTACCGCCGCAACGATACCGAAGCCTGGCATGCCGTCGGCAATACCGGTCACGGCATGGGACGGGTGGTCGAGCTCTTCCTTCATGCTCAGCAGTTCCATGTCGAACAGACCTTCAAGCTCATGCGGCGCCATGTTACCGGTGGACATGATGCGCAGGTAGTCGCAGATGAACGCGGTCATGCGCTCATCACCGAGCACGGCTGGATACTTGGCAAAAATCGGACTGGAGGCGGCGTCTTCGATATCGGCTTCAATCGCCATCATGCCTTCGCGCCGGCTCTTGTTGAGGATCTCGTAGACCAGCCCGAGCACCTCGATATAGAAGGTATGGGTAAAGCGCGTACCAAACATCTTCAGCGACTTCTTGATTACATGCATGGTCATGTAACCGGGGTTCGCCTGCAGGAACGCACCAAAGGCTGCGCCACCGATGATCAACACCTCGAAAGGCTGAATCAGTGCCGCAATTTTGCCGTGGGATAGAACATATCCGCCGAGCACACTCGCGAATACGACGATGATGCCGATAATTTTAGCCATAGATAGAAAGCACTTACTGTCGTGGTCAGGGTCGTGAGCGGAAGTTAATAAAACTCTTCTTCTACTTATCGGCAGATCTGCGCCAGACTATAGTCAGTCACGGCGAAAAGCCAGCTCGGCCCCCTCTAGCATACCTATTGAAACCAACGTGCCAGATCAAAAACCGAAAACACTCGATGCCTGGGTCAAACTACTCGACAGCGTTCGCCTGCCGGTTCCACTGGCCAGCTACGAGCGGGTGAAAGCCGCCATTGCCGACAACCGCAGTTCGCTGCGCGACATTGCCGAGGTGATGCAGGACAGCCCGGCGCTGGTGCTCAGCGTCATGCGTGAAGCCAACCATCACACCCATGCCAGCATCGGCGAACCCGCCGAAAGCCTGGAAATCGCCCTCAACCGCTTGGGACTGGCTCGTACCTCAGCGTTGCTCGAGCGTTTGCCGGCACTCCCGGAGGGCGAGATCGCACCGACATTGCGTCAACTGCAACTGGTCAGCCAACACGCCAGCCAGCAGGCCAACGGCCTGTTCGCCAGCCGCCTGGCAAGGCTCTGGCAGGAAATACACTGGGGCAGCTTGTTGTTCCTGTCGCCTTTGTGGCCACTGGCCCTGACCTTTCCCAAACTGCTTGAGGATTGGGAACTGCGCGTGGTGCATAAGGGCGAATCGGCTCCGCAGGTTGAAATGGAGCTGTTCGGGGTACGGCTGCTCAGCTTGTGCAAGGCATTGGCCGAGCACTGGCGCCTGCCGGACTGGGACACCCGCGGTTATCACCTGCTGCAGGATGAGCGGTGCTTGTTGGCCAAGGCACTGCACATCGCCCGTGATCAGAACAGCCTGCGCCAGCAGCAGCGGATGGACGATAGCCCGAATGTGCGCCGCTGGTTCAATCAGCCGGCCACCACAGTAGTGTTGGCCAACGGCCTGGCGCTGGCGGCACAAGTGGGTTGGAGCAACCCTCATATACGGCGCTGGCAGTTGCTCACCGGGCTGTACCTGCAAACGTCACTGGATGAAGTGCAACAGCTGGTACACCAACAAGCGGCGATCAGTGCCCGCCATCATGTCTGCCATGACCTGTTCCACCCGGCCCAAGCCCTGATCTGGCCCTGGCATCACCGACGTCTGCATCAGGGGCAGATCGCCCCACCGCCACCCTCGGCCCAAGCCCTGGGTGCCTGGCGCAAGCTGTGCGCCGAGCTGCTGGTCGAACCCAGCCCGTTCAGCAATGCCATTCACCTGACGACCCTGGCCCGAGATGCCCTGGTGGCCTGCGGCATGCAGCGAGTGATGCTGCTGATGACCGACAAAACCCTGACTCAGCTGCGGGTTCATCAGGTTGCCGGGCTGCCGCCAGAAGCGGCCAGCCTGGTTTTCCCTATCGGTCAAAGCAAACTGCTTCAGCGCCTGCTGAGCACGCCGGCGCAACTGCGCCTGACCCCCGAAAATCACGCACAATTCTCAGCACTGCTCCCGGCCCACTTGCGCACATTATTTCGCAGCGAACACCTGCTGTTGCGGTCATTGTCGAGCAATGGCCGCGTAGTGATGCTGCTGGTCGCCGACCAGGCTGCAAAACCGCTGGCCGAGATCAGCGTGCAGGCCTTTGGCAAGACCGCGCAATGTATCGAACGTGCCTTGACCGCCTTCAGCACCCGCAGCGCCTGACCCATGCGCTACAATCGCCCCCTCTGCTCTACTCTGGAGACTCTGGATGACTGACTTTTCTGGCTTGCCCCTGGTAATCGAACCGGCTGACCTGCAAGCCCGGCTTGATGTGCCGGAGTTGATCCTGGTGGATCTGACCAGCGTCAACCGCTATAACAGCGGGCATATTCCAGGGGCTCGCTTTGTCGACCCGAAGCGTACCCAGCTGGGCCACCCCCCGGCGCCGGGCCTGCTGCCGGCCAAAGCCGATCTGGAAAAACTGTTTGCCGAACTCGGCCACAACGCCAATGCGGTCTACGTGGTCTATGACGACGAAGGTGGCGGCTGGGCCGGGCGTTTCATCTGGTTGCTGGATGTAATCGGTCACAAGCACTACCACTACCTCAACGGTGGTGCGCAGGCGTGGCCAGCGAGCACCCTCAGCACCGAAGTACCGGCCGCTGCCAGCGGTACGGTCAGCCTGACTCTGCACGAAGAGCCCACGGCAACCCGTGAGTATCTGCAAAGCCGCATCGGCGCCGCCGACCTGGCGATCTGGGATGCACGCAGCCCCGCTGAATACCGCGGTGAGAAAGTCCTGGCCGCCAAAGGCGGGCACATTCCCGGCGCGGTCAATTTCGAATGGACTGCCGGCATGGACCTGAACAATGCCCTGCGCATCCGCAAGGACATGCCCGAAATCCTCGAACAGCTGGGCATCAGTAAAGACAAGGAAGTGGTTACCCACTGCCAGACGCATCACCGTTCCGGCTTTACCTACCTGGTGGCCAAGCATCTGGGCTACCCTCGGGTCAAAGCCTATGCCGGATCCTGGGGCGAATGGGGCAACCACCCCGACACCCCTGTTGAAGTTTAAGGAAACCTAATGAAATCCCGCTTGTTCATCACCAGTCAGTACCTGCTGCCCCATCACCTGCTGTCGCGTCTGGCCGGCTGCATTGCCGAATGCCGCGTGCGCTGGTTCAAGAATGCCTTTACCAGCTGGTTCGCCAAGCGCTACCAGGTCGATATGTCCCAGGCCCTGGTCGAAGACGTCACTGCTTACGAGCACTTCAACGCCTTCTTCACCCGCGCCTTGAAACCCGGTGCACGTCCGCTCGACGAGACCCCGGGTGCAGTCCTCTGCCCGGCCGACGGTGCCGTCAGCCAACTGGGCCCGATCGAGCACGGTCGCATCTTCCAGGCCAAAGGCCACAGCTTCAGCGCGCTTGAACTGCTGGGTGGTGATCCGGCCAACGCTGCGCCGTTCATGGGCGGTGAGTTTGCCACTATCTATCTGTCGCCCAAGGACTACCACCGGGTGCACATGCCCCTGGCCGGTACTTTGCGCGAAATGATCTATGTGCCGGGTCGGCTGTTCTCGGTCAACCAGACCACCGCCGAAAACGTACCGGAGCTGTTTGCCCGCAACGAGCGCGTGGTGTGCCTGTTCGATACCGAGCGCGGGCCGATGGCCGTGGTGCTGGTTGGAGCAATGATCGTCGCTTCGATCGAAACTGTCTGGGCTGGCCTGGTGACGCCGCCGAAGCGCGAACTCAAGACCTTCCGCTACGACGAAGCCAGCCGCGCGCCGATCCACCTGGAAAAAGGTGCGGAACTGGGTCGCTTCAAGCTGGGTTCGACGGCTGTCGTGTTGTTTGGACCAGAGCAGGTCAAATGGGCCGAAGAACTCGGTGCCGGTTCGGCGGTGAGCATGGGCCAGCGTTTGGCGCTGCCTGCCCAGGCCTGAAAATGAAAAAGCCCGCAGCGATGCGGGCTTTTTGGTGGGTGCAAACCTGTGGAAGCAACTGTCTTCCACTTAGCTGTAGGAGCCGGCGTTGCCGGCGATGGGGTGTGTAGCGGCCCTGAAATACGGGACTGCTGTGCAGTCCTTCGCGGATAAATCCACGCCTACAGTTAACCGTGACTGCGCCGGATCAACCCTTGACCCGGCTCTCATGCATCCGTGCCAGCTGACGCTCCAGCATCGACGGGTAGGGCTCCATCAGACGCTCGACGCAGCAGGCGCCTTCGGGGCTGGCAATCGGACGGATGCGGGCGCGCTGACGGATCAGGCTATCGTCGCTGATCTTGCGCTCAACCAGCAGCAGGTTACGGCTGTGTTGCGACAGGGCCAGGGCATCCTGGGCCTTCTCGGTCAACAGCAGGTCAATCTGGCTCAGGCCGTGCAAGTCTTCGCCCAGGGTCAGGCCCAGCTGCAGTTGCAAGGTGATGCCGCTATCGGCCACCTCGATTTGCAGGGCATGTCCAAGGGCACGCAACAGCTCGCCACAGCAAATGGCATTGGTAAGGTAGTCCTCGCCGCTATCCTGACTGTGGAACAACATCAGGGTGCTGCCGTCATTGAGGGTGTGCACTTCGCTTTCATACAGCGATGCGGCCTGGTCAAGGCAGTCGCGATAGCGCTCCAGCAACTCGGTCAGGCGGGTGCGCGGCAGGCGGCGAAGTTGCTCCTGGGACCCCAGTTGCACGGCCAGTACCGCACTGGCCTGGGGCTCGCGCTTGACAGGTTGCGGGGCAAGGCGCGGGGCACTGTGCGTTTCGTCGTCGATCAGGTCGGCAAACGCATCATCGCTGTCATCATCAGCAATTACAGGTTTGCTGATTTTGGCTACAGCAGGTGCTTCGTCAAAACTCGGGTCGCGCAGGTTACGAACTTCGAACTCGGGTTCTTCGTCGTCCAGCGCCTCGGGTTCCGGCTCGACTTCGCGCGGCGGTGGGGCGAAGCGTGTGTGCAGCTGGCGGGCCAGGTCACCGATCTCATCCTGGCGGTCAGTGGCCGGGGTGAACTCGTTTATGTCACGCAGCCAGACCCGCAGCTGCAGCAGCGGTGTAGAGATGAAGCGCCCCAGGCGCAAGCTCATGGCCAGGGCCAGGGCCAGCAGGATACCGGCGAGAATGCCCATGCTCTGCAGGCTGATGGTCAGCGGCTGCTGGAACTGGCTCATGTCCAGGCTGATGCGCAGTTGCCCGGCGGTCACGTCCTGGAAGGTGATCTTGGTCTGGTACAGGCCTTCTGCCTCGCCCAACAGGCCGTTTTTCGGGCGCTGGCCAGCTTCGGCAAGGATCCGGTTGTCGACGCTGTAGATCGCCGCATGGGCCACCAGCGGGTTCTTCACCAGGTTACCCAGCAGCACATTGAGGCTGAGGATGTCGTTAGACACCAGCAGCTCGGTCGCCGAGGTAGCAGTCTGCGTGGTCAGGCTCTGCCCCAGGGCATCGGCCTGTTCATGCATGGCCTGCTTGAACTGCAAACCCATCACGCAGGCATAGATCACCAGTGCCAGTGCTACCAACAGCACGTTATGGCAGGCGATGCGCAGCGCAAGCGGCACGCGGCGTTGGCGCAGAGCATGAAAAATCAGCAGGAAGAAGTTGTCGGTTTTAACGGGCGTGGGCCGGTTCACAGAGCGCGGCTCTTTATGTCGGAGAAGTTGCTGCGCAGTATAGCGAGCGCTCAAGGGCCGGCAAAGTATCGGCTGCACCCGATAGTCAGCGAAAATCGGTAGAATGCGCTTTTTTCCACGAGTCGGAGCCCGTTTTGCGCGAAATCGTTCTGATTAACATCACTGGTGAAGACCGTCCGGGTCTTACTGCGGCCATTACCGGCGTTCTGGCCCAGGGTGGTGTGAACATCCTCGACATCGGTCAGGCGGTGATTCACGACACCCTGTCCTTTGGCATCCTGGTGGAAATCCCGGATACCGAAAAGGCCTCATCGGTACTGAAAAATATTCTGTTTGCGGGCTACGAACTCGATCAGCAGGTCCGTTTTACTCCGGTTTCCGAAGCTGACTACCAAAGCTGGGTTGAAGGTCAGGGCAAGGCCCGTCACATCGTGACCTTGCTGACCCGCAAGGTGACCGCCGAGCAACTGCAGCGGGTCAGTTCGATCACCGCCAAGTATGGGCTGAATATCGATCATATCGACCGCCTCTCCGGTCGTGTGGCCCTGGATACGCCGGTCGAGCAGGGCAAGGGTTGCATCGAGTTCTCGGTCCGTGGCGAACCGGCCGATCCGCAAGCCTTGCGTGCCGAGTTTCTCAGCGTGGCTCAGGAACTGAATGTCGACATTGCCTTCCAGCAGGACTCGTTGTTCCGTCGCAACCGTCGCCTGGCGGTGTTCGATATGGACTCGACGCTGATTGAGGCCGAAGTGATCGACGAGTTGGCCAAGGCCGCTGGCGTGGGCGAGCAGGTGTCTGAAATCACCGAACGGGCCATGCGTGGTGAACTGGACTTTCGCGCCAGCTTCAAAGAGCGTCTGGCCTTGCTCAAGGGGCTGGACGTTGGTGTGCTCGACGAGATCGGTGCCTCGCTGCGCCTGACCGAAGGCGCTGAAACCCTGTTTGCCGAACTCAAGCGTTTGGGCTACAAAACCGCAATCCTGTCTGGCGGTTTCACTTATTTTGCCAAGCAACTGCAAGCCAAGCTGGGCATCGACTATGTCTTTGCCAACGAGCTGGAAGTGGTTGACGGTAAAGTCACCGGTGTGGCGGTTGAGCCGATCGTTGATGCCCAGCGCAAGGCAGACCTGCTGGGTGAGCTGGCGCGCAAGGAAGGTTTGCAGATGGAGCAGACCATTGCGGTGGGCGACGGCGCGAACGACCTGCCGATGCTGGCTATCGCCGGTCTGGGCGTGGCGTTCCGTGCCAAGCCGCTGGTCAAACAATCGGCCAAACAGGCGATTTCGACCCTGGGTCTGGATGGTGTGTTGTACCTGCTGGGCTTCCGAGATCGCGACGGTCGTAGCTAAAAGGCACGAAAAAGCCCGCATCGCTGCGGGCTTTTTCGTGGGCACTGTTTAGAAGCGGAACACTTCCAGATCGGTGCGAATCGGCGTCGCCAGAGGAATCTTCGGCTTCTCCGGTTCTTTGCGCACCTGCACCGGCGCGGCCTTCTTCGGCGTCTCTTCAACGATCGGAGGCTGGTTGGCCAGAGGCTTGAGGGCAATACTCAACTGCTCAGCGAGCTTTTGCAGCAACTGTCCCTGAGCCTGAACCTGCGCCGCCGAGCTACCTTGGTGCTGCTGCTCCAAGTGAACGATGCGGTTGTCACGGACGTGACCACGACGGTCGAGCAACCGCCACTGGGCATCCAGGATGGCTGGCTGGTTGGCACCGGAATCCAGGCGCGTGATCGAGAGCAGGACCTGCACATCTGGAGTGAAGCCCGTATTGGCCGGTGCCAGCACTACGCGCTGGCTGTCCAGGCGCCAGGCCAGCTGGCGGACCAGCAACTGATCGATATCTGCCGAAAGGCTGCCAGCCCAGCGGCCATCGGTCGCGGCGGTCAGGCTGCCGTCGGACTGGCGCTGCAGCAGGGTCTCGCGCTGCAGGTAGTCGGCGACCGATACCGGGCCGAGCACGACAGCCATGCCCGCGCTTTGCTTGGGCTGGCCAGGCTCACCGCTGTCGAGCTGATACAGCGAAACCGGCTGGTGCATGCTGCAACCGGCTAGCCCGAGTATGCCACTCATCAGCAGAACATACGGAAGGCGCAGAAATTTCATCATCCCATCCAGGCGGCCGCCACAAGGCAAACCGCAGTGATACTCATATAGATTCATTCGGGCACGCAGCCACGCTGGCACCACAAGGGCCCTATCATCCGCGAAATAGCGGCACGACTCCAGTGTTTCAACCTCGAACGGGCGCGAAATTACCCATTCGAGGCCTCTGTCCCGGCTTATCCGGGATTCTCCACCAACAACGCATCAACCCGCTGGAAGCCACGCGGCAGTTTATTACCCCGACGGCCACGCTCCCCTTTGTAATGCTCAAGATCATCAGCCTTCAGTGACAGCGTACGCTTACCGGCCTGCAACACAAGGGTGGCGCCATCGGCAATGACCGCCAGATCGGTGACGAACTCCTCACGGCTGGCAACCCGGTCTCCAGGAATCCCTATGATCTTGTTGCCCTTGCCTTTGCCGAGCTGTGGCAGGTCGCTGATCTTGAAGATCAACAGGCGACCTTCGGTCGTCACCGCTGCCAGCCAGTTCAGCTCGCGGTCAGCCACCGCACGCGGGGCAATGACCTTGGCACCATTGGGAAGGCTGAGCAAGGCCTTGCCGGCCTTGTTCTTGGCTTGCAGGTCTTCGCCTTTGACCACGAAGCCGTAGCCGGCGTCGGAGGCTATTACATACAGCGCATCATCTTCAGGCAGCAGGACACACTCGAAGCCTGCGCCCGGTGGCGGCGTCAGACGACCGGTAAGCGGTTCGCCCTGACCGCGTGCGGAAGGCAAGGTATGCGCGGCAACCGAGTAGCTGCGTCCGGTGGAGTCGATGAACACCGCAAACTGATTGGAACGCCCGGCGGCAGCGGTCTTGAAACCATCACCGGCCTTGTAGGACAGGCCCGTGGCGTCGATATCATGGCCTTTGGCGCAACGCACCCAGCCTTTTTCCGACAGCACCACCGTCACCGGCTCAGTCGGCATCAGTTCATTTTCCGACAGGGCCTTGGCTTCAGCACGCTCGACGATCGGCGAACGACGGTCGTCGCCGTAGGTTTCAGCATCCTTGATCAGTTCGGCACGCACCAGCTTGCGCAGCTTGCTCTCGCTACCCAGCAGCGCGATCAGTTTGGCTTGTTCCTTGGTCAGCTCGTCCTGCTCATTGCGGATCTTCATCTCTTCCAGCCGCGCCAGCTGGCGCAGGCGGGTTTCGAGGATGTACTCGGCCTGAGTTTCAGTGAGGTCGAAGCGCGCGATCAGGGCCGCTTTGGGCTGGTCCTCGGTGCGGATGATGTGGATCACTTCATCCAGGTTGAGGAACGCAACCAGCAAACCTTCAAGCAAATGCAGGCGACGCTCGACCTTGTCCAGGCGGAATTTCAGGCGGCGGCGTACGGTCTGCACGCGGAACTCAAGCCATTCGACCAGCAGCGCGCGCAGATTCTTCAGCTGCGGACGCCCATCCAGACCGATGATGTTGACGTTGACCCGGTAGCTGGACTCAAGGTCGGTGGTGGCAAACAGGTGCTGCATCAGCTCGTCGAGGTCAACCCGGTTGGAGCGGGCGATGATCACAATGCGGCACGGGTTTTCGTGGTCCGATTCATCGCGCAGGTCTGCCACCATCGGCAGCTTCTTGGCCTGCATCTGCGCGGCGATCTGCTCCAGTACTTTAGCCCCGGAAACCTGATGCGGCAGTGCTGTGACGACGATATCGCCATCTTCAATGCGGTAGACCGCCCGCATACGCACCGAGCCACGACCGCTTTCGTAAATTTTCAGCAATTCCGAGCGCGGCGTGATGATCTCCGCTTCGGTCGGGTAATCCGGGCCCTGGATATGCTCGCAAAGCTGCTCGACCGTAGCCTTTGGCTCGTCCAGCAGGCGCACACAGGCGCTGGCGACTTCGCGCAGGTTGTGCGGCGGCACGTCAGTGGCCATGCCCACCGCGATACCAGTGGTGCCATTGAGCAGGATATTCGGCAAACGCGCCGGCAGTACCGCGGGCTCATCCAGGGTACCGTCAAAGTTCGGTACCCAGTCGGCAGTGCCCTGGCCCAGCTCGCTGAGCAGCACTTCGGAGTAGCGCGACAGCCGCGCTTCGGTATAACGCATGGCGGCGAACGATTTCGGATCGTCCGGCGCACCCCAGTTGCCTTGGCCATCGACCAGGGTGTAGCGGTAGCTGAACGGCTGGGCCATCAGCACCATGGCTTCATAGCACGCCGAGTCGCCGTGGGGATGGAACTTGCCGAGTACATCACCAACGGTACGCGCCGACTTCTTGTGCTTGGAGTCGGCGTCCAGGCCCAGTTCGCTCATGGCGTAGACGATGCGTCGCTGCACCGGCTTCAGGCCATCGCCGATATGCGGCAAGGCGCGGTCCATGATCACGTACATGGAATAGTTGAGGTAGGCCTGTTCGGTGAAGTCAGCCAGTGACCGGCGCTCTACGCCATCGAGGCTGAGATCAAGGGAGTCGCTCATGCGGGCCTCATCATTTCAGGTTCTGGCGCAACAGCAAGGTGCCGCCACGCTGGGTAAATTCGAGTTGTTTGAGGGCACTCATGCCCAGTAATACCTGTTCGCCATCCAGCCCTGGCACCACCAGGGCGCGCACATCGCGCAGCAGAATGTCACCCAGTTGCAGCGTGTCCAGGCGGGTGCGATAGCCTTGGGTCCGGCCATTGGCAGTACTCAGCATCACCGGGGCGCCACGCTCAAGATCAAGCTTTGCGGCCAGCCGTTCGGGAATTGCCACGTCGGTGGCACCGGTATCGAGGAGGAAATGTACTGCCTGACGATTGATCCGCCCATCAGCAACAAAGTGACCGAGGCCGTTACCCGCAAGCTGCACCTCGATAAAACCTTCGCCGTGCTGGGAGTAGACCTGTGCATTAGGGTTGGCCTGACGCTGCTCCCAATCACCGAAGAAGCGTGTGGCCAGGAACAATCCCGCCGCCCAGGCCAGAACCAGCAATACCCGGCCGGCACGCTTGCCAGGTGGTTGGCTCACGGCTTGGCACTCCAGCCACCAGCCGGTGCTGCAAAGCGCCAGACCACCGGCCGTGATTCGCCATCATTGCGGGTTGCCCCATTGTTATCCAAGCCGATCCAGGCACCCTCGGTATCGATCACCAGCGCCTCGGCCAGGCCAAACGGCTGGGCGTACTGGCGTGGCTCGGCCAATCCAGCTTCAGCATACGACCAGCAGCGCTCAACCCTGGCGGTCGCCGTCTCGCGCCGACAGATACGGTGGGCGTTGCGTTCCAGGGTGAACAGTTTGTCGTTGAACAGTGCCAGGTCAGCAAAATCTCGTGGTAGCGCTTGCGCGCCGGGCATCTGCGGCGGCTGCATTTCAACCCCGGCCTCACTGAGCAACACGCAGCCATCGCCGCAGCTCCATACAGTCTGCTGGCGATTGATCAGCAACAGTCCGCGGTGCTCGCGCTCGGCCGCCAGCCAGATACGGTCGCCAGCCGGACTCACCGCCAGGCCTTCGAACAGGGCATTGAAATGCAGGAGCATGCCACTGGCCCGCGCCTGCCGCACCATGCTCGGGTCGATCTTCAGCCAGTTCGGGTCGCCGTCGAGCGGCACCTGCAACACGCCAGCATGAGCCTCGCTGACCAGATAGCGGTTACCTGCGGCATCACAACTGATGCCTTCGAAATCCAGATCGCCGCCGCGAACCTTAGCGACTGCCCAGGTCCGCGAACGAATCCCCCAGGGCAAGCCGCTTTCCGGTACCGGCGGCGCCGCCACAGGCACCGATTCGGCCTGCCAGACTGTTGCCTTGGTATTGAGCCGGTAAATCAGGTCGTCATCCCGGTCCGACACCGCCCATAGCTCACCCTTGCACAGGGCCAGGCCAGACAGGTTGCCACCGCGCATGCCCTCGACCGGGGACTCGGCGACAAACTTCAGCTCCGGCCACAGCGCGGCCTGCGATGACAGGGCAAAAACGCCAAGCACTGCTGCCAGGAGTGAACGAATCAAGCCAGGACCTCGGCCAGGTTGCCTTTGGACTCCAGCCAGTTCTTGCGGTCACCGGCACGCTTCTTGGCCAGCAGCATGTCCATGATTTCGCGGGTGCCGTCCAGGTCGTCCAGGGTCAACTGGACCAGACGGCGGGTGTTCGGGTCCATGGTGGTTTCACGCAGCTGCGGCGGGTTCATTTCACCCAGGCCTTTGAAGCGTGTGACCTGCGGCTTGCCGCGTTTCTTCTCGGCGACCAGGCGATCGAGAATGCCATCACGCTCGGCTTCATCCAGGGCATAGTAGATCTCCTTGCCCAGGTCGATACGGTAGAGCGGCGGCATGGCCACATAGACATGACCGGCTTCGACCAGCGGGCGGAAGTGCTGGACGAACAGCGCGCAAAGCAAGGTGGCGATGTGCAGGCCGTCGGAGTCGGCGTCGGCGAGGATGCAGATCTTGCCGTAACGCAGCTGGCTCATGTCGGCAGCGCCGGGATCGACGCCGATGGCCACGGCGATGTTGTGCACCTCCTGGCTGGCCAGGACTTCACCACCGTCAACCTCCCAGGTGTTGAGGATCTTGCCGCGTAGCGGCAGGATCGCCTGGAACTCCTTGTCGCGCGCCTGCTTGGCCGAGCCACCGGCCGAGTCACCCTCGACCAGGAACAGCTCGGCACGCATCGGGTCCTGCCCGGCGCAGTCAGCCAGCTTGCCCGGCAATGCCGGCCCCTGGGTGACGCGCTTGCGTTCGACCTTCTTGCTGGCCTTGAGACGGCGTCCGGCGTTGTTGATCGCCAGTTCGGCCAGCTGCATGCCCAGTTCAGGGTGGGCGTTGAGCCACAGGCTGAACGCATCCTTGACCACGCCAGATACAAAGGCCGCCGCTTCACGGGACGACAAGCGTTCCTTGGTCTGCCCGGAGAACTGCGGTTCCTGCATTTTCATCGAGAGCACGAAGGTGATGCGCTCCCAGACGTCCTCGGGCGCCAGTTTGACCCCACGTGGCAGCAGGTTGCGGAACTCGCAGAACTCGCGCATTGCATCGAGCAGGCCCTGACGCAGGCCGTTGACGTGCGTGCCGCCCTGAGCGGTAGGAATCAGGTTGACGTAGCTTTCCTGGACACTGTCGCCGCCTTCGGGCAGCCACAACAGGGCCCAGTCGACAGCCTCCTTGTTACCGGCCAGGCTGCCGCAGAACGGCTCGTCGGGCAGACGCAGGAACTCGCTGACCGAGTCGACCAGATAGGAACGCAGGCCGTCTTCATAGTGCCATTCGACCTTCTCGCCGCTGGCCTTGTCTTCGAAGCTGACCAGCAGCCCCGGGCACAATACCGCCTTGGCCTTGAGCACATGCTTGAGACGGCTGATGGAAAATTTCGGCGAATCGAAATATTTCGGGTCCGGCGCGAAGTACACGCTGGTTCCGGTGTTGCGTTTGCCGACCGTGCCGACGACTTCCAGCTCGCTGGCCTTGTAGCCGTCGGCGAAGGTCATCTGGTACTCGTTGCCATCGCGCTTGACCTTGACCCGCACCTGGCTGGACAAGGCGTTGACCACGGAAATACCAACGCCGTGCAGACCACCGGAGAACTGGTAGTTCTTGTTGGAGAACTTGCCACCAGCGTGCAACTTGGTGAGGATCAGCTCGACCCCGGAAACACCCTCTTCCGGGTGGATATCCACGGGCATGCCGCGACCGTCATCGGACACTTCCAGCGAATGGTCGGCGTGCAGGATCACCTGCACCGACTTGGCGTGTCCGGCCAGGGCTTCGTCGACACTGTTGTCGATGACTTCCTGGGCCAGGTGGTTCGGCCGGCTGGTGTCGGTGTACATGCCCGGGCGTTTGCGCACCGGGTCAAGGCCCGAGAGGACTTCGATGGCGTCTGCGTTATAGGCACTAGCGCTGGGAATGGCCATGGGTACTCGTCGTCAGTCGTGGGTGAAAATAAGTCATCAAAATACAGAAAAATCGAGCGATTGATACTGCTGTGGGGCAATGCCGGCAAAGCTCAACAAGGCTGGCAGACGCTCGGCGAAGCCCTGGAAACTGTGATCGCCACCGGCCTGGATGCGCAGCGCGCAGGCCCGGTAGAACTGTTCGGCCTGGCGGTAGTCCAGGGTTTCATCGGCGGTTTGCAGCCAGACCTGATAGCGTCCGGCATCCGTAGGCGGCGCCACCTCAAGTTCGGCCAAGGCCTGCACATGATCGAGGGTCAGCTCCCAGCGCTCACCGGTGTAGTGGTTCTGCTGAGTACCCAGAAAGCCATCGAAACGCCGGTGCGGGTTGACCGCCGGGTTGATCAGCAATGCCTTGAGCCCGTGGCGCTCGGCCAGGTGGGTGGCATAGTAGCCGCCGAGCGAGCTGCCGACCAGTAATGGCGATTCGAGCTCGGCAATCGCGGCTTCGAGCTGGGCCATGGCCTGGCGCGGGTGATGGTGCAGCGCTGGCACCCGCAGGCGTTCGCCCAGGCCGATCTGCTCCATCACTGCAACCAATTGGCAGGCTTTCTTTGATGAAGGTGCGCTGTTGAATCCGTGGATATAGATAATCGAACCCGACATACCGCCCCCAGTGCACTTGAATCGCCTGGTGATGCCAGGCAGGAAAGCGCGCATTTTAGCCTGTTCGACGGCAAATGGAGCAGTTTCACCCATTCAGCAACACTTAATAGCCGTCGCCTTCATAGTCGACCGTGAATTCGAAGCCGCTCACCCGCGAGACCCCGGTCTCGATCGAGCCATCGCCATGCAAGCGCAACCAGCGGTAGCCGGGAGCCTGCTCACCGACCTTGAAGTCCTCACTGCCCGGTTCGAACTGAATGCAGGTGGACGGTGAGGCCAATAGCCGCAGACCGTCACGCCGCTCATCCCACTCCTGGTGTACATGCCCCCAAAGCAAGGCTCGCACCTGTGGGTAACCGTTCAGCAGGGCAAACAGCGCGTCGGCATTACGCAGGCCTATCGGTGCCATCCAGGCGCAGCCGATGGGTACTGGCTGGTGGTGGAAACAGATCAGGTGATGACGCTCAGGCGCTTCGTTCAAGGACTGCTCGAGCATCGCCAACTGCTGCTCGTCGAGCACGCCCGGCACCGACCCTGGCACCGCTGAATTGAGCATCAGGATGCGCCAGTTGCCGAGATCCACCAACGGCTTGAGCAGATCACTGCCCTGTGCCACCCGCGCCATCGGCAAAGGCTCGTCATGGTTACCGGCAAGCCAGCGGGCCGGGGCCCCGAGGCTTGCCGTCAAGTCACGAAAATATTCGTAGGAAGCTTCGCTGCCATCCTGAGACAAATCGCCAGTGGCCAGTAGCAGGTCGATCCGCGGCTGCTCTTCACGCACACTTTCAACCACCCGTTGCAGGCTGTCGCGAGTGTTCATGCCCAGCAGCGTGCCCTGTCCGTCGGCAAACAAATGGCTGTCAGTCAGTTGCACCAGGTACAAGGGTGCATCGCTATGCGGGATCGATTGTTGCGGCAAGGGCCGACTCCTTGGACGGATTCAGCGCGATTATGGCGGCAAGCCGCGCTTGAGCAAATACTCGAAACCGACCGGCGTCACATTTCAGCGAACTGCGGCCAACTCATGGCCACAAGCCAGGCAGTGACTGAGCCACTCACCCAGGAACAGGTTGAGCTGGGCTTTTTCGTCAGGCTGGTGCATCGCCGCATTCGGGTAGGGATAGATGCTGCGAAAGCGCCGGGCATGCTCGGCGCTGACCACTTCAGCCATGCGTGCATCGTGATACACCTGCACTTCCAGCTGCGGCACCGGCAGCCATGGCAGGCTGTGCTCCTGGCGCACGCGCAGGGTGGTGGTATAGGGACAGGCGAGCACCACATCGAGGACCAGCACGCCGAGCATCTGGTCACCCTGGGTCATACCGATCCGGCGCGAACTCATGGTGCTGCGCATGTCCGGCAACAAGCGCATCAAGCGCGCATAGTTGGCCTCGCAGGCAGCCTGCAACCCGACCAGATCGACCCGGTAGCGTTCGCGCAACAGATTCACGACCATAGCCCCCTGACTTCATCACGATTCAAGGCCAGCCACTGTAAGGCAATAATGGATGGCGCATTGGCGATCAGCCCATCGCGCACGGCCTGCAAGGCGTCTTCGAACGCCCAGACCTTGACGCGGATATCTTCACCCTCTTCCTCCAGCCCGTGCAGGCCACCCACCCCAACGCTGCTGCACTGTCCCAGATACAAGTGGACAAATTCATCGCTGCCGCCGGGCGACGGGAAATATCGCGTCATCGGCCACAGCGCTTTGAACACAAGCCCAGCTTCCTCCTGCGCTTCGCGGTGTGCAACTTCTTCCGGCGCTTCATCTTTATCGATCAGACCAGCGACCAATTCAATCAGCCACGGGTTGCCAACCTTGCCCATCGCGCCAACGCGAAACTGCTCGATCAGCACCACTTCGTCGCGCACGGCATCATATGGCAACACACACACCGCATCGTGACGCACAAACAGTTCGCGGCTGATCTCACGGCCCATGCCACCAGCAAACAGTTCGTGGCGCAAGCGAACCCGATCAAGCCGATAGAAGCCCTTGAAGCAGTTAACCCTTTCGACGATCTCGACGTCCGTGGGCACAGGTTTCAGCGTGTCTGACATGGAAATCCTCATAACCTCGTGTACTGCATCGCGCCATCCTAACCTGCGCACCGCCACGTTTCACCCCTTTAAACTTACCGGCCGGGCTGCGAGGATAGGCAGCCTGCTGATATTCAGCTTAGTGGCGAACTGAAGGCCTTGCCGACGGTCAAAGCCCGATCACCTTTGCCTTACAAGGATCATCATGACGCTTGTGAAACTGACTACCGTGGCCGTGCTGGCCTTGGCCCTGGGCGCCTGTCAAAGCCTGTTCCAGCCCAACATGCGCACGCCACTGGAGGTCAAGCGCGACCGCTGGGAGCACATCAAACCCGGTTGCAACACTGCCGATTGCCCACTGGTCAATATCGACACCATTCACTTTCCGGCCAAGCCGAAACTGGACGCGATCGTCGAAAAACGCCTGCTGCAAATGACCCAGGACAACGAGCACAGCGCCCTGCCCGGCTCGCTCAAGGCCTACGAAGATCAGTTCATGGCTAGCGCCGAGACCCGCCATAGCAGCTACCTGCAAGCCAAGGTACGCGAGCAGCATGACGGACTGGTGATCATCGAACTGTCCAGCTACCTGGATACCGGCGGCGCCCATGGCATGCCGGGGCGCGGTTTCATCAACTATTCGCGTCAACAGGACAAGGTCCTGACCCTGCAAGACATGCTGGTGCCAGGCCAGGAAGCGACGTTCTGGAAGACCGCCGAGCAAGCCCACAAAGCCTGGCTGATCAGCACCGGCATGGATAAGGACGCCGAGTTTGTCAAAACCTGGCCGTTCCGCCAGACCCCGCATATCGCCCTGACCTACGGCGCGGTAGTACTCAAATACGAAGTGTATGCCATTGCCCCTTACTCCATGGGTCACATCGAACTGAAGCTCCCCTACCCGCGCCTGAACGGTGTGATCAAGCCGGAGTTGTTTCCCGGCCGCGGCTGACCGTCGGCGCTGCCGCCCAGTACACGCACCCTGCCAGCAGCAATGCCGGCAGGGTTGCGCCGAGATCGGCGGCGTAGTGCGCCAGCAAATGATAGGTAGCGACTCCGCAGCCCCAGGCAACCAAGGCACGCCAGTGCAGGCTGTGAATCGGACTGGCATCGCTGCGACGGCGGCGCACGATGAAGTGATCGACCAGCACCACGCCGAACAGCGGAGCGAACACTGAGCCGATCAGCAGCAGGAAGTTCTGGTACTGCGCCAGCGGCGCCAAACAGGCGATCACGGTGCACAACACACCGATGGCCAACGCCAGATGCTCGACTTTCAAACGAATCAGCAGGCCGGTTGATACCGCCGCCGAATGGATATCGGCGAAAGCTTTTTCCGATTCATCGAGCAGAATCAGCAGCAATGGAACACCGATACCGGCACCGGCCAGTGCCAACAGCAAGGTATTGACCTCGCCCGCTGGAGCGAACGCCAGGGTATAGGCCACACCCAGACTCATCATCCACACGTTGCCGACAAAGTACCCCAGTGCCGTACCGACAAACACCCGGCTGCCATGACGGCTGAAGCGTGAATAGTCGGCAATCAACGGCAGCCACGACAACGGCATGGCAATGGCGATGTCGATACCCACCGCCAGCGACATCGAGCCATCACCGGCTCGTGCCCACAGGGCGGAGAGATCGGCCTTGGCAAACAGGTTCCAGGTCAGCCACAGACAGGCCCCGAGCAACAGCCAGATGCCCCATTTACGCAAAATTTTGCGCACGAAGGTCAACGGCCCGCTGACCGCCAGCAGGGTCGCCAGGGCGCCGAAGCACAAGGTCCACAGCAAGGGGTTGGTCAGCGCACTGCCCTCACCGAAGGCGCGGGCGCCGAGCAGGCTGGCGGCATCACGCATGACGATGATTTCGAACGAACCCCAGCCGATCAGCTGCAGCAGGTTGAGCAACGCGGGCAGCCGCGCCCCCTCGCGACCAAGACTGCGGCGCAGGGCAGCCATGGACGACAGGCCGGTATCGCTGCCGATGACGCCAACTGCCGCCAGCAGCAAGACCCCCACACTGGTACCGATGATGATCGCCAGCACCGCATTGGCCAGGCCCAGGCCTGGGCCGAGCAAGGCGCCGGTCTGCAGGACCATCAGGCCGATGCCCAGCGAGAACCATAAGGAACAGAGGTCGCGACCGCTGAGGACGCGCTGCCCGGTGGAGACCGGGTGATCAGGGGAGAACTGGCTGGGTGTGCTCACAAGGGGATCTCGACAGGGAGAAAATTGTTGCTGTTCAGGCCCTATCGCTGGCAAGGCCAGCTCCCACAAGAGTCTGTATGCAGTCCCCCTGTGGGAGCCGGCCTTGCCGGCGATGCGGTGTGCATGGCACACCGCCTGAACAGGCCGATCAGACCTTCTTGTACAACTGGCTGCCTTCCTGGCGGAACCGCTCGGCCTGCTCGCGCATGCCATCCTCGACCGCCACATCCACCGCATCGATGCGCTGGTTGGCGGCGTATTCACGCACTTCCTGAGTAATTTTCATCGAGCAGAACTTCGGCCCGCACATGGAGCAGAAGTGCGCGACCTTGGCCGAATCCTTGGGCAGAGTTTCGTCATGGAACGAACGCGCGGTGTCCGGATCCAGGCCAAGGTTGAACTGGTCTTCCCAACGGAACTCGAATCGCGCCTTGGACAAGGCATTGTCACGGATCTGCGCGCCCGGGTGGCCCTTGGCAAGGTCAGCGGCATGAGCCGCGATCTTGTAGGTGATGATGCCGGTCTTGACGTCATCCTTGTTCGGCAGGCCCAGGTGCTCTTTGGGTGTGACGTAGCAAAGCATGGCGCAACCGAACCAGCCGATCATTGCCGCACCGATGCCCGAGGTGATGTGGTCGTAACCCGGGGCGATGTCGGTGGTCAGCGGGCCAAGTGTGTAGAACGGCGCTTCGTCGCAGCATTCGAGCTGCTTGTCCATGTTCTCCTTGATCAACTGCATCGGCACGTGGCCTGGACCTTCGATCATGCACTGAACGTCATGCTTCCAGGCGATCTTGGTCAGCTCACCCAGAGTTTCCAGCTCACCGAATTGCGCAGCGTCGTTGGCATCGGCAATCGAGCCCGGACGCAGGCCGTCGCCCAGCGAGAAGCTGACGTCGTAGGCCTTCATGATTTCGCAGATTTCGTCGAAGTGGGTGTAGAGGAAGTTCTCTTTGTGATGCGCCAGGCACCACTTGGCCATGATCGAACCGCCACGACTGACGATACCGGTGACCCGCTTGGCGGTCAGCGGCACATAGCGCAACAGCACACCGGCGTGAATGGTGAAGTAGTCCACGCCCTGCTCGGCCTGCTCGATCAGGGTGTCGCGGAACAGCTCCCAGGTCAGGTCTTCGGCGACACCATTGACCTTTTCCAGAGCCTGATAGATCGGCACGGTACCGATCGGCACTGGCGAGTTGCGGATGATCCACTCGCGGGTTTCGTGGATGTGCTTGCCGGTGGACAGGTCCATGACGGTGTCCGATCCCCAACGAATGCCCCAGGTCAGTTTGGCCACTTCTTCTTCGATGGAAGAGCCCAGGGCACTGTTACCAATGTTGCCGTTGATCTTCACCAGGAAGTTGCGGCCGATGATCATCGGCTCCAACTCGACGTGGTTGATGTTGGCCGGAATGATCGCGCGACCGCGGGCGATCTCCTCACGGACGAACTCGGCAGTGATTTCCTTGGGGATGCTGGCTCCGAAGCTGTGACCCGGGTGCTGCTGGTCGAGCAGGCCAGCGGCGCGGGCTTCCTGCAGCTTCATGTTCTCGCGGATGGCGACGTATTCCATCTCGGCGGTGATGATGCCCTGACGCGCGTAGTGCATCTGGCTGACGTTGGCACCGGCCTTGGCCCGGCGTGGATTGCGCACGTGGGCAAAGCGCAGCTTGGTCAGCTCGGCATCGGCCAGGCGCTGCTGGCCGAAGTCCGATGACAACCCGGGCAGGCGCTCGGTGTCACCACGGGCGTCAATCCAGGCAGAACGCACGTCGCTCAGACCTTTACGCACGTCGATGACGACATTGGGATCGGTGTAAGGGCCGGACGTGTCGTAAACCAACACCGGCGCATTGGCTTCACCGCCGAAATCGGTCGGGGTGTCGTCCAGACTGATTTCACGCATCGGCACGCGGATGTCCGGGCGCGAGCCTTCGACATAAATTTTGCGTGAACGGGTGAACGGCTGTACGGACTGCTGATCGACCTGGGCCGACTCACTCAGATTGGTCAGGTGTTTTTCTTGTTTACTCATCACAGGCTCTCCAGACGGCTTCCTAGCAGTGGAATGTCGGGGAGAACCTGAAAGGCACGGACGCACCAGGAGCGGTGCTGTGCCAGATGTACGGTGATGCCTGCAGCGACTTACGGCTGGCTCGACATTCCCGGACCTGACACAAGAGACTCGCCGGGAAAGCGAGAAATCTTGTTCCCTACGCAGGCGCTAACCTGATCAGGTTCAACGGGATCCGGATTATCCGATCTCAGCCTCAACGCAAGGCACCCCGACAAGAACGCACCCAGTCTAGACTGGACTCAGCTGCAAAGCCAACAGTACAAGCACAGTGACGATAAATGGCGCAATTGGCAGATTGTTGCGAAGTGCCTGCGCATCTACACTCACCGGTTCAGAAAGACTCAATCGTTCAAGGATCGCCCTATGCTGCGCAAACTTTCACTGGCCCTCGCCGTGTCTTGTGCTACCAACGGAATGGCCTGGGCAGCAGACACGCCCCTGTCAGCGAAAACCGATCTGGTCAGCGTTTACCAGGAGGCGGTGGACAACAACGCCGACCTCGCGGCGGCCCGCGCCAACTATGGCGCGCAAAAGGAAGTGGTACCCCAGGCTCGCGCCGGCCTGCTGCCAAACCTCTCGGCCGGTGCCGAGGTGCAGAGCACCCGGACCAAGATCGATGATCCATCGATTACCTCCAACCGCAGCGGCAATTCCTGGTCCGCAACCCTGGCCCAGCCGGTATTCCGCGCCGATCGCTGGTTCCAGTTGCAAGCTGCCGAGGCGGTCAATGAACAGGCGGCGCTGGAGCTGTCGGCCACCGAGCAGAATCTGATCCTGCAAAGTGCCGAAAACTATTTCGCAGTGCTGCGCGCCCAGGACAACCTGGCATCGACCAAAGCCGAAGAAGCCGCGTTCAAGCGTCAGCTGGACCAGTCCAATGAACGTTTCGATGTCGGCCTTTCAGATAAGACCGACGTCCTGCAATCCCAGGCCAGTTATGACACGGCCAGGGCCAACCGGATCGTCGCGCAGCGCCAGGTCGATGACGCGTTCGAAGCACTGATCACCCTGACCAACCGCGACTACAACGCAATCCAGGGCATCCGCCATACCCTGCCGGTGCAGGTACCGGTGCCGAATGATGCCAAGTCCTGGGTCGAAACCGCCGGTAAACAGAACCTCAACCTGCAAGCGACCAACTATGCCGTCAGCGCCGCTGAAGAAACCCTGCGTCAGCGCAAGGCCGGGCATGCACCGACCCTGGATGCGGTAGCGCAGTACCAGAAAGGCGACAACGACAATCTCGGTTTCACCAACCCCAACTTCGGCGGGACCATCAGCGGTGACGTCGAACAGACCTCCATTGGCCTGCAGCTGAACATTCCGATCTACAGCGGCGGCCTGACCAGCTCGCAAGTGCGCGAGGCCTATCAGCGCCTGAGTCAGAGCGAGCAGCAGCGTGAAAGCCTGCGCCGCCAGGTGGTGGAAAACACCCGCAACCTGCACCGTGCGGTCAATACCGACGTGGAACAGGTGCAGGCACGCAAGCAGTCGATCATCTCCAACCAGAGCGCCCTGGAAGCCACCGAGATCGGCTACCAGGTCGGTACCCGCAACATCGTCGACGTGCTCGATGCCCAGCGCCAGCTGTACACCTCGGTGCGTGATTACAACAACACCCGCTACGACTACATCCTCGACAACCTGCGCCTGAAGCAGGTGGCGGGCACTTTGAGCCCGCAGGACCTGACCGATCTGAGTCGCTATCTGAAGCCGGACTACAACCCGGACAAGGATTTCCTGCCGCCTGATCTGGCAGCCGCGGCCAAGGCTAACTTCGACGCCCGGCCTTAAACAGCATCGCGGGGCAAGCCCGCTCCCACCGGATTCAACACTGCTCGGTGGGAGCGGCCTTGCCCCGCGAAAGCTTCAGAGCAACCGTCCCAATCCTTCCAGTAAACGCTGCAACGCGCCCTGATTGGCCTTCATCACCGCCCGTCCCGCCTCACCCATGCGCCGCGCATCCTGCGGCAACTCGATCAGCCGCCGAATCTCAGCCGCCAGCCCCTGAGTATCATCCACCTCCTGCAAAGCCCCGGCATCGCGCAGCAGCGCCGCGATCTCCAGAAAGTTGAACAGGTGCGGGCCGCTAATCACCGGCAAGGACAAAGCCGCCGGCTCCAGCAGGTTGTGCCCGCCATTGGGCACCAGGCTGCCACCAACAAAGACAATATCCGCCAAGGCATAAAGAAACAGCAGTTCACCCATGGTATCGCCAAGCAGCACCGCCGTATCCGCAGCCACCGGCTCGGCGCTGGAGCGGCGAATAGTCGGGAACTGCGCCGCGCACAACTCGAACACAGCATTGAAGCGCTCCGGGTGTCGCGGCACCAGGATCAGCAAGGCATCGGCATGGTGTTCAAGCAACTGGCGGTGCGCGGCGAGAATCACTTCGTCCTCGCCCTCATGGGTGCTGGCGGCGATCCACACCGGGCGCTGACCGGCCTGCCACTGTTCACGCAAGGCCCGGGCACGCGGCAACAGCTGTTCATCGATACGCAGGTCGAACTTGATCGAACCGGTGACCTGCACACATTCAGCCCGCGCCCCCAATTGGCGAAAGCGCTCAGCTTCGGCCTCGGTCTGCACCGCAATCAGGCTCATCTCGGCCAACATCGGCCGGGTCAGCCCGGCAAAGCGTGCGTAGCCACGCGCCGAACGCTCGGACAAACGCGCATTGGCCAGCGCCACGGCAATACCGCGCTTGGCGCACTGGTGAATATGGTTGGGCCACAACTCAGTTTCCATGATCACCGCAAGTTTCGGCTGGACATGATCGAGAAAGCGCCCGGCCGCCCACGGCAGGTCATAGGGCAGGTAGCAATGCTGAACGCGCGGCTCATCGGCAAACATCGCCCGCACCCGCTCGGAGCCGGTCGGGGTCATGCAGGTAATCGTGATCGGCAGCTGTGGATAAGCCTGCAACAGGGCACGGATCATCGGCGCTGCGGCGATGCTTTCGCCCACCGACACCGCATGCACCCAGATACCGCCCTGGCGCATGGCCGGCAGGTTCATGGCGAAGCGTTCGCCGATGCGCTTAGCGTAGGCTGGCGCTTTGCGCGAACGCAGGAACAGGCGCAGCGCTACCAGCGGCAGGCCCAAGTGAAACAGCAGGGTATAGAGTGTTCTGTTCATGGCGCCGAAGTGTACTAGCCAATGGCTCGCAAGTGCACTGCGAAGCGCTCGGCCAACCACTGTGCCGCAGGTCCCAGGGGCTCGTCACGCCGCCAGACCAGTTCCACCACCAGCGCTGGCGGTGTCCACTCGCTGCTCAGCTCGACCATCTGTGCATGGTAAGTCGGGTACTGCACCACATGCCGGGGCAACCAGGCCCAGCCCAGACCACGCATCAACAACTCGGCCATGGCGTAGAAACTGTCGGCACGCCAGATCTGCGGGCTGATTGGCTCGCCGCCGGGATAGCCGCTTTCCTGTGGAGCAATCAGTAACTGGCGGTGGCGTGCCAGTTGTTGTCGATTGACCTGCCCCAGTTGCGCCAAGGGATGATTGACGGCGCAGACTGTGACCATCTCAACCTTCCCCAAGGCACGGCGCTCCAACGCCGGCGGCATGCGCTCATGACGAAACAGCAAGCCCAGGTCGGCACGGCGCTCGACCAGCTTGCGCGCCACGTCACCTTGGGCACCACTGGCCAGTTGCACTTCCAGCATGGGGAACTGCTGGGCCAGCTCGTCGAGACTGTCGATGACTGGCTGATAAGGCATGGCTTCGTCCTGGGCGACCCGCAACTGCGCCTCCTGGCCACGCATCAGCGCCAGCGCTCGACCATCCAGGCGCTCACACTGACGCAACAACTCGCGCGCCTCTTCCAGCAGAGCCGCTCCGGCCTCGGTCAAGCGCGGCTGGCGGCCACTGCTACGTTCGAACAGGATCACACCCAGGTCCGCCTCAAGCAGGGCAATGGCATTGCTCACTGCCGACTGCGCCTTGCGCTGGGCCCGTGCCACCGCCGAAAACGAGCGTTGCTCGGCGACACCAACAAACAGGCGAAGTTGCTCCAGATTCCACTGTTCTGCCATGCAACCTATCTCCGTAAAAGATAGGTAATGACTTTACCCCATCCAGGCTTGCTCTAAAATACCCGGCCAGAACAGAGGAACACCGACATGAATGCCTACACCTACCTGGCTATCGCCATCTGCGCCGAAGTCATCGCCACTGCCTCGATGAAGGCTGTCAAGGGCCTGAGCACGCCGCTGCCCTTGCTGTTGATGATCTGCGGCTACGCCGTGGCGTTCTGGATGCTGACTCTGGTGGTGCGCAGCATTCCGGTCGGTATTGCCTATGCCATCTGGTCGGGGCTGGGCATTGTCCTGATCAGTATCGCCGCGCTGGTGATTTACGGGCAAAAACTGGACATCCCGGCCATGCTCGGCATGGCCATGATTGTCGGCGGCGTGGTGGTGATCCAGGTGTTCTCGAAAACCGCCGGGCATTGATCCGGCTCACAGGCTGTATACTGGGCTTCTGTCCAAGCTTGTGAGGTGCATGCATGCCATCCGTAATTTCCACCGACGTACTGATCGTCGGCGCAGGGGTCGCAGGCCTCTGGCTCAATGCCCGTCTGCGCCGCCTGGGTTACTCGACGGTCGTGGTGGAACGCGCCAGCCTCGGTGGCGAGCAGACCCTCAAATCGCAGGGGATCATTCATGGCGGCGCCAAGTATGCCCTGCATGGCACGCTGACCGGTGCCTCCGAAGCCATTGCCGACATGCCTCGGCGCTGGAGCGAGGCTCTGGCCGGTAAAGGCGAACTGGACCTTTCCGGCGTGCGCCTGTTGTCCGACGCCCATTACCTGTGGTCCCCCGGCACAATCGCCGGCAATCTGACCAGTTTCTTCGCCAGCAAGGCGGTGCGTGGCCGTGTCGATCAGGTCAAGGGCGATCAACTGCCACCTGCCCTGCAGGATCGCGCATTCAAAGGTAAGGTCTATCGCCTGGCAGAACTGGTCATTGACGTGCCAAGCCTGCTGAACAAGCTCGCCGAACTGGCCGGTGACAGCCTGCTGGCTGGCGAGCAGATCGAACCCCTGCAAGCAGAGGGTGAACTGGCCGGGCTGCGTGTCGATGGCCGCGAGATCCGCGCCCAGCGCATCGTACTCAGCGCCGGGGCCGGCAATGCCGCCCTGCTTGAAGCCATCGGCCTGAGTCAGCCTGCGATGCAGCGCCGCCCACTGCACATGGTCATGGCCAAGGGCGCCAGCCTCAAACCCCTGTATGCCCACTGCCTGGGCGGCGGCCCCAAGCCACGCATCACCGTCACCAGCCACCCGGCCGCCGATGGTCAATGGGTCTGGTACCTGGGTGGCGACCTGGCCGAGGCCGACGGCGTTGCCCGCGAGCCTGAAGCCCAGATTGCCGCGGCGAAAAAGGAAGTCAGCAACCTGCTGCCATGGATCGACCTCAGTCAGGTGCGCTGGGCTACCGTGCGCATCGATCGCGCCGAGCCTGCCCAGTCCGGCCTGGTGCGCCCGGACAACGCCTTCCTCGCCGAGCAGCAGCGCCTGCTGGTCGGCTGGCCGACCAAACTGGCCCTGGCCCCGGACTTCAGTGATCGGGTCCTGGCCAGCCTTGAGCGTGACGGGATCAAGCCGCAAGCTCACACAGCCCTGCCCGAACTGCCACGGCCGCCGATGGCCCTGCCGGTCTGGGAGCAACTGCTGCCATGAGCCTGGCGACTCTCCACGATCTGCACCGCCCCTTGGGCAGCACAGGTCTGCGCGTCTCGCCGCTGGGCCTGGGTACGGTCAAACTGGGGCGCGACCAAGGCGTCAAATACCCCAACGGCTTCACCATCCCCGACGACGACCAGGCCCGCCTGCTGCTGGCCCAGGCCCGTGACCTGGGCATCAACCTGATCGACACCGCTCCGGCCTATGGCCGCAGTGAAGAGCGCCTTGGACCGCTGCTGCGTGGCCAACGCGATCACTGGGTGATCGTCAGCAAGGTCGGTGAAGAGTTCGACAACGGCCAATCGCACTTCGACTTCAGCGCCGCGCACACGCGCTTTTCCATCGAACGCAGCCTCAAGCGCCTGGAAACCGAACACATCGACCTGGTGCTGGTGCACTCCGATGGCAATGACCTGCACATCCTTGAGCATGAGGAGGTCTATCAGACCCTCGAAGCGCTGAAACAGGAAGGCAAGATCGGCGGCTTCGGCTTGTCCGGCAAGACCGTGGCGGGGGGCTTGAAAGCATTGGTACGCGGCGATTGTGCCATGATCACCTACAATCTGAACGAACAGGCAGAGCGCCCGGTGCTCGACTATGCCGCCGAGCATGGCAAAGCCATCCTGGTGAAAAAGGCCCTGGCCAGCGGACATGTCTGCCTGAGCCCGGGAGTGGACCCGGTGCGTGCCAGCTTCGAACTGTTGTTTGGCCGCCCAGGTGTGAGCAGCGCCATTGTCGGCACCATCAACCCTGTACACCTGGCCCACAACGTGGCTACTGTTGCCGCCGTATTGAATCGCTGACGCCCACGCCGCCGTCGCGGCCGCCCCCAACGCAAGAAGGAGTCGACATGCCGCGAACGCTGATACGCAAGAACCCGAGCAACTTCAAGACCCTGCCCCTGCACGTCGAAGCCAGCCCCGAAGGATTGTGCTATCAGAGCATCGGCATGCCGCTGAACTTTGCCCAGACCCAGCAACGGCGCAAGCAGATTCACCTGGCCGACAGCCAACGCTTCGCCGTAGAGCTAGCCAATCTGGGCGTCTCGGTGCGCCTGACGCTGCACTGGCAGAACCGCGATTACTGGGTGCTGGTCCGCCAGCGCCGCCAGGACCGTGGGGATGTGGTACTGAAACTGATCTCCGGCTATGTACCGGCCCAGGAACTGAACCTGCCCCTGCATACCGCCATTCAGGAAGTTGCTGAAGAGTGTCTATTGGAAACGCCGGAAGGCTGGCTTGGGGGGCGTTTCAGCGACACCTGGCTACCGGCGCCCTATGCCGATGCCCTGCATTACCGTGAAGCGCTGCCGTTCGTCCTGACACCGCAATCCGGCGCAGCGCGGCCTGTGCGCTGCGCCAACCTGCAGCTGCTGGAACGACCGCGAGCCTATGTGCACCTACCGACAGCGTCGCTGCAACTGATCTATGACCTGCGCCTGCAGGTCCCGCGCGAAGCCAAATCGTTGAGCCTGTTTCATGTCGATGAACGGCTTGAAGGAAACCAACTGGTGACCCGCCTCAACCGCACCCGCCCCGACCTGTACCTGATGCCTCTGGAGGATGGCCGCCCTCGCGCCGAGCTGTACACGTTGAAGAAAGACCGCCTGGTGCCAGCGAGCACTCGCGGTCTCTATCTGGCCGAAAGTTTTGCACGCCAAGAGGGCTGGCTGGTCAGGGATGAGCGGATTCGCTGGAAGGATTGGGTTAGTCAGCAGGGGCTGGCGGTGCCGAAACCGGACAGTGGCTTACGACGGCTTACCGGCAAAGCCCGGGAATTGTTGCAAATGGCGCGGGGAGGGCTGGGTAAGTAACCCATCGCGGGGCAAGCCCGCTCCCACAGGCGCTGTGGGAGCGGGCTTGCCCCGCGATGCTGTTATCAGTTTTTGCGAATCTTCTCGACAATGGCGGTGGTCGAGCTGTTCTCAACCAGCCCCAACACCTTCACCGTACCGCCATACGCCTTGACGATATCGGCGCCGACCACCTGGTCGATACCGTAGTCCCCGCCCTTGACCAGCACATCCGGCTTGACCTGGCTGAGCAGGTTTTCCGGCGTGCCTTCAGGAAAGCTGATGACCCAATCCACTGCACCCAGGCCAGCGAGCACTGCCATGCGTCGATCAACGCTGTTGATCGGACGGCCCGGCCCTTTCAGCCGGCTCACAGAAGCATCGTCGTTTACCGCAACGATCAGACGATCACCTTGGGCCCGCGCTTGCTCCAGGTATGTCACGTGACCTGCATGAAGGATATCGAAGCAACCATTGGTGAAGACAATCTTCTCGTTGTGCGCACGGGCATCATCGATGGCCAGCAGCAACTGGTCGAGGCTCAGCACCCCACGCTCAGAACCTTCTTCGCGCTGAATCGCGCGGCGCAATTCCGGCGCACTGATAGCCGCAGTACCGAGCTTGCCAACAACGATGCTGGCGGCCAGGTTGGCCAGGCCCACGGCATGGGGCAGTTCTTCGCCTGCAGCAATGGCCGCGGCCAGGGTCGAAATCACCGTATCACCAGCACCGGTGACGTCGAAGACTTCGCGAGCACGGGCCGGCAAGTGCAGGGCCGGATGATCGGGACGCAACAGGGTCATGCCATGCTCACCACGCGTCACCAACAAGGCCCCCAGCTCCAGTTCGCTCATCAGCTGAGCACCCTTGGCCACCAGCTCCGCTTCATCAGCGCAGCGCCCGACGATGGTCTCGAACTCACTGAGGTTCGGGGTGATCAGGCTGGCACCGCGGTAGACCGAAAAGTCCTTGCCCTTCGGGTCGGCCAGCACCGGAATCCCTTTGGCCCGTGCAGCCTGGATCAGACTCTGATGGTTCTTCAGGGCGCCTTTGCCGTAGTCCGACAGCACCAATACCTTGACCCCGTCGAGCAGGGTGTCGACTTCAGCCCCCAGCGACAGTGGATCGGTGGCGAAGGGTTGTTCGAAATCGATACGCAGCAGTTGCTGGTGACGGCTCATGACCCGCAGCTTGACGATGGTCGGCTGGTGCGCAATACGCTGGAAAATCGAGCGCACGCCTGCGGCCTTCAGGCTGTTGGTCAGGCTCTCGGCGGCTTCGTCCTGGCCGGTAACCCCGATCAGTGAAGCCGGAGCGCCCAAGGCGGCGATGTTCAAGGCCACGTTGGCCGCACCACCAGGACGGTCCTCGATCTGTTCGACCTTGACCACCGGTACCGGTGCTTCAGGCGAAATCCGTGAGGTACCACCATGCCAGTAGCGGTCGAGCATGACATCGCCCACCACCAGTACCGGGGCTTGATCGAAACGCGGCATGGACAACTTCATGGGCAACCCATATATACAAAATTAACAGGGGCAGGATATTAGCACAGGCTAGACGAAGGCTTGATTGCCACCTTACCAACAAGCTGATGCAGGAAGACGGCCGGAGCCCAGGACAGGCCCCGGCGTGAGGCTCAGGTGATATCGGCCTTGGCCGGTTCGTCCAGGCCCATGGCATGCAGCCTGGCATAGTAGCCGTTGGCAGCCAGCAGCTCGGCATGCGTGCCGCGCTCGACCAGCTTGCCCTGATCCATGACCAGGATCATGTCGGCCTTTTCAATGGTCGACAGACGGTGAGCGATAACCAGCGTGGTACGGCCCTTCATCACATGATCGAGCGCTGCCTGGATATGCCGCTCGGACTCGGTATCCAGGGCCGAGGTGGCCTCATCGAGGATCAGCAGTGGCGCGTTCTTGAGCAGGGCCCGGGCTATTGCCAGACGCTGACGCTGACCACCGGAGAGCAGCACACCGTTCTCACCGACCTGAGTGTCAAAGCCCTTGGGCAGTTGATCGACAAACTCCTTGGCATAGGCATCGGCGGCAGCCGCTTCGATATCAGCACGCGGCGCGCCAGCCAGATCGCCGTAGGCAATGTTATTGGCCACGGTATCGTTGAACAGGGTGACATGCTGGGTCACCTGGGATACATGGCGGCGCAGATTGCGCAAACGATAGTCCTCGATCTCCACGCCATCAAGGAGGATCTGCCCCTGGTCATGGTGATAGAACCGCGGAATCAGCGAGGCCAGGGTCGACTTGCCACTCCCTGAACGCCCCACCAGTGCGATCATCTGCCCCGGTTCAGCGGTGAAGGAAATATCAGACAACACCTGACGATCAGTGCCGGGGTAGGTAAAGCTCAGGTTGCGCACTTCAAGGCGCCCCTCTACCCGCTCCAGCTCCACAGTACCGGTATCGACTTCCGGCTTTTCATCCAGCTGTTCGAAAATGCTTTCAGCACCGGCCAGGCCTTTCTGGATCGTCGAACTGACTTCCGACAGCTGCCGAATCGGCTTGGGCAGCAGGCCTGCAGCAGTGATGTAGGCAACCAGGTCACCCGCGGTGGCGTCCCCACGCAGGAACAGCACCAGGAACATCAGCGCAGCCATGGCGGAATAGATCACCAACTGCAGCATCGGGGTGTACACAGCCCCGGTCTTGGTCATGCGCAGCTGCTTGTCGGTGTTGCTTTGGCTGGCATTGGCGAAGCGTTGCTGCTCGTAGTTTTCACCACCGAAGCTGCGCACTACACGGTAGCCTTGAATGGTCTCAGAAGCGACATGAGTGACATCGCCCATCGCCACCTGGATCTTCTTGCTCTGTTTGCGGAATTTCTTGCTGGCGGTACCGACCATCATGGCAATGACTGGCAGGATTGCCAGCATTACCAGGGTCAGCTTCCAGTTCATCCACAACAAGTAGGCGAACAGGAACACCACCGTCAGACCTTCACGGATCACCACCTTGATAGCATCGGTGGCGGCGCCGGTAACCATGGTCACGTTGAAGGTGATACGCGAAATCAGGTGGCCGGAGTTGTGGTTGTCGAAGTAACGGTTGGGCAGCACCAGCAACTTGTTGAACAACTCCACCCGCAGGTCATGGACCAGCCCCAGCGAGACCTTGGCCAGGAAGTAGTTACCCAGGAACGAGCCAAGCCCCTGCCAGGCGGCGATCAGCACGATCAGCAACGGCACGGCTTGCAGTAGCTGCAGGTCTTGCAGGTACGGGACGTTGGGGAACAACACTGCCTGGGGATTGCTCAGACCATCGACGAAGTACTTGAGAATCCCGGCCAGCATGGGCTGGGTTGAGGCAAAGATGATGAAACCGAGGATACTCAGCATGAAAATGCCGATATACGGTTTCACATAGCTCAGTAGCCGGAAGTAGATTTTCAGGCTGGAGCTGCTCTGCTGCTCCGCCTTTAGCGGTGTTTCGGCCATCGTAGAGCTCGCTGTTCAGATTTAACCGGAAATTTTATCACAGCCCAGCCAAGCGGCATGCACTCGGGCCATCTACAGAGTAAAGCTTCACCAATTCCAGGTTCATACCCTGCATACGTCCTGTGCATTCGCATCGTCTTACAACACCGGCATGGTACATCTGCAAAATTTTCGGCATTATTACCGGTCCTTTTGCTCGCCCGTAGGCAAGGCCACTATTCATGCAATCATCCCGGCTACACCAGGTCGACCTCAACCAACTCATCCTTGGCGCCCAGGTGCTGGAGGCTGATAGTTTCGGCGCCAAAGTGTACCTGCTTAGTGACGGCAACATTCTTAAACTCTTCAGGCGCAAGCGCTTGATTTCATCTGCCTTGCTGCGGCCTTACTCCCAGCGTTTCATCGACAACGCAACGCAGTTGGAGAAAAAGGGAATTCCCACGCTGAAGGTTTTGAAATACTACAAGCTGGATGCCCCGGGAATGACAGCCGTGCTATACCAGCCACTGCCGGGAGAAACCCTCAGCCAACTGTCTCGCAAGGCGGGTTTCAGCTGGCAAGAACGTTTACCGGAGCTCGTGGCGTTGGTGCGCAAGCTGCACAAGTCGGGCATTTACTTTCGCTCCCTGCACCTTGGCAACATTGTCGTGACACCAGAGCAGGAAATGGGCCTGATTGATGTTGCCGATATGCGTTTCATGCGTGCACCGCTGTCCAACCGCATGGTCCGGCGCAACGTGCAGCATTTCGCCCGTTACATCGCCCGCGAGCGCCTCGAGAGTCAATTCCCTCTCGCCGAACTGGAACGTGCACTGCTGAGCTGAACACCTGAGGGCTTGTCGGGCAAGTTACCGGGTAGTTGGTGGGGCACCGAGGCGCAGGGTGCGCCGCCCGCTCACATGATGTTGATGATGTTCAAGGGGGATCGCCCCCTTGTTTCGCTCCGGATCACGGGCAAACAGCACAGGTCAATGTGCAAAAAAACCCACGCCTATACCCAGAATCACGCCAACCACCAATACCACCATCAATTTGACGCGATCACGCTTGCGGCGCCGTGCTTTACGCCGACGCTCACCGGGCAGACTTACATGCGCACCGAACCCCGTGTGCAGTATCGCGTCATTCTCGAGACTGACCGCGGTGAGATTCAACTCGGTGTAGCGTTTTGACAGCGCCTTCTCACCAGAATAGGCAGAAAATGGCGCGCAAAGCTGATAGTCGCTCAGCCGGCGCAAGCCTGGGTTCAACGAAAAACTCTGCCACTCAGGCTTGTCCGAAAGCAACGGGTAACACGGCACACCGGCAATGACCTGACGCTCGCCCAGATGGATGTAAGGGCTGTGCACTTTCAAGTCATGGGCATAGCTGCGCAACCAGACCTGAAGCAAATGCGGGCTGACCTCGAGAATGCTCTTCGAGTCCTCGACGAAACCTGGGCGGTAGAACTCCCAGTCATCCTCGCAATGAAAGATGTAGGGGGTTTTTACGTGACTGTAGGCAAGGTCGATAGACGGCAACTGCCCCAGTTTAGGCCGATTGACGAACACCTTGCAGTGCGGCTTCCAGTGTTCCGGAATTGCCTGATGGACAGCGTCATCGCCCGAGTCCTCGGTGATGAACACTTCGCGAATCGGTGCAGTATTGAAACGATCGAAACTCTCGAGTGTAAGCTTGAGCAAGTCGAAACGCCCGCAACTGGTAACCACCAGGGTTACATCACTGTCATCACTGAATCGCACTGGATTCCCTCCCCATCTTCTGTATTCGGTTGTTCGAGACCACACCCCACATAAGGGGCAACCGGCTCATATGCCCAGTCTCAAACGCAAGCGCTGCCAACCGGTCAGGGCTGGACGGGAACGCAGAGGTGGCTGCATTTTTTCAACGATGCTTCGGCCCACTTGAGCGAAGCTGAACTGCGAAACAGCAAGGTCACGACCGTTACTGCCAATGCGCTCGACCAATGCCGGGTCGGCGCGTAACACTTTGAGCTTTTCCTGCAACTGGGCAATGCTGTTATACAAAACCACGTTGTGCATGTCTTCAAGACCCAGGGCGCGATTCTCCGCCTCCCCTTGATCAAAAGCCAGCAGCACACAGCCACAGGCCATTGCCTCGAAATTCTTGATCATGTATTCGCCCATACCGACATCGGCACTGACGAAGAAACGAATGCGGTTGAGCGTGTCACAGTACTCTTCACCGGACTTGGTCCGGGTGACCAGCAGATTCTCGACCTGAGCGAGCTCATCGAGTAACGCCTTGCGCCCGCTGTAGGCGACACTGTTGGTACTGCCGACAAAGGCCAGTTCGATATCCCGTTCGCGCCCCTGGTCGGCCAGCAACTGCTGGTCGTAGCCTTTGGGCACGAACTCGGCGTCGAAGCCCTCCTGGCGCAAGCGCTCACTGACCATATAGCCTGAGCTGATCACCCGCGCCCAAGGCAACTGACGGTAGTGGGCACTGAACTTGCCGGTGTACTTGCACGGGATGTAGTTCTGATAGGCGTCGTGCTCAAGGATGACCAGGTTGGGCACCGTACGAATGAAACCGACCTGACGAATCTCTTGCTTGAAACGCAGAAAAAACACAATCCGATCATACTTTTCGACGTCGACTTCACGACGGAAATAACTACGCAGGTTGCGCTGATCTGCGCTGCTGAGCCAGCGCAGATCGCATTCGCAATGGGCGGCGACACCGTCATAGAGACGATCCAGGATTGCCCGTTGTTCCTTCTGCACCAGAAATAGAACTTTCATTGTCTTCCTTGCGGTCTTTATTCGGCCGCTAACAGTCACGGGCCAGGATCAGAGATCACGACGCCAGAACAATTCATGTCGGCGCACGGCCTTGCGGAAAAATTCGTTCTCGCCATAAGGCGAAGCGCGTCGCCCCGCCAGCCAGCGCTGGAGCAAACGGCGAATGCGACGCTTGAACGGTGCCGGCGGCTGCAGGTCATGCATCATGCCCAGCGCCATGGCCTTGTCGCGCTGAGTCGCCAGATCCAGGGGCAGACTGTAGGGAGCCCAAACCTGCCCGCCTTCCAACTGCGGCGGCAAAGCAACCCCGGCACCGCTATCGCCCATGGGCCAGCGATCATTGTCATGCAGGTGGTTGGCATACCCCAGCACGGTTTCAGGCTGCCACTCCACCCCCTGCAGAGCTTCGAGCACAGCAGCCTGGGCACAGATATGGTCGGGATGCGGATCAAGGGTCGGATGCGGCATCACCAGCACCTGCGGGCGGGCCTTGAGCAACAACTCGCGCAAGTCGGCCAACAGGTTGTTCCAGGTTGGCGCACCATCCTGGTCACCCGGCAAGGTTATCGCGTTGAACTGCCTGAACAGGCGGGTATCGTCAAGCTCCGCCTCACGCGAGGCGATTGCTTGTTCCGGTGCCGCCTGCATGGCTGGCAGCTGCAGGCAGAAATAACCTAACTGCACACAGTTCGACTCGGGAACACCTGCCCAGCGCGGTACGGCAATACTGTCCCAAGCGCGCAGCCGGCCCTTCAAGCGGGCGGACTCAACCCTGGCCATGCCCATGCGCTGGTAGTGCTCAGCCTCGATCTCGCCAGCGGTCAGGGTCACGACCCAAGCTTCTTGCGCCTGACTGTAGAGGCCGAAAGCAGCCAACTCGGCATCATCGGCATGTGGCGCGATAACCATGACGCGCTTGCGACGCAGATCGCTGCCCGCGACAACCCACAACTGCCCCTCGCCAGATAGACGGCAATAGCGCCCACACAAGCGCAGCCGCCCGGCAGCGAGTGACTCGCCAAGCCCGGTCAGGTTCAGGTAACGCAAGCCCGCGACACCGCGCTCGAAGGCCTGGCAATCTTCACCGTTCAACACCACTGCAGGGTCCAGGAAGCGACCCAACCAGCCGCTTTTCAGGCGCAGCGCCAGGACCAGGGTTTCATCACCTGCAAGCTGCAAAGGCGACTGAAGCCGCACAACACCGTCGACCAGCTTGACCGGATGCGCCAGGCAATCCTGTGGGAACTGATACTGGTAGTCTTCGGCAGGCGAATAAAACAGGTGATCGGCAAACCAGGCTTCATGGGCGACCCACAGCAGTGGCAGCAGCAATAGCGGCAACCACCACTGGACGAAAACACCCAGACTCAGCAACACCACCAAGCCAGCCAGCAACCCCAGCCGCTTGTTGCGCCGGTGCTGTTTGAGCAACTGCTGCTTGCGGCTCACACCTGAAACACCGGCACGGAGTTACACCAACGATCCTTGTACTCGCGATCAGCACGACCAAAGGAGAAACGTAGCGGCTTGTTGCGCGCCCGGGCATCCTCCCAGGCGGCCTGGGTATTGAGGAAACTCAATACGCTTCCAGGACTGAAGGCCTTGGTTTGCGGGTCAACGCCACCGTTGATGTACTCGACGCTGATCCACTCTGGCGCTTCGACCCGGTAGACCAGCTGGATGGCGATGGGCGCATCATCAAGAAACAGCACCGAACCGATCAGCAACTCACGCAGACGCTCTATAACCTCAGCCATACGCTCGGCGCCAGTGGCCGGGAATTCCCAGCGGCGCTGAAACAGATCGCAGTAGATCGCTGCCAGTTCATTGCTGGTAAAAGCAGAAACCGGACGTACCTGGCCACCCGCCTCTTCCAGCAGGCGCAGCTCACGACGCTGGTTATAGCGAAATTTCTTCGACAGGTCTTCAGGCGTACGTGCCATCGCCAGTGATTCAGTCTGCAGCTTGAGGTTGGCGAAACGTCCCTGATTGAGCTCCGACAGATAACGCCCGGCGTGACGCAGCGGCGCCTGGGCATCGGCAGCCGCAGGCAGGATCAGCTCGGCATTGCCCAGGTCATACAAACCCTTCTTGCCCTGACGCTTGAGCACGTCCTTGGACAACGCCAGATAACGGCCCCAGGTCGGAATCGCGGCCTTGAGCTCCCCCTTGTGCTCCCAGCCCAGGTAGCGCACCGGAATCTGCGCCAGCTGCGCCAGTTGCTCGACCACCAGCGGGTGGGTGGCGACGCTACCGCCAAAACGCTGCCAGGCCTGGGCGTAGGCAGGCGCATCGATCACGTGCCAGCCGCGCTCGCGCCAGCCTTGAATATGATTGAGCATCAAGCCTCCGCCGTCAGCACGCGCACAGCTGGCAACTGCCAGAAGGTATCGCGCACAGCGCTATCGGAAAAACGCTCACGCAGGCGCGCAAGCATGCGCCCGGCACACTCCTGGCGTTGCCCTTCATCCAGCACGGCCAGATGCTGCAAGCCTTGAGCCAGACGCTCGGCATCGGCCAATGGGAACAGGATGCCGACACCCTCAACTACTTCCAAGGCACCGCCGCAGGCGGTGGCGAGCACCGGCACCCCGGCGACCATGGCTTCAAGCAGGACCATGCCGAACGGCTCGTGATCAGAGCTCAGGGCAAACGCATCAAACGCCTTGAAGTAGCGGCGCGCATTGGGCACCTGGCCGAGAAAGTCCACCTGCCCGGTAATACCCAACTCGGCGGCCAGTGTTTTCAGCGCCTGCGCCAACCGCCCCTCACCCAAAATAGCCAGGCGAGCACCAGCCGGCAGGCTCGGCAGCGCGCGGGCAAAGCCACGCAACAAGGTGGCCTGATCCTTGTCCGGATGCAGGCGACCGACATTACCGACAATCCAGGCCTGCGGATCCAGCCCCAGAGCTTGCCGAGCATCGGCTGCAGGCACCAACGCCGCCTGCAGCGCCTCGATATCGATGCGATTGTAGAGGGTCTGGATACGCTCAGCCGGCCACTTGGGCAAGCATTTGCGCATGTCATCTCGCACCGCGTCGGAAACGCCGAGCAAACTCAAGCGCTGACGAAACAGGTTGGCAAACAGCTGACGACTGCCACGCAGATAGTCACCAAAGGCATGGTGCACACCAATCACCGGCAGGCGGCTACCGAGCAAGGCGATATAGATCGGCTTGAAACGGTGCGCAATACAGAAGCTGAAATTGCGCGCGGCGACGATCCGCCGCAACGCGCGGATCGCCCCCAGCTTCAGGCCACGGATGGACTTGGAGCTGAATTCCAGGAAGATCACTTCATCAGAGGCGCAGCCGGCGGCTACCTGAGGGTCGGCAGCGCCGGTAAGGAACACCGTGGTGACCTTGTAGCCGCTGCCGCTGAACAGGCTGGCGTACTGCCGCGCACAGTCCAGGAACGGACCGTCATAACCGTGGCAGAACTGCAGGACGCGTTTTTCAGCCTTGGACGTCATAACTGTTCGCGCCGTCCTTGACTACCAGGATGTCTTCCATGATCAGGTACTGCAGGTCCGAGCCGAAGAACATGTTCAGGGCGTCGGTCGGCGAGCAGATCATTGGCTCGCCACGACGGTTGAGCGAGGTGTTGAGCGACACGCCGTTACCGGTCAGGTCTTCCAGCGCCTTCATCATGTCGTAATAGCGCGGGTTGTACTCGCGCTTGAGCACTTGGGCCCGCGAGGTGCCGTCTTCATGGACGACTTCCGGCACGCGGGTCTTCCACTCTTCCGCCACTTCGAAGGTGAAGGTCATGAACGGCGCCGGGTGATCGATCTTGATCATCTGCGGGGCGACGGTATCGAGCATCGACGGGCAGAAAGGCCTCCAGCGTTCGCGGAACTTGATCTGGTGGTTGATGCGATCGGCGACGCCGGCAACGCTCGGGCAACCAATGATCGAGCGACCACCGAGCGCGCGCGGACCGAACTCCATGCGCCCCTGGAACCAGGCCACCGGGTTGCCATCGACCATGATCTTGGCGATCTGCTCTGGCATGTTTTCGAGCTTGCGCCATTTCGGCTGGCTCGGGTGACGGGCACAGGCGGCAATCACGTCCTCGTTGGAGTACGCAGGGCCGAGATAGACATGCTCCATCTTCTCGACCGGCACACCACGGGCGTGAGAGACGTATGCTGCGGCACCGACCGCGGTACCGGCGTCGCCGGAGGCCGGCTGGACGAACAGCTCCTTGAGGTCAGGACGAGCAATGATCTTCTGGTTGAGCTTGACGTTCAGCGCGCAGCCACCGGCGAAGGCCAGCTTGCCGGTTTCCTTGAGGATGTCGCCCAGATAATGGTCGATCATCTGCAGGGCGAGCTTTTCGAACAGCGCCTGCATGCTCGCGGCGTAGTGGATGTACGGCTCGTCGGCAATGTCGCCTTCGCGCTTGGGGCCCAGCCACTCGATCAGTTTTGGCGAGAAGTAGAAACCCTTGCCCTTCTCTTTGTACCGGCGCAGGCCGATAACGTTGGCGTAGTCGGTGTTGATCACCAGCTCACCGTTCTCGAACGAGGCCAGGCGCGAGAAGTCGTACTTGCTGGCATCGCCATAAGGCGCCATGCCCATGACCTTGAACTCACCATCGAGCATTTCGAAGCCAAGGAACTCGGTGATCGCACCGTACAAGCCACCCAGGGAGTCCGGATCGAAGAATTCCTTGATCTTGTGGATGTTGCCGTTTTCGCCGTAGCCAAAGAAGGTGGTGGCGTACTCGCCCTTACCGTCGATGCCGAGGATCGCGGTCTTTTCCTTGAAACCGGAGCAGTGGTAGGCACTGGAGGCGTGGGCCAGGTGATGCTCGACCGGCTCGATCTTGACCTTTTTCGGGTCGAAGCCCAGCTGTTCCAGGCACCAGACGATCTTCTTGCGGTAGCGCTTGTAGCGACGGTTGCCCATCAGGATCGCGTCAAGGGCGCGATCCGGGGCGTACCAGTAACGCTTGGCGTAGTGCCAGCGGGCCTCGCCAAACAGGCTGATCGGGGCGAACGGAATGGCCACCACATCAACGTCGGACGGCTTGATCCCTGCCTGTTCCAGGCAGAACTTCGCCGATTCGTAGGGCATGCGGTTCTTTGCATGTTTATCGCGCACGAAGCGCTCTTCTTCAGCGGCGGCAATCAGCTTGCCGTCGATGTACAGGGCCGCGGAAGGATCATGGCTAAGGGCGCCGGACAGGCCAAGAATCGTCAATGCCAAGGGTCTAGCCTCTTCAATCTGTAAATATGCGCCCTGGCCCCGTGGGGCGAGCGGCAACGAAAGAGCGGGATTATAACGTAATCCGTGGGTGCTTGTAGGAGCGGCAAGAGGCTTACTCGGCGATCAGCCAATCCATGCGCCAGCTGCCCTGGGTCTGCGCCAGCACCTGGGACAACCAGGGCAGCAGTTCGCGCAGTTCTTCCTCCAGCCCCCATGGCGGATTGGCAATAGCCAGGCCGGAGCCATTAAGGCCCTGCGGACTGTCCTGGGGATGCACATACAGCTCGACCCGCAGCAGCTTCGGCGCACCCGTGCTGGTCAAGTCCTGATAGAAACGCACCAGTTGGCGCTGATCCTTGATCGGGTACCAGATCGCCGCAACGGTTTGGCGCATGCGACTGATAGCCTCTTTCAAGGCCACGGTGCAGCGCTTGAGCTCGTCGACCTGCTCGAACGGCGGATCGATCAGCATCACTGCGCGTTTTTCCTGCACCGGTAGCAGTGCCCGCGGCACGTGCCAGCCTTCACCCAGATGCACGGCAACGCGTGGATCCTTCTTCATGTTGTCTTTGAGCATGCGCCCGTCTTCGGGGTGCTTCTCGTTGAGCAACACGCGATCCTGCTGCCGCGCCAGGCGCCGGGCAAGCTCAGGCGAGCCTGGGTAGTAGCGCAGCTCACCGTCCGGGTTCATCTTGCGCAAGATGCGCAGGTAGTCGGCAGTCACTTCGGGCAGGTCATCACGTCCCCATAGCCGTCCGACACCTTCGATCCACTCGCCGGTACGCGTCGCCTGGTCACCCTGCAAGTCGTACAGACCAAGGCCGGCATGGGTATCGATATAGGCGAACGGCTGCTCCTTGCGCGACATCAGCGCAATAAGGCGGGTCAATACGAGGTGTTTGAAAACGTCGGCGTGGTTGCCGGCGTGAAAGGCGTGACGATAGTTCATGGCAACTCCTGCAAGACTGCGCAGTTTACCTTGTCGCGCCGAACTGTGGGAGCGGGCTTGCCCCGCGATTGCTGGATGTCAGTCACACCGCATCGCGGGGCAAGCCCGCTCCCACAGGCCGAGTTGCACCCAAAAACGGCAACGGCCCAACCTTCAAAGAAGACCGGGCCGTTGTCAGGCGAAGCTCGGCAGTCGATTAATGACCGGCTTTGAACGCCTCATCTGCAGCTTCGAAACGCGAAACCATCGCGGTCGACGGGCTGCCAGCCTTACTGACGAAGTAGATAGCCAGGGCACCGAAGAGGAAGCCCGGGATAATTTCGTACAAGCCCCAGATGGAGAAGTGCTTCCACACCACCACGGTGATAGCACCGACCAGAATGCCGGCCAGCGCGCCGTTACGGGTCATGCCTTTCCACAGTACCGAGATCAGTACAACCGGACCGAAGGCAGCACCGAAACCAGCCCAGGCGTAGCTGACCAGACCCAGAACACGGTTCTCGGGATTGGAAGCAATCAGGATGGCAACCACGGCAACCAGCAGCACCATGGCGCGACCGACCCAGACCAGCTCCACCTGCGAAGCACCCTTGCGCAGGAAGGTCTTGTAGAAGTCTTCAGTCAGAGCACTGGAGCACACCAGCAGCTGGCAGCTCAGGGTACTCATTACTGCAGCCAGGATGGCCGACAGCAGGACACCGGCAATCCATGGGTTGAAGAGGATCTTGGCCAGCTCAATGAACACACGCTCGTGGTTCTCGGTCACAGGACCGGCAAGGTCAGGATGCGCCGAGAAGTAGGCGATACCGAAGAAGCCAACGGCACAGGTACCGACCAGGCAGAGGATCATCCAGGTCATGGAGATACGGCGAGCCTTGGCGATCGACTTGACCGAATCGGCAGCCATGAAACGCGCCAGGATATGCGGCTGGCCGAAGTAGCCCAAGCCCCAGCCCATCAGCGAGATGATGCCGATGAAGGTGGTGCCTTTGAGCATGTCGAAGTTCGCCGCATCCTTGAGCTCGATAGCAGCGAAGGTGGTGTCAACGCCACCGGTGGCGATCAGCACGATCACCGGAGTCAGGATCAGGGCGAAGATCATCAGCGTGGCTTGGACGGTATCGGTCCAGCTCACAGCCAGGAAGCCACCCACGAAGGTGTAGGCGATAGTCGCCGCCGCACCAGCCCACAGGGCGGTTTCGTAGGACATGCCGAAGGTGCTTTCGAACAGACGAGCACCAGCAACGATGCCGGAGGCGCAATAGATGGTGAAGAACACCAGAATGACCACAGCGGAAATGATCCGCAACAGCCCGCTCTTGTCTTCAAAGCGGCTGGAGAAGTAGTCCGGCAGGGTCAAGGCATCGCCGTTGTGCTCAGTCTGCACGCGCAGACGACCGGCAACGAACAGCCAGTTCAAGTAGGCACCGATGATCAGGCCGATGGCGATCCAGCTTTCCGACAGACCCGACATATAGATGGCGCCCGGCAGGCCCATCAGCAGCCAGCCACTCATGTCCGAGGCACCGGCCGACAGTGCGGTCACGACGCTACCGAGGCTGCGGCCACCGAGAATGTAGTCAGAAAGGTTGTTGGTGGAGCGATAGGCCATGAAGCCGATCAGCACCATTGCCGCGATGTAGATCACGAACGTGATCAAGGTTGGATTGCTTACACTCATTGTTGCGCCCTGGCGTTTGTTTTTATGTAGCGACAGCCTCAGAGGAGGTTGCACCCAGGCCGCGAATCCTATGCAACAACGCAAAGAAGGTGCAACCTGTTTTTACAATACAGTTGCACCTCGTCGGATTTCTTGCACATCAGCGGCTTTTTGCTCCCTTTCGGAGCAAGAACATCGGTTTAAAGAAGAAAACGCACCATAAACAGCCATTTTTCCTGTGGGGTTTTACCCACCGGACGAGCTGCACCTTTTTCCTACAGATTTTGGGTTGCACTAGGTTGCACCCGAAATCGCGCACAGCTAATCTTGACGCTAGCTTACGCCACAGCCTGTGGCAATAATGAGGATAAGAAATGGCGACGACCACCCTTGGGGTCAAACTTGACGACCCTACCCGTGAGCGACTCAAAGCCGCTGCGCAGTCCATCGACCGCACGCCGCACTGGTTGATCAAACAGGCAATCTTCAATTACCTGGAAAAGCTCGAGGGTGGCGCCACCCTGACCGAACTCAACGGTCAGTCGATCATCAATGGCGATGAAGCCGGTGAAGTCCCGGGCGATCACGCCCACCAGTGCTTCCTTGAATTTGCCGAAAGCATCCTCCCGCAATCGGTACTGCGCTCGGCGATCACCGCCGCCTACCGCCGCCCCGAGCCAGAAGTGGTGCCAATGCTGCTCGAGCAGGCACGCCTGCCTGCCGCTATGGCCGAGGCCACCAACAAGCTGGCCGCCGGCATCGCCGAAAAACTGCGTAACCAGAAGAGCGCAGGCGGCCGTGCCGGCATCGTTCAGGGTCTGCTGCAGGAGTTCTCCCTGTCGTCCCAGGAAGGCGTGGCCCTGATGTGCCTGGCCGAAGCCCTGCTGCGGATTCCGGACAAAGGCACCCGCGACGCCCTGATCCGCGACAAGATCAGCACTGGCAACTGGCAACCGCACCTGGGCAACAGCCCGTCGCTGTTCGTCAACGCCGCGACCTGGGGCTTGCTGCTGACCGGCAAACTGGTCTCGACCCACAACGAATCCGGCCTGACCTCCTCGCTCAGCCGCATCATCGGCAAGAGCGGCGAGCCGATGATCCGCAAGGGCGTCGACATGGCCATGCGTCTGATGGGTGAGCAGTTCGTCACCGGTGAAACCATCGCCGAAGCCCTGGCCAACGCCAGCAAGTTCGAAGCCAAAGGCTTCCGCTACTCCTACGACATGCTCGGCGAAGCCGCACTGACCGAGCACGATGCACAGAAATACCTGGCGTCCTACGAGCAGGCGATCCACTCGATCGGTAAGGCCTCACACGGCCGTGGCATCTATGAAGGTCCGGGCATCTCGATCAAGCTCTCGGCCTTGCACCCGCGCTACAGCCGCGCCCAGTACGAGCGCGTGATGGAAGAGCTGTACCCGCGCCTGCTGTCGCTGACCCTGTTGGCCAAGCAGTACGACATCGGCCTGAACATCGACGCCGAGGAAGCCGACCGCCTGGAGCTGTCGCTGGATCTGCTCGAGCGCCTGTGCTTCGAACCGCAGCTGACCGGCTGGAACGGTATCGGCTTCGTGATCCAGGCATACCAGAAGCGTTGCCCGTACGTGATCGATTACGTCATCGACCTGGCCCGCCGCAGCCGCCATCGCCTGATGATCCGTCTGGTGAAGGGCGCCTACTGGGACAGCGAGATCAAGCGCGCCCAGGTCGAAGGCCTGGAAGGCTACCCGGTCTACACCCGCAAGGTGTACACCGACGTTTCCTACATCGCCTGCGCGCGCAAACTGCTGTCGGTACCGGAAGTCATCTACCCGCAGTTCGCCACGCACAACGCCCACACCTTGTCGGCCATTTACCATATCGCCGGTCAGAACTACTACCCGGGCCAGTACGAGTTCCAGTGCCTGCACGGCATGGGTGAGCCGCTGTACGAACAGGTTGTCGGCAAGGTTGCCGATGGCAAGCTGAACCGTCCGTGCCGCGTGTATGCACCGGTCGGTACTCACGAAACCCTGCTGGCCTACCTGGTTCGCCGCCTGCTGGAAAACGGCGCCAACACCTCGTTCGTCAACCGTATTGCCGACCAGTCGATCTCGATCCAGGAGCTGGTTGCCGACCCGGTCGCCACCATCGAGCAGATGGCCACCCAGGAAGGCAACTTCGGCCTTCCGCACCCGCGCATTCCATTGCCGCGTGACCTGTACGGCGCTGAGCGGGCCAACTCCGCCGGTATCGACATGGCCAACGAACATCGCCTGGCGTCGCTGTCTTGCGCCCTGCTGGCCACCGCACACAACGACTGGAAAGCCGCACCGATGCTCGGCTGCGCCTCCAGCAATGAAGTCGCCGCAGCGGTCCTGAACCCGTCCGATCACCGTGACGTGGTCGGCCATGTGCAGGAAGCCACCGTTGCCGACGTCGACAACGCCATCCAGTGCGCCCTCAACGCCGCACCGATCTGGCAGGCCACGCCGCCCGCCGAGCGAGCTGCAATCCTCGAGCGCGCCGCTGACCTGATGGAAGCCGAGATCCAGCCGCTGATGGGCCTGCTTGCCCGTGAAGCCGGCAAGACCTTCGCCAACGCCATCGCCGAAGTCCGTGAAGCCGTCGACTTCCTGCGCTACTACGCCGTGCAGGCCCGTAACGATTTCAGCAACGATGCCCACCGGCCACTGGGCCCGGTGGTCTGCATCAGCCCGTGGAACTTCCCGCTGGCGATCTTCAGCGGCCAGGTCGCTGCAGCGTTGGCAGCCGGCAACCCGGTACTGGCCAAGCCTGCCGAACAAACTCCACTGGTCGCCGCCCAGGCCGTGCGCCTGCTGCTCGAAGCCGGTATCCCTGAAGGCGTGGTGCAGCTGCTGCCAGGTCGCGGCGAAACCGTCGGTGCCCGTCTGGTTGGTGACGATCGGGTCAAAGGCGTGATGTTCACCGGCTCTACCGAAGTCGCCCGCCTGCTGCAACGCAACATCGCCGGCCGCCTGGATGCTCAGGGCCGTCCGATCCCGCTGATCGCCGAAACCGGTGGCCAGAACGCAATGATCGTCGACTCTTCGGCGCTCACCGAACAAGTGGTCATCGACGTCGTCTCCTCGGCCTTTGACAGCGCCGGTCAGCGCTGCTCGGCACTGCGCGTGCTGTGCCTGCAGGAAGACTCGGCCGACCGCGTGATCGAGATGCTTAAAGGTGCCATGGCCGAAAGCCGCCTGGGTAACCCTGAGCGCCTGGCTGTGGACATTGGCCCGGTGATCGACGCCGAAGCCAAGGCCGGCATCGAGAAGCACATCCAGGGCATGCGCGACAAAGGCCGCTCGGTGTACCAGGTCGCTATCGCCAATAGCGAAGAGATCAAGCGCGGCACCTTCGTCATGCCAACCCTGATCGAGCTGGAAAGCTTTGACGAGCTGCAACGCGAGATCTTCGGTCCGGTGCTGCACGTAGTGCGCTACAACCGCAAGAACCTCGATCAGCTGATCGAGCAGATCAACGCTTCCGGTTACGGCCTGACTCTCGGTGTTCACACCCGGATCGACGAAACCATTGCCAAGGTCATCGACAACGTCAACGCCGGTAACGTCTACGTTAACCGCAACATCGTTGGTGCTGTGGTCGGTGTCCAGCCGTTTGGTGGTGAAGGCCTGTCCGGCACTGGCCCGAAAGCCGGTGGTCCGCTGTACCTGTACCGCCTGCTGTCGACCCGCCCAGCCGATGCGATCGAGCAATCGTTCCAGCGTACCGACGGCGGCAACGCCCCGGATACCCGCCTGCGCGACGAGTTGAGCAAGCCGCTGCAAGCGCTCAAAGCCTGGGCTGCAAGCAACCAGCTGAACGAACTGGGCAGCCTCTGCGAGCAGTTCGCCAAGCAATCGCAAAGCGGTATCAGCCGCCTGCTGGCAGGCCCGACCGGTGAGCGCAACAGCTACACCATCCTGCCACGCGAGCACGTACTGTGCCTGGCCGAAGTCGAGGCCGACCTGCTGACCCAACTGGCTGCGGTACTGGCCGTGGGCAGCTCGGCGGTGTGGCCGGAAGACGAGCTGGCCAAGACCCTGCGCAACCGTCTGCCGAAAGACGTACAGGCACGCATCAAACTGGTGGGTGACTGGACCAAGGATGAGGTGGTGTTCGATGCCGTCCTGCACCATGGCCATTCCGACCAGTTGCGCGCAGTCTGCGAGCAAGTGGCCAAGCGTGCCGGTGCCATCGTCGGCGTTCATGGCCTGTCGTCGGGTGAAACTTCGATTGCCCTGGAGCGCCTGGTGATCGAGCGGGCGTTGAGTGTTAACACCGCTGCTGCGGGTGGTAATGCGAGCTTGATGACTATCGGCTGATAGGCATCACTCAATCGCGGGGCAAGCCCGCTCCCACCGGTTTGTGATAAGCCGGTGGGAGCGGGCTTGCCCCGCGATGCTTTCAGGCTGTGGTTTCTTCCGAAGCTGGTTCTACCCTCCTATCACCCACATCTATTTCACTGTGCAGTGCCTGTACCCCTGCCTAGACTCGGCGCATCCCCAGACAGGAATGCCGCTATGTCCGAGACCCTGCTCAGCGCCCGCAACCTGGCCTTCGAACTCTACGAAGTGCTCGACGCCGAGGCCCTCACCCAGCGCCCACGCTTCGCCGAGCACACTCGCGAGACCTTTGACGCCGCCCTGAACACCGCGCGGACCATTGCCGAGAAGTATTTCGCACCACACAACCGCAAGGGCGACGAGCATGAGCCACGCTTCGAAAACGGCGAAGCCGTGTTGATCCCGGAGGTCAAACCCGCGGTTGACGCCTTTCTTGAGGCCGGATTTCTCAACGCCACCCGAGACTTCGAAGCTGGTGGCATGCAGCTGCCGACGCTGCTTTCGCAAGCCTGTTTTGCTCACTTCCAGGCGGCCAACACCGGGACCACGGCTTATCCGTTCCTGACCATGGGCGCCGCCAACCTGATCGAGAGCTTTGGCAGCGACGAACAAAAACGTCTGTTCCTGCAGCCGATGATCGAAGGCCGCTTTTTCGGCACCATGGCCCTGACCGAACCTCACGCAGGCTCATCCCTGGCTGATATCCGCACCCGTGCAGAGCCAGCCAACGATGGCAGTTACCGGCTACGAGGAAACAAAATCTTCATCTCTGGCGGCGACCACCCGTTGTCGGAAAACATCGTGCACATGGTGCTGGCCAAGCTGCCGGATGCCCCGCCGGGGGTGAAGGGCATTTCGCTGTTCATCGTGCCCAAGTTCCTGGTCAACGCCGATGGCAGCCTGGGGCCACGCAACGATGTGCTGTTGGCCGGGCTGTTCCACAAGATGGGCTGGCGCGGCACCACCTCGACAGCGCTGAATTTCGGCGACAACGGACAGTGTGTCGGTTATCTGCTGGGCAAGCCGCATCAGGGCCTGGCCTGCATGTTCCAGATGATGAACGAGGCACGCATCGGTGTCGGCATGGGCGCGGTGATGCTCGGCTATGCCGGCTACCTGTACTCGCTTGATTACGCGCGCCAGCGTCCGCAAGGGCGCCTGCCGGACAACAAGGACCCGGCCACCGCTGCCGTACCGATCATCAGCCATAGCGATGTAAAGCGCATGCTGCTGACCCAGAAAGCTTACGTCGAAGGTGCCTTCGACCTGGGCTTGTACGCAGCGCGGCTGTTCGATGAAACCCAGAGCGGCGAAACCGAGGCGCAGCGTCAACAGGCTCACGAGCTGCTCGATCTGCTGACCCCGATCGTCAAATCCTGGCCGTCGGCGTTCTGCCTCAAGGCCAACGAGCTGGCGATCCAGATTCTCGGTGGTCACGGCTACACTCGCGAATATCCGGTCGAACAGTACTATCGCGACAACCGCTTGAACCCGATCCACGAAGGCACCCACGGCATCCAGTCGCTCGACCTGCTGGGCCGCAAACTGGCGCAGAACGGCGGCGCCGGGCTCAAGCAGCTGGCGCGCCTGATTGCCGGGACCTGCGAACGGGCGGGCGAATTCGCCCGCCTGGATCACCTGCGCACGCCGCTTGAACAATTGCAGGTCCGCCTGCAGAACGTGACATTAGGGCTGCTCGGCGACCTGGCCCAGGGTCAGGTCAACCTTGCCCTGGCCAACTCGGCGCTGTACCTCAAAGCCTTCGGTCACTGTGTGATCGGCTGGCGCTGGCTGCAACAGGCGATCCATGCCGAACAAGGGCTGGCCCACGGCAACCCGGCAGACCATGACTTCTACCAGGGCAAATTGCAGGCCGCGCGTTATTTCCTGACCTGGGAAGTGCCGGGCTGCCATAATGAGCTGGCATTGCTCGAGGCCCGTGACGATACCTGCCCGAGCATGCGCGACGAGTGGTTCTGAGGGGGAACCACCGTACCCACGGAGGTTCTTGCATGTTCGAGATGACTGCATTGCTGCGCCAGCGTTTTGCCGCCCTGCGCAGCGGTGTCGAGTTTTTTTCCCTGCGCTATGTGCAGCAGTCCCAGCAGCAACTGTCAGTGCGCAAGAACGTTGCCGAGCCGCCGTTTTTCTTCCGCGATGAAGGCGCCATGCTGACGGTCCGGCTCAAGGGTGTGGAAGCCTACGCCGCCACTGCCGACCTGTCCCAGTCCGGCCTGCAGCGCGCCCTCGAGCAGGCCGAGCGACTCGCCGCACAGATCGGTGCACGTGCACTGCTTGACCTCAGCGAACAGCCGGTAGCCACAGAGCGCAGCGACTATCGCTCGCCAAACCTCGATCAGCCCTTGCCATCTCTGGCTGACTGCTATGACTTGCTCGCCCGTGAGTCGAACAGCGTGCCCGCCGACAATCGCCTGGTGAACTGGCAGGCCAGCCTTGGCATCAGCAACGTTGAACAGATTTACCTGAACACCGCCGGTGCTGAACTGCGCCAGGCCCAGCGTTTTATCTATCCAGGCTTCGCGGTCACCGCCTTCGATGGTCAGGACAGCCAGAGCCGCACCCTGGGTCGGGAAAATTTCGGCCAGCAGGGCGGCCTGGACGTCATCGAGCGCTGCGGCCTGGTCGGTGCCGGCGCCAAGATCGCCGATCAGGCCCTGCAGCTGCTGCTGGCCCCCAACACCCCGAGCGGCGCGCGCGACCTGTTGCTGATGCCGGATCAGATGATGCTGCAGATCCATGAGTCCATCGGTCACCCGCTGGAAATGGACCGCATCCTCGGAGACGAGCGCAACTACGCCGGTACCAGCTTCGTCAAAGCCAGTGACTTCGGCACCCTGCAATACGGCTCGAAACTGCTCAATGTGACCTTCGACCCGACCATCGGCGAAGAACTGGCCAGCTACAGCCATGACGACGACGGCAGCGCCGCCAGCAAGCAGTTCCTGATCCGCGATGGCTTGCTGCTACGGCCGCTGGGCGGGGCCCTGTCGCAATTCCGTTCGGGCCTGGACGGCGTCGCCAACAGCCGCGCGTGTGGCTGGAACCGGGCGCCTATCGATCGCATGGCCAACCTCAATATCGAGCCAGGTGACCAGAGCCTCAAGCAACTGATCGGCAATATCGAACACGGCATCCTGATGCGCACCAACCGCTCCTGGTCCATCGATGATGCACGCAACAAGTTCCAGTTCGGCTGCGAATGGGGCCAGTTGATCGAAAACGGCGAACTCAAGGACGTGGTCAAGAACCCCAACTACCGAGGGATTTCCGCACAGTTCTGGGGCAACCTCAGCGCGGTTGGCGACGCCAGCACCTTGCAGGTTCTCGGCACGCCGAACTGCGGCAAGGGCGAGCCTAACCAAGTGGTGCGGGTCGGGCATGCCTCGCCTGCCTGCGTATTCAGCCAGATCGACGTATTCGGAGGAGACGCCTGATGGCTGCCACCCCACTGCAAAGCTTCCAGAACCTGGTCGCCAGCCTGCAAGAACAGATCCGCGCCCCCGAACACTTCACCCTGAGCTACAGCGCCGAGCACTCGCAGTTCATTCGCTTCAACCATGCCAAAGTGCGCCAGGCCGGCGAGGTCCAGCAGGCCAGTTGCGCCCTCAAGCTGGTCAAGGACGGGCGCCAGGCTGAACTGCAGTTCACCCTCGGCAATGATGCCGACGTCGATCAGCAGCGCCTGGCCGAAGCCATCGAACAACTGCGTCAGACCTTGCCACTGCTCGAAGCCGACCCTTACCTGCAGCTCAACGACAGCGCCTGGCAAAGCCATAGCGTGCAGGACCAGCCGCTGCCCGAGTTTGACCAGGTGCTGATGCGGATCGAGCAGGGCGCTGGGGAACTGGATCTGGTCGGCATCTACGCCGCAGGCCCGATCTTCCGGGGTTTTGCCAGTTCGTTCGGCGCGTTCGGCTGGCACCAGGCCAACAGTTTCAACTTTGACTGGAGCCTGTTCCACCGCAATGGCCAGGCAGTCAAAGCCAACTATGCCGGGCAGCGTTGGGACAACGACGCCTTTGCCCTACGTCTGCGCCAGGCACGCGAACAGCTGGAGTACCTCGGCCGCCCGCTCAAGACCCTGGCACCCGGCGAGTACCGCGCTTACCTGGCCCCGGCGGCAATCGATGAGATCATGGGCATGCTCTGCTGGGGCGGTTTCTCCGCCCAGTCCCTGGCGACCAAGAACAGCCCGCTGCAACGCCTCTACGTCGGTGATGCGCGCTTGAATCCGCTTGTCAGCATTGCCGAGCAGGTCAGTGGTTCGCTGAGCCCGGCGTTTTCCGATGAAGGCACACCGCGCAGCGACTTGCGCCTGATCGAGCAAGGCCAAGCGCTCGACCGACTGATCTGCGCGCGCAGCGCCGCCGAGTTCGAACTGACCGCCAACGGTGCCGATAGCCATGAGTCACCTTGCGCGCTGAGCATGGCCGCCGGCGACCTCGAACAAGGCGAAATCCTGACTCGCCTGGGCACAGGCCTGTACATCAGCAACCTCTGGTACCTGAACTTCTCCGACCTGCCAGCCGCGCGCATGACCGGTCTGACCCGCTTCGCCACCTTCTGGGTCGAGGACGGACAGATCCAGGCGCCCGTCAACACCATGCGCTTCGATGACAGCGCCTACAGTTTGCTGGGTTCGCAGCTGGAGGCGCTGACCGCAGAGCGCGAGCTGATTCTGTCGACCAGTACCTACGGACAGCGCCAGACCAGTTCGAGCCATTTGCCTGGAGCTTTGATCAAGCGCCTGACGTTGACATTGTGATTAGCCTATCGCGGGGCAAGCCCGCTCCCACAGCAATACCCTGTGGGAGTGGGCTTGCCCCGCGATAGCGCCCTGAAGGACTAGACAAACAACATGCCCATGCGCGCCCCGCTGGACCCTGTCACCGCCCGCTGGATCCCCTGGGTCGTGGCTATCGCCTTCTTCATGCAGTCGCTGGACGGCACCATCCTCAACACCGCCCTGCCGGCCATGGCCCGCGACTTGGCCGAAGACCCGTTGCGCATGCAGTCGGTGATCATCGCCTACATGCTCACCGTAGCCCTGTTGATCCCCGCCTCGGGCTGGATCGCCGACCGCTTTGGCACCAAGCGGATCTTCTTCGGTGCGATCTTGCTGTTCAGCCTCGGTTCGCTGCTCTGCGCCCTGGCCGACAGTCTGAGCATGCTGGTGGCGGCGCGGGTGGTTCAGGGGCTGGGCGGCGCCTTGATGTTGCCGGTCGGACGCCTGGTAGTGCTGCGTGCCTACCCACGCTCGGAGCTGGTGCGGATCATGAGCTTCATCACCATTCCCGGCCTGCTTGGCCCGCTGCTGGGCCCGACCATGGGCGGCTGGCTGGTGGAAATCCTCAGCTGGCACTGGATCTTCCTGCTCAACCTGCCGGTCGGCGCGGTTGGCTGCTATGCCGTCTGGCGCTTCATTCCCGACCTGCGTGGCAGCGAGCGTACGCGTTTCGACGGCGTCGGCTTTGTGCTGTTCGGCGCCGCCATGGTGCTGATCACCATTGCCATGGAGGGCCTGGGCGAGCTGCACCTGCCGCACCTGCGGGTGATGTTGCTGCTGTTCGCCGGCATGGCCTGCCTGGCGGCTTACTGGCTGCGTGCAGGCAGCGTCGACAATCCGCTGTTTTCACCCAGGTTGTTCCGCACCCGGACCTTTTCCGTCGGCATCCTCGGCAACCTGTTCGCCCGTCTGGGTAGCGGCGCCTTGCCGTTTCTGGTGCCGTTGCTGCTGCAAGTGGCGCTGGGCTACTCGCCGGCACAGGCCGGTATGAGCATGATTCCCCTGGCGGCGGCGGCAATGCTGGCCAAATCCATCGCCCGCCCGCTGATCGAGCGCTTCGGCTACCGCACCATCCTCACCGGCAACACCCTGTTGCTCGGCCTGTTGCTGGCCAGCCTGGGGCTGGTGGACGAGCAAACGCCCTATGCCCTGCTGCTGTTCCAGCTGGGACTGCTCGGTGCCGTGAACTCCATGCAGTTCACGGCGATGAACACGGTGACCCTGATCGACCTCGACGACGCCAGCGCCAGCAGCGGCAACAGCCTGCTGTCGGTGGTGGCGCAGCTGTCCCTGAGCCTCGGTGTAGCGTGTGCCGGTGCACTGCTCGGTGGCTTCACGGCGTCGACCAGTGCCGAAGGCATCGAGAGCACTCTGGGCGCGTTTCAACTGACCTTCCTGACCATCGGTTTGATGGCCATGCTCGCCGCCGCGATCTTCATGCAGCTGTCGAGGACGGACGGAAGGCGTGCTCCTCGTCCGGAACCAGAGATCGAGCCTTAGGGCTAAAGGCCACGAGGCTGGTACACTGCGCGACATTTTGTTTTGCAGGCCCGCCTCGTGACCACCATTGCCACCGCCTTCGCCACCTTGCCGCTGTCCGCCGCCATGCTGGCCAACCTGGAAGCCCTCGGCTACGCCCAGATGACCCCGATCCAGGCCCAGAGCCTGCCGGTAATCCTCAAGGGTATGGACCTGATCGCCCAGGCCAAGACCGGCAGTGGCAAGACTGCCGCGTTCGGCATCGGCCTGCTCAACCCGATCAACCCGCGTTATTTCGGTTGCCAGGCCCTGGTCCTGTGCCCGACCCGCGAGCTGGCTGATCAGGTGGCCAAAGAGCTCCGCCGCCTGGCCCGCGCCGAAGACAACATCAAGATCCTGACCCTGTGTGGCGGCGTGTCCCTGGGCCCGCAGATTGCTTCGCTGGAACATGGCGCGCATATCATCGTCGGCACCCCTGGCCGCGTTCAGCAGCACCTGAGCAAAGGCACCCTGGTGCTCGACGGCCTCAACACGCTGATTCTCGACGAAGCCGACCGCATGCTCGACATGGGCTTCTACGACGCCATCGCCGACATCATCGGACAAACCCCCAAGCGCCGTCAGACCCTGCTGTTTTCCGCCACCTATCCGGCCGGCATCAAGCAACTGGCCTCGGCATTCATGCGCGACCCGCAAACCGTCAAGGTCGAAGCCCTGCACGCCGACAGCCAGATCGAACAGCGCTTCTACGAAATCGCCCCCGAGCAGCGCATGGAAGCGGTGAGCAAAGTGCTCGGACACTTCCGCCCGCAATCTTGCGTAGCGTTCTGCTTCACCAAACAGCAGTGCCAGGAGCTGGTTGAACACCTGCAGGCCAAGGGCGTCGCCGTTCAGGCGCTGCATGGCGACCTGGAGCAGCGCGACCGTGATCAGGTCCTGACCCTGTTCGCCAACCGCAGCCTGTCGGTGCTGGTGGCGACCGACGTTGCCGCCCGTGGCCTGGACATCGATGCACTGGACATGGTCATCAACGTCGAACTGGCCCGCGATGCCGAGATCCATGTGCACCGCGTTGGCCGTACCGGCCGTGCCGGCGAGAAAGGTCTGGCCGTCAGCCTGGTAGCCCCGGCCGAAGGGCACCGCGCTCAGGCCATCGAGCAGATGCAGAAGTCTTCGCTACGCTGGGAGCAACTGGACAGCCTCCAGGCCCAGAACGGCGCTCCGCTGCTGCCGACCATGAGTACCTTGTGCATCGCTGCCGGGCGCAAGGACAAACTGCGTCCGGGCGATATTCTCGGTGCCTTGACCGGCGACGCCGGGTTGCCGGGCGCCCAGGTGGGCAAGATCGCCATTTTCGACTTCCAGGCCTTTGTTGCCGTGGAGCGCGCGGTGGCCAAACAGGCGCTGCAGCGCCTGAACAACGGCAAGATCAAGGGCCGGTCGCTGCGGGTGCGCATCGTCTGAGCTGTTTGTTGAATTTACTGGCCTAATCGCGGGGCAAGCCCGCTCCCACAGCCGGTGGGAGCGGGCTTGCCCCGCGATAGTCTCACCACCGTTGCAGGGGATTTTGCAGTGCGTTCCACCGAAGTGATCATCATTGGCGCAGGCGCCGCCGGCCTGATGTGTGCCCTGACCGCCGCCGGGCGCGGTCGCCGGGTACTGCTGCTCGACCACGCCAACAAACCGGGCAAGAAGATCCTGATGTCCGGAGGTGGACGCTGCAACTTCACCAACATGTACACCGAGCCGTCCAACTTCCTCTCGCAGAACCCGCACTTCTGCAAGTCGGCCCTGGCCCGCTATACCCAGTGGGATTTCATCGAGATGGTCAGCAAACACGCTGTGCCCTATCACGAGAAAAAACTCGGCCAGCTGTTCTGCGATAACAAATCCAGCGACATCCTCGACATGCTCCTGAGCGAATGCGATAACGCTGGCGCCGAACTGCGCATGGACACCCGCATCGATCAGATCGAGAAAATCGACGGCGGTTATCTGCTGGAAACCAGCGCCGGACAATTCCAGTGCCAGTCGCTGGTGATCGCCACGGGCGGCCTGTCGATCCCGACCCTGGGCGCAACCGGCTTTGGCTATCAGGTGGCCCGCCAGTTCGGTCACAGCCTGTTGCCGACGCGCGCAGCGCTGGTGCCGTTCACCATCACCGAGCCGGTGCTCAAGGGTATCTGCACCGAGCTGTCAGGTAGTTCCGTGGACTGTATCGCCAGTTGCAACGGCACCCATTTCCGTGAAAATCTATTGTTCACCCATCGCGGCCTGAGCGGGCCGGCGATTCTGCAGATTTCTTCGTTCTGGGAGGCTGGCGACACGGTCGAGATCAACCTGCTGCCAGACCACGACGCCTTGACCTGGCTGCAACAGCAACAGGCCGAACGCCCCAATAGCGAACTTAAAACCCTGCTCGGCGAGGTCTTCACCAAGAAGATGGCCACCCTGCTCAGCGAGCACTGGTTCGTCTCCAAACCGATGAAGCAGTACACCCCGGCGGAGCTGGCGCAGGTCAGCGACAAACTCGGCTCCTGGCAGGTGGTGCCAGCCGGCACCGAAGGCTATCGCACCGCCGAGGTGACCCTGGGCGGCGTCGATACCCGCGAAGTCTCCTCCAAGACCATGGAGTCGCTGAAAAGCCCGGGGCTGTACTTCATCGGCGAAGTGCTCGACGTCAGCGGCCACCTGGGTGGCTTCAACTTCCAGTGGGCCTGGGCATCGGCGTACGCGGCCGCGCAGTTCGTCTAACCTTCGCGGTAGAATCAGCGCATCAAGGAACAAATTTTGCTGGTCAGGTGGCAGCCGTAACACGGTTGCTGTCTGATTAGCTCAATTTCGATCATCGCCCAAGGCCTGCCTACCCGACATGTCATCCTCCTCGTTCAGCCAATCGTTGCGCCGTCTCTGGGCTCTGGACAAATTCAGCTATGCCATCCGCGTCCTCATCGCACTGACCGGCAGCATGCTGCTGTGCTGGTATCTGGATGAGATGAGCCTGCTGATCCCACTGTTCCTGGGCATTATCGCCAGCGCCCTGGCCGAGACCGACGACAGCTGGCAAGGGCGCTTGAACGCCCTCGCGGTCACCCTGGTGTGTTTTACCGTTGCCGCACTGTCGGTGGAGTTGCTGTTCCCCTACCCGCTGGTTTTTGTCTGTGCCCTGGCCCTGGCCAGTTTTGGCCTGACCATGCTGGGCGCCTTGGGCGAACGCTACGGCGCCATCGCCTCGGCCACGCTGATCCTCTCGGTCTACACCATGATCGGCGTGGACCAGCGCGGCGGTGAAGTCAGCGACTTCTGGCACGAACCGCTGCTGTTGGTGGCCGGTGCCGCCTGGTACGGGCTGCTTTCGGTGCTCTGGCAGGCGATGTTCTCCAACCAACCGGTGCAGCAAAGCCTGGCGCGGCTGTTCCGTGAATTGGGACGCTATCTGAAGCTCAAAGCCACTCTGTTCGAACCGATCCGTCAGCTGGATGTGGAAGCCCGGCGCCTGGAACTGGCTCAGCAGAATGGTCGCGTGGTGGCCGCGCTCAATGCCGCCAAGGAAATCATCCTGCACCGGGTCGGCAATGGTCGGCCCGGCTCGAAGGTCAGCCGTTACCTGAAACTGTATTTTCTCGCTCAGGACATCCATGAGCGTGCCAGCTCTTCGCACTACCCCTACAACGCCCTGACCGAAGCCTTCTTTCACAGCGATGTGCTGTTCCGCTGCCAGCGCCTGCTACGCCAGCAAGGTGTGGCCTGCCAGCAATTGTCCGAATCGATCCAGCTGCGCCAGCCGTTCATCTACGACAGCGGTTTTGCCCAGGCTCTGGAGGACCTCAATGCCTCCCTGGAACACCTGCGCATGCAGAGCAACCCGGCCTGGCGCGGGCTGCTGCGCTCGCTGCGGGCGCTGGCCGCCAACCTGGCAACCCTCGATCGCCTGCTCAGCGATGCCAGCAACCCCGACAATCTCGCCGATGCCAGCGACAGCAGCCTGCTCGACCGCTCGCCGCACAACCTGGCTGATGTCTGGAACCGCCTGCGTCAGCAACTGACCCCGACGTCACTGTTGTTCCGCCATGCACTGCGCCTGCCGCTGGCACTGTCGATCGGCTACGGCATGGTCCACCTGATCCACCCGACCCAAGGCTACTGGATCATCCTCACCACCCTATTCGTCTGCCAGCCCAACTACGGTGCGACGCGGCGCAAGCTGGTGCAGCGGGTCATCGGCACCGGCATCGGCCTGACGGTAGGCTGGGCGCTGTTCGACCTGTTCCCGAGCCCGATCATCCAGTCGCTGTTCGCCGTCGCGGCCGGCGTGGTGTTCTTCGTCAACCGCACCACCCGCTACACCCTGGCCACTGCGGCGATCACCCTGATGGTGCTGTTCTGCTTCAACCAGGTCGGCGACGGCTACGGGCTGTTCCTGCCACGCCTGTTCGATACCCTGATCGGTAGCCTGATCGCGATTCTTGCGGTTTTCCTGTTCCTCCCGGACTGGCAGGGCCGGCGCCTGAACAAAGTGCTGGCCAACACCCTGAGCTGCAACAGCACCTATCTGCGCCAGATCATGCAACAGTACGCCCAAGGCAAGCGCGATGACCTCGCCTACCGCCTGGCCCGGCGCAACGCCCACAATGCCGACGCGGCGCTGTCGACCACCCTGGCCAACATGCTCATGGAGCCTGGGCACTTTCGTAAGGAGGCGGATGTCGGCTTTCGCTTTCTGGTGCTCTCGCACACCTTGCTCAGTTACCTGTCAGGTTTAGGTGCACATCGCGAAACCACGCTGCCTGCCGATGTTCACGAGCAGTTGATCGATGGCGCCGGGGCCAGCCTGGCCAACAGCCTGGATGAGATTGCCGAAGGCCTGGCCAGCAAGTTGCCGGTGGCTATCCACAGCGATGCTGAAGAAGCGTTGGCCATCGAGCTTGAGCAAATGCCCGAAGAGCTGGAAGAAAACCAGCGCCTGGTGCAGACCCAACTGGCGTTGATCTGTCGTCAACTGGGCCCGCTGCGTACCCTGGCTGCACACCTGATCAAAGATGCACCGGCCTGATCAGAAACCGTAGTGTTTGAGCAACCGCTGGTAGCTGCCATCGGCCTTCATCTCGTCAATGGCACGGTTGAAGCCGGCAATGATCTGCTGGTGCTGGGGAGCCTTCAGGCTCACCAGGATATGCAGGGTGTTTTCGCTGAGCGGCTTGTCGATGAACTCGACGCTGTCACGTACCGAACGCGATTCACGCTGCAGGAAGTGGCGGGCGACGTATTCGTCCTCAAGGGTTAGCCCCACCCTGCCGGCGGCAAGCATGCGCACGGCTACCGAAAAATTGCGTACCGGAATTTTTTGCAGCTGTGCATCGGCGTCAAACGCGGGCGAATAGGCATAGTCCCTGACAACCGCCACAGGATAAGGGTACAGATCGTTCAGGGACTTGAACCTGAGCGAATCGCCCTTGCGCTTGAGCAAGCGGATGCGATTGGTCAGGTAACCGCTGGAAAACGCCCCGATCCGGGTACGACTCTCATTGAACCAGGCGTTGATCAACACGTCGTAGCGCCCCTCCTCCAGCCCCAGCAGCGCCCGCGCCCAAGGCACCTGCGCAAACTCGCTGGCGTAACCGGCACGGTGCAAGGCGGTGGTGACAATCACTGTGGCCAGACCACCACCTGGCATACTGGCGTCAGTAAAGGGCGGCCAACTGTCGGCAACCAGGCGCAGCTTTTCAGCCTGTGCGGTGTTGACCAGCAACAGCATTCCAAGCAAAGCCAAGGCCCGAAGCGGTGCAGCCATGCTCAAATCCTTCAGTAAACGCGCCATTACGCGTCGTTGATATCAACTGCTTGAGAGGTACCGCTGTCAGCACGTTTGCGCAGATTACACAAAGATGAAGCCTCAGGCAGAGTCAATGATATCAAATAGCCTTCTCCTTGAATGCCGTCACACCCTGTGTTGACTTGTGGCAATTTCGCTCTCGTCCTCGCCTATAGCATCTGCGATGATCAAGCTAATCAACCGTTCGAGAGCCACCTATGTCCATTGACTGGATCTGTAAACATCACAGCGACCTTGGCAAGGAACAACTCTATGCCATTCTGCGGCTGCGCACCGAAGTCTTCGTGGTCGAGCAGAAGTGTGCCTATCAAGAGGTCGATGGCCGCGACCTGGAGGGCGATACCTGCCACCTGATGGCCTGGCAGGATGATCAGCTCAAAGCCTACTTGCGTCTGCTCGATCCGGAGTCCCAGGGGGGGGATGTGGTGATTGGCCGGGTAGTTACCGCACCGTCGGTACGGGGTCAGGGGCTGGGGCATGAACTGATGGAAAAGGCGCTTGAACGAGCCGAAGAATACTGGCCTGGTGTGCCGGTTTACTTGTCGGCACAGGCGCACCTGCAGGACTACTACAAGCGCTATGACTTTGTCGTGGTGGGTGAGGAATATCTGGAAGACGATATTCCGCATATCGGTATGCGGCGCGGCTAAAAGCATCGCGGGGCAAGCCCGCTCCCACTGTAGGAGCGGGCTTGCCCCGCGATGAGGCCCTCAAGGATACCCAAGCACCTCACGAATGCCCCGCAAATGCTGGATGATCCACTGCTTGTCGATCGCCCCCCAATCGCGAATCCGGTAATGCCCGGCATGATTACGCGCTCCAGCCTGCTGCTCGAACTCGCAGACAATATCCAGGTCAGCCAAGGCAGCGATGGTGTCCTGAGCCGTGCGCCGGGGCATACCGGTCGCCTCCATTAGCGCCGGCACACTGGCGGCGGTCTGGCTGTCGATCAGCCAGGCAACATACAGCCGGCGGTAGAAACTGGTCTTGGTCTTGCTCACGTCCATTGCCACATCCTTGAAACTCATGCGCTGCCAGGCAGCTCGCGGTAAGTCAGGTAAACACGCAGGTCGAACTCCAGTTGATGGTAGCCCGGCTGCATGTGTTCGCAGAGCTGATAGAAGGCCTTGTTGTGCTCGCTTTCTTTCAAATGGGCCAGCTCATGCACGACGATCATTTTCAAAAACTGCGGCGCTGTATCCCTGAACAACGAGGCAATGCGGATTTCTTTCTTCGCCTTCAGCTTGCCACCCTGCACCCGCGATACCGCCGTGTGCAGGCCTAATGCGCGGTGGGTCAGATCCAGGCGGTTATCGAACAAGACTTTGTCCAGGTTCGGCGCATTGCGCAGATACTCCTGCTTGAGCCCTTGGACATAGCTGTACAGCGCCTTGTCACTCTGCACATCATGACGTTGTGGGTAACGCTGCTGCAGGTAATCGCCCAGACGATTGCTGGCAATCAACTGACGAACCTGATCTTGCAGGGGGGACGGATAGGCTTGCAGGTACTTGAGCGCAGTCATGGTCGCAAAGCAGACAGGTAAAAACGCAGTGTACCCAACTACACCTGATGCCAGTCAAAAAAGCGTGGAAACTCACTGGCATGCGCTGCGGTCATCGGATGCGCCAGCAAAAACCCTTGCGCGTACTCACAGCCATTGGCCCGCAGCCAGTGCGCCTGTTCAGGCGTTTCGACGCCTTCAGCGATGACACTGATGCCATACGCCCGGCACAGATCGAGCACACAGCGGGCCATCGCAGCATCAGCTGTCGAGCCCGGTAACCGCGCCACCAGATGCCGGTCGAGCTTGAGGGTATCGATAGGCAAATCACGGAGCATACGCAGCGAACAATCACCGGCGCCAAAATCATCCAGGGCGATACGCACACCCAGTGTATGCAAGCGGTGCAGCTGTTTCACAGCATCGTCGAGGTTGTAGCGCAATGTGGTTTCGGCAATTTCCACTTCCAGTTGGGCAGGCTGAAGCGCCTGACTGAAGATCACCCGCGCCAGCTCTTCCACCAGGTTGGGCATGCTGAACTGCACCGGGCTCAGGCTGATGCTCAGCACCAACTCGGCATCATAGCGTTCGTACCAGGTCCGGCGTTGTGCCGCCCCGTTCTGGTATATCCAGCTGGCCAGACGAGTAATCAGCCGGGCCTCCTCCAGCAGAGGAATGAACAAGCCCGGCGGTACGTCCCCTACACTGGGATGACGCCAACGCAACAACGCCTCGAAGCCCCGCAACCGACCATCGACCAGGGCTACCTGGGGCTGATAGACCAGGCTGAACTCCTTGTGCTCGATTGCGCTACGCACACTGTCTTCAAGCATCAGCCGCGATCGTGCGCGACCGTTCAAATCCTGGTCGTAATACCGATACTGCTGGCGTCCCGACTGCTTGGCTGCATACATCGCAGCATCTGCGGCCCGCAGCAGCCCGTCCAGACTGGACCCACACTCGGGATACGTGGCGATACCGATGCTGACCCCAAGCGTTACTTCCAGTCCATCGATCTCCTGATAGATAGACATGCGTTCAAGCAGTTTTCCGGCAAACCGCGCAGCTTGTTCGGGGCAATCCAGCGAGTCGAGCAGCGCGGTGAATTCGTCACCGCCCATGCGCGCAAGAATTGCGCAGGTGCCCAGGCAATCCTTGAGCTGCTCGGCGACCCAATTGAGCACCCGGTCACCGGCTTCGTGCCCTAGTGAGTCATTAATGCGTTTGAACCCATCCAGGTCCAGGAATAACAAGGCCTGGGACCGGTCCGCGCGCTCGTTGCGCAACAGGGCACTTTCGGCCGCCTGATAGAAACCACGTCGATTGAGCAGGCCGGTCAACGGATCGGTGATGGCCTGATACTCGAGTTGCTGATGCAGATTACGCACCACCGACATATCCAGCACCGTAATCACCAATGCCCGCTGCTCGCTGGGTAACGGCGCACACGACAGCGCTACCGGTATCGGATGCCCCCCCGCCGTACGCAAGACAGCATCGTGTATCCGCAGGGTGTCCCGCGCCAGGTAGGCCTGGTAAAACGCCGACTCACACCACGCACCCGACCCGGGTGACTGCACGAAATCCAGCACCCCCCGGCCCTGCAAATGTTCGAACGATGCATCCAGCAAACTGGAGATGGCCGGGTTGGCAAAACGGATCAAGCCGTCTTCGGCCACCACCAGGATGCCCTCGGCGGCATTTTCCAGCACCGACGCATTGAACGCCCGTTCAGCCTCCAGGTCATGGCTCAGGCGCTGCAGCGAACGCCGGTTGCGTTGTTGCTCCAACAAGGCCTGGACCTTGGGCTTGAGGATCTGTGGGTCGAAGGGTTTGAACAGGTAGTCCACCGCGCCACTGGCATACCCCTTGAGCACGGCAGCCTGGGACTGCTCATTGGCGGTCAGGAAAATGATCGGGGTAAGCCGTGTACGCTGGCTGCCACGCATCAGGCGGGCGACTTCGAAGCCATCCATGCCCGGCATCTGCACATCCAGCAGAACCAGGTCGACTTCATGCTCAAGCAACGCGCTCAGGGCTTCCGTTCCGGAGCTTGCGGTGAGTACTTGCCAGTCCTGACGGGCCAGCAACGCACGCATGCTGATCAGATTTTCAGGGTAATCATCGACGACCAGTAGTACCGAGCCGCCATCGTTTGTGTGAGGTTGCGCGCAATCCATGCTGCTTCTCTTGTGAAAGCGACACCGAATTTCGGTTGAGATCCGAAACTAACTTTAGACCTGGCCGCCATAAATCTGAAGTCATCAGATTGCCATCACTCGTGGAAAGTTCCGCAAGCCGACTAACGGTCTCTCTACTCAGGCCAATACCACCCTGTATTTGCCGCGAGGGGGCATAAAAAAACCCGCATCGCTGCGGGTTTTTTCTAGCCCAGGTCTTAGTTGACCTTGGCGGCCAGCTCACCCTTGAGGTAACGCTGGAACATGCCTTCCAGGGAGATCGGCTTGATCTTGGAAGCATGGCCGGCAGTACCGAAGGCTTCATAACGGGCGATGCACACATCACGCATGGCCGTTACGGTGGCGCCGAAGAACTTGCGCGGGTCGAACTCGCTCGGGTTCTGCGCCATCAGGCGGCGCATGGCACCGGTAGAGGCCAGACGCAGGTCGGTGTCGATGTTGACCTTGCGCACGCCGTACTTGATGCCTTCGACGATTTCTTCAACCGGTACGCCGTAGGTTTCTTTAATGTCGCCGCCGTACTGGTTGATGATCGCCAGCCACTCTTGCGGAACCGACGAAGAGCCGTGCATCACCAAGTGGGTGTTAGGGATGCGCTTGTGGATTTCCTTGATACGGTCGATCGCCAGGACATCACCGGTAGGTGGCTTGGTGAACTTGTAGGCGCCGTGGCTGGTGCCGATGGCGATCGCCAGGGCATCGACCTGGGTCTTCTTGACGAAGTCAGCGGCTTCTTCCGGGTCGGTCAGCATCTGGCTGTGATCCAGCACGCCTTCGGCGCCGATGCCGTCTTCTTCGCCGGCCATGCCGGTTTCCAGCGAACCCAGGCAACCCAGCTCACCTTCAACAGAAACGCCGCAGGCGTGAGCCATGGCCACGGTCTGCTGGGTGACACGAACGTTGTATTCGTAGTCGGTCGGGGTCTTGCCGTCTTCACCCAGCGAGCCGTCCATCATCACCGAGCTGAAACCCAGCTGGATCGAGCGCTGGCACACGTCAGGGCTGGTGCCGTGATCCTGGTGCATGCACACCGGAATGTGCGGGAATTCTTCGATCGCAGCCAGGATCAGGTGGCGCAGGAACGGGGCGCCAGCGTATTTGCGGGCACCGGCCGAGGCCTGGACAATCACCGGGGAGTCGGTCTTGTCGGCAGCTTCCATGATGGCGCGCATCTGCTCGAGGTTGTTGACGTTGAAAGCTGGAACGCCATAGCCGAACTCGGCGGCGTGGTCCAGCATCTGGCGCATGCTAATGAGTGCCATTGTGTATCTCTCTCCCGACAAGCGTCGTTTTAATCGTGCAAGCCTGCCGCAGTGGCGGTTGCTATTCAAGTAGTGTGGGCCGCCATCACGCGGCCCGGCCAGTCACGGCGCCTTGCAGCCCCGCCCTATCAAATCGTTGGTGGCGACCCAGTACACCAGGCCTTCGTCACCCTTGCTGTGAAACGCCAACACACCATCGCTGTACAAGGTACCCGAGGCGCCTGGTTCGGCCTCGAGCCGATACACCTGGTCACCGCCACCCAGACGTACATCGACGCTTTGCCGATTGCTGTCGGCAAAACGCCAAAGCACTTCGGACTGGCTGTCACAGACCCAACGGGTCCAGTTGTCCGACGGCGCCGGTGAAGAAGACGAGAAGCTTGCGCATCCGCTCAGTACCGCCAGGGCCATCAGGGCCACGACACCTTTCATCCAATATCCTCTAGCAGACCACAAACTGGCCGGTAGGTTGCCATCAACCGATCAAGGGCAACCCTGAGCCCGGCGCTGGTGTTCGTCGTCGTATTTTTCCAGGCCATCCGGGCCCAACCGCTTGTTGATCACCGGGACGGTTTCAGCCTGCCATTCGGACTGATAGCAACCACCTTTCGGTGCGCCAGGATTATCAGCCCCAGGCTCCGGAGTGCTGGAGCAGGCGCCCAGCATCCCGACCAGGATAAACACAGGCAATCGCTTGACCATCAGGTCGCTCCCTTTGCCAGGCGCTGAGAGGATCAGGCCTTGGCCCGTTGTTCCAGGACTTCCACCGCGGGCAGAACCTTACCCTCGACGAACTCCAGAAATGCACCGCCACCGGTAGAAATGTAGGAGATTTGCTCGGCCACGCCATATTTGTCGATGGCAGCCAGAGTGTCGCCGCCACCGGCGATCGAGAAGGCAGCGCTATCGGCGATGGCCTGGGCCAGCACTTTGGTGCCGTTACCGAACTGATCAAACTCGAACACACCAACCGGGCCGTTCCAAAGGATGGTCTGCGACGACTTCAGCAGCTCGGCGAAATTGGCCGCGGTTTGTGGGCCGATGTCGAGGATCATGTCGTCTTCGGCAACGTCAGCCACCAGCTTGACGGTAGCTGCGGCGCTTTCGGCAAATTCCTTGGCAACCACAACGTCGACTGGCAGCGGCACGTTGACCTTGGCGGCGATGGCCTTGGCGGTGTCGATCAGGTCTGGTTCATACAGCGATTTGCCGACCGGGTGACCGGCAGCCGCCAGGAAGGTGTTGGCGATGCCACCGCCGACGATCAACAGGTCGCAGATCTGGCTCAGACTGTTCAGCACGTCGAGCTTGGTCGACACCTTGGAGCCGGCAACGATGGCTGCCATCGGCTTGGCCGGGGCTTTCAGGGCCTTGCCCAGGGCGTCCAGTTCGGCAGCCAGCAGTGGGCCTGCGGCAGCGACCTTGGCGAACTTGGCGACGCCGTGAGTCGAGCCTTCGGCACGGTGCGCGGTGCCGAACGCGTCCATCACGAACACGTCGCACAGAGCTGCATACTTCTGCGCCAGCTCGTCAGCGTTCTTCTTCTCGCCTTTGTTGAAGCGTACGTTCTCGAACAGCACGATATCGCCAGCCTTGACGTCAACACCGCCCAGGTAGTCCGCAACCAGCGGTACTTCGCGGCCCAGGGCCTTGCTCAGGTAGTCGGCAACCGGCTTGAGGCTGTTCTCGGCCGAGAACTCGCCTTCGGTCGGGCGCCCCAGGTGCGAGCAGACCATCACGGCCGCGCCTTTTTCCAGCGCCAGCTTGATGGTCGGCAGCGAAGCGAGGATACGCGCATCACTGGTAACCACACCGTCCTTCACAGGCACGTTGAGGTCTTCGCGGATCAGTACGCGCTTACCTTGCAGATCGAGGTCGGTCATCTTCAACACGGTCATGAGTGCAGTCCTTCAGGGCTGTTTACAAGTGGAGCGAGTTTGATTGACGACGTGCAGAAAATGATCGGCAACGTCGAGCATACGGTTGGCAAACCCCCATTCGTTGTCGAACCAGGCCAACAGGTTGACCAGCCGGGGGCCGGAAACGCGGGTCTGACTGGCATCGACAATCGCCGAATGGGGGTCATGGTTGAAATCACAACTGGCGTGCGGCAGTTCAGTGTAGGCCAGCAAGCCCTTGAGCGGTCCGCTCAGGGCCGCCTCACGCAACACCTGATTGACCTCGGCCGCGCTGGTGTCGCAGGAGGTCTGCAAGGTGATGTCCAGGCACGACACGTTGACGGTCGGCACGCGTACGGCTTTGGCCTGAATTCGCCCGGCAAGTTCCGGGAGCAGGCGCTCGATACCGCGGGCCAGCCCGGTGGACACCGGAATCACCGACTGGAACGCCGAGCGGGTACGGCGCAGGTCTTCATGGTGATAGGCATCGATAACCGGCTGATCGTTCATGGCAGAGTGGATCGTGGTGATCGACACGTACTCAAGGCCAAAGGCCTGGTCCAGCACGCGCAGCAGCGGCACACCGCAGTTGGTGGTGCAGGAGGCGTTGGAGACCAGGCGCTCGCTGCCATCCAGGCAACCTTGGTTGATGCCGTAGACAATCGTCGCATCGACGTCAACTTCACTGGCCATCGGCTGCGAGAACAGCACCCGCGGTGCACCGGCGTCGAGGAAACGCTGGGCGTCGGCTCGGGTGTTGTAGGCACCGGAACACTCCAGTACCAGGTCGACGTCAAGTGCCGCCCAGTCGATACCTTCCGGGGTGGCGCTGCGCAAGACTTTTACGCAGTCGCCATTGATATGCAGACAGTCGCCATCGACCTTCACCTCACCGGGGAAACGCCCGTGGGTGGAGTCGAAGCGTGTCAGGTATTCGATACTGGCCTGATCGGCCAGGTCGTTCAGTGCGACGATCTCGAAGCCCGCCTTCGCTCCCCGTTCAAAGAGTGCGCGCAAGACGCAACGACCGATACGGCCGTAGCCGTTGAGTGCAACTTTGTAAGGACGCGGTTGGGGCATGGGATGCTCACGGAACAGAAGCGTTATCTGCAAATCGCGGGGCAAGCCCGCTCCCACATCAGATACCTGTGGGAGCGGGCTTGCCCCGCGATCAATCCAGCACAGCCAGGATCAGTCTTCCAGCAGTTCTTCAGCAGTACCCAGGATGTTCTCCAAGGTGAAGCCGAACTCTTCGAACAAAGCAGCCGCCGGGGCCGACTCGCCGTAGGTGGTCATGCCGATCACACGACCTTCGAGGCCGACGTACTTGTACCAGAAGTCGGCATGCGCCGCTTCGATCGCGATACGCGCACCGACCTGTACTGGCAGCACCGACTGCTTGTAGGCAGCATCTTGAGCATCGAACACGCTGGTGCACGGCATCGAAACGACGCGGGCCTTGCGGCCTTGCTCGGTCAGCTTGTCGAAGGCCTGAACAGCCAGGCCCACTTCGGAACCGGTGGCGATCAGAATCAGCTCAGGCTCGCCTGCGCAGTCTTTCAACACATAGCCACCACGGCTGATGTCGGCGATCTGGCCAGCATCACGGGTTTGGTGCTGCAGATTTTGACGCGAGAAGATCAGCGCCGATGGGCCGTCCTTACGCTCCAGCGCATGCTTCCAGGACACCGCCGACTCGACCGCGTCGGCTGGGCGCCAGGTATCGAGGTTCGGCGTGCTGCGCAGGCTGGTCAGTTGTTCGATCGGCTGGTGCGTCGGGCCGTCTTCGCCCAGACCGATGGAGTCGTGGGTGTAGACGTGGATCACACGCTGCTTCATCAGCGCCGACATGCGCACAGCGTTGCGGGCGTATTCCATGAACATCAGGAAGGTTGCGCCGTAAGGCACCAGGCCGCCGTGCAAGGCAACGCCGTTCATGATCGCGGTCATGCCGAACTCGCGCACGCCGTAGTACATGTAGTTGCCGCTGGCATCTTCAGCGCTGACGCCCTTGCAACCTTTCCACAGGGTCAGGTTGGAACCGGCCAGGTCCGCCGAGCCGCCGAGGAATTCTGGCAGCAGCGGGCCGAAGGCATTCAGGGTGTTCTGGCTGGCTTTACGGCTGGCGATGGTTTCGCCTTTGGCCGCGACTTCAGCGATGTAGGCAGTGGCCTTCTCGGAGAAGTCTGCTGGCAGCTCGCCGCTCAGACGGCGCTTCAGCTCGCTGGCCAGCTCAGGGAAGGCGGCGGCGTAGGCGGCGAAACGCTTGTCCCACTCGGCCTCAACGGCCTTGCCGGCTTCTTTGGCGTCCCACTCGGCGTAGATGTTAGCCGGGATTTCGAACGGACCGTGGTTCCAGTTCAGTTCCTTGCGGGCCAGGGCGATTTCGTCGTTGCCCAACGGAGCACCGTGGCAATCTTCCTTGCCCTGCTTGTTCGGCGAACCGAAACCAATAATGGTCTTGCAGCAGATCAGGGTCGGTTGCTCGCTCTTGCGCGCGGTGTCGATGGCGGTCTTGATCTCTTCAGGATCATGACCGTCGACATTGCGGATCACCTGCCAACCGTAGGCTTCGAAACGCTTCGGCGTGTCATCGGTGAACCAGCCTTCGACTTCGCCGTCGATGGAGATGCCATTGTCATCATAGAAGGCGATCAGCTTGCCCAGGCCCAGAGTACCGGCCAGGGAAGCGACTTCGTGGGAAATGCCTTCCATCATGCAACCGTCACCCAGGAACACATAGGTGTGGTGGTCGACGATGTTATGGCCTGGGCGGTTGAACTGGGCACCCATGACCTTTTCGGCAATGGCGAAACCAACGGCGTTGGCCAGGCCCTGGCCAAGCGGGCCGGTAGTGGTCTCGACGCCTGGGGTATAACCGAACTCCGGGTGGCCCGGGGTGCGGCTGTGCAGCTGACGGAAGGCCTTGAGGTCATCGATGGTGACGTCATAGCCGGTCAGATGCAGCAGCGAATAGATCAGCATCGAGCCGTGACCGTTGGACAGCACGAAGCGGTCACGGTCAGCAAAGTTCGGGTTGCTCGGGCTGTGCTTCAGATAGTCGCGCCAAAGAACCTCGGCGATATCCGCCATGCCCATAGGGGCACCTGGATGGCCGCTGTTGGCCTTTTGCACGGCATCCATGCTGAGGGCACGAATGGCGTTGGCACGCTCACGACGGCTGGGCATCGCTTATCTCCTGGGGCTTGAATTAATTATGAAACGAAAAAAGGCGGCCATTTTCGCCCAGGCATGTGCCCGGGGGCAATGACGGATGGTCGATGCAGCATGATTTTCCTGTGTTTGTGAGAAGAATCAGGCGTTAACCCGGGCAAACAGCAGGAACCGTCGTACGACCTGCGACGAATTGCCCCGCTTATCGCGCAATATCAAAACTTTTTGATATTGCTCTTGCAGCCTAGGGGTGCCCTGTCTAGACTGCCGTCCCATGAATCTACCTGCGCCGTCAATCCGCCCCGAGCAAAGCGACGAGCTGGCCGCCCTGTGCAAAGCCAGCGGCGACCCGCTGCGCCTGAACGTTTTACGGGCTCTGGCCAACGACTCGTTCGGCGTGCTGGAACTGGCGCAGATCTTCGCTATCGGCCAGTCGGGCATGAGCCACCACCTCAAGGTGCTGGCCCAGGCCGGGTTGGTAGCAACCCGGCGCGAAGGCAATGCGATTTTCTATCGTCGCGCCCTCCCCGATGGCCTGCGCCTGGGCGGCAGGCTGCATGCAGCGCTGCTCGAAGAGGTCGACGGCCTTAGCCTGGCGGATGAAGTGCAGGAGCGTATCGGCCAGGTCCAGCAACGCCGGGCCGCTACCAGCCAGGACTTCTTCCTGCGTGTCGAAGAGAAGTTCCGTGCCCAGCAGGACCTGATCGCCGGGCTGCCCCAGTACCGCGAAAGCCTTCTGGCCCTGCTCGACAAACTCAGCTTCGGCGCTGACGCCAGCGCCCTTGAAGTGGGCCCTGGCGATGGCGAGTTTCTTCCCGAACTGGCCCGGCGTTTCGTTCGGGTCACCGCACTGGACAACAGCCCGACCATGCTCGAGCTGGCGCGCCAGGTCTGTCAGCGCGAAGACCTGGCTAATGTGAATCTGCAGTTGGCCGATGCACTCAGTGCAACGGATGTGGAAGCCGACTGCGTAGTGCTGAACATGGTCCTGCATCATTTCAGCGCCCCGGCCGACGCCCTGCGGCAGCTGGCCAACCGTGTGAAAGCAGGCGGCAGCCTGCTGGTAACAGAGTTGTGCAGCCACGACCAGAGCTGGGCCAGAGAGGCCTGTGGCGATATCTGGCTGGGCTTTGAACAGGATGACCTGGCCCGTTGGGCCAGCGCTGCCGGACTGGCCCCCGGGGACAGCCTCTATGTGGGCTTACGTAATGGTTTCCAGATTCAGGTTCGCCACTTTCAGCGACCGGCTGGCGACACTCAACATCGGTAAATTTTAGGAACCCGTCGAGATGAGCGAATACTCCCTTTTCACCTCCGAGTCCGTGTCTGAAGGGCATCCGGACAAAATCGCCGACCAGATTTCGGACGCCGTGCTGGACGCCATCATCACCCAGGACAAATACGCACGCGTGGCCTGCGAAACCCTGGTGAAAACTGGCGTGGCGATCATCGCGGGTGAAGTCACCACCTCAGCCTGGGTCGACCTGGAAGAGATCGTCCGTAAAGTCATCGTCGACATTGGCTACAACAGCTCCGACGTCGGCTTCGACGGCGCCACCTGCGCGGTCATGAACATTATCGGCAAGCAATCGGTAGACATCGCCCAGGGCGTTGACCGCAGCAAGCCGGAGGACCAGGGCGCTGGCGACCAGGGCCTGATGTTCGGTTATGCCAGCAACGAAACCGACGTGCTGATGCCGGCGCCGATCTGCTTCTCGCATCGCCTGGTCGAACGTCAGGCCGAAGCACGCAAGTCCGGCCTGCTGCCGTGGCTGCGCCCGGATGCCAAGTCGCAGGTTACCTGCCGTTACGAAGGCGGCAAAGTCGTCGGTATCGACGCTGTGGTCCTGTCAACTCAACACAACCCTGAAGTCTCGCAGAAAGACCTGCAGGAAGCCGTCATGGAGCTGATCGTCAAGCACACCCTGCCTGCCGAACTGCTGCACAAAGACACCCAGTTCCACATCAACCCGACCGGCCAGTTCATCATCGGTGGCCCAGTCGGCGACTGCGGCCTGACCGGCCGCAAGATCATCGTCGACAGCTATGGCGGCATGGCCCGTCACGGCGGTGGCGCATTCTCCGGCAAAGACCCGTCCAAGGTTGACCGTTCCGCCGCTTACGCCGGTCGCTACGTGGCCAAGAACATCGTCGCCGCAGGCCTGGCCGAGCGTTGCGAGATCCAGGTTTCCTATGCCATCGGTGTAGCTCAGCCGACCTCCATCTCGCTGAACACCTTCGGCACCGGCAAGATCTCCGACGACAAGATCGTCCAGCTGGTACGTGAGTGCTTCGACCTGCGTCCGTACGCGATCACCACCATGCTCGACCTGCTGCACCCGATGTACCAGGAAACTGCCGCCTACGGTCACTTCGGCCGTATCCCGCAGCAGAAGACGGTCGGCGACGACACCTTCACCACCTTCACCTGGGAACGCACTGACCGCATCGACGCCTTGCGCGCTGCTGCCGGTCTGTAAGGGTGAGCTGCAAGCGTTAAGCTGCAAGCGACAAGAGAAGCCTCAGCCGAGTAATCGGCTGGGGCTTTTTTGTGACATATCAGCTGACAACCGACAACGATGCTCTAAGCACCTATTGCCTAGGCTGAGAGTTCCATATTGCCAAGCAAGGATGCTGGCCATGTTGCTCAAACTGCTCGTTTATCTTCTGTTTGCCCTGAACTTATCCACAAGCCAGGCCGAGGAATGCCCCGCCTGGCCTATCGACCGTGCTCGCAACGAGGCCGAACGGTTGCGTGAAACCTTGGCCAAATGGGATGAGCATTACCATCGCCTGGGCATCTCACTGGTGGCTGACGATATCTACGACCAGAGCCGCCAGCGCCTGAAACACCTCCAGGGCTGCTTCGACCAACAGCCCGTCGACAACCCGCTCGTCAGCGCCCGCGGCCCGATCACCCATCCTGTTGCGCACACTGGCGTCGACAAGCTGGCCGGCGATCAGGCAGTCGCTCAGTGGATACGTGGCAAACAGAACATCTGGATCCAGCCCAAGGTGGATGGTGTCGCTGTCACCCTGGTGTTTCGCCAGGGCCAGCTGCTGCAACTGCTCAGCCGTGGAGATGGCGTCCAGGGACATGACTGGAGCCGGCACATTCCTTTTCTCGACGGCATAACCCGGCAACTGCCCACGCCACTCGATCTCACCTTGCAAGGCGAACTGTACTGGCGCCTCGACGGCCATGTGCAGTCGGCTGCTGGAGGGCTGAACGCTCGCGGCACTGTGGCCGGGCTGATGGCGCGCAAGCAATTGAGCGCCGAGCAGGGGGCCGGCATCGGCCTGTTTGTCTGGGACTGGCCCGAAGGCCCGAACACCCAGGCCGAACGTCTGGCCAGACTGGCAGCGCTGGGCTTCACCGACAGCCAGCGCTATAGCGTCGCCATCGCCAGCCAGGCCGACGCCGCCCACTGGCGTCAGCACTGGTACCGCTCACCTCTGCCATTCGCCACCGACGGCGTAATCCTGCGTCAAGACAACCGCCCACCGGCCGAACGCTGGCGGGCCAACGCACCTTACTGGATCGCCGCCTGGAAACACCCTTTCGCCCAGGCACTGGCCGAAGTCCGCGAGGTGCACTTCCGGATCGGACGCACTGGCAAGGTCACGCCCGTGTTGCAGTTGATGCCGGTTATGCTCGATGACCGACGCATCACCCAGGTCAGTCTGGGCTCGCTGCCACGCTGGCAATCGCTGGACATCCGCCCGGGTGACCAAGTGGCGATCAGCCTGGCCGGGCTGACTATCCCGCGCCTGGAGCAGGTGGTGCATCGCGGCGTTGATCGCCAGCTGGTGGAGCCTCCGGCAATCGGGCAATTTCATGCCTTGAGCTGCTGGCAGGCCAGTCCCGGCTGCGAAGAACAGTTTATCGCCCGACTCGCCTGGCTAAGCGGCAAGCACGGGCTGGATATACCGCGGGTGGGCGTTGCGACCTGGCGCAACCTGGTACAGGCAGGCCTGGTCAACACCCTGGCCGACTGGCTGACAGTGACCGACGAACAACTGCGCCAGCTACCCGGTTTCAATGCAGCCAGTGCCGCGCGGCTAGTGCAAGGCTTCGACAGTGCTCGCACCCGCCCCTTCCGCCAGTGGCTTCAGGCCTTGGGACCACCGGCACCGCGCAATGCTGAACTGGGCGTTGATTGGCCCTCACTGGCCACCAGGACTGCCGATCAGTGGTCCCGCGTGACGGGTGTCGGAACCACACGCGCCGAACAATTACTGGCCTTCTTCGCCCATCCGCAGGTGCAAGCGCTGGCTGAGCAACTACGAGCTCAAGGCATCGAAGGATTCCACCTGCAAATGTAGGATTTTTCCTGCAGTGCAGCTGAAGGGCCCACCGAGGGTTCCTTAAATCGGGAAATCAGGGCAGGATTCCCCCCAACTTTTCTGCCATGTCCCGAATGGAGGCGCCCATGAAACTCTTTTCTTCGCTCGTACTGATGACTGCATTTGGTCTGGCTGCCAGCTCTTTGCAGGCGGCGCCAGAGGCAAACGACCTGACTGGCTGTGCTGCCAAGAAAGCCGACATCCAGCAACAGATTGATAAGTCCATCAATCCTTTCGAAAAGGCCGGCCTTGAGAAAGCCCTGAGTGAAGTCAACGAGCACTGCACGGACGCCGGCCTGAAAAAAGAGCGCGAACAGAAAGTACTCGACGCCCGTCACGAAGTGACACAGCGCACCAAAGACCTGGACAAGGCCATGAAGAAGGGCGACGCGGAGAAGATCAACAAGCGCAAAGACAAACTGGCTGAATCCAAGAAAGAACTGCAAGAAGCGCTGGATGCACTCGATAAATAAGTCGCCGCATTAATCGCGGGGCCAGCCCACTGCAGGAACGGGCTTGCCCTGCGATTGCGTCATCAATGGTTACGAAATTCGGTATGACAAGCCTTACAAGCGGCTTCAACCTTGTCAGTCGGCGTAGCCAGATCCGCTGCCTTCAGCGGCTGGGTGCGAGTAACAGCAACCAACTCACCGGTAGCCATTTCCAGTTGGCGAGCCAGGTCCTGGAAACGTGCCTGTTTCTCCCAGACCTCTGCACGAGCGCTGGTTTCATCGTCTTCGCGAACCTGCGGAAAATGCTTCCACGGCTCACGGGACAAGCTGTCGAGCTTGACCGCGCCGTCGGCGAACTTCTGCCCGTCAAAGGCCAGCCGCCCACGCAGCATGCCGCCCAGGTCTTCACTGGTCTTGAGCATCTGTTTGAAAATCGTCTTGCGCTGGCCCAGTGGCGAGTTGGGATCGACACCACCGCAGGCGGTCAGAGTCAGGCAGGCCAGCACTACAACAGAAAGTCGCTTGAGCATCATGGTAACTTCGGCTCACGGAAAAAAGGCGGCCAGTATCCTCGCCTCATCGCCAAAGACCAATACCCTTAATAAAACTACGGTTTGCCTGGGCAGCTGAACCCCAGTCAAACCGCCAAGGAAACCCTGTTCATGAAATTTTCCCTGCGCCATCTGGGATGGTCGCTCTCGGTACTGGCGCTGCTCGCCGGTTGCAACGGTGGCGGCCCGGAAAAGCCCAAGCCTCACGCGCTCGCCACCTATGTCAGCAGCACCTGGAAAGACCTGCCCCAGGTCAGCGACAGCGATCTGCTGGCCGGCTTCGAAGCCTGGCGCAGCGCCTGTGAGCGCCTCAAGCGCGACGCCATCTGGGCCAATACCTGCGCGGCGGCGGCCAATGTGCCGAGCGACAGCGCACAGGTACGCAGCTTTCTCCAAGGTCAGCTGGACGTCTACAGCATGCGCTCGGGCGAAAACAGCGCCAACGGCCTGATCACTGGTTACTACGAGCCGGTCTACCCCGGCAGCCTGACCCAGACCGACAGCGCGCACGTCCCCGTCTATGGTGTGCCCGATGACATGATCGTGGTGGCCCTGGACAGCGTTTACCCGGAACTCAAGGGCAAACGTCTACGCGGTCGCCTGGAAGGGCGCACCCTTAAGCCCTACGACACTGCGCAAGTGATCAACCAACAAGGTGTACCCGCCCCTGTGCTAGCCTGGCTGACCGACCCTATGGACCTGCAGTTCCTGCAGATCCAGGGCTCCGGGCGGATCCAGCTTGACAACGGTCGCCAGTTGCGCGTTGGTTACGCCGACCAGAACGGCCACCCCTATCGTCCTGTGGGGCGATGGCTGGTCGAACAGGGTCAGCTGAAAAAAGAAGAGGTCACCATGGGCAGCATTCATGCCTGGGCCCAGGCCAACCCGACGCGGGTGCCTGAACTATTGGCGAGCAACCCCAGCTATGTGTTCTTCAGCACCCGGCCGGACAGCAATGAAGGCCCGCGCGGCTCGCTCAATGTGCCACTGACTGCGGGCTACAGCGTTGCCATTGACCGCAAGGTGATCCCACTGGGCAGCCTGCTATGGCTATCGACTACCCGTCCCGACGGTGCCCCTGTGGTACGCCCGGTTGCCGCCCAGGACACTGGTGGCGCGATCACTGGCGAAGTGCGAGCCGACCTGTTCTGGGGTACTGGTGCCGAAGCGGGCGAGCTCGCCGGCAACATGAAGCAGCAGGGACAGATCTGGCTGCTCTGGCCCAAGGGCGCGGCGTTGCCGGAGGTACCCAAAGTGCCTTGATCGGTCTTAGATCGAAACGAAAAAAAATGACACCACCAGGCCAAGGCCGACGAACCAGACCAGCGAACGCAGGGCGGCCCAGTCGGCCAGGTAGCAAATGATGTAGAGCAGACGGCTGGTGATGTACAGCACCGCCAGCACGTCCTGGGTCACTTGCTCGGCATTGCCGACGATGTCGGCGATGATCACCGCTGCGGCAAACGCCGGAAAGGCTTCGAAGCTGTTCAGCTGCGCAGCATGGGCACGACGCGGCAAACCCTCGAGCTTGTCGAGAAATGCCCGCGGATCGTGGTTCTGGCGCAGATTGAAACGTCCGCTGCTGAACTTGGCGATGCTGGTACACAGGATCGGCAGAATCAACGCAATCAATACACACCAGAAAGCAACGGTCATGGCTAAGTCCTTGTCGTTTGGAGCATCAAAGTTTCATGATCAACATGCCGATCAGCACCAGGGCACAAGCTAAGAGTCTGGGGCCGCCAAAAGGTTCTTTTAGGTAGCGCATACCGAACAGCACCACCAGTATCACGCTGACCTCACGCAACGCCGCAGCTTCAGCCACCGACCCCAGCTGCATGGCCCAGAGCACCAGGGCATAGCTGAGCAACACGCAGGAACCGACCGTCAAGCCGAGCCGCCACTGCACGCGCCAGAACAGCATGAAGGGCGCGCGCCGGGCGACACCGGCCAGCAACGGAAACGGCCAGGCACTGAGCAGCGTCAACCAGACAAGATAGTCCAAAGGCTGCGACCAGAGCCGGATCGCCTGGCCGTCGAACCAGGTGTAGCAACCGATACATAGCCCGATCAAGGCCACCACTGGCAGCATCGACCACGGCAGACGATCGCCGCCACCGCCCTGCCAGAGCAAGCAGGCCATGCCACAGGGGATCAACAGAATGCCGATGATTTGCTGGCTGGTTAATGTTTCACCAGCGAAGGTCAACGTCAGTGCCAACACGACCAAGGGTGAGAGACCGCGCATCAGCGGATAGACCAGCCCCAGATCACCCACCCGGTAGGCCTTGATCAACAGGACTCGGTAAAACTGCTCGAACAAAGCAGACGCCAGCAACCACGGCCAGACCTCAACGGGCGGGAGCTGCACGAAGGCAACCATCACCAGGGCAAACAGCAACGCCACCGCGTCCATGCTGGCGATGACCAGCAGACGCTCGCCGCTGAATTTGATCAGGGTGTTCCAGGTTGCGTGCAGCAATGCGGCAACCAGCACCAGAGAGGTGGCTAACACGCGAAGGTCCTTGGCAGTGCAGGTCGGGTCATCAATGGCCAGCCGCTATCTAAGCATTTCCCTCGGCGCCACGTCGCGCACAATCGAGCGCTGTGGAAACGAAATCCGTACAGCGCAGTCAACGCCTGCAGCCAAAAAACTGTGCCCTCAAGCCTTCGAAAGACCATCCAAGACCTGCCCGATGGGATCGGGTGCCAAATCCAAAGCCACTACAGGACCCCGAATGCTTGAGCTTGTTGCTGCGTTTATCTGTCTGACCACACTTCTCACCTATCTGAACTACCGCTTTATCGGCCTGCCGCCAACCATCGGCGTGATGGTCACGGCCTTGTTCTTCTCGCTGCTGCTGCAAGGCCTGAGTGTCATTGGCTATCCTGGATTGGAAGATCGCGTGCAAGGCTTGATGAGCCAGATCGACTTCAACGACTTGCTGATGCACTGGATGCTGTCGTTCCTACTGTTCGCTGGCGCCTTGCACGTCAACCTCGCCGACCTGCGCAGTTACCGCTGGCCGATCGGCCTGCTGGCCACCGTCGGCGTACTGATCGCTACTGTGCTCATCGGCTACCTGGCCCACTGGATCTTTGCCCTGTTCGGCTGGCACGTCAGCCTGCTCTACTGCTTGCTGTTCGGCGCCTTGATTTCGCCAACCGACCCCATTGCCGTACTCGGCGCCCTGCGTACCGCCAACGCCTCGAAACCACTGAAAACCACGATTGTCGGTGAGTCGCTGTTCAATGACGGTACCGCCGTGGTGGTCTTCACCGTGTTACTGGGCATTGCTCAATTGGGTGAATCCCCAAGCGTCGCCGACACCGCCATCCTGTTCGCCCGCGAAGCTATCGGTGGGGCGCTGTTTGGCGGCCTGATCGGCTACGTGACTTACCGCATGATCAAAAGCATCGAGCAATACCAGGTCGAGGTCATGCTCACCCTGGCGCTGGTCATCGGCGGCTCGGCCATGGCCTACGAGCTGCATGTTTCGGCACCGATCGCGATGGTGGTGGCGGGTCTGATCATCGGCAACCTGGGACGCAACCTGGCGATGAACGAGATGACCCGCCGTTACCTGGACGGCTTCTGGGAGCTGATCGATGACATGCTCAATGCGTTGCTGTTCGCCCTGATCGGCCTGGAGCTGTTGCTGCTGCCGTTCTCGTGGATGCACCTGACTGCGGCCGCGGTGCTGGCAATGGCGATCCTGCTGTCGCGTCTGCTGACTGTGGCGCCGGCCATCGTCATGCTGCGTCGCTGGCGCACAGTGCCGCGCGGCACCGTGCGGGTGCTGACCTGGGGTGGCTTGCGCGGTGGTGTGTCAGTAGCCCTGGCCCTGTCGCTGCCGGCAGGCAGCGAACGTGACCTGTTGCTGAGCATCACCTACATCGTGGTGCTGTCATCGATTCTGTTGCAGGGGTTGACGATCGGGCGGGTGGTGCGCGGAGTTACCGAGCAGCCTTGAGGCCTTATCGCGATCCGACTTGCCCCTCGATGTGTTTACTACTCCACCGCGCTGTCCGGGAACTGGTCCTGAACGTACTTGATTTCAGTCCGCCCGTGGGCTGCCGGCAAGCCGTCCTCACCAAGGTTGACGAAGACCATGCGATCAACGGTCAGGATGCTCTTGCGGGTAATCTTGTTGCGCACTTCGCACTTGAGGGTGATGGAGGTGCGGCCGAACTCCGTGGCGGTGATGCCCAGCTCGATGATGTCGCCCTGGCGCGAAGCGCTGACAAAGTTGATCTCCGAGATGTACTTGGTCACCACACGCTGGTTGCCCAACTGGACGATCGCATAGATCGCCGCCTCTTCATCGATCCAGCGCAGCAGGCTGCCGCCGAACAGCGTGCCATTGGGGTTGAGGTCTTCGGGCTTGACCCATTTGCGGGTGTGAAAATTCATATTTACTCCTGACCGTCTTGCCAATCGATGACGGTAATCATGGCAGAGCCTGTCGCCCTGCTCCATTTAACATCGACTATGGTCTCGATTAATCGACAGAAAGCCTTGGGCAGATGCGCAGGCGCGGCTATAATCGCCATCGCTTTAAAACGGTCATCTTCACTTGATACCGTTCCCGCCACCTGTCCGAGGGGCGCTGCAGCAGGTTCAACCTGTCAGGCTCGGATAGGGCGTTGTCTGGCCAGGCTTGCCTGCCGACACTAAACGCACAACGGCGCCCATTCGCACACTACGAATGGAGGCTCTTCATGAGCGCTGTAAACACGCCTGCCGGTTTTACCGATTTCAAAGTCGCTGACATCTCCCTGGCTGCCTGGGGTCGTCGCGAAACCATCATCGCCGAATCGGAAATGCCTGCACTGATGGGCCTGCGCCGCAAGTACCTGCAAGAGCAACCGCTCAAAGGTGCGAAGATCCTCGGCTGCATCCATATGACCATCCAGACTGCCGTGCTGATCGAAACCCTGGTTGCCCTGGGTGCCGAAGTACGCTGGTCGTCCTGCAACATCTTCTCCACCCAGGACCAGGCCGCAGCCTCGATCGCCGCTGCCGGTATCCCGGTGTTTGCCTGGAAAGGCGAAACCGAAGAAGAGTACGAGTGGTGCCTGGAGCAAACCATCCTCAAGGATGGCGCACCATGGGATGCCAACATGATCCTCGACGACGGCGGTGACCTGACCGAGTTGCTGCACAAGAAATACCCGGCCGTTCTCGACCGCGTTCACGGCGTAACCGAAGAGACCACCACTGGCGTACACCGCCTGCTGGACATGCTGGCCAAGGGCGAGCTGAAAATCCCGGCGATCAACGTCAACGACTCGGTTACCAAGAGCAAGAACGACAACAAGTACGGTTGCCGTCACAGCCTCAATGATGCGATCAAGCGCGGTACCGACCACCTGCTGTCGGGCAAGCAAGCCCTGGTCATCGGCTACGGTGATGTGGGCAAGGGTTCGGCCCAGTCGCTGCGTCAGGAAGGCATGATCGTCAAGGTCAGCGAAGTCGACCCGATCTGCGCCATGCAAGCCTGCATGGACGGTTTCGAACTGGTCTCGCCGTTCATCGACGGTATCAACAATGGCACTGAAGCAAGCATCGACAAAGCACTGCTGGGCAAGATCGACCTGATCGTGACCACCACTGGCAACGTCAATGTCTGCGACGCCAACATGCTCAAAGCCCTGAAAAAGCGTGCCGTGGTCTGCAACATTGGTCACTTCGACAATGAAATCGACACCGCTTTCATGCGCAAGAACTGGGCCTGGGAAGAGGTCAAGCCGCAGGTACACAAGGTCCACCGTACCGGCGCTGGCGATTTCGACCCGCAAAACGACGACTACCTGATCCTGCTGGCCGAAGGGCGCCTGGTGAACCTGGGTAACGCCACTGGCCACCCAAGCCGCATCATGGATGGTTCGTTCGCCAACCAGGTACTGGCGCAGATCTTCCTGTTCGGCCAGAAGTACGCCGACCTGCCAGCCGCTCAGAAAGCCGAGCGCCTGACTGTCGAAGTGCTGCCGAAGAAACTCGACGAAGAAGTGGCCCTGGAAATGGTCCGCGGCTTCGGTGGTGTGGTGACCCAATTGACCCCACAGCAGGCCGAATACATCGGCGTCACTGTTGAAGGGCCATTCAAGCCACACGCCTACCGCTACTGATGGGCCAAAGCCGGTGTCGCTGCAAGCGATACCGGCTTTTTTCTGTAAGCCAGCTTCAGGGCTGGCCTGCTTGATCGGTTTACCAGGATTTCGCCATGTCTCAGGAACGTCGTTACAGCTTCGAGTTCTTCCCGACCAAGACCGATGCTGGACATGAAAAACTGCTCGCCACTGCCCGTCAGCTGGCCAGCTACAACCCGGATTTCTTCTCCTGCACCTACGGCGCCGGTGGCTCGACCCGCGACCGCACGCTGAACACCGTGCTGCAGCTGGAAAGCGAAGTGAAGATTCCTGCCGCACCGCACCTGTCCTGTGTCGGTGACAGCAAGGAAGACCTGCGCAGCCTGCTGACTCTGTACAAGGCCGCCGGCATCCAGCGCATCGTTGCCCTGCGCGGTGACCTGCCCTCCGGCATGGGCATGGCCAGCGGCGAACTGCGCTACGCCAACGAACTGGTCGAGTTCATCCGCCAGGAAAGCGGCGATCACTTCCATGTCGAAATCGCCGCCTACCCGGAGATGCATCCCCAGGCACGCAACTTCGAAGATGATCTGAAGAACTTCGTGCGCAAGGCCAACGCCGGCGCCAACAGCGCCATCACCCAGTACTTCTTCAACGCCGACAGTTACTTCTACTTCGTCGAGCGCGTGCAGCAGATGGGTGTGGATATTCCTGTGGTACCGGGGATCATGCCGATCACCAACTACAGCAAGCTGGCACGCTTCTCCGACGCCTGCGGCGCCGAGATCCCCCGCTGGATCCGCAAGCAACTGGAAGCCTATGGCGATGACGTCAACAGCATCCAGAAGTTTGGCGAAGAGGTCATCACCCGCATGTGCGAACAACTGCTGCAAGGCGGCGCACCAGGGCTGCACTTCTACACCCTGAACCAGGCCGACCCTAGCCTAGCGATCTGGAACAACCTCAAGTTGCCCCGTTGATCGACGCACTACACCGCCAGTAACAATTACTGTGGGATACTGCAAAGGCCTTGGTTTACGCTGAGGCCTTTTTGCATCCCCAACCAACGGACTATCGTGCTTCATGCCACACGGACATACCCCGTCTCGCCCACAACTGGTTTACCTGGCCTTCGGCGCTCAGACTTATCATCAGGAAGCTCAGTTCAGCATCGTCAGCGCCCTGGCCAACCTGCGTAAAACCCCGGGCGAAGCACTGGATATTCAGGTCTACAGTGACAATACCGAGCCTTACCAGCACCTTCCGGTGACCGTCCACACACTGGATGCCGCCACCCGCGAAGCCTGGAACCAGCCTCACGGTTATCACTTTCGCAGCAAGCACGTCGTCTTGCGCCAGGTACTGGCCAACGCGCCTGTGGCCGCGCTGATCGATACCGACACGTTCTTCCATCAATCGCCCATTGAGCTGTTCCGACGCATCAAGCCAGGCACCCTGCTGTGCAATGCCATCGGCGCCAACTTTGGAGCCGACAAGCAGTGCCGGCTGTACCAGAGCCTGGCACCGCTGCTTGAAGCGCGTGGGCTGGCTGACCACCGGATGCCCATGCTTAACTCTGGCGTCATCGGCCTGATGCAGGAAGATGCGCCACTGCTCGACCACTCCATCGCCCTGATGGATGAGTACTACCCGCATGCCAACGGCGCGTACACCCTGGAAGAGTTCTGCCTGGCCGTGGCGGCCTATCGGCGCATGCAGCTCAACCAGTGCACCGACCTGCTGCATCATTACTGGAGCCGCAAACAGCTATTCAGGGCCAAGGTCCAGGCCTGGCTGGCCAAGCACCAGCACGCGCCGCTGAGTTGCCAGGCACTGCAGGATGTGGTCCTGGTCAACGCCCAGCTGCCAAGGCCTCCAGCCCTGCAACGTTTGGGCTACAAGGCGCTGAGCCTGACCCTGCCCAGCGAGCAGCGCCAGTTCCTGCGTGAGTTGATGTACGGCTGCTACGAGTACCCCAACGAGTTCGATCGCGCCTGTTCCCCCGCCTGGTGGGGCAAAGCGCTGGAAAACGTCAATGCCCGTCATTCACACCCGTTATGCCACAACAAATTGCACCAGTGGTTCGAGCACCCTGGCATGCGCCTGAGCCTGGGTAGCAAGCACAGCACCGTTCGTGATCTGCTGATAAAACGATCACAACGCTGAACCCCCGGCAAGGGTAATGCGCACGCCGACTAGCCATCGTCGTGCGCACGTCGTACTCTCCAGTCATGCCCGATTTCACCCGCCTTTTGACCGCCCTGTTGCTCACTTGCCTGAGTGCGTTAGCCCATGGCGAGAAGCTGCGTATTGTCACCGAACCCTGGGCACCCTATGTCTACGTAGAAAACGGCCAGGTAAAAGGCATCGACTACGAAGTCACTGCCGAGGTGTTCAAGCGCCTGGGCGTGGAAGTGGACTGGCAGTTCCTGCCCTGGAAACGCTGTCTGGCGATGATCGACCAAGGCCTGGCGGATGGCATCCTGGACATTTTCCAGACCGAGCAACGCGCCAATCAGCTCTTCTACCCCGATGAGCCGTTGTCCGACGTGGAGTTTGTGCTGTTCTACGCCAATGCCCGACCCCATCCGGTCAACAGCCTGCAAGACCTGCACGACCTGACCGTCGGCACCTCTCCTGGCTATTCCTATGCGCCAGCGTTCAGCGATTCGCCACTGTTCACCCGCGAGCCGGCGCCAACCCATGAAGCCAACTTCGGCAAACTGCAGCGCGGGCGCATCGACTTGCTGATCACCGACCGCCGCGTCGGTCGCTACCTCAGCAAATATCTTGGCCTGGATCAACAGATCAGCGAGCTGCCATTGGTGGTCAGCCGCCAGAGCCAGTACCTGGCGGTACGCCGCGATGTCGGCATGGACAGGCTGATTCAACGCTTTAGCGCCGAGCTGCTCCGTTTCAAACAAGAGCCGGCCTATGCGGCCTTGAATGCCCGCTATGCCGGTGCCATAGAAAACTTTCGAACCACCGTTGAGCAGCAGGAACGCAGCACGCCCTGAATGCTCTGTTATACTCTGGCCTTCCCGCCAGGCTTACGCCCGGACGCTCGGCCTTGCAAAAGGCATCCCGACGGCAGGACAGCGCGGCCAAGAGCCCGCCCGCCATACTCCGGATGCGCATTGAAGACCCTGCTGGACCGGACGCGATAGCATCACCCGATGCCCGTCGCGCCAGGCAAGATTATCCCATCGGGCTTAGCCCCCACTAAGAACAGGATTGCTCATGTCCTTTGCTTCCCTCGGTCTCTCCGAGGCTCTAGTCAGTGCCATCGAGGCTGCTGGCTATACCCAGCCCACTCCGGTGCAACAGCGGGCCATTCCCGCCGTGTTGCAAGGTCGCGACCTGATGGTTGCCGCCCAGACAGGTACTGGTAAAACCGGTGGTTTCGCCCTGCCGATCCTCGAGCGCCTGTTTCCAGGTGGTCACCCAGACAAGTCCCAGCGCCATGGCCCTCGCCAGCCGCGGGTTCTGGTGCTGACCCCGACGCGCGAACTGGCCGCCCAGGTGCATGACAGCTTCAAGGTTTATGCCCGCGACCTCAAATTCGTCAGCGCCTGCATCTTCGGTGGCGTCGGCATGAACCCGCAGGTTCAGGCCATGGCCCGTGGTGTTGATGTGCTGGTGGCCTGCCCGGGCCGCTTGCTCGACCTGGCTGGTCAAGGCAGTGTCGACCTCTCCCACGTCGAAACCCTGGTACTGGACGAAGCCGACCGCATGCTCGACATGGGCTTCATCCACGACGTGAAGAAAGTCCTCGCACGCCTGCCGGCCAAGCGCCAGAACCTGCTGTTCTCGGCGACCTTTTCCAAGGACATCACCGATCTTGCCGACAAGCTGCTGCACAACCCCGAGCGTATCGAGGTCACCCCGCCGAACACCACGGTCGAGCGGATCGAGCAGCGTGTCTACCGCCTGCAGGCCAGCCATAAGCGCGCCCTGCTGGCCCACCTGATCACCACCGGCGCCTGGGAACAGGTACTGGTCTTCACCCGCACCAAGCACGGCGCCAACCGCCTGGCCGAATACCTGGAAAAGCACGGCCTGACCGCCGCCGCGATCCACGGTAACAAGAGCCAGAATGCCCGCACCAAGGCCCTGGCCGACTTCAAGGCCGGCACCGTGCGCATCATGGTTGCCACCGATATCGCTGCCCGTGGCCTGGATATCGACCAACTACCGCATGTGGTCAACTTCGAGCTGCCCAACGTCGAAGAAGATTACGTGCACCGGATCGGTCGTACCGGCCGTGCCGGTCGCTCGGGTGAAGCGATCTCGCTGGTCGCCCCGGATGAAGAAAAGCTGCTCAAGAGCATCGAGCGCGTCACTCGCCAGAAGATCCCGGATGGCGACCTGATGGGCTTTGATGCCTCCAAGGTTGAAGCCGAGAAGCCTGAGACCCGCGAGCGTCCGCAAAACAACCCTCGCGGTGGCCGTGGCCAGCGTGCTGACGGCACCAACACCGGCAACGGTGGGCGCAAGGACAAAGGCAAGGATCAGGGCAAGGAAAAAGGGCGCGACAAAGACAAGGAAAAAACCGCAGAGAAATCTGCCGGTGGCCGCCAGGAACGCAAACCACGCGACAGCAAAAAGCCACGTCAGCCTCAGTCCGCCCAAGCCGGTCTCCCATCGGTGCCAGCCAATCGTGATCCGGAAGAGTTCCTGGATGACGAAGTGGACAACTTCGGCAACCGCGCCGACTACGTCAGCCCTTACCAGAACAAGGGCAGCCAGGGCCGCAATCGTCGTCCGGGTGCTCCTGCCCAGACCGGTGCCGGCGCTGGCGCTGGCGCTAGTGGCCAACCACGTAGCGGCGGCCAAGGCCGCAACAACGGCCCACGCACCGGTGGCGGTACTGGCGGTTCGGCCTCTGGTGAAAAACGCGGCGGCTCACGCAATGGTGGCGGTGGTCAACAACGCCGTGACGGTGGTGGCGGTCGCAATCGTCGTCCCAACAGTGACAACTCATCAGGCGAGCCAGCCGTACGCAATCCGCGTGAAGGCCAGCCGCAACCGAAGATCATGCACAAAGAGTCGAAAATCGACCGTTTCCCGACTGCCGAACAGCTTGAGCAACTGCCAAGCCGTCCACGTGGCGAGAAACCTGCACTGCTGACGCGTAACCGCTGATCCAGTCATGCAGAAACAAGAACGCCGCCCCTAGGGGCGGCGTTCTTGTTTCTGCGGCAACAATTACTTCTGCTTGATGCCTTCGATCGAGATATCCAGGTCCAGGGTCTGCGAAGTAGCGCCTGGGCCTTTGATGCCGAAATCGTTCAGGTTCAGCGTGGTGGTAGCGTTGAAACCGGCACGCTCGCCGCCCCATGGATCCTTGCCTTCGCCGTTGAAGGTAGCCTTGAAGGTGACTGGCTTGGTCACGCCGTGCATGGTCAGGTCGCCAGTCACATCAGCGGTTTTCTCGCCAGTCGACTTGACGCTGGTGGAGACGAACTTGGCCTCTGGATACTTCTTCACATCGAGGAAATCTTTGCTGGCGATGTGCTTGTCACGCTCGGCGTGGTTGGACCACAGGCTGGCGGTTTTCAGGTCGACAGCGATCTTGCTGGCTTCAGGCTTGGCAGCATCCCAGCTGAAGGAACCGTCGAAATCCTTGAAGGTACCGTGAATGAAGCTGTAGCCCAGGTGGCTGATCTTCCAGTCTACGAAGGCATGCTGGCCTTCCTTGTCGATCTTGTAGTCTGCAGCCATGGCCTGGCCAGCCGAGAGCAGTGCGGTACCGAGCGCCAGAGCGGCAAAAGTCTTTTTCAACATGCGTCTATATCCCTTTGGAGTGGAGGTTGAACATCAAGCTTTGCGGCCCAACATGCGTTTGAGGGTCGCGTCACGGTCGATAAAGTGGTGCTTCAGGGCTGCCAGGCCGTGCAGACCGGCAAAAATCACCAGGCCCCAGGCCAGGTAGAAATGGACTTCACCGGCGACATCCGCCTGATCGGGCAAGTTGCTGACCAGCGCTGGCACGTCAAACAGGCCAAACACCGGGATACCAACGCCGTCTGCGGTGGAAATCAGATAGCCGGCGACCATCACCGCGAACAGGCCAACGTAAAGTAGACCGTGCCCGGCTTTGGAGGCTGCGCGGGTCATGCTGCCGTGATTCGGCAGCGCCGGTGGTGGCGGGCTGATGAAGCGCCAGGCCACGCGTGCCAGCATCACCGCCAGTAACACCAGGCCGATACTCTTGTGCAGGTCGGGGGCGTCTTTGCGCCATGGACTGTAGTAGTCCAGGCCCATCATCCACAGGCCCAGCCCGAACAGTCCGAAAACTGCCAGTGCCACACCCCAATGCATGACGATACTGACCAGGCCGTAGCGAGAAGAAGAGTTGCGCAGTTGCATTGCCATGTTTCCCTGTAAGAACTGTGCTCAAGACTAACGAATTATCTATCGAATTAAAGCGGAAAAATTCGCTACAAACGATCGAGAAAGACGATTGTTAGTGTTCAACAGTGCTATTAAGGAAACATTAACTGTAAGGGCAGGTGTAGCAGCATCGCGGGGCAAGCCCGCTCCCACAGACTGGATGTACCACTGTGGGAGCGGGCTTGCCCGCGATGAAATCAGCGCAATTACTGCGCTTTAGCCTGCACGTTGGCCACCGGTTTCTTGACCGGCGCCGGTTTGGCTGCGGTCTTCTTCGCCTGCTCGGCCTTGGCCACCGGCTTTTTCACTGGTGCTGGCTTGGCTGCCTTGGCAGGTACCGCCTTGACCAGCTCCTCTTTGGCAACTGGGGGGGCTACTGGCGCAGGTGCTGCAACCGGCGCCTGAGCAGCTTCTGCGGGCTTGGGCTCAGTTTTTTCGACAGGCTTATCGCCCCCCCCGAACATCCGCGAGAAGAAGCCCGGCTTGCTCTCTTCCTTCTTCGCCGGCTCCGCTGCCTTGGCGGACTTGTCGGACGATCCACCAAACAGGTTGGAGAAGAAGTTGCCTTTGTTGGCTGCTACGGCAGTTGCTGCTGCAGCAACCGGAGCTGCCTTGACGGGATCAAACGACTTGCCCGCCGCCAGATCCTGAACCTGGCTGGCTGCACGCTGGCCACTGCGCAGGGCGCCTTCCAGGGTGCCCGGATACAGTGCGTCGGTGTGCTCGCCGGCAAAGGCAATACGCTGCACCGGACGCTCCCACAAACGCCAGAACTTGCTGATCTGGCCCGGGCCATAGGCCAGGTAGGCACCACCCATGTTGGCGTCGGAGCTGTAACGGCGCACTTCGTAACCGGTGAAAGCGCCACGCGCCTGCGGGTAGAACGCGTGCATACGGATCAACACCTGGTCGACCATCTGCTTGTCACCGAAGGCCTGCAGCAGGCGCGCGTTGTCACCGGACAGGTTGATGACTACGTTGGCGCCACCTTTGAGCGCAGGCTCGACCCACAGCATGCCAAGACCGGTGTTGCTGTAAATTTCGCCGGACATGCGCGCGCGGCTCTCCCACACCGGGTGCTTGAACTTCAGCAACAGCTGGTCACGCCAGCCGTAGTTGGTGCCCTTCAAGGCGGCCAGGTGCTTGGTGTCCAGGCCGGGAGTCATCTGAATCTTTGCCAGAGCGCGCAGCGGCACGGCCAGCACCACGTAATCGGCCTGATAACCGACGCTGCCGACTTTGACCGTCACGCCGTCCTTGTCCTGGGTAATGGCACTGACCGGCGAGCTGGTCTTGATGGTCTTCAGCTGCTTGACGAACGCCTGGGCCAGCACCGGGCTGCCGCCTGGCAGGCGTGCGGCGCGCAGGTCTCGGTCGCTGACACCGCGATAGACGCGGGTCTGTTGGGCGAAATAGAGCAGCGACAGGCGCGAGGGCTCGTCGTAACGGGTACGGATCTGCTGGTTGACCAATTGACGGGCGGTAGCCGGCAGCTGCAGTTTGTCCAGCCAGCCGGAGACGTTGAGCTGGTCAAGGGCGAACAGGGTGCTGTTGGCCGCAGGATTGAGCGGGTCATCGATCGAACGGGCCAGATCGTCGAGGGTCTTTTCATAGCGCTTGAGCGCCTCGGCGGTCGCCGGTTGCTTGGTCGCAAGGTCGGTCGAACTGAAATATTCGCCATCGATCAGGTAACCCGGGGTACGAACGAATTCCGGCGCCGGCAGGGTGCTGATCTTGAAAGTATCGAGATACTGGTTGAGGATCGGCTGGGCCTTGCTGTTACCGATCCATTCGCTGGTGGCCAGACCGGAACGCCCGCCCATACCCGACTTGGCCTCAAGCAGGGTCACCTGCCAGCCCTTGCCTTGCAATTCATAAGCGGCAGTCAGGCCAGCCAGACCACCACCGACGACGATCGCCGTCGGGGATGTGTCCTTGGCCAGCGCAGTGCCGCTGAACAGTCCTATCATTACCAGCGCACAGGCGCGTAGCCACCCAGCAGACATGTTGGCGAACTCCGGATCAAAGCAGAAAGATGGGGGGGATTCCCCCTGGAAAGAGTAGCCGAAGAATACGCGAGGCCAAGTCCCCCGGCTAGCGATGCCAGAAGCTGATTGCATGTCACGGGTTGTCCTCGACCGACGCATTGCATAGGCTTGCGCCGCATGTCCGCGCTGTCGTCGCCAGGAGAATAGAAATGGGCCTCAACCAACAGTGGATGCAACGTGACCTGAAGGTCCTTTGGCACCCCTGCACCCAGATGAAAGACCATGAACAACTGCCGCTGATCCCGATCAAACGCGGCGAAGGCGTGTGGCTGGAAGACTTCGAAGGCAAACGCTATCTCGACGCGGTCAGCTCCTGGTGGGTCAATGTCTTCGGACATGCCAATCCGCGGATCAACCAACGCATCAAGGACCAGGTCGATCAACTTGAGCACGTGATCCTCGCGGGCTTCAGCCACCAACCAGTGATCGAGCTATCCGAGCGTCTGGTGAAGATCACGCCTGAAGGGCTGACCCGGTGTTTCTACGCCGATAATGGCTCGTCCTGCATCGAAGTGGCGCTGAAAATGAGCTTTCACTACTGGCTCAACAAAGGCCTGCCAGAGAAAAAACGTTTCGTCACCCTGAGCAACAGCTACCACGGCGAGACCATCGCGGCGATGTCGGTGGGCGATGTACCGCTGTTCACCGAAACCTACAAGGCGCTGCTGCTCGACACCATCAAGGTGCCAAGCCCCGATTGCTACCTGCGCCCGCAAGGCGTGAGCTGGGAAGAGCATTCGCGCGCGATGTTCGCGGCCATGGAGCAGACCCTGGCCGAGCATCACGACACGCTCGCCGCAGTAATCGTCGAGCCGCTGATCCAGGGCGCGGGCGGCATGCGCATGTACCACCCGGTGTACCTCAAGCTGCTGCGCGAGGCCTGCGACCGCTATGGCGTGCACCTGATCCACGACGAGATCGCCGTTGGCTTCGGCCGTACCGGGACGATGTTCGCCTGTGAACAGGCCGGCATTCGCCCCGACTTCCTCTGCCTGTCCAAGGCCCTGACCGGCGGCTACCTGCCTCTGGCAGCGTGCCTGACCACCGACGAGGTGTACAACGCCTTCTACGACGACTACTCGACCCTGCGCGCCTTCCTCCACTCGCACAGCTACACCGGCAACCCGCTGGCCTGTGCGGCGGCGCTGGCAACCCTGGATATCTTCGAACAGGACAAAGTGATCGAGAACAACAAGGCCCTGGCCTCGCGAATGGCCAGCGCCACGGCGCACCTGGTCGATCATCCTAACGTCGCCGAAGTGCGCCAGACCGGCATGGCCCTGGCGATCGAAATGGTCCAGGACAAGGCCAGCAAGACCGCCTATCCCTGGCAGGAACGGCGTGGCCTGAAAGTCTTCGAACACGCCCTGACGCGCGGCGCCCTGCTACGCCCGCTGGGCAGTGTGGTGTACTTCCTGCCGCCGTATGTGATTACCCCGGAACAGATCGATTTCCTTGCCGAAGTGGCCAGTGAAGGCATCGATATCGCTACGCGCGACAGTGTCAGCGTGGCGGTTCCGGGTAATTTCCATCCCGATTTTCGCGATCCGGGCTAAAAAGCATCGCGGGGCAAGCCCGCTTCCACTGTGGGAGCCGGCTTGCCCCGCGATGGAGCCCGAATAGCCAACACCTATCCAGAGTTTTCAAATGAGACTGTCCCGCTTCTTCATTGATGCCCCCCTGAGCCTCGGCGAGCACGACTTGCCCGAAGCCCAGGCCCACTACATCGGCCGGGTGCTACGCATGGCCGCTGGCGACGCCGTACAACTGTTCGATGGCAGTGGCCAGGAGTTCCTCGGCCAACTGCTCGAAGTCGGCAAGAAAACCGTACGGGTGCAGCTGAACGAGTCCTTCTCCGGGCAAGCAGAGTCTGGCCTCAAGGTCCACCTCGGCCAGGGCCTGTCCCGCGGCGAGCGGATGGACTGGGCGATCCAGAAAGCCACCGAGCTGGGGGCCAATGTCATCACCCCGATCGTCAGCGAACGCTGTGAAGTACGCCTCAAGGACGAGCGCGCCGACAAACGCCTGGCCCATTGGCGCCAGGTGGCAATCAGTGCCTGTGAGCAATGCGGCCGCTCAAGCGTGCCACAAATCAACCCGCCGGTACTGCTGGCCGACTGGCTCAAGGCCTGTGATGAACAGCTCAAGCTGGTCTTGCACCCGGTAGCCGAGCCGCTGATCAGCCACCAGAAGCCGCAGAGCCTGGCGTTTCTGATCGGCCCGGAAGGCGGCTTGAGCGATGCCGAAGTCGAGCAGGCCAAGGCCGCCGGCTTTCATGCCGCCCGCCTCGGCCCACGAGTCCTGCGTACCGAAACCGCACCGGTGGTAGCGTTGGCGGTTGCCCAACAGCTGTGGGGCGACTTCTAAAGCACGTAGAAAAATACAGCGATGAAGTGCAACAGGCTGCCGGCAATGACAAACAGGTGCCAGATGCCATGCCAGTGACGGAAGCGACTGTCATAGGCAAAGAAGATGATGCCGATGGTGTAGAACGCGCCACCGGCCGCCAACCAGGCAAACCCGGCAGCCCCGAGACTGGCCAGCAACGGCTTGACTGCGACCAGCACGATCCAGCCCATCAGCGCATAAATGATGATCGACAGCACCCGCGCTTCGGAGCGCGGCTTGATCTCCTGAAGCATGCCGATCACCGCCAGCCCCCAGACCACCCCGAACAGGCTCCAGCCCCAGGGCCCGCGCAGGCTGACCAGACAAAAAGGCGTGTAACTACCGGCAATCAAAAGATAGATCGACAGGTGATCGAGCTTGCGCATCACCACCTTGGCCTTGCCACGCACGCTGTGATAGACCGTTGAAATACTGTAGAGCAACAGCAAGGTGAAGCCGTAGATTGCCAGACTGACGATTTTCCAGGGATCGCCCTGCAGACAGGCCACCACCAGCAACCAGACGGCACCGATACAGGCCAGCACCGCGCCGACTAGATGCGTCCAGGCATTGAAACGTTCTCCGTGATACATGCAACAGGGTCCTCCGCTCGACGGACAGGCCTCTTATCCTACACAGGCAAATGTTTCAAACCAGCCCGGCATCCTCAAGTAACTGCTCAAGCGCCGGCAGATCGGGCACTCTGGCCACCTGGTCGCCGACCTGCACCGCTGCCAGCTCCAGCGCAGCCAATGGCACATCGACGTAGTTGAGCTGGCTGTCGAGCTTGCATGAGCGCGGAATACCCTGCACCAGCACGGCGATGAAGCGCAACCGACTGCCCCCCAAAGCGTTGAGTACGACGATTCGCGCCCGCTCCCCCACTCGCACCTGTGCGCCACACGCCGCCTCGAAACTGAGCAACGGCAGACGCTGGTTGCGCCAGTCGATCCAGCCGAGCATCCAGTCGGGCTGCTCAGGCGCCGGGGAACCAGCCTGATAGCCGATCAGTTCGGCCACCGCGACGTTGGGCAGCACCAGGCAACGATCGGCCAACGCCAGCAGCAAGCCGGTCAAGCTGCTGCGACGGCCATTACGCGCAGACTGTTCAAGCATGACGGTTACTCCAAAGCGCAATACTCTGCAGCAGCACCGACTCCTGATAGGGTTTGCCCAGGTAGTCGTTGACCCCGATGGACATGGCCCGGTCACGGTGTTTCTGCCCGGTTCGCGAAGTAATCATGATGATTGGCAAGTCCTTCAAGTTCGGGTCATGGCGAATCTGTGTGGCCACCTCAAAACCATCCATACGCGGCATTTCGATGTCCAGCAGCAGTACATCCGGACGGTGCTCCTGCAACAGCGTCATCGCATCGATACCGTCCTTGGCGGTCAGTACGTTCATGCCATGCCGTTCAAGCAGGCGGCCGGTAACCTTACGCACTGTCACCGAGTCATCGACCACCATCACCAGCAACGGCCGCTTCGGCGCCTGTTCGATCTGTTGCGCAGGCAAACCAGTAGAGCTGCCCGCCTGCTGGGCTTGGCGCTGCTGCAAGCCGCGCAGCTGACCTGGCAAATCAACAATCAGCACCACCCGGCCATCGCCCAGCAAGGTCGCTCCGGACAACCCCTGGACGCTGGCAAACTGCGGCCCCAGGCTCTTCACCACGATTTCGCGGCTGGCCGCCAGGCTGTCGACCTGGATGGCGAACTGTTGCTCATGAGAATGCACCAGCAACACCGGCAACGGCAGGCTCTGGCCCAGCAGGCGCGGTTGCACGGCACCTTGCAGCAGTTCACCGAGGTAACGCAGTTCGTAGCGATGCCCGGCGTACTCATAGTGCGGCGGATCAAGCTGATAGCAGGCTTCCAGCTCGGCCGGCGGCACGCGCACAATGCCTTCGATGGTGTTGAGCGGCACGGCATACTGTTCTTCGCCGTACTGCACCATCAGCGCCCGGTTGACCGACACCGTGAACGGCAAGCGAATCAGAAAGCGCGCGCCCTTGCCTGGACTGGACTCGATCACCATCGACCCCCCCAGTTGCTTGACCTCTTCATGGACCACGTCCATGCCCAGCCCGCGCCCGGAGATCTGGGTAATTTTCTCGGCGGTGGAGAACCCCGGCTGGAGGATGAACTGCATCACTTCATGGTCACTGAGGACCGCCGCGGGGTCGAGCAAGCCACGCTTGATCGCCTTGCGCCGCACTGCGTCCAGTGGCACGCCGGCGCCGTCGTCGGTCATTTCGATTACGATGTCGGCGCCCTCGTGCAACAGGGTCAGCGTAATCAGCCCCTGCTCCGGTTTACCAGCAGCCAGACGTACATCGCGAGACTCCAGGCCGTGGTCAACGGCGTTGCGCAGCATGTGCTCCAGCGGCGCCACCATGCGCTCCAGCACACTGCGGTCCATCTCGCCTTCGGCATTGCCGACCACCAGCTCGACCTGTTTGCCGAGCTCGCTGGCCACCTGCCGCACCACACGTTGCAAACGGGGTACCAGACGTTCGAATGGCACCATGCGCGTGCGCATCAGGCCCTCTTGCAGTTCGCTGTTGACCCGCCCCTGCTGCTGCAGCAGGCTTTGCGCCTCTTGTGCGCGCAGGGTCAGGGTTTCCTTGAGGTCGAGCAGGTCGGATGCCGACTCGAACAAGGCCCGCGACAGCTGCTGCAACTGTGAATGGCGATCCATTTCCAGCGGATCGAAGTCGTCATAGACCTGACCATCGCCATCAGCTTGCTGACGACTGAGGATCCGCCCCTGGGTTTCAGTATCCAGGCGACGCAACTGGTCGCGCATACGCTCCAGGGTGGTTTCCATCTCGCTCAGTGCCACCTGCGCATCATTGACCTGCTGTTCAATGCGCCCGCGAATGATCGAATGCTCGCCCGCCAGGTTGCCCAGGTCATCCAGCAGGTCCGAGGCCACCTTGACCATGTCTACCGGCCCGCGCTCGGGGACTGCCACCGGTGCTTCCACCGCGGTTGGCGCTTCAGGATGCGCCTGCTGGGCTGCGGTATCGGCCAGCGCCGCACTGCTGAAGTTGCGGATGTAGTCGATCAGGGCTGTCGCGGCGTGCAGCGGTTGTTGCAGACGCACCGCGTCAAGCATGTGCGCCAGGCGGTCATGACAGTTCTGCAGCAGGCTGAACAGCGCTGCACTGGGCTGCAATTGCCCGGCAGCCAGCAGTTCATAGAGAAACTCCAGTTCGTGGGCCAGATCGCCGATCGGCGCAATCTCGACCATGCGCGCACCGCCCTTGAGGGTATGCAGGTCGCGCAGCAGGTTCTCTACTTCGACCGCATTACGCGGCTCGGCTTGCCAGCGCAGCAAGGCGGCCCCGGAGCTTTCGACAATATCGAAGCTCTCTTCGAGGAAAATCTCCAACAGCTCCTTGTCGCCGGCCTCCTGCACCGGGTCAGCGGACTTTTCCGCTGGCGCAACGGGAGGTGCGCTGTGGCGATACTCACGCAGCGCCGCCAGCAGTTCCACCGCCGCAGCGGGGGCGCGGCCGGCCTGCAGCTGCTCAAGCACCTCGGCCAATCGAGCATGACTGCTTCGGAGCAAGCTGAACAGTTCAGCACCCGGGGCGAAACGTCGATCCACCAAGCCTTCGTACAGCAGTTCAAGTTCCTGGGCGAGTACTTCGACCGTGCCGATGGCGGCCATCTGCGCCCCCCCCTTGAGGGTCTGCAGATCACGGTGCAACGACGATAACGCCGAGGCATTGTCGGCGTCGGCCAGCCAGCGCTCCAGCGCCTGATTGGCGCTTTTCAATACATCGGCGGCCTCTTCGAGAAACAGCTCGATCACCGCAGGATCCATCGCCAGTGCTGCCGTTGCAGCGCTCAGGTCGGCGATCTGCGCCTGGCCATCCCGATGGCTGATCAGGCCTGTAGCCTCTGGTGCCAGGGCTTCGCCGAGCAGTTCACGCAAGGCCTCAAGGCGTTCGGGATGGGCATCTACTTCCTGACCGGCGGCAAGCTGGTCGAGCATGTCGATCAGTGCCTCGTGGGCATGCTGCGCCTGTTCAAAAAAGCGGGCACTGACTGCCAGGCTACTTTCCTCGACCGCGCCATACAGGTCCAGCAAGGCTTCGCACAGTTCATCCACCTGCCACAGATCAGCCAGATGGGCACTCTGGCCCAGGGTGGTCAATTCATCGAGCAGCGCAGTGAGTTCCTGGCGCTCGCTCGGGTGCTCTTGCCAGCGCAACAACAGCGATTCGGCATCGAGCAGGATATCCATGCCCTGAGCGAGGAAGCTGGCAATCAGCTGCGGATCGCGCTTGATCCGCAAGCCCTGGCTCGGCGCCTGAAGCAGGGCCTGCAGGCGTGCCTCAACCACCTGATGGATTTCCTCGATCAGGGTCGAAGCACCGTTAATCACCGCCAGAGGCGCGCTGGACAACTGTTCCAGGCCTCGGCGCAATAGCGCTTCGGCACTTTCCAACAGGTAGATTTCTTCAAGGTCGAATGCCAGTTGATGGGCCTTGAACTCCCGTGCCAGCAGGTCGAGCGCGGCGGCAAGTTCCGCTATGGGTAGCACCCCGGCCATGGCGGCGCTGCCCTTGAGGGTGTGAAAAGCGCGCTGCAAACTGTCACTGACCGGTTGCGGCAACTGCTGATCGGCGGTGGCCAGGAAGCTGTCGAGACTGGCCAGGTGCCCCTCGGCCTCGTTGCGGAAAATCTCCAGTAGCTGCGGGTCGATGGCCTCGCTGGCATCTGCCTCATGGGTCGCGTCATTCATCGCCAGGGCGTGCAGATGCAACGCCAACTGTTCGACGTCTTTGCCCGCCAGCACCTGACCGTTGGCAAAGGCCACCAGCAAGCCGGGGATCAGCGCCAGCGCCTGCTGCAGACTGGCCAGCGGCGCCGCCCCCAACTGGACACGGCCCTCAAGGACCCTGTTGAGTAGATGCTCGGCTGCCCAGGCCAGCTCCGCCAGGCCTTGCGCGGCGACCATCCGCCCGCTGCCCTTGAGGGTATGCAGGCCCCGACGCAGTTCTACCAAGGCATCACGGTCGGCGGTGTTGGCCTGCCAGCGCGCCCATTGTTGATTGAGCTGAGGCAGGAGCTCATCCGCCTCTTCGAGGAATACCTCGCGCAGCTCGTCATCGACCACCGGCTGCGCAATAACCGCCGCCTTGACCTCCCCCACCTCAGGCTCGAGTTCGGGCTCGGGCTCGGGCTCAGGCACATACCCCAGCGCCGCCAGACTGGCTTGGGCGGCGTCGAGAAACTGCCGGGGATTGGCTTGCGGATCAGCGAGCAACCATTGCAGGTAGCACTCACCGGCGCTCAGTGCATCGGCCAGGTGCGCCAGCGCTATGGCATCTGGTGGCGCCGCACCGAGTAAATGGCCTTGGGCATAGTCAGCGCATTGGCCAATCAGCGCCGCAGCCCTGGGCAGCATAAGCATGGCCAGGGCCCCTCGGATCTGCTGCAGCAAGTTCGGCAGCACCAATAGACGCTGAGGTTGCCAGCCAGCGTCGAGGCAATCCGCGAGATGATCCTTGACCTGCTGTAACACCGAATGGGCCTCGTCGAGCACCAGCTGGCGGATTTCAGCCAGGTCGGTGCCGGGCAGCGAACTCTGGTTCGGGTGTTGCTCCAGCGGGCCGACCATGCCCGCCAGGGTTGCTTCGACATACAGCAGCGCGCCAGCGACATCCATCAACACCGCATCGTCTGGCACGCGCTGGCCCTGGGCCAGACTCTGCAGCACCAGCACCTGATCGATGATCACCCGACGGGGCTGGCTGAAGCCGAGCACAGCCAAGGTGTCGGCAATCTGGCGCAGCGGAGAAAGTAATGGCTGCAGGTCATCCAGGCGCTGACGGTCACCGCGGACAAACAGGTCAAGGCGTTCCTTGACCCGCATCAGGTCCTCGCACAGTGCAGCCACCACCGAACGCAAGGCATCGCGGTCAGAACCGGCCTGCAGACGCTCGCGCAGGGAACCCAGGGATAAATCGAGATTGGCCAGTTCCTCGGCCGCCCCTGGGGCCGTGCCGGACAGGCTGCCGACAGCCAAAGGTTCGACACCACGCTCGGCCCGCAGTTGGTTGAGTACCGGCAGCACCACCAGCGGCAGGTCGCGTCGGGCGCTACGCAGCCGCTCCAGATACAGCGGCAACTGCTCAAGGCCGCGAAACAGGGCACCCAGGGCTTCACCACGCTGGCTGACACGCTTTTCCTTCAGGGCTATGCCCAACTGCTCCAGTTCTTCGGCGAGCAATGCAGCGCCACTGAGTTCGAGCATCACCAGACAGCCGCGCACCTGGTGCAGGTTGTCAATAAATCCGAGCAGGTCATCTTCATCGCCGGGTTCCGCGCAGAAGTGCTCCAGCGCCAGGCGCGCCTGGGCCAGACAGTCGGCGATGGCACCCTTGACCCAGGTCAGGGCTACCGTGTCGTGGCGCTCAGCCATATCTGCTCCCGTTGCCATGCTCACGTGCGTGCGCTCAACGTGGTGGGTTCGCTGGCAGGGTGAAGCCAGACACCGAGCGACGCATTTCACTGGCCATGCGGGCCAGGTTGCCAATGCTTTCGGCGGTCGCGCTTGAACCTGCCGAAGTCTGTGAAGTGATCTGCTGGATTATTGCCATGGTATGCGAGATCTGCCCGGCCGATGAGGTCTGTAGCTGGGCGGCATCAGAGATGCTGTGGATGAGTTCGGCGAGGGTTTGCGAAACCCCTTCGATTTCCTCCAGGGCGACGCCGGCATCCTGGGCCAGGCGCGCACCGCGCACCACTTCAGCAGTGGTCTGTTCCATGGAAATCACCGCCTCGTTGGTGTCGGTCTGAATGGTGCGCACCAATGCCTCGATCTGCCGTGTAGCCGAGGACGAGCGTTCGGCCAGACGCTGAACCTCGTCGGCGACCACGGCGAAGCCGCGGCCCGCCTCGCCCGCCAGGGACGCCTGGATCGCCGCATTAAGGGCGAGGATGTTGGTCTGGTCAGCAATGTCATCGATCAGGCTGACGATATCGCCGATCTCCTGGGAGGATTCGCCCAGGCGCTTGATCCGTTTGGCGGTGTCCTGGATCTGTTCGCGAATGTTGTCCATGCCGCGGATGGTGTTGTGCACCACCTCATTGCCCTTGTTGGCAATGGCCACCGAACGCTCGGCGACCTTCGCCGACTCGTAGGCATGGGTGGAAACCCGGTCGATGGACTCGGCCATGTCGCCGACCGCCACCGAGGCCTCGGTGATCTGCTCGGCCTGGTGCTCCGAGGCCTTGGCCAACTGGTGGGCAGTGTTCTGAGTGTCCTGCACGGCGCTGGCCACTTCCTCGGCACTGAGGTTGATGGTGGCCACCAGATCACGCAACTGGTCGATGGAGTAATTGATCGAGTCGGCAATTGCGCCGGTGAAGTCTTCCGTCACCGACACCATCACCGTCAGGTCACCATCGGCCAAGTCTTCAATTTCGTCGAGCAAGCGCATGATCGCTTGCTGGTTGCGCTCATTCATCTGCGCGGTTTCACGCAATTGCCGATGGGATTCGCGGACCATTACCAAGCCGATGAGGATGATCGACGCCAGTGCCAGCAGCCCCAGCGCATAGCCACCGACGGTATCCAGGGTGCGCCCAGCGGCCAGATTCTCGAAGCCGTTGGCCAGGCGCGAGGCTTCATCGAGCAGGGTCTGCGACTGGTTGAAGATGTTCCCGGCCGCCTCGCGAACGCGGAACAGTTCGGGCGAAGTTTCGAGAATCTCATCCACGGAACCGGCAACGAACTGGAACAACTCGGCGATATCCGCCAGCCGCGCCCGGGCATCCGGGTCTTGAACACGGGTGATCTGCAGGGTCGGGTTACCACCGAGCATGCCTTCGAGCACCTGGCCAAAACGACTGGCGTCGCGACCAAAGGCGTCTGCCGCCTGAACTGAGGTTTCATCACCGGCCAGTACGGTATTGACCGAACCGAGGATGCGTTCAGCCAGCAGCGACTGGCGCTGGGCCACCGCGACCTGATTGGCTGGTGCGCCGCTTTGCAGCAGGATCTCGACGACTTTTTCGTACTCGACCTGAAGTTGTGGCACGGTCTCGGCCAGGGTCGCGGCGACCTGATGCAGTGACAACACGGTCTGCTCACTCGCCAGAATGGTATCGGTGTTCTTGCGCAGGCCTTCCCAATCGCTCAGCACCGCATCCATTTCATTGCGCACCGCCGGTGGTGCAGCAGGCAGGCCGGTGGCAGCGTCACCTTTTTTCAGGTAACCCCAGCGCTGTTCGAAATCATTACGCGCCTCGCTGAGCAGACGGAACGCCCGTGCCTTGCCCGCTGCCGCCTCGGTGGCGTTCTTGGCAATGCGCTGGGACAGCACCCGCAACTCCCCGGCGTGACCGATGTACTGCTTGTCGTAATTGGCCTGGGTGTTGAGATAGGCGAAATTGGCGAACAGCAGGATGATCGACAGGATCAGCACGACGAACAACGCCGCGATCCGGGCGCTGCTGCGCGAGCCTGGGGTTGGTGCAGCCGTGTTGGTCTTGGTCACGAATCCGGCATTCCTTTACAACGCCACGTCGAGAAAGCCCGGCGCCTGGGCCAGGGCCAGCGGGCTGAAGATGGCCCAGCAGCGTTGCCGCTGGAAATGGCCCCGGACAAAGGGTGCGGCACTGCTCAGCAACGGTGTGGGCGGCGACAGCTCAAGGCTATGCAGAGGGAAATGCTGCAAGCCCAGCACCTCGTCGACCAGCAATCCGGCGAACAGCTCCTCATGATCGAGCACCAGCACCCGGCGCTGCTTGCGCGGTGCCGAGAGCCCCAGGCCGAAGAACCCGCACAAATCCATGACCGGCAACAACCGCCCGCGCAGATTGGCCACTCCGCTGACCCAGGGTTTGACCCCGGGAATCCGGCTCAGGCGCGGTTCGTGCAGCACTTCGGCAACCTCGCCCATGGGCGCGACGAACCACTGCTCGCCGATGCGAAAGCCAATACCGCTCCAGCTCTGCAGGCGGGCTTCCTGCAACGGCAGGTCAGCCGCCAGCAGCCGGCAGCGCCGGTCGATGTCCAGCAGCAGTTCGAAGGCCGTCAGCGACTCGCCCATGGGTTGGGTGGTCAACCTTTGAGAACGCCGTTGAGCACCTTGATCAAGGTCTCTTCATCCACCGGCTTGGTCAGGTAGTCGCTGGCGCCTTGGCGCTTGCCCCAGACCTTATCGGTTTCCTGATCCTTGGTGGTGACGATGATCACCGGGATAGCGGCTGTTTCCGGGTCTTTGCTGAGCTGGCGGGTCGCTTGGAAACCGTTGACACCCGGCATGACGATATCCATCAGCACCGCGTCGGGTTTTTCGTGACGCGCCAGGGCCACGCCGTCGGCGCCGTTCTCGGCCTTGAGCACCTGATGCCCGTGTTTTTCGAGCATTCCGGTCAATTTGTACATTTCGGTCGGCGAATCGTCGACGATCAGAACTCGGGCCATGCTGTTCCCCATCAAAGCAATGGACGCCGCTGCCGGGGCGCGGCGTCAGGGTGCGTGTTGTTCTTCTGCGGCGAACCCGGGCACGTGGGCCCTGATCGCGTCCAGCAGTTCTTCCTTGCTGAAAGGTTTGGTCAAAAATTGATCGGAACCGACTACGCGGCCCCTGGCCTTGTCGAACAGGCCGTCACGGGACGACAAGAGAATCACCGGCGTATCCTTGAAGGCACTGTTGTGCTTGATCAGGGCGCAGGTCTGATAGCCATCCAGACGTGGCATCAGCACGTCGACAAAAATGATCTGCGGATGCTGGTCGACGATCTTGGCCAGGGCATCAAAGCCGTCGGTGGCGGTGATGACCTCGCAGCCTGCTTCGCTGAGCAGCATTTGTGCGGTACGACGGATCGTTTTCGAGTCATCGATCACCATCACCTTCAGTGCCGCGCCGGGCTGTTCCATAATTGCTCTACCATCGCTGCTCAAGCGTCGCCTGGAAAGGCCGTGCAGGCCACGTGCCAGGCCTTTTTAGCACACTCTGGGGGTGCATTCCATCAGCCCGCGCCACCGCCCGCTGCGGCGCCATCCAGGATGCGTTTTCCCTTGACCGCCAGCGCTGCGAGCGCCACCCTGACGCCACTTTTCATTCGAGCTACTGCGGCAGAGCGCCGCCGAGAGGAACTACCCCATGAGCGTTCGCCTCGGGATTGTCATGGACCCCATCGCGTCCATCTCCTACAAAAAGGACAGCTCGCTGGCCATGTTGCTGGCTGCCCAGGAGCGCGGCTGGTCGCTGTTCTACATGGAACAGCAGGACCTCTACCAAGGCCAGGGCCAGGCCCGCGCACGGATGCGCCCGCTGAAAGTATTCGCCGACCCGGAGCACTGGTTCGAGCTTGAAGCCGAGCAGGACAGCGCCCTGAGCGATCTGGACGTGATCCTGATGCGCAAGGATCCGCCGTTCGACATGGAGTTCGTCTACAGCACCTACCTGCTGGAACAGGCCGAAGCCGCTGGCGTGCTGGTGGTCAACCGCCCGCAAAGCCTGCGCGACTGCAACGAAAAACTGTTCGCCACCCTGTTTCCCCAGTGCACGCCGCCCACCCTGGTCAGTCGTCGCCCGGATATCATCCGCGAATTCGCTGCCGAACATGGCGACGTGATCCTCAAACCGCTGGATGGCATGGGCGGTACCGGGATCTTCCGCCATCGCGCGGGCGATCCGAACCTCTCGGTGATCCTCGAGACCCTGACCCTGCACGGCGCCTCGCAGATCATGGCACAGGCCTACCTGCCGGCGATCGTCGACGGCGACAAACGCATCCTGATGATCGATGGCGAGCCGGTGCCTTACTGCCTGGCGCGCATTCCGGCCAGTGGCGAAACCCGTGGCAACCTGGCCGCCGGTGGCCGTGGCGAAGCCCGCCCGTTGACCGACCGCGATCGCTGGATCGCCGAACAGGTCGGCCCAACCCTGCGCGAGAAAGGCCTGCTGTTCGTTGGCCTGGACGTCATTGGCGAACACCTGACCGAAATCAACGTCACCAGCCCGACCTGCATCCGTGAAATCGACAACGCCTTTGGCACCCGCATTGGTGTGCAATTGATGGATGCCATTGATCGCAAGCTCAAGGCGCGCTGACCGCCGACGCGGAGCAACCGCGCAGAGTGGGGTATCATGCCGGTCGTTTTTTTGACCTGCGCACCCACTTTGCCGGTTTCCCCCCGGTCTCGCGGCTGCTGGATACCTGATGACGCTGCCTGCTGACATCCCCGCCGACTTCACCCCGCCCCGCGTTCGCCCGGCGGACCGGCTCGGTTTTACCCTGTTCCTGGCAGCCCTGGTGCACCTGGCGCTGATTCTCGGCCTGGGCTTTTCCTTCGCCAAGCCGGAAGAAATCCGCCGCACCATGGAAATCACCCTGGCGACCTTCAAAAGCGAGAAAGCCCCGCAGAAGGCTGACTTCCTGGCCCAGGATAACCAGAAAGGCAGCGGCACCCTGGACAAAAAAGCGCTGCCGAAAACCACCGAAGTCGCGCCATTCCAGGACAGCAAGATCAACAAGGTCACGCCCCCCCCGGCCGCCAAGCCTGAAGTGCAGCCGCAACCGGCACCGCCCAAAGCCGTAGTCGCCACCCAGGCGCCAAAGCCGCAAAAAGTCGAAACCCGGCCCAAGGAAGCCAAGCCGCAGCCCAAACCCAAGGCTGCGACCCCGGACTTTGACAGCTCGCAGCTGTCCAGCCAGATCGCCAGCCTCGAAGCCGAGCTCTCCAACGAGCAACAGCTGTACGCCAAGCGCCCGCGCATCCATCGTCTCAATGCCGCCTCGACCATGCGCGACAAGGGTGCCTGGTACAAGGATGAATGGCGCAAGAAGGTCGAGCGCATCGGTAACCTCAACTACCCCGACGAAGCCCGTCGCCAGCAGATCTACGGCAGCCTGCGGCTAATGGTCTCGATCAACCGCGACGGCTCGCTCTATGAAGTGCTGGTGCTGGAGTCTTCCGGGCAACCACTGCTCGACCAGGCCGCCCAGCGTATCGTCCGCCTGGCGGCACCTTTTGCACCGTTTACCGGTGATCTGGCAGACATCGACCGGCTGGAGATCATCCGCACCTGGCGCTTCGCCCGCGGCGACCGTTTGTCCAGCAATTGACCGGTTGGCGCGGCGGTGCGACGACTCGACTTGCCCCGCGATTGCGGTCTGTCAGTTACATCGCATCGTGGGGCAAGCCCGCTCCCATACTTCAGGCTTGTCAGTCTGCCGTACCGACGCCACACTAATAGCCATGAAAAACCTCAGCCCGAGTTACCTCAAGCATCAGTTCCTGATTGCCATGCCGCACATGGCAGACCCGAACTTCGCGCAGACCTTGACCTACATCGTCGAGCACAACGCCAATGGCGCGATGGGGCTGGTGGTCAATCGGCCCCAGGAGCTCAACCTGGCCGATATCCTCGAACAGCTGCGCCCGAACGTTGAACCGCCGAGCAACTGCATCCACATACCGATCTACATGGGTGGCCCGGTGCAGACAGACCGCGGCTTCGTCCTGCACACCAGTGACAAGCGCTTCCAGGCCACCGTCGAGCTGGACGGCCTGTCGCTGACCACTTCCCAGGACGTGCTGTTCGCCATCGCCGACGGCGGCGGTCCGAAGCAGAGCCTGATTACCCTTGGCTATGCGGGCTGGGAAGCCGGCCAGCTAGAAGCGGAACTGGCCGACAACGCCTGGCTGAACTGCCCGTTCGACCCCGAGATCATCTTCGGCATGGCATGCGAGCAGCGTCTTGCAGCCGCAGCGGCGAGCCTGGGCATCAACCTGAGCCTGCTGACCAGTCAGGCGGGGCACGCCTGATGGCCGAATTGCGTCTGCTGCTGGGCTTTGACTACGGCACCAAACAGATTGGTGTCGCCGTCGGCCAGGTGATTACCGGCCAGGCCCGCGAGCTGTGTACCCTCAAGGCCCAGAACGGTGTACCGGACTGGACCCAGGTGGAAAAACTCATCCAGGAGTGGAAGCCCGACGCCATCGTCGTTGGCCTGCCACTGAACATGGACGGCACCCCCAGCGAAATGAGTGCTCGCGCCGAGAAATTCGCCCGGCGCCTGAATGGTCGCTTCAACCTGCCCGTGCATACTCACGACGAACGCCTGACCACCTTCGAAGCCAAGGGCGAGCGCATGGCCCGCGGCGGCCAGCGTGGCAGTTACCGCGACAACCCGGTCGACGCCATTGCCGCAGCGTTGCTGCTGCAGGGCTGGCTGGAGGCCAATACCGGGCAGTCCTGACCCAGATCATCGGATTCAAGCCGGGCCAGCGCTGCGCCCCCGGCCTCTTGAGGAGCAAGCATGAGCCTACCCAATCCCGCCGAACTGATCCGGCAGATGGCCGTCGACCTTCGTGCCCATCTGGCCCGGCGCAACATTACCGAGCCACGCTTCATCGGCATCCGCACCGGGGGGATCTGGGTTGCCCAGGCCCTGCTCGAAGAACTGGGCAGCGATGCCGCTCTGGGCACCCTCGACGTTTCGTTCTATCGCGATGACTTCAGCCAGAACGGCCTGCACCCGCAAGTGCGCCCATCGGAGCTGCCATTTGAGATCGAAGGTCAGCACTTGATCCTGGTGGACGACGTGCTGATGAGCGGTCGCACCATCCGTGCCGCCCTCAACGAACTGTTCGACTATGGCCGTCCGGCCAGCGTGACCCTGGTGTGCCTGCTCGACCTGGATGCCGGCGAATTACCGATCCGCCCGAATGTGGTCGGCGCAACCCTGTCGCTGGCCGCCCATGAACGGGTAAAATTGACCGGACCCGCACCGCTCGCCCTCGAGCGCCAGGACCTCGCCTCCGCTTCCGCCCTTTAAGAGTCCCTCGCGATGACGCCAATCGACGCCAAGCGCCCGCTGCAGCTCAATGATCAGGGCCAGCTGCGCCACTTTCTCTCGCTCGACGGTTTGCCCCGCGAGCTGCTGACCGAAATCCTCGACACCGCCGACTCCTTCCTTGAAGTCGGCGCCCGGGCCGTTAAAAAGGTCCCGTTGCTGCGCGGCAAGACCGTCTGCAACGTGTTCTTCGAGAACTCCACCCGCACCCGCACCACCTTCGAACTGGCCGCCCAGCGGCTGTCGGCCGACGTCATCACCCTGAATGTGTCGACCTCCTCGACCAGCAAGGGCGAAACCCTGTTCGACACCCTGCGCAACCTTGAAGCCATGGCTGCCGACATGTTTGTCGTGCGTCATGCCGACTCCGGCGCCGCGCACTTCATCGCCGAGCACGTCTGCCCGGACGTGGCGATCATCAACGGTGGTGACGGCCGTCACGCTCACCCGACCCAGGGCATGCTCGACATGCTCACCATTCGTCGGCACAAAGGCGGCTTCGAGAATCTCTCGGTGGCCATCGTCGGCGACATCCTGCACTCGCGGGTAGCGCGTTCGAACATGCTCGCCCTGAAGACCCTGGGTTGCCCGGACATTCGCGTGATCGGTCCGAAAACCCTGCTACCAATCGGTATCGAGCAGTATGGCGTGAAGGTCTATACCGACCTTGAACAAGGCCTCAAGGACGTCGACGTGGTGATCATGCTGCGCCTGCAGCGCGAGCGCATGGCCGGCGGCCTGCTGCCAAGCGAAGGCGAGTTCTATCGCCTGTTCGGTCTGACCACAGCCCGTCTGGCCGGGGCCAAGCCCGATGCCATCGTCATGCACCCGGGGCCGATCAACCGCGGCGTGGAAATCGAATCGGCGGTGGCCGACGGTGCCCACTCGGTGATCCTCAACCAGGTCACCTACGGTATCGCAGTGCGCATGGCCGTGCTGTCGATGGCCATGAGCGGGCAGACCGCGCAACGTCAACTCGACCAGGAGAACGCCCAGTGACCCTCAGTATTCTCGGCGCCCGGGTCATCGACCCCCTGAGCGGCCTGGACCAGACCACTGACCTGCACATTGATGCCGGCAAGATTATCGCCATGGGCGCAGCGCCTGCCGGCTTCAGCCCGGCGCGCAGCATTGACGCCCAAGGCCTGATCGCCGCCCCCGGCCTGGTCGACCTCAACGTCGCCCTGCGCGAACCGGGTTACAGCCGCAAGGGCAGCATCGCCAGCGAAACCCGCGCCGCGGCCGCTGGCGGCGTCACCAGCCTGTGCTGCCCGCCGCAAACCAAGCCGGTGCTGGACACTTCAGCGGTTGCCGAGCTGATCCTCGACCGCGCCCGCGAAGCCGGGCACAGCAAAGTGTTCCCGATCGGCGCCCTGAGCAAAGGCCTGGAAGGCGAACAGCTGGCAGAGCTGATTGCCCTGCGCGACGCCGGCTGCGTGGCGTTCGGCAACGGCCTGAAAGCTTTTGGCAACAACCGTACCCTGGCACGCGCCCTGGAGTACGCGGCAACCTTCGACCTGACGGTGATCTTCCACTCCCAGGACCGCGACCTGGCCGAGGGCGGCCTTGCCCATGAAGGCGCCATGGCCAGCTTCCTCGGCCTGCCGGGCATCCCGGAAACCGCCGAGACCGTCGCCCTGGCGCGCAATCTGCTGCTGGTCGAGCAGACTGGCGTACGCGCGCATTTCAGCCAGCTGACCAGCGCCCGCGGCGCGCGCCTGATCGCCCAGGCCCAGGAGCTGGGCCTGCCGGTCACCGCCGACGTGGCTCTGTACCAGTTGATTCTCACCGACGAAGCGCTGCGCGACTTCTCCAGCCTGTACCACGTGCAGCCACCGCTGCGCACCCGCGCCGACCGCGACGGGCTGCGCGAGGCGGTGAAGTCCGGGGTGATCCAGGCGATCTCCAGCCATCACCAGCCACACGAGCGCGATGCCAAGCTGGCACCGTTCGGGGCCACCGAGCCGGGCATCAGCAGCGTCGAACTGCTGCTGCCTCTGGCGATGACCCTGGTGGAAGATGGCCTGCTCGACCTGCCAACTTTGTTGCAACGTTTGTCCAGTGGCCCCGCCCAGGCCCTGCGTCTGCCAGCCGGGCAACTGAAAGTCGGCGGCGCCGCCGACCTGGTGCTATTCGATGCCAAGGCCTCGACCGTGGCGGGTGAGCAGTGGCGCTCCAAAGGCGACAACTGCCCGTTTATCGGCCACTGCCTGCCGGGTGCGGTGCGTTATACCTTGGTCGATGGGCATATCAGCCACGAAGCCTGATCATCGCGGGGCAAGCCCGCTTGTGTCTATGGCCGGAAGTAAACTCTAGGGTGAGAGAGGTGGATGGCAAGCTGTGAGTCCGCGGTGCTTAAAGCACGAGTGGGAGCAAAGCTGCCATCCACCTTTCCA
>NZ_PVZN01000057.1 GCF_003024385.1 Pseudomonas sp. BBP2017
CCAAGGCTAAATACTACTGACTGACCGATAGTGAACCAGTACCGTGAGGGAAAGGCGAAAAGAACCCCGGAGAGGGGAGTGAAATAGATCCTGAAACCGTATGCGTACAAGCAGTGGGAGCCTACTTTGTTAGGTGACTGCGTACCTTTTGTATAATGGGTCAGCGACTTATATTCAGTGGCGAGCTTAACCGAATAGGGGAGGCGTAGCGAAAGCGAGTGTTAATAGCGCGTTTAGTCGCTGGGTATAGACC
>NZ_PVZN01000058.1 GCF_003024385.1 Pseudomonas sp. BBP2017
CCAAGGCTAAATACTACTGACTGACCGATAGTGAACCAGTACCGTGAGGGAAAGGCGAAAAGAACCCCGGAGAGGGGAGTGAAATAGATCCTGAAACCGTATGCGTACAAGCAGTGGGAGCCTACTTGTTAGGTGACTGCGTACCTTTTGTATAATGGGTCAGCGACTTATATTCAGTGGCGAGCTTAACCGAATAGGGGAGGCGTAGCGAAAGCGAGTGTTAATAGCGCGTTTAGTCGCTGGGTATAGACC
>NZ_PVZN01000059.1 GCF_003024385.1 Pseudomonas sp. BBP2017
AAGCAGCATCTTAAGTAATGCGGCTCTGCGTTCAGGTGAATAGTACGGCACGACCAGTCTCTTTCCGCCCCCGATATGCTTTTTTAGGAAAAACCGGAGAGGCGACAACTATCCTGACACCGGGGGATGCGCACAGGCTTGAATCGCCAGATTGAAGCGCGAGTGGTCATCGATCAACGTCAACGGGTAGCACGGCCCCTGACCCGTCTGGAAGAAGCCTTTGAAGTCGATCTGCCAAAGATCATTGGGGGC
>NZ_PVZN01000060.1 GCF_003024385.1 Pseudomonas sp. BBP2017
TCATTTTTCAGGACATCAACGACCGTCTCAAAGAACTGAGCCTTCTGGCTCATTAACTCAAGCTGCTGCTCAAGCTCTTTGATCCGCTGCTCTGGAGTGAGCGTTTTGGGGACAGACATCGCGCAGCGCCTCTCGTCTCGGATCGAGGCCCCCTGGCTCCAATCCTGCCGACCATGCTTACGCAACCATACCAGAACCGTTGATCGACCCTGGATGCCATACCGCTCCTGAGCCTGACC
>NZ_PVZN01000061.1 GCF_003024385.1 Pseudomonas sp. BBP2017
GTGGTGTCGACCACCGTCGAGGTTGCCGAGCTGTTGCCGACTTCCAGCTTTTCAAAGCCAGGGCCGTTGACGCCGGTGATCGTGGCGGTCAACGCGCTGCCGTCCTTGTAGACGTCTTCGCCGTTGCTAGCCGGAACCGTCAGGGTGCCCGTGGTCTGACCATCGGCAATGGTGATCACGCCACGGTCGGTGGTGATCGTGGTCACGCCTTGGGAGGCATGGCTCAGTGTGGCAGTGAA
>NZ_PVZN01000062.1 GCF_003024385.1 Pseudomonas sp. BBP2017
TTCACTGCCACACTGAGCCATGCCTCCCAAGGCGTGACCACGATCACCACCGACCGTGGCGTGATCACCATTGCCGATGGTCAGACCACGGGCACCCTGACGGTTCCGGCTGGCAACGGCGAAGACGTCTACAAGGACGGCAGCGCGTTGACCGCCACGATCACCGGCGTCAACGGCCCTGGCTTTGAAAAGCTGGAAGTCGGCAACAGCTCGGCAACCTCGACGGTGGTCGACACCAC
>NZ_PVZN01000063.1 GCF_003024385.1 Pseudomonas sp. BBP2017
CGTCTACAAGGACGGCACCGAACTGACCGCCACGATCACCGGTGTCAACGGCCCGGGCTTTGAAAAGCTGGAAGTCAAAGACGGCAGTGGCTCGGCGACCTCGACGGTGGTCGACACCACGACGGTCTCGACCGTGAGCCTGACCGGTTCGGTACAAGACGAAGGCCCGTCGGCGCAGTACATCTTCACTGCCACACTGAGCCATGCCTCCCAAGGCTTGACCA
>NZ_PVZN01000006.1 GCF_003024385.1 Pseudomonas sp. BBP2017
AAATGACTTATTCGAAGTCTTTCGACTTCTCGTGCAGTCACTTGTGATGCTGATAATCTTTTTGACTATCAGTCTGAGTCACAAGCACCCACACGAATTGCTTGATTCGATTGTTAAAGAGCGGTGGCTGAAGTCTTTCGCTTCAACCGAGGCGCGCATTCTACGCTTTCCTCAGGGCCTGTCAAGCGTTTATTTTGAAGTCTTTCAGAATTTCTCTTTCAACTTCAAGCGCTTAACTCGCTGCGATCTCTCGTCAGCGGGAGGCGAATTCTACAGCGTTTCAATCCGCTGTCAACCACCTTTTTCACCGCTGCCGATCTTTCGATCGAAGCCCTTCCGACACTACCTGGAACATCTAACTCGTTGAATTTCAAGGAGTTTTCCGTTCCGACTACGCCGGAAGTGGGGCGAATTATAGAGAGATTAAACGGGGCGTCAAGGACTTATTTCAAACTTATGACAATAAGCCCCTGAGTCGCCGTTTCTATATAGAAGGAAAGGCTTCTTACAGCACGCTGACACTACGCAACCGTTCGATTTCCGCCGCAGCCAACCCCAACACCTCACCCAGGACCTGCTCGGTATGCTCACCCAGCAGTGGCGGCGCATTGCGGTACTCCACAGGCGTCTCGGAAAGACGAATAGGGCTTGCTACCTGCGGCACCTTGCCAGCCAACGGATGCGGGATCTCGATAGCCAGGCCGCGAGCCTTGACCTGAGGGTCGGCAAACATCTGCGCCAGATCGTTGATCGGCCCGCAAGGCACGCCCGCCTTCTCCAGCTGCACCACCCATTCAGCGGTAGTCTTGAACACCGTGGCCTGGCGGATCAGCGGAATCAACTCGGCACGGTTGGCTACCCGCTGCTTGTTGGTAGCAAAGCGCGGGTCGTCCGCCCACTGCGGCTGCCCAGCCACTTCAGCGAACTTTCGGAACTGCCCGTCGTTGCCCACGGTAAGAATGAAGTCACCGTCGGCAGTGGGGAAGTCCTGATAAGGCACGATATTGGGATGGGCATTACCCAAACGCCGGGGAGGCGTGCCGGTAGTCAGGTAGTTCATGGCCTGGTTGGCCAGGCAGGCCACCTGGACGTCGAGCAACGCCATGTCGATATGCTGCCCACCTCCATCATGGTCGCGATGGGCGAGGGCGGCCAGAATCGCCACGGTGGAGTACAGACCGGTAAGGATGTCGGTCAATGCCACACCCACCTTCACCGGCCCGGCACCTTCCTCACCCTCCGGGCGCCCGGTCAGGCTCATCAGCCCACCAAGCCCCTGGATCATGAAGTCGTAACCGGCACGCTTGGCATACGGCCCGGTCTGACCGAAGCCAGTGATCGAGCAATAAATGAGCTGCGGGTTGATGGCCTTCAGGCTTTCATAGTCCAAACCATAGGCGGCCAGGCCACCGACCTTGAAGTTCTCGATAACCACATCGGACTTTGCTGCCAACTCACGCACCAGGCGCTGGCCTTCAGGTTGGGTGAAGTCGATGGTCACCGAGCGCTTGTTACGGTTGGCCGACAGATAGTAAGCAGCCTCAGTGGTGTTCTCACCATAGGCGTCCTTGAGGAAGGGTGGCCCCCAGGCTCGCGTATCGTCGCCGGTTCCCGGGCGCTCGACCTTGATCACTTCGGCCCCAAGGTCGGCGAGAATCTGCCCGGACCATGGCCCGGCCAGCACTCGCGACAAATCCAGCACCCGCAGATGAGATAGCGCGCCCATGGGCTGGTTCCTTATTAATAGAAGGCCTGGATGCCGGTTTGTGCACGACCGAGGATCAGCGCATGCACGTCGTGGGTACCTTCATAGGTGTTGACCACCTCCAGGTTGACCAGGTGGCGGGCTACGCCGAACTCGTCGGAGATGCCGTTGCCGCCGAGCATGTCGCGAGCCATACGCGCGATATCCAGAGCCTTGCCGCAGGAATTGCGCTTCATGATCGAAGTGATTTCGACTGCGGCTGTGCCCTCATCCTTCATCCGCCCCAGACGCAGGCAGCCTTGCAGGGCCAGGGTAATCTCGGTCTGCATATCGGCCAGTTTCTTCTGGATCAGTTGGTTGGCTGCCAGTGGGCGACCGAATTGTTTGCGATCCAGGGTGTACTGGCGGGCGGTGTGCCAGCAGGCCTCAGCGGCACCCAGCGCGCCCCAGGAGATACCATAGCGAGCCGAGTTCAGGCAGGTGAACGGACCCTTCAGACCACGCACATCCGGGAAAATGTTCTCTTCCGGCACGAAGACGTTGTCCATGACGATTTCACCGGTGATCGAAGCGCGCAGGCCGACCTTACCGTGAATCGCTGGGGCGCTCAGACCCTGCCAGCCTTTCTCCAGGACGAAGCCGCGGATATCGCCAGCATCGTCCTTGGCCCAGACCACGAAGACATCGGCAATCGGGCTGTTGGTGATCCACATCTTGCTGCCGGTCAGGCGATAACCACCGTCGACTTTCTTCGCCCGGGTAATCATCGAACCCGGGTCAGAACCATGATCAGGCTCGGTCAGGCCGAAGCAACCGATCCACTCACCACTGGCAAGCTTGGGCAGGTACTTCTGCTTGGTTGCTTCAGAACCGAACTCGTTGATTGGCACCATCACCAGCGAGGACTGCACACTCATCATCGAACGGTAGCCCGAGTCGATACGCTCCACTTCACGGGCAATCAAGCCGTAGCACACATAGTTCAGGCCGCTGCCACCGTACTGCTCAGGGATGGTCGCGCCGAGCAGGCCGATCTCGCCCATTTCGCGAAAGATCGCAGGGTCGGTCCGCTCATGACGGAAGGCTTCCAGCACGCGCGGGGCCAGCTTGTCCTGGGCGAACTGATAAGCGCTGTCACGCACCATGCGCTCTTCTTCAGTGAGCTGTTGGTCCAGCAACAGCGGGTCGATCCAGTTGAAGCTTGCTTTACCGGCCATGAGCGAATCCTCGAAAAATGGGACCAGAGTTGTTGTGCATTGATCCTAGGCCTGATCAGCTGACGAGACAAACGAGGAATGCGCATAGTCTTGTGATAATTTCTCACTCCGTAACGATCATAAAGCCCATCTCTACGCATAATTAGTGAGATTGACGTACATGCGACGGAAGATCCCCAGCACTGCGGCCCTGGTCTGCTTCGAAGCAGCCGCCCGCCATGAGAGCTTCACCAAGGCCTCGCAAGAGCTGTCCCTCACGCAGGGTGCCGTATGTCGGCAAATTGCCGGGCTGGAGGAGTTCCTCAATGTCGAACTGTTTCGCCGTTCACGTCGCGGGGTGAAGCTCACCGAAGCCGGGCTCTCCTACAGCCGCCGGGTAGCCACGCAGCTGGATGCAGTGGAACGCGATACCTTGTCAGTGATGGGCCAGCAGGGCGCCAACGTCATCGAGCTCGCCGTGGTTCCGACCTTCGGCACGCAATGGCTGCTGCCCAGGCTCAAGGACTTCCAGCAGCGCCACCCGGAAGTCACGGTCAACCTGACCAACCGCACCCGGCCTTTCCTCTTTGCCGACACCCCCTTCGATGCAGCCATCTATTTCGGTGATGCCGATTGGTCCGGTACTCATTCCCATCGACTGATGGGCGAGAATCCGGTGCCGGTCTGCAGTCCGAACTTGCTAGGCGGAGCCGGACAGCTGGAGGGCGAACAGATCGCCCAACTGCCCCTGCTTCAGCAAACCACACGCCCCTACGCCTGGCGCCAATGGTTCAACAGCCTGGAGATGAACATTGCGCGCGACATGACTGGCCCGCGCTATGAGCTATTCTCGATGTTGGCACAGGCCGCCATGCATGAGATGGGTGTTGCGCTGATTCCACCGTTCCTGATCCAGCGCGAACTGGCAGAAGGGCGCCTGGTCGTGGCCAACCGACATGGGCTTTCGAGCATCAAGGCGTATTACCTGATGATCCCGGAACGTAAGGTCGAGTCCGCCTCGCTGCGCGCTTTCCGCGATTGGCTGGTAGTTGAAGCCGAGCGCTATGCCCTCGCACACAAGGACGAAAGCCACAACCTGACCCCGTAGTCAGCAAAAATTGAACCCTACAGATGTACGTAAATGTCGCAATTTGCACAACTGTTTCTCCACCCCCTCCAACACCTCTTAACCCTGCTGTTTATGCGGCCTTCACTGCATAAATCGCGTTTTGATTAACGCATCCAGAGAATTCGGCGGAATTTTTTCAAAATTTACCGTAATCTCCCTGAAGCCCATAGTTTGCGGGCTCCAGGCCTGTTCTTGCGACATTCGGTCACAGGGTGACTTGTAGCTTGATTAGCGTCACCCTTCAAAACTGGTTGAAGCAATTCAGGAATCAACTGCAAAATGCCGCGCCCCGCCAGAATTCGGCGGGATCGTGCTGATCGGCCGCCCCAGAAGCACCATCCGCAGTGCACTGGTTTACCTACAAAAGATCACGCAGGAGATTTGACGTGCACATTGGTGTTCCTCTCGAAACGCAGACGGGCGAAACACGGGTTGCTGCAACCCCGGAAACCATCAAGAAACTGATTGGTCAGGGGCATCAGGTCACCGTCCAGAGCGGCGCCGGCATCAACGCCAGCGTTCCGGACAGTGCCTATGAAGCAGCAGGCGCCACTATTGGCAGCGCTGCCGATGCGTTTGGTGCACAGCTTGTTCTGAAAGTTGTGGCTCCCGACGATAGCGAACTGGCCCAGATCAAGAGCGGCACCGTACTGGTGGGTATGCTCAACCCGTTCAACAACGACATCATCGCCAAGATGGCCGAACGCGGTATTACCGCCTTCGCCCTCGAAGCAGCGCCGCGCACCTCACGGGCACAGAGCCTCGATGTGCTGTCTTCGCAGGCCAACATTGCCGGTTACAAAGCGGTGCTGCTGGCGGCTCATCACTATCCGCGCTTCATGCCGATGCTGATGACCGCAGCGGGAACCGTAAAAGCCGCTCGCGTGTTGATTCTCGGTGCAGGCGTGGCCGGGCTGCAGGCCATCGCCACGGCCAAGCGCCTGGGTGCGGTAATCGAAGCCTCGGACGTGCGTCCGGCGGTGAAAGAGCAGATCGAATCGTTGGGTGCCAAGTTCATCGACGTCCCGTACGAGACCGATGAAGAACGCGAATGCGCCGAAGGTGTCGGCGGCTATGCCCGGCCAATGCCAGCCAGCTGGATGCAGCGTCAGGCCCTGGCCGTGCACGAGCGCGCAAAACAGGCTGACATCGTCATTACCACCGCGCTGATCCCCGGCCGCAAGGCACCGACCCTGCTCAGCGCCGAGACCGTTGCGCAAATGAAGCCGGGGTCGGTGGTCATTGACCTGGCGGCAGCCCAGGGAGGCAACTGCCCGCTGACTGTCGCCGACCAGGTGGTGGTAGCGCAGGGCGTGACTATCGTCGGCCCGACCAACCTGCCCGCGCAAGTGGGTGCCGATGCTTCGGCCCTGTATGCCCGCAACCTGCTCGACTTCATGAAGCTGCTGTTCGACAAGGACAATCAGCTTGTGATCAACCTCGAAGACGATATCGTCGCCGCGTGCCTGATGTGCCGCGACGGCCAGATCATCCGCAAGAACGGATAAGGAGCCAGACAATGGAAGACATGCTGATCTCTCACGGCGTCTATAACCTGATCATTTTCGTGCTGGCGATCTATGTCGGTTACCACGTGGTGTGGAACGTCACCCCGGCCCTGCATACTCCTCTGATGGCGGTTACCAACGCCATTTCCGCCATCGTCATCGTCGGCGCCATGCTGGCCGCTGCGCTGACCGTGACGCCGCTGGGCAAAATCATGGGCACCCTGGCGGTGGCCCTGGCAGCGGTCAACGTATTCGGTGGTTTTTTGGTCACCCGGCGCATGCTGGAGATGTTCAAGAAGAAAGCCGCAAAGGCTGAGGGGAAGCAGTAAACATGAGCATGAACCTGGTAACACTTCTCTACCTTGTCGCCTCGGTATGCTTCATCCAGGCGCTCAAGGGCCTGTCGCACCCGACCACCTCGCGGCGCGGCAACCTGTTCGGCATGCTCGGTATGGCCCTGGCGATCGTCACCACCGTCGGCCTGATCTATAAGCTCGGCGCGGAGCTGGCCACCGACGGTATCGGCTATGTGATTGTCGGCCTGCTGGTCGGCGGCACCGCCGGTTCGATCATGGCCAAGCGCGTTGAAATGACCAAGATGCCTGAGCTGGTTGCCTTCATGCACAGCATGATCGGTCTGGCCGCGGTGTTCATTGCCATTGCCGCAGTGGTCGAGCCACAGTCGCTAGGGATCGTCTCCAGCATCAGCGACCCGATCCCGACCGGTAACCGCCTGGAGCTGTTCCTCGGTGCCGCCATTGGTGCAATCACCTTCTCCGGTTCGGTGATTGCCTTCGGCAAGCTCTCCGGCAAGTACAAGTTCCGCCTGTTCCAGGGCGCACCGGTACAGTTCACGGGCCAACACAAGCTGAACCTGGTTCTGGGCCTGGCAACCATTGGCCTGGGCCTGGTCTTCACCTTCACCGGTAGCTACAGCGCCTTCGCCCTGATGCTGATCCTGGCGTTCATCATGGGCGTGCTGATCATCATCCCGATTGGCGGTGCCGACATGCCGGTGGTGGTGTCGATGCTCAACAGCTACTCGGGCTGGGCGGCTGCCGGTATCGGCTTCTCGCTGAACAACTCGATGTTGATCATTGCCGGCTCGCTGGTAGGTTCGTCAGGTGCCATCCTCTCGTACATCATGTGCAAGGCGATGAACCGTTCGTTCTTCAATGTGATTCTCGGCGGCTTCGGCGGCGCTGCAGACGCTGGTGGTCCAGCCGGTGCCCAGGAAGCCCGTCCGGTGAAGTCCGGTTCGGCCGACGACGCCACCTTCCTGCTGAGCAACGCCGACACCGTGATCATCGTTCCTGGCTACGGCCTGGCGGTGGCCCGTGCCCAACACGCGCTCAAGGAACTGACCGAAAAGCTGACCCACAACGGCGTCACCGTGAAGTATGCAATTCACCCGGTGGCAGGGCGTATGCCCGGCCACATGAACGTACTGCTGGCCGAAGCTGAAGTACCGTACGACCAGGTGTTCGAGATGGAAGACATCAACTCCGAGTTCGGCCAGGCCGACGTGGTGCTGGTACTCGGTGCCAACGACGTGGTCAACCCGGCGGCGAAGAACGATCCGAAGTCGCCAATCGCCGGCATGCCGATTCTTGAGGCATTCAAGGCCAAGACCATCATCGTCAACAAGCGCTCCATGGCCAGTGGCTATGCAGGACTTGATAACGAACTGTTCTATCTGGACAAAACCATGATGGTTTTCGGCGACGCCAAGAAGGTCATCGAAGACATGGTCAAAGCTGTCGACTAAGTCGTTGGCAGGCTGTGACAATTAGCCCCAGCGCGGTACCGGCTGGGGCTTTTTAATGCCCGGCCCACCGACAGAAGGCTCTATTTCATGGCTTCGCATTCGACCTTGGTCGTGGGACGCCGGGCTGCTAAGTCTCTAGACTGCGCATCTAGCTTTAGTAGCCTGAGATAACAATCCATGTACCGTGATCGTATCCGCTTGTCCTCCCTGCACAGCAAGGTAATGAGTGCGGCTGATGCCGCTGGCCTGATCGAGGACGGCATGACCGTCGGCATGAGCGGCTTTACCCGCGCCGGCGAAGCCAAGGCGGTGCCGCATGCACTGGCCGAACGTGCCAAGCAATCTCCGCTGCAAATCAGCCTGATGACCGGTGCCAGTCTGGGCAACGACCTGGACAAGGAACTGACCGAAGCCGGTGTTCTGGCCCGCCGTATGCCATTCCAGGTCGATAGCACACTGCGCAAGGCCATCAACGATGGCAAGGTCATGTTCATTGACCAGCACCTGTCGGAAACCGTGGAACAGCTGCGCAACCAGCAACTGAAGCTGCCGGACATTGCGGTCATTGAAGCAGTTGCCATCACCGAACAAGGCCACATCGTACCGACCACCTCGGTGGGTAACTCGGCCAGCTTCGCAATCTTCGCCAAACAGGTGATCGTCGAGATCAACATGGCCCACAACGCCAACCTGGAAGGCCTGCACGACATCTATATCCCGACCTACCGGCCAACCCGCACACCGATCCCGCTGGTCAAAGTCGATGACCGCATTGGCAGCACCGCGATCCCGATCGACCCGGCCAAGATTGTCGGCATTGTCATCACCGAGCAACCGGACTCGCCATCCACCGTACTGCCGCCAGATGATGAAACGCAGGGCATCGCCAACCACCTGATCAACTTCTTCAAACAGGAAGTGGCAGCAGGGCGCATGACCAACAAGCTCGGCCCGCTGCAGGCGGGTATCGGCAGCATCGCCAACGCGGTGATGTGCGGCCTGATCGATTCGCCATTCGAAGACCTGACCATGTACTCCGAAGTACTGCAGGACTCGACCTTCGACCTGATCGACGCCGGCAAGCTGAGCTTTGCCTCGGGCAGCTCCATCACCCTGTCGAGCCGTCGCAACGCCGATGTGTTCGGTAACCTGGAACGCTATAAGGACAAACTGGTCCTGCGCCCTCAGGAAATCTCCAACCACCCTGAAGTGGTGCGCCGCCTGGGTATCATCGGCATCAACACCGCCCTTGAGTTCGACCTGTACGGCAACGTCAACTCCACGCACGTCTGCGGCACGCGGATGATGAACGGCATCGGCGGCTCGGGTGACTTCGCCCGCAACGCTCACCTGGCGATCTTCGTCACCAAGTCGATTGCCAAAGGCGGTGCGATCTCCAGCGTGGTGCCAATGGTCAGCCATGTGGACCATACCGAGCATGACGTCGATATCCTCGTCACCGAGCAAGGTCTGGCCGATCTGCGTGGCCTGGCGCCACGCGAGCGTGCACGGGTGATCATCGACAACTGTGTGCACCCCGACTATCGCGATGCGCTGAATGACTACTTCACCCGGGCTTGCGAGCGCGGCGGTCATACTCCGCACATCTTGCGTGAAGCCCTGGCCTGGCACGAAAACCTGGAAGAAACCGGGCGCATGCTCGCCAGCTAAACCTCACCGTTTTCAGCCGGTGGTGCGCAATGCTCACCGGCTGAACAGTTGGCAACCATTAGCTAACATAAACTGTTCTACTGTACCGGTCTTTTCGCCCCCGCTTTCCCTCTCCGCACTCTACCCTCAAGCAAAATTGCACCACTTTAGTGCGGACCAGTACAGTTGCGCCTATTCCGAGTGCAACAGCGCTCTAAAACAGTTAACTGGCCCATCACAATGTAGGTGAACTGTATCTACTGTTATCGACGACAGAGGAGGATCATTGGCATCAGTTAAATCACTACCTAATGCCGCCACAAGCGGAAGGATGACATCATGGAACGTACCCTCAGTTCCGATCTGGTTTTCGAACGCACCAACGAACAATCCAAGGCCGCGCTGCCACTGCGCCTGCTGGCCAACCTGATGCTGTGGCAACGCCGCATCGCCAGCCGTCACCAGTTGGCCCGTCTGGATTCGCGCCTGCTGGCCGACGCAGGGATCAGCGAAGCACAGCGCTACGAAGAGCTGAGCAAGCCGTTCTGGCGTTGATGCAGGGCTCGCCGGCCACGGTCGGCACCTCGAATTCCAAAAACCCGTCGCAGGTGACTGCTGACGGGTTTTTTCGTTCTGAAGCCACGAGATAGAGCGGCTACGGATGAGACGGGTACAGTTTTCTAAAAATTTATTCTGAAAGGTACAGTTGATAAATCTTGCCGCGACCTTGTCCAATTCGCAGACGCTGATCGCGTGATACCCTTAGGGCACCCAGCCTGGTGAAAAGTAGCGCAACCGGCTGAGCGTGCGTCTGACACAAAGAACCTGCCTAAATTCAGGAGATTGACCATGTTCCGTTCACGCTTGTTTGGCGCCGCGCTGGTACTGGCTCTGGCTTCTACTGCCAACGCCACCAGCTTCGTCGTAACCACCGACACTATCGTTCGTGGCGTCGCGGCGTCCACTGATGCCACCTCCGACGTGTCCTCGTCGTTGCGTGACGACAAAATCGTGCGCGCCGCCCGTGACGACGCTGCCAGCTTCGTTGCCAGCCACGGTGAGATCCGCGGCGTGAAGCTCGAAAGTGCCTTCGCCCACATCCGTCAGCAGGCACCAAGCCTGCAAGCCAGCGACACGCAACTGGCACAGGCCATCCTGGCGCTCTGAGTTCGTCTGTTTCTGGCTTCATCATGTAACAACATGCAATGAAGCCGGATACCCTGCGCTGGTCCTTGCCAGCGCATTGGGATAGCCTTTGCCGTCTGATTCGCCAGCCTTACGAGACCCATGCGTTATCTGTCATTGCTGTTGCTTGTGTGCTGCTGGACCAGTACTGCCCAGGCCCTGGACCTCACCACCAACAATCTTGTCGTCAGCGGTTACGTCACCAGCAAGGTGACCTCGGCGCCCTTCGATCGCAAACTGCTGCTCAATGCCCAGGATGATGCCGCCGCGTTTGTCGCCAGCGACGGCCGGATACGCGGCGCCCGCTTGCAAGCCGTGTTGATCCGGTTGCGCCAGGCCAACCCCGAAGTTGTGGTTGCGGACCTTGAACTGGCGCAGGCAATTCTCGTCCAATGATTACCCTCGTTTTTCCGGAGATGTTCCATGCGTAACCCGCTGATTGCCGCCACTCTTGGCCTTCTGTTGCTGGCTGATGTAGCCCAGGCACAAACCCTGGTGGCCACCAGCAACATCATCGTGCGTGCATTCGGCCGTTCGATCGACTTCACCTCTGATACCACCACCTCGATCCGTGATTCCAAAGTCGTGCGTGAAGCCCGTGACGATGCGGCCAGCTACATCGCCAGCCGCGGTGAAATCCGTGGTGCTCAACTGGAAGCCGCCTTCGATACCCTGCGCCAGCGTGTACCTGAAGCACGCCAGGCCAGCGATCAGGCCCTGGCTGAAGCCATTCTCGCCCTGTGAACACCCTGCGCGCCTGGCTGCTGGGTGGCCTGCTGACACTACTGGGCAGCCCAGCCCTGGCCGACCTGCAGTTGCAACTGCAGACTGAAGGTCTTGAGCCAGCACAACAGCGCGCCAGCCAGGCGCTGCTGGATGAAGCCATGCAGGCGCTGCCGCCCGGTTTCAAGGCGCGACTGGACCGCCGTGTTCGGGTCAGCTGGAGCACGAAGATGCCTGAAGATGCCTACGGCCAGGCATCACTGGTATCAACACTCGAGCTCAATCGCCGACTGCTGCCCGGCCTCACCGATGGCAGCGCAGCCACACGCCAGACTGGCCGTCCCCACGGTACTGTGCGCCAGGAGTTACTGGCCACTGTGCTGCATGAGCTGACGCATATCTATGATCGCGCCCGCCTCTGGCAGGGCAGCGAACGGCGCCTGATCAACCAGTGTGCCCGGCACGTGAGCAGTCAGGGCAAGGTTGGCCTGCCCGAACAGTGCCGCGGGCAAACCGAACGGCGCTTCACCCTCAGCGATGATCCGCGCCTGCTCGACCTGGCCGGCTGGCCACAATATGTCGGCAGGCGAGGGGAGCGCGAGCAGCATAACCGCCAGATGGCGCGTAGCCCCGACAGCTACGAGTTGAGCAGCCCCAAGGAGTTCATCGCGGTCAACATGGAGTACTTCCTGATTGACCCGAGCTTCGCCTGCCGCCGGCCAGCACTGCAGAACTATCTGAAAAAGCACTTCGACTGGGCGCCGGAACATCCGGCCTGCCCGCAAGCGCTGCCGTTTCTCAATGCCGGTAATGATTTTGCCAAGGCGCCACTGGGCGAGATCGACCCGGAGCGCGTATACGCCGTGGACTACCTGTTGGCCGAAGCCAACCAGAACTGGGTCAGCCGCTGGGGCCATAGCATGCTGCGTCTGGTCATCTGCGCGCCCGGTCGCCCGCGTGGGCCTGATTGCCGACTAGACCTTGACCAGCATCTGGTGCTGTCGTACCGCGCCTTCGTCAATGACGTGCAACTATCGAGCTGGGACGGCCTGACCGGGGCCTATCCTTCACGCCTGTTCGTCCTGCCCCTGGCCCAGGTCATCGACGAGTACACCAAGACCGAACTGCGCAGTCTCGCCTCGATCCCCCTCAAGTTTGAGCGCAACGAGCTGGAAAACCTGGTGCGCCAGGCCGCCGAGATGCACTGGAGTTACGACGGCAACTACTATTTCCTGTCCAACAATTGTGCGGTGGAAACCCTCAAGCTGTTGCGTAGCGGCACCGCCAACCCGCGCCTGGCCGATCTGGACAGCATCGTGCCCAACGGCTTGCTGGAAGTGCTGCAAGGACGCGGGCTGGCCGATGTCAGTGTCCTCGATGATCCGCGCGAGGCGCTGCGCCTTGGCTATCGCTTCGATTCCTACCGCGACCGCTATCAAGCGATGTTCCTGGTGCTTAAGCAGCAACTGCCCATCCGCCAGGACAGTGTCGAAGCCTGGCTGGATCAGTCTGCCCAGCAACGCCAGCAATGGTTTACACAAGCTGATCTACGCACCAGTGCAGCACTGCTCCTGCTTGAGCAGGCCAGCTTGCGCAAGCAGCTGCTGCTGGCCCAGGACGAGGTTAAACAGCGCTACCTGACCGGTCGAGAAGCCAATGATGCCAGCGTGACCAAGGCCAATGCCACGCTGCAGCAGATTCTCGCCAACAGTGGTTTTCTCAGCCGCCCAGCGGAACTGCTGGGCAGCAACGGCTATGGCTTGCCACAGGGAGGGGAACGCAAGCAACTGATCAGCGAGTCCAGCCAGCGGCAAAAGCAATTACAAACGCTCAGTGCCGATCTGGACAAGGAAGTACGTGCGCTGCTAGACCCAGCCAGGGCTGCGGAAATTGCCGCAGTCGAAGCCAACATCAAGCAGGTCGGCGAACACTTGCGCGTCTTGCATAAGGCCGCAGGTGGCTTGCAACTGCCCTGAGCAGCACACCTAAAGGGTTTCTTCGGGCTCACCTGGCAGATGCTCGTCCAGATGCAGCCAGGGCAGGCGGCTACAGGTCCAGATATGCCGTTGGGGCCGGGCCAGCTCAGGCTGATCCAGAGTGGTGATGGTGATGTCGATGGTTTCCGGGCTCAGGTCGGTGGTCAGCGCCACATGCGCCCCGCATCGGCTACAGAAGTAGCGCACGCAGCTGGGAGAAGAGTCGTAACGTTGCGGCGTACCGCTCTGCCACTGGAAATCTGCGCAGGGCAGGGTCGCCCAGGTCACCAGCAGCCCGCCACTGACCCGTCGACACACCGAGCAATGACAGTGGGCAACATCCGTCAACGGCCCTCGAACCCGATAGCGCAAGGCGCCGCAATGGCAGCCACCTTGAAATGTATCGCCCATCGCTTGCCCCTCCCGCTCTGCTGGTTTAACCCCAACAATGCACCTCCCGTCGCCTTTGGGCCAGCGAAAGCTGGCTGAAAGCTTGCCGACTTAGGATTGCCTCCACTACCGGCACAGACCGGTCAGCCAGGGCACCTGACTTCGTGTGCAGCGCCCGGCCCAATTAACAACAACAATGGTGATTCTGATGTTTGCTTACAACCGCCTCCCCGCTGCACGCCCTCCGTTATTCCATGCGCTGCGCCCTGTGCGCTGATCCGCCCGACTCGTTCCTTTTCGACGCGATACGCCTGGAGTACTCCTATGCTGACCTTCCTCGGCTTTGCCATGGTCATTACCTTCATGTACCTGATCATGACCAAGCGCCTGTCGGCCTTGATCGCCCTGATCCTGGTACCGATCATTTTCGCCCTGTTCGGCGGCTTCTCCGGCGATATCGGCCCGATGATGCTGCAAGGCATCACCAAACTGGCCCCGACCGGGGTGATGCTGATGTTCGCCATCCTGTATTTCGGCCTGATGATCGATTCCGGTCTGTTCGATCCTGCCGTGCGCAAGATTCTCAAGATGGTCAAAGGTGACCCACTGAAAGTCTCGGTGGGCACCGCTGTGCTGGCCCTGGTCGTGTCGATGGACGGCGACGGCGCCACCACCTACATGATCTGCGTGGCGGCCATGCTGCCGCTGTACAGCCGCCTGGGCATGAGCCCACGGATCATGGCAGGCCTGATCATTCTCGCCGGCGGGGTGATGAACATGACCCCGTGGGGCGGCCCGACCGCGCGTGCGGCCAGCGCCCTGCATGTCGACCCTTCGGACATCTTCGTACCGATGATCCCGGCCATGCTGGCAGGGGTGGTGGCGATCCTTGCGATTGCCTACATGTACGGTAAGCGTGAACGTGCCCGCCTGGGCGAATTGCACCTGCCAGGTGACGAAATCGACCACAGCGAAATCAGCGTTTCGCAGTTCCCCGATGCTCGCCGGCCGAAAATGATCTGGTTCAACGGTGCCCTGACCGCAGCGCTGATGGTTGCCCTGGTCGCTGGTCTGTTGCCACTGCCGGTGCTGTTCATGGTCGCCTTCAGTATCGCCATGATCGTCAACTACCCCTGCCTGCAAATGCAGAAAGACCGCGTTGCCGCTCATTCCGGCAGTGTGCTTGCGGTGGTAGGGCTGATCTTCGCTGCAGGCATCTTCACTGGAATCCTGTCGGGTACCGGCATGGTCGAAGCCATGTCGAAAAGCCTGCTGGCCGTAATCCCTGACGTACTGGGCCCTTACCTGGCGGTGATCACTGCGATCGTGAGCATGCCGTTCACTTTCTTCATGTCTAACGACGCCTTCTACTACGGGGTGCTACCGGTACTCTCCGAAGCCGCCAGCCACTATGGTATCTCGCCAGTGGAAATGGCCCGCGCGTCGATCGTCGGCCAACCCGTGCACCTGCTCAGCCCGCTGGTACCCTCTACCTATCTGTTGGTGGCTCTGGCCGGTATCGACTTCGGCGATCATCAGCGCTTCACCCTGAAGTGGGCAGTGCTGGTCTGTCTGTGCATAATGCTCGCCGCGCTGCTCATGGGAATTTTCCCACTGTTCAGCAGCCTGTAAGACAACAGTCTCATACAACCGCAGCGGCGCCCCTTGCCCGGGCGCCCTGCATTTATCGCACGAAGGAATACACATGGAATGGCTGACCAGCCCAGAAATCTGGGTTGCCTTTTTTACCCTGACGGCTCTTGAGATCGTTCTCGGCATCGACAACATCATCATGATCTCAATCCTGGTTAGCCGCATGCCCAAGCACATGCAGCAACGCACCCGGATTTTCGGCCTGGCCCTGGCCATGGTTACCCGTATTCTGCTGCTGCTGTCGATCACCTGGGTCATGCGCCTGACGGCCGACCTGTTCGTGGTGCTTGACCAGGGTATTTCCGGTCGCGACCTGATCCTGTTCTTCGGTGGCCTGTTCCTGCTGTGGAAAAGCTCGCAGGAGATCTACCACGGCCTGGAAGGCGAGGATGAAACCCTCGACGAGCCTTCCGGTAAGGGCGGCAAGTTCCTCTACACCATCATCCAGATTGCCATCATCGACATCGTGTTCTCCCTTGACTCGGTGATCACCGCTGTCGGCATGGTCTCCCACGTTCCGGTGATGATCGCAGCGATCGTTGTCGCCGTACTGGTGATGATGCTTTGCGCCGGTGCTATCAGTAACTTCATCGACAAGCATCCTTCGCTGAAGATGCTCGCCCTGTCGTTCCTGATCGTGGTGGGCACCGTACTGATCGCCGAAGCCTTTGAAGTGCATGTGCCCAAGGGCTACGTCTACTTCGCCATGGCCTTCTCCCTGGCGGTAGAAGCCATCAACATCAAGATGCGCACCGCCATGGCCCGCAAGAGAAACCAGGAACAAGGCGAACCGGTGAAACTTCGCAAGGATATTCCAGGTCAGTAAACCTGGAGCATCTGCTAAAAGGGCCCTGCGCAGGGCCCTTTTTCATTTGTTTTCATAACAGTTTTGTTTCAAAGCTCGCGCTGGCTATGCGATGCTGGCGCCAAGCCCTTGAGCCGACTACAGCTGAAGTGAGCACAGGAAAGAACCGCCTGCGATCAGGCCAGGCTCACGGCACTATCCGTTTGCCCCACTGGGGCACGATCAACAGGGGGCCTGTTTTATGCTGACCCTGCTCAATCTGCTTTCCGCCGTGGCGCTGCTGATCTGGGGCACACATATCGTGCGTACCGGTATCCTGCGGGTGTACGGCTCCAACTTGCGGCGCGTGCTGAGCCAGAACATGTCCAGGCGCCCACTGGCCTTCCTTGCCGGGATCCTGGTGACGGCCATGGTCCAGAGCAGCAACGCGACGGCGATGCTGGTGACCTCCTTTGTTGGTCAGGGGCTGATGTCCTTGACTCCGGCGCTGGCCATCATGCTCGGCGCCGATGTCGGTACCGCGCTGATGGCACGGGTGTTGACCTTCGACCTGTCGTGGCTGTCGCCGCTGTTGATCTTCCTCGGGGTGATCTTTTTTCTATCGCGCAAACAGACCCGTGCCGGACAGCTGGGCCGCGTCGGTATCGGCCTGGGCCTGATCATCCTAGCCTTGCAATTGATCGTCGAAGCCGCCGCACCGATTACCCAGGCCCAGGGTGTGAAAGTGCTGTTCGCCTCACTGACCGGCGACATCCTCCTCGACGCCCTGGTCGGAGCGCTGTTTGCGCTGATTTCCTATTCGAGCCTGGCCGCCGTACTGCTCACCGCGACCCTGGCCGGCGCCGAGCTGATCAGTCTGCCGGTAGCCATCGGCCTGGTCATTGGCGCCAACATCGGCAGCGGCCTGCTGGCCTTCCTCAGCACCAGTATGCAGAACGCCGCCGGGCGCCAAGTGGCCCTGGGTAGCCTGCTGTACAAGCTGATCGGCCTGATCCTGATCATCCCGGTGCTCGACCCGCTGGTGCGCTGGATGGACAGCCTGACGTTCAGTGCCCAGGAGCTGGTGATCGGTTTCCACCTGCTCTACAACAGTTTGCGCTGCCTGATCATGCTGCCAACAGTCAAACCCATGGCCCGCGTCTGCAGCTGGCTGCTACCGGAGCGGGCAGAGGCCAATGGCCGGGCCCGACCGCGGCACCTGGATCCGGCGGCGCTGAGCACCCCGAGCCTGGCGCTGGCCAACGCCGTACGTGAGACCCTGCGCGTGGGCGATCTGATCGACAACATGCTCGACGCCATGCACGGCGTGCTGCTGGGAACCCATACGGCAATGACGCAGCAGGTCCGCAGCCTGGGTGAAGACGTCGAAGCGCTGAACACCGCGATCAAACTGTACCTGGCGCAGATGCCCCGCGAGGACTTGAGCGATCAGGACAGCAAGCGCTGGGCAGAAATCATCGAGCTGGCGATCAACCTCAAGCTGGCCAGCGACCTGATCGAACGCATGCTGCGCAAGGTGCAGCAGCAGAAGACCTCGCAACGCCGTGAGTTCTCTGACGTCGGTCTGGAAGAACTGACTGGCCTGCACGCCCAGTTACTTGCCAACTTGCGCCTGGGACTGTCCGTCTTTCTCAGCGCCGACCCCGAAAGCGCCCGTCAGTTGCTGCGGGAAAAACGCCGCTTTCGCGCTCAGGAGCGGCGCCTGGCCCATGCCCATGTCAGCCGACTGCAACGTAAAGTGGTGCAAAGTATCGAAACCAGCGCCTTGCACCTGGAACTGATTGCCGATATGAAACGACTGAACTCCTTGTTCTGCAGCAGTGCCTATGTAGTATTGGGTGGCTCCGATACCGGCGGTTTGTTGCTCGACAGTGTGCCGGACAATGCCCATTCACCGTGACCGCTACCGCAGCCCCCCGCAAGGAAGCTCGCCATGCGTTGCCTGATGTTCCTGTGCCTGCTGCTGGGGGCCATGCCCGGCTTTGCCCTCGACCGCTCGCAAGTCGAAGGCTACCTGTTGCCCAATGGTTTGCAGGTGCTGCTCAAGTCGGGCTATGAGCGCAATCATGTGTCGATACGCCTGGTGGTCGGGGTTGGCTTCGACGACTTTCCCTGTGAGCAGCAGGCGCTGCCGCACTTGCTCGAGCATGTGCTGTTCAGTGGCATCGACGACAGTGGCGAAGGCGGGCTGGAAGCGCGCATGCAGGCGTTGGGCGGTGAGTGGAACGCCTACACCAGCGGTGCCGACACCACTTTTGTCATCGAGGCCCCGGCCCGTAACCAGCGCAAGGCACTCGACCTGCTGCTGGCGGTGATCAAGGACACCGAGATCGACGAGAAGGCCCTGGCGCTGTCGAAGAAGATCGTCGAGCGCGAAGATGGCGGACACTATTCCCACCTGCAACGCTGGCTTGACCGCCAGGACCTCGGTCATCGCGCAAGCGACCAGCTGGCGGTGGAGCTGGGGCTTAAATGCGCCGAACGTTCGGCGCTGGCCGACATGACCGTGGAACAGGTCAATGATGTACGCCAGCACTGGTACGCGGCCAACAACATGAGCCTGATTGTGGTCGGCGGCCTCGATCGCCTGTTGCCGGCTTACCTGGAACGCACCTATGGCGAACTGGAGCCAGCCGAACCCGGCAAGCGTCGCGCACTTGAAGGCGTTACCCACAGGGCCGAAGCCCGCCGTGAACTGATCCGCGGCTGGCTCGGTGACAGTGCTCGGCTGCACTGGTTGTTCCTCGAACCGGTGCTGGACAACGATCACGGCCAGACCTACGACCTGCTGCAGCGCTATCTGGACTGGGCATTGTATGAGCAGTTGCGGCTCAAGCACGGGCTGTCGTACGGGCCTTCCAGCCAACGCGAAAGCTTCGGCGACAGCGGCGTGATGAGCCTCAATGCCGACCTCGACCGCGCCGACATCAAGGAAGCCGAGCAGGCCTTGGGCGACATGCTTGAGCAATTGCGCAAGAACGGCTTGGACCCGGTCACCTTCGAGCGGGTCAAGCAGGCGGCAATCGATCGCGAGGCCTGGACCACTCAGGGCAACGCGGCACTGGCGGACTACTACTGGGGCGCGTTGAATGATTACCTCGACGGCCGCTTTGCCGACCCGGCGCACACCCTGCGCCGGGTCAGCCTGGATGATGCCAATCAGGCATTGCGGCAATTGCTCGCCGAGCCCGGGTTTGTGCGAGTCGAGCAGCCGTTGATCAGTTATGACGCGTTGTATGGGTTAGTGGCACTGGGGTTGGGAGGGATTTTGGCCGGTGGATTGATCTGGAGCCGACGCCGACACAAAACGGCCCCGGCGAAATAGCAAGACAAGGCAGCTGGCCAGTACAAAGCACGGTATCCTGTACCGGTTTTAACCTCACCCTGCGAACACCTTCATGCCTCACTACCTCCAGCGGCTGATCGAACTGGTCAAGCGCTACCCCGGTGTCATCGCCCTCGGCGGTTTTATTTCCGGTATCGCCAGCTTTATGTTGGTCGACCGCCAGGAAAGCCTGGCCAGCTGGATTGCCATCGTGATGCTGATCAGCTGGATCTGGCTGATGCTGGAAAACACCTTCACCCAGTTGTTCACCAAGGTGTTCAAGCGCGAGATCCCGCAGCCGCTGCTGCGCTATGCCACGCAGATGATCCATCAGGAAAGCCTGTTCTTTGTCCTGCCGTTCTTTTTCATCACCACCACCTGGAACAGTGGCCAACTCGTGTTCACCGGCCTGTTGGGCGCCGCCGGGCTGATATCGATCATCGACCCCCTGTACTACAAATGGCTGGCCCCGCGGCGCTGGCTGTTCCTCGCGCTGCATACTCTGACCCTGTTCGCGGCGTTGCTCACCGCGCTACCGATCATTTTGCACCTGACCACCTCACAGAGCTTCAAGCTGGCCCTGGTGATCGCCATGCTGCTGTCATTCCCAAGCCTGGCCAGCAGCTTCCCCATTCAGCACTGGCGACGCGGGGTCATGCTGGTGGTGCTGACGCTTGCCGTCGGCGCCAGCGGCTGGATGCTGCGTTCCTGGGTACCACCGGCGACGTTATGGATGACTGACGTCGCCGTCAGCTCCCAGCTGGAGAACCGCACGCCAGGCAAGAGCCTGAGTGAGATCAAGGCCAGCGAGATTCGCGCCGGGCTCTATGCCTTTACCGCTATCAAAGCGCCGCGCGGGCTGAACGAGCGGATTTATCACGTCTGGCAGTTCAACGGCAAAGAAGTCGACCGCATTGCCCTGGACATCCATGGTGGTCGCAAGGAAGGCTATAGGGCCTGGACGCACAAGCAGAATTTCCCCGGCAACCCGGTGGGCCGCTGGCAGGTGCGGGTGCTGACCGAAGACGGCCAGGTCATCGGTGTATTGCGTTTCCGGGTGATTGACGATGGTCAAGCGCCCAAGGCCGTGTAACGCTATGCTCTGAAGCTGCGAAACTGTCGGTCGACTGCATGGAGCCTATGACTACACAAGCCAGCGCAACCCTGGACACCACGAGCAACCCGGCGCGCCTGCGGATTGCCGGTGACTGGACCCTGGCCAACTATGCCAGCCTCAAGCGCAACAGCGAGCGCCTGACCGGCCACTACGACCAGAACACCGAGGTCGATCTCGAGCAGCTTGGTCAGCTGGATACCGCCGGTGCTTCGCTGCTGGCTGAAGTGCTCGGTGCCGAGCGTTTGTCGCGCCTGACCGAGACCGCACAACTGCCCGAGGCCAGTCGGGCACTGCTGCAGACGGTGTACCGCTCGGTGCAGGACTTCTGCATCCCGGAAAAACAGCCCGAGAAGTCGGTACTGATCCAGCTGCTCAGCCGCATCGGCTGCGCGGTCGACACCGTCCGCAAAGACACCCTGCAGATCCTGGGTTTTGTCGGCCTGATCCTGCAAACCCTGGTACTGCGCCTGTTCCAGCCACGACGCTGGCGGGTCACAGCGGTCGTCGCGCACATCGAACAGACCGGCCTGGATGCAGCGCCCATTGTCGCCTTGCTGACCTTCCTGGTCGGGGCAGTGGTGGCCTTTCTCGGCGCCACTGTGCTGGCCGGGTTTGGCGCCAGTATCTTCACCGTTGACCTGGTTGCGTTCTCCTTCCTGCGCGAATTCGGCGTTCTGCTGACCGCCATTCTCATGGCCGGCCGCACCGCTAGTGCCTTTACCGCGCAGATCGGTTCGATGAAAGCCAATGAAGAGATCGATGCCATCCGTACCCTGGGGCTAGACCCGGTAGAGCTTCTGGTGGTGCCCCGAGTGCTCGCATTGCTGATCGCACTGCCGTTACTGACGTTCGTCGCGATGCTCTGCGGCATCATCGGTGGGGGTGTGGTCTGCGCCCTGTCGCTGGACATTTCCCCGGCGATGTTCCTGTCATTGCTGCACAGCGACATTGGTGTGCAGCATTTCCTCGTCGGCCTGGCCAAGGCGCCGTTCTTTGCCTTCCTGATCGCGGCCATTGGCTGCCTGGAAGGCTTCAAAGTCAGCGGCAGCGCCGAGTCGGTGGGGGCCCACACCACCTCCAGCGTGGTGCAATCGATTTTCGTGGTGATCGTCCTTGATGCGGTGGCTGCGTTGTTCTTCATGGAGATGGGCTGGTGAGCCAGACACCCCCCGAACACCGCGAGGCGGTGATCGAAGCGCGCGGCATCTGCAACCGCTTCGGCCCCCAGAGCGTGCACGACCAGCTGGACCTGGACCTGTACCGCGGCGAAATTCTCGCCGTGGTGGGTGGCTCAGGCAGCGGTAAATCGGTGTTGCTGCGCAGTATCGTCGGCCTGCGGCGGCCGAACGAAGGTCAGGTCAAGGTCTTCGGCCAGGACCTCAGTGGCCTGAACGACGAGCAGCGCTCGAAGGTTGAACGGCGCTTTGGCGTGCTGTTCCAGAAAGGCGCGCTGTTCTCTTCGCTCACTGTTACCGAGAACGTCGCCTTGCCGCTGATCGAACATGCCGGCCTGTCCCGCGCCGACGCCGAGCACTTGGCCGGAGTCAAGCTGGCCCTGGCCGGCTTGCCGATTTCCGCCGCCGACAAATACCCCTCATCGCTGTCCGGCGGCATGATCAAACGCGCCGCGCTGGCCCGAGCCCTGGCCCTGGACCCGGACATTCTGTTTCTCGATGAGCCCACTGCGGGCCTCGACCCGATCGGTGCGGCAGCCTTCGACCAGTTGATTCTGACCCTGCGCGATGCCTTGGGCCTGAGCGTGTTCCTGATCACCCACGACCTCGACACCCTCTACACCATCACCGACCGGGTAGCAGTGCTGTCGCAGAAGAAAGTCCTGGTGGCAGGCCCGATCGCCCAGGTCGAAGACACCGACGACGCCTGGATTCACGAATACTTTCATGGCCCGCGTGGCCGTGCGGCGTATCAGGCCGCCACAGCGGCAAAGGAGCTCTGAGATGGAAACCCGTGCACATCATGTGCTGATCGGCCTGGTCACGGTCATTGTGGTCACCGGTGCCATGCTGTTCGGCCTGTGGCTGACCAAGTCCAGCGTCGACAGCACCTTCAAGGACTACCAAGTCGTGTTCAACGAAGCAGTCTCCGGCTTGTCCCGGGGCAGCTCGGTGCAATACAACGGCATCAAGGTGGGTGACGTCACCAGCCTGCGCCTGGACCCCAAGGACCCGCGCCGGGTCCTGGCCCAGGTGCGCCTGAGCGCCGATACCCCGGTCAAGGAAGACACCCGCGCCAAACTGACGTTGACCGGCATCACCGGTACCTCGTTCATCCAGCTCAGTGGCGGCACGCCGCAAAGCCCGGAGCTCAAGGGCAAAGACGGCAAGCTGCCAGTGATCGTCGCCTCGCCTTCGCCGATTGCCCGTCTGCTCGATAACGGCAGCGACCTGCTGACCAACATCAACATGCTGGTGCATAACGCCAACCAGCTGTTCTCCGAAGACAACGCCAAGAGCCTGAGCAACACCCTCAACCATCTGGAGCAGACCTCGGCAGCGTTCAGCGAGCAACGCGGGGATATACGTACTGCGATCCAGCAACTGGCCCAGGTCGGTAATCAGGCCAGTTCCATGCTCGAACAGACCAGCGAATTGATGCGCAACGCCAATGGCCTGCTCAACAACCAGGGCAAGCAAGCCTTCGGCAGCGCCGAACAGGCCATGCAGTCGCTGGCGCAGAGTACAGCCACCATCAATAGCCTGCTCAACGACAACCGCGAAGCCCTCGACGGTGGCGCCCAAGGCCTGAACCAGCTGGCCCCGGCCATCCGTGAGCTGCGCGAGACCCTCAACTCGCTGAAGGCGATTTCCCAGCGCCTGGAAGCCAACCCCAGCGGCTACCTGCTCGGCCGTGACACAAACAAGGAGTTCACGCCATGAGTCGCACCTACCGCTACCTGGCCCTGGCTGTGACGCTGGGCCTGAGCAGTGCCTGCTCGATCCTGCCACAGGCCGAACCTGCTGATGTCTATCGCCTGCCTGCGGCGCATGCCAGCCAGGTCACATCTGCGAGCACTGTGGCCAGTTGGTCGCTGCGGCTGAACAAGCCGTTAGCCAGCGATGCCCTTAACAGCCCGAAAATTGCCGTGGTCCCTCAAGGCAACCTGATCAGTAACTACAAAGGCGCACGCTGGAGCGATCCAGTACCCTTGCTGCTGCGTAACCGCATGCTCGATGCCTTCCAGCGCGATGGCCGGGTACCCCGGCTCAGTGCCGATGACAGCAACCTGCAGGCTGACTATGAGCTGGCAGGCGAGCTACAGGCGTTTCAGAGCGAGTACAGCGCCGACGGCCTGGCCGTGGTGATCCGCTATGACGCACGTCTGGTGCAAGGGCGCAGCCAACGCATCCTCGCCAGCCGCCGCTTTGAAGTGCGTCAGCCGCTACGTGACACGCAAGTGCCAGCAGTGGTCAACGGTTTCGGCAGCGCCAGCGACCAACTGATGGCGCAACTGGTGGCCTGGACCCTGGCCCAGGCCAACCAGGCGCAGGTTCAGGCAAAGAACCAGTAGCAGACGCAGATGGCCGCGATCACCCCGGACAGCTCAGCGAGCAGGGCGCAGCCCACTGCATGGCGGGCGCGCTGAATACCGACAGCACCGAAATAGACCGCCAGGACGTAGAAGGTGGTTTCGGTGCTGCCCTGAATGGTCGCTGCCACCAGCGCCGGGAAGCTGTCGACGCCGTGAGTCTGCATGGTTTCGATCAGCATCGCCCGTGCCGCGCTGCCCGAGAACGGTTTGACCAGTGCAGTAGGCAGCCCTTCGACGAAGCGCGTATCCATCCCCAGCCATTCCACCACATGGCGGATACCGTCCAGGCTCAGCTCCAGGGCTCCTGAGGCACGCAACACGCCGACTGCGCAGAGCATGGCGACCAGATACGGCAACAGACTCTTGGCAACGTCAAAACCCTCCTTGGCGCCCTCTACGAAGGTTTCATAGACCTTCACCTGCTTGAACGCGCCGATCACCAGGAACAGGATAATCAGGCCGAACAGGGTCAGGTTGCCCAGAATCGACGACAACCCGGCCAGAGCCGTTGCCGAGAGCGTGCCCAGAAACGCCATGAAGCCGCCCAGCAGCAGTGCACCCGGCACCAGGTAAGCAAGGACTACCGGATCCCACAGGCGCAGGCGCTGCATCACCGCAACCGACAGCAGGCCGACCAGGGTCGAGGCACTGGTGGCGAGCAGGATCGGCAGGAACACCAGGGTCGGGTCCATTGCGCCTTGTTGGGCGCGGTACATGAAGATAGTCACCGGCAGTAGGGTCAATGACGAAGCGTTCAGCACCAGGAACAGGATCTGCGCATTACTGGCGGTGGTCGAGCTGGGGTTCAGCTCCTGCAGGGCGCGCATAGCCTTCAAGCCAATGGGCGTGGCGGCGTTGTCCAGGCCCAGGCCGTTGGCGGCGAAGTTCAGGGTGATCAGGCCAAGAGCCGGGTGGCCGGGTGGGACTTCCGGCATCAGGCGGGCGAAGAGCGGGCCGAGCACCTTGGCCAGCCATTCAACGATACCGGCCTTTTCAGCGATCTTCAGAAAGCCCAGCCAGAGGGTCAGGGTGCCGAACAGCAAGATCATCACCTCGACCGACAGCTTGGCCATGGCGAAGATGCTCTCGACCATCGCGGCAAAGATCCCGGCATTGCCGCCTACCAGCCATTGCGCCAGCGCGGAGACGGCCGCGACCAAGAAAAAACCAAGCCAAAGGCCGTTGAGCATCCGTTGTTCCCCCACAAAGTTGCGACGAATGATAGCGGGCCGGGCCAGGCATTGCACCGCCACTCTGTGTACAACTGAAACGAAAAAGCCCCGACCAGGTCGGGGCTTTTTCGTTCAGCCGGACTGCACCTTAGTGGTTGGCAGTCTTGCCAGCGGGAACAGCCTCTTTGCTGCGCCAGTGCGGCAGCGAGTTCCAGTAGCGCTGGCCTTTGGCATCGTCGTACATGCCTTCCCAGCGAGCGATGACCAGCACTGCCAAGGCGTTGCCGACAACATTCAGGGCAGTACGGGCCATATCCATGATGCGGTCGACACCAGCGATGAAGGCCAGACCTTCCAGCGGGATACCAACGCTGCCCAGAGTGGCCAGCAGAACCACGAAGGACACGCCCGGAACACCGGCAATACCCTTGGAGGTCACCATCAGGGTCAGCACCAGCAGCAGCTGTTGGCTGATCGACAGGTCAATACCATACAGCTGGGCAATGAAGATGGCCGCGATGCTCTGGTACAGGGTCGAACCGTCAAGGTTGAACGAGTAACCGGTCGGTACCACGAAGCTGCAGATGGCTTTCGGCGCACCATAGGCTTCCATTTTCTCGATCACGCGCGGCAGCACGGTTTCGGAGCTGGCGGTGGAGTAAGCCAGGACCAGCTCGTCCTTGAAGATACGCATCAGCTTCAGGATCGAGAAACCAAACAGGCGTGCGATCAGGCCCAGCACCATGAAGCCGAAGAAGGCGATGGCGAAGTAAACCAGCAGGACCAGCTTGGCCAGCGGCAACAGCGAAGCGAAACCGAAGTTGGCAACGGTCACGGCGATCAGCGCGAACACACCGATTGGCGCGTAGTTCATGATCATGTGAGTGACCTTGAACATGGCTTCGGAGACGCCCTGGAAGGTTTTCACCAACGGATCACGAATATCTGCCTGCAGGCTCGACAGGCCCAGGCCGAACAGTACCGAGAAGAAAATGATCGGCAGCATTTCGCCACGCATCAGCGCTGCGAAGATGTTCGACGGGATCAGGTTGAGGATGGTTTCGATGAACGCGTGTTCATGCTGAACCTCAGCCGCGGTGGCCTGATACTTGGAGATATCGACTGTACCCAGGGTACTCATGTCGATACCGGCACCCGGATGGAACAGGTTGGCCAGCACCAGACCGACTACGATCGCGACGGTGGTGACCACCTCGAAGTAGATGATGGTCTTCAGGCCGATACTGCCGAGTTTTTTCGCATCGCCAACCCCGGCGATACCCACGATCAGCGACGAAATCACTATCGGGATAACGATCATCTTGATCAGGCGAATGAAGATATCACCAGCAGGTTGCAGGACGTTGCTGATCCACCATGCCTTTTCTGCACTGAAATGGTTCAGTAAAGCGCCGATTGCAATCCCCAGTACCAGACCGATGAGGATCTGCCAGGCGAGGCTCAGCTTTGCCTTCTTCATGTCGTTACCTTTTCTTCTAGTGGAAACGGTCACCAGGCTGAAAACCGCGACCCAGAGCTGTTTCCAGCGATCCGTATCGTTTTTGGCTATCCACCGGTGACACCGTAACAGGTCGCCGCAAGCGAGCGTAGGAACGCTCAGACCAGCGAAAAAGGCGCAACTATTCCGACGCGGGGGGACTCCGTCTAATGCCGTAAACGACTGCCCTATGCCGAATCGGCATGAGGCTTATCGGCCAAAATGTACGCCACAATGGGTTATTCGACGACCGTTCGGAATTCCGACGATGGCCAAAGCGCCACATTTCGGCAGATTTGGACGTATCAAGCTGAGTGCACAAGGCCATTGTTCGCCAATCCGAATGCGTAAAATCGCCTCGACTCGAACACCTTGGCAGGGTGAAAAAATATCGATGTACGGTCGCGCAGAAATATGCGTCGGCGCGTCTGTCAGACAATCCCGAAAGAAAAGGTAGGAAGCGAACGATTGACACAGCGAGGCGGGAGTCAGATCAAGTGTTTCCCTCTGAAAGAAACCACCAGACCTGGAACCTCCGCCACCGCATCACCCGACCCGGCCCTCATCGGAGGCACTCCTTGTACCCCTAGGCCCCTCCGACTCTGAAACAATCAGAGCAGCCCGGCTCCTTGGTCGTGTGCCGGCCTTCCTCAGGCGGGCACAACATAGAAGCCTGGCACGGCGGCGACAATGGCGATAATCAGAAAGGTGATAGCCCAACTCAACATGGTGATTCTCCCTACCGTTGTTGAAAGAGCTCCCCCCGGTGACGCTACAGCCAGCAGGGACGGATCTTCTAACCGTTCGTCCAGGTCGGACGCAAGAAAGGCGGGGCTGGACTGGGGCTCGCATTGTGCAAGGAAATCGTCCAGTTGCATGGCGGGCGCATGGGAGTTTATTCACGCCCCGGACAAGGTACTCAGTTCTACCTGGCCCTGCCGGTCTGAAGCCTCGCTGTATCAAGCTTCATCATCGATCCGCCGCGGGCCCGTGCGTCGGCCACGGGTAATCAGCTCAACGAACTGGCGGGCACTGAGCGGATGCGCAAACAGCCATCCCTGACCATAATTCACCCCTTCGCTGTTGAGTAACATGGCCTGGTCTTCATACTCGATTCCTTCAGCAATGACCCGCAACTGCAGGGCATGCGCCATGCGGATGATATGTGGCGCCACACCGCTACTGGCTGCATCGTGACCCAGGGCGTCGATAAACGCCTTGTCGATTTTCAGACAGTCCACCGGCAGGGTCTGCAAGTACGCCAGGCTGCAATAACCGGTACCAAAGTCATCGATCAATACCTGGTGGCCCACTGCGCGCAAGGCTTGCAGATTGTCGCGGGCAACCACCACGTCAATCAGCCCGCGCTCGGTGACCTCAAATGCGATCTGGCTGGCCGAGACATGATGCAACGCCAGCAAGCGCGCCGCCACCCGACCAATCCGCGGCACCATGACATCGCAGGCAGCCAGGTTGATCGATACATAAAGTTGTCGATTGGCCCGCAACAGCTGCCCCAGTTGCTCGAGCACTCGCTGCAGGACGAAGTCAGTAATCTGCCGGATCTGGCCGGTATTTTCCGCCAAAGGGATAAACAGATCAGGACTGGTCAGGGTGCCGTCCGGTCGACGCCAGCGCACCAGGGCTTCAGCTCCGACACAACGGCGGCTGTTGAGTTCGAAGATGGGTTGGTACAACACCTGCAACTCGCCGCGACGCAACGCCCCCTGCAATTCGGAACTCATCGAGCGACGTTGCCGCATCAGTTGCAGCACTAGCCAACCCAGGGACCAAGCCAGCACCAGACTGCCGGGAAACAACAACCAGAGCACGCCATTCATCTTCAACGGCAAACTGGCACGCGGGGCAATCAAAACCAACTGATAGTCCGGCGATTTGGTCGGCATGCGGTAGATCAAGCGGTCGGGCAATTCTAGCAGGGCATCCATGGAATTCGGCGGCCAATCGGTCGAGGGCGGCCAGGTCTGGGGCGGGCCTAGCACCGGCACTGCACGTGTACCGTTATCCAGTACCACCAGCAAACTGCCTTCTGGCGGCAAATCGACCACATCCGTCAAATGCCCACGGGAGGTCGCGACCAGAAACTTGCCGCGACCGAGCATCAATGCGGCGAGGTTGTCGTCCGGTTCGGTAGTGGTATTGAGCCAGTAACTGTAGGTCGGCCCCTGAATGTCCGGAGGCCGCAACGGATTGATGGTGCGTTTGCCAATGCGGTTGGAACAGGCAACGGTGCCATCAACATAGGCCGCTTCATAGACGAAGCGGTAACGGAAACCGACCTGCCGCAGGACGCCCAACATCGCCGCATCACAGCCGCGCAGAGGTTGTGCCTGGAGCTCATCGACGCCTTCGCGCAACTGCCCGAAAATCTGCTCCAGACGCTCAAGGAAACGCTCGCCCTTGGCGTTCATCTGCTCACTTTCGCTTTGCTGCATCTGGTGCATGGCTACACCGATGCTGGCGACCAGCAACAGCACTGCGCTGGCCGAAGCCGCAAGTGTGGCCAGTAACCAGGGACGGTAGAGCAAGTGGCGCAGCACGGACAGGGCAGCTGACATCAAGAGATATCCAGTTGAATACCAAGAGGTATAGCAACTGCCGGCCAAGTCAGCCTGGCCGTTTGGCGGTACCGGTACTCAGCGGCTGTTGAGCACCTGCAACATCGCTGCCGTTTGAGCGTCCGCCACGCCATCAAAACGCTGGGGGCGGAAGCGCATCTGGAATGCCGCAAGCACATGCTTGGTACTGACGTCGTAGACGCCAGTCTGTTCGATGGCATAACCAAAGCGCGCCAATTGCTGCTGATACCAGCTGATACTCGGTGGATTGACGCTAAACCGTGCCTGCTGCTGAGCCACCGCCCGCGCATCCGGCCACACACCCAGACCGGCATCGGCCAGACGCTTCCAGGGAAACAGCGGGCCAGGATCCAGTTTGCGCAACGGCGCAATGTCACTGTGACCAATGATATAGCGGGGCTGGATGTTGTTGCGTTTGACGATATCTTTGAGCAAGGCGATCAGTGCTTCGATCTGCGCCTCGGTATACGGCTGCCAGACCCGTCCGGTCGGAGTATCGGTAAAGCCCGGGTTGACGATTTCGATACCAATGGAGCTGGAGTTGAGCCAGGTCCGGCCATCCCACTGACTGTCGCCGGCATGCCAAGCGCGACGGCTTTCATCGACCAGCTGATAGACGGTCGCCGGTGAGTCACCGACCAGGTAATGGCTGCTGACTTCACCATGGGTCAACAATTCGAGCGAACGCTCCAGCGGAGCGTTGGTGTAGTGCAGCACGACGAATTGAATACGGCCGTCCTGGTTGACGGAGGTATGGCTGCGGTCGATGCGCAAACCACTGCTGCAACCTGCCAGGGTCAACAGCAGGAGCGCGGTAATGATGGCTTTCATGGGGAAGGGCACATGTGATGATCTGCAATGCAATAGCATAACGTATCCGCGCTACTGCCACTTACCCCTGTTCGACTCGATTTCTACCCAGATGTTTCGCCCGGTACAGCGCTTCGTCGGCGCGCTTGAGGACTACCTCGCTGCGCTCGCCACTGCGAAACGCGCTGATGCCAATCGACAAGGTAATGGTCACTCGCTCGCCCTTGAAATGAAACGGGCAGGCTTCAATGGCCGCACGCAGGCTTTCCGCCAGCTGGTAACCGATTGGCATGGCAGTCTGCGGGATCAGCAGGACGAACTCTTCACCACCGAAGCGGGCGATGAAATCCCGGCTGCGCAGGTGTTTGCGCAACACGTTGGCAACAATCTTCAGGACCTTGTCGCCGGCCAGGTGCCCGTAGCTGTCGTTAATGCGCTTGAAGTGATCAAGATCGAGGATCGCCATCAGCAGATGACCACCGTTTTCCTGCCATTCCAGCACTTCCTGATCCACCCGCTCTGACCACGCGGCCCGGTTGGGTAGACCAGTGAGAGGGTCGATCAGGGCTTTCTGGCGCTGTTCTTCCAGGTGCTCGCGGTAACCCATGGCTTCCTGTTCCATGCTTGCGACGCGCTCAGCCAGGCCTTGCAGGCGGCTAGCCATGTCCTGCTCGCGCTGGTCACGCTGCTGCTGATGCTCGTCCATGGTGCCGAGCAAGCCTTCAAGGCGGTTTTCCAGGATGTGCTTGAGGCTGTCCAGATCAGCAGCACCCTGCACACTACTTTGCAGGCCATCGACCTGTTCACGCAGCTGGCTATCCAGGTCACGTGCCGCAGAGGAGTTGTCGGCGTGGCCTTCGCTGGCTTCATGCAGGTGGCTCTGGAACGACTCCAGGCGCTCGTTGAGTTGTTGCAGATAAACTTCGAACTCATGCTGGCCACTGTCGTTGATTGCCAGCATCAGCACGGCCAGGTCATCGAGCACTGGCAACAACTCGTACCAGTTTAGGCCATGCTCCAGGCGTTCGCGCATCGATTGCGCCTGAGCCTTGTGGCGCTCGGGCAGGCTCAGGTCATCAAGCAGGCCCAGCAGGGTTTCCTCGATATGCGCGGCGACCGAGCTGTAGGTCGGCTCGGTGCCGTCGGGCAGGGCGTAGTTAGGGTCCTGATCGAGCGCGTGGGTGACTTCAGGCTGATCATCCTCAGGTTCGTCCGGGCTTTGCTCGGGTAGCTCGGGCAATGCCGGCAGTTCGGGCTCATTCGCGGCAGGGGGTAGTTCGAACAGTGCCGGTGCTTCGGCAGCAAGCACTGCAACCATTGGCAAATCGGCAGCCGGGCCCGGCTCGGCTTGCGTTGCTGCGCTGACTACGGCTTCGACCGGTGTTGGCTCCAACGTTTCGGTAACAACCTCCTGGGCCACCTCCAGCGGTTGCAGCTCGTCGATATCGGCAACAGCCTTGTCCTGCGGCTCAACGTCTCGATGGGCATGCAATACCGGCACAGGCGGCTCGATAGCCTCTGACGCCACCGCTACAGTTCCCGCCAAGGCCGGTTGCAGCACTTGCGCTTCAGCTTCGCGGCCACCGAACAGGCGCTGCAACAACCCTGGACGCTGTGCCTCTTCAGGGCGCTCAAGCGCAGACAGTGCCTGGCCTTGCAAGCCACTCAACTCGCCTAGTAGCAGCGGCACCTCACGGGACTGGCTAGCGCGGGCCTCGACCTGTTTGGCGAACTTTTTCAACGGCCGACTGACGTCACTGGGCAACGGCAAGGTCTGCAACTGGGTAACCAGCGAGGTAAGGGCGGTGCTGACCTGAGCGATGCGGGTCTCGCGGCGTTGCTCGGAATCGAGCACGGCCTTTTCCAGGCGCGGGATCAGCCCGGCGAGGGCGGCGTCCATGTTGTCGGTGCGGATGACTTCGCGCATTTCCTTCATGCACTGGTCCACTGCCCGATCGCTGCCTTCGGCGGCCAGGGTGCTGCGCACCAGACCACGGCGCAACAGGTCGAGGCGGGCTTCCCAACGGCGCTCGAGCTTCTCTTGCTGTTCGATACTCTTGAGGTACTTTTCTTTCCAGCGCTGGGCTTCGTCGGTCATGCCTGGGTCCACAGAGGGGTGATGGCAATTAGCTCAAAGCGGGCAGCGTATCCACAGCGAGGGCATCAGGCAAACGAATCTCAACCGCGACCGGAAGATGATCGGAAATAGGCTGGGCCAGCACCTCGACCCGTTCCAGCGTCAGGCTCGGGCTGAGCAGAATATGATCAAGGCAGCGTTGCGGGCGCCAGCTGGGGAAAGTAGCTTGCACCTGGGGCGCTACCAGCCCCAGATCGCGCAGGGGCGAGTGTTCAAGCAGGTCATTGGCGTGGGTGTTCATGTCGCCCATCAGTACCTGATGACGATAACCGCCAATCAGTTCGCGGATGTAGGCCAACTGCAGGGCACGGGTCTTGGAGCCCAGTGCCAGGTGCATCATGACCACCACCAACGCATCTTCGCCCTCGCCGAAGCGCACCAGTATCGCCCCACGTCCGGCCGGACCGGGCAGAGGGTGGTCTTCAAGCAGTTGCGGCTTGAGGCGGCTGAGCACGCCATTGCTGTGCTGGGCAAAGCGCCCGAGGTTACGGTTGAGCTGCTGATACCAATAAGGGAAGGCACCCAACTGGGCCAGGTGTTCGACCTGATTGACGTAGCCGGAGCGCAGGCTGCCGCCGTCGGCTTCCTGCAGCGCTACGAGATCGAAGTCACCGAGCAGCTCACCAATCTTCTGCAGGTTGCCGGCACGCCCGGTGTGCGGCAGCAGGTGCTGCCAGCTCTTGGTCAGGTAATGCCGGTAACGTTCGGTGCTGATGCCCACCTGGATATTGAAACTGAGCAGGCGCAGTCGCCCATCCTCTGGCAGGCCGTTAGCCTGCAGGTGATGTTCGTTGACCCGCGGATCGTGCAGGCCAACGCCTCGCTCAGTTCTCCAGCGGCGCATAGTGGGCGCCGCTTACTTGGCGGCGCGCTCCTTCTGGATCAAGTAGTCGGCGACATTGAGGACGCCTGCAGGACCTTGGGCAGTACCGAGGTCAAAGCGGTACTTGCCGTTGACGACCATGCTTGGAACGCCAGTAATCTCATACTTCTTGGCCAGCTCTTTGGCCTGCTTAACCTGACCTTTGATGGCGAAGGAGTTAAAAGTGGCCAGGAACTTGTCCTTGTCGACGCCTTGGGTCGCCAGGAATTCGGCCATTTCTTCAGGCTTGGTCAGGTGCTTGCGCTGAACCTGAATAGCCTCGAACACCGCAGCGTGAACCTTGTTCTCGACACCCATGGCTTCAAGGGTCAGGAACATCTGGCCGTGAGCATCCCATGGGCCGCCGAACATGGCCGGAACACGCTTGAAGTTGACGTCTTCTGGCAGTTGCTCGGCCCATGGGTTAACCACCGGCTCGAAGCTGTAGCAGTGCGGGCAGCCGTACCAGAACAGCTCCACAACTTCGATCTTGCCTGGCTCTGACACTGCTACCGAGTTGCTTAGCTGGATGTACTCCTTACCCTCTACCGGCTCTGCAGCTTGGGCAGTCATAGCGAATACACTGGCGGCGACCAGCGTGGCGCTGAGAATCAAATTACGCATGCTTCACTCCTGAGCAATCTATTTGGTCGCCTCGACGCGACCTGCCGTAAGACAGGTCGAAGCGGGCCCGAGTTCGTTAGTGTAACGGCAGCGGGCACAAAAAAGGGCGGCCGAAGCCACCCTTTTCATCTTTACGCCGCAGTATTAACCCAGCGTTAAAGCGCGGATCAGTGCAGCCCTTGGATGTAGCTGGACAGCGCTTCGATGTCCTTGTTGCTCAGCTTGGCGGCAATGGTACGCATGGTCGAGGCATCGCCATCATTGGTGCGGTTGCCTTCGCGGAAGTCGGTCAGTTGCTTGGCCACATACTGCGAATGCTGGCCACCCAGGTGCGGGAAGCCGGCCAGGGCCAGACCTGCGCCGTTCGGCGAGTGGCAACCGGTGCAGGCCGGCAGGCCTTTCTCGATTTCACCACCGTTGAACAGGGCGCGGCCGCGCTCGACCAGCTTAGGATCAGCAGCACCGACGCTGCCTTTCTGGCTGGCGAAGTAGGCGGCGATGTCAGCCATGTCCTGATCGTTGAAGGCAGCGAGCATGCCGGTCATTTCCAGCACGGTGCGCTTGCCCGACTTGATGTCGTGCAATTGTTTTTCCAGGTACTTCTCACCCTGGCCTGCAAGTTTCGGGAAGTTCGGCGCCAGGCTGTTGCCGTCCGGATTGTGACACGCGCCACATACAGCAGTTTTGGCCTGACCAGCAGCGGCATCCCCTTTGACAGGCTCTGCGGCATTGGCTGCACCGGTGACGCCCAAGGTCAACAGCAGACTCACGAGTAGTTTGTTCATCAGCTAATCCAACTACGGCTAAGGGTGAAAGAGTTATGTATCGGGACTCCGGCTCATCCACTGGATGATCGCCTGGTAGTCCTCGGCACTGCAGTCCATGCACAATCCACGCGGCGGCATAGCCTTGAAACCCTGTGTGACATGCTTCACCAGCGTCTCCATCCCCTGCGCCAGCCGTGGCTCCCATGCTGCCCGGTCACCCGGTTGCGGTGCCTGCGGCAGCTGTCCGGCATGGCAAGCGGCACATGCTCGCTTGTACACTGCCTGGGGATCCTGTGTAGCCTGAGCGCTGAACAACGGTATCAAGACACCTGCAGCAAGCAGCCATTTCGTCATACGAACGACCTTTCAGGGTTGGGGGTTGCACTGCGTTCTACTGCGCTAGCTTGAATCAACCGCCCCCGTGCACATCCTCCTACGCCGGGATAATGCGCACACAAAAACTGGGGCATTATATACTCCCGTTACTGAAACGGAAACGACACCGCTTGCCGAGACCCCCTCGCGCAACGCCCAACCGGATAAACCATGCAAGTCAAAAACCCCATCCTCGGTCTCTGCCAACAGGCCAAATTCGCCCTCAGCGCAGCCAAGGTCGACCAGTGCCCGGACGACCAAGGCTATGAAGTGGCCTTCGCCGGCCGCTCCAACGCCGGCAAGTCCAGCGCCCTGAATACCCTGACCCACGCCAGCCTGGCCCGCACCTCGAAAACCCCGGGGCGCACCCAGCTGTTGAATTTCTTCAGTCTGGACGATGAACGGCGTTTGGTCGACTTGCCGGGCTACGGTTATGCAAAAGTGCCGATTCCGCTCAAGCAGCACTGGCAGAAGCACCTGGAGGCCTATCTGGGCAGCCGCGAGTGCCTCAAGGGCCTGATCCTGATGATGGACGTGCGCCATCCGATGACCGACTTCGACAAGATGATGCTCGACTGGTCCCAGGCCGCCGGCATGCCGATGCACATCCTGCTGACCAAGGCCGACAAACTGACCTTCGGTGCAGCCAAGAACACCCTGCTCAAAGTGCAGTCGGAAATCCGCAAGGGTTGGGGCGATACGGTGACCATCCAGCTGTTCTCGGCGCCCAAGCGCCAGGGTCTGGAAGAAGCCTACGGGGTGTTGGCAAACTGGATGGAGCTGGCGGACAAGCCCACAGAATAAGGGCTGCCCGGCAAACACCGGGCAAAAAAAACCCCGGACTTCGTATGGGGAGGGGGAAGTTCGGGGTTCAAGTTCCGGACCGCTAGGGCGGGGTCCAGATATCTGCCAACACTTAACACAACATAGGAGCATCGAAGGGCTTCACCAGCCATTCAGTTACTCTGAGTCGTGGTTCACCGGTTTAGTTCCGAAGGTTTAAAAACTATTTGCGATAGGGCATGAATTTTTTACTACCGCTGCCACTGACCGTCAAAAAGCCGCGACGATATGCCGCAGCTTTTCTCCGCATTTGGCCGCATTTTTAATGCGCTTCGTCCCAGTTTGCCCCCACACCAACCTCAACCAGCAGCGGTACATCGAGTGCTGCGGCATTGCTCATGTATGGACGAATCTGTTCACGCACCTGCTCAACCAAGTCCTCGCGTACCTCTAACACCAGTTCATCGTGCACCTGCAGGATCACCCGGGCGTCCAGGCCCGAATCGGTCAGCCAGTTATCCACAGCCACCATGGCGCGTTTGATGATGTCTGCCGCCGTGCCTTGCATCGGCGCGTTGATCGCCGTGCGTTCCGCACCTTTGCGCAAGGCCGGGTTCTTCGCGTTGATCTCTGGCAGGTACAGGCGACGACCGAACAGGGTTTCGACAAAACCTTGTTCGGCGGCTTGTGCCCGGGTGCGCTCCATGTACGCCAGTACCCCGGGATATCGGGCGAAATAGCGATCGATGTAGGCCTGCGACTGCTTGCGGTCGACGCCGATCTGCTTGGCCAGACCAAAGGCACTCATGCCATAGATCAGGCCGAAGTTGATCGCCTTGGCACTGCGCCGCTGGTCGATAGTGACATCGGCCAGGTCGACCCCGAACACCTCGGCCGCCGTTGCCCGGTGCACGTCCAGGTCGTTGCGGAAGGCGTGCAGCAGACCCTCGTCCTTGGCCAGGTGCGCCATGATCCGCAGTTCGATCTGCGAATAGTCGGCCGCCAACAGCTTGTAGCCCGGAGCGGCGATGAAGGCCTGGCGGATCCGCCGGCCTTCGGCGGTACGGATCGGAATATTCTGCAGGTTCGGGTCACTGGACGACAAACGACCGGTGGCCGCCACCGCCTGCTGGTAGGAGGTGTGGATGCGCCCGGTGCGCGGGTTGATCTGCTCCGGCAAACGGTCGGTGTAGGTGCTTTTGAGCTTGCTCAGGGAGCGGTACTGCATCAGCACCTTGGGCAGCGGGAAGTCCATCTCGGCCAATTCGGCCAGCACCGCTTCGGCAGTTGAAGCCTGACCCTTGGCCGTCTTGCTGAGCACCGGCATGCCAAGCTTTTCGTAGAGGATCACCCCCAGTTGCTTGGGCGAGCCGAGGTTGAACTCCTCGCCGGCAATGTCGAAGGCCTCACGTTCCAGTTGCACCAGCTTCTCGCCCAGTTCGACACTCTGGATGCCGAGCAAGTTGGCATCGACCAGCGCGCCCTGGCGCTCGATCTTCGCCAGTACCGGCACCAGCGGCATCTCGATATCGGTCAACACGGGCAGCACGCTTGGGGTCTTGGCCAGCCTCTGTTGCAGCGCCTGGTGCAGGCGCAGGGTCACGTCGGCGTCTTCCGCGGCGTAGGGGCCGGCCTGCTCAAGGCTGATCTGGTCGAAGGTCAGCTGTTTGGCGCCTTTGCCAGCAATGTCGGTGAAACCGATGGTGGTGTGGTTCAGGTACTTGAGCGCCAGGCTGTCCATATCGTGACGGGTAGCCGTCGAGTCGAGCACATAGGACTCAAGCATGGTGTCATAGGCCACGCCCTGCATCAGGATGCCGTTGGCGATATCACCGCCGACGGCGCAGTTGGCGAGGATGTTCATGTCGTACTTGGCGTTTTGCCCGACCTTGAGCTTTTTCGGGTCTTCGAGCAACGGTTTGAGCGCCAGCAGTACCGTGTCGCGGTCCAGTTGCTCAGGTGCGCCCATGTACGAGTGGGTCAACGGCACATAAGCGGCTTCATGAGCCTGCACTGCGAACGACAGGCCAACCAGCTGTGCCTGTTGCGCATCCAGGCCGGTGGTCTCGGTGTCGAAGGCGAACAGTGGCGCTTTACACAGCTTTTCCAGCCAGACGTCGAAGCGGGCCTGATCGAGGATGGTTTCATATTTCGCCTCGACCGTTTCCTCAGGCGCCTCAACGACGATTTCCTGACCGGCCCGCTTGGCGTCGCGCTGTACCTCTTCGATCCAGCTCTTGAACTCCATCTCGGTGTACAGCTCAAGCAGCGCATCACGGTCCGGTTCGCCACAGACCAAATCATCCACCTCAACCTCAAGCGGCACATCAATCTTGATGGTCGCCAGTTCATAGGAGAGGAAAGCCGCATCGCGGTGCTCTTCAAGCTTGGCTGGCAGGGTCTTGGCGCCACGGATGGCCAGGCCCGGAACCTTGTCGAGGTTCTCATACAGCTCGCGCAGGCCGCCTCCGATACCGGTGAGCAGGCCCATGGCGGTTTTTTCACCCACGCCAGGTACACCCGGTATGTTGTCGACCTTGTCACCCATCAGGGCGAGGAAATCGATAATGTGCTCAGGACCGACGCCGAATTTCTCGTGTACGCCAGGTACATCGAGGACAGTACCGGTCATGGTGTTGACCAGCGTAATGTGGCCATCGACCAACTGCGCCATGTCCTTGTCGCCAGTGGAGATGATCACCGGGCGACCGGCTGCGGCACTGCTGCGGGCCAGGGTACCGATCACATCGTCGGCTTCAACGCCCTCGACGCACAGCAGTGGATAACCCAAGGCGCGGACGCTGGCGTGCAGCGGCTCGACCTGCACCCGCAGGTCATCCGGCATGCTTGGACGATTGGCCTTGTATTCGGCGAACATTGCGTCGCGAAAGGTCCCGCCCTTGGCATCGAACACCACCGCGAACAAACTGTCCGGGTACTGCTTACGCAGGCTCTTGAGCATGTTCAGCACGCCTTTGACCGCACCGGTCGGCATGCCCTTGGAGGTGGTCAGCGGCGGCAGCGCATGAAAGGCGCGGTAGAGGTATGAGGAACCGTCCACCAGGACGAGGGGAGCTTGGCTCATGAGCAGAATCAACCTTTTCGACGGGCCCGGCGCTAGAATGTCCGGAACATTGACGACAAAGGGACAAGGTTATCATGCGTGCACTAAATCGCCTGTTGCTGCTCAGCCTGTTGGCAGTCACTCCGGTCGTTACCCTGGCGGCGGAAGACGCGCCATCGGCTGATCCGGAAGTAACCATTCGCACGGAAGGCGACAAAACCATCCAGGAATACCGGCAAAATGGCTTCCTGTATGCAATCAAGGTCACCCCGAAAGGCGGCAAACCTTATTTCCTGGTACGCGCTGATGGCTCGGAAGGCAATTTCATTCGCTCCGACCAACCAGACATGCTGATCCCGTCGTGGAAAATCTTCGAGTGGTAAGGCGTACCCTTTACATCAACCTGGCACTTCCCTGCTGAAGTGCCCGTATGGGCAATTTTTGATCATGTCAGTCTTCACCCCCCTGACCCGGCCTGAGCTGGAAACCTTTCTGGCGCCATACGGCCTGGGACGCCTGCGGGACTTCCAGGGCATTGCCGCCGGTACCGAGAACAGCAACTTCTTTGTCAGTCTGGAACAGGGAGAGTACGTGCTGACACTGGTCGAACGCGGGCCGATCCAGGACCTGCCGTTCTTCATCGAGCTGCTTGATGTACTGCACGAGGCTGACCTGCCGGTGCCTTACGCCTTGCGTGGCAATGACGGCGTGGCCCTGCGCGAACTGGCCGGCAAGCCGGCACTGCTGCAGCCGCGCCTGCCCGGCAAACACATCAAAGACGTCAACAATCAGCACTGCGTGCAGATCGGCGAGCTACTCGGCCACCTGCACCTGGCCACCCGCGACAAGGTCCTGGAGCGCAAGACCGACCGCGGCCTGGACTGGATGCTTGAGACCGGCGCCGAGCTGATGCCGCGCCTGAACGCCGAGCAACGCCAGTTGCTCCAGGCTTGCCTGGACGAGATCGCTGGCCACCACGCGCAAATCATGGCCCTGCCACGCGCCAACCTGCATGCCGACCTGTTCCGCGACAACGTGCTGTTCGAAGGCACCCACCTGACCGGTCTGATCGACTTCTACAACGCCTGCTCAGGGCCGATGCTCTATGATCTGGCGATCACCCTCAATGACTGGTGTTGTGACGATGCCGGGCAGATCAATGGACCGCGTGCGCGGGCTTTGTTGGGCGCTTATGCGGCGTTGCGCCCGTTCACCTCGGCAGAGGCGCAGCTGTGGCCGGTAATGTTGCGCATTGCCTGTGTGCGCTTCTGGCTGTCGCGCTTGATCGCTGCCGAGTCGTTTGCCGGGATGGACGTACTGATTCACGATCCGGCCGATTTCGAAGTGCGCCTGGCGGCGCGTCAGCAGGTGGAGATCGCCTTGCCGTTTGCTTTGTAAGCTATCGCGGGGCAAGCCCGCTCCCACAGGTCAGGTGATCTCTGTGGGAGCGGCGGTGCGACGACTCGACTTGCCCCGCGAAAAAAGCGCTAGAGCTTTTCCAGGCACCCCGCCAAATCATTCCCCAGCTTCTCCAGCAACTGCTCATAGCCCTGAGCACTGGCCGGCGCTGCCCCACCCAGTGCATCCAGCTCAGCCAGCGTCACCGGCAATCCAGCGGTCAGTGTCTCGGCCAGGCGCGGGCGCAATGGCGGCTCACTGAATACACAGGTCTTGCCCGCTTCCTGCAGGCGTTTGCGCATCGCTGCCACATGTTGAGCACCCGGTTGCACTTCGGCCGCCACGCTGAACACCCCAGTGTGCTTGAGGCCATAAGCCGACTCGAAATAATCGAACGCCTCATGGAACACGAAGAACGGCTTGCCACTGATAGCGCTCAGACGCTTTTTCAAGCGTGCATCCAGGGCATCCAGGCGTTCGCCAAAGACCCTAAGATTGCGCTGATAACGCGCCGCGTTGGCCGGATCGGCAGCACTGAGGTCAGCGGCCATCTTCGCCGCAATCACCCGGGCATTGACCGACGACAGCCACAAGTGGGCATCGAGACTGCCAGGACGGTGGTCGTGATCGTGATCGTCGCCCTCTTCATCATGCGAGTGGCTATCTTCGCCAAAATGGCGCAAGTGCAAGCCGGGCAGGTCCTGCACCGCCACACTGGGTTTGCTGCGGCCCTTGAGCACCCGTGGCAGGAAACCTTCCATGTCCGGGCCAATCCAGTACAGCAGCTCGACGTCAGCCACCCGCCGTACGTCGGAGGGACGCAGTGCGTAGTGATGCGGGGAAGCGCCCGGCGGCAGTAACACTTCAGGGCTGCCAACGCCGTCCTGAACCGCTGCGGCGATCTGTTGCAGGGGCTTGATGCTGGTCAGGACACGGACCTCGGCCTGTGCCTGGGCCATCACCAAGGTGGTGATAAAAGCGACAAAAAGGGCAAAAAATCGGGACACGATGACCACTCAAAGGGGCAGGAACAGGTAACATAATAACGTCTCTAATCAGAAGCGTCGCCGCTCATGCCTAAAACCCCGCTGGCCAATCGTCCCCACGACCACTCCCATTGCGTCCACAGCGCCCTGGCCGAGGCCGATGTGCTGTGCGCACGCAAAGGCCTGCGCCTGACCGCCCTGCGCCGGCGTGTACTGGAGCTGGTGTGGCAGAGCCATAAACCGCTGGGTGCCTACGACATTCTGGCGGTACTGAGCGAGCAGGACGGCCGCCGGGCGGCGCCACCGACTGTGTACCGGGCCCTGGATTTTCTGCTGGAGAACAGCCTGGTGCACCGTATCGCCTCGCTCAACGCGTTCATCGGCTGCAGTCACCCCGAGCATGCCCACCAAGGGCAGTTCCTGATCTGCCGGGAGTGCCATGTGGCGCTCGAGCTGGAACAGACCAGCATCAGCAACGCCATTGTCGCCAGTGCCAAGGACGTCGGGTTCAGCGTCGAAGCGCAAACCGTCGAAGTGGTCGGTTTGTGCAGCAACTGCCGGAGTGCCTGATGAGCAATGCGCTGATTCGCCTCGAACAGGTCGGCGTGGCTTTCTCCGGACAAGCCGTGCTCGACAGCATCGATCTGGCCGTCGAACCCGGACAGATCGTCACCTTGATCGGCCCCAACGGCGCTGGCAAAACCACCTTGGTGCGCGCCGTGCTTGGCCTGCTCAAACCTCACACCGGCAAGGTCTGGCGCAAGCCGCGCCTGCGCATCGGCTACATGCCGCAAAAGCTGCACGTGGATGCCACCTTGCCGCTGTCGGTCCTGCGCTTTCTGCGCCTGGTTCCGGGTGTCGACCGCGCCGCCGCCCTCAGCGCATTGAACGAAGTCGGTGCCGAACAGGTGATCGACAGCCCGATCCAGGGTATTTCCGGCGGTGAGATGCAACGGGTGCTGCTGGCCCGGGCGCTGCTGCGCGAGCCCGAGCTGCTGGTGCTGGATGAGCCGGTTCAAGGCGTCGATGTGGCCGGCCAGGCCGAGCTGTACAGCCTGATCACGCGCTTGCGTGACCGCCATGGCTGTGGCGTGCTGATGGTCTCCCATGACCTGCACCTGGTAATGAGCACCACCGACCAGGTGGTCTGCCTGAACCGCCATGTCTGCTGCTCCGGCCACCCGGAACAGGTCAGCGGCGATCCGGCCTTCGTCGAACTGTTCGGCAGCAATGCGCCAAGCCTGGCGATCTACCATCACCATCACGACCACGCCCACGACCTGCATGGTTCGGTGGTTGCCCCGGCCCAAGGCGGCCACGTACACGGAGAACACTGCAAGCATGGCTGATTTTCTGCTTTACGCCCTGCTCGCAGGTTTGGCCCTGGCCCTGGTCGCCGGCCCCTTGGGATCATTCGTGGTCTGGCGGCGCATGGCCTATTTCGGCGACACCCTTTCACATGCCGCACTGTTGGGCGTAGCCCTGGGCTTCGTGCTGGATATCAGCCCGGCGCTGGCGGTAACGGTCGGCTGTCTATTGCTGGCGATCCTGCTGGTCACCCTGCAGCAGCGCCAGCCACTGGCCTCCGACACCCTGCTGGGTATCCTCGCCCCGAGTACCCTGTCGCTCGGCCTGGTGGTATTGAGCTTCATGCACGATGTGCGCATTGACCTGATGGCTTACCTGTTCGGTGATCTACTGGCGATCAGCCCCGGTGACCTGGCCTGGATCCTTGGCGGCAGCGCCGCGGTGTTGCTGTTGCTGGTGGCGCTATGGCGCCCGTTGCTGGCGGTGACCGTACATGAGGAACTGGCGATGGTCGAAGGCCTGCCGGTGGCCGCGCTGCGTCTGGCGTTGATGCTGTTGATCGCGGTGGTGATTGCCGTGGCGATGAAGATCGTCGGCGTGCTGCTGATCACCTCGCTGCTGATCATCCCGGCCGCTGCGGCGCAACGTCATGCCCGCTCGCCCGAACAGATGGCCCTGGGCGCCAGCCTGCTGGGGGTTACCGCGGTGTGCGGGGGCCTGGCATTGTCGTGGTTCAAAGACACCCCGGCCGGCCCGTCGATCGTGGTCTGCGCTGCGGTGCTATTCTTGCTGAGCTTGGCCTTGCCCCGGCGCTGAGCCGCAGGGTGCAGCCAAGGCGGTTGCACCCTGCGACAGTTAAATCACGCAGGGCCCTGAAGATTTATTTTCGAGTCTGCGGACTGGGTGTAGACTTGCTCGCTTTTTGCGCAAATAGAGAGTCGCAGGAATGAAGCCGTTCGCCTCCCGTTATCTGCTCCTTGCCGCGTTTTCGCTGATCCTGGCTGCGTGCTCCAGCGCCCCGACCGATAACGCCACCACGCCTGCCCAGGCTGATGCCTGGCAGCAGCTGGAGCAAAGTATCGCCAGCAATGAGCTGGCCACCGCCGAAGATCAGCTGGCCGCCCTGCAGGCCCAGTACCCCAATGACAGCCGGGTCGAGCAGCACCAACGGCAATTGGCCGAAGCCTACCTGCAGCGCAGCCAGATCGACCTGCAAAAGGGCGACGTCAATGCCGCCGCCACTGCCCTGAGCCGTGCCCGTGCCCTGATGCCCAAGGCTCCGGCATTGACCGGTGGCGTCAATGGCGCCATCGCCCAGGCCCGCAAGGCTGAACTGGACAAAGCCGAAGCGGCCCTCAAGGCGGCGGAAGCACGTCCTGCGGCCAAGCTTATCGACCCGAATGCATCGAGCACCGTCGTGGCATTGAAAACCACCAATATTCGCGAAATGCGCCGACAACTGGATGACATCGCCACTGATGTGGTGAATTACCAGTGCGACGTAGTGTTCCAGGTGCCGCGCAAGGATGACGCCCCGTGGCTCAAGACTCTGCTGAGCAAGCGCGTCCATAAGCTCGACAGCGAGTTCGCCCTGCAGCAGTCCCACGAAATCCATCGCAACCAGCCTGCCCAGGCGGTTCTGACTCCGCGCAGGCCTTGAGTAAACGGGGGGCGCTCCCACCTGCTTACACGCCCGATACAGGGCGGGCCCGGCGAGCGTTCATTCGGTTTGACCACTGATCGCGTTATTCCCGTAGCATTGGTCAATTGCGAAATAAATGCTAAGAACCTCTATACGAACAGGCTAAAATGCGCGCCCCGGCTAACCGCTGACCCAAATTTCATGCGCCCCACAAGGTTCGCTACGTGATCGAGTTTCAAAATGTGCATAAAACCTACCGCGTCGCCGGTAGGGACATCCCCGCGCTGCACCCGACCAACCTGAGTGTCGAAAACGGCCAGGTATTCGGGCTGATCGGCCACTCCGGTGCCGGCAAAAGTACCCTGCTGCGTCTGATCAACCGCCTGGAAGCCCCAAGTGGTGGCAAGATCATCGTTGACGGTGAAGATGTCACCGCGTTCGACGCCAACGACCTGCGGCGCTTCCGCCAGCAGGTCGGAATGATCTTCCAGCACTTCAACCTGCTGGCGTCCAAGACCGTGGCCGACAACGTCGCGCTGCCACTGACCCTGGCCGGCGAGCTGTCGCGCAAGGAAATCGATATGCGCGTCAGCGAACTGCTGGCCCGTGTCGGCCTGTCCGAGCACGCGAAAAAGTATCCGGCGCAGTTGTCCGGTGGTCAGAAACAACGTGTCGGCATTGCCCGAGCCTTGTCCACCAAACCGAAAATCCTGCTCTGCGACGAAGCCACCAGCGCGCTCGATCCGCAGACCACTGCTTCGGTTCTGCAACTACTGGCAGAGATCAACCGTGAACTGAAGCTGACCATCGTGCTGATCACCCATGAAATGGACGTGATCCGCCGGGTCTGTGATCGGGTTGCGGTCATGGACGCCGGGCAGATCGTCGAGCAAGGGCCGGTGGCCGATGTGTTCCTGCATCCGCAGCACCCGACCACCAAGCGCTTCGTCCAGGAAGACGAGCAGATCGACGAGAACGAACAGCGCGACGACTTCGCCCATGTACCGGGCCGCATCGTGCGCCTGACGTTCCAGGGCGATTCCACCTACGCACCGCTGCTGGGCACCGTAGCCCGCGAAACCGGCGTGGACTACAGCATCCTCGCTGGCCGCATCGACCGTATCAAAGACACCCCGTATGGGCAGCTGACCCTGGCCGTCACTGGCGGCGACATGGAGGCGGCCTTCGCCCGCTTCACGGCGGCTGATGTTCATATGGAGGTACTGCGTTAATGGACGCCTTGAGTTTCTTTGCCAACGTCGACTGGGCCGAAATCTGGCTGGCGACCATCGACACCATGATCATGCTGTTCGGCTCGCTGTTCTTCACCGTGCTGCTTGGCCTGCCATTGGGCGTGCTGCTGTTTCTCTGCGGCCCGCGCCAGTTGTTCGAGCAGAAGGGCGTGTATGCGCTGCTGTCGCTGGTGGTCAACGTGCTGCGCTCGCTGCCGTTCATCATCCTGCTGATCGTGATGATTCCGTTCACCGTGCTGATCACCGGCACCTCGCTGGGTGTCGCCGGGGCTATTCCGCCGCTGGTGGTGGGGGCTACGCCATTCTTCGCCCGCCTGGTGGAAACCGCCCTGCGTGAGGTTGATCGCGGCATTATCGAGGCGACCCAGTCGATGGGCGCCACTACCCGCCAGATCATCACCAATGCCTTGCTGCCTGAGGCCCGTCCGGGCATCTTTGCAGCCATCACCGTCACCGCCATTACCCTGGTGTCCTACACCGCGATGGCGGGTGTGGTTGGCGCGGGCGGCCTTGGTGACCTGGCCATCCGCTTCGGCTACCAACGCTTCCAGACCGATGTGATGGTGGTCACCGTGGTCCTGCTGCTGATCCTGGTTCAAGTACTGCAGAGCGTGGGCGACAAACTGGTTGTGCATTTTTCCCGTAAGTAACCCCATGGGTCGGCGACGCCGACACACCGGGGGCCGGATCGGCCCTCACAAGGAGTGATTTGATGAAAAAGCTGCTTGCTGTTGTCGCCGCCGTTGCGGCCTTCTCCGCCCAGGCCGAGACCCTGACCATTGCTGCCACCCCGGTGCCACACGCCGAGATCCTCGAGTTCGTCAAACCGGCCCTGGCCAAAGAAGGCGTGGACCTGAAGGTGAAAGTCTTCACCGACTACATCCAGCCGAACGTACAGGTTGCCGAGAAACGCCTGGACGCCAACTTCTTCCAGCACCAGCCGTACCTGGATGAGTTCAACAAGGCCAAGGGCACCAAACTGGTCAGCGTTGCCGGTGTGCACCTGGAGCCGCTGGGCGCCTACTCAAGTAAGTACAAGAAGCTTGATGAGCTGCCATCGACCGCCACCGTGGTAATCCCCAACGACGCCACCAACGGCGGTCGCGCCTTGCTGCTGCTGGACAAGGCCGGTGTGATCAAGCTCAAGGACAACACCAACATCCTCTCGACCGTCAAAGACATCGTCGAGAATGGCAAGAACCTCAAGTTCCGTGAGCTGGAAGCGGCGACCATTCCGCGTGTGCTGACCCAGGTCGATCTGGCGCTGATCAACACCAACTACGCGCTGGAAGCCAAGCTGAACCCTGAGAAAGACGCACTGGTCATCGAAGGCAGCGACTCGCCCTATGTGAACATCCTGGTCACTCGCGAAGACAACAAAGATGCCGAGGCGGTGAAGAAGCTGGTTGCAGCCCTGCACACCCCGGAAGTGAAGAAGTTCATCGAAGAGAAGTACAAGGGCGCGGTCAAGCCGGCGTTCTGATTCAACACTCTATCGCGGGGCAAGCCCGCTCCCACAGTGGGAGCGGGCTTGCCCCGCGATGCTTTCAGTCCCGCTTGACCAACCCAGGCAGTTGAGCCACCAGCTTCTGATTGTTGAACGGCGCACGAATAAACCCGCGCTGCTTGCCATCCGGCCCCAGCAGCGCCAGGTTGCCGCTGTGATCAACCGTATAGTTCGGCTTGCTGGTATCAGCCGGAATGAACGGAATACTCACTGCATTGGCCAGTTTCTGCAGGTTTTCCAGTGAACCGGTCACGCCGCGAAAATCCTTGTCGAAGTACCCCAGATACTGTTTGAGCTGGGTCGGTGTATCGCGGTTCGGGTCAACGCTGACCAACACCACCTGCAGCCGCTCCACGGCATCTTTAGGCAACTCGCTTTTCACCTGACGCAATTGCGCCAGCGTGGTCGGGCAGATGTCCGGGCAAAAGGTGTAGCCGAAGAACAGCAGCGACCACTTGCCCTTGAGTTCATCCATCCGCACAGGTTGACCGTTCTCATCGGTCATTTCCAGCGCAGGCACCGTGCGGCTCTGCGGCAGCAGAATGATGCCGGCATCGATCAGTTCGGTCGGGTTACCCTCACTGCGGCCATTGAGCACCTTGTTGACAGTAAGCCCAAGGATCACGGCGACCAGGGCAACGAGGATGAAGACGGTTTTCTGGGTTCGAGTCATAGGTTCAACAGTAGGTAGTGATCAACAAGCAGGGCGATGAACAACAGCAACAGGTACCAGACAGAGTACTTGAAGGTCTTGATCGCCGCATGCGGCTGACTGCCACGGTACAACACCCAGGCCCATTGCAGGAAGCGCGCGCCCAGCGCCAGAGCACAGACCAGGTAGAGCGGCCCGCTCATGTGAATGACGTAGGGCAGCAGGCTGACTGCGAGCAATACCAGGGTGTAAAGCAGGATGTGCACCTTGGTGTAGTGCTCGCCGTGGGTCACCGGCAACATCGGGATATCCGCCTTGGCGTACTCTTGCTTGCGGTGAATGGCCAAGGCCCAGAAATGTGGCGGGGTCCAGGCGAAAATGATCAGCACCAGCAGCAGTGGCTCAGCACTGATATGGCCACTGACCGCCACCCAGCCCAGCAACGGCGGCGCCGCGCCGGCCAGCCCGCCGATCACGATGTTTTGCGGCGTGGCACGTTTGAGAAAGCCGGTGTAAATCACCGCATATCCGAGCAGCGAGGCCAGGGTCAGCCAGGCGGTGAGGGCGTTGGTAAAGACCAGCAGCAAGGCCATGCCCAGCAGCGCCAGCAGCAGAGCAAAGATCAAGGCGGCAGCGGGCGCTACCCGGCCTTCGGCGATGGGGCGTTTGTGCGTGCGGGCCATCAATGCATCAATACGTCGGTCCACCACATGATTGACCACTGCGGCGGCACCGGCGCAGCAGGCAATACCCAGGTTGCCGAACAGCAAGACGCTCCAGGGCACACCTGCGCGGGTGGCGAGAAACATGCCAACCAGGGACGTGATCAGCATCAGCACCACAACCTTGGGCTTGGTCAGCTCCAGATAGTCGCGCCAACCCGCCTGCAGCCTGCGTCCGCTTAAAAGCGTCGCCATGAGTTATCTCCCAGATAATGAACGACACCGCCACTGCCCAGCGGGGTCAAGCGCCAGCCCTGGCTAACCCGGCGAACCTTGGCCACCAGGCGAATGCGGTAATTGACCAGCACCATGCACAGCAACAACATGGCGCCCCCAGCGTTATGGGCCACGGCCACCGGCAATGGCAGCTGGAACAGCACATTGCTGATGCCCAAGCCGATCTGTACCGCCAGTGCCAGAAGCACCAGACGGGCGAGTTTGCTTAATCCATGACGATGCAACTTCCAGCTCAGCATCAACAGCACACAGGTCACCAGCAACGCGCCCATGCGGTGGCTTAGATGAATTGCGGTACGTGCATCACTGTCCAGCTGCCCGCCCAGGTAGTTGGGACCAATGTGCTGGGTAAGGTGAAAGCCGTTGGCGAAATCCGCTTGTGGCCACCACTGACCATGACAGGTGGGTAGATCGATACAGGCCACGGCCGCGTAGTTGGCGCTAACCCAACCGCCCAGGGCGATCTGGCCGATCACCACCAGCAATGCCAGTGCCGCCACCCGGCGCACACTCAACGGCAGCTTGGGCAGCGGAGCAAACGCCCGCGATAGGCGCAAGCTCAACAAGAACAACAGGCTCAAGGTGGCAAAGCCGCCTAATAGATGTGCAGTAACCACCTGCGGCCACAACTTTAGGGTCACCGTCCACATGCCAAAGGCCGCCTGGGCAAACACCACACCAAGCGTCAGCAAGGGCAGGCGATACGGCTGGCCGTCGCGGCCATGGCGACGCCAGGCCTGCCAGGCGAGCAGGGTGATCACCAGGGCCAAAGTGCCCGCAAAGTAGCGATGGACCATTTCGTTGCGGCCCTTGTGCTCCTCTACCGGCGTATCGGGGAAGTGCAGCTCGGCATGCGCCAACTGCGCTTCGGTCTTGGGTACGCTGATGAAGCCGTAGCAGCCCGGCCAGTCCGGACAACCAAGGCCAGCGTGGGTGAGGCGGGTGTAGGCACCGAGCAGGACAACCACCAGTGCCAGCAGGGTGGCAAACACAGCAAGGCGAAATCCAGGTCTGGCCATGGTGATGTCCTACCCAATGTTGGACAGTTTCAGCAGGTGGCGCAGGTCATTGAGCAAATCCTTGCCCTTGACCCTGGCGTCGTAGCGCAGCACCAGGTTGCCGTGAGGGTCGACGATCCACAGCTGCGCATCCTGCTTGCCCTGACTCACGTCACCGTACTTGCTCAGGTCCAGCGGATAGCGTTGCAGCTGTGGGTATTCACGATCGAGTCGGGCCTGGTAGTCAGCCCCCAGCGGTTGTGCCATGGCCAAGGCGTGGCTGGCGCGACTGGCATCACGCCCCAGACCAATCTGGATCTGTCGTGCCAGGTACACCAGTTGTTGGCAATCCAGCCCGCAGTCCCTGGGGGTGCTGACCAGTAGCTGCCAGCGCTGCTCATCGGCGCTGACTCCGAGGTCGGCACGGCTCTGGCCATTGCCGAGCATTTCACCGTGATAGCTACGACTCTCGGGCACCCAGAATTGCAGCTTGTACATGGCGGTGGCCAGCAGCATCGGGCCGAGGACTACCAGCAGGATCAGGATCAGTTGCAGGCGCCCGCGAGCGCGCCCGGTCGGCGCCTTGCCTTCAGACATGTTGAGTGGACTCGTGACGGCTCCCATGCTGTTTCTCCTTGTCGTTATGCCAGCCGAAGTAGAGGTAAAGCAGGACCAACGCCAGCGCCAGGGCGAACCACTGCACGGCGTAGCCCAGGTGTTTTTCCGGGCCCGTGGCGACTACCGGCCAGTCCAGCCGGTAGCTGGCCGGGCCCGGCTCCAGACGCAATTCGTAAGCGAAGCCTTCACGCGACAACTGCGACCACAGATGGCTGGCATCAATGGCTGTCAACAGACGCGGCCAACTGCCGCCTTGCGGATCGGCATGCAATTGGAAGGTGGCCCCGGGGGCGACGTACACCCAGGCATCCAGGCTCAATGCCTGTGCCGGGGTGCTGAACTGCACCGGGATACGCCGGTCCGGCCACGGCAGCCAGCCACGATTGACCAGCAGCCAGAGCCCGCTGGCCTGATCGAGAAAGGGTTGCAGCAGTTCGACGCCGACCTGGCCATCGCGCATGCGGTTGTCCAGCAACAGGCTGTGCTCGGCATCGAACTGACCGAACAGGTGCACCCGGCGATAAGCCGGGTCCTTCAGTTGAGGCAGCTGTGCGGCGCCCAAGGCTTCACCGGCCTGGCGATCGGCATAACTGGCAAGCAACTCGTGCTTTTCCTGCGCCCGCGCCAACTGCCAGCAGCCCAGCGCAACCAGCCCGGGCAACAGCATCAGCACCACCAGAGTCGGCACCCAACCTGGGCGAAATGGCTTCACCCGGTCACCCCATGCTCGGTCGCTATACTTAAGGTCATCGATGCATCCCCCCGGAGTTTCGCCATGCTTAAAGCCGCGATTGTCCTGATGCTGCTGGCCACCATCGCCAGCCTGTTCAGTGGCCTGTTCTTTCTGGTCAAGGACGACGGACATTCCACGCGTCTGCTCAAAGCCCTGACCGTACGGGTCACATTGGCTGCGCTGACTCTGGCGCTGATCACCTGGGGCTTCTATAGCGGCCAGTTGGTGTCCCACGCGCCGTTCTGAACATGGCTACAGCACGTAAACGAAGATAAACAGCCCCACCCAGACCACATCAACAAAGTGCCAGTACCAGCTGGCCGCCTCGAAGCCGAAGTGTTTGTCCGGGTTGAAGTGCCCACGCATGATCCGCACCAGCATCACGAACAGAATCAGGGTACCCATGGTCACGTGGGCGCCATGGAAGCCCGTGAGAATGAAAAAAGTCGCACCGTAGATACCCGAGCCCAGGGTCAGGCCCAACTCGGTATAGGCCTCGTGATACTCGTAGGCCTGTAGCACCAGAAAGCCGATGCCAAGCGCAATGGTCAGCCCCAACCAGAACTTGAGTGCGCCGCGGTGATCCTTGCGCAGCGCGTGGTGGGCAATGGTTACCGTGACGCTGGAGCTGACCAGCAAAATGGTGTTGATCAGCGGCAGGTGCCACGGATCGATGACTTCTCTGGGCGGCGGAAACAGCTTGGGATCCGGCGTGTTAAGCAGCGGCCAGGCAAACTCGAAATTCGGCCAGAGCATGTGCGTCACACCCTTGGCGCCTTCACCGCCCAACCAGGGCCCGGCCAGGTTGCGCACATAAAACAGCGCACCAAAGAAGGCGATGAAGAACATCACCTCGGAAAAGATGAACCAGGACATGCCCCAACGGAACGAGCGGTCCAGCTGCGGGCTGTAAAGCCCGGCACGGCTCTCCTTGATCACCGCGCCAAACCAGCCGAAGAACATGTAGGCCAGGAACAGTGCCCCCAGGAAAAAGATCCACGGCCCATGGGATTCGGGGCGCCCGGCCTTGAGGTCGTTGAACCAGGTACCCAGGCCGAACACCGTGATGAACATGCCGATCGTGGCAATGATCGGCCACTTGCTTTGCGCCGGTACGTAATAGTGCTCATGCGAAGCCATTGAGTGTTCTCCTTATCGGGCGCCCTGTGTGACCTGGCCCGCCAGGTGTGCAACCGGCGGGTGGCGAGCGGTGATATCGAACAGCGTGTAAGCCAGCGTCAGGTGTTTCACATCCTTGGGCAGGTCGCGGTCGACGATGAAGCGCACCGGCATTTCGATGCGCTCTCCCGGTTGCAGCACCTGCTGGGTGAAGCAGAAGCATTCGGTCTTGTGGAAATACGCCGCGGCCTGCGCCGGGGTGATGCTCGGAATCGCCTGAGCGCTCATCGGCTTGTCCGTCGGATTTCGGGCGATGAACACCATCTGGTTGACCGCACCGGGATTGACGTCGATCTGATCGGCAGTGGAATAGAACTCCCAGACCATGTCGCTGGCATTGGTCGACATGAACTGCACCTTGACGCTGCGGTTCATATCGCTGACCTGGCTGCCTGCATACTGCCCGCCGGTCTTGCCATTGATGCCGAACGCCTTGCACATCACGTCGTAGATCGGCACCAGGGCAAAGCCGAACGCGAACATCACCACGGTCAGCAGCATCAGCCGCAACACCAGGCGTTTGAGCGAGGTCCCTTCACTCATGGCTTATCCTCCGGCGTTGGCCGTTCATTTCACTTCCGGTGGGGTCTGGAAGGTGTGATAGGGCGCCGGTGACGGCACCGACCACTCCAGCCCCTCGGCACCATCCCAGGGTTTGGCCGGTGCCGGAGCACCGCCGCGAATGCATTTGATGACGATGAACAGAAAGAAGATCTGCGTGGCGCCGAAGGTAAAGGCACCGATCGAGGAGACCATGTTGAAGTCGGCGAACTGCAGGTTGTAGTCCGGAATCCTGCGCGGCATGCCGGCCAGGCCGACGAAGTGCATGGGGAAGAAGGCCATGTTCATGCCGACGAACGACAGCCAGAAATGCAGCTTGCCCAGGGTTTCGTCGTACATGTGCCCGGTCCACTTTGGCAGCCAGTAATAGGCTGAGGCAAAAATCCCGAAGATTGCGCCAGGCACCAACACGTAATGGAAGTGGGCAACCACGAAGTAGGTATCGTGATACTGGAAGTCCGCCGGGGCGATGGCCAGCATCAACCCGGAGAAGCCACCAATGGTGAAAAGAATGACGAAGGCGATAGCGAACAGCATCGGCGTCTCGAAGGTCAGCGAGCCTTCCCACATAGTGCTGACCCAGTTGAACACCTTCACCCCGGTCGGCACCGCGATCAGCATGGTGGCGTACATGAAGAACAGCTCGCCGACCACTGGAATGCCGACCACGAACATGTGGTGCGCCCAGACAATAAAGGACAGGAAGGCAATTGCGCCGGTGGCGTAAACCATTGAGGTGTAGCCGAACAACGGTTTGCGCGAGAACGCCGGGATGATCGAGCTGACCGCGCCGAACGCCGGCAGGATCATGATGTACACCTCGGGGTGACCGAAGAACCAGAACACATGCTGGAACAACACCGGGTCACCGCCACCGGCAGCACTGAAGAAGCTGGCGCCGAAGTGAATGTCCATCAGCATCATGGTCACCACACCGGCCAGCACCGGCATTACCGCAATCAACAAGAAGGCGGTGATCAGCCAGGTCCAGACGAACAGCGGCATTTTCATCAGGGTCATGCCGGGGGCACGCAGGTTGAGGATGGTGGCGATGACGTTGATCGCGCCCATGATCGAACTGATACCCATCAGGTGGATGGCGAAGATAAAGAAGGTCACGCTTTCCGACGCGTAGGTGGTCGACAGTGGCGCATAGAAGGTCCAGCCGAAGTTCGGTCCGCCGCCGGGCATGAACAGGGTCGACACCAGCAGCAGGAAGGCCGCCGGTAACAGCCAGAAGCTGAAGTTGTTCATTCGCGGCAAGGCCATGTCCGGCGCGCCGATCATCAGCGGGATCATCCAGTTGGCCAAGCCGACGAAGGCCGGCATCACCGCACCAAAGACCATCACCAAACCGTGCATGGTGGTCATCTGGTTGAAGAACTCTGGCTGGACGATCTGCAAGCCAGGCTGGAACAGCTCGGCGCGGATCACCATGGCGAACGAGCCGCCGAGCAAAAACATCATGAAGCTGAACCACAGGTACATAGTGCCGATGTCTTTGTGGTTGGTGGTCAGCACCCAGCGCATCAGGCCCTTGGCCGGTCCGTGGGCGTGCTCATGACCGTGGCTGTGGTCGTCGATCACTGCGCTCATGTCCTGTCTCCTGCAGTCCGGTGGCTGGTGCGGGAATACCTGTCAGGCCGGCTCATTGGCTTTCTGCCTGTTTGATCGCCAGCACGTCTTTTGGCGTGACCATGTCGCCCTTGTTGTTGCCCCAGGCGTTACGCTCGTAGGTCACCACGGCGGCGATATCCACTTCCGACAGCTGCTTGCCGAACGCGGCCATGGCCGTGCCGGGCTTGCCGTGGAAGACAATGCTCAGGTGATCTTCCTTGGGACCGGTGGCGATCTTCGAACCCTTGAGTGCCGGGAACATCGGTGGCAGGCCCTGGCCCTCGGCCTGGTGACAGGCTACGCAAGCGGTGTGGTAAACCTTGTCACCACGCTCGACCAACTCTTGCAGGGTCCAGTCCTTGCTGGTCAGTTCCTTGAGCTTGGCCGCCTCGGCCTTGCGCTCGGCAAGCCAGGTGTCGTAATCGGCCTTGGACTTGACCTCGACCACCACCGGCATGAAGCCATGGTCCTTGCCGCACAGTTCAGTGCACTGGCCGCGGTAGATGCCGGGCTTCTCGACCCGGGTCCAGGCCTCGTTGACGAAGCCGGGAATGGCATCGCGCTTGACCGCGAAGGCCGGCACCCACCAGGAGTGAATGACGTCGGCGGCGGTCACCAGAAAACGCACCTTGGCCCCCACCGGCAACACCAGTGGCTGATCGACTTCGAGCAGGTAATGCTCGTCTTTGGGAGCTTTGTTGTGGATCTGCTCGGCGGGCGTGGCCAGGTTGCTGAAGAACTCGACGTCCTGGCCCAGGTATTTGTAATGCCACTTCCACTGGTAACCGGTGACCTGAATATCCACATCCGACTCACTGGCATCGTAGATATCGATCAGGGTCTTGGTCGCCGGAATAGCCATCGCCACCAGGATCAGGAACGGCACCACCGTCCACATGATCTCGACCCAGGTGTGCTCGTGAAAATGCGCAGGCTGCTGGCCGGTGGAGCGACGGTGGATGATCATCGACCAGAACATTGCGCCAAAGACCACCAGGCCGATGATCACGCAGATCCAGAAGATGATCATGTGCAAGTCGAACACTGCGTTGCTGACTTCAGTCGCCCCTGGCGCCATGTTCACGGTCCAGGCGGCGTTGGCCTGACCGAATACCGACCACAACAGGAGGCCCATCCAGACGTGTGGATGTCGCATCATTGCGGGTTCCCCTTATCGTTCTTGTTATCCCGGAGGCGTGGACCTACGGCTAAGGGTACGGTGGCCAAGACTGCGAACTTCGACGACCGAGCCCCTGCGAACTGCAGTCGGGCCTCATCAGCGAATCACTTTCAAAGCGGAGTATAGACAGCGACCTTGACCACGCAATGCGATAGCAGAATTCAAACTGGCACAGTTGAACGTTTGCGCGTCAGGCCCCGGTTTATCTGCGGTGAGAGCACAATGATGGCATTTATATATAATCGTTGACTATAAGTGGTTACGGGTTATGCCAAATACGTCTTAGCGGTTTGCAGAACCGAGCTACCTTATGTCTTCCGTTTGTCACGTCTTTACCCTGGAGTTGTCATGAACATCGCCGCTTTGCGCGAGCAGATCACCCGTGCCCATCAACATGAGACCGAAACCGGCCAACTGAAAGAACAACTGATCAAACAACTGCCGCACCTGCATCCCTCGATCCAACTGCCGGAAAGCGATGCCCAAGGTGCGTTGACCCGCTTCGTCGCCGCCTACATCGAACAGGTTCCGGAAATGCTCGAGGCCGCCAATGCAGTGGCCCGCGAAGCCGGTATCGAATCGCAGATCAAGCCGGTGCTGAAAATCGCTGAACAGTATTTCCTGCAACCGCCAGCCATCACCAACACCCATCCGGGCCTGGGATGCCTGCTGGACGAAGCCTACCTGGCGCACCGTCTTGTGGAGGAAGTCAACGACCTGTATATCAAGCACTTCAATCAGCCGCTGATCCCGCTGGACACCACCGTGGCCAACCTGATCGCCCACCAACTGATCGGCGAAGAATTCGCCAACCAGCTGGATGAAGTGGTGCACCACTCGGTGGATGGGATGCTCAATGAAGAGAGCTTTGCCCTGGAGTCGGTCGAGCAATACCGCGACAAACTCAGCAGCCCGGACACAGGCGCCGCGTGGAAGCGCTGGCCGTGCCTGTCGCGGCAGTTGGGTGTGGGGCTGGATCAGTCGGCTTGAGGTTCAAGCGCCCAATCCAGCGGTGGTGCGCACCCGCCCTTCGACCCGGCGCTTGAGCCGACGCTGCTCGATCAGCAACCGCGACCCCTTGCCGACATTGGCCCGCCCCCAATCTTCGAGCAATTCCAGGCAGGAATGATCGATGTAGCTCAGGTTGGCCAGCGGCACATGCAGCGTGGTACCGGCGGGAATGCCTTCAAGTACCTGAGCCAGCGCCGGCACCTTGAGAAAGGTTGCCGCGCCGCTCAACCGCAGCTCCAGGTGCCCCGGCGCGTCGAGGCTGACCACACCGATCTTCAGGCGTGCGGCCTTGAGCGCCAGCTTCAGCAAGGTCAGGGCGAAGCCAAGCAGCACACCGGTCAACAGATCAGTGAAGATGATCGCCAGTGCTGTCGCCGCATAGGTAAACATCGGCATCCGCCCATAGCGGCCCAGGCCACGGAAAGCCTTGAAGTCGACCAGTTTGATGCCGGTGTACACCAGCACACCCGCCAGGCTCGCCACCGGTATCTGTTGCAGCACGCTGCTGAGCACCACCACAAATGCCAACAACCAGACCCCATGCAGAATCGCCGACAGCCGCGTGCGGGCACCAGCCTGAACGTTGGCCGAGCTACGCACAATCACGCCAGTCATCGGCAACGCGCCGAGCACACCACAAAGCATGTTGCCGACACCTTGCGCCGACAGTTCACGGTCGAAGTCCGAGCGCTGACCATTGTGCATACGGTCCACGGCAGCAGCAGAGAGCAAGGTCTCGGCACTGGCGATGAAGGCCAGGGCGAAGGCGGCAACCAGCAGATTCGGGTCGGCGAGGCTGAGCAGGTCAGCCGGCTGCAGCCAGTCGATGGCCTGGCTCAGGTCAGCAGGCACCTGAACACGGTTGACCGGCAATGCCAGCCACAGACTGAGCGCCGTCATCAACGCCACACCGAGCAATGCCCCGGGGACAAAACGCAACGACTGCGGGCGCAAGCGCTCCCAGCTCCACATCACCGCGATGGTGCCAAACCCCAACGCCGCGGCCTTCCAGCCATTGCCCTGGCTTTCCAGCGGTAGTGCCTGGCTGAGCGTTGCAGGAAAGCCCAGCAGATTGGCAAGGCCTGACGGCTGCGGTGCGCTGTCGAACATCACATGCACTTGCGACAGCACGATCAGCACACCGATACCGGCAAGCATGCCGTAGACCACTGCCGGCGCCGTGACCCGGAACCAGCAGCCGAGGCGTAAACGCCCAGCCAGCAGTTGCAGCAAACCGGCCAGCAGCAGGATCGGCCCGAGCATCGCCACACCCTGTTGGCGCACCAGCTCAAACACCAGCACCGCCAGGCCAGCCGCCGGACCACTGACCTGTAACGGCGAGCCAGCTAGCCAACCGACCACGATACCGCCAATGATCCCGGTGATCAGGCCTTTGGCTGGCGGCATGCCCGAGGCAATGGCGATACCCATGCACAGCGGCAGGGCGACCAGAAACACCACTACCGAGGCCAGCAATTCACGCGGCAATGCCGCTTTGATCTGTGTCTTGTTCACCGTGTCACTCCTTCTCTCAAGTTCACGGCCATTCCTATGGCCGATGGCACACCCCTGACACACGAGCAGGCGCAAACCGCCAGCACGCCGGCAAGTCAGTCAGGGAAATTCAAGGCAGCCGATGACCAGGCCGCACCAGGCAGGTGCAGCCGTCAATCAGCGTGTCGCGGGGGTTTCAGGGACGCTTAGTAGCGTCCTTTCGGGGTTGCGCAAGGGATCGGCTGGCCTGCGGCCAGGGGCAGGAAACTGTCGCTTGCGGCGTCGTAGGCCTCGATCTGGCTGGTTTCGATGTCATAGATCCAGCCATGGATATAAAGCTGGCCGGCCGCCAGGCGCGAGGCTACCGAAGGGTGAGTGCGCAGGTGGTGCAGCTGGGCAATGACGTTTTCCTTGGTCAGCACCTGCATGCTTTCATGCTCGCTGCCGCAAGAGCAGTTGTCCTCGACCACCGTACGGGCGACTTCGGCATGGCGCAGCCAGGCCTTGACCGTCGGCATCTTCTCGAGGCTCTGGGGATTGAGCACTGCGCGCATGGCACCACAATCGGAATGACCGCAAATGATGATGTGATGTACACCAAGGGCCAGGACCGCATATTCGATAGCGGTGGATACACCGCCGTTCATCTGCCCGTAGGGCGGTACGACGTTGCCCACGTTACGGGTGACGAACAGGTCGCCGGGAGAACTCTGGGTAATCAACTCGGGCACGATGCGCGAGTCGGCGCAGGTGATGAACATCGCACGAGGCGTTTGTGCGGTGGCGAGCTTCTTGAACAACTCCTGCTGTTCAGGGAAGACGTCGTGGTGAAACCGCAAAAAGCCGTCGACGATATGCTTCAGGGCAGCATCGGCGCTCTCGGCGGGTACTTCCGGAGCGGCCTTGGATGGGTCCTTGACGGGCATGCTTCATCCTCTTTGACGTTTTAGGTTAAGTCCATTTTACCGGGTTGATGATTCAAACAGCGCATGACATTTGGATGTATGACGCGCACCAACAATCACATCAGTTGCTGGCTGAATTCCTACGCTACTCGGTGAAACTTAACTCAAACTGAATTGCAAGGCTCTAGAACGGGCGTTTCAGGAATTCAAAGAGTTGCAGGGATAATATCAAAAAAACATCAATGGCCAATACCCAGTATTGAAGTCAAAGCAGTGACATCTGCCTACCAGGCGGACAGAACGCCGAGCAATCAAGCGAGTAGCCTTCGCGCTGGTTCAACCCGAGTCGACGAATCGCTTTGCGAAAGCGCTGCGCCAGCAACTCGGCAAATACCCCTTCACCGCTCATGCGCGCACCGAAGCGGCTGTCGTACAACTCGCCGCCACGACTCTGGCGGATCAAACTCAACACATGATTGGCCCGCTGCGGGTAGTGATCCTGTAACCATTGTTCAAACAATGGCGCGACCTCCAACGGCAGGCGCAACATCATGTAGGCGGCATTCAGGGCTCCATTGGCCTTGGCAGCCTCCAGCAGATGCTCCAGCTCACTGTCGTTGATCATCGGGATCATCGGCGAACACAACACCCCCACAGGAATACCGGCCTCGCTAAGTACCCGAATCGCCCGCAATCGGGCCTTGGGCGCGGCAGCTCGCGGCTCCAGGGTGCGCTTGAGCTCGTCATCGAGCGTGGTGAGGCTGATCATCACCGCGACCAACCGTTGCTGCGCCAATTCGACGAGCAGGTCCAGGTCACGCAGGATCAGCGCCCCCTTGGTGACAATGGTGACCGGATGACGATAGCGCAGCAGTACTTCCAGCAAACGTCGGGTCAGCTTCTGCTCGCGTTCGATGGGCTGGTAAGGGTCGGTGTTGGACCCCAGGTTGATCGGCGCGCAGACATAACCTGGCTTGCTCAGTTGCTGCTCCAGCACTTCAGCGGCGTTGGTCTTAGCGATCAGCCTGGTTTCGAAGTCCAGCCCGGGGGACAAGTCCCAATAGGCATGACTGGGCCGCGCATAACAGTAGATGCAGCCGTGCTCACAACCGCGATAAGGATTGATCGAGCGGTCGAAGGGCAGGTCGGGTGAGCTGTTGCGGGTGATGATGCTCTTGGCAGTTTCGCTGCGCACCTCGGTACCTTGGGTCAGCGGCACTTCCTGGTACCAGCCGTCATCTTCGACTACCGTACGATGAGGGGCGAAGCGGTTGTGGGGGTTGTTGGTGGTGCCACGCCCCCGTAGCGGTCCTTGAGGAGTGAACATCAATAGACATCCCGAATACTGTTTTTATGTACAGTACTCGGGGTGAGTTCAAGTTTCCAGTACCGCTGAGCTGTCAGTCGGCGCTGACGATTGATTGCGCACGGTCAATGAACGCCTGGATGGATGTCGACATTGATCGCGACGCCCCCGGCGCCAGCAGTTCACGCCGCATGGCCTGCCCCAGACGCGAGTCGAAAACGCCCTGACCCTTGAACCAGGCAAACACATCAGTGGCGTGCTCTTCAGCCCACAGGTAGCAGTAAAAGCCCGCTTCGTAACCTGTAACCATGTAGTCAAAGCCGTTGGCAAAGCGATCATTACTTGCCAGCGGTAGTACCTGTGTACGGGCATAGACATCCGCAACCACTCGCTCGATGCTGCGATCATTGCCGTAACCACGATGCAGTTCAAAATCGAGCAGCGCCTTCTTCAGATCGTCGGCCTTCTCCAGGCCCTGCTGCGTTTTTCTTGCTTCCAGCCAGCGCTGCACTTCAGCCAGAGAAGCGCGCTCGCCACTGGTTCGGTGTGTGGATACAGATTGCATGCTCTGAGCTGACCAGCACCATTGTTCCAGGAGCTTGCCAACGAACTCCGAGAAGTCATGGCCCAACTCATTAATGCTGTTCAAGCGCCGGTGGGCATTGGTCATCAGTATCTGATGCAGACAATGGTGAAACTCATGGAACAGTTTGCACAGATCCTTGTGTCCTAACTGCATCCCCCTTGGCTCGTAGTACCCGAACAAGGCTGCGACAGGTCGTGACAACGTACCATCGGCATCAACATGGCGATTGCGAATGGCAAGTGACCAAGGCCAGACCGGCTTGCCTGGACGGATAAAAACGTCGAGGTAGATGTGGCCCAAGACATCGCCAGCTTCGGCAACTTGCAGCACCTGTACTTTGGCGTCCCAGACTTCAGCCTCAACTTTTTTAATCGATATGCCATACAACTGCTCGACCAAGCCAATCAGCCCGCTTAGGGCCGATTCGAACGAATAGTATTCACGCATGAATTGATCTGGGTCGCGCCCCTTATGCTGACGCATCTTCTGCGCATAAAACTCATAGTCCCAAGGCTGCAGATCATCGCAGCCCTGTTCCCTGGCAAACGAACGCAGCTGATCGGCCTCCCGCTCAAGTCGTGGCCGTTCACGCGCTATCAGCGTGTTCAAGAACGTTTCGACTTCAGCCGTCGATTGCGCAGCCTTGGTTTGCAGGCTCAGTTCGACAAAATCAACGAAGCCCAAAAGCTGCGCCTTTTCATGGCGTAACCGTAGCAATGCCTGCAACACCGGACCATTGTCGTGCTGGGATTGCCCGGCGGCCTGATCGGAAGCACGCGTCATATAAGCCAGATATATCTCTTTGCGCAGCTCGCGGCTTTCGGCATATCGCATGACGGTTTCAAAGACCGGTTCATCAAGTGTCAACAACCAGCCACTGAGCCCGCGGGCTTGCGCTTTGTGCTGCATGTCCGCCAGGTCAGCGGCAAGTATGCCTGCCAATGCTTCGACGTCGGTTATGTGCTTGCTCAAGTGATCTTTCGCGGCGCGAAGCTTCTCCTGAAACTCCCCTTCAAGGCCGACAATAGCTGTTTCCTGAGTGGTAAATTGCTGGCGACCAGAGCGGTCAATATTCGCCCCCTCGAGACGAAAGTCGCGAAGGATGCGCTTGAGTACTGCCACCTGTTCATCGCTGAGGTCTGCAGGATCAAGTTGTTGATAAGCGCTGAACAACTCCTGATTCTGATACTTGTCTGTGCGATAGGCTCTGCGCTCAGCATCGCACTCACCGACAGCAGAACCCCACTCATCGCTGGTAAATGCCAATGGCACCAAGGGGTAAAAAGTGTCTTCCAGGCGTTTATCGAGCGCCTCGACGGCCAGCACCAGACCGTTCCAGCTTGGGTTGTCGGCCTCACGCTCGATGATTAGCGCCAACGCGCTGCGGTTTTCTTCGACAATTTGCTGTATCGCGGGCTGAAGATCCCCTACTTGTACGCTTGCGTAGGGGAACAGATCGAATGGCTGCAGCAGGGGGTTGGAACGGGGCATGACTCACTCCTTGAATGCATGGCAGGACCTGCAACCTACCACCAGGGAGTGTCCAAACTCGTCTATTTAACTACCGCAGATCGGCGCCCCGACGTGTTATCGGGGCGCCGCGACAGCCTTAGTCGGCCGGCTTTTTCAGCTTGGGATTAGGGAAGAACTGGACGGTCTGCACCTTGGCCTCGGCCGGCTTGACCTCGACCTTGTTCACCCGGGTACCCAGCTCTTTGGGCACCGACAACCCCTGTTCATTCAGGGTATCGGAGAACCCGCACGCCACACACTCACGATGCGGAACGCTGTCTTCGCTCCACATCATCAGCTTGTCCGGCTCGCTGCACGCCGGGCAAACTGCCCCGGCGATAAAACGTTTCTTGGTGATCACAGGCCCATCACTCATGCCGCTACGTCCTCACTCAGGCCACTGTGGCGCAAGAGTGCGTCGATTGACGGCTCACGGCCACGGAAGTCGACGAACAGCAGCATTGGCTCCTGGGAGCCGCCACGGGCCAGGATCGCTTCACGGAAGGCGCGGCCGGTTTCAGCGTTGAGCACGCCTTCTTCCTCGAAACGCGAGAAGGCATCGGCCGAGAGCACTTCAGCCCACTTGTAGCTGTAGTAACCTGCGGCATAACCGCCGGCGAAGATATGCGCAAAGCTGTTGGGGAAGCGGTTGTACGCTGGTGGACGCATGACCGAAACCTCGTCGCGGATGCCTTCAAGCACCTCCAGTACGCTGCGACCGTCGCCGTGACTGGCGTGCAGCTCGAAGTCGAACAGCGAGAACTCCAGCTGGCGGACCATCATCAGCCCGGACTGAAAGTTCTTCGCCGCCAGCATCTTCTCCAGCAGGTCCTGGGGCAGGGCGGCACCGGTTTCGTAGTGACCGGAAATCAGCGCCAGGCCTTCCGGCTCCCAGCACCAGTTTTCCATGAACTGGCTTGGCAGTTCGACCGCATCCCAGGCCACGCCATTGATCCCGGAGACCCCGGCATGATCGATGCGCGTCAACAGGTGATGCAGGCCATGACCAAACTCGTGGAACAGGGTGGTGACTTCGTCGTGAGTCAGCAGCGCCGGCTTGCCGGGGGCTGCCGGGGTGAAGTTGCACACCAGGTTGGCCACCGGGCTCTGCAGCACGCCAGCTTCGGTACGGCGACGATCACGGGCACCGTCCATCCAGGCACCGCCGCGCTTGTTGGCGCGGGCGTAAAGGTCGAAGAAGAAACGTCCAACGTGTTGGCCGTGTTCCTTGATCTCGAACAGGCGCACGTCTGGATGCCAGGTATCGAAACCCTTGAGCTCGGCGATCTCGATGCCGTACAGGCGCTGGACGATGGCAAACAGACCGGAAAGCACCTTGTCGATAGGGAAGTAGGCGCGCAACGTTTCCTGGGAAACGCTGTAACGCTGCTCACGGAGTTTTTCGCCGTAGAAACCGCTGTCCCAGCTCTGCAGGTCCGGGCAACCCTGCTCGGCGGCATAAGCCTTGAGCTGGGCCAGGTCCTGGACGGCGAACGGCTTGCTGCGCTTGGCCAGGTCTCGCAGGAAGCTCAGCACCTGATCGCTGGACTCGGCCATTTTGGTTGCCAGGCTCAACTCGGCGTAGTTGGCGTAACCAAGCAGTTCGGCCAGCTCCTGACGCAGGTCGAGGATCTCGCGCATCACCGGGCCGTTGTCGAACTGGCCGGCATTGGGGCCCTGGTCGGAGGCGCGGGTGCAGTAAGCCGCGTAGATTTCTTCACGCAGGGCGCGGTCTTCGGCGTAGGTCATCACTGCGTAGTAGCTGGGGAATTCCAGGCTGATCAGCCAGCCATCGAGGCCCTTGGCCTGGGCGGCGGCAGCCATCTGCGCCTTGGCCGAATCGGTCAGGCCTGCCAGCGCCGCTTCGTCGGTGACGTGCTTGGTCCAGGCCTGGGTGGCGTCGAGCAGTTGGTTGGAGAAGCGGCTGCCCAGTTCGCTGAGCTTGCTCTGCACTTGCGCATAACGCTGCTGCTGATCGGCCGGCAGGTCGATACCCGACAGGCGGAAGTCACGCAGGGCGTGTTCGAGAATAGTTTTTTGCGCGACATCGAAGCCAGCGGCTTCAGGGCTGGCGATCAGCGTTTCGTAGGCCTGGAACAGCTCACGGTTCTGGCCCAGCTCGGTGGCATACGCGCTCAATGCCGGCAGGCAGGCCTCGTAGGCTTCGCGCAACTCGGCGCTGTTGCACACCGCGTTGAGGTGGCTGACCGGACTCCAGGCGGCGCCCAGGCGGTCGTTGAGCTCGTCCATGGCCAGCACCAGACCGGCCCAGCTTGGCTGCTGGCCCTGGGTCTTGAGAATGTCGGCAATGGCAGTACGGTTGTCGGCCAGGATCTGTTCAATCGCCGGCTGCACATGCTCGGCACGGATCGCCGAGAAGGGCGGCAAGTCATAAGACTGCAGTAACGGGTTGTTCGCACTCACGGTTAAACACCTTGGCAGAAGAAACATGGGACCATCTTAATTACAATCGACGCCGACCGCAGCCCTATCAATACCAAAGAGAACCCCTATCATGGCCACCCGTAGCTTCCAGAACCATTCACCACGTTTGGGCGAGCGCGCATTCGTCGACCGCAGCGCTGTGGTCCTGGGGGATGTCGAGATTGGCGCAGACAGCTCGGTATGGCCATTGACGGTGATCCGCGGCGATATGCACCACATCCGCATCGGTGCGCGCACCAGCGTGCAGGATGGCAGTGTGCTGCACATTACCCACGCCGGGCCGTTCAACCCGGACGGCTTCCCGTTGTTGATCGGTGATGAAGTAACCATTGGTCACAAAGTCATGCTCCATGGCTGCACTCTGGGCAACCGGATCCTGGTCGGCATGGGCAGTACCATCATGGACGGCGCGGTGGTCGAAGACGAAGTGATCATCGGTGCAGGTAGCCTGGTTCCACCTGGCAAGCGCCTGGAAAGTGGGTTTCTGTATGTCGGCAGCCCGGTGAAACAGGCCCGTGCCCTGACCGAAAAGGAACGGGCGTTTTTCCCTTATAGCGCCAGCAACTACGTGAAACTCAAAGACCAGCACCTTGCCGAAGGTTACCACCTGCCTGAGTGAACGTGCCTACAGCCCTTATCGAGACAGTCATGCACCAGCAAAACATCCTCTTCGACCTCGACGGCACCCTGACCGACCCGCGCCTGGGCATTACCCGCTCGATCCAGTACGCCCTGGCCAAGCTCGGCATCGACGAACCGGACCTGGCGCGCCTGGAACACTTCATCGGCCCACCTTTGCTGCAGGCGTTCATGCAGTTCTATGGCTTCGACGAAGCCAAGGCCTGGGACGCGGTCAACTTCTACCGTGAGCGCTTCAAGGTCACCGGGCTGTACGAGAACCAGGTATTCGACGGCGTCCAGGCATTGCTTGAAGCCTTGAATGGGCAGGGCCGGACGCTGTACATCGCCACCTCCAAACCCTGGGAGTTCGCCCGCGAGATCGCCCGGCATTTTCAGTTCGATCATCACTTCAAGGTGATCTACGGCAGCGAACTCGACGGCACCCGCACCAACAAAGTCGAACTCATCGCCCATCTGCTCGCTGAAGAAGCACTGGACCCGGCCCAGACCCTGATGATCGGCGACCGCAAACATGATCTGATTGGAGCCCGCAGCAATGGCCTTGAGGCGGTGGCGGTGGGTTATGGGTTTGGCAGTCATGAGGAACTGACGGCGGAGCAGCCGGCTTATCACTTTGCGACCTTGAGTGAGTTGCATCAGGCATTTTTGCGGACTTGAGGGCCTTATCGCGACGACTCGACTTGCCCCGCGATGCTTCTCAAAGCCTGATGCCTCTGCTCAAGCGGCAGCCGGCCCAGGGCCTCAACACGCAGATAGTACATCTCCCAGTTCCCACCTACTTGAGCAAACAACTGCGCAAACGCCGGCACCCACTGATCATACAAACCAAAAGGCAACAGTTTGGCATTGTTCATCGGTGCATTGATCCAGGCGTCATACCGCCCTTTGCCTCCCCACTGGCTGTCACGCAGGGTCCGGTAGTCACGGCGCAAGCGTTCGAATTCAGCCTGTTTGCCCGCGCGTTTGCCTGACTCGCTCAGTGGCGCTGCATACAGTGCCTTGAGCCGCTCCCGGCTGGCCAGCACCAACGCAACGAACTGGTCACGCTGCTGACTATCGTCTTGCGTTTGCGCCGGTAGGCCACGAGCAGCACGCCACTGGCGAGTGCCTTGCTGCTCGACGAAAGTGGCAAAGGACTCATTGAACGCAGTGTCGTCCTGCACATACAGGCGCTGATGCGCCAGCTCATGGAAGATCACGCTGGCCAACCGCTCATCGCCCCAACCAAGCATGGAACTGAGGATCGGGTCATCGAACCAGCCCAGGGTCGAATAGGCTTCCACTCCGCCGATATAGACATCCAGCCCCTGCTGTTTCTGCAACGCCGCGGCCCCGCGGGCAGCACCCTGACGGTAGTAGCCGCGATAGGCGACGCAGCCGGCAATCGGGAAGCAATGGGTCTGGGGTTCGAGGGAAAACTCTGGAGTGGCGAACACATTCCACACCACGTACGGGCGGCCAATGTCGGCATACACCCGGTAGCTGCGGTTATCCGGCAGCCTCAGTTGCGCGCTGGCGAAGGCCCGGGCCTGTTCGGCCTGCAGCAGCTGCTGGCGCAGTTTTGCCGGAGTAGTTGGGTCAGCTACCAGTTCGGCCACCGGCTTACGGGCCTGCAACAGCTGTAACTGTCCGCTGGCCAGTTGCCCGTAGTAATTGAGGCTGGAACAACCGTTGAGCAGCCCGAACGCCAACAAGGGAACCAAGCAGCGAAAAAAATGGTCGAGTGCCCCATGACTTGAGCGTAATAAAAGAAATAGTCGAAGCATCCGCGTCCCGTCATCCGCTCAAGAGCTCATCAGCTTCAAGACTATCCTGCCCGGCTGGAGTTTTACCATGCGTACACTGCTTGTCATCAGTGCTCTTCTGCTTCTGTCCGGCTGTGCCGGGTTGTTGCTGCCTCATCCTGACCCCAACCAGGCCTGGATCGACCTCGCCACCGGCCAGGACGATACCTTGCATGCTGTGCAAGTCGACGACCAGGCCTGGGCCGACAAACGCTATTTCGAAGTGCCGCCGGGCAGCCACGAGCTGACCGTGCGTTACCTGTTTCCGGTAACGCCGAGCAATATCGGTCCGGTCAGTGAACCGCTGTGGCGCGATTGCCAGCTGAATGTGAAGTTCAAGGATTTCAATGCCGGACAACGCTATCAGCTCGAAGCCGGCAGCATCGGCTTTCGGCCCTGGGCCAAACTGTATGACGAGCAGCGCAATCTGCTCAGTCAAGGGCTACCGGCGGGCTGCCAGCGCACCTGATAACGCGAATGGCGCTATGCTTGTGCTTTGTAGGTTGCAAGCGGGAGTTTGCCATGCGCCAGCCAATGATGCTGATTGCTCTCAGTACCCTGGGGGCTTGCGCCAGCCCCTTGCCGCCCGTTGATAGCAAACAGGCCTGGGTCGACCTCTACACCATGACGCCCGGCAAGTTGCTGATGGCCGACCGCCTGGATGGCGAACGCCTCAACGACGGGCGCTTCTTCCAGGTTACGCCGGGCAAGCACGAACTGACCGTACGCTTCGATTTCGAGGTGTATTCCGGTGGTTTCTCGGTCAATCCGGTAGAGCGAACCTGCTACCTGAAAGTGCGCTACGACCACTTCGAAGCCGGCCAGCGCTATCGCCTCGAAGCGCGGGCGCCAGCCATGCAGCCCAGCGCCTATCTCTACGACGCGCAACGCAAGGTCGTCGCCGAAGAAGCCAACGACACGTTCTGCATACCCTGACGCCTAGCGGTCATTCTTCTGGTAGATGATCTTCTTGGTGCCACCCTCACAGCTGCCGACCACCATGTTCTGGTCGTGAACATCCTCATTCTTGACGATCTCCAGGGTGTAGGAGCTTACGTTATTGGCCTGGATCTTCGCTTCGATCTCGGCCTTGAGCTCTTCGCAGTTCTTTGGCGCAGCCAGCGCAGAGGTCGCCAGCAGCGAAGCCAGCGCAGCAATTGCAACACGGATCATGAGACAGCTCCTTGTGACGGCAGCGATTGTGCCGACACCTATTTGACCACAAGCGGGTATCCCGGTTCTGCCTCCCGCCCTTGCGCCAGCACGTTCAGTTCGAATGCACCCCGGGTATTGAATCCTCAGGAAGTGCCCATACAGAGTTAAAAAGGCCACCGCGCAATGCCGGCCAATTGACTGCCGAGGAGGCTTAACTGCCCATGAAGCGACTTGCGGACATCAAATTTTCCACCCTCGACCTGGTGCCGGTGCGTGCCGACGGCAGCCCGGCGCAGTCCCTGCGCAACTCGCTGGACCTGGCGCAGCACGTGGAAAAATTCGGCTACAACCGCTTCTGGGTCGCCGAGCACCACAACATGGACGGCATCGCCAGCTCGGCCACCGCTGTGCTGCTCAGTTACCTGGCTGGTGGTACTTCGACTATCCGCGTCGGTGCAGGGGGTGTGATGCTGCCCAACCATGCGCCGCTGGTGATTGCCGAGCAGTTTGGCACCCTGGAAAGCCTCTACCCCGGTCGTATCGACCTGGGCCTGGGCCGTGCGCCGGGTTCAGACCAGATGACCGCTCGTGCCCTGCGTCGTGAACGCTCCGGCAGTGCTGACGATTTTCCTGACGATGTCGAAGAGCTGGTGCGCTACCTGGGGCCACGGAATCCGGACCAGAAAGTCATCGCCGTGCCAGGCTATGGCACCAACGTGCCGATCTGGCTGCTCGGCTCCAGCCTGTTCAGCGCCCAACTGGCCGGCATGCGCGGCCTACCCTATGCCTTTGCCTCGCATTTCGCCCCGCGCTACATGCACGAGGCCATTCGCACCTATCGCAACCACTTCCAGCCTTCAGCGGTGCTCGACAAACCGTATGTGATGCTGGGGGTGCCGCTGGTTGCTGCCGACACTGACGAGCAGGCCAATTATCTGGCGACCTCGGTGTATCAGCGGATTCTCGCCCTGATGCGCGGCCAGAGCCTGGTACAACGGCCACCGGTGGAAAGCATGGAAGGTCTGTGGCTGCCCCATGAGCGCGAGGCGGTGGGGGATTTCCTGGGGCTGGCGATGGTCGGCGGGCCGAAGAAGATCCGCGCCAAGCTCGAGGTCTTGCTGGAGCAGACCCAAGCAGACGAGCTGATCTTCACCTGTGACCTGTATGAGCATGCGAACCGGATTCGCTCATACCAGTTGCTGGCGCAGGTGATGCGCGGCAGCTGATGGCCTCATCGCGGGGCAAGCCCGCTCCCACAGGGTTCACAGTGGGAGCGGGCTTGCCCCGCGATTGGTGTCAGCCACGCTTATAGACGATTTCCTTGGTACCGCCTTCGCAGGTCCCGACGACCTTGCCGCCAGTGGCAGCACCCTTGTCAACAATTTCCAACGAGTAACCGCTGACGCCCTTGGCATCAAGCTTGGCGGCTATTTCGCTCTTCAATTCTTCGCACGGTTTGCCCGCCGCCAGCGCAGTGCCCGCCAGCGCCATCAAACCCAGTGCCACTACCAACTTCTTCATCGATCGCTTTCCTTGTTCAGATCAAAGTGGAGGAGGGCGCCGGAGCCGGTCCGGACGCCTCTGGACTGTTTAGCTCAATTGACCCGCACAAGCCAGTGTCATGCCTTCAGCTGTTGACGATACGAAATCCCACCTTGAGCGTTACCTGAAAGTGCGCCGCCTTGTTGTCCTCGATGTGCCCGCGGGTGTCGACCACTTCGAACCACTCAAGAAACTTGATGCTTTTGCCCGCTTCGGCCAGGGCATTGTTGATGGCCTCTTCGATGCTGTTGGGTGACGAGCCTACGAGTTCGATTTTCTTGTATGTGTGATGATCCGACATGAGCAGTCTCCTTTTCGAAGGTGAACCTTGAGCCTAGCAGCGTCAGGCTGTTTTATTGGTGCTCTTGGTCTGCTAGCCGCTTACCTGATGTGCAAGCGCGATAGCTAATCGGCCTGGCGCGCCAGCTCAGCGCGTAACCACCCGGCCAGCTGCTCGGCGCGCCCATCCGCGGCGCGGCGTGGCACCCACAACGCCAAGGCGGCTTGAGTCTGGCAAAAGCCCCAGGGTGCAGCCAGACGCCCGGCACGCAAGTCATCGGCCACCAGCGGCTGCGGCGCGATTGCCACGCCCAGGCCGGCGACAGCCGCCTCCAGCAAGTAATATAGATGCTCAAAATCCTGGCCGTAGCGCAACGCCTCAGGGTTGATACCCTGTTGCTGCGCCCAGCTTGGCCAGGCCTGTGGACGTGATGTGGTCTGCAGCAGAGCCTCTTCCAGCAAGGCCTCAGCCGGCGCCTGCTGCAGGCGGGAAAACCCTGCGAAGTGCGGGCTGAGCACCGGCCCGATGCGCTCCTGGGCCAGCACATGAACCTGCATATCGGCCGGCCAGGGTGGCTCGGAGAACACCAACAGGGCATCAAGGCCCGGGCGACGCGGGTCGAGGTCACCTTCACCGGCGGACAAATGCAGACGCAGTTCTGGCAAGTCCGCCTTGAGCCGACCCAGTCGTGGAATGAACCAGCGTGCCAGCAAACTGCCGGAGCAACCGAGGACGAACGGCGCATCGGCACTGCTCTGGCTCAACTCGGCGCACACGCTGCGCAAGCGCTCGAAGGCATCGAAGCTGGCATCGCGCAAACGCAAGCCGGCATCTGTGAGTTTAATGCCGCGCCCGTCCTTGACGAACAGACTGACCCCGAGATGCTCCTCAAGCACCTTCAGTTGCCGACTGACGGCGCCATGGGTAACGTGCAGTTGCTCGGCCGCCTGGCTGACGCTGTTGAGCCTGGCAGTCGCTTCGAAAGCCCTAAGGGCATTGAGAGGAGGCAAGTCGTGGCGCATAACGTGTGAGTTTTCCTGACATGTTAGAGCAATCTTATCGGTTTTCAGCCGCGCCTGTCGTGGGTACAGTAAAGCCATTCCCAGACTTCACTACGCCCTGGAGCGACCCATGACCCAGACTAACTTCCGCGCCGGCCCCGATGCCAATGGCCTGTTTGGCGCATTCGGCGGCCGCTACGTGGCTGAAACCCTGATGCCGCTGGTGCTCGACCTTGCCCGCGAGTACGAAGCAGCCAAGGCCGATCCTGAATTCCTTGAGCAGCTGGCCTACTTCCAGCGCGACTACATCGGCCGTCCCAACCCGCTGTACTTCGCCGAACGTCTGACCGAACACTGCGGTGGCGCGAAGATCTTCTTCAAGCGTGAAGAGCTCAACCACACCGGCGCACACAAGGTGAACAACTGCATTGGTCAGGTGCTGCTGGCCAAGCGCATGGGCAAAAAGCGCCTCATCGCTGAAACCGGCGCCGGCATGCACGGCGTGGCTACCGCCACCGTGGCCGCCCGCTTCGGCCTGCCTTGTGTGATCTACATGGGCGCCACCGACATCGAGCGCCAACAGGCCAACGTATTCCGCATGAAGCTGCTCGGCGCGGAGATCGTCCCGGTGACTTCTGGTACCGGCACGCTCAAAGATGCCATGAACGAGGCCCTGCGTGACTGGGTCACCAACGTCGAAGACACCTTCTACCTGATCGGCACTGTTGCCGGCCCACACCCATATCCGGCGATGGTCCGCGACTTCCAGTCGATCATCGGCAAGGAAACCCGCGCCCAGCTGCAGGAGAAGGAAGGACGCCTGCCCGACAGCCTGATCGCCTGCGTTGGCGGCGGCTCCAATGCCATGGGCCTGTTCCATGACTTCCTCGACGACACCAGCGTGCAGATCATCGGCGTCGAAGCCGGTGGCCACGGTGTCGACACCGACAAGCATGCCGCCAGCCTCACCGGCGGTATTCCAGGCGTATTGCACGGCAACCGTACTTACCTGCTGCAGGATGCCGACGGCCAGATCACCGACGCCCACTCGATTTCCGCCGGCCTGGACTACCCGGGCATCGGCCCGGAACACGCCTATCTGCATGAAGTGAAGCGCGTCGAGTACGTCAGCATCAACGACGAAGAAGCCTTGGCCGCGTTCCACACCACCTGCCGCCTGGAAGGCATCATTCCGGCCCTGGAAACCTCCCACGCCCTGGCCGAAGCGATCAAACGCGCCCCGACCCTGCCCAAGGATCACCTGATGGTGGTGTGCCTGTCCGGTCGTGGCGACAAAGACATGCAAACCGTGATGAATCATATGGCTGCCCAGGAGAAAAAGGCATGAGCCGTCTTGAACAACGCTTCGCCGAACTGAAAGCCGAAGGCCGCTCGGCACTGGTCACCTTCATCACTGCCGGCGACCCTGGCTACGACGCCTCGCTGGAAATCCTCAAAGGCCTACCGGCCGCTGGCGCCGACGTGATCGAGCTGGGCATGCCGTTCACCGACCCGATGGCCGATGGTGTCGCCATCCAGCTGGCAACCCTGCGTGCCCTGGAGGCTGGACAGACCCTGGCGAAAACCTTGCAGATGGTTCGCGAATTCCGCGTCGACAACCAGACCACGCCGATCGTACTGATGGGCTACTACAACCCGATCCACCGTTTTGGCGTCGAAGCCTTCGTCGCCCAGGCCAAGGAAGTGGGTGTCGACGGTCTGATCATCGTTGACCTGCCGCCTGAGCATGACGCTGAATTGGCCACTCCGGCCCAGGCATCCGGTATCGACTTCATCCGCCTGACCACGCCGACCACCGACGATGTGCGTTTGCCGCGCGTACTGGAACGCAGCTCCGGCTTCGTCTACTACGTCTCGGTTGCCGGTGTCACGGGTGCCGGCTCAGCCACCACTGAGCAGGTCAGCAGCGCCATCGAGCGTCTGCGTCGGCATACCGACCTGCCGATCAGCGTTGGCTTCGGTATCCGTACGCCAGAGCAGGCGGCAGCCATCGCCAAGCTGGCCGATGGTGTGGTGGTGGGGTCGGCGCTGGTCGACAAGATTGCCCAGGCGAAGACCACCGAGCAGGCAGTGGCTGATGTGCTTGAGCTGTGCTCGGCCCTGGCCCAGGGTGTGCGAGGCGCGCGCAAGGCTTGATCACACTCATCGCGGGGCAAGCCAGCTCCCACCGCAGTTAAGTAATCTCTGTGGGAGCGGGCTTGCCCCGCGATAATCTAATTAAAGATCGACAGATCAAGCGGCCGCACCGCCCCCATCCAGATCGCATGATCGCGATGATCCGCCAGATCATCTCCGGTCAGCGGATGCAGAAACACCACCAGCCCGTGGCGATATAGCGCCAGCCAAGGCAACACCACCCCGACCACTTCCGGCCCGAACGCCAGTTGGCAGCTCCAGTCCGGGTGCGGCCCGACTGGCTTCTGGTGCATGCGGCCCATGGTCACCGGAAACAGCTTGGCAGCCTCTTCACATAACTGCCGCGCTTGCTCCATAGTGCTGGCGTCATAATAGACATGGGCGTGATATCCCTTGATCCTTTGCACGAAATCTCCTGCATCACAAGAACCCTCAAGGCATTCCTGAGGTCAAATGATCACCCGCCTGAAAAGGGAGTGATCTGGTGAAAAATGCCGAAACCCCGGTGTTCAAACTGATCCTGCTCGGTGGTTTGAGCAGCCTGGGCAGCGCCCTGATGGCAGAGTTGCTCAAGCGCCAGCATGAAGTGATCGCCGTGGTCGACGACTTGAACATCCTCGCGCCACGCCCGGGCCTGCACTTCAAGATAGGCGGGCTGAACAGCGTTGATCAAGCGGAGCAAAGCGTAGCCGGTGGCTCGGCGGTGGTCTGCCTGCTGGCGGCGCTGGCCCCCGACGATTTCGTCGCACAGCCGCGCTTGAGCCAGGCACTGGTTGCCGGCATGTCTCGCACAACTATACGCCGCCTGTTGCTGGTCGGCGATTTCAGCGTGCTCGACCATAGCGAAGGTCACAGCGAGCAACAGCGGGCCTGTGCCGATCAGATCGTCGACCTGTTGCAACGCAGCGCGTTGCACTGGACCTTGATCAACACCCCGCAGCAAGTCGCCGGGCTGGGCATCGAGCATTTCCACCAGACCCACGGCACCCTGGAGCCGGGCCTTCGCGAACCGTTGCAACACCTGGCCAGGGTAGCTGCCGCCATGATTGATGCCCTGGAGTTGAAACTGCACTACGGCGAGCATGTGAACTTCGTCTTCTAACGCACCTGCTCTTTACGGCTTGCACCCAAGCGCCGGACATCGCACCCTGAACAGCTTCCATTCGTGATAGAGCATGTCCATGGCCTGGCCAGATCGCCAACGTCTGCTGCCGTTCCTCAGCTGGCTGCCCCGGCAAACCCGCGCCAGTGTGCGGCGCGATCTGCTGGTTGGGCTGAGCGGGGCGATCCTCGCATTGCCGCAATCGATCGCCTACGCATTAATCGCCGGCCTGCCTGCCGAGTACGGCCTGTACGCAGCGATCGTTCCGGTGCTGATTGCCTGCCTCTGGGGCTCGTCCTGGCACCTGATCTGCGGGCCGACGGCAGCGATTTCCATTGTGCTGTATGCCAGTGTCAGCCAACTGGCGGTCAGCGGTAGCGACGACTACATCACCCTGATTCTGTTACTGACGTTCCTGGCCGGGGTGTTTCAGTGGTTGCTGGGGGTGTTGCGCTTCGGCGCGCTGGTCAATTTTGTCTCTCATTCGGTGGTACTGGGCTTCACCCTCGGCGCCGCCATCGTTATTGCCCTGGGACAACTGCCGAGCCTGTTGGGGCTGGATCTGCCCAGCCAGGCCACCGCGCTGAAGACCCTGGAAAGTCTGCTGGAGCACGCAGGTGAAGTGGACTGGCCTTCGCTGGTGCTGGGTCTGGGTACGTTGCTGCTGGGCGTTGCGCTGAAGCTGCTGCGCCCGCGCTGGCCCGGCCTGTTGATAACCCTGACGATTGCCAGTCTGCTGGTCTGGTTGCTGCCTGGAGTATTCGCCCATGTGCAATTGGTACCCGGCTTCGCCGGCCAGTTGCCACCCCTGAGCCCGTTGCCGCTGCTCGACTTTGAACTGATCCTGCGCTTGCTGCCCAGTGCTGTGGCGGTGGGTATGCTGGGGCTGGTCACCAGCCTGTCGATTGCCCGTTCGCTGTCGTCGCGTTCGGAGCAGTTGATCGACGCCAACCAGGAAATCCGCGCTCAAGGCCTATCGAACATGGTCGGCAGCCTGTTCTCCGGTTACCTGTCGTCAGGTTCCTTCACCCGCTCCGGGCTGAGCTATGACGCCGGTGCCCGCTCCCCCTTGGCCGGGGTGTTCTCGGCGCTCTGGGTCGCGTTGTTCGCAGTGGCCGGCGCCAGCCTGATTGCGCATATCCCGATCCCGGCGATGGCCGCCAGCATCTTGCTGATCTGCTGGGGCCTGATCGACCACCGGGCGATGCGCGCGCTGTTCCGGGTCAGCCGTTCGGAGTTTCTGGTCATGGCCCTGACTGCTGCGGCAACCTTGCTGCTGGAGCTACAGACCGCCATCTACGCCGGGGTGCTGGCCTCGCTGTTCTTCTACCTCAAACGCACCTCACGACCGCGGGTTCAGCACTCACGTGAAGGCGACACGGATGTGCTGCGTGTGGGCGGCTCGATTTTCTTCGGTGCCAGCCACTACCTGCAGGTGCGTTTGCAACGCTGCCAGGGACCGGATGTGGTGATCGATGCCCGGCAGATCAACTTCATCGACTTTTCCGGCGTCGACATGCTCCACCGCGAAGCCCGTCGATTGCGTCGGGCAGGCGGCAGCCTGACGCTACATCGGGCGCGTCCGCAGGTGATTGAGGAATTACATAAGCTGGAAGGGGCAACGCACTGCCCGATCCGCTTTGAGGAGTGAAACTATCGCGGGGCAAGCCCGCTCCCACAGGGATCATGCAAACGGGAACGGGCTTGCCCCGCGACTCATGCCTCAACCGCGAGCCAGCTGGCGGCGCAGTTCGTCCAGCACCGGAGCGGTATCCGGCCGCACGCCGCGCCAGATGAAGAACGCTTCGGCAGCCTGCTCGGCGAGCATGCCCAATCCGTCCAGAACCTTGGCGGCCTTGTGTTCGCTCGCCCAGCGACAGAAGGGCGTCGGCTCTTTGCCGTACATCATGTCGTAGCACACGGTTTTACCCGGCTCGATCAAGCTGGCAGAGATCGGTGGCAATTCACCGGCAAGGCTGGCGGAGGTGGCGTTGATGATCAGGTCAACCGGCTCTTGCAGCCAGCTAAAACCGCTGGCAGCCACAGGGCCGAGGTCGGCGAATTCGCGAGCCAGCTGTTCGGCTTTTTCCACAGTGCGGTTGGCAATCACCAGCGAGGCCGGGTTGTGCGCCAACAACGGCTCCAGCACGCCACGCACGGCGCCGCCAGCGCCGAGCAGGAGAATGCGCTTGCCCGTCAGCTGTACACCGGCATTCACCGTCAGGTCACGTACCAGCCCGGCGCCATCGGTGTTGTCGCCCTGCAGGGTGTCGTCGGCCAGCTTGCTCAGGGTATTCACCGCACCAGCGCGCTGAGCCCGTGGCGTCAGACTGTCAACCAGGCGATAGGCTTCTTCCTTGAACGGCACAGTGACATTGGCGCCCAAGCCCTGCTTGAAGAAGCCTTGGGCACACATGCTGAAATCGTCCAGCGGCGCCAGCAAAGTGCTGTACTCCAGTTGCTGGCCGGTCTGGTCGGCGAACAGACGGTGGATCAGCGGCGATTTGCTGTGGCCGATCGGGTTGCCGAATACAACGTACTGGTCCATTCACGCGGTTCCTGGGTCAAAGTCGGGCAGGGCCGGAAAAGTTATCCACAACGGCTCAGTGGCTAGCCTTGGCCTCGCCAAGCCAGTCACGGTCCTGCAGGAAATACTCGGTCAGGCGTGCTTCTTCGCTGCCTGGTGTGGCCTTCCAATCGTACCCCCAACGCACTTGCGGTGGCAGCGACATCAGGATCGATTCGGTGCGCCCGCCCGATTGCAGGCCGAACAGGGTGCCGCGGTCGTAGACCAGGTTGAACTCGACATAACGGCCGCGACGGTACTCCTGGAATTCGCGCTGCTCGGCAGTGTAAGGCTGATTCTTGCGACGCTGGACGATCGGCAGGTAGGCCTCGATGTAGGCATCGCCGATAGCGCGCATGAACGCGAAGCAAGTGTCGAAGTCCCACTCGTTCAGGTCATCGAAGAACAGACCGCCAATACCGCGCGGCTCGCCACGGTGCTTGAGGTGGAAGTAACGGTCACACCAGGCCTTGTAGCGCGGATAGACATCGGCACCGAACGGCGCACAGGCGCGCTCGGCCACCTGGTGCCAGTGCAGGCAATCTTCTTCGTTGCCGTAGTAAGGGGTCAGGTCGAAGCCACCACCGAACCACCAGACCGCTTCTTCGCCTTCCTTCTCGGCGATGAAGAAACGCACGTTGGCGTGCGAGGTCGGTACATGCGGGTTATGCGGATGGATGACCAGCGAAACTCCCAGGGCCTCGAAACCACGCCCGGCCAGCTCCGGCCGATGGGCGCTGGCCGACGGCGGCAGGCCACTACCGAAAACATGGGAGAAATTCACGCCGCCTTTTTCGATGACTTTGCCTTCACCAATCACCCGGGTCCGTCCACCACCGCCGGCTTCACGCGTCCAGGCGTCTTCGACAAAGCGGGCACCGCCATCTTCGGTTTCGAGGGCGGCACAAATACGGTCTTGCAAGTCGAGCAGGTAGGCTTTCACGGCCTCGGTGCGGCTAGTCATCAGGTCACCTGGAAGCGGGCATGAGCAAATTCGGCGCGTAGCATACCACCGGCGGCTGGCTGGCCGCAGTTGACGGCGATCAAGCAAAGGCGTCCGATAGGGGTTTTCCGAGCCCGACAGGAGAGTGCAGATGGCCAAGCGTATCCAGTTCAGCCAGCATGGGGGCCCAGAGGTCCTGCAACTGGTCGATTTCGAGCCTGCCGCCCCCGGCCCACAGCAGGTCCGCGTACGCAACCAGGCCATCGGCCTGAACTTTATCGATACCTACTTTCGCAGCGGCCTGTACGCGCCTCCGGCATTGCCGTCGGGGCTGGGCACAGAAGGTGCCGGGGTGGTCGAGGCGGTCGGTGCTCAGGTCGCCCGGCTCAAGGTCGGCGACCGTGTGGCCTATGCCGGTGGCCCGCTGGGTGCTTACAGCGAAGTGCATGTGTTGCCTGAAGCCAATCTGGTCAAACTGCCTGACGCCATCAGCTTCGAACAGGCTGCGGCGGTCATGCTCAAGGGCCTGACCGTGCAATACCTGCTCAAACAAACCTACGCCGTGCAACCGGGAGACATCATTCTGTTCCACGCTGCCGCTGGTGGCGTTGGCTCTCTGGCTTGCCAATGGGCCAAGGCCCTGGGTGCCAAGTTGATCGGTACCGTCAGTTCAGCGGAAAAAGCCGAGCGCGCCAAAGCGCTGGGGGCCTGGGCAACCATCGATTACAGCCATGAGGATGTCGCTCAGCGCGTGCTGGAGCTGACCGATGGCAAGAAGTGTCCGGTGGTCTATGACGGCGTTGGCCAGGACACCTGGCTGACCTCACTGGACTGCCTGACGCCGCGCGGCCTGATGGTCAGCTTCGGCAACGCCTCCGGCGCGGTCAGCGGGGTGAACCTGGGCATTCTGGCGCAGAAGGGATCGCTGTATGTCACCCGGCCGACCCTGGCCAGCTACGCCAACACTGCCGAAAACACTCAGGCGATGGCCGATGACCTGTTTGCAATGATTGCCAGCGGCAAGCTGACGGTGGATATCCAGCAACGCTATTCGTTGGGTGAGGCGGCCAAGGCGCAGGCCGAGCTGTCAGCGCGGCGCACGGTTGGGTCGACGGTGTTGTTGCCGTGAGATTGTGTTGAGTTCATCGCCAGCAAGGCCAGCTTCTACAAGAGCCGGCCTTGCTGGCGATAGGGCCATCAACCAGCCCGAACCACATCCCCAGTCACCAGATCACGGATCACACTCGGATTACGCCGACCACCCAATGCGCCACCCAGTACCAGATCCAGCTGCCCGCGGAAGTACTGCTCTACACGCAAACGTGACTTCGCCGCAGGACGTCCTTGAGGATTGGCCGACGTCGATACCAGCGGCCCGACCAGTGAGCACAGCTCACGTACCACCGGATGGTCACTGACCCGCAGGGCTACGGTGTCATGAACCCCGGTAATCCATTCCGGCAACATGTTCTGGTGCGGCACCAGCCAGGTATTCGGGCCTGGCCAGGTGCTGCCCATACGGTCGAGCCAGATTTCAGGGAAATCCTCAAACAAGAAGTCGAACTGGCGGATATTGTCGGCAATCAGGATCAAGCCCTTGTCGACCGAGCGCGACTTGATCGCCAGCAGGCGATCCACCGCTTCCTCGTTCCAGGGATCACAGCCCAGACCCCAGACGGCCTCGGTTGGGTAGGCAATCACCGCACCAGCCCGAATTTCACGCGCGGCTTGTTGCACACGCCAACTGCTCACCATTGCTCTCACTCCGCATTAAGGCTAACCAGCAGTGTACTTAGGCAGGCCGGGCAAACCAACGTCCAGCTTCATTACAAACCCGTCCAGTCATTTCCAGCTCGGTCAACGCCGCCAGTACCTTGGGCAACGGCCAACCGCTGCTATTGGCTAGTGCTTCGCAGGTTTGCGGCGCAGCCAGCAGTAGATCTTCAAGTACATGCCGGCTGCTAACAGCTTCGCCGCCCTGCACAGGCGGCAGACGCTGCCAACCTTGCAGGGTCTCGACAATCTGCTCGACACTTTCCACCAGCAACGCACCATCGCGAATCAGCTGGTGACAGCCTTTGGACCCGGGATGATGAATCGAACCCGGAACGGCATACACCTCGCGTCCTTGTTCAGCCGCCAGCCGCGCGGTGATCAGCGAGCCACTGGCCAGGCTCGCCTCGACCACAAGCACCCCCAGCGACAGGCCACTGATGATGCGATTACGCCGGGGAAAGTTAGCCGCCACCGGTCCGGCATCAAGCGGAAACTCGGAGACCACAGCGCTGCCTTGCTCGATCATCGCCGCAGCCAGCGCCCGATGCCGTTGTGGATAAAATTTCTGCAGCCCGGTCCCCAGCACCCCGATCGTCTGCCCGCCGACATCCAGCGCCGCCTGATGGGCGGCACCGTCTATCCCCAGGGCCAAGCCGCTGGTTATGACAAATCCACCCCGGGCCAGGTGACGGGAAAAGGCCCCTGCGGTGTCCAGCGCCGGGCGCGATGCGCGGCGGCTACCGATAATCGCCAGTTGTGGCTTCTCCAGCAAAGCCGGGTTACCGGCCACGAACAGCAGGGGCGGTGCGCTATCTACTTCGGCCAATAAAGCGGGGTAGGCGGGGTCGTCCCACATCAGCAAATGCTGGTCGCGCCGCTCTAACCAGGCCAGTGCGGCCGCTGCGCCTTCACGTACTTCAAGGCTGCGGCGGGCCTGGGCGCTCGCGTCGGGGAGGCCCAGCGAACCCCAGGCACCGGCCGGCGCACTGAGCGCCGCCGATGCACTGCCGAACGCCTGCAGTAGCGAATGAAATCGTTGCGGACCGAGCCCAGGTAAACGATGCAGGCGCAATCGCGCCTCGAGTTCGGCGGGTGGACACGCTCGGTAAGCTGACTCTGGCATAACGATCATCCTTGATCGAACGAGTTGAATACACCCTGCACAAGCTGTGGATAACTCTGTTGATAATACTTTGACAACCGGTTGAAAAATTTCCCTTGGTGGCATGCCAATGGGCTGCCTGAAACCTTAGCTGACCTTTGCCAGGTGCCGAATGCGCCGAATCCCTTTATTATGTGTACTCATGTTTGTAATTCATCGCACAGTGCAGCTCATACGCTTATGGCCATTCTGAACATCCTCGAATTCCCGGACCCGCGCCTTCGCACCATCGCCAAACCGGTGAGCGAAGTCGACGACGGCGTTCGCCAGTTGATCGATGACATGTTTGAAACCATGTACGAAGCCCCAGGCATCGGCTTGGCGGCGACCCAGATCAACGTGCACAAGCGCATCGTGGTCATGGACCTGAGCGAAGACCGCAGCGAGCCACGGGTGTTCATCAACCCCGAGCTCGAGATGCTCACCGAGGAAATGGATCAGTACCAGGAAGGCTGCCTGTCGGTGCCCGGCTTCTACGAGAACGTCGACCGCCCGGTGCGGGTCAAGGTCAAGGCGCTGGATCGCGATGGCAAGCCCTACGAGCTGATTGCCGAAGGCCTGCTGGCGGTGTGCATCCAGCACGAATGCGATCACCTCAACGGCAAGTTGTTCGTCGATTACCTGTCGACGCTCAAACGTGACCGGATCAAGAAGAAGCTGGAAAAACAGCATCGCCAGCAAGCTTGATCTCCTCTTCCCAAAGGCTTGCTCCGGCAAGCCTTTTTCTTTTTAAGCGAGAACTCCATGCGCATTGTCTTTGCAGGCACCCCAGAGTTTGCCGCCGAACACCTCAAGGCCTTGATCGACAGCCCTAATGAAGTGGTGGCCGTCTATACCCAACCGGACCGTCCGGCCGGGCGCGGGCAAAAACTGATGCCCAGCGCAGTCAAGCAACTGGCTGTGGATAACGGCATCCAGGTCCTGCAACCGCCAACCCTGCGCAATGCCGAGGCTCAAGCTGAACTGGCCGCCCTCAAGCCGGACCTGATGGTGGTGGTCGCCTACGGCCTGATCCTGCCGCAAACGGTGCTGGATATCCCGCGCCTGGGCTGCATCAACAGTCACGCCTCACTGCTGCCACGCTGGCGCGGTGCAGCGCCGATCCAGCGCGCGGTCGAAGCCGGCGACAGTGAAAGCGGCGTGACCGTGATGCGCATGGAAGCCGGGCTGGATACCGGGCCGATGCTGCTCAAAGTCACTACCCCTATCAGCGCCACTGACACCGGTGGCAGCCTGCACGACCGCCTCGCCGAGATGGGCCCGCCAGCCGTACTCGAAGCCGTCGCCGGCCTGGCCGCGGGCACACTGCAAGGTGACGTCCAGGACGACAGCCTGGCCACGTATGCACACAAGCTGAACAAAGACGAAGCGCGCCTGGACTGGAACCGTCCAGCCGTTGAGCTGGAGCGCCTGATTCGCGCCTTCAATCCCTGGCCGATCTGTCACAGCAGCCTCAACGGTGAAGCAGTGAAAGTCCTTGCCGCCAGCTTATCCACAGGCAAAGGCACCCCAGGTGAAATCCTCAGCGCCAGCAAAGACGGCCTGATCGTTGCCTGCGGTGAACAGGCCCTGTGCCTGACTCGTCTGCAATTGCCTGGTGGCAAGGCGCTGAACTTCAGCGACCTGTTCAACAGCCGCCGCGAGAAATTCGCCAGCGGTACGGTGCTCGGTCAATGAATCCACGTCTGGCAGCCGCCCGCGCCCTGGCGGCAGTACTCAGCGGCAAGGCATCGTTGAACAGTTCACTGCCTGCGCAACTGGACAAGGTCGAAGTGCGTGACCGTGGCCTGACCCAGGACCTGGCCTTTGGCACCGCACGCTGGCAGCCGCGGCTCTCGGCCCTGGCCGAGCGTCTGCTGCAAAAGCCGTTCAAGAAAGCCGACGCCGATGTCGAAGCCTTGCTGCTGGTCGGTCTGTATCAACTGCTCTACACCCGCGTCCCGGCCCATGCCGCCATCGGTGAAACCGTAGGCTGTGCCGACAAGCTGAAAAAGCCGTGGGCCAAGGCCTTGCTCAATGCCGTACTGCGCCGTGCGCAGCGCGAGAGCAGTGAAATCCTCGCCGAACTGGAACGTGATCCGGTGGTGCGCACCGCCCATCCGCGCTGGCTACAGAAGGCGCTCAAAGCGTTCTGGCCAGAACAGTGGGAAGCCATCTGCGCCGCCAACAATGCCCATCCGCCGATGATCCTGCGGGTTAACCGCCGTCATCACAGCCGCGAAGCCTACCTGGAGCTATTGCGCGCAGCGGGGCTGGAAGCCAGCGCCTGTCAGTACAGCACTGATGGCATTCTCCTCGCCCAAGCCTGCGATGTACGTGGCCTGCCGGGGTTTGACCAGGGCTGGATCAGCGTTCAGGACGAAGCCGCACAGCTGGCTGCCGACCTGCTCGACCTCGCGCCTGGCCAACGGGTGCTCGACGCCTGCTGCGCGCCCGGCGGCAAGACCTGCCACCTGCTCGAAGCCGAGGCGAAACTGGAGTCTGTGGTCGCGATCGACCTCGAAGCCAAGCGCCTGACCCGAGTCCGGGAAAACCTCGACCGCCTGGGCCTGGATGCTCAGTTGATTGCCTGCGATGCCCGCGATACCGCCAGCTGGTGGGATGGCAAAGGTTTCCAGCGCATCCTGCTCGACGCACCGTGCTCGGCCACCGGGGTGATTCGCCGTCATCCGGACATCAAGATGACCCGTCAGGCCGACGATATCGCGGCCCTGGCCAGCTTGCAGGGTGAACTGCTCGACGCCCTGTGGCCGACGCTCGAAGTCGGCGGCATCCTGCTGTATGCCACCTGCTCGACCCTGCCGACAGAAAACACCGAAGTCATCGAGGCATTCCTCACACGCACGCCAGGTGCCCGCGAGCTGGACCTGGCGACCCAGGCCGGCCTGCGCCAGCCACGTGGCCGCCAGTTACTGGCACAGGAAGGCGGACACGATGGCTTCTACTATGCCAAGCTGATCAAAATCGCCGCCGCGCGCGGATAACAACAGAAGGGACCAGCGGATGAAGATCATCATCCTCGGCGCAGGGCAGGTCGGCGGTACGCTGGCCGAGCACCTGGCCAGCGAAGCCAACGACATTACCGTGGTCGATACCGATGGCGAGCGCCTGCGCGACCTCGGCGACCGCCTGGACATCCGTACCGTTCAGGGCCGCGCCTCGTTCCCGACCGTGCTGCGCCAGGCCGGTGCCGACGACGCCGACATGCTGGTGGCGGTGACCAATAGCGATGAGACCAACATGGTCGCCTGCCAGGTCGCCTACACCCTGTTCCACACCCCGACCAAAATCGCCCGGGTGCGTGAATCCGCCTACCTGACCCGCGCCGGTCTGTTCGACAATGACGCCATCCCCGTCGACGTACTGATCAGCCCCGAACAGGTGGTGACCCATTACATCAAGCGCCTGATCGAGCATCCCGGTGCTCTGCAGGTCATCGACTTCGCCGAAGGCAAGGCGCAACTGGTGGCGGTCAAGGCCTATTACGGCGGGCCACTGGTCGGTCAGCAACTGCGCCAGATCCGCGAACACATGCCCAATGTCGACACCCGCGTCGCGGCGATCTTCCGCCGTGACCGGCCGATCCTGCCCCAGGGCGATACGGTGATCGAGGCCGACGACGAAGTGTTCTTCATCGCCGCCAAAGCCCACATCCGTGCGGTGATGGGTGAAATGCGGCGCATCGATGAGACCAACAAACGCGTGGTCATCGCCGGTGGCGGGCAGATTGGCGAACGCCTGGCCGAGGCCATCGAAAGCCGCTACCAGGTGAAGATCATCGAGATGAACCCGGCACGCTGCCGTTACCTCTCCGATACCCTGGACAGCACCGTGGTGTTGCAAGGCAGCGCATCGGACCGCGACCTGATGCTCGAAGAGAATATCGCCGAAGCCGACATCTTCCTGGCCCTGACCAACGACGATGAAGCCAACATCATGTCCTCGCTGCTGGCCAAGCGCCTGGGCGCACGCAAGGTGATGACCATCATCAACAACCCCGCGTATGTCGACCTGGTCCAGGGTGGCGATATCGATATCGCCATCAGCCCGCAGCTGGCCACCATCGGCACCTTGCTCGCCCACGTGCGCCGCGGCGACATCGTCAGTGTGCACTCACTGCGCCGTGGCGCGGCAGAGGCCATCGAGGCCATTGCCCATGGCGACTCGAAGTCGAGCAAGGTGATCGGCAAGGCCATCGAAGACATCGCCCTACCGCCAGGCACCACCATTGGCGCGATCATTCGCGATGAAGAAGTGCTGATCGCCCACGACGACACGGTGATCCAAGCAGGCGACCATGTGATCCTCTTCGTTGTCGATAAAAAGTACATCCGTGACGTCGAGAAGCTGTTCCATGTCGGGCTGAGCTTCTTCTAAGGGAGAGCCGGGATGCGCGAATCACTGGAAAAGATGCTGGCCAAGGGTGTGGATAACGCCTTGCTGCGCTTCGGCCTGGGCAAGGCCTGGCTGGATGAAGGCAATGGTGCCGAAGCGGCGCTGCACCTGCAACGCTGCGTCGAGTTCGATCCGAAGTATTCGGCGGCCTGGAAGCTGTTGGGCAAGGCCCATCAGCTGCAGGGCGATAAAGCCGCAGCACGCCTGGCTTGGGAACATGGACTGGAAGCGGCCAAGGCCCATGGCGACAAGCAGGCCGAGAAAGAGATGACGGTGTTTCTCAAGAAGCTGGATAAGGCCGGTTAGGCCATCGCGGGGCAAGCCCGCTCCCACAGTTATTCACAATCCACAGTGGAAGCGGGCTTGCCCCGCGATGAGACCCTCAATACCAGCGCGCCTCACCAGGCGGACGCTTCTTGAAGCGTTTCATGCTCCACATGTACTGGCTCGGATAAGCCCGCACATAACGCTCGACCACCTGGCTCATGGCCGCCGCCGAGGTTTCGGTGTCTTCGCTGTACATGGCCTCGGGCGCCGCTTCCAGAATCACCTTGAACCCGGAACCGTCCGGCAGGCGCAGGGCGTGCAGGAACACCCCGACGGCCTTGCCACCCGCGAGCATGTTCGGCACGAATTTGCTGGTCAGCGCCTTGGTGGCGAAGAACGGCACGAAGATCCCCGCCGACTCAGCCGGCTCCGGGTCTGCCGGAATGCCGACCTGACCGCCTTTGCGCACTTCCTTGATGATGCTCAGGATGCCTTCCTTGGTCGATGCTGCCACGCGGTTGCCCAGCTGCACACGCTGTTCGCGCAACAGGTCATCGACCGCCTTGAGCTTGGGCGGGCGGTAGAAAATGATCGGTTTGCACTGGTTGCAATAGAAGTGGTTGAGCACTTCCCAGTTGCCCAGGTGACTGGTGATGCCGACCACACCCTTGCCCGAAGCCAGAGCGGCCTGCAGCACTTCCAGGCCTTCGACTTCGCGCACCAGCTCAAGTGAGCGCTGGGCTGGCCAGATCCAGGCGCAGGCGCTTTCGGTAAAGGACTTGCCGATATCCATCAGGGTCTGGCCGACCAGTTGCTCGCGCGCCACCGGGTCCATCTCCGGAAAACACTTGGCCAGGTTGATGCGCACCACCTCGCGCGAACTGTTCGGCACCTTCCACATGATCCAGCCGATCGCCGCGCCGACCCGCTGTACCGCGCCCCAGGGGAGCTTGGCAAACAATCGCAACGCCCCGACCATCAAGGCGCCCTTGAATTTATCCACAGGCTGGTTCCTCTTTCTGCAAGCCGGCCATTGTACCCCCTCAGCGCAGCAGCGCGGCGTAGCGATCACAATCGGTGGTGTGGTCCATGACCATGCCGGTGGCCTGCATGAACGCGTAGCAAATGGTCGGCCCGACAAAGGTGAAGCCGGCTTTCTGCAAGGCCTTGCTCATGGCCTTGGCTTCATCGGTAACGGCTGGGACGTCACTGCGCTGGCTGAAATGATTGATTTTCGGTGCACCGCCGACAAATGACCAAAGCCACTGCACGGGATTTTCCTGCGCCAGCCAGGCCTTGGCGTTGCGCCGCGCGGCGTTGAGTTTGAGGCGGTTGCGGATGATCCCGGGATCAAGCATGCGCTCCTCGATTTCGTCATCGCTCATCTGCGCCAGGCGCTGTGGATCGAAGCCGAACAGTACCTCTCGGTAGCGTTCACGCTTCTTCAGTACGGTGATCCACGACAGCCCGGCCTGGAAGCCTTCGAGCAATAACATCTCGAACAACTGCCCCGGATCACGCTGCGGCGTGCCCCACTCCTGATCGTGATAAGCCTGGTAAAGCGGATCGTCGGTACACCAAAAGCAACGTGGCATAAGGCTCCAAGGGTAGAGGCTCGAGCGAATCGGGTTATACTCCCGCTCTTTATATTCGCAGCCCTAGAAACAGGTGAATTTCGTGAGCCAGCCTACGCCAGCCGTGCGTACCTTCCAAGACTTGATCCTCGCCCTGCAGAACTACTGGGCCGAGCAAGGTTGTGTGGTGCTTCAGCCCTACGATATGGAAGTAGGCGCCGGCACTTTCCATACCGCCACGTTCCTGCGCGCCGTCGGCCCGGAAACCTGGAACGCCGCCTACGTGCAGCCGAGCCGTCGCCCGGCTGACGGTCGCTATGGCGAAAACCCCAACCGCCTGCAGCACTACTACCAGTTCCAGGTGGTGCTCAAGCCAAACCCGGCGAACTTCCAGGAACTGTACCTGGGCTCGCTGAAGGCCATCGGCCTCGACCCGCTGGTGCACGACATTCGTTTCGTCGAAGACAACTGGGAATCGCCGACCCTCGGTGCCTGGGGTCTGGGTTGGGAAATCTGGCTCAACGGCATGGAAGTCACCCAGTTCACCTACTTCCAGCAAGTGGGCGGGATCGAGTGCATGCCGGTTACCGGTGAAATCACCTATGGCCTGGAGCGTCTGGCCATGTACCTGCAGGGCGTCGACTCGGTCTACGACCTGGTCTGGACCGATGGTCCGTTCGGCAAGGTGACCTACGGTGACGTGTTCCACCAGAACGAAGTGGAGCAGTCGACGTACAACTTCGAACACGCCAACGTCGAGAAGCTGTTCGAACTGTTCGACTTCTACGAAAGCGAAGCCAATCGCCTGATCGAGCTGGAGCTGCCGCTGCCGACCTATGAAATGGTCCTCAAGGCCTCCCACACTTTCAACCTGCTCGACGCCCGCCGCGCCATCTCGGTGACCGCACGTCAGCAGTACATCCTGCGCGTACGCACCCTGGCCCGGGCTGTGGCGCAAAGCTATCTGCAAGCCCGCGCCAAGCTGGGCTTCCCGATGGCATCCCCTGAATTGCGTGATGAAGCATTGGCCAAGCTGGAGGCTGCACAATGAGTGCTCAAGATTTCCTGGTTGAACTGGGCACCGAAGAACTGCCACCAAAGGCCCTGAGCGCCCTGGCTGACGCGTTTCTCGCCGGTATCGAGAAAGGCCTGCAGGCCGCTGGCCTGAACTACACCGGCAAGCAGGTCTACGCGGCGCCACGCCGTCTGGCCGTGCTGATCCGTCAACTGGACACCCAGCAGCCGGACCGCAGCATCAACGTCGACGGCCCGCCCCGTCAGGCCGCCTTCGACGCTGAAGGCAACCCGACCCAGGCGGCCCTCGGCTTTGCCAAGAAGTGCGGCGTAGAGCTGGCGGATATCGATCAGAGCGGCGCCAAGCTACGCTTCTCCCAGCACATCCCGGGCAAGGCTACCGCCAGTCTGCTGCCAACCATCGTTGAAGATTCGCTGAACGACCTGCCGATCCCGAAACGCATGCGTTGGGGTGCGCGCAAGGAAGAATTCGTGCGTCCGACCCAATGGCTGGTGATGCTGCTGGGCGACGAAGTCGTCGACTGCACCATCCTCGCCCAGAAGGCGGGTCGTGACTCCCGTGGCCACCGCTTCCATCACCCGGAAGACGTGCGCATCAGCGCCCCGGCGAACTACCTGGAAGATCTGCGCAAGGCCTATGTGCTGGCCGATTTCGCCGAACGTCGCGAGATCATCAGCAAGCGTACCGCTGAACTGGCCATGCAGCAGGAAGGCACCGCCATCGTGCCGCCGGCGCTGCTCGATGAAGTGACCGCGCTGGTCGAGTGGCCAGTGCCGCTGGTCTGCTCGTTCGAGGAGCGTTTCCTCGACGTGCCGCAAGAAGCCCTGATCACCACCATGCAGGACAACCAGAAGTACTTCTGCCTGCTGGACGTCGACGGCAAGCTGCTGCCGCGCTTCATCACCGTAGCCAACGTCGAAAGCCGCGATCCGAAGCAGATCGTCGAAGGTAACGAGAAGGTTGTGCGCCCACGCCTGACCGACGCCGAGTTCTTCTTCAAGCAAGACAAGAAGCAGCCGCTGGAAAGCTTCAACGAGCGCCTCAAGAATGTGGTGTTCCAGGCCCAGCTGGGCAGCGTCTTCGACAAGGCCGAGCGTGTTGCCAAGCTCGCGGCGTTCATTGCCCAGCGCATTGGCGGCGACGCCCAGCGCGCCGCCCGTGCCGGCCTGCTGTCGAAATGCGACCTGGCCACCGAGATGGTTGGCGAATTCCCTGAGATGCAGGGTGTCGCCGGCTACTACTACGCCCTCAACGATGGCGAACCAGAAGACGTCGCCCTGGCCCTGAACGAGCAGTACATGCCGCGCGGTGCCGGTGCCGAACTGCCGTCGACCCTGACCGGTGCGGCCGTGGCCATCGCCGACAAGCTCGACACTCTGGTCGGCATCTTCGGTATCGGCATGCTGCCAACCGGCAGCAAAGACCCCTATGCCCTGCGTCGCGCAGCGCTGGGCGTGCTGCGGATCCTGATCGAGAAGCAGCTGGACCTGAACCTGAACGACGCGGTGGAGTTCGCCGTTGCCCAGTTCGGCGCCAAGGTCAAAGCCGCAGGTCTGGCCGACCAGGTACTGGAGTTCGTCTTCGACCGTCTGCGTGCCCGTTACGAAGACGAAGGCATCGACGTTGCCACCTACCTGTCGGTGCGTGCCTTGAAGCCAGGTTCGGCCCTGGACTTCGACCAGCGCGTACAGGCCGTACAGGCCTTCCGTCAGCTGCCTGAAGCCGCTGCCCTGGCCGCAGTGAACAAGCGCGTGTCGAACCTGCTGAGCAAGGCCGAAGGCGCGGTAGCGACCTCGGTCGAGCCGAAGTACTTCGACAATGCCAACGAGTTCTCCCTGTACTCGGCGATCCAGCAAGCCGACCAGGCTGTGCAACCGATGGCCGCTGCGCGTCAGTACAGCGAGTCGCTGGCACGTCTGGCTGCCCTGCGTGAACCGGTCGACGCCTTCTTCGAGGCAGTGATGGTCAACGCCGACGACGCCAATGTGCGGGCCAACCGTTATGCCTTGCTCAGCCGCCTGCGCGGTCTGTTCCTGGGCGTGGCCGACATTTCGCTGCTGGGGTAAGTCTTGAAGCTGCTGATTCTCGATCGGGACGGGGTGATAAACCACGACTCCGACGCTTACATCAAGTCGCTGGACGAGTGGATCCCCATTCCCGGTTCGATTGAGGCCATCGCGCAGTTGAGCAAGGCCGGCTGGACGGTGGCGGTCGCCACCAACCAGTCCGGCATCGCTCGCGGCTACTACGACCTGGCAACCCTCGAGGCCATGCATGCGCGCCTGCGCAAGCTGGTGGCCGAACAGGGCGGTGAGGTTGGCCTGATTGTCTATTGCCCTCACGGCCCGGATGAAGGCTGCGATTGCCGCAAGCCCAAGCCGGGCATGCTGCTAACCATTGCCGCGCATTACCAGGTAGACCTGGCCGGTCTATGGTTTGTCGGTGATAGTAAGGGTGACCTGGAAGCTGCATTGACCGTCGATGCTCAACCGATTCTGGTAAAAACCGGAAAAGGCGAGAAAACCCTGAACAAGGGAATTCCCGAAGGCACGTTGATTTTCGATGATCTGGCAGCCATCGCCAGAGAACTTATCCACAAATAGGGCGTCTGCGAATCAGGCGCACTTTTACTAGGCGGGCAAGCCCGCAACGGTACATGCCGCTATGTCGATCCTGCAGGCGATCAGAATTTTTCTTTTTTACCTGCTACTGGGTACCAGCTCTTTGCTGTGGTGCACCCTGAGCTTTTTTATTGCGCCGTTTCTGCCATTCAGCGCCCGTTATCGCTTCATCAATGTCTACTGGTGCCGCTTCGCGCTGGTGCTGGTGCGGGTCTTCCTGAACATCAAGGTCAAGGTCAGCGGGGCTGAAAACATCCCCAAGCAGCCCTGTGTGATCCTCTCCAATCACCAGAGCACCTGGGAGACGTTTTTCCTCTCGGCGTATTTTTCACCGTTGAGCCAGGTGCTCAAACGTGAACTGCTGTACGTCCCGTTTTTTGGCTGGGCCATGGCCATGTTGCGGCCCATCGCGATTGACCGTGACAACCCCAAAGCGGCGCTCAAGCAGGTTGCCAGCGAAGGCGACAAGCTGCTCAAGGACGGCGTCTGGGTGCTGATCTTCCCGGAAGGTACCCGTGTGCCGTTCGGCCAGGTCGGCAAGTTCTCCCGCGGTGGCACCGCCCTGGCCGTGAATGCCGGCCTGCCCGTCCTGCCGATTGCCCACAACGCCGGCAAGTTCTGGCCCAAGCAAGGCTGGAACAAACGGGCCGGGACCATCGAGGTAGTGATCGGTGCACCGATGTACGCTGAAGGCACTGGCCCACGCGCGATTGCCGAGCTCAACGACCGCGCGGCAGCCTGGAACGAACAGACTCAGCGCGACATGGGGTCGTTGCCTGCGCAAGCCCCGAACGCCACTCAAGGCGTTGCCTGACGATCTGTGGATAACTTGTGTACAGTATTTTGATTCTTCTCTTGAAAATAAGCTAAGTTATTAATTTACCTACTTATTTTTCTGTATGACTGCTTTCTGAAAATCGTGCATAAGTTTTTTATCGGCATAAAAAAACCGGCGCTTGCGCCGGTTTTTTGTGCCCGAGAATCCTCAAACCTTGTCGATGTCGACATCGCGGGTTTCTTTCAGGCAGAACAGCCCGACCACTAGGCTGACGCCGGTAATCAACACCGGATACCACAGCCCATAGAAGATATCGCCGGTGTACACCACCAGGGCAAACGACACCGTCGGCAGGAAGCCGCCGAACCAGCCGTTGCCAATGTGATACGGCAGCGACATCGAGGTGTAGCGGATCCGGGTCGGGAACAGTTCGACCATCACCGCCGCCAGCGGACCATAGGTCATGGTCGCGATCAGAATCATGGCGACGATCAGCACCACGACCATGGTCTCGTTCACGCTGGCAGGATCTGCCTTGGCCGGGTAACCCGCCTGGTCGATCGCAGCCCGCAGCGCTGCTTCATCGAAGCCGTTGATACGCTGCTCACCCACAGTCACCACCACTTCGCTACCGGCAGCGGAGGACTCGGAACTGTAGGGCAGACCTTGCTTGACCAGGAATGTCTTGGCCTTGTCGCACGGGCTGTCAAAGCGAGCCTTGCCGACCGGGTCGAACTGGAAGGTGCAGCTTTGTGGATCGGCCATCACCACAATCGGCGATTGGCGGCTGGCAGCATCGATCTGCGGGTTGGCGTAATGGCTCAAGGCTTTGAACAGCGGGAAGTAGAGCAGGGTAGCCAGCAGCAGACCAAGCATCAGGATCGGCTTGCGTCCGATGCGGTCCGACAGCCAGCCGAAGAACACGAAGAACGGCGCGCCGATCACCACACTGATAATCAGCAGGGTATTGGCCTGGGCCGGGTCCATCTTGAGCATCTGGGTTAGGAAGAACAGCACATAGAACTGCGCGGTGTAGAAGGTCACCGCTTGCCCTGCGTTGATGCTGAACAGGGCGGTAAGCACGACCTTGAGGTTGGCCCAGGAACCAAAAGACTCACGAATCGGCGCTTTACTGGCCTTGCCCTGAGCCTTCATTTTCACGAAGGCTGGCGATTCGTGCATGCTCATACGAATCCAGGTGGAAATCGCCAGCAGCACGATCGACAGCAGGAACGGCAGGCGCCAGCCCCAGACTTCGAACTGGTCACCGCTGATATAGCGGCTACCCAGCACCACCACCAGCGACAGCAGCAATCCCAGGGTCGCTGTGGACTGGATAAAACCGGTGTGGAAGCCACGTTTTCCGGGCGGAGCATGCTCAGCCACGTAGGTCGCAGCGCCGCCATACTCGCCACCCAGCGCCAGGCCCTGAAGCATACGCAGGATCACCAGAATGATCGGTGCAGCGATGCCGATACTGGCGTAGGTCGGTAACAGGCCGACGGCAAAGGTCGACAGGCCCATCAGCACGATGGTCACCAGGAAGGTGTACTTGCGGCCGATCATGTCACCCAGTCGACCGAACACCAGCGCGCCGAACGGCCGCACCAGGAAGCCCGCGGCAAAGGCCATCAAGGCAAAGATAAAGGCAGTGGTGTCGTTCACCCCGGCAAAGAACTGTTTGCTGATGACAGCGGCCAGTGCCCCATAGAGAAAAAAGTCATACCACTCGAACACCGTCCCGAGGGATGACGCGAAAATGATCTTGCGCTCTTCACGGCGGCTATTGCTGACCGTAGCGGCGCCCTGCTCCTGAATGTAATCCGACATCGTTGCTGTCCTCGGCCTCAAGGCCCCAGTGATTATTCTTGTTGTTCCACTGTCGACGCTGGCAGACCGCGTCCGGCGTCGTTGTTGCTACGCACCCTGGTCAGGGCGTCGGTATTGCGCTTTCTTCATCGAACCGGGCTGTGGATAACATCCCCCGGGTAATCAGTTGCGCCGCCTTTTCGGCAATCATCAAGGTAGGTGAGCAGGTATTGCCGGAGATGATCTGCGGCATGATCGAAGCGTCAGCGATGCGCAGCCCCGGCACGCCGTGCACGCGTAACTGGCCATCGACCACGTCCAGCGGGCCATTGCCCATCCGACAGGTACCGACCGGGTGGAAAATGGTGGTACCGATCTGGCCGGCGGCTTCGTGCAGCTGTTCTTCGCTTTGCAGGTCTGACCCGGGCAGGTATTCGTGCGGGCTGAACGCCGCCAGGGCAGGGGCCTGGACTATCTTGCGAGTGATGCGAATGGCCTGGGCGGCAACCTGCAAGTCTTGCGGGTCACTGAGATAGTTGGGATCGATCAGGGGTGCATCGTCCGGGTTGGCCGAGCGGATATCGATGCGCCCACGACTCGCCGGGCGCAAGTTGCACACCGATGCGGTGAACGCCGGAAAGCGATGCAGCGGCTCGCCGAAGCGCTCAAGCGATAGCGGCTGCACGTGGTATTGCAGGTTGGCCGAGGCCTGTTCCGGCCCGGAACGAACAAACGCCCCCAGCTGACTCGGCGCCATGGCCAGCGGGCCACTGCGGTCGTACAGATAGCGCAGGCCCATGCCCAGTTTGCCCCAGGCACTGTTGGCGACCTGGTTGAGTGTGCGTGCGCCACTGACCTGGTAGATCAGGCGCAGTTGCAGATGGTCCTGCAGGTTGCCGCCCACACCCGGCAATTCATGACGGACAGTTATCCCCAGGCTCTCCAGCAAACTACGCGGGCCGATCCCGGAGCGTTGCAGGATACCGGGAGAACCCACCGAGCCGGCACACAGGATGATTTCGCGGCGTGCACTGAACTGCTGCCAGTTACCTTGCAGGCGCGCCCTGACTGCTGAGGCGCGACCTGCGTCGAGAATCACCTGATCGACCAGCACATCAGTCAGCACGGTCAGGTTGGGACGCTTGAGTACCGGGCGCAGAAAGGCCTTGGCTGAATTCCAGCGAATCCCGGAACGCTGATTGACCTGAAAATATCCACAACCCTGGTTATCACCGCCGTTGAAATCGGCAACGCTGGCGATACCGCTCTGTGCTGCAGCTTCGCGGAAGGCATCGAGAATCGGCCAGGAATAACGTTGCTGTTCGACCCGCCACTCGCCTTCATTGCCGTGCACATCACTGGCACCGGCAAAATGCTTTTCGCTGGCTTTGAACAACGGCAGTACGTCTTTCCAAGCCCAACCGGCATTGCCTTGCTCGGCCCAGCGGTCATAGTCAGCGGCTTGGCCACGCATGTAGATCATGCCATTGATCGAAGAACAGCCACCGAGCACCTTGCCGCGTGGATACCCCAGGGCGCGCCCGTTGAGGCCTGGCTGGGCTTCGGTCTTGAAACACCAGTCGGTACGCGGGTTACCGATGCAATACAGGTAACCCACCGGAATGTGAATCCAGGGATAGTTGTCTTTACCGCCCGCTTCGAGCAGCAATACTCGGCAGCCCGGATCGGCAGACAAACGATTGGCCAGCAGGCATCCGGCAGGACCGGCGCCGACGACCACATAGTCGTAGACAGGATCGGCTGATGGCATGGGCAACCTCGCGCCTGATTATTATTCTTGTCCTGGTCCATGTTATTGATTAATTTCGAGATGAAAACGTTAGATTTCACTCAAGTGCTGTGCGTTTTAACACAACGTCCGTGAACACCTGATTCACAAGGAAAAGCATGTTCGACTGGAATGATCTGCGGTTTTTTCTCGAATTGCAGCGTAGCGGCCGCCTGCTGACAGCAGCCAAGCGCCTCAACACCACCCACAGCACCGTGGCCCGGCATATCGAAAATATCGAGCAGAGCCTGGGCACCGCGTTGTTCGTCCAGCACGCCCAAGGCTACGAACTGACACCCTCCGGCCAGGCCCTGCTCAAGCATGCCGAAGCCATGGAAAACGTCGCCCTGCTGGCTCAGGAAGAGATCACCCAGGCCATCACGCCACTAGGCAAGATTCGCCTGGGCGTCACCGAAGGCATCGGCATCATGTTCTTCACCCCGCGCATGGGTAACCTGTTCGAACGCTATCCGGGGCTGGAGGTGGAACTGGTCGCGGTGCCGCGCTTTGTCAGCATCCTCAACCGCGAGGCGGAAATCAGCATTCACCTGGAACGACCGAATGCCGACTTGCTGATTACCCGCAAGCTCACCGATTACCGTCTGGCGTTGTACGCCAGCCCCGATTACCTGGCCCAGGCGCCAGCGCTGCACCACCGCGAAGACCTGGCAAAGCACAGCTGGATCGGCTACGTCGACGACCTGTTGTTCAGTCAGGAACTGCTGTTCCTCAACAGCTTCTGCCGGGCACCGAATGTAGTGTTTCGCAGCACCAGCGTCATCGCCCAACAGCAGGCAGCCCGCGCCGGATTAGGCATTGCCGTGCTGCCCAACTACATGGCCCGGCATGACCCGGCGCTGGTCCGGGTGCTGCCCAGCGAAACCATCCAGCGCAGCTACTGGATCTGTACCCGCCGCGAACTGCATAAGTCAGTGCGTCTGCGGGTGGTCTGGGATTTTCTCCTGGCGCTGTGCGCGCAAGAGCAGAATGCCTTGCTGGCGGAGTAGGGAGGGCTCAAGCGCCCAGGGTTTTCACCACCAGCAACACTGCCGCACAGATGCCGACCACGGCGAACAGTTGCTGCAGGCGCGGGCCAGCCAGGCGACCGGCAAATTGTCGGGCGACCAGCAGACCCAACACGGCGCCGCCGGCAAACGGCGCGCCCACGCCCCAGTGCATCACCCCGCCGACGCTGGCGCTGATCACGCTGCCGGTGGACACCAGAGCGATCACTGCCAGCGAGGTGGCGACGATACTTTTCATGTCCAGATTGGTGTAACGACTGAGTGCCGGGATGATCACAAAGCCACCGCCAACACCGAGCAACCCCGAGAGCAGCCCGGACATTGCACCGGTAAACGCCAACGCACGGGCACAGGGCAGGGTCCAGCGCAGGCGCCCTTGCAAGGGGTTGAGCACACACGGCATGACCGTGCGCTTGCCCTGCGCCGGCTCACCGCGCAGCTCGCGGCGCGCTTTGAGTAACATGCGCGCACAGGCGTACACCAGCACCACCGCGAAGGCCAGGGCCAGCGGCGCGTTGGGCAGTTGATGCGCGAGCATCAGCCCAAACGGCGCCACCGCGATACCGATCAGCGCCACAAAGGCCGCAGCCCGATAGCGCACCACACCCTGGCGCAACCCCAGTACGGCACCGACCGCCGCGGCCATACCAACGGCCAGCAGGCCGACCGGCGCCGCCTCGACCATCGACAAACCAAGACCGAAGATCAGCAAGGGAACGGCCAGAATGCCGCCACCGGCGCCAGTCAATGCCAGCACCGCACCAATGATCGCTCCCAGTCCTGCAGCGAGAAATGGCTGTTCGATCACTGCTGAACCTCAGCAACTGCTGCCTGCGGTTTGGCCAGCCACTCGCGGCCCTTGAGCATGCAACGCCAATACAGCGGCGGCAGGATCTGCGCCTTGAGCAGCCAGGCCAGACGGGTAGGGCGCCGACCGTCAAGCAGCCAGCGCGGAAAGCTCGGCGCCAGCTTGCCGCCATAGGTGAATTCGGCTAACACGATCTTGCCGCGCTCGACAGTCAACGGGCAGGAACCGTAACCATCGTAGTGCGCCAGCTTCGGCAAACGCCCCAAGGCGACCAGCACATTATTGGCCACCACCGGCGCCTGCTTGCGTGCGGCTGCAGCGGTCTTGGCATTGCTGGTGTTGATCCCGTCGCCCAGGGCGTGGATGTTGGCGAACTGACGATGACGCAAAGTCGCAGGATCGACATCAATCCAGCCCGCTGCATCGGCCAAGGGGCTAGTGCGGATGAAGTCGGCAGGTACTTGTGGCGGCACCACATGCAGCATGTCGAACGGCTGCACCCGGGTTTCACTGCTGCCATCGGGCAAGGTTCGAATAAAAGTGGCTTGCCTGGCCTGGCCATCGACTGCGACCAGGCGATGGGAATACTGCAGATCCACCGCGTACTTGTCGATGTACTCCATCAGCGCAGGAACATAATCCGCCACCCCGAAAAGCACAGCGCCAGCATTGAAGAACTGCGCCTGGATGTTACCCAGACGACCGCTGCGTAACCAGTGGTCGCACGACAGGTACAAGGCTTTCTGTGGTGCGCCTGCGCATTTGATCGGCATTGGCGGCTGGCTGAACAGCGCGCGACCTTCACGCAGATTCTGCACCAGCTGCCAGGTGTAAGACGCCAGATCATAGCGATAGTTGGAGGTCACACCATTTCGGCCGAGGGTTTCGCTCAGGCCATCGATGGCTTCCCAGTCCAGCTTCAGACCAGGACATACCACCAACTGCTCGTAGCTCAGCAAGCGTCCATCATTCAGGGTCAGCGCTTGCACATGAGGATCGAAACGTTCGACGCTGGCCTTGATCCAGCGAACCCCGGAAGGAATTGTCGACGCCATGCTCCGCGCGGTGCTGCGCGCATTGAAAACACCGGCACCGACCATCGTCCAGCCGGGCTGATAGTAATGGGTGTCGGCCGGGTCAATGAGGGCGATATCCAGCGACGGGTCGCGGCACATCAGGCTTGAGGCCACAGCGATACCGGCAGCCCCCGCGCCGACAATCAGGACTTTGTGATGATCGCCTTTCGACGATGCAGTGCGAGCAGGCATGGCAAGGTGTTCCTTTAATAATAATTCTGGGTACAGCTCAGAGCACGTTGAGCGGGATCTTCAGATAGCGCACACCGTTGTCTTCAGGTTCGGGTAACTGGCCGCTGCGCATGTTGATCTGCACCGAGGGCAGAATCAGCACCGGCATGTCGAGGGTGGCATCGCGAGCTTCGCGCATGGCGACAAAACTGTCTTCGCTGATGCCTTCACGGACATGGATGTTGCTGGCGCGCTGCTCGGCCACGGTAGTCATGTAGCGCAGCTCGCGGCCACCCGGCAGGTAGTCATGGCACATGAACAGTCGCGTATCAGCGGGGAGGGCGAGAATGCGCTGGATCGAACGGTACAAGGTGCGGGCGCTGGCACCGGGAAAATCACAGCGAGCTGTGCCGTAGTCAGGCATGAACAGGGTGTCGCCGACAAAGGCGATGCTCTGGCCATCGACTTCCACCACATAGGTCATGCACGCCGGCGTATGCCCTGGCGTGTGCAGGGCACGCGCTTGCAGGTTGCCGATGGTAAAAGACTGCTCATCGTCGAACAGCACATCGAACTGGCTACCATCGCGGGCGAAGCCTATGTCAGCGTTGAACAGCGCACCGAATACTTTCTGCACCTGGGTGATCTGGCTACCGATAGCAATCTGGCCACCCAGGGCCTGCTTGAGATAAGCCGCGGCAGACAGGTGATCGGCGTGCACATGGGTTTCCAGAATCCATTGAACCTTGCCGCCCAGCTCATTAACCCGGGCAATCAGCTTGTCTGCTGAGGCACTGTCGGTTCGACCGGATTTGGGGTCGTAGTCCAGTACGCTGTCGATCAACGCACAGTCACTACTGTCACGATCCATCAGCAGATAGCTGATGGTCGAAGTTACGCTGTCAAACAACGCTTCCACATACAAGTTGCCGCCGATGATCATTACCGCTCTCCAGATAATACCGTGTGCCAGGGCACGGAGCCTTGTGCGCATTGGTCAGGCTGTCATCAAGATGCGTGCCATCGTTGTGCTGCCCGTCTTTTGCGCTCAAGCACCTATTTCATTGGCTGTCGGGGATTCGCTCTGACATAGACTGCCGCTGGTGCTGTCAGGCATTGGCAGTCCCTGGCAGTTTTTGGCAGTGCCTCTCGCCTTCAGTTAAGCTGCTCGCATGCTTCTCCTGGTGCCTTATGTCTTATTCTTCGCCAAATATTCCCGATCCTTCCGTCCAGGCGCTGGTGTCTTATCTCGAACACGACGTGCAACCGACCATCGTGCTGGATACCGACTACAACATCCTTGCCGCCAACGCTGCCTATCAGCGCCAGTTCGGTGTGCAAGGTCAACCGCCGATCGGCGCTAAATGTCATCGGGTTTCCCATCACTATGCGGTGCCGTGCGATCAGGCTGGCGAGTTGTGCCCGATGCGCAAGGCCTGGGACAGCCGCGCGCCCGAACGGGTACTGCATGTTCATCACACGCCACGCGGCCCTGAACATGTCGACGTCGAATTACGCCCGATTCTTGATCAGCATGGTGAGGTGGTGGCCTTTGTCGAACGTCTGACCAGCATTGCGGTGGCGTCCGCCCAGCCTCAGCAACAAGGTCTGGTGGGACGCTCGGCCGCCTTCAAAGACGCTTTGTCGAGCTTGCAGCGGGCGGCGCCAGCACAGATTCCGGTGTTGTTGCAGGGCGAGTCTGGCACGGGCAAAGAACTCTTTGCCCGTGCCTTGCACCTGGGCGGCTCACGCGCCAACGGCCCGCTTGTCGTTGTCGACTGCACCGGCCTGACCGAGTCATTGTTCGAAAGCGAGCTGTTCGGTTACGAGAAGGGCGCCTTCACCGGCGCCCTGCAACGCAAGATCGGCCTCGCCGAAGCGGCCCATGGCGGCACCTTGTTTCTTGATGAAATTGGTGAAGTGCCGCTGGCCATGCAGGTGAAACTATTGCGCCTGATCGAGTCCGGCAGCTTTCGCCCGGTCGGCAGCTTGCGCACCGTCCACTCCGACTTCCGGCTGGTCTCGGCCACCCACAAACCGCTCAAGGAGATGGTCGCGGCGGGCACCTTTCGTGAAGACCTCTATTACCGCATCAGCGGCTTTCCCATTCGCTTACCTTCATTACGCGAGCGGGTCGATGATCTGCCACTGCTGATCGACAGCCTATTGCAACGCATGGCTGGCAAGACGGCACCTCAGGTCGATGGCGAAGTACTAAAGCTGCTCGGCCTGCACAGCTTTCCCGGAAACATCCGCGAGCTGCGTAACATCCTCGAACGGGCGCGGCTGTTTGCCGATGACGGCGTAATCCGTGCCGAGCACTTGCCGGCAGATCTGCGTAGCGCGAGTGACAATCCACAAGCACCGGTGCCGCGACGCAGCAAAGAAAACCTTGGGCAGCTCGCGCAGGCCCTGGAGAACTTTGACGGCTCGCGCAGCGAGTTGGCCCGGCATCTGGGCTTCAGTGAGCGAACTCTCTACCGCCGCTTACGTGAACTTGGGCTTTGATCCCGCAGGGCATGGACCGGGGGTGAGCAGACGATTGCAGGCGATCGTTGTCATCCGGCAGAGCATTTTTTCTTCTACGCTGATACTGCTCACCCGCAGCGGAGGGCTTTGCGTACGTCGATTGCCGAGTCGGTAAACAGTTGGGTGTCAGGGCGACTGACGTCCCGCTCTGTCTTTTCTCCCACAGGAGCATCGTCATGTCTGCCTGCCTTCACCGGGCGATCCTGCTCACCATCGCCATGCTTGCGCTCTTCGGCTGTTCCGATGAGGATGCGCAACCCAAGGCAACGGTCACGGCGCCCGCAACGACCGCACCGGCTGTACCGGCTGCTCCGACGACGCCAAGCGAGGCGGTGTTCAGCACCGAACAGCTTGATCAAATGCTGGCACCGTTGGCGTTGTATCCGGACGCTTTGCTGGCTCAAGTGCTGATGGCCACCACCTATCCAGGCAATGTCGCCGACGCGGTTGCCTGGTCCAAGGCGCATCCGAACGTCAGTGGTGATGCCGCCGTCAAACAGGTCGCCGACCAACCCTGGGACCCCAGCGTTCAATCGTTGGTGGCTTTTCCGCAGGTGCTGGCTACCCTTGGCCAGGACCCGGTCTGGGTGCAGCGAGTCGGCGATGCCTTTCTCGCCCAGCCCGACGCGGTCATGAACTCGGTGCAGCGCCTGCGCGCTAAGGCCAAGGCCGCTGGCCACCTGGAGTCCAACGAGCAACAGACCGTTATCGTGCAACCGTCAAGCGCCCCCGCAAGCGGCACGACCACGGTGGTGCAAGGTGCCGCGCCGGCACAAACCATCGTTATCCAGCCGACCAACCCGCAGGTTGTATACGTCCCAAGCTACAACCCCTCTGTGGTGTACGGCAGTTGGTCCTCTCCGTCCTACCCACCGGCGTACTATCCGCCACCACCGGGGTATGCCATCGGCACGGCGTTGGCGACCGGCTTGGCTTTCGGTGCTGGCGTAGCAATCGTCAATTCGCTGTGGGGGGATTGCGACTGGGATGATCATGACGTCGATATCGATGTCAATCGCTACAACAATATCAACAACGTCAACAACAGGCTCGATGCCAACCAGAACAACTGGCGCCATAATCCTGTGTATCGCGACGGCGTCCCGTACCGCGACCAAGCCAGTCGAGCCCAGTTCGATCGGCGCTTACCCGGCAGCGCACAGCGCACAGCCTACCGCGGTGACACTCCGGCCCGTGTCGAAGACCGCGCGCGAGCCCGTGAAAGCCTCGCACAGCATGGCATCGAAGCACCGGCAACCAGTAACCTTGAAGCTCGCCAACGTGTGCAGAGTGCCGACCGCGAGCGCGCCCAACAAAGCCTGGAAAAACATGGCATCAACCAGTCCGGCAGCGCACGCGAGCGCGCCCAGGTTGCCGACCGCCAACTGAAGAATGACGGTCAGGCCCGCCAGCGTGCGCAGACGACCACGCAGAAACACCAGCAACAGCAGCCGGTGCGCAACCAACAAGTACGCCAGCAAGTACGCCAGCAGCATGCTAGCGCCCAGGCGCCCCGCAACAATGCGTTGGCCGGTGTGCGCAACCCTTCGCAGTCACACGTCGCGAGCAATCGTGGCCAGGTCAGCCAACGGAGCGCCAGCCGACCCTCCGCAGCGCCTGCGGGCCATCAGGTACAACGACCAGTGCGGATGCAATCCAACGGTGGCGGCCGTCGCCGTTGAGAGGAGATTCAGTCATGAATGCTGCAAGTCGAATTGCGCTGGTTCTGCTCCTGCTCTGGACGTCCAGCAGTTACGCTCAGAAACATTTCCCAGACGCAGAGGCCGCCGGCGAAGCGCTGGTGCAGGCGCTTGGTAGCGAAAAGGCTGATAGCCAACTGTTGGCGAACTTGCTCGGCAGCGACTGGAAGAGTTACATCCCGACCAAGAACGTCGACCGTATAGATGTCGACGCCTTTCTCGCCCTCTACAAGCAAAAACATCAGGTTCAGTCCGACAGCCCGGAGCGTGCGCATCTGGTCGTCGGCGACACGCCCTGGGTATTCCCAATTCCCATCAGACACAGTGCTGGCGGTTGGGCATTCGACACCAAAGCCGGCGCCAAGGAAATCCGCCGACGCCGCATCGGGCGCAACGAACTGGCGACCATTCAAGCGGCACGTGCCTATCACGATGCGCAGATGGATTACGCCGAGATTGATCGCAATGACGATGGGGTCCTCGAATACGCGCAGAAGTTCATCAGTAGCGACGGGCAGTTCGACGGCCTGTACTGGCCGGAAGTGGAAGGCGTCGAAGAAAGTCCGCTCGGACCGCTTTTCGGTGATGCCGCGAAGGGTGACGACTGGCACGGCTATCACTATCGTATCCTCACTGCCCAGGGCCCTTCGGCACCGGGTGGCGCCTATGACTACAAGATCGGCGATCGCATGACCCGCGGTTTTGCCGTGATCGCCTGGCCGACGGACTACGGGGACACTGGCGTGATGAGCTTCGTGATCAGCCACGACGGCGAATTGTTCGAGAAAGACCTCGGCCGAGACAGCGCCAAGCGAGCTACTGCGATTACGCGTTTCGACCCCGACAGCAGTTGGAGCGAAGTAAAGGACGGGGAGGATGTGCGCTGAACCAGGCAGCTCAACTCATGGAAATCAACGCAAAAAAAAGCCCGCGTGAGCGGGCTTGATGATGACCGACCAGCCTTGCGAACAAGTTCCGGCCAGTCATCTATTTGTGAAAAAGCGCAGCTTTTCTGTGAACCTACACCTGGTCAGAAGTCCAGGTTAGAAACCGCCAGGGCGTTGCTCTCAATGAACTCACGACGTGGTTCAACCGCATCGCCCATCAGGGTGTTGAAGATCTGATCGGCAGCGATCGCATCCTCAATGGTCACCTTGAGCATGCGGCGCACGGTTGGGTCCATGGTGGTTTCCCACAGCTGGTCAGGGTTCATTTCACCCAGACCTTTGTAGCGCTGGATGGTGTGACGCTTGGTGCTTTCGGCCATCAGCCAGTCGAGCGCTTCTTTGAACTCGGTGATCGCCTTCTTGCGCTCGCCACGTTGCACATAGGCACCTTCGCCGAGCAGAGTGCTCAACTGTGCGCCCAGGGCGGTGACGGTGCGGTAATCGTTACTGCCGAAGAAGTCACGGTTGAAGGTGACGTAGCTGGCCAGGCCATGGGAGGTGATTTCCACTTCCGGCAGCCAGACATTACGCTCTTTGTCTTCACGCAGGCTGGCCTTGTACAGCAGACCCGACTTCTCGGTGGTACGCAGACGCTCTTCGAATTTGCCCAACCAGTCCTGCATGGCAGCGTGGTCACCCAGCTGTTCCAGAGAGACGGCCGGCAGATAAACGAAGTGCTCGGTCAGCTCCTGTGGGTACAGGCGCGACAGACGCTTGAGGGTCTTCATCACGGTACGGAATTCATTGACCAGGCGCTCCAGCTCAACACCGGAAACCGGTGGTGCCGATTCGTCCAGGTGCAGGCTGGCGTCTTCCAGAGCCGACTGGGTCATGTACTCTTCCATGGCCTCGTCGTCTTTGATGTACTGCTCCTGCTTGCCTTTCTTGACCTTGTACAGTGGCGGCTGCGCGATATAGATGTAGCCACGCTCGACCAGCTCCGGCAGCTGACGGAAGAAGAAGGTCAGCAGCAGGGTACGGATGTGCGAACCGTCAACGTCAGCATCGGTCATGATGATGATGTTGTGATAACGCAGTTTGTCGATGTTGTACTCTTCGCGACCGATACCACAGCCCAGTGCGGTAATCAGGGTGCCGACTTCCTGGGACGAGATCATCTTGTCGAAACGTGCTTTCTCGACGTTGAGGATCTTACCCTTGAGCGGCAGGATGGCCTGGGTCTTACGGTTACGACCTTGCTTGGCCGAGCCACCTGCGGAGTCACCCTCCACCAGGTACAGTTCGGAAAGGGCAGGGTCCTTCTCCTGGCAGTCCGCCAGCTTGCCTGGCAGGCCAGCGATATCCAGCGCACCTTTGCGGCGGGTCATTTCCCGCGCTTTACGTGCTGCTTCACGGGCACGTGCTGCGTCGATCATCTTGCCGACAACCGCTTTGGCTTCGTTCGGGTTCTCCAGCAGGAAGTCGGAGAAGTACTTGCCCATCTCCTGTTCCACGGCAGTCTTCACTTCCGAAGAAACCAGCTTGTCCTTGGTCTGCGAGCTGAACTTAGGATCTGGCACCTTCACCGAGATGATCGCGGTCAGACCTTCACGGGCGTCATCGCCGGTGGTCGAAACCTTGTTCTTCTTGGCCAGACCTTCCTGCTCGATGTAGTTGTTCAGGTTACGGGTCAATGCCGAGCGGAAGCCGACCAGGTGAGTACCACCGTCGCGCTGCGGAATGTTGTTGGTGAAGCACAACAGGTTCTCGTTGAAGCTGTCGTTCCACTGCAGAGCGATTTCCACGCCCACGCCGTCTTCACGCTGAACATTGAAGTGGAACACCTGGTTGACCGTGGTCTTGTTGGTGTTCAGGTACTCAACGAATGCACGCAGACCACCTTCGTATTTGAAATGCTCTTCTTTGCCCGTACGCTCATCCTTCAAGAGGATGCCGACCCCCGAGTTAAGGAACGACAGTTCACGAATCCGCTTGGCCAGGATGTCCCAGCTGAAGTGGATGTTCTTGAAGGTTTCGGCCGACGGTTTGAAGTGGATATGGGTACCGGTGGTTTCGCTGTCGCCAACGATTTTCATCGGCGCTTGCGGAACACCGTGAACATAGGTCTGTTCCCAGATCTTGCCGCTACGGCGAACCGTCAGGATCAGCTGCTCGGACAGGGCGTTTACCACAGACACACCTACACCGTGCAGACCACCGGATACTTTGTAGGAGTTGTCGTCGAACTTACCGCCAGCGTGCAGGACGGTCATGATGACCTCGGCGGCTGATACGCCTTCCTCTTTGTGCACGTCGACGGGAATGCCGCGACCGTTGTCGCGAACACTGATGGATTCGTCCGGGTGAATGATTACGGTAATGTCATCACAGTGGCCGGCGAGTGCCTCGTCGATCGAGTTATCGACCACCTCGAACACCATGTGGTGCAGGCCGCTACCATCATCGGTGTCGCCAATGTACATACCGGGACGCTTGCGCACGGCATCTAGCCCTTTCAGCACCTTGATGCTGGAGGAGTCGTACGTTTGATTTTCGCTCATGCCTTCACTCCCGATGGTCGTGGGTCTGGGTGATACGGCCCTGTTCCACGTGGAACAAAGCAACTGGCGTTTCCGTCTGCCAGCCTTCCCTCAATAATTCGTGATCTACACAGGTGATAAATACCTGGCAGCGTAAGTCTTCCAACAAGCGGCAAAGTGCGTGGCGGTGCTGCTCATCCAACTCGGATGGCAAGTCATCCACTAGATAAATACACTGGCCGCGCCGAGCCTGGCTGACCAAATGTCCCTGGGCGATACGCAATGCGCAGACCACAAGTTTCTGCTGGCCCCGAGACAAAATATCGGCGGCGTTATGAGCGCCGAGTCTCAGGCGCAAATCAGCTCGTTGTGGTCCGGCCTGGGTATGGCCCATGTGCTGATCTCGTTGCAAGGAAGAGGCGAGCACTTCACTGAGTTCTCGATCCTTGTCCCAGCCACGGTAATAACTCAGGGTCAGCCCTTCGAGTTCAACCAAATCGCTCAGGGTCTGCTCAAAGACGGGCTTTAAGGCCTTGATGTAATTTCGGCGGTATTCATCTATTTCAGCACTGGCCAGGCACAGCTCCCGGTCCCAGGCCGCTTGCGAAACAGCGTCAAGTGTACCATGCCGCAACCATGAGTTCCGCTGCCGCAAAGCCTTCTGCAGGCGTTGCCAGGTGGCCATGAAGCGTGGTTCCACGTGGAACACACCCCAATCGAGGAATTGACGGCGAATTTTCGGCGCACCTTCGAGCAAGCGAAAGCTGTCCGGGTTGATCAATTGCAGCGGCAAAATCTCTGCCAGCTGCGCTGCACTGCGGGCGTTCTGCCCGTCGATGCGGATAGTGAACTCGCCTTGCCGATCCCGCGAAATGCCCAGGTTGCTCGAACCACCTTCGCTCAATTCAACCTGGCCAAACACGGTACAAGCCAACTGCTCATACTGGATGACAGGCGTCAGCCGAGTGCTGCGAAAGGAACGTGCCAAGCCGAGCAGATGAACAGCTTCCAGCACGCTGGTTTTACCGCTGCCGTTGGCGCCGTACAGGATATTGATGCGGGGGGAGGGAGAGAAGGTCACCGGGTGCAGGTTACGCACCGCGGTGACAGAAACGCGACTGAGGGACATCTAGAAATTACAGACGCATCGGCATGACAACGTAAGCGGAGTCGTCGTTGTCAGCTTCCTGCAGCAGGGCACTGCTGTTGGAATCCGACAGGATCAGGCGAACTTGCTCAGTGGTCATGACGCCCAGTACATCCAGCAGGTAGCTGACGTTGAAGCCGATTTCCAGCGCGCTACCGTTGTAGTCGACGCTGATTTCTTCTTCCGCTTCTTCCTGCTCAGGGTTGTTGGCCTGGATCTTCAATTGGCCGCTGGCCAGCTGCAGACGGATGCCGCGGTACTTCTCGTTCGACAGAATGGCGGTACGGCTGAACGCTTCACGCAGCGCCTGGCGATCACCCAGCACCAGCTTGTCACCGCCCTTAGGCAGTACACGCTCGTAGTCGGGGAACTTGCCATCGACCAGCTTCGAGGTGAAGGTGAACTCACCGGTCGTAGCGCGGATGTGATGCTGCCCCAGGACGATGCTGACCATGCCATCCGGCTCGGTGAGCAGGCGCGCCAGCTCAAGGATACCTTTACGCGGCACGATGACCTGGTGGCGGTCAGCCTGACTGATATCGGCACTCATCGAGCACATGGCCAAGCGGTGACCATCGGTGGCTACGGCACGCAAAGTATTGGGAGACACTTCCAGCAGCATGCCGTTGAGGTAGTAACGCACATCCTGTTGGGCCATGGCGAAGCTGGTGCGCTCGATCAGGCGGCGCAGACGGCTTTGCTCAAGGTTGCAGGTCAGCGAACCCGGGCCTTCTTCAACAGTAGGGAAGTCATTGGCTGGCAGGGTCGACAGGGTGAAGCGACTGCGACCGGCCTTGACCACGATCTTCTGTTCGTCGAGCTTGATGTCGATCAGCGCGTCGTTCGGCAAGCTCTTGCAGATATCCATGAGCTTGCGTGCGGGTACGGTGATCTCGCCTGGCTCGGCAGGCTCTTCCAGTTGAACACGGCCAACCAGTTCCACTTCCAGGTCAGTACCGGTAAGTGAAAGCTGCTGACCCTGAACAACCAGCAGTACGTTGGATAGTACCGGCAAGGTCTGGCGGCGCTCGACGACGCCTGCGACCAGTTGCAGGGGTTTCAACAGGGCTTCGCGTTGAATGGTGAAGTGCATGGTCTAGTCCCTTGCCTTAATAAGCTGCGCTGACGCCAATCACGTCGTCAGGGTCCGCAGCAGGTTCTTGTAGTCCTCGCGGATATCCGCGTCGGATTCCTTGAGTTCGTTGATCTTGCGACACGCATGCAACACGGTGGTATGGTCGCGGCCACCGAAGACGTCACCGATTTCCGGCAAACTGTGGTTGGTCAGCTCCTTGGACAGTGCCATGGCTACCTGACGCGGGCGGGCCACCGAACGGGAGCGGCGCTTGGACAGCAGGTCGGAGATCTTGATCTTGTAGTACTCGGCCACCGTGCGCTGGATGTTATCCACACTCACCAGTTTGTCCTGCAATGCCAGAAGATCCTTGAGCGATTCACGGATCAGCTCAATGGTGATGTCGCGTCCCATGAAGTGCGAATGGGCGATGACGCGCTTGAGTGCACCTTCAAGTTCTCGGACGTTGGAGCGAATACGCTGGGCGATAAAGAACGCAGCGTCATGCGGCAAGTCTACCTTGGCCTGGTCAGCCTTCTTCATCAGGATCGCGACGCGGGTTTCCAGTTCCGGTGGCTCGACCGCTACGGTCAGGCCCCAGCCGAAGCGCGATTTCAGACGCTCTTCCAGCCCTTCAATCTCTTTCGGGTAACGGTCACTGGTCAGGATTACCTGCTGACCGCCTTCGAGCAAGGCGTTGAAGGTGTGGAAAAACTCTTCCTGGGAACGCTCTTTGCGGGCGAAGAACTGAATGTCGTCGATAAGCAGCGCATCCACCGAACGGTAAAAGCGCTTGAACTCGTTGATGGCGTTGAGCTGCAGTGCCTTGACCATGTCCGCCACGAAACGCTCGGAATGCAGGTAGACCACCTTGGCATTCGGGTTCTTCTTGAGCAGGTGGTTACCCACAGCATGCATCAAGTGCGTTTTACCCAGACCTACACCGCCGTAAAGGAACAGCGGGTTGTAGCCATGCTTGGGATTGTCGGCGACCTGCCAGGCAGCCGCGCGGGCCAGCTGGTTGGACTTACCCTCGACGAAGTTCTCGAAAGTAAAGGTACGGTTCAGGTAGCTGGTGTGCTTGAGCGCACCTTCGACCTGCACAGTACGTTGCTCGGTACGACCACTTGGCGCCGGTGCAGAAGCGGATTCGCCCATGGAGTCGAAGCTGTCACGCGAAGGCGCTTGCTCGACTTCAGCCGCAGCCGGTGCAGCAACAGGTGCGGCAACGGGTTCGTTGACCACAGCGGTCTGTGCAGACTGCGCCTGGGATGCGGCGACAGCGGCAGCCAGTGGTGCGTTGGGGGCGGCACGAGGCGCCGAACTGCGTCTGCTGCCTATTAATAAGGAAAGGGCAGGCGCAATGCCGTTGCCATGCTCACCCAGCAGCTCGAGCAGACGGCTCAGGTACTTTTCATTGACCCAATCGAGAACGAAACGGTTAGGCGCGTAGACGCGCAACTCGTCGCCTTCGGCTTCGACCTGTAGCGGACGGATCCAGGTGTTGAATTGCTGGGCAGGCAGTTCATCGCGCAGAAGCTCCACGCACTGCTGCCAAAGTTCCACTGACACGGATATCCCCTGAGTTGAAAGCCGGTGAGGCAAAAACAAGCCCCCATTGTACCGAGCAGCAGCGCAGTTATCCACATGCAGGTGCGTTGAGGATGGCGATAAATCAGCAGCTTAGTGACCAAAATGGCCTTTCAGTGCTGTGAATAAGCTCTGTGGATAACCGCACCTGAGGTCTTTGCACAACTGGGGGTTGAAATCGGTGGATAACCACCCTGTGGATAACCATCGATTTGATCCACAGCTTTTCCGAGCCTTCGACACAGCCAGAGCACCTCTTCTCGACAATGTTTCAGTTCTCTGTACACGACGTAAATAGAGGGCTGTAGAGCTTTATCCACAGATAATGGCCGCCTAAGCTTTATAAGTTTTACAGAAAAGCTTTAAATAATTCCTCTCTCTTTTTTTATGTTTAAGCGTGTGATGGTTCTCCTCCGTGAGGCCCTTACCTGAAACGGGTGATTTTCCGTCTATAAGGAAAAGCTGGTTGGAAATTGACCTATGGCTGCGCTTTCTCTAGAATCGCCGGTCTCTTAAAACGGGGGCCATTCCGGCCCGTTGTCGACGAACCAGGTAACACGCCATGAAACGTACTTTCCAACCAAGCACCATCAAGCGCGCTCGCACTCACGGTTTCCGTGCCCGTATGGCCACCAAGAACGGTCGTGCCGTTCTGTCGCGTCGCCGTGCCAAAGGCCGTAAGCGCCTGGCAGTTTGATTTTTCGGCACAGGTGGTGAGTCAGGACTTCAGTCGGGAAAAGCGTCTGCTTATCCCCCGACAATTCAAAGCGGTCTTCGACTCCCCAACCGGCAAGGTCCCAGGGAAAAACCTGCTGCTCCTTGCCCGCGAGAACGGTCTGGATCACCCCCGCCTGGGGCTTGTGATCGGGAAAAAGAGCGTCAAGCTCTCCGTTCAACGCAATCGCCTGAAACGCCTGATGCGCGATTCGTTTCGCCTGAACCAGCACTTGCTTGCAGGTTGGGATATCGTGATCGTCGCGCGCAAAGGGTTGGGCGAGATTGAAAACCCAGAATTGCACCAACATTTTGGCAAGCTCTGGAAGCGCCTCGCACGCAGTCGGCCCGCTCCAGTGGTGAACACCGACTCTGTGGGGGTAGACAGTAAAGATGCGTAAACTGGCACTCGTTCCGATCCAGTTTTACCGTTACGCCATTAGTCCTCTGATGGCCAGTCACTGTCGTTTCTACCCCAGTTGCTCCTGTTACGCGTTAGAAGCCATCGAAAACCATGGTCTTTTACGTGGCGGGTGGCTAACCGTTCGTCGCCTGGGGCGTTGCCACCCGTGGAATGCCGGCGGTTTTGACCCGGTTCCGCCAGCTCCCTCTTCCCGTTCTTCTTCGATAGCCGAGTAATCATGGATATTAAACGCACGATCCTGATCGTCGCCCTGGCAATCGTGTCCTACGTTATGGTCCTTAACTGGAACCAGGACTACGGCCAAGCTGCCTTGCCGACTCAGAATACTGCTGCCAGCAACGCTGCCCCGACCTTGCCGGACACCGCGAAGGCCGGTAACACTGGCGCCAGCGCCGATGTGCCAAGCGCCAACGCTGAATCCAGCCCTGCCGAACTGGCTCCGGTTGCCGTCAGCAAAGACCTGATTCGGGTCAAAACTGACGTCCTCGACCTGGCTATCGATCCAAACGGTGGTGACATCGCCCAGCTGATGCTGCCCAAGTATCCGCGCCGTCAGGATCATCCGGACATTCCGTTCCAGCTGTTCGACAACGGTAGCGAGCGTACTTATCTGGCGCAAAGCGGCCTGACCGGCGTCAACGGCCCGGATGCCCGCCCGGCAGGTCGTCCGCTGTACGCCGCTGATCAGAAAAGTTATCAACTGGCCGATGGCCAGGAGCAAATGGTCGTCGACCTGAAATTCAGCGATAACGGGGTCAACTACATCAAGCGCTTCAGCTTCAAGCGCGGTGAATACGACCTGACCGTTACCTACCTGATCGACAACCAGAGCGCCCAGCCTTGGACCGGTAACCTGTTTGCACAACTGAAGCGCGATGCAAGCTCGGATCCGTCTTCGAGCACTGCGACCGGCACCGCCACCTACCTGGGTGCTGCCCTGTGGACAAGTTCGGAACCCTACAAAAAGGTGTCGATGAAAGACATCGACAAGGGAAATCTGAAAGAAAATGTTTCCGGTGGCTGGGTAGCCTGGCTGCAGCACTACTTCGTTACCGCCTGGATTCCAAACAAGTCTGACAACAACATTGTCCAGACTCGCAAGGACAGCCAGGGCAACTACATTATCGGTTTTACTGGCCCGGCGCTGAACGTAGCCGCTGGCGCCAAAGGCGAAACCAGCACTGTGCTGTACGCAGGTCCGAAGATCCAGGAGAAGCTCAAAGAGTTGTCCCCAGGTCTGGAACTGACGGTCGACTACGGCATTCTGTGGTTCATCGCTCAGCCGATCTTCTGGCTGCTGCAACATATCCACAACCTGCTCGGCAACTGGGGCTGGTCGATTATCGTCCTGACCATGCTGATCAAGCTGCTGTTCTTCCCGCTGTCTGCTGCCAGCTACAAGTCGATGGCGCGCATGCGTGCCGTGGCACCAAAACTGGCTGCGCTGAAAGAACAACATGGCGATGACCGGCAGAAAATGTCGCAAGCCATGATGGAGCTGTACAAGAAAGAGAAGATCAACCCACTGGGCGGCTGCTTGCCGATCCTGGTGCAAATGCCGGTCTTCCTCTCGCTGTACTGGGTATTGCTGGAAAGCGTCGAGATGCGTCAGGCGCCGTGGATGTTCTGGATCACCGACCTGTCGATCAAGGATCCGTTCTTCATCCTGCCGATCATCATGGGCGCGACCATGTTCATCCAGCAGCAGCTGAACCCGACTCCGCCGGATCCGATGCAGGCCAAGGTGATGAAGCTGATGCCAATCATCTTCACCTTCTTCTTCCTGTGGTTCCCGGCTGGTCTGGTGCTGTACTGGGTTGTGAACAACTGCTTGTCGATCGCACAGCAGTGGTACATCACCCGTAGCATCGAAAATGCTACCAAGAAAGCCGCTGCTTAACGGGTTAGCCAGCTAACCTGTGGATAAACGCCCCCTCGTGGGGCGTTTTGCTATCTGTCGTTTTTTGTCGTGAGGCCTTCGAGCATGAACACTGTGCGTGAAACCATTGCTGCCATCGCTACCGCCCAGGGACGTGGGGGCGTGGGGATCGTGCGGCTGTCCGGACCGCTGGCACAGCAAGCCGGGTTGGCCATCTGTGGAAAAACGCTGACGCCGCGACATGCCCATTACGGCGCGTTTCGTGCTGACGATGGGCTGGTCATCGATGAAGGCATCGCGCTGTTTTTCCCTGGCCCTAACTCCTTCACCGGTGAAGATGTACTGGAACTGCAGGGACACGGCGGTCCGGTGGTGCTGGATATGCTTCTGCAGCGCTGTGTACAGCTGGGCTGCCGCCTGGCCCGCCCGGGGGAATTCAGCGAGCGCGCATTCCTCAACGACAAGCTCGACCTGGCCCAGGCCGAAGCGATTGCCGACCTGATCGAAGCCAGTTCTGCACAGGCAGCCCGCAATGCCTTGCGCTCGCTCCAAGGCGAATTTTCCCGCCGTGTGGATAACCTCACCGAGAAACTGATCAGCCTACGGATCTATGTGGAAGCGGCTATCGACTTTCCCGAAGAGGAAATCGACTTCCTCGCCGATGGCCACGTGCTGAGCATGCTCGATGACGTGCGAACGAATTTATCCACAGTGCAGCGTGAGGCCGGGCAGGGGGCTCTGTTGCGCGATGGCATGACCGTCGTCATCGCGGGTCGGCCAAATGCTGGCAAGTCGAGCCTGCTCAATGTTTTGGCCGGGCGTGAGGCGGCAATTGTTACTGATATCGCCGGCACCACCCGGGACATCCTGCGTGAACATATCCACATCGACGGTATGCCGTTGCACGTTGTGGATACTGCCGGACTGCGCGATACCGATGACCATGTGGAAAAAATCGGCGTGCAGCGTGCGCTCAAGGCCATCAACGAAGCCGATCGGGTGTTGTTGGTTGTCGATTCCACCGCGCCGGAAGCCAGTGATCCCTTTGCCCTGTGGCCGGAGTTCCTCGATCTGCGCCCCGATCCAGCCAAGGTCACGCTGATTCGCAACAAGGCTGACCTGAGTGGCGAGACCGTCGCCATGGAACAAAGCGCGGATGGCCACGTCACCATTACCCTCAGTGCCAAGGATGCCGACATGGGGCTGGAGCTGCTGCGCGAGCACCTGAAGGCCTGCATGGGTTATGAACAGACGGCTGAAAGCAGCTTCAGTGCCCGCAGGCGCCATCTGGAGGCGCTACGCCAAGCCAGTTCACACCTGGAGCACGGTCGTGCGCAGTTGACCCTCGCAGGTGCCGGTGAGCTGCTCGCTGAAGACTTGCGTCAGGCCCAGCAAGCCTTGGGCGAGATTACCGGTGCCTTTAGCTCCGACGATCTGCTGGGACGAATCTTCTCCAGCTTCTGCATCGGCAAGTAAGCGTCTTTATCCACAGCTGGGTCCGCAACGGGCCTGGCTGCTGTACTCCTTCCTTCGATTTTCCCTTCCTTTCAGGACTGCCAATGCGCGAGTCCTGCCTTCTCGCCTGCGCGGCTATCCACAAATCTGTGAAATAAGCCCTGTGGAAAACCATGCCTCAGCTCCGTTGATAACTGCCATTCAAGGCTGGAGATAACTCCGCTTGTGGGTAAGTAGGCATTTCATCCACAGGCTTAAAGCGCTTATCCAGAACGCTCATGCCCGGTAGACCACAGGGTTTTGAACCTCTGTACATAAGGTAAATAAAGGCCTGTAGAACCTTATCCACAGAAAAGGTGGTGCATAAGAATAAACATAAAAACAAAGCTTTAATAAATTTCTCTCTCTTTATTTCTATTGCTCGCCACTCATCCACAGCCTGGTTAAATTTTGTGCAAAAGGTTCCTTTAGAGGGGGGTAAGTCCCTATACTTGTGCGTTATCCCTATCTATTCCCGAAACAGGCACGAGGTGCGTGGTGGATTTCCCTTCCCGTTTTGAAGTGATCGTCATCGGCGGCGGCCATGCCGGTACCGAGGCTGCGCTTGCGTCTGCACGCATGGGCGTAAAAACCCTGCTGCTGACCCATAACGTGGAAACCCTCGGTCATATGAGTTGCAACCCGGCTATCGGTGGCATTGGCAAGAGCCACCTGGTCAAGGAAATCGATGCGCTCGGCGGCGCCATGGCGCTGGCTACTGACAAGAGCGGTATCCAATTCCGTGTTTTGAACAACCGCAAAGGTCCGGCTGTGCGCGCTACCCGCGCACAGGCCGACCGCGCTATCTACAAAGCGGTAGTGCGCGAAATTCTTGAGAACCAGCCCAACCTGTGGATATTTCAGCAGTCCTGCGATGACCTGATCGTCGAACAGGACCAGGTGCGCGGTGTGATCACGCAAATGGGTCTGCGTTTCCTCGCCGACTCCGTGGTGTTGACCACCGGGACCTTCCTCGGTGGACTTATCCACATAGGTCTGCAGAATTACTCCGGCGGGCGCGCCGGTGATCCACCGGCTATCGCCCTGGCCCATCGCCTGCGTGAATTGCCGCTGCGCGTCGGCCGGTTGAAAACCGGAACCCCGCCGCGTATCGACGGACGCTCTGTGGATTTCTCGGTAATGACCGAGCAGCCTGGCGATACGCCGATTCCGGTGATGTCGTTCATGGGCGACAAAGCCATGCATCCGCGACAAGTGAGCTGCTGGATTACCCACACCAATGCCCGTACCCACGAGATCATTGCCTCGAACCTCGACCGTTCGCCGATGTACTCCGGGGTTATCGAAGGCATCGGTCCGCGCTATTGCCCGTCGATCGAAGACAAGATCCATCGCTTCGCCGACAAGGAAAGCCACCAGGTGTTCATCGAACCGGAAGGCCTGAACACCCACGAGCTGTATCCGAACGGGATATCCACATCCTTGCCGTTCGATGTGCAACTGGAGATCGTCCGCTCGATCCGCGGTATGGAAAATGCCCACATCGTGCGCCCGGGCTACGCCATCGAGTACGACTACTTCGATCCGCGTGACCTCAAGTACAGCCTGGAAACCAAAGTCATTGGCGGCCTGTTCTTCGCCGGGCAGATCAATGGCACTACCGGTTACGAAGAAGCCGGTGCGCAAGGTTTGCTCGCCGGTACCAACGCCGCATTGCGCGCCCAGGGCCGCGAAAGCTGGTGCCCGCGTCGTGACGAAGCGTACATCGGCGTGCTCGTCGACGATCTGATCACCCTGGGTACCCAAGAGCCGTACCGGATGTTCACCTCGCGCGCCGAATACCGCTTGATCCTGCGTGAAGACAACGCCGACCTGCGCCTGACCGAAAAAGGTCGCGAGCTGGGTCTGGTCGATGACCAGCGCTGGGCTGCGTTCAGCACCAAGCGTGAAGGCATCGCCCTGGAAGAACAACGGCTGAAATCCACCTGGGTTCGCCCGGACACCGCGCAAGGTCAGGCCATTGCCGAGAAATTCGGCACACCGTTGAGCCATGAATACAACTTGCTCAACCTGCTGACCCGTCCGGAAATCGACTACGCTGGCCTGATGCAAGTGACCGGTGGCAGCGAGATCGATCCGCAAGTGGCCGAACAGGTCGAGATCAAGACTAAATACGCCGGTTACATCGACCGGCAACAGGAAGAAATCGCCCGGCTGCGTGCCAGCGAAGATACCCGCCTGCCCGACGATATCGACTACAGCGGTATTTCCGGACTGTCCAAGGAAATTCAGAGCAAGCTCGGTCAGACCCGGCCTGAAACCCTGGGCCAGGCATCGCGGATCCCCGGTGTGACCCCGGCGGCGATTTCCCTGTTGCTGATTCATCTGAAAAAACGCGGCGCAGGCCGTGAGTTGGAGCAAAGCGCTTGAGTTCTCAGGTCACCCCTCAACACGCCGAAGAGTTGTCCACAGGTGCCCGCCAGCTCGGTGTCGAGCTGAGCGAGGCGCAGCATGCGCAATTGCTGGCCTACCTGGCCTTGCTGATCAAGTGGAACAAGGCCTACAACCTGACCGCCGTGCGCAATCCGGACGAAATGGTTTCCCGCCACCTGCTCGACAGCCTGAGCGTCATGCCGTTTATCCACAGCGAGCGCTGGCTCGATGTGGGTAGCGGCGGCGGCATGCCGGGTATTCCCCTGGCGATCCTGCATCCGGACAAGCAAGTCACGGTGCTCGACAGCAATGGCAAGAAAACCCGCTTCCTGACCCAGGTAAAGCTTGAGCTGAAGTTGGACAACCTGACAGTTATCCACAAGCGGGTCGAAGAGTTCCAACCGGCGCAGCCTTTCAGCGGAATTGTTTCCCGGGCTTTCAGCAGCATGGAGAACTTCACCAACTGGACGCGCCACCTTGGCGACGAACAGACGCAGTGGCTGGCAATGAAAGGGCTGCATCCTGCCGACGAGCTGGTAGCATTGCCGGCAGATTTCAGAGTGGATAGCGAGCAGGCCTTGACCGTTCCGGGTTGCCAAGGCCAGCGCCATCTGCTGATACTGCGCCGCACGGCATGATTGGGAACACAAGCAAGAATGGCTAAGGTATTCGCTATCGCGAACCAGAAGGGTGGTGTGGGTAAGACCACCACCTGTATCAACCTCGCGGCATCGCTGGTCGCTACCAAGCGCCGGGTGCTGCTGATCGATCTCGATCCACAGGGCAACGCCACCATGGGTAGCGGTGTGGATAAACACGTCCTGGAACATTCGGTCTACGACCTGCTGATCGGTGAATGCGATCTGGCCCAGGCCATGCATTTCTCCGAACACGGTGGTTACCAGCTGCTGCCGGCCAACCGCGACCTGACCGCCGCGGAAGTGGTGCTGCTGGAAATGCAGATGAAGGAAAGCCGTCTGCGTACCGCGCTGGCGCCGATTCGTGAGAACTACGACTACATCCTGATCGACTGCCCGCCATCGCTGTCGATGCTGACCCTCAACGCCCTGGTCGCCGCCGATGGCGTGATCATTCCAATGCAATGTGAATACTTTGCCCTGGAAGGCTTGAGCGACCTTGTGGATAACATCAAGCGCATTGGCGAACGCCTGAACCCGCAGCTGAAGGTCGAAGGCCTGCTGCGGACCATGTACGACCCGCGCCTGAGCCTGATCAACGATGTCTCTGCGCAGCTCAAGGAACACTTCGGCGATCAGCTCTACGACACGGTGATCCCGCGTAACATTCGCCTGGCCGAGGCGCCGAGTTTCGGCATGCCGGCCCTGGCGTATGACAAGCAATCGCGCGGCGCGCTGGCTTACCTGGCCCTGGCTGGAGAACTCGTACGCCGTCAGCGCCGTCCATCACGCACTGCACAAACAACTTAAGGAATCCGTATGGCCGTTAAGAAACGGGGTCTCGGACGTGGGTTGGATGCACTGCTCAGTGGTCCTACCGTCAGCGCGCTCGAAGAGCAGGCTGTGAAGGTCGACCAGAAAGAACTGCAACATCTGCCGCTCGACCTGATCGAGCGCGGCAAGTACCAGCCACGTCGGGACATGGACCCGCAAGCGCTGGAAGAACTCGCTCAGTCGATCAAGAACCAGGGCGTGATGCAGCCGATCGTGGTGCGCCCGATCGCCGACAACCGCTTTGAAATCATCGCTGGCGAACGCCGCTGGCGCGCCAGTCAGCAGGCCGGCATGGAAACCATTCCGGCCATGGTCCGCGATGTGCCCGATGAAGCGGCCATCGCCATGGCCCTGATCGAGAACATCCAGCGCGAAGACCTCAACCCGGTGGAAGAGGCCATCGCCCTGCAGCGCCTGCAGCTGGAATTCCAGCTGACCCAGCAGCAGGTCGCGGATGCCGTGGGCAAGTCGCGGGTCACCGTGGCCAACCTGCTGCGCCTGATCTCGCTGCCGGAAGTGATCAAGACCATGCTTTCGCACGGCGACCTGGAGATGGGGCACGCCCGGGCACTGCTTGGTTTGCCGGAAGAACAGCAGGTGGATGGGGCGCGTCATGTTGTCGCACGTGGACTGACCGTGCGCCAGACCGAAGCCCTGGTGCGCCAGTGGCTCAATGGCAAGCCGGAACCGGTCGAAGCGGCCAAGCCTGATCCGGACATTACCCGGCTTGAACAACGTCTGGCAGAGCGTTTGGGCTCGGCAGTACAGATACGTCATGGCAACAAGGGCAAGGGCCAGTTAGTTATCCGTTACAACTCGCTAGATGAGTTGCAAGGTGTGCTAGCTCACATCCGCTGAAACAATTCCTTTTGTAGCGCGCAGTCGGAAATCACTACCCGGCAGTTGAATAGGGGTTAAACCGCCCCTATACTCTGCGCGCATTTTGTCGGCACAAATTATGCCAAGTCATAGCTGACTGGTTAGTCGACTTTTGAGGAGCAGTTGTGATGGAAACCCGCACGCCAAACCGCTTGCCTTTCCATCGCTGGGCGGTTTTTCCGGTACTGTTGGCTCAGTGTGTCGTGTTTTTGCTGGCAACTTTGGCGTTGTGGCAGTGGCACGGGGCGGTCAGTGGATATTCAGCACTCTGCGGAGGGTTGATTGCCTGGCTGCCAAATGTGTATTTCGCCTGGAAGGCTTTTCGTTACACGGGGGCCAGGGCAGCGCAAGCTATCGTCAAGTCGTTTTACGCTGGCGAAGCAGGCAAATTGATTTTGACGGCAGTGCTGTTTGCACTGACGTTTGCAGGAGTGAAGCCATTGGCGCCGTTAGCAGTCTTCGGCGTCTTTCTGCTGACCCAGTTGGTCAGCTGGTTCGCGCCCCTGCTGATGAATATAAGACTTTCGAGACCTTAGGGCGTTTGAGGCAACCATGGCAGCAGAAACCGCTTCGGGCTATATCCAGCACCACTTGCAGAACCTGACCTTCGGTCAACTACCAGACGGCGGTTGGGGCTTTGCCCATTCCGCAGCAGAAGCCAAAGCAATGGGCTTCTGGGCTTTCCACCTGGATACCCTGGGTTGGTCGGTGGCACTGGGTCTGCTTTTCGTATTCCTGTTCCGCATGGCAGCCAAGAAGGCGACTTCCGGCCAGCCTGGCGGCCTGCAGAACTTCGTTGAAGTGATGGTTGAGTTCGTCGACGGCAGCGTCAAGGACAGCTTCCACGGTCGCAGCCCGGTGATCGCCCCACTGGCGCTGACCATTTTCGTCTGGGTCTTCCTGATGAACGCCATCGACCTGATCCCGGTCGACTGGATTCCTCAACTGGCCATTCTGATCTCCGGTGATCCGCACATTCCGTTCCGCGCGGTCTCGACCACCGACCCGAACGCGACCCTGGCCATGGCCTTCAGCGTGTTCGCCCTGATCATTTTCTACAGCATCAAGGTCAAGGGCATCGGCGGCTTCCTCGGCGAGCTGACCCTGCACCCGTTCGGCAGCAAGAACATTTTCGTTCAGATCCTGCTGATTCCGGTCAACTTCCTGCTTGAATTCGTCACCCTGATCGCCAAGCCGATCTCGCTGGCCCTGCGTCTGTTCGGCAACATGTATGCCGGCGAGCTGGTGTTCATCCTGATCGCTGTTATGTTCGGCAGCGGCCTGCTGTGGCTGAGCGGCCTGGGTGTGGTGCTGCAATGGGCGTGGGCTGTGTTCCACATCCTGATCATCACCCTGCAAGCGTTCATCTTCATGATGCTTACCATCGTCTACCTGTCGATGGCTCACGAAGATAACCATTAAGACCGCCTGGCGTGTCTGATGACCCTTGCGCAGGTTTTGGGAAGGGTCGAAAAAGTCCGCAAGGGCAGCTGTACCAATCGATTTTGTTTTACCGCTTCAAACTAAAAAACCTAACCAATACGACGTAAAAGTCGGGAGGAAAGATGGAAACTGTAGTTGGTCTTACCGCTATCGCTGTTGCTCTGCTGATCGGCCTGGGTGCTCTGGGTACCGCCATTGGTTTCGGCCTGCTGGGCGGCAAGTTCCTGGAAGGCGCTGCTCGTCAGCCAGAGATGGTTCCAATGCTGCAAGTTAAAATGTTCATCGTTGCCGGTCTGCTCGACGCCGTAACCATGATCGGTGTTGGTATCGCTCTGTTCTTCACCTTCGCTAATCCCTTCGTTGGTCAAATCGCCGGCTAATCACTCGAATTCTCGAGTGGTTTGGTGTGATGGACAAAGAACGAGCGAGGTGTTGGCGTGAACATTAATGCAACCCTGATTGGTCAGTCCGTTGCGTTCTTCATTTTTGTGCTGTTCTGCATGAAGTTCGTGTGGCCTCCGGTCATCGCGGCATTGCAAGAACGTCAGAAGAAGATCGCGGATGGACTGGACGCTGCCAACCGAGCAGCTCGCGACCTGGAGTTGGCCCAAGATAAAGCGGGTCAGCAACTGCGCGAAGCGAAAGCTCAGGCAGCCGAAATCATTGAGCAAGCCAAGAAGCGCGGTGCTCAGATCGTCGAGGAAGCCCGTGATCAGGCCCGCGTCGAAGCTGACCGTGTGAAGGCTCAGGCTCAAGCCGAGATCGAACAGGAAATTAACGGTGTCAAAGACGCCCTGCGTGCCCAAGTGGGTCTGCTGGCTGTCGGCGGTGCTGAAAAGATCCTTGGCGCCACAATCGATCAAAACGCGCATGCGGAGCTGGTTAATAAACTGGCCGCTGAAATTTAAGCGAGGGCGATCATGGCAGAACTGACCACGTTGGCCCGACCTTACGCTAAGGCGGCCTTTGAGCACGCCCAGGCCCATCAGCAACTGGCCAATTGGTCAGCCATGCTCGGCCTGGCTGCTGCAGTGTCGGAAGACGACACGATGCAGCGCCTGCTCAAGGCCCCGCGACTGACGAGCGCAGAAAAGGCCGCCGCGTTTATTGACGTGTGCGGTGACAAGTTCGATGCACAGGCACAGAATTTCATTCATGTTGCCGCGGAAAACGACCGTCTCCTGCTTTTGCCGGAGATTTCGGCTTTGTTCGAGCTGTACAAGGCCGAACAAGAGAAATCCGTGGACGTGGAAGTCACCAGTGCTTTTGCGTTGAACCAAGAACAGCAAGACAAACTCGCCAAGGTTCTCAGTGCACGGCTCAGCCGGGAAGTGCGCCTGCATGCGACGGAGGATGCCACCCTGATCGGTGGTGTCGTGATCCGCGCCGGCGACCTGGTAATCGATGGCTCGGTTCGCGGCAAAATCGCGAAACTGGCCGAAGCATTGAAATCTTGAGTTTGAAGGGGCAGCAGAGCAATGCAGCAACTCAATCCTTCCGAAATTAGTGAAATCATCAAGGGTCGCATCGAGAAACTCGACGTGACCTCCCAAGCCCGCAACGAGGGTACTGTCGTCAGCGTTTCTGACGGTATCGTGCGGATTCACGGTCTGGCCGACGTAATGTACGGCGAAATGATCGAGTTTCCAGGTGGCGTGTTCGGTATGGCCCTCAACCTGGAGCAAGACTCCGTTGGTGCGGTAGTACTGGGCGCCTACGACACCCTCGCTGAAGGCATGAGCGCCAAGTGCACCGGCCGCATCCTCGAAGTTCCAGTTGGTAAGGAACTGCTGGGTCGCGTAGTCGACGCACTGGGTAACCCAATCGACGGCAAAGGCCCACTGGGCAACACCGAGACCGACGCGGTCGAGAAAGTTGCTCCGGGCGTGATCTGGCGTAAGTCGGTAGACCAGCCTGTACAGACTGGCTACAAATCCGTCGACGCCATGATCCCTGTCGGCCGTGGCCAGCGTGAGCTGATCATCGGTGACCGCCAGATCGGTAAGACCGCCATGGCGATCGACGCCATCATCAACCAGAAAGACTCCGGTATTTTCTGTGTTTATGTTGCTGTCGGCCAGAAGCGTTCCACCGTCGCCAACATCGTTCGCAAGCTGGAAGAAAACGGCGCCCTGGCCAACACCATCGTGGTGGTTGCCAGTGCTTCGGAATCCGCCGCACTGCAATTCCTGGCGCCATACGCCGGTTGCACCATGGGCGAGTTCTTCCGTGACCGCGGTGAAGACGCGCTGATCGTATACGATGACCTGTCCAAGCAGGCCGTTGCCTACCGTCAGATCTCCCTGTTGCTGCGCCGTCCACCAGGACGTGAAGCGTACCCAGGTGACGTGTTCTATCTCCACTCCCGTCTGCTGGAGCGTGCATCGCGCGTTTCCGAAGAGTACGTTGAGAAGTTCACCAACGGTGCTGTAACTGGCAAGACCGGTTCCCTGACCGCACTGCCGATCATCGAAACCCAGGCTGGCGACGTTTCCGCGTTCGTTCCGACCAACGTGATTTCCATCACCGACGGTCAGATCTTCCTGGAATCGGCCATGTTCAACTCGGGCATCCGCCCTGCAGTTAACGCCGGTGTTTCGGTATCCCGTGTGGGTGGTGCCGCTCAGACCAAGATCATCAAGAAGCTCTCCGGTGGTATCCGTACCGCTCTGGCTCAGTACCGTGAACTGGCGGCATTCGCCCAGTTCGCTTCTGACCTGGACGAAGCCACCCGTAAGCAACTCGAGCACGGTCAACGTGTTACCGAGCTGATGAAGCAGAAGCAATACGCTCCAATGTCCATCGCGGACATGGCGCTGTCGCTGTATGCCGCTGAGCGTGGGTTCCTGACCGACGTTGAAATCGCCAAAGTCGGCAGCTTTGAACAAGCGCTGATTGCTTACTTCAACCGTGATCACGCCGAACTGATGGCGAAGATCAACGTGAAGGGTGACTTCAACGACGAAATCGACGCTGGCATCAAAGCCGGTATCGAGAAGTTCAAGGCCACCCAAACCTGGTAAGCCGCAGCGGGGGCTTTGCAGCCCCCGCTTGCTAACCTGATAGGTGTTACATGGCAGGCGCAAAAGAGATTCGCAGTAAGATTGCGAGCATCAAAAGCACGCAAAAAATTACCAGCGCCATGGAAAAAGTGGCGGTCAGCAAAATGCGCAAGGCTCAAATGCGCATGGCTGCTAGCCGTCCTTATGCGGAGCGTATCCGCCAGGTAATTGGTCATCTGGCCAACGCCAACCCGGAATACCGTCACCCGTTCATGATCGACCGCCCTGTAAAGCGCGTTGGTTATGTCGTCGTGAGCAGTGACCGTGGTCTGTGCGGTGGCTTGAACACCAACCTGTTCAAGGCCCTGGTCAAGGACATGGCGGCCAACCGCGAGCAAGGGATCGAGATCGATCTTTGCGTGGTCGGCAGCAAAGGTGCGGCGTTTTTCCGCAGCTTCGGCGGTAACGTCGTTGCAGCGATCAGCCACCTGGGCGAAGAGCCGTCGATCAATGATCTGATCGGCAGCGTCAAGGTCATGCTGGACGCTTACCTGGACGGTCGTATCGATCGTCTGTCCGTGGTATCGAACAAGTTCATCAATACCATGACGCAAACGCCAACGGTCGAGCAGTTGATTCCGTTGGTTGCAACCCCGGATCAAGAACTCAAGCACCACTGGGACTACCTCTACGAACCTGACGCCAAAGAGCTGCTGGACGGCCTGATGGTGCGTTACGTGGAGTCGCAGGTCTACCAGGCGGTGGTCGAGAACAACGCAGCTGAACAAGCTGCCCGGATGATCGCGATGAAAAACGCCACCGACAACGCCGGTGACCTGATCAGCGAATTGCAGCTGATCTACAACAAGGCGCGTCAGGCTGCGATCACCCAAGAGATCTCGGAAATCGTCGGCGGCGCTGCCGCGGTTTAACGGTTCAAATATTCAGAGGATCCAGCTATGAGTAGCGGACGTATCGTTCAAATCATCGGCGCCGTCATCGACGTGGAATTCCCACGTGACAGCGTTCCGAATGTCTATAGCGCGCTGAAAGTACAAGGCGCGGAAACTACTCTGGAAGTTCAGCAGCAGCTGGGCGACGGCGTAGTGCGTTCCATTGCGATGGGTTCGACCGAAGGCTTGAAGCGCGGTCTGGACGTTGTCGACACCAAGGCTCCAATCTCGGTACCGGTCGGTAAAGCGACCCTGGGCCGTATCATGGACGTCCTCGGTAACCCGATCGACGAAGCTGGCCCGATCGGTGAAGAAGAGCGTTGGGGTATTCACCGCCCAGCGCCTTCGTTCGCTGACCAGGCAGGCGGCAACGACCTGCTGGAAACCGGCATCAAGGTTATCGACCTGGTTTGCCCGTTCGCCAAGGGTGGTAAGGTTGGTCTGTTCGGTGGTGCCGGTGTAGGCAAAACCGTAAACATGATGGAACTGATCCGTAACATCGCCATCGAGCACAGCGGTTATTCCGTGTTCGCCGGTGTGGGTGAGCGTACTCGTGAGGGTAACGACTTCTACCACGAGATGAAGGATTCCAACGTACTGGACAAGGTTGCTCTGGTATACGGCCAAATGAACGAGCCACCAGGAAACCGTCTGCGCGTAGCGCTGACCGGCCTGACCATGGCTGAGAAGTTCCGTGACGAAGGTAACGACGTTCTGCTGTTCGTCGACAACATCTATCGTTACACCCTGGCCGGTACCGAAGTATCCGCACTGCTGGGCCGTATGCCTTCGGCAGTAGGTTACCAGCCGACCCTGGCTGAAGAGATGGGCGTTCTGCAAGAGCGTATCACTTCGACCAAGGAAGGTTCGATCACCTCGATCCAGGCCGTATACGTACCTGCGGACGACCTGACCGACCCGTCGCCAGCGACCACCTTCGCCCACTTGGACGCCACCGTCGTACTGTCCCGTGACATCGCCTCCCTGGGTATCTACCCAGCGGTCGATCCACTGGACTCGACTTCGCGCCAGCTGGACCCGAACGTCATCGGCAACGAGCACTACGACACCGCTCGCGGCGTCCAGTACGTGCTGCAGCGCTACAAAGAGCTGAAGGACATCATTGCGATCCTGGGTATGGACGAACTGTCCGAATCCGACAAGCAGCTGGTATCCCGTGCTCGTAAGATCCAGCGCTTCCTGTCCCAGCCGTTCTTCGTGGCAGAAGTCTTCACTGGTTCTCCAGGCAAATACGTTTCCCTGAAAGACACCATTGCTGGCTTCAGCGGCATCCTCAAAGGTGACTACGACCACTTGCCAGAACAAGCGTTCTACATGGTTGGCAGCATCGAAGAAGCGGTCGAGAAAGCCAAGAAACTGTAATCCCGGCGCCCCGCAAGGGGCGCTAATCAGGTTGAGGCAAGCAGATGGCTATGACAGTCCATTGCGATATCGTCAGCGCGGAAGGAGAGATTTTCTCCGGTCTGGTCGAGATGGTGGTTGCGCACGGTAACCTGGGTGATCTTGGTATCGCTCCAGGCCACGCGCCGCTGATCACTAATCTGAAGCCAGGTCCGATCACGCTGACCAAGCAGGGTGGCGCCCAAGAGGTGTTCTACATCTCTGGTGGTTTCCTCGAGGTCCAGCCGAACATGGTCAAGGTGCTTGCCGATACCGTGCAACGTGCTACCGACCTGGACGAAGCTCAGGCTCAGGAAGCCCTCAAGGCTGCTGAGAACGCCCTGCACGAAAAAGGCGCGGAGTTCGACTACGGCGCCGCCGCCGCTCGTCTGGCCGAGGCCGCAGCCCAGCTGCGTACCGTCCAGCAAATGCGCAGAATGAAGTAATTCGGCACTCGCCGGTCACTTCTGTTGCGATTGAGTTAAAGGGTAGCCTCGGCTACCCTTTTTCTTTTTCTGCGTTTTATATTCTGGTCTTCTCACTGACCTCCCCGGATTGGTAGCCCGTCAATGTCTCTCGATATCGTTATTCTCGCCGCTGGCCAAGGCACTCGGATGCGCTCTGCGCTGCCCAAAGTACTGCACCCGGTCGCTGGCGATTCCATGCTTGGCCATGTTATCCACAGCGCCCGTCAGCTTCAGCCTCAAGGTATTCATGTGGTGATCGGGCACGGTGCTGAGCTGGTTCGTGAGCGTTTGGCAGCCGACGACCTGAATTTTGTGCTGCAAGACAAGCAACTGGGTACCGGACATGCGGTCGCGCAAGCTTTGCCGGCACTGGCTGCTGATACGGTGCTGATCCTCTACGGCGATGTGCCGCTGATCGAAGTCGACACCCTCAAGCGCCTGCTGGCCAAGGTCAGTTCTGAGCAGTTGGGCCTGTTGACGGTCAACCTCGATGATCCAACCGGTTACGGTCGCATTGTCCGTGATGCCCAAGGGCAGGTGGCAGCGATCGTTGAACACAAGGATGCCAACGACGCGCAAAAAGCCATCAAGGAAGGTAACACCGGCATTCTGGCGGTGCCGGGTGCACGCCTGGCCGAATGGCTGGGGCGGCTGTCGAACAACAACGCCCAGGGCGAGTACTACCTCACCGACGTGATTGCCATGGCCGTTGCCGATGGCTTGGTGGTGGCCACCGAGCAGCCGCTGGACCCGATGGAAGTGCAGGGCGCCAATGACCGTCGCCAGCTTGCGGAGCTTGAGCGTCATTACCAGCTGCGTGCAGCGCGTCGCCTCATGGCCCAGGGCGTGACCCTGCGTGATCCGGCGCGTTTCGATGTGCGTGGTGAAGTCACCGTGGGCCGCGACGTGCTCATCGACATCAACGTCATCCTTGAAGGCCGTGTGGTCATTGAAGACGACGTGGTGATCGGCCCGAACTGCGTGATCAAGAACAGCACCCTGCGCAAGGGGGTCGTGGTCAAGGCCAGCAGCCACCTCGAAGGCGCGATTATGGGTGAAGGCAGCGATGCCGGCCCGTTTGCCCGCCTGCGTCCAGGCAGCGTGCTGGAAGCCCGTGCCCATGTGGGTAACTTTGTCGAACTGAAGAACGCCCACCTCGGTGAGGGCGCCAAAGCCGGTCACCTGACCTACCTGGGCGATGCCGAGGTCGGTGCACGTACCAACATCGGTGCCGGTACCATCACCTGCAACTACGATGGCGCGAACAAATTCAAGACCATCCTCGGCGAGGACGTGTTCATAGGCTCCAACAACTCCCTGGTGGCGCCTGTGGATATCCTCGACGGTGCCACCACGGCGGCAGGTTCGACCCTTACTCAGAATGTCGAAGCTGGCCAGCTAGCCGTCGGCCGTGCGCGTCAGCGCAACATCGACGGCTGGAAGCGACCAGAGAAAATCAACAAGAACTGAGTTATGCACAGCTGAACAAGAAGGCCGACTGGATTGTGCATAAGTCGGCCTTTTGCTTTCTGTGTGGATAAATCCCACAACTGTAGGAGCGGGCTTGCCCCGCGAAGCTTTGTGGATAACGTACCCCGATCGGAAAATTACCCATCCCTGCTTGACGATCTGGAAGCTTTAGGTTTTGATTGGCATCAGTAACTTTCGAAACGAAACTTAAAGACGCCATGTCGAAACGTAACACTCCACAGCGCCGCCACAATATCCTCGCCTTGCTCAACGAGCAGGGGGAAGTGAGCGTTGATGCGCTAGCCAAACGTTTCGAAACCTCGGAAGTCACCATCCGCAAAGATCTCGCCGCTCTGGAGGCCAACGGCTTGCTGCTGCGCCGCTATGGCGGTGCGGTGACCATGCCTCAGGAGCTGATCGCTGATCAGGGCCTGCCGGTTTCGCTGTATAAGCAGGCGATTGCCCGGGCGGCGGTCGGACGTATCCGTGAACATGCACGCATCATTATCGACAGTGGCAGTACCACCGCAGCGATGATTCCCGAGCTGGGCCACCAGCCGGGTCTGGTAGTGATGACCAACTCGCTGAATGTGGCCCGTGCCCTGAGCGAGCTGGAACACGAGCCTGTGCTGTTGATGACCGGCGGCACCTGGGACCCGCATTCCGAGTCGTTCCAGGGGCAGGTCGCCGAGCAGGTACTACGCTCCTACGATTTCGACCAGTTGTTCATTGGTGCCGATGGCATCGACCTGGTGCGCGGCACTACGACTTTCAATGAGTTGCTCGGCCTGAGCCGGGTCATGGCCGAAGTGGCCCGGGAAGTGATCGTAATGGTCGAGTCCGACAAAGTCGGGCGCAGGATTCCCAACCTTGAGCTGCCCTGGGGCAGCGTCAACACCCTGATTACCGATGAGCGCTTGCCCGTTGAGGCGCGCGAACAAATTGAAGCCCGCGGCGTCCATGTGATTTGTGCCGCACTCTCCAAGGAGCATAACTAATGTGTGGAATCGTTGGTGCCGTCGCCGAACGTAATATCACCACCATCCTCATCGAAGGCCTCAAGCGCTTGGAATACCGCGGGTATGACAGCGCAGGTCTAGCGGTCTTCAGCCAGCAGGGGACCCTGGAGCGTCGTCGTCGCATCGGCAAGGTCAGCGAGCTGGAAGCCGCTGTAGGCGCCGATCCGCTGGCAGGCCAGCTGGGTATTGCCCACACCCGTTGGGCAACCCATGGCGCGCCAACCGAGCACAATGCCCACCCGCATTTCTCCGCCCAGGATCTGGCGGTGGTGCACAACGGCATCATCGAGAACCACGAAGAACTGCGTGAAAAGCTCAAAGGCCTGGGCTACGTGTTCAGCTCTGAGACCGACACCGAAGTCATCGTCCACCTGCTGCACCACACCCTGAAAACCGTTCCTGACCTGGTCGATGCCCTGAAGGCTGCAGTCAAGCAACTGCACGGCGCCTATGGTCTGGCGGTAATCAGTGCGCACCAGCCAGACCGCCTGCTGGCCGCCCGCAGCGGCAGCCCGCTGGTGATTGGCCTGGGCCATGGGGAGAACTTCCTGGCGTCCGACCAGTTGGCCCTGCGTCAGGTGACCGACCGCTTCATGTACCTGGAAGAAGGCGATATCGCTGAAATCCGCCGCGACCAGGTAACTATCTGGGATCTGGCCGGTCACCCGGTTCAGCGCGAAACCGTGCAGTACCACGAAGGTGCCGAAGCTGCCGACAAGGGCACCTATCGTCACTTCATGCTCAAGGAAATCCACGAGCAACCAACCGTGGTACAGCGCACCCTGGAAGGGCGTCTGGGCAAGGACCACGTCATGGTTCAGGCCTTCGGCCCGCAAGCCGCCGAGCTGTTCGCCAAAGTCCGTAACGTGCAGATCGTCGCCTGTGGCACCAGCTATCACGCTGGCATGGTTGCACGTTACTGGCTCGAAGAACTGGCCGGGATTCCGTGCCAGGTAGAAGTGGCTAGCGAGTTCCGCTACCGCAAGGTGGTGGTGCAACCCGACACCCTGTTCGTTTCGATTTCCCAGTCCGGTGAAACCGCCGACACCCTGGCCGCCTTGCGCAATGCCAAGGAACTCGGTTTCCTCGGCAGCCTGGCGATCTGCAACGTTGGCATCAGCTCGCTGGTCCGCGAATCGGATCTGACCCTGCTGACCCAGGCGGGTCCGGAAATCGGTGTGGCTTCGACTAAAGCGTTCACCACCCAGCTGGTGTCGTTGATGCTGCTGACCCTGTCCCTGGGCCAGGTACGTGGCACATTGAAGGCCGGTGTCGAAGCCGAGCTGGTCGAAGAACTGCGTCGCCTGCCGACGCGCCTGGGCGAAGCCCTGGCCATGGACGCCATCGTCGAGAAAACCGCTGAGCTGTTTGCCGACAAGCACCACACCCTGTTCCTCGGTCGTGGCGCGCAGTTCCCGGTGGCCATGGAAGGGGCGCTCAAGCTCAAGGAAATCTCCTATATCCACGCTGAAGCCTATCCAGCCGGTGAACTCAAGCATGGCCCGCTGGCCCTGGTGGACAGCGACATGCCAGTGGTCACCGTGGCGCCGAACAACGAACTTCTGGAGAAGCTCAAGTCCAACCTGCAGGAAGTACGGGCACGTGGCGGTGAGCTGATTGTCTTTGCCGACGAAAACGCCGGTATGAGCAATGGCGAAGGCACCCATGTGATCGCTGTGCCGCACATCATCGATGCCCTGGCACCGATCCTCTATACCATTCCATTGCAACTGCTGTCGTACTACGTGGCGGTGCTCAAAGGCACTGACGTCGACCAGCCGCGTAACCTGGCGAAATCGGTAACTGTAGAGTAACGATTGCTGTTGTTAACAATGGTTTTGGTTTTAGAGAATTAAAACTGTCGCACGAGCCGGAGAGGTTTGCCTCCCGGCTCCTCCTTTGTCCCCCTTCACCTGCTTGGCCTTGCTGTAACTGTGGAAGTCGCCTTGAGCTGCGTTGTAGGTCTCGCCATGAGTGTCATGGTTGACTGGCCCAGTCGTTGGTCCACGTGTAACTGCTGCGCAGTCAGCTGCACGTCAGAGCTCAGCTGAGGGGGCGCATGCTGGTGGTCAGGGGTTAGTGGCGAGTGGTAATGGTCGGAATACGGGTCACAGGACGATGCTCCATGGCTGTGATCATGCTCCGCTCCTTGCACCACCTCCGGTGCGGGATGTTTGCCGGGCACTGACAACGAATAGGCATGCCCTGTTCAAGCCGTGATAATGGCCAGAGCGAGAGCAAAAATCACCATCGTTGATAGAGAACGACTGAACATCACTGGGCGCCTTTGAGGCAATTACAGGATATGGGCACAGGTTTGACCTATCCCCCCCTGGGGGATACGATGCCAGCGTAATTCATCGGAACCGGAGACTCAAATCATGACTGAGCATGAGCACCTCCATGCCCATGACCACCCGCATGGTCATACACATACCCACCAAAGCCACGAAGCGATCATCAAGCGCCTCAAGCGTGCCGATGGGCACCTGCGAAGCATCATCGCGATGATTGAGGAGGGCCGCGAGTGCGTTGACATCGCGCAGCAGCTGCATGCAGTTGAAAAAGCGGTTTGCCAGGCCAAGCGCACGCTCATTCAGGATCACATCGACCACTGCCTGGAAGACACCGTTGTGGCATTGAGTAGCGGTGATCGCTCCTCGCTTGAAGAATTCAAGCAAATCACCAAGTACCTTTAGGTTCCCCATGCCGAATTTCGCAGAGTTGCTACAGCAGGGCGGAGCCTGGCTGTATTTCCCCAGTGCCATCTTGCTGGGTGCTTTCCACGGGCTTGAGCCTGGCCACTCCAAAACCATGATGGCCGCATTCATCGTCGCTATTCGAGGCACTGTGAAGCAGGCGATTCTGTTGGGCCTTGCCGCCACGATTTCCCACACGCTGGTGGTCTGGCTGGTCGCAATCGGTGGGATGTACCTGGGTAAGGGGCTGGATGCGCAGACTACGGAGCCTTACTTCCAGCTCGCGTCTTCTGCCCTGATCATTGTAATTGCGCTGTGGATGCTCTGGCGGACGTGGCGTGGCGAGCAGATGTTCAAGTTCGAGCAAGACGATGATCACCATCATGGCGATCATGATCACGCGCATCACGATGAAACTCACCGTATTGATACCGGCCATGGCCGGATCGAGCTTTCAATCTTTGAACACGGTGTGCCCCCGCACTGGCGGATGAAAGTGTTAAGTGGCCATGCCTGGCCGGCTGCACAAGTTCTATTGACCACTACCAGGTCCGATGGGCAGACCCAGCGATTCGCCTTTGTCGAGCGAGAGGGGTACCTCCAATCGACGGTCGATATTCCTGAGCCCCATGAATTCAGCGCCCGGCTCAGTCTCGGCCATGCGGGTCATTCACATGACTATGATCTTGATTACCGCGAGCACGATCATGGTCACGCCCATTCCGAGCTTGAGGGTTTAGAACTGTCAGTCGATGGCTACCAGGACGCGCATGAACGTGCCCATGCCAACGACATCCGTAAGCGCTTTACCAACCGGGACGTGACAACAGGTCAGATCATCATGTTTGGCCTGACCGGTGGCCTTATTCCATGCCCCGCAGCCATTACGGTATTGCTGCTCTGCCTCCAGGTTAAAGAGGTCGCACTAGGTGGCATGCTGGTCCTGTGCTTCAGCATTGGCTTGGCGCTTACCCTGGTGGCCGTAGGAAGCGCAGCAGCTATTGGCGCCAGGCAAGCCTCCAATCGCTGGCCATGGCTGGGGACCGTGGCGCGGCGTGCGCCCTATCTCTCCAGCGTCCTGATTATCGGTGTCGGCCTCTATGTGGGCTTCCATGGCTGGATCGGGCTGAACAGCTAAGGGGCCTGTTCGGTGTTTGAGCTGACCAGCTATATCGGCCTGTTTCTGGCAGCACTCGGTGCCGCCACCCTGCTGCCAATGCAGTCGTAGGCAGTGCTCGTAGGCATGCTGGGCACCCATCATTGGCGATTCACTGACCTTGGTCGTGGGCATCATGCGTGAGCCCCTGTGGCGTTTCCTTCTGATCGTCACCCTGGTCAAGGGCAGACGGTATCTACTGTTTACTGTGCTGGTTTGGGGAGGCTCGTGATGAGTGCGTATGAGCCAACAGTGTCGCTTAGCAGGCATCGTAACGCGGGCCAGGACCTGATCAAGTGGTTGGCCATGATCACCATGGTCATCGATCACTTACGCTTGGTGTGGCCCGAAATGGGCGACCTGTTTATCGTTGGACGGCTCGCCTTTCCGCTGTTTTGTGTAGCAATTGCAGCCAACGTCGCACGCACAAGGCCCGGTGAGTTGCTGACAGCGACCAATAGTAGATACATCATCTTGATGATCGTATTCGCGATCATATCCGAGGTGCCCTATCGCTACATCAGTGCGTCCGGCTTATTCAACGTACTGGTTACCCTGACATTTGGGCTGCTGATCACGTGGGGAATTCACCACCGCACATGGCTGGCCGGAGCCACGGCAATCACCGCCGGGGTATTGGCTTACCTGCTCGACGATACTCTGATGTACGGGTTCTACGGCGTCCTTGTACCTGCGGCAGTGCTCATTGCGATTAAGCGACCAGGCATACTGTGGTTACTGCCTGCACTCCTGTGCGTGCTAATTAACACTCGCAGCAGCATCGTTGCCAAAGCCTTGGATCTCGACCCTCCGTCAATCTTAGCCTTGGGAGCTGCCTTTGCGGCTCCACTTCTCGGCCTGTGGCTGCTGCGCCAGAGCCTCCACTTCAATGTGCAGCCGGTTCGCCAATGGGGGTATTGGTTCTATCCTGCGCACTTGGTTGCGTTGCAAGCGCTTCGCTTGTGTCTGTGAGGCAAAAACATGCCTTCATCCGCCAAGAATTTGCGGGCTCGGCTATGAGTAGGCCGATGAAAGTCGTATCTCTCGTGATTGCCGCTGTTCTTTCGTTTTCCTCGGCAGCCGCATTCGCGCACAGTGGTGGTACCGACGCCAAAGGTTGCCACACTAACCACAAAACTGGCGGTTACCACTGCCACTAAGCGGCAAAGTCCAGCGGCTGCTGGGCCTCCCCCATGGTGGCTATCAGGACCACAGCTGGAAAAACGCTCCCCAGTCCCCATTGCGTACTATGTACACCAGCAAACCGACTGCACCGCAGCTGAGCAGTACCTGAATAACGCCGCGTTTGAAGTGAAACAACGCTATGGCAGCGGCTATCGCAATCACCAGCGACGGCCAGTCCAGACCTGCTCCAAATCCATTGGGCCAGAGTACGTGGTAACCGAAAAACATCGCCAGGTTCAGGATCACTCCCACCACAGCAGCTGTAATGCCGATGAGTGGCGCGGTGAATTTCAGTTCGTTATGGGTCGACTCGACCAAAGGCCCACCGACCAGAATGAACAGGAAGGAAGGCAAGAAGGTGAACCAGGTCACCAAGCTCGCCGCTACGGCCCCCGCTAGGAATGCCTGCTCGGGGCCAAAGACTTGCTGGACATAAGCACCGACGAAGCCAACGAACGCCACGACCATGATCAACGGACCCGGCGTGGTTTCACCTAGGGCCAGGCCATCGATCATTTGGGTTGGGGTCAGCCAGCCGTAGTGTCCCACCGCGCCCTGATAGACATAGGGCAGCACCGCATACGCACCACCAAATGTCAGTAACGCTGCCTTGGTAAAGAACCAACTCATTTGGGTGAGCGTACCGCTCCAGCCAAACATCGCGGTCAGGATGCCCATGGGTAACAACCAAAGCACGGCCCCTACCAGTATCAGCAGCATCAGCCGAGACCAACGAAATCGAGCATGGTCCGGCGTTGGGGTTTCATCATCGATCAGGGCCGCGCCGTAGGACTTCTTCGCAGCACCATGGCCACCGGTCCGGAATTTTTCCGGGGCAAGCCGACCACCCAGATAACCCAGCAATGCCGCGACCAAGACGATCATCGGGAAAGGCACGTTCAAGGCAAAGATCGCAACGAACGAAGCGGCGGCAATGGCCCACAGCCACCCGTTTTTGAGTGCTCTTGAACCGATCCGGTGAGCGGCATGGACCACAATGGCAGTCACAGCGGGCTTGATGCCATAGAACAGGCCAGCCACGATGGGTACCTCACCGAAGGCGATGTAGACCCATGAAAGTGCAATCAGAATGAAGAGTGAAGGGAGCACAAACAGCCCACCCGCAATCACTCCACCCCAGGTGCGATGCATCAGCCAGCCGAGATAGGTCGCCAACTGCTGCGCCTCTGGCCCAGGAAGCAACATGCAGTAATTCAATGCATGGAGAAAGCGCCGCTCTGAGATCCAGCGCCTACGTTCTACCAGCTCTTGGTGCATGATCGAGATCTGACCCGCAGGCCCGCCGAAGCTGATAAAGCCGAGCTTCAGCCAGAACCACAGTGCTTGAGCCAAGCTAATAGGTGCTGGTCGCGCCAGGTCAGGTGCATCCACCGGTTGGGTGTCTTTATTCATCGATGGCGTCCTCCTGCACGAAGCCAGCTAGCAGCCCATCGAAGATGGCACCTGCTGCATTCAATAGCTGATCGTCATCGGTAATGGTCTCGCGAAGCCCTGCCAGTACTCGCTCGACTCCAGCCGCTTCAATAGGCTGTATTCCTCCGACATCCAGGTAATGGACAAGTGAGGCAAGGCGGTTGAGACCTGGTACATCCAGCTCGAAGCTGTCTTTCAACGTTTCGAAAGTGACGCGATTGCCCGCATGACTGAAGGTCGCCTCATCAAAGTCGAAGCCGAGCGCATCTGCTGGGCAATCGGACGGATGGTCTAACCATACTAACTGAGCTTGAGAATCAATGAAGCGCTTGATCAACCAGGCACTGGCCAACCGGTCTACCCAAGGACGCTTGCGCGTGGCCCAGATCCGCCCCTGGTACTCACCCACGCTCAGCAGCATGATCGATGAATCCTGGCCACTGGGTTCATCTGCCGATAGTGCTCGGCTGACTGCAACCTCCAGCGACTTCAGCGCTTCATCGATCTGCTGCTTTGGCTGCCCAGGGAAGTAGTCGATGCCTGCTAGTTGGGTATACGCCTTGCGCAGCTTTCGAATTTGCTTGGTCGTAGCCAGCGCGTTTTCCGCGTTGAGCTGCAGGCGGCACTCATCGATCTCAGTTCCCAGCCTTGTGTAATCGTCAGCTCTATCAAACAGCTCAGCGAAGCGTGCCCCGTTTGGGTCCACAACGGGCAGGAGCAGCGCCACCCCGTTAATTGCCAGGATGTCCCGCTCCACAGCGCTCAACGCGGCATGGCATGAGTCTGTTTGAGGTAGTAGATAGACCCCGTCTCGCAGAACAGCGGCACCGGTAGCTTTTAATGCCCGCCATGCACGCATTCGCTCGGTGGCGTTAGCTGTCGGTAGACCGAGTACAAGAGCCAACCAGTTGTTCATGTAGAGCTCGATTTAAATAATGTAGATATTTTTACATTACTCATGTGTGGGATGGTTGGAAATAACAATTTATCAACTGATCTGCAATCTGCTGTGGCACTCGTAAGGGTTCGGTTGCCTGGGTTCAGCAATAGATGAAAAGGAAGCTGGACTAGCCCACTGCTGACCCGAAGCTCATGGCACAGCGTCAATTTTTGGCAGGAACTACCGACCGATCGGGCATACCTGGTTCAGCGGCAGCTTGTCAGTGGACAACTCAAAAAGAATGGGCACGTCTGCGCAGTCAACCTCTGTCACAACCAACGATGCCGAGCAGGGGCCGGCGGTGCTTGGCGTCAGCGACGTTGATCGGGGTTACCCGTACAGCCCGCAGCACTGTCACTGAGATCGAACAATTTTTGGTAAAGGCGCAGGCATAAGTGCCCGCACCTCTTGGTTGGTGATCAGTTTGGCTGCTGTGGCGTGTCGTGGTGTCTGGGCAAGGCGATCGAGATGAGCGCTGCAGCCAGTACGAAAATACTGGATACCCACAAGCAGGCTTCCAGGCCATAGCCTTGGAACACCCAGCCGGAAAGCAGCGTGCCGACCAGCCGCCCCAGAGCGTTGGACATGTAGTAGAAGCCCACGTCCAGCGATACCCCATCCTCCTTGGCATAGCTGACGATCAGGTAGCTGTGCAGCGATGAGTTCACTGCGAACAGCACACCAAACAGCATCAGCCCACCGAGCAGTACCACCTGAGCCGGCCAGCCGGCAGTCAGCCCCAGCGCAATCAGCGCAGGCAATCCGGCCAGCGTGATCGCCCAGGTGAAGGCTGCTCGACCGTCCGGCACATGGCCACGCTTCTTGCCGGTGATGTAGGGGGCAAATGACTGCACGATGCCGTAGCCGATGATCCAGACGGCAAGAAAGCCGCCGACCTGCCAGAAGTCCCAGGCAAATGTGCTGCTCAGGTACACCGGCAACGCTACGACGAACCACACGTCGCGGGCGCCGAAGAGAAACAGGCGTGCCGCCGAGAGGATGTTGATTGCCCGGCTCTTGGACAGTATGTCGCGAAACTTCGGTTTAGCCTTGGCCTTGCCCAGGTCCTTTTTCAGCAGTAGCAAGCTACCGATCCAGATCAATGCCAGCACCGTTGCCATGGCCAGCACCGCCATGCTGAAGCCGAGCAATGCGAGCAGCGCACCGCCGAGGAAAAAGCCCGCGCCTTTGAGCGCGTTTTTCGAGCCCGTGAGGATGGCCACCCACTTGTAGAGGGTGCCTTGCTGGCTGTCCGGTACCAAGAGCTTGATGGAGCTCTTGGCACTCATCTTGTTGAGGTCCTTGGCGATACCGGACAACGCTTGGGCTGCCATTACCCAGGCCACCGTCAGCCAGGCTGCCGGCACCGTGAGCATCAGCAAGGCCAGCACCTGCAGGCCCAGGCCGATGTTCATGGTGCGATTGAGCCCCAGGCGAGCGCCGAGGTAACCGCCCACCAAGTTGGTGATCACGCCGAAAATCTCGTAGAACAGGAACAGCGCTGCGATCTGCAGCGGCGTGTAGCCCAGCGTATGGAAGTGCAATACCACCAACATGCGCAATGCGCCGTCGGTGAGGGTGAAGGCCCAGTAATTGCCGGTAACCAGCAGGTACTGACGCACTTCCGCGAACAGAGCTGACAACGCCTTCATGATCGCCGTTTACTCCACCGCGCCGACCAGTCGGGCCAGCTCCGCTGCACGATTGGCGTAGCCCCACTCGTTGTCGTACCAAGCGTAGATCTTCACCTGGGTTCCGTTGACCACCAGGGTCGACAGCGCATCGATGATCGAGGACCGCGGATCGGTGCGGTAGTCGATGGACACTAGCGGGCGCTCTTCATAGCCCAGGATGTTCTTCAACGGGCCATCGGCAGCCGCCTTCAGCAGCGCGTTGACCTCTTCAGCCGTGGTCGCGTGTTCTACTTCGAACACGCAATCGGTCAGCGAGGCGTTGGCCAGCGGTACCCGCACCGCGTGACCATTGAGCTTGCCGCGCAACTCGGGGAAGATCTCGGCGATTGCCGTGGCCGAACCGGTAGTGGTCGGGATCAGGCTCATGCCCGAGGCCCGGGCGCGGCGCAGGTCCTTGTGCGGTGTATCGAGGATGCTCTGGGTATTGGTCAGGTCGTGGATGGTGGTGATCGAGCCGTGGCGGATGCCCAGGTTCTCGTGAATCACCTTCACCACCGGAGCCAGGCAGTTGGTGGTGCAGGAGGCGGCGGTGACGATGCGGTGCTGGGCCGGGTCGAACAGGTGCTGGTTGACGCCCATGACTACGTTCAGCGCACCCTTTTCCTTCACCGGAGCACAGACCACCACGCGCTTCACGCCTTGATCCAGGTAGGCCTGGAGCAAGGCCACCGTTTTCATCTTGCCGCTGGCCTCGATGACCAGGTCGCAACCCGACCAGTCGGTGTCGGCGATGCTCTTGTTGGCGGTCACCTTGATGCGCTTGCCATCGATCACCACCGAGTCGCCTTCTGCACCTGCTTCACGGTGCCAGCGTCCGTGGACCGAGTCAAAGTTGATCAGGTGGGCGTGGGTTTCGGCATCGCCGGCCGGGTCATTGATCTGCACGAATTCGAATTCTGGCCAATCCCAGGACGCGCGCAGCGCCAAGCGACCGATACGTCCAAACCCGTTGATGCCTACTTTGATTGCCATGTTGTTGTTCTCGAGTTGCGGTTAGCGAGGGGTCAGAGGGGGTGGTGAGCGGATTGATGTAAGTCTCAGATGGATCTTTGATTGACACGCTTCGACAGTTCTTCAGCCGACTCTTTACGTTCGGAGTAGCGGTCGACCATGTAGTCGGCGCGATCACGAAGAAGCAGGGTGAACTTCACCAGTTCCTCCATCACGTCGACGACACGGTCGTAGTACGCAGAGGGCTTCATGCGGCCCGACTCGTCGAACTCCAGATAGGCTTTCGGTACTGACGACTGGTTAGGGATGGTGAACATGCGCATCCAGCGGCCGAGTACACGCAGTTGGTTAACCACATTGAACGACTGCGAGCCGCCGCAGACCTGCATCACCGCGAGGGTTTTGCCCTGTGTAGGACGCACTGCGCCCATGCTCAGCGGAATCCAGTCGATCTGCGACTTGAACACGCCGGTCATAGCGCCGTGGCGTTCTGGCGAACACCAGACCATGCCTTCCGACCAGAGCACCAGATCACGCAGTTCTTTAACCATGGGGTGGTCATCGGGCACGTCATCCGGCAGTGGCAGGCCGGACGGATTGAAGATTCGCGTCTCGGCACCGAAGTGCTCCAGTAGACGTGCCGCTTCCTCGGTCAGAAGGCGGCTGAAGGAGCGTTCGCGGGTCGATCCATACAAGAGCAGGATGCGAGGCTTGTGGGTGGATTGCTGTTCGATCGCCAATTTGTCTGAAGACGGCAGATCGATCAGTTCACTGTCGATGTTGGGAATATGGTGTTCAGTCATGATTTCACTCCTGGGACAAGGCACCAGATGGCTGATCGAACCAGCGACGCTTGAGCCACAAGGCAACGCCAACCAGCGAGATCAATACAGGTACTTCCACCAGCGGCCCAATGACGGTGGCAAAGGCTACTGGCGAGGCAAGGCCGAAGGTGGCAATGGCCACGGCAATGGCTAGTTCGAAGTTGTTACTCGCAGCGGTGAAGGCCAGCGCGGTGGTACGTGGGTAATCGGCCTCCAGCAGCTTGCCCATCCAGAAGCTGATGAAGAACATCACCACGAAGTAGATGGTCAGCGGGATGGCGATGCGCAGCACATCCACAGGCAGTTGCAGCACCATGTCGCCTTTCAGGCTGAACATGGCGACGATGGTCAGCAGTAACGCCACGAGCGTCAGCGGGCTGATCTTCGGAATGAAGCGCTCCTCGTACCAAGCGGAGCCTTTACGGCTGATCAGGATCTTGCGGGTCAGGAAGCCAGCCAGGAATGGGATACCCAGATAGATCAGTACCGATTGGGCAATTTCGAGAAAGCTGGTTTCGATGACGCTACCTTCCAGGCCGAACAGCGGAGGCAGAAGGCCCAGGAATATCCAGGCATACACGCTGAAGAACAGGATCTGGAAAATGCTGTTGAAGGCGACCAAGCCCGCCACGTACTGGTTGTTGCCGCCCGCGATCTGGTTCCACACCAGCACCATGGCAATGCAACGTGCCAAGCCGATGAGGATCAGGCCGGTCATGTACTCAGGCTTGTCGGAGAGGAATACGACAGCCAGCCAGAACATCAGCACCGGGCCAATCACCCAGTTCTGAATCAGCGACAGGGTGAGGATGCGCTTGTCCTTGAAGACTTGTGGCAATTCCTCGTATTTCACCTTCGCCAATGGCGGGTACATCATGACGATCAGCCCAATGGCGATGGGAATGTTCGTTGTGCCCACCGACAGACTGTTCAGCCACGCCGGCAAACCCTGGAAGAGACTGCCCAGACCTATGCCAAGCCCCATGGCCAGAAAGATCCAGACCGTCAGGTAGCGATCGAGGAATGAAAGGCGGCTCTTGCTCATGGTGGATCTCCCTAAACGTCAGAACGTTCCTATATCGGTTTTTCTCGACAGTGATCAGCAGCAGGTAGCGACGCGTTGTGGGCGGTCACCCATGGTGTCCAGTTGTTTGGCACTGCTACTCAGCCACTCGCGATTGGCCTCCAGCGTCGTTATCAGAATCTCGCGTACCCAGGCGGGCAGCTCTGGATGCAGACGGTAGTAGACCCATTGGCCCTGCCGGCGGTCTTCCAGCAGGCCGCACGTGCGCAGTTGCGCCAGGTGGCGGGAAACCTTGGGCTGGCTTTCTTCCAGGGCACAGATCAGTTCACAGACGCACAGCTCTTCCTCGCGAGCGATCAGCAGCATCATCCGAATGCGGTTCTCGTCGGCGAGGCATTTGAAAACCTTGGTAGGTGTCAGCGAGTCAGTCATGGCGGTTCTCAGTGTTTGGTTTTCACGGGGGCGAACAGCTTGATGCGCTCATGGACCTCGTGGTTGTCATCACTAGATGTTCTGTATATATGTGTTTTTTCGAATATACGCTTTTCCGTATGTATGGCAACCCATGATGAAGGGTGGCTTTACATGTGCATATTCGTGCACATATATTGTCCCTATGACTACTACCGAAAATCTCCGCGCCCAAGCCATCGATGCTGCTATTGAGTCGCTGGATGAAGCCTTCTTCAAAGCTCTCTGCGAACCCTCCAGGGTCGCGGTTTTCAAGCGCGTGCTTCTGCTGGGCCGGGCGGATGTCGGTGAGATCGCCAAAGAGCTGCCGCAGGAGCGTTCTGTTATCTCAAGGCACCTGCAGGTGCTGCATGACGCCCAAATCGTGAAGGCCACCAGGGTGGGCCGGCAGGTTTTCTACGAAGTGAATGGCGGGGCGATCGTCGAGCGTCTTGAGGGTCTCCTCCAGCGAACCAAGGGTCTGGTTTCGCTGTGCTGTCCGTAGCGAGGCCTTTTTTTGTCTTTATGTATGCATGAGTGCGCATATATGAATGAATCGAATCGTACTTTGGATGTGATTGTCATCGGCGGTGGCCAAGCAGGTTTGGCGCTTGGCTGGCACTTGCAGCAACACGGCTTGGACTTCCTCATCGTCGATGAGCAGGCACGCCCCGGTGGCAACTGGCGTAACTACTACGACAGCCTGCAGTTGTTTTCGCCGGCAGAATACTCAGCACTGCCAGGGCTGACGTTTCCTGGTGACGCCAAGAGCTATCCGCTACGGGACGAAGTGGTGAAGTACCTGGAGACGTACGCTGTCGAGTTTCGACTGCCGTTTCAGGGGGAAACCCGAGTGGTGGACGTTGCGCTGAAGGGAAAGCTATTTGAGGTTCGCTGCGACACCGGAGCGACCTTCACCACGCATGCGCTGGTGGTGGCATCGGGTGGATTTAGCCGTCCATTCACGCCCAGCATTCCAGGGCTGGAGAGCTTTTCCGGGACTTGTTTGCATAGCTCGGCATATCGAACGCCAGAGCCCTTTGCCGGGCAAAGTGTCGTGGTAGTAGGTGCCGCGAACTCGGCTGTGCAAATTGCCTATGAGCTTGCAGGTTTCGCTGAGGTGTTGCTGGCAACCCGCGGGAAGATCCGCTTCTTCCCTCAGCGAATCCTCGGGCTCGATTTTCACGCCTGGCTGAAACTCACTCGGTTGGAGCACACGCGATGGTTGAGTGACCAGAGCACACCCGTGCTGGACAGCGGCAAATACCGACATGCTCTCAATACCGGTCGATTCCAGCGCAGGGCCATGTTCAAGCAGGTGCAGCCAGATGGTGTAGTTTGGTTGGACGGAAGCACAACCCAGATCGATGCGCTGATCTTTGCGACGGGGTTCCAGCCAAACCTCGACTTTCTGACTGCCCTCCCGATCACAGACCAGGGTGGGCGTATGCTGCAACGCAACGGTGTGGCAAGCCAGGTGCCTGGCTTGTACTTCGTGGGCTTGCCCAGGCAACGCAACTTCGCCTCGGCAACGCTCAGGGGCGTGGGCGCTGACGCCGGTTACCTGATGCCTCGACTGCTTCGTCACCTGGGCAAGGATTGCCCGTCTCACCTGTCAGCTTCGCCCCGCCAGGACTGACCTCTGGCAGGGTGCGATTCGCTGTATTCCGGAGCTGGCGCAAATTAACCTCAAGCGTACGTGGGCTGGTTTGCGCCCAAGGTCAGCGGATGAATTGCCGATCCTCGGGCAGTGCCGGAAGTCTCCGGTTACCTGAATGCCTGTGGACACTTTCGCACCGGCATCCTGAAGTCGGCGATCACCGGGGTGATGATCGACAAGGTCCTGCATGAGGAACCTTCGCCTGTGGGTATCACTCCGTTCCTCGCCGAGCGCTTTCATTCCGGGGTTGTGGATAAAATTCAGGCCACCTTGGCTTGAGCAAGGTGTGTGCGGCTCTAGTGCTCGGTCATGCGTTCAATCAGGCTCAAGCAATGCTGGACCTGTGGCGAGTTATCCTCAACCCGGCGGCTGAGAATGATCGGTGAAACCGCTGCTGCTTCGCTCAGCGGTGCATAAACGATGTCGTCGCGGTGCTGGCGCTGCACCGAGGCGGGCACCAACGTTATCCCCAGGCCAGCGGCGACCAGTCCGAGGGCGGTCTGCAGTTCGTTGGTCCACTGAATCACCTGCACGCTCAGGCCCTGACTGGAGAACAACGCCATGATGTGGTCGGCGTAGCTCGGGCGCGGGGTGGCGGGGTAGAGCACGAAGGGTTCAAAGGCCAGGCGCATCAGGTCGATGGGCTGGCCGATCAGCGGATGGCCGCAGGGCAGGGCGACTACCAGCGGCTCTTCGCGCAGCACCTGCTGGTGTATGGCCGGGTCTTTGATGTGGATGCGGCCAAAACCGATATCGATGCGTCCGGCTTTCAAGGCTTCGACCTGCTGCAGGGTGATCATTTCCTGCAGGCCAAGCTCCAGCTCCTGATAACTGCGCAGTTGGCGAATCAGCTCAGGTAACAGATCGTAAAGGGTTGAGGGCGCGAAGCCGATGCGCAGCCATTGGCGCTCGCTGTTGGCAATACGCCGGGTGCCTTCGGAAATTTGCTCGAGCTGGTCGAGCAGCATTGCACTCTGTTCGTAAAAGTAGCGCCCGGCTTCGGTCAGGCGCAGCGGACGGCTGCGCTCGAGCAAATCGACCCCGAGGGTTTCCTCCAACTGGCGGATTTGCCGGCTTAAAGGTGGCTGGGCAATGTGCAGCTGCTCGGCGGCGCGGGTGAAGTTCAGGGTCTGCGCGAGCACCCGGAAGTAACGCAGATGGCGCAGTTCCATGATACCTCCAGGGTATTGTTGCCTACCCAACAGATATTGGACTGCCTGCTTGTGCTGACGCAAGCTGGGACCCTGTGGATAACCAGACCCTGTGGATATCGTCCAGCAAGAACAAGAAGAGGGCAGCCCATGAGCAGCCACCTGTTGAGCGAGCGCAGCTGTGTGTTTCAGCGCGCCGACCCTTATGCCGTGTCCGAATACGTTAACCAGCATGTCGGTGGCCATAGCCTGCGCCTGCCCAGAACCGGCGACCTGAAGGCGAGCATCAATCACCGTAAGTTCGCCAGCCTTGACCTGTGCCGCTTGAGCTATGGCGGCAAAGCACGGATCACCTCGCCGGCCCTGGGTTCGCTGTATCACCTGCAGATTCTGCTCAAGGGCCACTGCCAGTCCAGTTTTCGTGGCAACGAACATCACTACGTGCCCGGCGAGCTGCTATTGATCAACCCGGACGATCCGGTCGACCTGACCTATTCGGCCGACTGCGAGAAGTTCATCCTCAAGTTGCCGGTCAGTCTGCTGGAGCAAGCTTGTCTGGAGCAGCGCTGGCAGTTGCCCGAGGGTGGCATTCGTTTCAACAGCGCGCGCCATGTCACCGGTGAGCTGGAAGGCTTTATCGGCTTGCTCGGGTTGATCTGCGAAGAGGCGGAGTCGACGGACTCGTTGCTGCAGGTCCAGGAGCATTACGGGCGCATCGTTGCCAGCAAGTTGCTCAGCTTGCTCGGCAACAACGTTCAGCGTGCTGAGCCGGTGCAGCAGCCCCACTCGTTCGAGCAGCTGGCAGCCTACATCGACGCCCATCTGGAGCAGGATATCAGTGTCGTCCAGCTGATGAATGTTGCACGGGTCAGCGAGCGCACCTTGTACTCACTGTTCGAGCGCCATGCCGGATTGTCGCCCAAGGGCTATGTGCGCCAGCGCAAGCTTGAGCGCATTCATGCTGCCCTGCAGGACCCGGCAAGCCCGGTGCGTAACGTTACCGAGATCGCCCTGGACTACGGTTTCCTGCACCTGGGGCGCTTTGCCGAAAGCTATCGCCAGCGTTTTGGTGAACTGCCTTCGGCCACCTTCAAACGTCATCGCTGACCCCTGGTCAGCCCTTGCGCAAACTGGATAGCGATTCGCAGGAAATGGCTATTGGCCCTTTTGTACTGCTCCTAACCTGAGATCGCGAACACTGCTCGGCAGGTTCGCCTTCGGGTTTCGATAACAACAACAAAAGAGACACGCCACATGCGAGCTATCGATATCAATGGCCTGATCGATCAGGCGAAGTTCAATACCTTCCACTGGCGTGTGCTGTTCTGGTGCGCGCTGATCATCATCTTCGACGGATACGACCTGGTCATTTATGGCGTGGTGTTGCCGGCCTTGATGCAGGAGTGGGGCATGACCCCGTTGCAGGCCGGGGCCCTGGGCAGCTACGCCCTGTTCGGCATGATGTTTGGCGCCTTGGTGTTCGGGCCGCTGTCGGACCGCATCGGCCGCAAGAGGGCCATCATGATCTGCGTGATCCTCTTCAGCGGCTTCACCGTGCTCAACGGCTTTGCCCGCAACCCGAGCGAATTCGGTATCTGTCGCTTTCTGGCGGGCCTGGGAATCGGTGGCGTGATGCCCAACGTCGTGGCGTTGATGAACGAGTACGCTCCCAAGCGCATGCGCAGCACCCTGGTGGCAATCATGTTCAGCGGCTACTCGGTGGGCGGCATGCTCTCGGCTGGCTTGGGCATCGTGTTGTTACCGGCGTTCGGTTGGCAGTCGGTGTTCTACGTCGCCATCGTCCCCTTGCTGCTGTTGCCGTTGATCCTGCGTTTCCTGCCGGAGTCCCTGGGTTTTCTGGTGCGTCAGGGACGAACCGAGCAGGCCAGCCAATTGCTGCAACGGGTCGAACCCAGCTACCAGCCACAGGCAGGCGACCGTTTGCAAGTGGTCACTGGTGTCGAAGCGGGTGGCTCGGTACCGCAGCTGTTTCGTGAAGGCCGGGCGCTGAGCACCTTGATGCTCTGGGTCGCGTTCTTCTGCTGCCTGCTGATGGTTTATGCCCTCAACTCCTGGCTGCCAAAACTGATGAACAATGCCGGTTACGGCCTGGGATCGAGTCTGGCCTTCCTGCTGGTGCTCAACTTCGGGGCGATATTTGGGGCTGTTGGCGGTGGCTGGATTGGTGATCGCTTCAAGCTCGACCGCGTACTGGTGGTGTTCTTTGCGCTGGCGGCGTTGTCGATCAGCCTGCTGGGCTTCAAGAGCCCGACACCCGTGCTGTACCTGCTGATCGCGATTGCCGGGGCAACCACTATCGGTACCCAGATCCTGGCTTATGCCTGCGTCGCCCAGTTCTATCCGATGGGCATCCGTTCCACGGGACTGGGTTGGGCATCGGGCATTGGTCGTAGCGGGGCAATCGTCGGACCGATCCTCGGCGGCCTGCTGCTGGGGATCCAGTTGCCGCTGGCGCTGAATTTCATGGCCTTTGCTGTGCCGGGCGCGGTAGCGGCAGTGGCGATGATGGTGTTTGCCAGCCGTAGCTCGGCGCAGGCCGGGGCAAGGCTGCAGTCGGCGGTCTAGACGACTCGCGGGCTTGCCCAGCGATACCGACGCCACAGTTCTCAAGTTAAAACAACAATAAAAAGAGCACGTCATCATGAACAACCTCCGTCCAATCGGGTTGCTGCCTTTGTTCGCCCTGAGTTTCACTACCCAGGCCGCCGAACCTGACTTTTTCAAGGACGCCACGGCCACCCTGCAAGCGCGCAACTACTACTTCAGCCGTGATTTTTCCGGCATCGTTGGCGCCAACCAGCAGTCCAAGGCCGAGGAGTGGGGGCAGGGCTTTATCCTCAACTTCAAATCAGGCTACACCCCGGGGCCGATTGGCGTTGGCGTCGATGCCATCGGCCTGCTCGGTATCAAGCTCGACAGCAGCCCGGACCGGACCGGCACCGGCCTGCTGCCGGTCCAGGATGACGGCCGCGCGGCGGATGAATACAGCCGCGCAGGGGCAACTTTGAAGCTGCGCTATTCGAAGACCGAACTGAAGGTCGGTGAACTGCAAACCAACTTGCCGATCCTCCAATACAATGACTCGCGCCTGCTGCCGCCGACCTATCAGGGCGCCAGCATCAGCTCGGCTGAAATCAGCGGCCTGACCCTGCAGGCGGGACACCTGAGCTCCACCAGCCTGCGCAACGAAGCAGGCGATGAAAAACTGATCGCCATGCTCGGCCACCTGCCCCAGCGTCAGGCTGACAGCGATGCTTTCAACTTTGCCGGTGGCGACTACAGCTTCAATGCCAACCGCAGCACTATGAGCCTCTGGTATGGCCGCCTGGAGGATATCTACCAGCAGGGCTTTGTCGGCTTCAAACACAACCAGCCAGTGGGTGATTGGCTACTGGGCGCCAACCTTGGCTACTTCAGCGCCAAGGAGCAGGGAGAAAGTCGGATCGGCGATATCGACAACCAGGCGTTCTATTCGCTGCTATCGGCCAAGCACGGCGGGCATACGTTCAGCGTCGGCTACCAGGGTATCTACGGTGAGAACGCGTTTCCGCGCGTGTTTCCGAATATCTCGCCGCTCGGCAACGAAGTACCGACCTATGAATTCTCGTATGCCGATGAGCGTTCCTGGCAGGTGCGTTATGACTACGACTTCGTGGCCATGGGGGTTCCGGGGCTGACGGCAACGGTGCGCTACCTGAAGGGCAACAATGTCGACACCGGGCTCGGCTTCGAGGGCAAGGAGCATGAGCGCGACCTGGACATTGGCTATGCGGTACAGAGCGGGGTACTCAAGGGGCTCGGGGTACGCTTGCGCAATGCCATGGCGCGGTCGAACTACCGCTCGGATATTGATGAGAACCGGGTGATCCTGACGTATACCTGGACGTTGTTGTAACGCTCGTTCCTACACCCGCGATGCTTTGGAAATACACCGTCCATCCCTCGATTGGTCCAAGGTCGGCACTATCGCTTAGACTGCCAGGACAACTACAACGAGTGTCCTGGTATGGAGAGTCCCCTGCTCAGCGAGCGCAGCCGGGTTTTCGACCGTGCCGATCCTTATGCCGTGTCGACCTACGTCAATCAGCATGTGGGGGTGCATAACATCCGCCTGCCGCGTTACGGGCATCTGGAGGCGTGCCTCGATCATCGCAAGTTCGCCAGCCTTGATCTGTGCCGGATCAGTTACGGTGGCGAAGTACGGGTGATGTCGCCGGCCCTGGAAAACGTCTTTCACCTGCAGATCCTGCTGCGTGGCCATTGCCTGTGGCGGCGCGGTCGTGCCGAACGTTTGCTGGGGCCTGGCGAGTTGCTGTTGATCAACCCGGACGAGCCGGTCGACCTTGCCTATTCGGCCGACTGCGAAAAATTCATTCTCAAGCTGCCCAACCGTTTGCTGGAAAGTGTCTGCGATGAACAACGCTGGCAGCGTCCCGGCGAAGGTGTGCGCTTCCTCCAGAGCCATTACCAGCTGCTGGCGCTGGAAGGATTCTCCGGCTTGCTGGCCATGGTCTGTCATGAAGCCGAAGCCAGCGAGCCGCTGTTGCGGGTGCAGGAGCACTACAGTCAGATCGTCGCCAGCAAGATGCTGACCTTGATGCCGACCAACGTCAGTCGCGAGGCACTGACTAGTCAGGCCGTGACCTTCGACCGGATTGCCGGCTACATCGAGGGCAACCTCAAGCTGGATATCTGCAGTGAACAACTGGCGCGCCAGGCCAGCATGAGCCTGCGTTCGTTGTATGCGCTGTTCGAGCGCAACGCCGGCACCACGCCAAAAATCTACATCCGCCAGAAGAAGCTCGAGCGCATCCACGCCTGCCTTGCCGACCCCAACTGCCCGGTGCGCAGTATCACTGAACTGGCCATGGACTACGGCTTCGCCCACCTGGGCCGTTTCTCGGAAAACTACAAGTCGCTGTTCGGCGAACTGCCCTCCGACACCCTCAAGCGTCGTTCCTGACACTTTGCAGAAAACGGATAAAGGTCTGCACAAAGCGGATATTTGCCGTGCCCCTCGCTCCCTAACCTGACATGGCCTGACCACAATAACAACGGAGGCCCCGGCCATGTCCCTGGGATTCGATTACCTTAATTCCCTGCTTGAAGAAGATCAGGAGAAGGGCGTCTTTCGCTGCAAGCGCGAGATGTTCACCGACCCCCGTCTGTTCGATCTTGAGATGAAACACATTTTCGAGGGCAACTGGCTGTACCTTGCCCACGAAAGCCAGATTCCTGAAAAGAACGACTTCCTCACCACCACCATGGGGCGCCAGCCGATTTTCATCGCGCGCAACAAGGATGGGGTGCTCAATGCTTTCCTCAATGCCTGCAGCCACCGCGGTGCGATGCTCTGCCGGCACAAGAGCGGTAACCGCTCGTCCTACACTTGCCCGTTCCACGGCTGGACCTTCAACAACTCCGGCAAGCTACTCAAGGTCAAGGACCCGGTCGATGCCGGTTACCCGGCGAGCTTCAACTGTGAAGGCTCCCATGACCTGACCAAGGTTGCCCGTTTCGAGTCCTATCGTGGTTTCCTGTTCGGCAGCCTGAACCCGGACGTGGTACCGCTGGTAGAGCATCTGGGCGAGTCGGCAAAGATCATCGACATGATCGTCGATCAGTCGCCCGAAGGCCTGGAAGTGCTGCGCGGTTCTTCCTCCTACATCTACGAAGGCAACTGGAAGCTGACCGCCGAGAACGGTGCCGACGGCTACCACGTCAGTGCCGTGCACTGGAACTACGCCGCTACCCAGAACCAGCGCAAGCAGCGCGAGGCGGGCAGCGAAGTGAAAACCATGAGCGCTGGCGGCTGGGCCAAGAGCGGTGGTGGTTTCTACTCCTTCGACAAAGGTCATCTGCTGCTCTGGACCCGTTGGGCCAACCCTGAGGACCGTCCGCTGTTCGAGCGCCGTGACGAGCTGGCCGCCGACTTCGGTCAGGCCCGCGCCAACTGGATGATCGAGAACTCGCGCAACCTGTGCCTGTACCCGAACGTGTACCTGATGGACCAGTTCAGCTCGCAGATCCGTATCGCCCGGCCGATCGCCGTGGACAAGACCGAGATCACCATCTACTGCATCGCGCCCAAGGGCGAGAGCGCCGAGGCCCGGGCCCAGCGCATCCGTCAGTATGAGGACTTCTTCAACGTCAGTGGCATGGCCACTCCGGACGACCTGGAAGAATTCCGTTCGTGCCAGATGGGTTACCAGGGCGGGCGTGGCTGGAACGACATGTCGCGTGGGGCAACCCACTGGGTCGACGGCGCCGATGCCGCTGCCCAGGAAATCGATCTGCATCCGCAAATGAGCGGTGTGCGTACCGAAGACGAAGGCCTGTTCGTGCTGCAACACAAGTACTGGCAGGAAACCATGCTCAAGGCCCTCGCCGACGAGCAACAGCTGATCCCGGTGGAGGCCGTGCAATGAGCATTTCCTTCGAGCAAGTACGCGACTTCCTCTACGAAGAAGCGCGTTACCTGGACGACAGCCAGTGGGACAACTGGCTGGAGTGCTACGCCGCCGACGCCACTTTCTGGATGCCGGCCTGGGACGACAACGACCAGCTCACCGAAGACCCGCAACGGGAAATTTCGCTGATCTGGTACGGCAACCGTGGCGGTCTGGAAGACCGGGTGTTCCGGATCAAGACCGAACGCTCCAGTGCGACCATGCCCGACACCCGGACCTCGCATAACATCAGCAACATCGAACTGCTGGAACAGAACGATGGCGTCTGCAAGGTGCGCTTCAACTGGCACACCCTGAGCTTTCGCTACAAGACAGTGGACAGTCACTTCGGCACCAGTTTCTACACCCTTGATGTGCGCGGCGAACGGCCGCTGATCAAGGCCAAGAAAGTCGTGCTCAAGAACGACTACGTGCGTCAGGTCATCGACGTTTACCACATCTGAATCCAGCTTTTCTGCGAGGTGCGCCATGCACAAGATCGCCTTGAATTTCGAAGACGGGGTTACCCGTTTCATTGACGCCACGGCCGACGAAACCGTGGCTGACGCCGCCTACCGCCAGGGCATCAACATCCCGCTGGACTGCCGTGATGGCGCCTGCGGTACCTGTAAGTGCTTTGCCGAGGCCGGTCGCTACGACCTGGGCCAGGAATACATCGAAGACGCCTTGAGCGAGGAAGAAGCCGCTCAGGGTTATGTGCTGACCTGCCAGATGCGCGCTGAAAGCGATTGCGTGGTGCGCGTGCCAGCCTCGTCCCAGGTATGCAAGACCGAGCAGTCCAGCTACCAGGCCAGCATCAGTGCGGTGCGTCAGCTTTCCGATAGCACCATTGCCCTGTCAATCAAGGGCGATGCCCTCAGCCGTCTGGCCTTCCTGCCCGGTCAGTACGTCAACCTCGGCGTGCCTGGCAGCGAACAGACCCGTGCTTACTCCTTCAGTTCGCTGCAAAAGGACGGCGAGGTCAGCTTCCTGATCCGCAACGTACCGGGCGGGCTGATGAGCAGCTTCCTCACAGGTCTCGCCAAGGCTGGCGACAGCATGACCCTGGCCGGTCCGTTGGGCAGTTTCTACCTGCGTGAAATCCGCCGGCCATTGCTGCTGTTGGCGGGGGGTACCGGGCTTGCACCGTTCACCGCGATGCTGGAGAAAATCGCCGAGCAGGGCAGCGAGCATCCACTGCATCTGATCTATGGCGTGACCAACGATTTCGATCTGGTCGAACTGGATCGCCTGCAGGCCTTTGCCGCACGCATCCCCAACTTCAGCTTCAGCGCCTGCGTGGCCAACCCGGAGAGTCAGCACCCGCTCAAGGGCTATGTCACCCAGCACATCGAGCCGCGTCACCTCAACGAAGGCGATGTCGATGTGTACCTGTGCGGCCCACCGCCGATGGTCGAGGCGGTCAGCCAGTACATCCGCGAGCAGGGCATCACTCCGGCGAACTTCTACTACGAAAAATTCGCCGCCGCTGCCTGAAGCCGTTTTTATGGGGCCGGGCGCATCGTGCGGGTACGGTCGGTCCCCTTTTTATTCGAGGTTGTCATGAACAACAGATTCGACAACAAGGTCGCGCTGGTTACCGGTGCGGCGCAGGGAATCGGTCGCCGGCTGTGCGAGCGCTTGCTCGAAGAGGGCGCGACCCTGGTGGCGGTGGATCGCTCGGAACTGGTTCACGAGCTGCAAGGCGAAGGCGTGCTGACCCTGACCGCAGACCTGGAGCAGCACAGCGAATGCAGCCGGGTGATGGCAGCGGCGGTGGAGCGTTTTGACCGCCTCGACGTGCTGGTCAACAACGTTGGTGGCACCATCTGGGCCAAGCCTTTCGAGCACTACGAAGCAGCGCAGATCGAAGCCGAAGTACGTCGCTCGTTGTTCCCCACCCTGTGGTGCTGCCATGCGGCGCTGCCTTTCATGCTTGAGCAGGGCAGCGGCGCAATCGTCAACGTTTCCTCGATCGCCACGCGCAGCGTCAACCGCGTGCCCTATGGCGCCGCCAAAGGCGGGGTGAATGCACTGACCGCCTGCCTGGCCTTTGAGACCGCCGGCCGCGGCGTGCGGGTCAATGCCACGGCGCCCGGTGGCACCGAAGCACCGCCACGCCGGGTGCCGCGCAACAGCGCCGAGCAGAGCAGCGACGAGAAAATCTGGTACCAGCAGATCGTTGACCAGACCCTCGACAGTAGCCTGATGAAACGCTACGGCAACCTCGATGAGCAGGTTGGCGCGATTCTCTTTCTGGCCTCCGACGAGGCTTCCTACATCACCGGCACGGTGTTGCCGGTTGGCGGCGGCGACCTCGGCTGAGCGCCCCTGGAGATCTCGATGAGTCATCCCCTGATTGAACGCATCTCGACGCTGATCGTCGATCTGCCCACCATTCGCCCGCACAAGCTGGCGATGCACACCATGCAGAAACAGACCCTGGTGATTATCCGTCTGCAGTGCTCGGATGGCATCGAAGGCCTTGGTGAGTCCACCACCATCGGTGGCCTGGCCTACGGCAACGAAAGCCCGGAAAGCATCAAGCAGAACATCGACAGCTACTTCGCGCCGCTGTTGATCGGCCAGGATGCCAGCAATATCAATGCGGCGATGCAGCGTCTGGACAAGGTCATCAAGGGCAACACCTTCGCCCGCTCCGGGATCGAAAGCGCCTTGCTCGACGCCCAGGGCAAGCGCCAGGGCCTGGCAGTCAGCGAACTGCTTGGCGGGCGTGTACGCGACAGTCTGGAAGTGGCCTGGACCCTGGCCAGTGGCGACACCGCACGCGACATCGCCGAGGCCGAGCAGATGCTCGACCTGCGCCGTCATCGCGTCTTCAAGTTGAAGATCGGCGCCAATGAAGTCGCCCATGACCTCAACCATGTGATCGCCATCAAACGCGCACTGGGTGAACGCGCCAGCGTGCGGGTCGACGTCAATCAGTACTGGGACGAGTCGCAGGCGATTCGCGCCTGTCAGGTGCTGGGCGACAACGGTATCGACCTGGTCGAGCAGCCGATCTCGCGCATCAACCGTGCCGGCCAAGTGCGTCTGAATCAGCGCAGCCCGGCACCGATCATGGCCGATGAATCGATCGAAAGCGTCGAGGATGCCTTCAGCCTGGCAGCCGACGGCGCCGCCAGCATCTTCGCCCTGAAGATCGCCAAGAACGGTGGCCCGCGTGCCGTATTGCGCACCGCGCAGATCGCCGAAGCCGCCGGTATCGCCCTGTACGGCGGGACCATGCTCGAAGGTTCGATCGGCACCCTGGCCGCCGCCCATGCCTTCATCACCTTGAACAAACTGACCTGGCACACCGAACTGTTCGGCCCGCTGCTGCTGACCGAAGAGATCGTTATCGAAGCGCCGGTGTATCGCGACTTCGCCCTGCACGTACCACGCACCCCGGGCCTGGGCCTGACCCTGGACGAAGAGCGCCTGGCGTTCTTCAGCCGCAAGTAAGGAGAGATGCCATGTTGTTCCACGTGAAAATGACCGTGAACCTGCCCCTGGATATGGACCCGGCCAAAGCCGCAACGCTCAAGGCCGACGAAAAGGAACTGGCCCAGCGTCTGCAGCGCGAAGGCAGCTGGCGCCATCTGTGGCGCATTGCCGGGCACTACGCCAACTACAGCGTGTTCGACCTGCCCAGCGTCGAGGCGCTGCACGACACCCTGATGCAACTGCCGCTGTTCCCCTACATGGACATCGAAATCGATGGCCTGTGCCGTCACCCATCATCGATCCACAGCGACGACCGTTGAACGCCAAACGCCGATAACAACAATTCGAGGTACATATCATGACCGTGAAGATTGCTCACACTGCCGATGTCCAGAAATTCTTCGAAGAAGTCAGTGGCCTGAACAACGACCTGGGTAGCCCGCGCATGAAGCTGGTGACCAACCGGATCGTCAATGACGTGGCCCGCATTATCGAAGACCTGCAAATTACCCCTGATGAGTTCTGGAAGGCGGTGGACTACCTCAACCGCCTGGGCTCGCGCCAGGAAGCCGGCCTGCTGGTGGCCGGGTTGGGCGTCGAGCACTATCTGGACCTGCAACTGGATGCCCAGGATGCCGAAGCCGGGATCAGCGGCGGCACCCCGCGCACCATCGAAGGGCCGCTGTATGTCGCTGGCGCACCGATGGCCGAAGGCGAAGTGCGCATGGATGATGGCCAGGATCCGGGCACCGTGATGTTCCTCCAGGGCCGCGTCCTGGATGAGCAGGGCCAGCCGGTGGCTGGCGCTGTGGTGGATCTGTGGCATGCCAATACCCAGGGCACTTACTCGTACTTCGACAGCACCCAGTCGGACTACAACCTGCGTCGGCGCATCGTCACCGATGCCGAAGGCCGCTACCGCGCACGCAGCATCGTGCCGTCGGGTTATGGCTGCCCTGCAGACGGACCGACCCAGGAGCTGCTCGACCAGTTGGGTCGCCACGGCAATCGTCCGGCGCATATCCACTTCTTCATTTCTGCGCCGGGTTATCGTCACCTGACCACCCAGATCAACCTGGCGGGTGATCAGTACCTGTGGGACGACTTTGCTTATGCCACTCGCGACGGACTGATCGGCGAGTTGCGCTTTGTCGAGGATGCAGCGGCAGCCGATGCTCGTGGTGTGGAAGGACGCTTTGCCGAAATGGACTTCGACTTCCAGCTGCTCAGTGCACCCAAGCCTGCAAGCGAAGAGCGCAGCAAGCGGCCACGGGCGTTGCAGGACGCTTGAGGACTGGGTTGAATTGATCGCGGGGCAAGCCCGCTCCCACAGCAACCTGTGGGAGCGGGCTTGCCCCGCGATGCTTTTAAGAAGCCACTCACTGGATAATCCAATGAAAACAATACTCCAGGACTTCTCCCTCTCTGCCTTGGTCGCCGGCTTCATCGCCACCCTGATTTCCTACGCGGGTCCCTTGGTGATCATCTTTCAGGCCGCCCACAGCGCACAGCTGTCGGCGGCTGAACTGTCTTCGTGGGTCTGGGCCATTTCCATCGGCAGCGGTGTGCTGGGCGTGGCGCTCAGCCTGCGCTTCAAGGTGCCGTTGGTGATTGCCTGGTCGGCACCGGGTTCGGCCTTGCTGGTGGCGCTGTTACCGGATATCGCTTTTGCCGAGGCGGTCGGTGCCTACATCGTCGCCAACCTGGTGATACTGCTGGTAGGCCTGTCGGGCGCCTTCGACCGCATTGTCGGCAAGCTGCCGCCGGCAATCGCCGCAGCGATGCTGGCAGGTATTCTGTTCAGCTTCGGTACCGGGTTGTTCACTTCATTGAAGTCGCAACCGCTGCTGGTGGTGGCGATGTTTGTCAGCTACCTGGTGTTCAAGCGCATCGCTGCGCGCTACGCAGTGTTGGCCGTGCTGGTGTGCGGGGTGAGCATTGCCGTGTTCAGCGGCGAAATGAACAGCTCGGCGCTGGTGCTGGGCCTGGCCACGCCGGTGTGGACCACACCGGCGTTCAGCTGGAGTGCTGTGTTGAGCATCAGCCTGCCGCTGGTGATGGTGGCGCTGACCGGGCAGTTCGTGCCGGGCATCGTCGTGTTGCGCAATGACGGCTATCAAACCCCGGCCAGCCCGATCATCGCCAGCAACGCGCTCACCAGCTTGATCCTCGCGCCTTTCGGTTGCCATGGACTGAACCTGGCGGCGATTACGGCGGCCATCTGCACGGGCCGCGAAGCGCATGAAGATCCGCGCAAACGCTATTGGGCGGGTGTCTGTGGTGGCGTGTTGTATTTGCTGCTGGGGGTGTTCGGGGCAACGCTGGTGTCACTGTTTACGGCGTTTCCCGCTGCCTTGATCGCGGCACTGGCCGGGCTGGCGTTGTTTGGTGCGATTGGGGGGGCGCTCGCCGGGGCGATGAGTGTGCCGAGTGACCGCGAGGCGGCGTTGATCACCTTCCTGGTGACGGCCTCAGGCATGTCATTCCTGGGTTTGTCAGCGGCATTCTGGGGGCTGATATTTGGCTTGTTCGCGCATCTGTTGCTGCACCTGCGGCGACCAGCGCCACAGGTGAGCGGGGCAGGGGTACAGGCGGACTGAAGTCAGATCTGCATAGCCATGCCTTCGACGTTCATCGCCGCCTGACGCAAGGCTTCGGAACGGGTCGGGTGTGGGTGGCAGGTCAGGGCGATGTCCTCGGCCGAGGCCGAGAACTCCATGGCCACGCAGAATTCGCCGATCATCTCGCTGACGCTCGGGCCGACCAGATGCACGCCCAGCACTTCGTCGGTGTTGGCGTCAGCCAGGACCTTGGCGAAGCCTTCGGTCTCGTGATTGATCTTCGCCCGGCTGTTGGCGGTGAAGGGAAACTTGCCGACCTTGTAGGCACGCCCTTCGGCCTTGAGCTGCTCTTCGGTCTTGCCGACGCTGGCCAGTTCCGGCCGGGTGTAGATCACCCCGGGGATGAGGTTGTAGTTGACCTCATGGGCTTTGCCGGCGATCCGCTCGATGCAGGCCACCGCCTCATCTTCGGCCTTGTGCGCGAGCATCGGGCCGGAGGTGACGTCGCCGATCACCCAGATCCCCGGCACTGTCGAGCGGTGGTGCTCATTGACGAGCATGCCGCGTTTGTCGGTTTCCAGACCGACATTTTCCAGGCCCAGGCCCTTGGTATACGGGCGACGGCCAATAGCGACCAGCACATAGTCCGCTTGCAGGCTTTCACTGGCGCCGCCGGCGGCAGGTTCCAGGCTCAGGCTGACGCCGTCCGCCGAGGCGGTGGCCTGAGTGACCTTGCTGCCCAGCTTGAAGCTGATGCCTTGCTTGGCCAGCGCGCGTTGCAGGGTCTTGGCGGTCTCTTCGTCGGTGCCCGGACAGATGCGCTCAAGGTATTCGATCACAGTGACCTGACTCCCCAGGCGCCGCCACACCGAACCCAGCTCCAGGCCGATCACCCCGGCGCCGATCACCACCAGGTGCTTGGGCACGCTGGGCAGCGACAGGGCACCGGTGGAGTCGATGATGCGCTGGTTGTCGATGGTCACCCCCGGCAGCGGGGTTGGCTCGGAGCCGGTGGCGATGACGATATCCTTGGCCTGCAGTTCAGTGACACTGCCATTTTCAGCACTGACATTGACCCGGCCCGGGCCGGTGATCTGACCCCAGCCCTTGATCCAGTCAACCTTGTTTTTGCGGAACAGGAACTCGATGCCCTTGGTCAGGCCCGTCACGCTTTCGTCTTTCTGTTTCATCATCTGGGCGAGGTTAAGGGTGGGTTTGACCTCGATTCCCAGGTTGGCGAACTCGCTGCCTAGCGCCGCTTCATACAGCTCCGAGGCATGCAGCAGTGCCTTGGACGGCATGCAACCGACATTCAGGCAGGTGCCACCCAGGGTCGAGCGGCCTTCCACACAGGCTACGCTCATGCCCAGCTGACCGGCGCGGATTGCGGCGTTGTAGCCGCCCGGGCCACCGCCGATGATCACCACATCATAGGTTTTCATTGCTGTACTCCAGGATGAAGAATCGACAATGGCGCCAAGATTAGTCTGCCAGGCGATTGATTGTATACAATTTATCGTGTGCTTCGATTTCCCCAAAAGGGTCTGGAATGGGGGCGACAGCTTCAGACTATGGTCGCGATAGGCTGAAACTTCCAACAGATGAACTACCCTTTGGCGGTAACGTCCGATGAAGAAAGGGAGGTTCAATTTATGCTTGCGCAACTTCCGCCCATTCTGCAAAGCCTGCGACTGCCGCTGCGCCTGAAGCTGTGGGATGGTCATGAGTTCGATCTTGGACCTAAACCGCAGGTCACCATCCTGGTCAAGGATCCGCAGCTGATCACCCAACTGACCCATCCAAGCCTGGACGAACTGGGCGCCGCCTTTGTCGAAGGCAAGCTGGAGCTGGAGGGCACCATCGGTGAGGTGATCCGGGTTTGCGATGAGCTCAGCGAAGCCTTGCTCAAGCATGAAGTCGATGACCAGCCAGTGCGCCACGAACACGACAAGGCGACTGACGCGGCAGCGATTTCCTATCACTACGACCTGTCCAACGACTTCTACCAGCTGTGGCTGGACCGGGACATGGCCTATTCCTGCGCCTACTTCAAAACCGAGCAGGACACCCTCGAGCAGGCCCAGCAGAACAAGTTCGAGCACCTGTGCCGCAAGCTGCGCCTGCAGAAGGGTGACTACCTGCTCGACGTTGGGTGCGGTTGGGGTGGGTTATCGCGCTTTGCTGCTCGGGAGTTTGGCGCCAAGGTGCTTGGCATCACCCTGAGCAAGGAACAACTCAAGCTGGGCCGCCAGCGGGTCAAAGACGAAGGTCTGCAAGGCCAGGTCAAGCTGCAGATTCTCGACTACCGCGACATTCCTCAGGATGGCCGCTTCGACAAGGTGGTCAGTGTCGGTATGTTCGAGCACGTCGGCCATGCCAATCTGGCGTTGTACTCTCAGCGTCTGTTCGGTGCCGTGCGCGAAGGTGGCCTGGTGATGAACCACGGCATCACCGCCAAGCATGTGGATGGGCGTCCTGTAGGGCGGGGTGCAGGGAGTTTCATCGGGCGCTATGTGTTTCCTCAGGGCGAGCTGCCGCACTTGTCGATGATTTCCGCCAGCATCAGTCAGGCTGGCCTTGAGATTGTCGATGTCGAGAGCCTGCGCCTGCACTATGCGCGTACGCTCAAGCACTGGAGCGACCGGCTGGAAAGCCAGTTACAAGCAGCGTCGACGCTGGTGCCGGAAAAGGCCCTGCGGATCTGGCGCCTATACCTGGCCGGCTGTTCCTATGCGTTCGCCAAGGGCCGGATCAACCTGCACCAGATCCTTGCGGTCAAACCCTTTGCCGACGGCCATCATGACCTGCCACTGACCCGCGAAGACCTCTACCGCTAAGCGTTCAGAGAATCGGCGAGATAAGCCGGGCAATACGCATACCCAGTTGTTGCAGGCGACGGGTGTCCTGGATGTCCTCGGCGCTGATCTCTTGCGCCAGCTCGAAGTCGTGGATGAGCATGGCTTCGACCTGATCGGCGAAGTCGCGGTCGACCGTCAACAGCATCACCTCGAAGTTCAGACGGAACGAGCGGTTGTCGAGGTTGGCGCTGCCAATGGCGCTGATTTCGTTGTCGATCAGCACCACCTTCTGGTGCAGGAAGCCCGGACCATAGCGGAACATCCTTACCCCGGCGCGCACCGCTTCGAAGGCGAACAGGCTGGAGGCAGCGTAGACGATGCGATGGTCGGCGCGCGACGGCAATAAGATGCGCACATCGACTCCGCGCAGCACAGCCAGGCGCAACGCGGCGAACACTGCTTCATCAGGGATGAAGTAGGGGCTGGTGATCCACAGCCGTTCCCTTGCCGAATGGATGGCCTCGACGAAGAACAGCGAGCAGGTTTCCTGAGGGTCGGCCGGACCACTGGCCAGCACCTGGCAGAGCACGCCATCTTCGGGGTAGGTGTCGGGCAGGATCAACGGTGGCAGTTTGCGTGTGGCCCAGAACCAGTCCTCGGCGAAGGATTCCTGCAGGCAGGCCAGCACCGGGCCACTGACTTGCACGTGGGTATCGCGCCAGGGCGAAAGCTTCGGCTTTTCGCCCAGGTACTCGTCGCCGACGTTATGCCCACCGAGAAAACCCTGCAAGCCATCGACCACGACGATCTTGCGGTGGTTGCGGAAGTTGACCTGAAAGCGGTTGAACCAACCGCGTCGTGTGGCGAAGGCGCGGATGTTCACACCCCCATAACGCAGCTTTTGGCTGTAGCTGGCGGGCAGGGCATGGCTGCCGACCCGGTCGTACAGCACATAGATGTTTACCCCTTCTGCGGCTTTCTTTAACAGCAAGGTTTGCAAGGCGCGGCCAAGCTTGTCGTCATGGATGATGAAAAACTGTACCAGCACCGTGTCGCGTGCCTGCTCGATGGCGGCGAAGATGGCGTCGAAGGTCGCCTTGCCATCGATCAGCAGGCGCAGCTGGTTGTTTGCCAGACATGGCATTCGTCCCAACCTGGGCATGGCGCGCAATGCGCCATAGGATTCGGAGTTGCGTGCCGCCAGGGCTTCATCGACCCAGGGTCGCCAATTCAGGTCGGCCATGGCCACGTGCATTTCCTGGTTGGCCTGGCGCCGCGCCTGGATGTAGGCATCGAAGGTGCGGCTGCCGAATACCAGGTAAGGGATCAAGGTTAAGTAGGGGATAAATAGCAGCGACAAGGCCCAGGCGGTTGCACCCTGGGCAGTGCGCACGGTGAGCACCGCATGCATGGCGGCAATGGCACCGAGCAAGTGCAGGGCACCGATGAGGTAACCGAAGAAGTAGGGGCTGTGGTAATCCATATGCATCCTGCGATCCAAAGGCACTGCCTCTAACAGAGCATGTTCCACACGGTCCTTGCAACCGAAAGGGCAAATTGACGTCTAAGCTGTGTTCCAGCTTGGGGCTGGTGTTTCGAGGAGTCACTACATGAAGAGTCGTCTGCCAATGCTGGCATTGGTCCTGGGTGTGTCGAGCCCGTTGGTGCATGCGCAGGTGTTGCAACCGGGGCTATGGGAGCTGACCACCAGCAACATGCAGGTCGATGGCAAGGCTCTGCCGGACATGGGCTTCATGCTCGGCCAGTTGAAGAACCTGCCGCCCGAGCAACGGGCGATGATTGAAGGCGGCTTGGCCAAGCAGGGGATTAGTGTCGCCGGTCAGGGGGTGCGTTCGTGCCTGACGCCTGAACAGGTCAAGACCAACGATATTCCGCTGCAGGACCCGAAGTCCGGTTGCACCCAGAAGATTACCGAGCGCGCTGGTAATGTCTGGAAGTTCACTTTCAGCTGCCCGAAAGCGCAGGGCAATGGTGTAGCAACATTCCAGAGCAATAAAGAGTTCACGACCGCGGTGAACGGTACCTTCAATGCTTCGGGTGTCCAACAACAAGGCAGCATGAACACTCGTGCAGTTTGGCTGGGCGACGACTGCGGCAGCGTCAAGCCACGGACCTGAAGTGTGTTGAATTGCGTTACCAGTGCCATTGGCTGTGAGCGACCGCATCGTGGGCATGCAGACTCTCTGCATGTTCCACGCGCAGGGCGAAGCCGCTTAGCCAGGTCAGGCGTTGCAGGGCCAGGTGCAGGCGACGAGCTGCGTCTTCACAGAACATCAGGTTCTGACCGTTGGCCAAGGCAAAGGCCTGCTCATCTGCACGCTTCACCGCAGTCTGCACGGCGGTGCCCAGTGCTGCCTCAGCCTGATCAATCAGTGCCTTGATTGGCAGTTCGCTGCCCCCTTGCTTCAAGCGTATCTGCAATTGCGCCACACTGCGTTGGCTGTGAGGCGTTGCCCTCACACCTTGGGCGCTGCCCAACCAGCTGAGTACAGCTTCATGGCTGAGGGTACGGTTGCCGAAATCGGTGAGGAATTGCTGTTGAATCAATTGCCTGGCCAGGGCAGCAGAGCAAGGGCAGGTGGAGGAATAATCCAGCTGCACTTTTAGTTCCACGTGGAACACTTCATCTTTCAGCTGTGCAGAAAGGCTGACTGGGTAGGCTTTCCAACCCGCCAACGGGCTGATCAATGCCGGACGTTTGAGCATGAGCTCAAAGCGCAAATTCAAATAAGCACCCACTGATAATCCTGCGTGGCTTTCCAGAAATGTATCCAACACCTGGTGAATGAGCAGAGTTGTTAAAGGCTGCTGTTCGAACACCTCCAGTGCCAGATACAAGCGCGACATGTGGATACCGCGTGAGCTGCCATCGTCCAGGCTGACGCCAGCGTCGGCACTTGCACGCAACATGCTGCCATCAAACAACACCGGCAAGGCAATGTTGCACATGCCTACCCAGTCCAGGGGCAAGGCGCTGTGGATAGCATGCGCGGCAATATCAGGAAGCGTGAGGGCAGTCATGGGCAGCTCGTATTCTTGTGGCGATGGTGATTACTGGCAGCCGCTCAGGCGACTGCAGTGCAGATTGAAGCGCTGCCCGCTGGAACTGGAAACCCGATTGAAGGTGGTCCAGCCGACTTTGCGGCTGTAACCCACCCAGGTTTCACCGTCACTGGCCAGGCCGGTGTAAAACGTCAGCTGCCCGTAGCGGCTGTTGGTCTGTGTCCATAGCCGCCGTCCTTGCACTTCATAACCGCGCAGATACGTCGTGCTGCCCTCGCTGCGCACGCTGTAGTAATTGCCTTGCGCATCGCCACATGCCAGCAAGGTGGCGCTACGGGTGCATAGCGCCAGGTCTTTGCTCAGCGGAACGGCCACGGCAGCAGCAGGCAGGCACAGCAGTAATGCAGCAGCGGCAGACGAGTACAGCATGTTCATTTGTTGGCGTCCTTCGCGAGGGCCTTCGGTCGAGTTCAAGTAAAGCAGCTTGGCGAGATTGTATTGTTATAATATAACATTATGCAATGCATCGTACGAATGCACCCGCCCCGATGAGGATCTGATCATGCCCAACCGCCTTCCCGTCACCGTGCTTTCCGGCTTTCTGGGTGCCGGCAAAAGCACCCTGCTCAACCATGTCCTGCGCAACCGCGAGAACCTGCGGGTGGCAGTGATCGTCAACGACATGAGTGAAATCAACATCGACGCCAGCGAGGTGCAACGCAATGTCAGCCTCAACCGCGCTGAAGAAAAACTGGTGGAGATGAGCAACGGCTGCATCTGCTGCACCCTGCGTGAGGACCTGCTCGAAGAAGTTGGCCGGCTGGCGCGAGAGGGCCGCTTTGACTACCTGCTGATCGAGTCCACCGGCATCTCCGAACCACTGCCGGTTGCCGAGACGTTTACTTTCCGTGATGAACAGGGCCGTAGCCTGGCCGACCAGGCGCGGCTGGACACCATGGTCACGGTTGTCGACGGGGTGAACTTCCTGCGTGATTACCAGGCGGCTGAAAGCCTGGCCAGTCATGGCGAAACCTTGGGCGAGGACGACCAGCGCTCGATCAGTGACCTGCTGATTGAGCAAGTGGAGTTTGCCGATGTGATCCTGCTCAGCAAGATCGACCTGATCAGCAGCCATGAACGCGAAGAGCTCTGCGCTATTCTGCGCAGCCTCAACACCCATGCGCGGATCGTGCCGATGCTTATGGGCCAGGTGCCTTTGGCGTCGATCCTCAATACCGGTCTTTTCGATTTCGAGCGTGCCGCCCAGGCACCGGGATGGCTGCAGGAGCTGCGCGGTGAACATGTGCCGGAAACTGAGGAGTACGGCATCGCCGCCAGCACCTGGCAGGCCCGTCGACCGCTGCACCCACAGCGCTTCTTCGACTTTATCCACGGGCCGTGGAGTAATGGTCGCTTGCTGCGCTCGAAAGGGTTTTTCTGGTTAGCCAGCAAGCATCAGGAGGCCGGCAGCTGGTCGCAGGCCGGGGGCATGATGCGTTATGGTTTTGCCGGGCGCTGGTGGCGCTTTGTGCCGCGTCAGCACTGGCCGCAAGATGAACAGAGTACGGCGGCAATCCTCAAGAACTGGACTGCCGAATGCGGTGATTGCCGTCAGGAGCTGGTGTTCATCGGTCAGAACATCGACTTTGCCCTACTGAAGGCCGAACTGGACGCCTGCCTGCTGAGCGACGCGGAAATGGCCGATGGCACCGACAGCTGGTTGCAACTTGCAGATCCTTTCGGGCCTTGGTACGACGAGGAAGCGGCCTGATGCGCGAGTGCTCGGGTCTTGACTGGATGGCCTGATGTAACGGCATAGTGACGAAAATCCAGGGCGCCTACTGTCAAATGCTGCAGAACATTCCTACCCACGTCATTGCCGGCCCCTTGGGGGCTGGCAAGACCAGCCTGATTCGCCAGTTGCTGACCCAGCGGCCTGCAAATGAGCGTTGGGCGATACTGATCAATGAGTTCGGTCAGGTCGGACTGGATGCGGCGTTGCTGAGCACAGATGATCAGGGCATCGCCATGGGTGAGGTGGCGGGGGGGTGCCTGTGTTGCGTCAATGGCGCGCCTTTTCAGGTCGGATTGGGGCGTCTACTGCGCAAAGCCAGGCCCCACCGGTTGTTTATCGAGCCCTCGGGTCTGGGGCATCCACAGCAATTGCTGGAACAGCTTCGACAGCCGCCATGGCATGGGGTATTGGCCGTACAGCCAGCGGTAATGGTGCTGGATGCCGGGCAACTGGCAGGGCGCATCGCTTTACCTGAGGCGCAGCAGGACGCTTTGGCCGACGCGGGCCTGCTGGTGTTGAATAAGTCCCAAGGGCTGGATGAGCAACAACGCTTGTGGATAACTTCACAGCTGCCCCGTCAGTCGCTGTACTGGACCGAGCAGGGGCGATTGCCGTTATCGGAGTTGCCAACCCAGGTGTTTGCATCGAGCGCAACCGAGTCTGTGGATAAGTTGGTTCTGCCAAATACAGGCGGGCCTATGGCGACTCTGTGGGTAAATTCACATGAGCCAATCTGCAGCATTCAGGATGCTGCAGAGGGCTGGAGTATCGGCTGGCGCTGGCATCCGCAGCAGATGTTCGAACGCTCGCGTCTCGAACAGTTATTGCGTGACTTCGACTGGTGCCGGGCCAAACTGGTTATCCACAGCCCGCAAGGTTGGCAGTCGATCAATGCTGTAGGCGGGCAGGGCGATTTGCACTGGCAGCCCAGCGAATGGCGCCGGGACTCGCGCATCGAACTGATTTTCACCACTGCGCAGGATCAGAAGTTGCTGCAGCAAGCCATGCAGGCTTGCCGGCTCTAGTTGCGCCAACGGTTATGGTCCTGGCGCCACTGATTCATTTCGATGACGTTGTCGGCCTGCTGAGCCGGTTTGATTTCGAACGGGTAGGGCGCCAGTTCGATCTGCATGCTGTGGGCGCCGAACTGGGTGACGCTGCCTGGGTGGCGCTGCTCACCGGTGACGGTGAACTCAAAGTTATACACACGGGCCAGGCGCTTGCGACCCTGAGCGTCGCGAACAAAGCCAATGCGCTTGAGCGCTACATTACCATCGAGCAGTTCCAGATCGAGTTTTGCACAGTGCTGCTTGACCCGTTCCAGGGCCTTTTCACGCAATCCGTGGTTGTGCCAGAGCCAGGCGCCAGCCGTAGCCAGCAGCATCAGCACGCAGAGATTACCCAGGGTCAGCATTTACATTTACTCCAGCGAAGTACGCCCAGCTTAACTGCCTCCCCGCTCTGTCGTACAGGTGGCATTTGACGCCATACTGCGCGTCTTGTTTTCCAATTCATTGCTTCGGAAGTCTTGCATGAAACGAACGCCGCATCTGCTCGCCATCCAGTCCCATGTAGTTTTCGGCCATGCCGGTAATGGCGCTGCAGTGTTCCCGATGCAGCGAGTCGGTGTGAATGTCTGGGCACTCAACACCGTGCAGTTCTCCAACCACACTCAGTATGGTCAGTGGACGGGAGAAGTGCTTGCGCCAGCTCAAATTCCCGCACTGGTCGAGGGCATTGCCGCGATCGGCGAGCTGGGCAATTGCGATGCGGTGTTGTCCGGCTATATGGGCAGCGCCGAGCAGGGGCGCGCAATCCTCAATGGCGTGGCGCGGATCAAGGCTGCCAATCCCCAAGCCCTGTACCTGTGTGACCCGGTCATGGGGCATCCGGAAAAGGGCTGCATCGTACCGGCTGAAGTCAGCAGCTTTTTGCTCGAAGAAGCGCTGGCGGCTGCCGATGTGCTATGCCCGAATCAGCTCGAACTGGACAGTTTCTGTGATCGCCGGCCGGAGTCCCTGGAAGACTGTGTAGCCATGGCTCGCAGCCTGCTGGATCGTGGGCCGAAAGCGGTGCTGGTCAAGCACCTGGCTTATCCAGGACGCGGGGCGCAAGACTTCGAGATGCTGTTGGTCACCGCCGAAGGCAACTGGCACCTGCGTCGGCCGCTGCTGGCCTTCCCGCGTCACCCGGTGGGCGTGGGTGACCTGACTTCAGGGCTGTTTCTGGCCCGCCTGTTGCTGGGCGATAGCTGGGTGACCGCGTTCGAATTCACCGCCGCCGCCGTGCATGAAGTGTTGCTCGAAACCCAGGCCTGCGCCAGCTACGAACTCGAGCTGGCGCGGGCCCAGGACCGCATCGTGCATCCACGGGTGCGCTTCGAGGCTCGGCGCCTGAGCTGTTAAAGCGAGTCGCCCTTGAGCTCCTGGTAGCGTTTTTCCAGCTCCTGGCGAATCAGCCGGCGCTGCTTGCCTTGCAGGAAGCGGCGCTTTTCTTCGCTGGATTCCGGCTGGCGCGGCGGCACAGCCACGGGTTTGCGGTCGTCATCGACGGCAACCATGGTGAAAAAGCAGCTGTTGCTGTGGCGCACCGAACGCTCGCGAATGTTTTCGGTGACCACCTTGATGCCGACTTCCATCGAGGTGTTGCCGGTGTAGTTCACCGAGGCCAGAAAGGTCACCAGTTCGCCGACATGCACCGGCTCGCGGAAGACCACCTGGTCGACTGACAGGGTCACTACATAACGCCCGGCATAGCGGCTGGCGCAGGCATAGGCGACCTCATCGAGGTATTTCAGCAGCGTGCCGCCATGAACGTTGCCAGAAAAGTTGGCCATGTCCGGGGTCATCAGGACGGTCATCGACAGCTGGGCGTTTCCAGGTTCCATAGTGTGCTCACGGTTAGGTTGCGCTGAGGCGGGGTGGCGACTGGTATTCACGCTTCTTTCCCCTATTACGATTCCCATCTAAAGACGGGACGCTGACAGCGGCCTTGCCGTCACGCTGTTTGTGCCATTTACGGCGTTGATTTGGTCGATCTGTTTCCACTTATTGCACCGACTTTTCGCGAAAGGCGGCAGTGTTAACCTGAGAAGGCTCATGCAAGGTGGTTTTTCTACATTAAAAACACTATGTACCCGCAACTCAATCAGTCTATTCCTGGGATGAGTCGCGGTTTGTCCTTCGTCTCAAGGTAAGGAGTACCACGCCGTGCATGCCATCAGCTTTATCCAGGACTTGGCAGTGATCATGCTGGTTGCGGGTGTGGTCACCATCCTCTTTCACCGTTTCAAACAGCCGGTGGTGCTGGGTTACATCGTCGCCGGCTTTATCATCGGCCCCCACACCCCGCCTTTTGGCCTGATTCACGACGAAGACACGATCAATACCCTGGCTGAGCTCGGGGTGATTTTCCTGATGTTCTGTCTGGGCCTGGAGTTCAGCCTGCGCAAGCTGTTCAAAGTCGGCGCCACGGCGTTTATCGCGGCGTTCCTGGAAATCGTGCTGATGATCTGGATCGGTTTCGAGATCGGCCGCTGGTTCGGCTGGAGCACCATGGACTCGGTGTTCCTGGGTGCAATTCTGGCGATTTCCTCGACCACCATCATCGTCAAGGCGCTCAACGACCTGAAGTTGAAGAACGAGCGCTTTGCCCAGCTGATCTTTGGGGTGCTGATCGTCGAGGATATCCTTGGTATCGGCATCATCGCCTTGCTCTCGGGGATCGCCGTCAGTGGCTCGGTCAGTTCCGGCGAAGTGTTTTCCACCGTCGGCAAGCTGTCGCTGTTCATGATCGTGGCACTGGTCATCGGTATTCTGCTGGTGCCGCGGCTACTGGCCTACGTCGCACGTTTCGAAAGCAACGAGATGCTGCTGATCACCGTGCTCGGTCTGTGTTTCGGTTTCTGCCTGCTGGTGGTCAAGCTCGAGTACAGCATGGTGCTGGGGGCTTTCCTGATCGGTGCAATCATGGCCGAGTCACGACAGTTGCTGAAAATCGAGCGTCTGATCGAACCGGTTCGTGACCTGTTCAGTGCGATTTTCTTTGTCGCCATCGGCATGATGATCGACCCGTTGGTGCTGGTCGAATATGCCTGGCCGATCGCGGTCATCACCGTGGCCGTGGTGCTGGGCAAGATGCTGTCCTGTGGCATGGGGGCATTTATCGCCGGCAATGACGGACGCACCTCGCTACGGGTGGGGATGGGGCTGTCTCAGATTGGCGAGTTCTCCTTCATCATTGCGGCGCTGGGCATGACCCTGCAGGTTACCAGCGACTTTATCTACCCGGTCACGGTGGCCGTATCGGCGATCACAACGCTGCTCACGCCTTATCTGATCCGTGGCGCTGACCCTTTGTCGCTGAAGCTTGCCAAGGTCGTCCCGCAGCGCCTGGCGCGGGTGTTGTCGTTGTACGGCGAGTGGCTACGCAGTATTCAGCCGCAGGGCGAGGGCGCGTTACTGGCCTCGATGATCCGGCGCATCCTGCTGCAGGTGGGGGTGAACCTGGCACTGGTGGTGGCGATATTTTTCAGTGGCGGCTATTTCGCTGCGCGCATCGGCGAATACCTGGGGGAATGGATCAGCGACGTAGGCCAGCAGAAGGCACTGATCTGGGGCGCGGCATTGCTGCTGTCGCTACCCTTCCTGATTGCCGCCTATCGCAAGCTCAAGGCACTGTCGATGCTGCTGGCCGAGATGGGGGTCAAACCGGAAATGGCCGGGCGCCATACCCAACGGGTGCGCCGGGTGATTGCCGAAGTGATCCCGCTGTTGTCGCTGCTGGTGATCTTCCTGCTGTTGTCAGCACTTTCGGCGAGCATTCTGCCGACCAGCGAATTGCTGGTGCTGATTGTGGTGGTGGCGGCGGGTGTGGCGGCGTTGCTCTGGCGCTGGCTTATCCGCGTGCACACGCGCATGCAGATCGCGTTGCTGGAGACGCTGGACAACCATCAGGAGAATCATCACTAGGGCGATGGGGCAAGACGCTTCCTGCGCGGACGATTCGAATGTCCGAGGGGATGGAGTGGTAGCAAATCGCCACGCACAGAAAGGCATGGCGATTCTACGAACATTAGTGGCGAAGGGCCGTTAATTTGTGAGGATATTTCTCATTCAACTTTCCAGCCAGACATCCCGTGCCCAGTGCCAGACCGATTCCCAGCTTTCTTCGGTGACGATCTCTTCTTCGCCGGACCACAGCACGACAGTGCCGTCTTCTTCGACGCAGTAGTAATCGTCGCCATCCTGGCAGATCGGGATCAGGTCCCGCGGCACACCCGCATCCCAGGCGTTGGCCGCCACCTCCGGCAGGTAAGTGTGCGACTGCGGATCGGTGACAGTGACGGGCTCCAGGCTGCCATAGACCACGTCGCTGACCGTCAGCAGGAACTCCTTGAAGACGAATGGAATGTTGATGAACAACTCTTCTTCGATTTCGACCAGCTGGTCTTCGTCCGGCAACTCCAGCGGCACCGGTACCGGTTCATTGGCTTCTCGGAGCTGTTCGATGACTTCTTCCACGGTTCTATCCTCTAACCTTTACGACACGCTGCGCGTTATACCCTAGTAGCCCGCTGCGCTAAAAGCAAAACCCCGGGACAAGCCCGGGGTTTTTTTGTGCAATGCCTCAAGATCAGCCGTTCTGGCGGATCCCGGCGACCAGCCAAGGCTGGTTTTCGCCCTGGGCGCGTTCCATGTTCCAGCTTTCGCTGAACACTTCACCCTGGTCGAAGCGCGAGGTTTTCGACACACCGCTGAAGGTCAGGGTGGCGATGGTCTTGTCGGCGCGATCATCGACACCTTCAAGTTGCACGTTCAGGTCGTCGATGTAGGTGGACTGGAAGCCATCACCCAGCTCAGCACGTTCCTGTTTGAGGAACTGCAGCATTTGCGGAGTAACGAATTCGGCGATCTTGTCCATTTCGTTGGCGTCCCAGTGCTGCTGCAGCGTCTGGAAGTGGTTACGGGCAGCCGCCAGGAAATTCTGCTCGTTGAACCAGGCTGGCGCGTTGATGACCGGACGGGCGGCAGCGGCTGGCGCGGCGGAACCACCGAAGATCGACGGCTGGGCAGTTGGCTGGTGCACTTCACGCTGGAACGGCGCGTGACCGGCGGCGGCCATTTGTGGCTGCTGCTTGCGGCGACGGGCGGCGATGAAGCGGAACACCAGGAAGGCGATCAGCGCCATGATCAGGATGTCGAAGATCTGCATGCCATCGAAGCCGTCGCCCATGAACATCGAGGCCAGCAGGCCACCGGCGGCGATACCGGCCAGAGGGCCGAGCCATTTCGATGCGCCGCTGGCAGCTGCAGGTGCACGACCTGGAGCGGTTGGTGAGGCAGCCGGAGTAGTCGGGGCAGCCTGGCGGGCCTGGTGGATTGGCGCGGCGCCTGAGCTTTTGCCGCCGCCCATGCGTTTGGCGTTGGCGTCGAGGCTCATCGTCAGGCCGATGCACAACGCCAGGGCGATGCTAAGAAAACGTTGCATAGAAGGGTATTCCCGTTTTGTGGATTGCACGCGCGTCATGGTGCACAGGTTGTAGGACACATGACCAGCATCAAGATGTTTCCATCTTTTGCCTGCAGTCAGGGCCGCTGTTCTGTGGGAGCGGGCTTGCCCCGCGATTGCAATATCGCGGGGCAAGCCCGCTCCCACATTTCTACCTACAGGGCTTCGAGCTTGGCATAGCCGAGCATCAGCCATTTGCTGCCTTCGGCGAAGTTGACCTGCACCCGGGCCTGGGCGCCGGACCCTTCGAAATTGAGGATCACGCCTTCGCCGAACACCGCGTGTTGCACACGCTGGCCGAGGTTGAAAGCCGTTTGCGGGATGTTCGCGTTGGCGAACAGGCTGCTGCTGTTCTGTTTTTGACCTGAGCCGAAAGGGCGGCTGACGCTGTTGGACAGGCGCACTTCCTGGATCAGCCCCGCCGGAATCTCGCGTACGAAACGGGAAACCTTATTGTAGGTTTCACTGCCATACAGGCGTCGGGTTTCGGCGTAGGTCATCACCAGTTGCTGCATCGCCCGGGTGATGCCGACGTAGGCCAGGCGACGCTCCTCCGCCAGACGGCCAGGCTCTTCCAGGCTCATCTTGTGCGGGAATAGCCCCTCTTCCATGCCGACCAGGAACACATGCGGGAATTCCAGGCCTTTGGCGCTGTGCAGGGTCATCAGCTGAATACTGTCTTCGTGTTCGTCGGCCTGGGCATCACCGGCTTCCAGCGAAGCATGGCCGAGGAATGCGGCCAGTGGCGAAAGTTCGGCGTCTTCTTCGCTGGTTTCGAAGTTGCGCGCGGCGCTGACCAGTTCCTCAAGGTTTTCTACCCGTGCCTGACCCTTTTCACCTTTTTCTTCCTGGTGATAGATGATCAGCCCGGACTGTTCGATGACCGTCTGGGTCATCAGGTGCAGTGGCATCTCCATGACCTTGGCGGCAAGGTTTTCAATCAGCTCGATGAATGCGGCCAGGGCACTGGCCGCGCGGCCCTTGAGCGCCTTGTTGGCGATCAGCAGGTTCATCGATTCCCACATCGACACCTCGCTGTGCCGCGCGTGGTCGCGAATTGCTTCGACAGTTTTCTCGCCGATGCCTCGCGGTGGTACGTTGATCACCCGCTCCAGTGCCGCGTCGTTACCGCGACCTTCAAGCAGGCGCAGGTAGGCCATGGCGTTCTTGATCTCGGCGCGTTCGAAGAAGCGCTGGCCACCGTAGATGCGGTAAGGGATGCGTTCACGCAACAAGGCTTCTTCAAGCACCCGCGATTGGGCGTTGGAGCGATACAGGATGGCAATGTCACTACGCGCCAGGCCGGTCTTGAGCACGCTCTCGATGGTTTCGACCACGTAGCGCGCTTCATCATGTTCGTTGAAGGCCGCATACAGGCTCAGCGGCTCGCCATCGCCGCCGTCGGTCCACAGTTCCTTGCCCAGGCGATCGCTGTTGTTGGCGATCAGAGCGTTGGCGGCCTTGAGGATGCCGGCTGTGGAGCGGTAGTTCTGCTCCAGCCGGATCATCTCGGCGTCGGGGAAGTCGGCGCTGTACTGGTGGATGTTCTCGATCTTGGCCCCACGCCAGCCATAAATGGACTGGTCGTCGTCGCCGACCACCATCAGGCTGTCGCCACCTTTGCACAGCAGGCGCAACCAGGCGTACTGCACGGCGTTGGTATCCTGGAATTCGTCCACCAGCACATGGCGGAAGCGCCGTTGGTAGTGTTCGAGCAGGCCCGGGTGGTCACGCCACAGGTCCAGGGCGCGCAGCAGCAACTCGGAGAAGTCGATGACCCCGGCGCGCTGGCACGCCGCCTCGTAGGCCTCATAGATGCTGCGCATGGTACCCAGGTACAGGTCGCCGCTGGCCTGGATGTGTTGCGGGCGCAGCCCCTCATCCTTCTGCCCGTTGATGAACCATTGGGCCTGGCGCGCCGGCCAGCGCTGCTCATCAAGGCCCAGCTCACGGATCACCCGCTTGACCAGGCGTTGCTGGTCATCGCTGTCGAGGATCTGGAAGTTCTGGTTCAGCCCGGCTTCCTGCCAGTGCGCCCTAAGCAGGCGATGGGCCAGGCCGTGGAAGGTGCCGACCCACATACCGGCCGGGTTGATACCCATGAGTTGCTCGATACGCTGGCGCATCTCGGCAGCGGCCTTGTTGGTGAAGGTCACCGACAGGATCGAGTGCGGCGAGGCCTGCTCGACCTGGATCAACCAGGCGATGCGGTGCACCAGCACACGAGTCTTGCCGGAGCCGGCACCGGCCAGGACCAACTGACGACCAATGGGGGCCGCTACGGCCTGGCGTTGGGCGTCGTTGAGGGAGTTCAACAGGAGAGAGAGATCATCGCGCATCCGACCATTTTAGGGGCGCGGGCAACCCTTGGGCAAATATACAGTAGAAAAACTTGGTCGCTGCGACCGGCCGGTCATCGCTCTGCAGCCCAAGGCCTGCGGGCTTGAGCGCTTTTCGTCGGAAAACGCGCAGAAGAATAATGATCCAGAGCAGTTTGGTGCAGGCGCTTGCTTGTGTATGCTCCGTGCACGTTTAGGGCTAACCATTACAAGAACACTGCCTATGACATCTGGTTCCGGCTCCGTCGGCGTGCCACTGCAGACACGCGGGAGTATTCGCAAGCAATTTTCTACGCAACTGGCGGTAGAGCGCACCCGTCTGCTCTATCAAGGCTCGCTGCTGCCCACGCTGTTCATGCTGCTCAATGGTCTGGTCTGTGCCTGGCTGCTCTGGAGCCCGGCGCGCTACCTGCAGGTCAGCGTCTGGGTGGTCTGGTTGATGGCGCTGGTGGCCCTGCGGGTTATCCAGGTGGCCGCGTTTGATTCGGCCATGCCCGAACGCCAGGCTCGGCCGACCTGGTGGCGTATGTTTTTGTTGGGATCGGGGTTCAGTGGCCTGACCTTGGCCAGCGCCGCGATTGCCCTGGTCCCTGTGGATAACTTTGTGCAGCAGGCCTGGGTATTCGGCCTGCTGGGGGCGGCGACCCTGTCCGCCAGTATCGCCTATGCCGTCAGCCTGCCGGCTTTCCTCAGTTTTACCTTGCCCTGTCTGCTGCCTCCCATCGCTTTTTTATTCTGGAGTGGCGACGAGCAGCATCAAGGCTGGGGCTGGCTTGGCCTGATTTTGTTGGGCGCCTTGTTGGTGGTGGCCTGGCAGGTCAATCGGCTGATCGAAGGCGGCCTGCTCAAGCGCTTTCAGAACCAGGCACTGATCGAACACCTGCAGACGGCTCAGCGCCGTAGCGAGCGGCTTAATCAGGCACTGGCCGGCGAAGTTGAACAGCGGCGTCTGATCGAGGAGCAATTGCGTGAGGCCCAGGTCGGCCTGGAGTCGAGAGTCAATCAGGCCAACCATGCACTAAGCAAAAGCGAGCAGCGCCTGGCGTTGGCTCTGGAGGCCAGTGAGTTGGGGCTGTGGGACTGGAACCTGGAAACCGATGAGGTCCACCATACCCAGCTACGTGAATTGTTCGGCCTGGAGCCGGCCCAGGTACGCAGCGTACGCAATGACCTCAAGCCGCGCCTGCATCCAGACGATTTACCGTTGTTACGCCGCACGCTGGTCGAGCACCTCAAAGGGCGCAGCGAGGATTACCGGGTCGAATACCGGGTGCGCCACAGCCAGGGGCACTGGTGCTGGATTGAAGACCGCGGCCGGGCGGTTGAGCACGGCACCAATGGTAAGGTCGTGCGCATGCTTGGCACGCGCCGCGATGTTTCTGCGCAGAAGGCTCAGGAAGAACAGCAACGTCTGGCGGCCACCGTGTTTGAGGCGGCCAGCGAAGGTATTGCCATTCTTGATCCGAATTTCGTACTGCTGGCCGTCAATCAGGCGTACTGCGAAGTTACTGGCTACTCCCGTGAAGAACTGCTCTCACGCAACGCCCTGGAGCTGCCCTGCAGCCGTGATGCGCGACGCCATAGCCTGGCCATTGAACAGGCTCTGGAGCAGCAGGGGCGCTGGCAGGGTGAGTTGGTTGAAGCACGCAAGAATGGTGACTTGTACCCGCAATGGCTGCAGCTGAACGGGGTGCGTGATGCGCGTGGCACGCTCAGCAATATTGTTGGCTTCTTCACCGACTTGTCGACACGCCGTGAGTCGGAGGAGCGCCTGCGCTACCTGGCGCATTACGATGAACTGACCGGGCTGGCCAACCGTGCACTATTCCGCCTGCGTCTGCACGATGCCGGGCAGCGGGTCCGGCTTAACGGCCGCAGCCTGGCGTTGCTGCACATCGACCTGGATCGCTTCAAGTTGCTCAATGAAAGCCTGGGGCATGAGCAGGCTGACCAACTGCTGAAAAAGATGGCCCAGCGCATCGCCAACGCCGTGCCGGAGGCCGACACCGTGGCGCGCTTGTCTGGCGATGAGTTTGCCGTGCTGTTCGATGGCTACAACAATCTGTCCAGCCTGGTACGGGTGACCACGCGTCTGCTGGACAAGCTGCGTGTGCCGCAGCGCCTGGATGGCCATGAGCTGGTGATCAGTGCTTCGGTAGGCATCAGCTTGTTGTCCGAGGCCACCTTCGACCTGGGCGCGCTGGTCAGCCAGGCCGACATGGCCAAGCAGCATGCCAAACATCTGGGCGGTGACAGCTTTCAGTTCTACACCGAGAACCTGCGTGCCAGCACCCTCGAGCGCCTGCAACTGGAGAACCACTTGCGCAAGGCCATCGAGGAGCGGCAGTTGCTGGTGTACTACCAGCCCAAGCTGTGCCTGCGCAAAGGGCAGCTGCTCGCGGCCGAGGCGCTGGTGCGCTGGCAGCACCCGCAATGGGGCATGGTGCCACCGAGTGAGTTCATCGGCCTGGCCGAGGAGACCGGGTTGATCGCCCCCATTGGTGAATTCGTCCTGCGTCAGGCGTGCTGGCAGGCGTGCGAATGGCAGCGCCAGGGGTTGGCGCCGATCCGTGTTTCGGTGAATCTGTCGGTGTATCAGTTGCGTCAAGGAAAACTGGTCAGCCTGGTGCGCCAGGTCCTGGAGGAAAGCGGCCTGGCACCGCACCTGCTGGAACTGGAACTGACCGAGAGCCAGTTACTCGACAGCGTCGAGCACATTATTACGACCTTTCAGCAACTGCATGAGCTCGGGGTCAAGCTGGCAATCGACGATTTCGGCACGGGCTATTCATCGCTCAGCTACCTCAAGCGCTTCCCGGTGGACTACGTCAAAATCGACCAGACCTTCATCCGCGGCCTGCACGAAGGCAGTGAAGACGCCGCCATTACCCGGGCGATCATTGCCATGGCCAAGAGCCTGGAACTGAAAGTGGTTGCCGAGGGTGTGGAAACCCCGGAGCAGTTAGCCTTGCTGCGTGAGCAGGGGTGTGACGAGGTGCAGGGTTACCTGATCAGCAAACCTGTGGATGCCGGTGCATTGCGCGATCTGCTGGGAAGAAGCATGACCCGGCTGATCGGCTAGCAGGCTGCGCCCGGGCACAGGCCTGCTGTTTTACGCGTCAGTTGGTGGTGATGATTTTTTTGATGGTGGTCAGGTGCTCACCATCATGCAGTACATTCACGCGGGGGATGTAACTGTGATCGCCAGACATCTCGAAGCAGACCTCTTTATCGGTCTGCACCTGGGTGAAGATGCCGTCTTCCTGCACCAGCTTAAGCTCCAGGTTCAAGGCAAAGGATTTGTCCTGAAGAGCGGGTTTTACCAATACAGGGGTAATGCCTGGGTGGGCGACGGTGATGGTGCCGCGTACTCGAAAACGTCCCCCGCCGATGCCCGGCATCAGGTCGTTTTGAATGCTCCAGTCGCTGGTTTTGATGCTCATGTCTTGATTCCTCGATGATGGTTTGCAACGCATGTTGCAAACCCATCTTCTGGTTATCGAGGTGTTCAGTGGAGCTGGAAGGCTTTCAGCCGTGCCAGGCGCTACCCTGGCGCGCCAGCAGGCTATGGGCTTGCTCCGGTCCGTTGGAGCCGGCCGGGTAGGGCCTGGGCGCCTGGAAGTGTTCCTGCCAGCCATTGAGGATCGGATCGATCCAGGCCCAGGCCGCCTCGACCTCGTCACGGCGCATGAATAGTGTCGAGTCGCCTTCCAGTACATCCAGCAGCAGGCGTTCATAAGCGTCCCAGCGCCGGGTCTGACCGAATACCTGAGCAAGGTTCAGGTTCAGCTCGACAGGCTCTAGGCGCATACCTTTGCCGGGCGTTTTCGTCATCATCTGCAGACTGATGCGCTCGTCTGGCTGCAGCTGGATCAGTAGCTGGTTGGCCTGATCGCCCTCGAACAGGCGATGGGGTACGGGCTTGAACTGGATGACGATCTGCGACGAACGTTTGGCCAGGCGTTTGCCAGTGCGCAGATAGAACGGCACGCCGGCCCAGCGCCAGTTGTCGATATGCGCTTCAACGGCGACGAAGGTCTCGGTATCGCTGTCGTTGTCGACATCTTTCTCGAAGTAGTAGGCAGGAACTTCCTGGCCACCAATCTTGCCGGCGCTGTATTGGCCGCGCACGGTCTTGTCCTGCACGTCCTGGCCGCCGATGGGCTTGAGGGCCTTGAGGATCTTCACCTTTTCGTCACGTACCGCTTCCGCCTCGAATTGCGCGGGCGGCTCCATCGCCACCAGACAGAGCAGTTGCAGCAGGTGGTTCTGCAGCATGTCGCGGGTCGCCCCGGCGCGGTCGTAGTAAGCGCCGCGGTTCTCTACGCCGAGGCTTTCACACACGCTGATCTGTACATGGTCGATCTGGTTGTTACGCCACACCGGTTCCAGCAGGGCATTGGCAAAGCGCAAGGCCATGAGGTTCTGCACGGTTTCCTTGCCCAGGTAGTGGTCGATGCGAAACACCTGCGACTCGTCGAACACCGCGCCGATCGCCTGGTTGATCGCGGTAGCCGACTCCAGTGAATGGCCGATGGGCTTTTCCAGGACAATGCGTGCTTCGCTTTCGGCCAGGCCGGCAACTTTCAGGTGGTTGGCGATGGGTACGAACAGGTTCGGCGCGGTTGCCAGGTAATAGACCCGGGTCAGCCCGCCCGGTTCGCCGAGAAAACGGGCCAGGCGACCGAAGTCGGCGCTTTGCGCGGCATCCATGGCGAAGTAGTCCAGACGTGCGGAGAAACGCGCCCAGACATCCTCGTCAAAGTCGTTGCGGGCAATCTGTGCCCGGCAGCGGCGTTCGGCGAGCTTGAGATACTCACTGCGTGGCAGGTTGCGCCGGGCCAGGGCGATGATGCGCACGGCGATGTGCAGGCGGCCCTCGCGATACAGGTGATAGAGCGCCGGAAGCAGTTTATGCAGGGCCAGATCACCGGTGCCGCCGAACACCATAATGTCGCAAGGGATAGTCAATACCACCACTCTCCTGGTTCGTTTAGCTGGGCGGGTCGCCGGTCATGTAGTATAACTACAAGAAAGCTACAACCCGGTCAGTCGATCATAACCGAGTCCTGCCCTTGAATCTGTTGCAACACATCGCCCAGTCGCGCCATCTGCTACGCAAATCGGAACTCAAAGTTGCCGATCACGTGCTGCTGGATCCCGCAGCCGTCATGCACAGCTCCATGGCCGATCTTGCCCACAGCGTTGGTATCAGCGAGCCGACCATCGTGCGCTTTTGCCGAGCCATCGGTTGTTCCGGGTTCCAGGACCTCAAGCTCAAGCTGGCCCAGAGCCTGGCGGCTGGTGCCAGTTTTGGCCAGTTCGCCATTCATGAAGACGACTCGGTCGCCGATTACAGCCTGAAGATTTTCGATACCACCCTGCATACCCTGATGGAAGTGCGCGAGCACCTCGACCCTCAGGCCCTGCAGCGAGCGGTTTCGGCCATGGCCCAGGCCCAGCGTGTCGAGTTCTATGGCTTTGGCGCGTCCGGCGCAGTGGCGGCTGACGCCCAACACAAGTTCTTCCGTCTGCTGCTTACGGCGGCTGCGTACTCGGACCCGCATATGCAGGCAATGTCGGCGGTGACCCTGAAGCCGGGTGATGTGGCCATCTGCATTTCCCAGTCAGGGCGCTCCAAGGACCTGCTGATCACCGCCAACCTGGTGCGTGAAAGCGGTGCAACGCTGATTACCCTGTGCCCGAGCCAGACACCGTTGGCCGAGTTGTCGACCGTCAACCTGGCGATCGACGTACACGAAGACACGGAAATCTACACCCCGCTGACCTCGCGCATTGCCCACCTGGTGGTGATCGATGTGCTCGCCATGGGCGTGGCCATGGCGCGTGGTCCGAGCCTGGTCAATCACCTCAAGAGCGTCAAACGCAGCTTGCGCAGCCTGCGCCTGTCACCCAAGTCGGTGAAGGCGATGGACGACTGATCTGGACCTCGGTAGGAGCGGGTTTGCCGATTCATTGATTTGTCATTGGTGCGCCGCTAAATCGTAATGTCGCGTTGTCAGGCTGAAGCTCCCGCACTCGATCAGGGAGATATGCAATGGCTCGTGAACTCGATGGCTCGTATCAACCCAACGCCAAATCCCGCAAGCAGCAGGAGAAAGACCAGCGCCGCATGGAGTTCCGCCGCGCGATCGAAAGCTACTCCGAGCAACGTCGCTTGCTTCAGGAAATCGCCGATTACCCCGAACTGCAGGCCATCAGCGTATGGCAGGTATCGGCGGCAAACGCCCCGAAAAACGCTCAACAAGCCCGCTGATTTGCGTTCGTTCGCTGCGGATGAAGGCAAGAAAGGCCAAGGCCACCGGTGATTGCCGCTTGGCCTTGGACTGCACCACGCACCAGCTGCGGTACAGCGGCAGCTCTTCGACCGGCAGCTCGCGCAACACGCCGGTAGCCAGTTCCAGGTTCAGCGCATGACGGGTCAGCAGGGCAATGCCCAGGCCGGCAATCACACATTCGCGCTGGGCATCGGCCGAGGCGACCTCAAGGGTCTGGGTGAAGTGCACGCGCTTGTCTTTGAAGTACTCCTCACACGCCTTGCGGGTGCCCGAGCCTTGTTCACGAACTAGCAGGGTATGCGGCTCCAGGTCCTGCAGACGCAGCTTTTCCAGCTTGCACAAAGGATGATCCGGCGGTGCCACGGCGACAATCGGATTGTTGAGGAACGGCAGGAATTCCAGGCCCATGTCCTGAGGCACCATGGACATGATGATCAGGTCGTCACGGTTGTCCGAGAGGCGACGGATGGCCTGGGCCCGATTGACCACTGTGAGGGTAAGATTGACCTCAGGGTGCAGTCGCTTGAAGGCGGCGAACAGGTGTGGGACGAAGTACTTGGCGCTGGACTCGACCGCCAGCTTCAGCTGCCCCTGAAGCGAGCCCTGCATGTCGGAGAGCTGCATATCGAGGCTTTCCAGGCGGCCAAAGATGTCCCGGCTGGCGCGCTGCAGGGCTTCGGCAGCTTCGGTCAGGTAGAGTTTTTTGCCGACGTACTCGAACAGCGGCTGCCCCACCAGTTCTTCGAGCTGGCGGATCTGTAGACTAACGGCGGGTTGCGTGAGGTTCATCTCCTCGGCCGCGCGGCTGTAGGAACGCAAATCACAGACCTCATTGAAGATCTGCAACTGACGCAATGTCATACGCATCAATGACTTACGCATTTTCTCCACATCCCGGCAAAACCTTGTAACAGCACTATAAGCTTTTGCTAATGCACGCCCTAATAAATATTGATTTTTGTTTATTCAGAGACAGCGCTAGGGTAAAGATGCGACTGGCCAGCGACGATTGGTCACGCGCCGACCGGCGTTGCCGGCTCGTTTGTTCTAGCGGCCTTGGGAATACTCCAGTGATAAAAAAAATCCTGATCGCCAACAGGGGTGAAATTGCTGTTCGGATCGTGCGTGCCTGCGCCGAAATGGGCATTCGCTCCGTGGCGATCTACTCCGACGCCGACCGCCATGCCTTGCACGTCAAGCGTGCCGATGAGGCCCACAGCATTGGTGCCGAGCCCCTGGCCGGCTACCTGAACCCGCGCAAGCTGGTGAACCTGGCAGTGGAAACCGGTTGTGATGCTTTGCATCCCGGTTATGGTTTTCTGTCGGAGAACGCTGAACTTGCGGACATCTGCGCTGAACGTGGGATCAAATTCATTGGTCCGGCCGCCGAAGTCATTCGTCGTATGGGCGACAAGACCGAAGCCCGCCGCAGCATGATCAAGGCCGGTGTGCCGGTGACCCCGGGCACTGAAGGCAACGTTGCCGACATCCATGAAGCGCTTGAGGAGGGTGACCGTATCGGTTATCCGGTGATGCTCAAGGCCACCTCCGGCGGTGGCGGTCGCGGTATTCGTCGCTGCAACAGTCGCGAAGAGCTGGAGCAAGCATTCCCGCGGGTAATTTCCGAAGCGACCAAGGCTTTTGGTTCGGCAGAAGTGTTCCTGGAAAAATGCATCGTCAATCCGAAACACATCGAGGCGCAGATCCTCGGTGACAGCTTCGGCAACGTTGTGCATCTGTTCGAGCGCGACTGCTCGATCCAGCGCCGTAACCAGAAGCTCATCGAAATCGCCCCAAGCCCGCAACTGACCCCTGAACAGCGCGCCTATATCGGTGACCTGTCGGTGCGCGCAGCCAAGGCGGTGGGCTACGAGAACGCCGGTACCGTGGAGTTCCTGCTCGCCGATGGCGAAGTGTATTTCATGGAGATGAACACCCGGGTTCAGGTGGAACACACCATCACCGAAGAAATCACAGGTATCGATATTGTTCGCGAGCAGATCCGTATTGCTTCGGGCTTGCCGCTGTCGGTCAAGCAAGAAGATATCCAGCACCGCGGCTTTGCCCTGCAGTTCCGGATCAATGCTGAAGATCCGAAGAACAACTTCCTGCCCAGCTTCGGCAAGATCACCCGTTACTACGCACCCGGCGGTCCCGGTGTACGTACCGACACGGCGATCTACACCGGCTACACCATTCCACCGTTCTACGACTCCATGTGCCTGAAACTGGTGGTCTGGGCGCTGACCTGGGAAGAAGCCATGGACCGCGGCCTGCGGGCCCTGGACGACATGCGCGTGCAAGGGGTGAAGACCACTGCCGCCTACTACCAGGAAATCCTGCGCAATCCGGAATTTCGCAGCGGTCAGTTCAATACCAGCTTCGTTGAAAGCCATCCGGAACTGACCAACTACTCGATCAAGCGCAAACCCGAAGAGCTGGCCCTGGCCATCGCTGCCGCCATTGCCGCCCACGCAGGCCTGTGAGGAATCCCATAATGTCCAAGAAAATCTTTGTAACCGACACAATCCTGCGCGACGCCCACCAGTCCCTGCTGGCCACCCGCATGCGTACCGAAGACATGCTGCCGATCTGCGACAAGCTCGATAAGGTCGGTTACTGGTCGCTGGAAGTCTGGGGTGGCGCGACGTTCGACGCCTGCGTGCGCTTCCTCAAGGAGGACCCGTGGGAGCGTTTGCGTAAACTGCGTGCAGCGCTGCCGAACACCCGTCTGCAGATGCTGTTGCGCGGTCAGAACCTGCTGGGCTATCGCCACTACAGTGACGATGTGGTCAAAGCCTTCGTGGCCAAGGCCGCCGTCAACGGTATCGACGTATTCCGCATCTTCGATGCCATGAACGACGTGCGTAACCTGCGGGTGGCCATCGAAGCGGTCAAGGCCGCCGGTAAGCACGCCCAGGGCACCATCGCTTACACCACCAGCCCGGTGCACACCATCGATGCTTTCGTGGCTCAGGCCAAACAGATGGAAGCCATGGGCTGCGACTCGGTGGCGATCAAGGACATGGCTGGCCTGCTGACCCCGTACGCCACAGGCGAACTGGTCAAGGCGCTGAAGGCCGAGCAGTCGCTGCCGGTGTTCGTCCACTCGCACGACACCGCCGGTCTGGCTGCCATGTGCCAGCTCAAAGCGATCGAGAACGGTGCCGATCATATCGACACGGCGATCTCCAGCTTTGCCTGGGGTACCAGCCATCCAGGTACCGAGTCGATGGTCGCGGCGCTCAAGGGCAGCGAGTTCGATACCGGTCTGGACCTTGAGCTGCTGCAGGAAATCGGCCTGTACTTCTACGCTGTGCGCAAGAAGTACCACCAGTTCGAAAGCGAGTTCACCGCTGTCGATACTCGTGTGCAAGTGAACCAGGTACCGGGCGGAATGATTTCCAACCTGGCCAACCAGCTCAAGGAGCAGGGCGCACTCCACCGCATGAATGAAGTGCTGGCCGAGATCCCACGGGTGCGTGAAGACCTCGGCTTCCCGCCGCTGGTGACCCCGACCTCGCAGATCGTCGGTACCCAGGCGTTCTTCAACGTGCTGGCTGGCGAGCGCTACAAGACCATCACCAACGAGGTGAAGCTGTACCTGCAAGGCGGTTACGGCAAGGCCCCGGGTGTGGTCGACGAGAACCTGCGCCGTCAGGCAATCGGCAGCGAAGAAGTCATCGACGTGCGCCCGGCAGACCTGCTCAAGCCGGAAATGAGCAAGCTGCGTGCTGATATCGGCAACCTGGCCAAGTCCGAAGAAGACGTGCTGACCTTTGCCATGTTCCCGGAAATCGGGCGCAAGTTCCTCGAAGAACGCGAAGCCGGCACCCTGGCCCCTGAAGTGCTGCTGCCGATTCCAGAAGCTGGCGCGGTGGCGTCGGCCGGTGGTGAAGGCGTACCGACCGAGTTCGTCATCGACGTCCACGGCGAAACCTACCGCGTTGACATTACCGGTGTGGGCGTCAAGGCCGAAGGCAAGCGTCACTTCTACCTGTCGATCGACGGCATGCCGGAAGAAGTGGTGTTCGAACCGCTCAACGAATTCGTCGGCGGCGGCGGCAGCAAGCGCAAGCAGGCCAGTGCACCCGGTCATGTCAGCACCACCATGCCAGGCAACATCGTCGATGTGCTGGTCAAGGAAGGCGACATGGTCAAGGCCGGCCAGCCGGTACTGATCACCGAAGCGATGAAGATGGAAACCGAAGTCCAGGCGGCCATCGCCGGTAAGGTCACCGCCATCCACGTGGCCAAGGGCGACCGGGTCAACCCGGGCGAAATCCTGATCGAGATCGAGGGCTGATTTTCAGGCCTTCATCTACAAGCGGTTAACCTCTGGGGGGCGTATGCTCCCCTTTTTTTCACGCTTGCATTCATGTATCAATGGGCCGCGCGACAGGCTTCCAGTGTTTGCACCTGGCCCGTTGGCCGCTGATTGTCTTCCCCCAACCAGCGCTCAAACCCCGCCGCAATCGCCGGCCAGTCATCATCGGTAATCGAGAACCAGGCCGTATCGCGATTCCTGTCCTTGATTACCATATGCTTGCGAAACACCCCTTCGAAGCTGAAGCCAAAGCGTTCGGCTGCACGTTTGGAACGGACGTTGTCGTTGTTGCACTTCCACTCCAGGCGCCGGTTGCCCAGTTCGAATGCCAGCTTGCCCAGCAGGTAGACAGCCTCGGTGCCTTTGGGTGTGCGCTGCATGGCAGCGCCAAAGGCAATGTGACCGATTTCGATACGGCCTTGGTCGGGAACGATCGACATCAGGCTGAGGATGCCTTGTGTCTGGCCGTTGCTGCTGTCAATGACGCTGTAGAACAACGGATCGCTGCTGGCCGCATTGCTGTCGAGCCAGTGGTCGAAGTCTTCACGCTCGGTGAATGGCCCGTAGGCCAGGTAATCCCAGAGTTTCGGGTCGGCGTCGGGGCCCTGGAATACCTGCCAGAGGTCTTCGCGGTCACGGCGCGGATCAAGCTTTTCCAGGCGAATGAAGCGCCCGACCAGGGGTGTCGGTTGCGGGCGTTTGGCCGGGTGCCAGTTCAACGATGCACTCATGTAAAGGCTCCAGGGCTTACAGCGGTTTGCGAAACTGGATGAAGCCGGGCCGCTCTGCGACCTGCTCGTAAAGGCGGATGGCGGTGGCGTTGGTTTCATGGGTCAGCCAGTGAACCTTGGCGCAGCCTGCTTCCTTCGCCGTAGCGTAGACGTATTCGATCAACTGGCGGCCGATCCCGAGGCCACGTTGCTCATTCTGGACATAGAGATCCTGAAGGTAGCACGAGTTCTCGATGCTCCAGTTCGAGCGGTGATAGATCCAGTGGACCATGCCCACCGCTTTGCCATCGACCCAGGCCAGTGCGGCATTGGTCGGCTCATCAGGGGCGAGCATGCGCTGCCAGGCCACGGCGGTCACCTCATCGCCAATGCGGGTCTCGTAGAAGCGTTGATAGGCCTGCCACAGGGGCAGCCAGACGCTGTGGTCATTGGCAGTAACCGGGCGGATCGTAACGGTCGGCATGTGAGATTCCTTCAAGATTGGCGCATCACTGCGGCCAGTTGGTTGTCCAGAGGGTCGGTGCTGTTGGCCAGGCTCGTACGCACACCTTCGATATCGATGGCCGAACGGTTCTGGCTGAGTTTACGGGTGCCTTGCAGGCGCTCGATGGGCAGGGCAAAGCCGACAATCGCTTTGAGCATTGCAGCCATGTAATCGGCGGGCGCTTCATCCACTGACCACGGCTTGGCTTGAGTCTGTTCATGATGGTCGCTCAGGCGCCGGACGATCTCCAGCAGACGTTCGGCGTCGTGATACACCTCGGCCTTGCCCCAGGCATGCACGGCCAGGTAGTTCCAGGTCGGTACGGTGCGCGGATCCTCGACCTTGCTCGGATAGTAACCGGCACTGACATAGGCGTCGGGTCCGGCAAACACCACCAGGGCCTCGGCACCGTTGGCCAGTTCCTGCCATTGCCGGTTGGCGCGGGCAAAGTGCCCGTAGAGGGTGCCGTTGCTGCCTTGACTGCGGTCCAGCAACAGGGGCAGGTGGCTGGCCTGCAGGCCCTGTTCACCCAGTGTCACCAGCACTGCCAAGCGGGTCTGCTCGATCTGCTGGTGCAGTTGGGAAAGATCGGTTTCCTTGTAGCTCGAAGGTGTGAACATGAGGATTGTCCTTGGCGAATGGTCCAATCCTAGGCAGGCTATTGGTCTATGGTAAGAGCCATTTCCAGCTAATTTGATAGGTCCATTGTCATGAACGTGCGTCCTTTCGCATTGCCGTTCGACCCTACGGGTATTGTTCTTGACCGCCGCCAGGGGCTGAGCCGTCAGCTTTACCAGGCGCTGCGCCTGCGCGTGCTGGATGGTCGTTTGAGCAGCGGTACGCGCTTGCCGGCCACCCGTGACATGGCCGCGGCATTGGCACTGTCGCGCAACAGCGTGGTGCGTGCCTATGACCAGCTGTACGCCGAAGGCTATATCGAGAGCCGGGTCGGCGACGGGACCTATGTGAGTCAGTTGCCAAAACTATCCACAAAAATATCCACAGGGTTATCCCTGGGTTTTTCCACAGGGTTATCCACAAAATCGCTTGAAAGTACTGAGATTTTATCCAGTAATGTTATCCACAATGGCCCGTTGGAGCGGCTGGAAAAGTACCATTTACCCGTGCCGAAAAGCGGCCCGCCGCGGGCGTTCCGTGTCGGTTTACCGGCGCTCGATCTGTTTCCCTTCGACGTCTGGGCCAAGCTGCAGGCGGGATTCTGGCGCAATCCGGATCCTGCAGCGCTGGGCTACGGTGATCCGGCGGGGGAAACCGAGCTTCGTGAGTTGATTGCCACCTATTTGCGTCGATCGCGTGGGCTTTCCTGCACTGCTGAACAAATTGTGATCACCAGTGGTGCGCAGCAGGCGATAAGCCTTTGTGCACAGTTGCTGCTGGAGTCGGGCGACGTGGTGGCTGTGGAAAACCCCGGCTATCGTGCCGCCGGTAATGCCTTCGCCCTGACCGGTGCGCAAGTGCGCGGCATTGCTGTCGACAATGAAGGGCTGGACTGCGCTGCCCTCTATGACGTGGCGCACTGTCGTCTGAGTTATGTGACCCCTTCGCACCAGTATCCCACCGGGGTCACCATGAGCCTGGCCCGGCGCCTGGAGTTGCTGGACTGGGCGCAGCGCAAGGATGGTTGGATCATCGAGGACGATTACGACGGCGAGTACCGCTACAGTGGGGCGCCGTTGGCCCCGTTGGCGGCGCTGGATCGTAGCGGGCGGGTGTTGTATGTCGGCACGTTCGGCAAGATTGCCTTTCCCGCGTTGCGCCTGGGCTATCTGGTGCTGCCGCAACAGTTGGTGCAAGCCTTCTCGCGTTGCCGGGCGCTGGCGGTCAGGCATTCGGAGGTCGGCACGCAAGCGGTGATGGCGCAGTTCATGGCCCAGGGGCATTTTCAACGGCACATTCGCCGGGTGCGGCGCGCTGCGTTGAGTCGGCGCAATGCATTGCAATCAGGCTGGCCTGTGGATATCCCGGGCCTGGGGCCAATGCCGGAGGTGGCGGCGGGATTACACGTGAAGATTGATGTCGACAGCCATGCCCGCGAGCAACAGCTGATCGCCCAGGCCGAGGCTGTTGGCGTCGAACTCAATGCCCTGAGCGATTACTGGTTGCCTGACTCGACTACCCCTGTGGATAACCGTGCGGGGCTGGTGCTGGGCTTCGCTGCAGTGGACGAAGCGCGGATTGCCGACGCCCTGGCACGCTTGCGGCGTGCCTGGCGTGGTTGACGATCATAGAAGCGCTTCGAAACCTTCAAGTACGTTCACGGCATTGATCCCGATCTCCTCGACGGCATAACCGCCTTCCATGACGAACAGGGTCGGTTTGCCGAGGCGGGCAATACGCTCGCCCATTTTCAGGTAATCGGGGCTGTCCAGTTTGAACTGGGAGATCGGGTCGTCCTTGAAGGTATCGACGCCGAGCGACACCACCACTACGTCTGGCGCATAAGCGGCGATGCGCTCGCAAGCCTGATCCAGGGCGTTGCTCCAGGTTGACCAGTCACTGCCTGCGGGTAACGGGTAGTTGACGTTGTAGCCCAGGCCTTCGCCTTCGCCTCGTTCGTCGGCATAGCCGAGGAAGAACGGGAACTCGGCCTGTGGATCGCCATGAATCGAGGCGAAGAACACGTCGCTGCGCCGATAGAATATTTCCTGGGTGCCGTTGCCGTGGTGGTAATCGACATCAAGGATCGCGACTTTGCGCTGGCCGTGGTCGAGGAACGCCTGGGCAGCAATGGCGGCGTTGTTCAGGTAGCAGTAGCCGCCCATGACATCGCTGGCGGCGTGGTGTCCTGGTGGACGGCACAGGGCAAAGGCACTGTGGGCACCAGCCTGCACGGCAGCCTGGGCGGTGAGTGCGACTTGCGCTGCGCTGTAGACGGCCTGCCAGGTCCCGGCGGTAATGGGCGCGCCGGCGTCGAAGCTGTAGTAGCCCAGTTCCCCATGCAGGCCTTTGGGCTTGATGCTGCGCAAGGTGCGCGCTGGCCAGGTGAAGGGCAGCAGGTCGCCATCGTGGCCAAGGCTGGCCCAGCGCTGCCAGGCGCTCTCGAAGAAACTCAGGTAATCGGCACTGTGCACGCGCAACAGTGGCGCACGGCCAAAATCTGCAGGGCCTTGAACCGGGCCCAGTTCACGGGTCTTGACCCGTTCCAGCACATGGTCAGCACGTGAAGGCATTTCGAAGCAGGGCATCAGTTGCCCGTCGATCAACTCGCAGCGGCCGTGATGAAGGTGATGGTCATCGGAATAAATTGTCAGCATTTATTGTTCTCCGGGGGTACTGGCATAGGTCCATTGTTGATGGATCGGCCCCGGTTCAGAACGGCGGAAACGGCCAAAAGGGGATCGATGTGGCCAGCCTGGCTGTCCGGATATCGCCCCGCGCGGCGAACTGCGCGCCAGTCAGGCACGGAAATGGCTTGGCGCTACGCCGCTCCAGCGCAGAAATGCATGGCGGAAACTGGCAGTTTCGCTGAAGCCCAGCGCTTCGGCAATTTGATAGATCGGCAGCTGGTCTTCGGCCAGCAACTGCTTGGCTCGCTCGAATCGTAGCTCGTCGAGCAACTGTTGGTAGCTGCTGCCCAGCTCCTGTAGATGCCGACGCAGGGTGCGCGATGAGCAGTTCATCTGTTTTGCCAGACCCTCCAGCCCGGGGGCGGCATCCAGTTGATCGAGCAGCAACTGACGGATGCGCCCCAGCCAGGCCTGGCGACCGGTGAATTCCAGGTTCTGCCGGCGGCAGCGTTCGCTCATGGCCCGATGAGTGATCTGGTCGGCCAATGGCAAGGGCATATCCAGCCAGCGACGTTCGAAGGCAAAGGCGTTATCGCTGGCCTCGAAATGCAGCGGGCAGTTGAAAGTTTCAGCGTACAGCGCCTGGTAATCGGGAGCGGCATGAGCAAAGCGCGATGCCAGCAGCGGTAGCGATTGCCCGAGCAGGTCATCACAGATGACTTTCAACGAGGTCAGGCAGAACTCGGCGTTGAATGCTGCCAGGTGCGGGTCTTCGCGATAATTGCTGGCGCTGAACCAGATACGCTCACCGTCTTCGATCAGGCGCAGCTGGAAAAGTGTTCCCAGCAGCGCCGGATATTGCATGGCCAGGCGCAAAGCGTCACCTAAGGTGGCACTGGAGAGCAGGGCGTAACCGAGCATGCCGTAGCAGGAAACATGCATGCGCCGGCCCAGTTCCAGGCCCACTTCACGGCGCCGCGCCACGGCGTTGGCGCACACCAGCAGCTCCTGGCGGGTGGTGATGCGGGAGTCGGCGCGGCCAAGGTCGGCCGGGCTGATTCCGCTACCGGCGAGGAGCGCCGTAGCGTCTACGTCGTCATCCTTGAAGGCCTGTAGCACCAATGACACGGCGTTGAGGGTCGTGAGGTGTGAGTGGAGCATGTCGGGCTTCCTGCTGAAGGGCTACCGGCAAGCGAGCAATATACGTGCCTTGCCGGAGTCAGCGCAGCTCGCCACACAGGTCGAGCTCGATCAGGCGGCGCACGTCTGCCAGCGGCAAGCCGGCGCCGAGCAGTAGTTGCAACTTGCCGAACGCCGCTTCGCGGGTCATCCCGCCCCCGGACAACACCCCGACCTGACGCAAGCGGCTGCCGGCTTCATATACATCCAGCTCGACCCCACCTTCATGGCACTGGGTGATTGCCAGCACTACCACTCCTTGTGCCTGCGCTTGGGCCAGGACATCGAGAAACGCCGCATTGTCAGCCGGTCCGGTGCCGCTGCCGAAGCATTCCAGGATCAGGCCCTGCGCACCGCTGTCGAGCGCCGCTTGCAACAGCGCGGCGCCGAAGCCGGGTACCAGTGGCAGTACGGCGACCGTGGCGGTTTGTTTTGGCTGCCGATAGTCGAGTTCACTTGGCAAAGGCTGCACTTTGGCTGCACCACCGAAGCGCTTGAGCGTGACAAACGGGTGCCGGCCAAAGCTGCGCACTTTGGCGCTGCGGTTGGGTTCGAGCAGTTCGCCATGAAAATACAGCTGCACACCTGCGGCAAGGCCTTGGGCCAGAGCCTGCAGGGCGCCGAGCAGATTTTCCCAGGCATCGCTGTCGGCAACCCCGGCCGGCAGCATGGAACCGGTGAACAGCACTGGCGCTTGCAGGCCGAGGAGCTGGAAGCTCATGGCGGCAGCGCTGTAGGCGAGGGTATCGGTACCATGCAGAATCAGCACGGCATCGCAGCCTTGGCCATCGACGGCCTCGATTACCGCCTCGCGCAGGCGCTGCCAGTACTGGGGCGTCATGTTGGCGCTGTCGATCAGCGGCTGCATTTCGCGGAACTGCCATTGCGGGATATCGGCACGTCCGACCAGTTGCTCGCGCATCCGCTGCTCGAAACCCGAGGCCGGGGCCAGGCCGTTGGCGCTGGCCTGCATGCCGATGGTGCCACCGGTATACAGCAACATGATGTTGCGAGCGGGGTGTGCGGTTGTCATGGGCCTGTCTCCGTGGTCGGCTTGTCGTTAGCTGTGCACAGTACGCCATGCCGTCAACGATACGCCACCTGTGGAGCGGGCATAAAAAAAGGGCCCGGGGAGTGATCCCTGGGCCCTCAAAAGGTGAGAGGTGTCTAGTCCCTCGACCTGGTGAGCGGTGTTACAGCATCGGTTACGCTTTCAGCGGCACCAGACGCGGAGCAATCATGTTTTCCGGACGCAGGATGTCGTTGAGCATCGCTTCGTCCAGCAGGCCTTCCTCGCGGACCAGTTCCAGCACACCACGGCCGCTTTCCAGGGCGATGGCAGCGATACGGGTCGCGTTCTCGTAGCCGATGTACGGGTTCAGGGCGGTGACCAGGCCGATCGAGTGTTCGACCAGTTCACGGCAGCGCTGTTCGTTGGCGGTGATGCCGACGATGCAGTGCTCGCGCAGCATGTCCATGGCACGTTGCAGCAGGCGGATCGAATCGAAGATCTTGTAGGCAATCAGCGGTTCCATCACGTTCAACTGCAGCTGGCCGCCTTCGGCAGCGACGGTCAGGGCCAGGTCGTTGCCCATGATGGCGAAGGCCACCTGGTTCACGGCTTCCGGGATTACCGGGTTGACCTTGCCTGGCATGATCGAGCTGCCTGGCTGACGCGCTGGCAGGTTGATCTCGTTGATGCCGGTACGTGGGCCGCTGGACAGCAGACGCAGGTCGTTGCAGATCTTCGACAGCTTGACTGCGGTCCGCTTGAGCATGCCCGAGAACAGGACGAAGGCGCCCATGTCCGAGGTGGCTTCGATCAGGTCGGCTGCTGGTACCAGCGGCTGGCCGCTGATGGTCGCCAGACGCTGTACGGCCAGGGCCTGGTAGCCAGGGTCGGCGTTGATGCCGGTGCCGATGGCGGTGCCACCCAGGTTGATTTCGGTCAGCAGTTCCGGAGCCAGCGAGCGCAGGCGCTGCAGGTCTTCGGTCATGGTGGTGGCGAAAGCGCGGAATTCCTGGCCCAGGGTCATCGGCACGGCGTCCTGCAGCTGGGTACGGCCCATCTTCAGAACGTGGTCGAATTCCTTGCCTTTGGCGGCGAAGGCCTGAATCAGGCTGTCGAGGCTGGCCAGCAGGGCATCGTGACCGAGCAGCAGACCCAGACGGATCGCGGTCGGGTAGGCGTCGTTGGTCGACTGCGCCATGTTCACGTCGTTGTTCGGGTGCAGGTACTTGTACTCGCCCTTCTGGTGGCCCATGGCCTCCAGCGCGATGTTGGCGATTACTTCGTTGGCGTTCATGTTGGTAGAAGTACCAGCACCGCCTTGAATCATGTCGACCACGAACTGCTCGTGGTAGTCACCGCGGATCAGACGGGCGCAGGCCTCGCTGATGGCGGCGTGCTTGGCATCGCTCAGGTGGCCCAGCTCACGGTTGGCGTCGGCAGCCGCCTGCTTGACCATCGCCAGGGCGACAACCAGCTTGGGATAGTGCGACAGCGGAACACCGGAAAGGTGGAAGTTGTTGGCAGCGCGCAGGGTCTGGATGCCGTAGTAGGCATCAGCTGGGACTTCAAGGGTGCCAAGCAGGTCTTTTTCGACGCGGAACGATGCAGCAGCGGACATGATAAATATCATCTCGAGGTAGGCCCGGCACATGCCGGAATGGCGCCAATCCTAGGCCTGCGGCGATTTTGCGGCCAATGCTGTTGCACGCTAACCTATGCACAAACGGCATAATAGTTGATGTGACGCCAACCGACATTCGAGCGTGTGCCATTTTGGTGCATGCCTGGAGAGACAGATGAACCTTGAAAGCAAATGGCTGGAAGACTTCAGCGCCCTGGCGGCGACCCGCAGCTTTTCCCAGGCCGCCGAGCGCCGCTTCGTGACCCAGCCGGCCTTCAGCCGACGCATTCGCAGCCTTGAGGCTGCGCTGGGGCTGACCCTGGTCAACCGCTCGCGCACGCCAATCGAGCTGACCGCAGCAGGTCAGTTGTTTCTGGTGACGGCGCGTACTGTGGTCGATCAGCTGGGCGAAGTGCTGCGCCATTTGCATCACCTGGAGGGCGGGCAGGGTGAGGTCATTCAAGTTGCCGCAGCGCACTCGCTGGCCTTGGGCTTCTTTCCGCGCTGGATCGCCCAGTTGCGTAACGATGGCCTGAACATTGCCACTCGCCTGGTGGCGACCAACGTTGGCGACGCGGTGCATGCTTTGCGTGAAGGCGGCTGCGACCTGATGCTGGCGTTCTATGACCCCGACGCTGCCCTGCAGATGGATGCCGAGATATTCCCTTCGCTGCACATGGGCAACACTGAGATGCTCCCGGTGTGCGCCGCTGACGCCGACGGCAAGCCACTGTTCGACCTCGAAGGCGAGGGCAGTGTGCCGTTACTGGCTTATAGCGCTGGTGCGTTTCTTGGGCGCTCGGTCAATCTGCTGCTGCGCCAGCGCGCCCTGCGATTCACTACGGTGTATGAAACGGCGATGGCCGACAGCCTCAAAAGCATGGCCCTGGAAGGCCTGGGTATCGCCTGGGTGCCACGGCTATCGGCGCGTGCCGAGCTTGAGCGCAACGAGTTGGTGATCTGCGGCGGTAGCCAGTGGCACGTGCCACTGGAAATTCGCTTGTACCGCTGCGCCTTGGTGCGTAAGGCCAACGTAAGGCTGTTATGGCGCAAGCTGGAGTCGGCTGCCGCCCAGGGCGAGGCTTGACGTTTCACTGCGAGTGGCGTTGCAGGTGCGCAATGATGTTGTTGCGGTTGGCGTCGCTGTAGCGGTAGCAGTGGGGCCGGTTCCAAGCCCGCTCAGGGAATCCGTAGGTTTCGCATGTGAGGACCCAGGCCTTTGTCTGCTTTTCGGCATCCTCATGGGTTGTCCCAAGCATATGGCCGATTTCGTGCGCCGGGCTTGCGTAGGAGCTGCGTGAGGCAATTGCGAAGTTACCTTCGAACTGCGCCAGGCCCTGGATAACGTTGCCATTGTCGAGTGTCTCGAAAACGTTCTCGGTCACCAGGATCGACTTGTTGATGCCCTTTGGATAATGCTGGAATTTCAGGTCGGCCACGGCGTGGTGGAAGGCCTGCAGCGTGTCCTTCGCGTTGTTGCGGCCCGCATAGTCGATGCCGGTGATACCCGCAATGTTGCGATGGAATATCACCTCGATCGGGTGTGAGGTGAACGCGCGCATTTCGTCTTCCCAGTGTTGCAGGTAATTGCTGTGCAACGATTGCTCGCTGACTCCTGCCAGCTCATCGTGCAGGTAGACGTGGACGATCAAGGTGTCGTTGGCCATTGCAGCTGACAAGCGTAAGGTGCACGACAGAAGCAGGAATGTGGCGAGTCGTTTGATGTACGGCATAGTGGAGCCCCTTCGCAAGGTGGGTATGGGCGCATGCTCCAATACCGGCGACAAGAGAGGCACTTGGAAAGACTTTCGCAGGGCGGGTCTGTTGCGGAAAAGTTGTCCCGCGAGACAGCTTGCCCTTTGATCCGCCATGTGCTTGTGGGGGTGGGCGGGCCGCCTGGAAATACGCTACAATCCCGCGCTTTCGGCCGATCCGGTCGATTTAGAATCCGTATGACAAGCCACGCCGGTCCCCCTGCGTGGCTTGTTGCTTTTAGCGCGCCAGAAGGCGCTTGCAGGAGAGGCTCGACGATGAGTGCACTGGTTGGCGTGATCATGGGCTCCAAGTCCGATTGGTCCACCCTTAGCCACACCGCCGATATGCTGGAGAAACTCGGCATTCCCTACGAGGTCAAGGTGGTTTCCGCCCACCGCACCCCGGACTTGCTGTTCCAGTATGCCGAAGAGGCTGAAGGCCGTGGCATTGAGGTGATCATCGCCGGGGCCGGTGGCGCTGCCCACTTGCCAGGCATGTGTGCGGCCAAGACCCATCTGCCTGTTCTGGGCGTACCGGTCCAGTCGTCGATGCTCTCCGGTGTCGATTCGCTGCTGTCGATCGTGCAGATGCCCGCCGGTATTCCGGTTGCCACCCTGGCCATCGGCAAGGCTGGTGCGATCAACGCCGCGCTGCTCTCGGCGAGCATCCTCGGCGCCAAGCACCCGCAGTTCCACACGGTGCTGAAGCAGTTCCGCGCTGAGCAGACAGACAACGTTCTGGACAATCCAGATCCGCGCCAGGCCTGAGGTCAAAAGCATGAAAATCGGTGTAATCGGTGGCGGCCAGCTGGGTCGCATGTTGGCCCTGGCAGGAACGCCGCTGGGCATGAACTTCGCTTTCCTCGACCCGGCCCCGGACGCTTGCGCCGCGCCATTGGGTGAGCACCTGCGTGCCGATTACGGCGACCAGGAGCACCTGCGCCAGCTGGCCGACGAAGTCGATCTGGTCACGTTCGAGTTCGAAAGCGTCCCGGCTGAAACCGTGGCTTTCCTGTCGCAATTTGTCCCGGTCTACCCGAGTGCCGAATCGCTGCGTATCGCCCGCGATCGCTGGTTCGAAAAGAGCATGTTCAAGGACCTGGGCATTCCGACGCCGTCGTTCGCCGACATCCAGTCGCAAGCTGACCTGGACGCCGCAGTGGCCAGCATCGGCCTGCCGGCCGTGCTCAAGACCCGTACCCTGGGTTATGACGGAAAAGGCCAGAAAGTGCTGCGAACTGCCGAGGATGTTGTGGGTACCTTCGACGAACTCGGCAGCGTGCCATGCCTGCTGGAAGGCTTCGTGCCGTTCACCGGCGAAGTCTCGCTGATCGCCGTGCGTGCCCGTGATGGCGAAACCCGTTTCTACCCGTTGGTGCACAACACCCACGAGAACGGCATTCTGCGTCTGTCGGTTGCCAGTGAAGACCACCTGCTTCAGAACCTGGCCGAGGACTACGCCGGTCGCGTGCTCAAGCAGCTCGACTATGTCGGCGTGCTGGCGTTCGAGTTCTTCGAAGTCGACGGTGGCCTGAAGGCCAACGAGATCGCCCCACGGGTGCACAACTCCGGGCACTGGACCATCGAAGGCGCCGAGTGCAGCCAGTTCGAAAACCACCTGCGCGCCGTTGCTGGCTTGCCGCTGGGCTCGACCGCCAAGGTCGGCGAAAGCGCCATGCTCAACTTCATCGGTGAAGTACCGGCGGTAGACAAAGTGGTTGCCATCGACGAATGCCACCTGCATCACTACGGCAAGGCCTTCAAGGTCGGACGCAAGGTTGGTCACGCCACCCTGCGTTGTGATGACATGGCGACCCTGGAGCAAAAAATCCAGCAGGTCGAAGCCCTGATCAAGGGCTGAAGGGACTTCCACTCTTCAGCATCCCTCTGATGGCAGGATGCCAAAGCGCTGACTAGGCTTTGGCAAGTGCCACTTCATTCAGAGGGAATGCCATGGGTATCATCGGAACCATCTTCATCGGCCTGATCGTCGGTCTGCTGGCACGCTTTATCAAGCCCGGCGATGACACCATGGGCTGGATCATGACCATTCTCCTCGGTATTGCCGGATCGCTCGCTGCGACCTACGGCGGCCAGGCGCTGGGCATCTACCAGGCCGGAGAGGGCGCCGGTTTCCTCGGTGCGCTAGTGGGTGCGGTTGTGCTTCTGGTGATCTACGGCATGGTCAAAAAGAACTGACGACAGGCTAGAATGCTCGGCAATTTCTGTTGCCGAGCATTTTCATGCGCCGTGTATTACTGCTTTCATTGTTGCTCATCAGCAGCCTGGCCCGTGCTGAGCTGGCGGAAACCGACTGGCTGGAGCTGATGCCCAAGTCGGACCAGAAAGCGCTGGAGCAAATGCCGGAGATCGATCACAACTCCCCGGAAGCCATGGGCACTTTCACCGAGAAGGGGGGTATGAAACAGGCCAAGGGCTTACCGGCGGTGATGTATTCGAACAAGACCGTAGCCGCCATGAATGGCAGGCAGATCCGTTTGGGTGGCTATCCGGTGCCGTTGGAAACTGATGCCAAGGGCAACAGCACGCTGTTCTTCCTCGTGCCTTATCCGGGGGCCTGCATCCACGTCCCGCCACCACCGCCAAATCAGTTGGTGCTGGTGCGTTACCCCAAGGGTTTGAAGCTGGACGATATCTATACACCGCTGTGGGTCAACGGCACGTTGAAAATCGAGAAAGTCAGCAATGATCTGGCCGACGCCGCCTATGCAATGGATGCGGCCAAGGTGCGGGTAGTGGAAGACGCCGATTTGTAACGGTAGGAGCCGGCATTGCCGGCTCCTACAGTCAAGCTAGCGACCTAGAGCAGTTCGCTGCCGATAGTCAGGCTCAGCGAATGCGTCGCCCCAGGCGCCAGCGTCACCACGTCGTCCCAGACGTTCGCAGTCTCTATACACAGCATGCGCTGCCAGCCATCATCGGCCATGTCCGCCAGTTCGGCCGCCCGTTCGGTCCATGGATTCCAGATCACCGCCGAGCGCGAACCGCTGCTGCTCAGGCGAATACGCCGGTTCCAGTTCGGGTCGACAATGCTCAACTGCTCAGGGGCCTGCAAGTAGATGCGATCAGTCTCACCGGTAAAACCCAGATTGCCCTGTTGCGTGCGTTGCTCCCAGTTGGCCAGGGTTTCGATATAGCCCAGGCCATCAACACCTTCTACCTGCACCTCACGCACATCGCTGACTGCAAAGTAGCTGTGTAGCGCCTGGCTCATGGTGATCGGGACGTTGTCGAGGTTGTAGCTGGAGAGGGTGATACTCAGCTGTTCGCCCATGACGATGCTCAGCTTGAGTTCGACATTGTGTGGCCAACCGGGGAGGTCGCCCTGAGATTCGGACAGGGTGAATTCAACCCGTACAGTGTTGTCGCTGCTGTCGATATTCAGCAACTGCCAATCGCGACCACGCACCAGGCCATGGGCCGGACCGTCTTCACCGCGATACATGGCTTGCACAGCTGCGGGGTTACGCTTGAGGTTGCCAAACCAGGGCCAGCACACCGGAACCCCGGCGCGCACGGATTTACCCTGCTTGAAGATGGCCTGTTCGCTGAGCCACAGCAAAGGCGGCTCGCCGAGCCGCTGATAGCTCAAAACCTGGGCGCCCTGCTGGGCTACCAGCAGTTCGGCAGTGTCGCTGGTGATGCGCCAGCAATTGAGCTCGCCGTGTTGTTCGGATTCGACCTTGGGTGTGGACATGCGCTTGATCTCGTTGGTTTGCCGTACGGTTTTCGACCGCTTGCATACCTTCAAGTTTACCGCGCAGCCGTGTCAGCGACGAGGAGGAACCGAACGGGTACGGCCGCTGCCATCGATAGCAACGAACACAAACACAGCCTCGGTCACTTTGCGCCATTCGCTGGACAGCGGATCGTCGCTCCACACCTCGACCATCATCTGGATCGAGCTGCGGCCGATTTCCAGGGTCTGGGTATAGAAGGACAACTGCGCGCCAACAGCCACAGGGACCAGGAAGGCCATACGGTCGATGGCCACGGTTGCCACTCGGCCACCGGCGACGCGACTGGCCATAGCGGTGCCGGCCAGGTCCATCTGAGCGACCAGCCAGCCGCCGAAAATATCGCCGAAACCGTTGGTTTCACGTGGCAACGCAGTGATCTGCAAGGCCAGGTCGCCTTGCGGGATAGGATCTTCTTGTTCGAGTTCAATCATGCCGGGGGTGCCTCTGACCCGTGACGCTTCGTTGGTTGGCGCTATGACAGACGCCTCGAAAAACGATTCAGCACAACTATTCTACGCTGCTTTCGCTTTGCCAGGCGGCGAAGGGAAACTCTGCGAAACCGACTAAGCATATCTAGCGGCGTTTTCGCACAACATCCTTCAGAAGACGCAACCTTTTCCTACAGGCGGCCAGTATATAGAGCGAAAAGCGCAGCGACGACCATACAGTCATGAATAGTTGTATTGAATATGTACTGCGATGTGCTTTTTCCGGCAATTTGCTATGGTTTGGCGCTTCCCAGGTCGAAACCCGCGTCACAGGCGGCCTGCAGTATCAATAAAGCAATACCAATAAGAGATACCTATGACTTCCGTGCCCGGCAGTATCGTGCAGCCTTCGCGGCCGCTCACCCGCAGTGACTACAAGACCCTGTCGCTTTCCGCCTTGGGCGGTGCGCTGGAATTCTACGATTTCATCATTTTCGTGTTCTTCGCCACCGTGGTCGGCAAGCTGTTCTTTCCCGCCGACATGCCGGAATGGCTACGGTTGATGCAAACGTTTGGTATTTTCGCTGCTGGCTACCTGGCAAGGCCGCTGGGCGGGATCGTCATGGCTCACTTTGGTGACCTGCTGGGGCGCAAGAAGATGTTCACCCTGAGCATCTTCATGATGGCCGTGCCGACCCTGATCATGGGCCTGCTGCCGACCTACGCGCAGATCGGCATGTGGGCGCCGATCCTGCTGTTGCTGATGCGGGTGATCCAGGGCGCGGCGATTGGTGGTGAGGTGCCGGGTGCCTGGGTGTTTGTGTCCGAGCATGTGCCAGCACGCAATACCGGCTACGCCTGTGGCACCCTGACGGCCGGGCTGACCTCCGGGATCCTGCTCGGTTCGCTGGTGGCAACCTTGATCAACAGCCTCTACAGCCCGGAGGAAGTTGCCGACTACGCCTGGCGTATTCCTTTCCTTCTGGGTGGGGTGTTTGGTTTCTTCGCGGTGTACTTGCGCCGCTGGCTGCACGAAACCCCCGTGTTTGCCGAGATGCAGGCGCGCAAGGCGCTGGCTGAAGAAGTCCCCCTGCGCGCGGTGTTGCGTGATCACCGTGGTGCCATCGTCCTCTCGCTGTTGCTGACCTGGCTGCTGTCGGCCGGCATTGTGGTGGTGATCCTGATGACTCCGGCCTTGCTGCAGAGCCTTTACCAGGTCAGCCCGACCGATTCGCTGAAGGCCAACAGCCTGGCCATCGTCCTGCTCAGCTTCGGCTGCATCGGCACTGGCGCGCTGGCTGATCGCCTGGGCGCCGGCCGGGTATTCATTGTCGGCAGCCTGCTGTTGCTGGCGTCGTCCTGGACCTTCTACCACAGCCTGCCAACCCATCCTGAGTGGATGTTCCCGCTGTACGCCCTGACCGGTCTGTGCGTGGGCATTGTCGGTGCGGTGCCCTATGTCATGGTCAAGGCCTTCCCACCGGTGGTGCGTTTCAGCGGTTTGTCTTTTTCCTACAACATGGCCTACGCGATCTTCGGTGGTCTGACGCCGATGGTGGTCACCGCGCTGCTCAAATTCAGCCCGATGGCACCGGCTTACTACATTGCCGGGTTGTGCGCAGTCGGTTTGCTCGTCGGGCTTTACTTGCTGGCCAAGAAGCGCTGACAAAGGCTTGGAGTAGCCGGGTCGGAAAAGACCGGGATAGCGTTCGCCATGGCAAGGCATATGCCTGGCGGTACGCTATCTGGCGATCTACACCTCTTGCGCCATGATCGGCTCTTGGAAAAATGCCACATCACAAACCTGCTGGCTGCTGGTGTATTGAAGCATCACGGATACGGGAGGGTTACACGTGCAATCGTATGTGAACGCTTCCCAGCCACCGGTTTGGCCCATGGGGAGAGGCATCTGCACAGGAGGGTGTGACCTGTATGGGGCTCCCAGGATTTCTCGCGCTGTTTTTCCGGTTGTCACCCCTCGCAGTCGTTCAGGAAGCTCACCTCGGTATGTCAGCTCATCTGGCAAGGTGCTTATCAACGTGACGTGCACGCATTTAAGCTTTGCCGAGCCCGTTGAGAACTCCAGCTCCAGGCCGGGTGCAGCCGGGAAGGTTTCAACATCGTGGCCATAAAAGAGTGATTTGAGTGGCAAGTTCGGCAGGATTCCCTGATTGATCAGTGCGTCATGAGAACTACCCAGGCGTTCGATCCAGGCGCAGAGGGTCAATTTTTTCATGCGATCCACCCGCCTTTCCTGTGACATTCGATGGCTTGGCGTTTCGAATATTCTATCTCTGCCTCGGAGTAATCGCTGGCAGCAGGCAGTACATCGAAAAAAGCGTCGATTGCCGCAGGCAAATCTTCAGCCTCTTTTATGAACTGGGTTTCATCATCGGCTCCAAATCCCTGTATTTCGTGATATCGGTGTAAAACGGTTTTCGGGATATTTATCGCGGGCGCATTTAGTAAAATCGCTTTCATTTTCGAAAGGCTGAGTACTGGGTACTTATTTCGCAAAAATATCACCAGTGCTTCCGGTGATATTATATGAAATATGAACATTTCTTCGTCGGTGCTCTCTGGATCCATGATTTTACAATCCTGATTAAGTGGAAGTGGTGGCATTTGAATATTGCCGTTGCGTAGCTGGCTGCAAGGGAAACGTTTGCGCTTTATATGGTTGCACTGATCGGGGTTGGATGTTTGTTTTTAAGTGTTTCTTCTTGTGGGTCTTTGTAACGGCATATGCATAAGTTCGCTCTTGTGTGACAGCTCTGACCAGTGGTGTGGAGCTGTAGAGTGTAAGTGCGCGCGACATCGTCGGAATATGATTCTAGTTTTGTAGGTGCATTCTGAAGGCGACAGATTGTTCAATAAACAGTTGCTCATTTTTGTGAGGCCAATCGATATAAATAAGTAACACAGTTGCAACTCCCCCATTCGCAATGATCCGCCATGCAGAAAAGGAGACTCTGTATGGACGGAAAAACATTCAACGATAATTCCACGGGTGATGTCGTTATCACCCCAGGCTCACCCGGCTCCAGCAGTGGCGGGGGAGGCTTTTTCAGTATCGGCGGTGGGGGAGGGTTCGGCGCAGGTTTTGGCGGCTCCAGTCGACGCCGCCGAAAGAAGCGCGCCAAAGCCCGCGCAGCAGCACTTGCTCGGGCCAAAGCCGAAGAGCAGGCACGTCTGGAGGCCGTCGCAAGGGCACAGGCCGAAGCCCGCGCCCTTGCCCATCGCCAACTCGTCAATTCATACGGACAGGCCCGTGAGCAGCGTAAGGCGCAGTTGGACCAGCATTTTGCAGGCCAGGCGCAAGGCCAGGCCCAAGCGCTTCAAGCGGAAATTCAGGCGGCGAAAACAAGTCCTGATCATGACGGCAGCGAGCGCTGGCAGCTTTACCTGATAACCAAGGCGCGCAATGAGATAAATGGCCTGATTGCAGCCAAAGGTATCGAGCCTGCTCAGCGACAGGCCCTAGCTGCCGCCTTTGATGGCCAAGACCCGCTGGCGGCAGGGGCCGATACCTACGCCAGTCGCCTGGCAACCTTGGCCACCGCCGAGCACATGCAGCAGTTGCATCGAAGCTGGGAGACCGCCTACACGGCAGCCCAAGAAGCGCGGTTGCTCGCTCAGGCCATCGAAACATTGTCGCAGCGTTCCACCGCCTTGGCCCAGGAACATGCGCAGCAGCAGGAAGTCTGGCGGGCCAGGGAGGCGCAATGGGCGCGCCAGCGTCAGTATGCCCAGTTGCGCGAGACGCGTATCCGTTTCAAGCAACAGGCCGATGAAAATCTGCGCCAGCACCGGCTCAAGCAAGCCAATACCTTGTCCATGCCGGTTTCCGCCATCGGTACGGGTGGCGTCTTTCTAAGCCGGGCTGGAGCCCAGGTTGTCGCCGGGGCTCCAGCCGCCCTCGCGCAAGCAGTCATCTCAGTGATAAAGGAATTGGCGCGCATTGCCGCAATCCGGGCAGGGCAAGTTGTCAGCCTGACAGCCACCTTGCTTCTCTATTCGCCCGAGCTGGGTAACGGTGAGCTGAGCGCTGCACAACGCAGGCGTCAGCTGGAGGGTGTTGGCCTGCCCGCCGAGTTGCTCGGTTTGAAGGCCAATCAAAGCTTGCAGGCAATCGCTGACGCCGGTGGCACGGCGAGCATTGGCCATCGTTTGAAGGTGGAGCATCTGCAAGGTGGCAGCTCGATTGCGCTGGTGTCCACTGGCGGCGATATAACCACCGATATACCTGTAAGAAATGCCACCTTCGATCCAGTGACCGGTGCCTATCGTGTCGACGGCATTGGCCTGCTCGACAGGACCTTGCTGCTAGGGGGCGCCACAGCATCTTCTGATCCTTCTGCCGCGCCCGCCGGCTCCAGTGGTTTTATCGCTCCTGACCCGCAAGTGGACGAGGTGGCCAAAGGCGTAGACCTGCGTTTCGATGACTGCATCGTCTGCATTCCGGGGCAACCGCCGCAGTATTTCTCTTTCGTCTTGCCTCCTGCTGGCACAGGCGTAGTCAGTGGCAAGGGCGTGGTGGCGGATGCCAACTGGTGGGCTGCGGGCAGTGGTGGAACCGGCGCAGCAATCCCCGTTCAGGTAGGTAACCAGCTGCGTGCACGCACCTATGACGCACCGGCGGTATTTGAACGTGCGCTCTGGCAGACCATCGGCGCGGATGCCGGGTTGCTGGCGCAGTTTGATCCGATCAATCAGAAGCGCATTCTCAATGGCTATCCTCCCATCGCGGCGAAGGCCAGTTGGCAAGACGGACGACGGGAATTCGAGCTACGGCATGATGCGCCAGTCGGGCTCGGCGCCGGTCTTTATGATTTGGACCGGATCCGCATACATCCGCCGATCAGCGGTCGGGACGTGCGGATAGACATACCGGCCTTCACGCCGTGGTTCGCCCGCCGTCTTGAACTGGCCATGGACGCTGCGCTGGTCCAGGGGCAGCCCGCCCGTACCTGGACGCCGCTGGTACCACCAGGCCTCGATACGCTTGGGCCCACCCCGTTACCAGAGGGACCGTCGCTGCCAGGGCTGTTGCCGGGACAGACGACAGACCCGCTGTTGCCAGGTTCAGAAACACTTCCCGGGACGATTCCTGGCGAAACAGGTGTCACAATTCCGGGGTTCGGGGGTGATACGGATCTACCTTCGCCGGGGTTGGTTGACTATAGGCCGGCGAGGCCTCTGGAAGTGGGCTCATACAATGACTTACGACGGCGGAGTATCAATGACCGGATGGACGTGGATCACATTGTATCTCGTAAGGCATTGGAGGCACGTTTGAAGGTAATGTACGCTGGTATAACGCCAGCCCAGCTCAAAGTAATACTGGAAAGTGCGCCTAGCATTGTTATTCCGGAAGAAGTCCATAGAAAGTATAGTGAGACTTATGGCGGCAGAAATACGATATCCAAGCAATTGAGTGATGCTTCGGATCTCCGGGCGGCCGTAGACAACAATATGAATGCGCTAAAACCCGGTTTATTGGACTATGGTTTTTCAGAGGCTGAAATTGAAATGGCGCGTAATCAATTGCATGAGCTGCATATGGAAAAAGGACTGTATGAATGAATAGTGCAGAGTTGGAAGTTTACTTGCGCAGCCTGGGCCGCGGATACGATGAATTGGTTGAGGAGGGGGTTGTCGAGAAATCTAGATTCATTGAAGTATACCCTGGGGCTCTAACTTTATACATAAGCATCGAGGCAGGGTTTGATTTGGCTTTTGTATCTGAGACCAAGGAATTTGAGGCAATTTTCTTGACTCTCAGAAAGCTGGTTACGGAAGAGCCAATATTCATTGGGACGCTACCAGAGCCGTATGGCTTCTGTCGCAATCGAGACGAGGTCCATAGAGCGTTTGGTGTTCCACGCAGAAGTAAAGAGGCCTTTCGAATGCCGGATCCGCTCGGGAAGGTAGGCGGATGGGATGCTTACGAACTTGAAGGCGAAAGGCATAGAGATATTGAGATTGTTTTTAAATATGACGTCAACCTGAATGTGACCTGCTTGGCTTTTTCCTTGAAGAGAAACAATACCTAGAGCAGGCAATCGTTTGTGCGGATTTAGATTGCTAAACAGATCCTCGATTCACAGGATTTAAGAGTCGCGGTTGACCGTAGTGTGGATGCATTGAAGCCTGGTTTACTAGAGTACGGCTTTACGGAAAGTCAAATTGAGGGCGCAAGGCAGCAGTTGCATAGCTTACACATTGAAATGGGGCATTATAAATGAATAGCCAAAAATTCAATTTGTATCTTGAGAGCTTAGGCGTTAGGCACAGTGATCTCGTTGCGCGCAGTATAATTGAAGATTCCGGGTTTATTGAGGTTTACCCTGGCGCTTTAACCTTGCACATAGAGCCAGAGGCAGGCGTAGATTTTGGCTTTTGGGCTGAGACTAAAAAATTTGAAGCACTGCACTTTACGCTGAAAAAATATTCGCCCTCTGCCGTTGAGTACCTAGGGGCATTACCGGAGCCCTATCAGTCATGTACCACCAGAGGTAAGGTAAGAGAAATTTTTGGTACACCCTTTGAAAACAGGGAACCGTTCCGGATGCCTGATCCCTTTGGGCAGACAGGTGGATGGGATGCATATGATGTAGAAGGTCATATAAATGTTGGTGTGACTTTTAAATACAATGTTGGCTTGGAAGTTAGTTGTGTGGTTTTTTTCCTTAAAAATACCGGGCATTATTGAGATTGGTTGTGGTTAGTGTACAGATAGTAATGTACTGGTGGATGCGCTAAGCCCGGCTTGTTGGAATACGGCTTCTCTGAAGATCAAGTAGAGCGGGCGCGTGAGCAGCTTCACCTGCTCCACATCAAGAAAGGGCTCTACAAATGAATAATTCGGATCTGGATATTTTTATTAGAAGTCTAGGCAGTGATTATGAACAAATGGTGAAAGGTGGGTTGATTAAGCCCAGTGCATTCATAGAAGTTTGTCCGGAACCTCTGACCTTGTATTTAGAGCCTGAGGCAGGTGTTAGCTTCGGCTTTTGGGCTGAGACCAAGATATTCGAATTTATACACTTCACAATGAAGCCAGTTACGCAATACGGTGTTATGTACGCTGGTAGTCTACCTGAGCCTTACCAGTCATCTGTCGTGCAGTCAAAGGTAAGAGAAGAATTTGGTGAACCATTTAGAAGCAAAGCACCATTTACCATGCCTGAACCATTTGGACCAGTAGGTGGGTTGGATGCATATGATTTAACAGCTTTGGGGTACAAAAACACGCAAGTCGTATTCAAATATGACACGGATTTTAATGTGATAGCTGTGGTTTTTTCACTTATCGAGAGAAGTCGAGCTTGATGGGGTTGACGAAATAGGAGTTTCCAGGAATGAAACTTGAAAACCGCTTACAGGACTACGACGAAGCCCAATTCCTCGGGCTCGTTCAGCACATCTGGAGCGTCGAGATGGACAAGGTCGAGCACGACGCTCTGATTGCCCACTTCGACTCGATCATCGGTCTGCCTCAGGGCGCCGATCTTTTGTTTTCGCGGGCGAGGGGTAACAGTTCATCGCCTGAATCCATCGTCGCTACAGTAAAGGCTGCCTATCAGGCCAAGGGGACACGTGCATTCAAGGGGCAGGCAGTTACCAGGGTTCCCCCCACCACGCCGCCGGTAAAACTCACTGCCGCGCAACGGGCCCAGGCAAGTTCCCGGCGTAACATCGAGCAAGGCCGTGACTTGATTGCAAGGGTCGACTTGGCGATATCGCAGGTGCGGACAAGGTTGTCGGCCTTGGCGAAGACACTAACCACCATCCAGAACGTCACCCCATCTGGGGTCCGTCCGTTACTGGACTCTCTGGCCACATCAAGGCACGAGCTGAAGCTCGCTTTTCGGCGTTTGAAGAGCCTGGCCATGTCCGTTCAGTTTGCCAAGGACGCTGCACAGCGTGATGTGAGAAGCTCGTTTCTGGACGCCACGCTGCAAGCCGTCCTGTTGAATGAAATCAGCCAATGCGATGTCCGTTATCGTGCTGCCCTGAAGGCGGCCGAGGCCGATTACCCGGGTTTAATGGTTCGCACGACTGGCCACATTCAAACATTGCGTAAACTATGGCTGGCGCAGAGCCCACAGCTTGGCAAGACGGTACTGATGCGTTCGCCCCGGCTCAGTGCGGGTTCGCGTCCTGCACTGCTGACCGAGCGGGGCGTATCAGCTGTCATCCGTAGCGAGATGCACCAACTGCTGCATACCTTGCGCTCAGCTGTGGCGGAGTTGGAATGGCAGGCCACTCAACTCAATGCAGAGCATCCCGCCACCTGCGCTCAGTTGATGGAATTCAGGCAAAGCCACCCAAGCGAAGACCCCCGTTTCGCTCTATCGCTACCCCTTGAGGAGCTGTGTTCGTTAGACGGAATCGACTGGCAATTACTGGCCAAGCTTGAGTCTGGGATTGATTTGCCTATTCGGTTCTACTCGGCACTGGCTCCAGTCAGCAACGGCAAGCTCGGTGAGGACTGGGAGAAGGTGGGGGCGATATCCCATGTGCGGATGACGCTGACCCAAGGCGCTCAAGTTCCTTCGCGTGTACCTGTACGGTCAGCCGTATGGAGTGAAGATCAGCGAGCCTTTGTGTTCACAGCCAACGCAGCTGTGCTGGCAACGGTCCTCTGGCAAAGCACGGACGATTTACCCATGGATGCTCAAGTTCAGAGCGGCCCGCCGAGCGTCAGTTACCTCAACTTACCGCGTGTTCCTCTTGTTGAGCCGTTAATCCATCCGCAGCGCATTCGATTCCAGGATTACGTCGTGGTGTTTCCTGAGGGGAGCGCAATGAGCCCTGTCTATCTCATGCTTCGAAATGATCAAGTGACGAGTGAATCGCAGGTGTTCTGAGTACCAGCATTTGCTGTCCGGAGGGTGCAAGGTCGCGGCTACACTCTGCTCCGCTGGTGAAACATCTTGAAAAGGCCATTCCGGACAACCGGTGATGGCCTTTCATCTAATTGTCACATTCGATTCATAGAGTGTTCATACGGCCTGCAGATACTTGGGCCCGATCCATCTCACCCCAATTCCTGCTAGGAGCAAGGCATGAAACTGAAGCGTTTGATGGCGGCCCTGACTTTCGTCGCCGCTGGCGTTGCCACCGCCAATGCGGTTGCCGCTGTTGACCCTGCTATTCCGACCTACACCAAGACCACCGGTGTGTCGGGCAACCTCTCCAGCGTCGGTTCCGATACCCTGGCGAACCTGATGACCCTGTGGGCTGAGGCCTACAAGAAGGAATACCCGAACGTAAACATCCAGATCCAGGCTGCCGGCTCCTCCACCGCGCCACCGGCGCTGACCGAAGGCACCGCCAACCTCGGCCCGATGAGCCGCAAAATGAAGGACGTCGAACTGCAGGCGTTCGAACAGAAATACGGCTACAAACCAACCGCCATCCCGGTTGCCGTCGATGCCCTGGCCGTATTCGTGCACAAGGACAACCCGATCAAAGGCCTGACCATGGCCCAGGTCGATGCGATCTTCTCTTCGACCCGCCTGTGCGGTGCCAAAGCCGACGTGAAAACCTGGGGTGACCTGGGCGTGACTGGCGACCTGGCCAACAAGCCGGTTCAATTGTTCGGCCGTAACTCAGTATCCGGCACTTATGGCTACTTCAAGGAAGAAGGCCTGTGCAAAGGTGACTTCAAGCCTAACGTCAACGAGCAACCAGGTTCGGCTTCGGTCGTGCAGTCGATCAGCAGCTCGCTGAACGGCATCGGTTACTCGGGCATCGGCTACAAGACTGCCAGCGTTAAAACCGTGCCTCTGGCCAAGAAGGAAGGCGGTGCGTTTGTCGAAGACAACGAAGCCAACGCCCTGAACGGTACCTACCCGCTGTCGCGTTTCCTCTACGTTTACGTCAACAAGGCGCCGAACAAGCCTCTGGCCCCGCTGGAAGCCGAGTTCGTCAAGCTGGTGCTGTCGCAAGCGGGCCAGCAGGTTGTCGTGAAGGACGGTTACATCCCGCTGCCTGCCAAAGTGGCTGAAAAAGCCCTGGCGGACCTGGGTCTGAACCACAACGGAAACGTTGCGAAGAAGTAAGTGAGAGATCGGTGGGATCTGGTTTTGGCCCGATCTCGCCACACATTACGAGTCCGCTGCCAGGGGTATCTGAGCGGCGGGCTTTTTTGCGTCACTGCATTGTCATGTTTTTGTCATACGGGACCGCTAGGGTGTGCGCATGAATGATCTGGCCAACTCCACAATGACCCAAAATTCTCCCCCCGTGCGGATTGACTTCAATGCGCCCGAATTGCAACGCAAGCGCCGTATGCGTGCGCTCAAGGATCGCCTGACCCGCTGGTATGTACTGGTAGGCGGGCTTGCCGTGCTGGCAGCGATCACCTTGATCTTCTTCTATCTGGCCTATGTGGTCGTGCCGCTGTTCCAGGGCGCCACCTTGACCAGCAAGAAAGCGCTGGAGCCGACCTGGCTCAGCCAGGATGCCGGCAAGCCGCTGATGATTGCCCTGGAAGAGCAGAACCTGGTGGGGATGCGGGTTTCCGACAAGGGCCAAGCGCTGTTCTTCGACACCAAGAGTGGTGCCGAGCTCAAGCGCGTTGACCTGCCGGTGCCTGCGGGTACTCAGGTAACTTCTATTGGCACCGACCAGCCGGGCAACCCACTGGTGGTGCTGGGCTTGTCCAATGGTCAGGCACTGGCGTTCAGCCACAGCTACAAGATCACCTACCCGGACAACAAGAAGACCATCAGCCCGGCCATCGACTTCCCGTATGGCCAGGAGCCGTTCGTACTCGACGAGCAGGGCCGTGCGCTGGAGCACGTCAGCCTCAATGTCAACGGTGAGACCCTGGTGGTTGCCGGCTCCACTGGCGCGTACCTGCAGGTGGTGTCGCTGAGCCGCGAAGAAAACATGATGACCGGTGAGGTCACCAGCGAGCAGAGCCGTATTGACCTGCCGCAGATGAGCGAACCGGTCAAAGCGATCTTCATCGATCCGCGCCAGCAGTGGCTGTATGTGATCAACGGTCGGGCCCAGGCGGATGTCTTCAGCCTGCGTGAGAAGAGCCTCAATGGCCGCTACAAGCTGCTCGAGGATGGCAACGCCGAAGTCACCGCCAGCACCCAGTTGGTCGGTGGTATCTCGCTGATCATCGGCGACTCAAAAGGTGGTCTGGCCCAGTGGTTCATGGCCCGCGACCCAGATGGAGAGCAGCGTTTCAAGCGTATTCGCGAGTTCCAGATGGGCACTGCGCCGATCGTGCAGATCGATGCTGAAGAGCGCCGCAAGGGCTTTGTTGCCCTGGATGCCGCTGGCAAGCTTGGCGTGTTCCACAGCACCGCGCACCGTACCTTGCTGGTCGAGTCGGTAGCTGAAGGCGCAGGCGTTCTGGCGCTGTCGCCGCGGGCCAACCGCATCATCGTCGAAGAGGGCGGCAAGCTGCTGCCACTGACGCTGAAGAACCCGCACCCGGAAGTGTCCTGGAGCGCGTTGTGGAGCAAGGTCTGGTACGAGAACTATGACGAGCCGAAGTACGTTTGGCAGTCCACTGCTTCGAACACCGATTTCGAACCCAAGCTAAGCCTCTCGCCGCTGACCTTCGGTACCCTCAAGGCTGCGTTCTACGCGATGATCCTGGCGGCTCCGCTGGCGATTGCCGCAGCAATCTACACCGCCTACTTCATGGCCCCTGGCATGCGCCGCAAGGTCAAGCCGGTGATCGAACTGATGGAGGCGATGCCGACGGTAATCCTCGGCTTTTTCGCCGGTCTGTTCCTGGCGCCGTACCTGGAAGGCCACCTGCCGGGTGTGTTCAGCCTGTTCCTGCTGATGCCGATTGGCATCCTGGTCGCCGGCTTCACCTGGAGCCGCCTGCCCGAGTCGATCCGTCTGCGGGTTCCGGATGGTTGGGAAGCGGCAATCCTGATTCCGGTGATCCTGCTGACCGGCTGGTTCGCCCTGTATATGAGTCCATTCCTGGAGACCTGGTTCTTCGGTGGTGACATGCGCCTGTGGATCACCAATGACCTGGGCATCACCTTCGATCAGCGCAACGCTCTGGTAGTCGGTATCGCCATGGGCTTCGCAGTGATTCCGAACATCTACTCGATTGCTGAAGACGCCGTGTTCAGCGTGCCGCGCAGCCTGACCCTGGGCTCCCTGGCACTCGGTGCAACGCCGTGGCAGACCCTGACTCGTGTGGTCATCCTGACCGCCAGCCCGGGTATTTTCTCGGCGTTGATGATCGGTATGGGCCGTGCTGTAGGTGAAACCATGATCGTGCTGATGGCTACGGGTAACACCCCGGTCATGGAAATGAACCTGTTCGAAGGCATGCGTACCCTGGCCGCCAACGTTGCCGTGGAGATGCCGGAATCGGAAGTCGGTGGCAGCCACTACCGCGTGCTGTTCCTCGCCGCGCTGGTGTTGTTGATGTTCACCTTCGTGATGAACACCTTGGCCGAGCTGATTCGCCAGCGTCTGCGCAAGAAATACTCGTCGCTTTGATAGGAAGGTAGAGATCCGTGAAAAAGGATTCCCTCAAAAGCTGGTTCAAGAGCGGCGCCCCTGGCGTCTGGATCAGCGGTGGCGCAGTCGCCATCGCGGTGATCATGACCATCGGTCTGCTCTCGGTGATCGCTGTGCGCGGCCTCGGCCACTTCTGGCCAGCCGACCTGATTCAGGCCAGCTATAACGTGCCGGGTCAGGCGAATCATATCGTCGTCGGCGAAGTGGTGCAGAAAGAAGAAGTCCCGCGGGTCCGTCTCAAGGGAGCCGGCTTGCCGGTGCCTGACGAGGGTCCGGAGTTCATGACCCGTGAGCTGATCAAGGTCGGTAACCGCGACCTCAACGGCAGCGACTTCACCTGGGTGGTTGGCGAATGGCTGACCGACCAGCAGAAGCCGGTCGACCTGATCGCCCTGGAGCGTCGTGAGTGGGGTAACTTCTACGGCTACCTGGTCAGCGTCAAGGAAAACGGTAAGGTCGTCGCCGAAGGCCAGGCGGCCTGGTCCGAGCTGCAAGCGCGCCTCAAGCGTGCCGGCAAGCTGGCTGGCGAGCTGCAGAAGCTTGAGAAGAAGGATATCGGTGCCATCAACTACGGCCTTGAGCGTCTGCGTCTGCAGGCTCGCAAGCTGGAGCTCGACGGTAAGCTGGATGCCGCCGCGCAGGCTGACATGGACGCCGAACGTGCCGAACTGAACAACCGTTACAAGGCTATCGAAGAGCGTCTGGGCAACCTGCATCAGGACTTCGGTCGCGATAGCCTGGTGGCCAAGGACGGCAATGGCCGTGAAGTCGAGATCAACCTGAGCAAGGTGGTTCACGCTTACCAGCCGAACGGCATGGGCTTCTTCACCAAGATGGGCGTGTATTTCGCCAAGGTCTGGGAGTTTCTTAGCGACGACCCGCGTGAAGCCAACACCGAAGGCGGGATCTTTCCTGCAATCTTCGGTACTGTGATGATGACCCTGATCATGGCCGTGATCGTCACCCCGTTCGGCGTGCTGGCGGCGGTGTACCTGCGTGAATATGCGCGCCAGGGGCCGGTGACTCGCCTGATCCGTATCGCGGTGAACAACCTCGCCGGTGTTCCGGCCATCGTCTACGGCGTGTTCGGTCTGGGCTTCTTCGTCTATGTGCTGGGTGGCTCGCTCGATCGCCTGTTTTTCCCTGAGGCGTTGCCGGCACCAACCCTGGGTACTCCGGGTCTGCTCTGGGCCTCGTTGACCCTGGCACTGCTGGCGGTGCCGGTGGTGATCGTGGCCACTGAAGAAGGCCTGGCGCGTATCCCGCGTACGGTTCGTGAAGGTTCGCTGGCGCTCGGTGCAACCAAGGCCGAGACCCTGTGGAAGATCGTCCTGCCAATGGCCAGCCCGGCGATGATGACCGGCATGATCCTCGCCGTGGCCCGCGCCGCCGGTGAAGTGGCACCGCTGATGCTGGTGGGTGTAGTGAAACTGGCGCCATCGCTGCCAGTGGATGGCAACTATCCGTACCTGCACCTGGACCAGAAGATCATGCACCTGGGCTTCCACATCTATGACGTCGGCTTCCAGAGTCCGAACGTCGAGGCCGCGCGGCCGCTGGTTTACGCCACCGCGTTGCTGCTGGTGCTGGTGATCGCCACGCTCAACTTGTCGGCCGTATGGATTCGTAACCACCTGCGCGAGAAGTACAAGGCGCTGGATAGCTGATCGAAACACCCTTTTTGCAAGCGCCGCCCGTGTGTTGTACCGGGTGGCTCGATGAAACGAAATTGATAGCGTATGGAGCCTGACCATGCAGCAAGAATCCCACGCCCACGGCATCGATATGTCGGCCCTGGGTCGTACCAAGCAGAGCCTGCAACTGGCCGATGAAACCGTGGCCATCGAAGTGCCTGGTCTGAGCCTGTACTACGGCGAGAAACAAGCCCTGTTCGACGTCAGCATGAACATCCCGAAACAGCGCGTGACGGCCTTCATCGGCCCGTCCGGCTGCGGTAAATCAACCTTGCTGCGCACTTTCAACCGCATGAACGACCTGGTGGATGGTTGCCGCGTCGAGGGTGCAATCAACCTGTACGGCAACAACATCTATCGCAAGGGCGAAGACGTGGCCGAACTGCGTCGCCGGGTTGGCATGGTGTTCCAGAAGCCTAACCCGTTTCCCAAGACCATCTATGAAAACGTGGTCTATGGCCTGCGCATCCAGGGCATCAACAAGAAACGCGTACTCGATGAGGCCGTGGAATGGGCACTCAAGGGCGCGGCCCTGTGGGAGGAGGTCAAGGACCGCTTGCACGAGTCGGCTCTGGGCCTGTCCGGTGGTCAACAGCAACGTCTGGTGATCGCTCGCACCATCGCAGTGGAGCCCGAGGTACTGCTGCTCGATGAGCCGTGCTCGGCACTGGACCCGATCTCGACGCTGAAAGTCGAAGAGCTGATCTACGAGCTGAAGTCCAAGTACACCATCGTCATCGTTACCCACAACATGCAGCAGGCGGCGCGGGTTTCCGACTACACCGCCTTCATGTACATGGGCAAACTGGTCGAGTTCGGTGACACCGACACGCTGTTCACCAATCCGGCGAAGAAGCAGACCGAAGATTACATCACCGGTCGGTATGGCTAGGATTCAACGATCGAACGCCGCCTGACAGTACTTACCGGACGCTCCAAGGATTTCTCATGATCAATAAAGACAGCCTTACCCACCACATCTCGCAGCAGTTCAACGCCGAACTCGAAGAGGTTCGCAGCCACCTTCTGGCGATGGGCGGTCTGGTTGAGAAGCAGGTCAATGACGCGGTCACTGCGCTGATCGAGGCCGATTCGGGCCTGGCCCAGCAGGTGCGTGAAGTCGACGAGCAGATCAACCAGATGGAGCGCAACATTGACGAGGAATGCGTGCGCATTCTCGCCCGTCGTCAGCCGGCTGCTTCTGACCTGCGTCTGATCATCAGCATTTCCAAGTCGGTGATTGACCTGGAGCGCATTGGTGACGAGTCGACCAAGATCGCCCGCCGCGCTATTCAGTTGTGCGAAGAGGGTGAGTCGCCGCGCGGCTACGTCGAAGTCCGGCACATCGGCGATCAGGTGCGCAACATGGTCCGTGATGCGCTGGATGCCTTTGCTCGTTTCGACGCTGACCTGGCGCTGTCGGTCGCCCAGTACGACAAGACCATCGACCGCGAGTACAAGACCGCGCTGCGCGAGCTGGTTACCTACATGATGGAAGATCCGCGTTCGATCTCCCGGGTGCTCAGCGTAATCTGGGCCCTGCGCTCACTGGAGCGGATTGGCGACCACGCACGTAACATCTCCGAGCTGGTGATCTACCTGGTGCGCGGTACCGATGTGCGTCACCTGGGCCTCAAGCGAATGAAAGAAGAGGTCGAGGGTGGCAGCGAAAAGGCTAATGTTCCGGCTGAAACTGACGATAAGTAAGGCTGCCCCGAGAACGAACGCCCGGCCCTGGCCGGGCGTTTTCGTTTGCGGTCGAGCACCTCAAGGCAGCCGCGAACGAAATCACGAGTCCCGGCGTGAGCCAATGTTTGGCAAATGGCCATTAGTCAGCGTTATGCTAGTCGGGATTCAATAGGAGTGGCGATGAGTAAAGTCAGTGTGTTGGTTGTGGATGATGCGCCGTTCATTCGCGACCTGGTGAAAAAGTGTCTGCGCAACTATTTCCCGGGAATTGTCATCGAAGACGCGGTCAACGGTCGCAAGGCCCAGACATTGCTGGCGCGTGAGGCCTTCGACTTGGTCCTGTGCGACTGGGAAATGCCGGAAATGTCCGGGTTGGAGCTGCTGACCTGGTGCCGCCAGCAGGAGTCGATGAAGACGTTGCCGTTCATCATGGTGACCAGTCGTGGCGACAAGGAAAACGTGGTCCAGGCGATCCAGGCCGGTGTTTCCGACTTCGTCGGCAAGCCGTTTACCAATGAGCAATTGCTGACCAAGGTGAAGAAGGCCCTGACCAAGGTTGGCAAGCTCGATACCTTGCTGGCCAGCGCCCCGACGCGTGCCAGTTCAGCTTTTGCCAATGACTCGCTGAGCGCCCTCACCGGGGGGCGTGCCGAGACGGTAAAACCTGCGGCAGCGGCTGCTCCGGTTGTGGCGACCAAGACACTGATCAATGCGCCCAAGCCTACCGCCGCCGCTGCCGCACCTGCGGGACGTGGCCAGGGGCAGTTGCGTCTGCCTAGCGGTGTGCAGCCCTGCGTGATCAAGGCCCTGAGCCTCAAGGAGGCGCTTTTGGTGGTACGCCGTGGCGAGACCCTGCCACAGGTACTCGAAGGCGCTGTGCTCGACCTGGAGCAGGGTGATAACGCCGAAGTCGCCCGGCTCAATGGTTATCTGCATGCGGTGGCGGCGCTGGAGCCGAAGCCGGACAGCGACTGGTTGCAGTTGACCTTCAAGTTCGTCGATCAGGATGCACAGAAGCTGGATTACCTGTCGCGGTTGATTGCCCGTGGTTCTGCACAGAAGCATTTCGTGCCTGGGGCTTGACCGCAATATTGTGTAGGAGCCGGCGTTGCCGGCGATCGGGCGCACATCGCCCCTGGCCCGGCTGCGCCGAGCATCGCCAGCAATGCTGGCTCCTACTGGTTGTAGGGTGTCTGCACCGCTCGTCTTCTGAAACACTTCCACCATTCCCCCGGCAAAATCCCCTGCTAGTCTTCAACAGACCTTATCTGTCAAAAAGCCACTACTCATGCCAGCGCGTTCGCTGCTGCTCTGTGCCTTGCTCGTGGCTTGCGGCCCGGCTCTGGCTTCGACGTTCTACAAAAGCACTGATGCCTACGGTGTGGTCTCGTATTCCGATCGTCCGCTGCCTGGGGCGCAGGCCTTGGTCTTTCGCGACCGGATGGTTGAACAGTTGGGCGACCAAGTGCGATTGCACGCGATCAAGTTCGCCACGGGTGTGAGCTTCAGTGCCCGCAACGACACCTATGCGCCTGTGGAAGTCGAGTTGCGCCTGGAGCGCCTGAGCAATGCCAAGGGCGAAGGAACGCGGCTTGTGCGGCGGGTGGTGCCAGCTCGTGCAGCGGTGCTGCTGACGGTGGTCAACGCGCGGCAAGAAGGTCAGTCGGTGAGTTATCAGGAGAAGTTCAGCTACGCCTTGGGCAATCCTGCTCAGCGCCAGCAGGCATTTCGCTACCCGCTGCCGTGGCGCGGCGGGCCTTTTCGAGTGACCCAGGGGGCAAACGGAAGCTACAGCCATTTCGGCCCCAAAAGCCGCTACGCCATGGACATCGCCATGCCCGAAGGTACGCCGGTCATTGCTTCACGGGCGGGCATCGTGATCAAGACCGAGAACAACCAGAGCGGGCGCGGAGCGCACCCAGCAGGCAATTTCGTGCGGATTCTGCATGACGACGGCACCATGGGCGTTTATCTGCACCTGATGCGGGGGTCTGTGGTGGTCCGCGAGGGACAGCGGGTGGTGTACGGGACCGCGCTGGCGAAATCCGGCAATACCGGCAACAGCACCGGCCCGCATCTGCATTTTGTCGTGCAGCGTAACGTTGGACTGGCGCTGGAGTCGATTCCTTACCAGTTCAACCAGCCTGTCGGTGGGTTGCCGAACTTTACCGCCGGCAACCCCTGAGGCAGCTCAATCGAGTTTGAGCACCTTGGCCAGGACAATTTTCGGGCCTTTCATCTTCTTGATGATGATGCGCAGGCCTTCGACTTCCAGCAGCTCCTCTTCTTCCGGTACCCGCTTGAGGGTCTCGTAGACCAGGCCGGCGAGGGTTTCCGCCTCGATATGGTCCAGGTCCACGCCGAGCAGGCGCTCGACTTTGAACAGCGGCGTGTCGCCACGTACCAGTAGCTTGCCTGGCTGGTAGGCGAGGATGCCGCGTTCGGCCTTGCGGTGTTCGTCCTGGATGTCACCCACCAGCACTTCCAGCACGTCTTCCATGGTCAGGTAGCCAATGACCTTGCCATCGGCTTCTTCGACCAGGGCGAAGTGCGCGCCACCTTTGCGGAACTCTTCCAGCAGGTGGGCCAGGGGCATGTGGCGGGACACGCGCTCCAGCGGCCGGGTCAGCTCGGCAAGGTTGAAAGACTCGGGGATATGGTCCAGATCGGCCAACTCCAGCAGCAGGTCCTTGATATGCAGCAGGCCGATGAACTCACCACGCTCGGCATCGAGCACCGGGTAGCGGCTGAATTTGTGCCGGCGAAACATCGCCAGGATTTCCTTGAGCGGCGCGTGGGCGTCGAGGCAAACCATGTCTTCACGGGAGTTGGCCCAGTCGACCACCTCCAGTTCACCCATCTCCACTGCCGATGCCAGTACGCGCATGCCTTGGTCGCTGGGGTCCTGGCCACGGCTGGAGTGCAGGATCAGCTTCAGTTCATCGCGGCTGTAATGGTGCTCGTGGTGCGGGCCGGGTTCACCCTGGCCGGCGATACGCAAAATGGCGTTGGCACTGGCATTGAGTAGGTAGATGGCCGGGTACATCAGCCAGTAGAACAGGTACAGCGGTACCGCAGTCCACAGCGACAACAGTTCAGGTTTGCGGATCGCCCAGGACTTGGGTGCCAGCTCACCGACCACGATGTGCAGGTAGGAAATCACGAAGAAGGCGCTGAAGAACGACACTGCCTTGATCACTTCCGGCGACTCTACGCCGACAGCGGCCAGCAGGGGTTCAAGCAGGTGCGCGAAGGCTGGTTCACCGACCCAGCCCAGGCCCAGAGAGGCGAGGGTGATACCTAGTTGGCAGGCCGAAAGGTAAGCGTCCAGCTGGTTGTGTACGGTGCGCAGGATCTGCCCACGCCAGCCATGCTGCTTGGCAATCGACTCGACCTTGGTCGAGCGCAATTTGACCATGGCGAACTCGGCGGCAACGAAAAAGCCGTTGAGCAGCACCAGCAGCAGAGCAAAAAGAATCATGCCGAAATCGGCGAAAAGTGAGGCGAAGCTAATACCAGGGGAAGGGTCCATGATGGGGTTTTACGGGGTCCGTCATCTGAAAAAAGAAAGAAGTGCCGTGCCAGCATTCGCTGGCACAAGTCCGCCAATGTAGCGGGTGAGGACGCGGTTGCCTAGGGGCGGGCCCTCAGGAGGCCAGGCGCTGGGCAATCTGCACGGGGGCGAAATGGCAGGTAAAGGTGCTGCCGTGGCCGGGTACGCTACTGATCTCCAGGCGTGCACGGTGGCGCAACAGTACGTGCTTGACGATTGCCAGACCAAGGCCGGTGCCGCCGGTATTGGAGGCACGGCTGGAGTCGACCCGGTAGAAGCGTTCGGTCAGGCGTGGCAGGTGCTTGGCGTCGATGCCAATGCCCGAGTCCTGAACGCTGAGGTGTGCGCCCTGTTCGTCGGCCCACCAGCGAATGCGGATCTGCCCTTCGTCCTGGGTGTATTTGACTGCGTTGAAAATCAGGTTGGAGAACGCGCTACGCAGCTCGGCCTCACTGCCCTTGAGGAAAATACCGGGTGTGGTTTCCAGGCTGATGCGCTGGTTACGCTGGCCTGACAACGCCTGGGCATCGCTCTTGATCGATTGCAGCAAGGCTTCAACGGCAACCGGTTGGTTGTCTGAGGGATAATCGGTGGCTTCCAGTTTGGCCAGCAACAGCAGGTCATTGAGCAGGGTCTGCATGCGTGCGCCTTGTTGCTGCATCTGCTGCAAGGCGCGGACCCAGCGGGGATTCACCTCCTCGACGTTGTCGAGCAGGGTTTCCAGGTAGCCGGCGATTACCGTCAACGGTGTGCGCAGTTCATGCGAGACGTTGGCAACGAAATCCTTGCGCATCTGTTCAAGCTGATGGATACGGGTAACGTCGCGCACCAGCATCAGGTGCTCGTTGTTGCCATAGCGGGTGATATGCAGCTGCACGCGCAGGCGGTCGTTGATCGGCGAAGGGATTTCCAGCGGTTCGAGGTAGTTCTCCTGTTCGAAGTACTCCTTGAAGCGTGGGTGGCGAACCAGGTTGGTGACTGGCTGGCCGCTGTCTTGTGGGGTTTTCAGGCCCAGCAGGGTTTCCGCTGCGCGGTTCCACCACTCCAGGTTGCCGTCGCTGTCGAGCATGATCACCGCGTCCTTGAGCGCGGCGGTGGACTCCTGCACGCGGTCGATCACCGCCTGCAGGCGACCACGCACGCGCTGGTCGCGGCGTTGCAGGTGATAGATGCTGTCGAACACCTCGCCCCACAGACCGTAGCCATCGGGCGGTGCTTCGTCGGGTTTGTGCAGGCGCAGCCACTCATGCAGGCGCAGCAATTGCTTGAGCGTCCAGCCCAGGTAGAGCGCCAGGCCCAAGGCCAGGCTCCAGCCGTAATAGCCACTGATCAGGCCGACCAGCAGGCAGGCGGTAATCAATAGCAGCATGTGGCGAATCAGGGTGCCATGCCAGTTCTGGTTCAATTAACGACGCGTCCTTTCCAATACCTTGGCCTGATATAGCGGTTCAGCTCTTGGTGGAGAAGCGATAACCGGTGCCGCGTACGGTTTGTACCAGGTTCTCGTAGGCATCACCCAGCGCCTTGCGCAGGCGCCGGATGTGCACGTCGACGGTACGTTCTTCGACATAGACATTGCCGCCCCACACCTGATCGAGCAACTGGCCGCGGGTATAGGCGCGCTCCTGGTGGGTCATGAAGAACTGCAGCAGGCGGTATTCGGTCGGGCCCATTTCAGCTGGCTTGCCATCGATGGTCACGCGGTGGCTGATCGGATCGAGCAGCAGGCCACCGACTTCGATTGGCGCTTCGCCATCGCTTGGGCCGGCGCGGCGCAGCACGGCCTTGAGCCGGGCGACCAGCTCGCGAGGCGAGAACGGTTTGGTGATGTAGTCGTCGGCACCGACTTCAAGACCCTGGATCTTGTTGTCTTCCTCACCTTTGGCAGTGAGCATGATGATCGGGATATCGCCGGTCAGCTCGTCGCGCTTGAGGCGACGGGCCAGTTCGATGCCTGAAGTGCCTGGGAGCATCCAGTCGAGCAGGATCAGGTCCGGTTTGCGGTCGACAATCATGGCATGGGCCTGCTGCGAGTTTTCTGCTTCCAGGCAGTCATAGCCAGCCATTTCCAATGCAACGGCGATCATCTCGCGGATTGGCGCTTCGTCGTCAACGATCAGAATGTTTCTGCCAACCATGTTCAAACCTCTTCCCATTCAGGTGTCTTGGCCCGCATTAGATAACGGAATTATTGCAGTCGTGTGACAGGTTGTGGGCTGTTGCAGCAACATTCTGCTACTGGGCTAGGCTTAATTTCCCTCTCCCGAGAAACACGGTGGATCCAATGACACGACATACGCTGAACTGGATGACGCTTTTCGCTGCAGTGGCACTGGCGTTGCCAGGGATAGCGTCGGCTCAACATGCCATGATGAAAGACGGTGTGATGGTCGACCAAGCTGGCATGACGCTCTACACCTTTGACAAGGATGCGGGCGGCAAGTCCATGTGCAACGATGAGTGTGCCAAGAACTGGCCGCCGCTGATGGTCAAAGACGGCGACATGGCCGAAAAGGGCTGGACACAGATAAAGCGCGACGATGGTTCAATGCAATGGGCATACAACGGTAAGCCGGTGTACACCTTCATCAAGGACAAGAAAGCCGGTGACATGACCGGTGACGGCATGAAAGATGTCTGGCACGTGATCAAGTAGTAAGGCCTATCCTGCGCTGGCTGCCTTCGGACAGTCAGCGCAGAGCGTAGTCGATAACAATGCTGAGAAAGATCAGCAACCCGGCCCAATGATTGTGCAGGAAGGCCTTGAAACACGACTCACGGTCCAGCTTGCGGGTCGTCCAGAACTCCCAGGCAAAGCACAACAAGGCGGCTACCAGCCCGAGGTGGAACCAGCCACCCAGTTCGAATCGGTTACCGGCCAGCAACAGGCAACCCAGTGACAACACCTGCAGGGTCAGGATGATCACCCGGTCGGCTTCGCCGAACAGGATCGCGGTAGATTTGACCCCGATTTTCAGGTCGTCGTCGCGATCGACCATGGCGTAGTAGGTGTCATAGCCCACCGTCCACAGCAGGTTGGCGATGTACAGCAGCCAGGCGATGGCCGGGAGTTCGCCGGTGGCTGCGGTGAAGGCCATGGGGATGCCCCAGGAGTAAGCCGCCCCCAGCACCACTTGCGGGTAGTAGGTGTAGCGCTTCATGAACGGATAACAGGCCGCCAACGCCACCGCGCCGAACGACAACCATACAGTCTGGACATTGGTGCACAGCACCAGCAGGAAGCTCACGGCCACCAGCACGGCAAACAGCACCAGTGCTTCGCGAGCATTGATTCTGCCGGCTGCCAACGGGCGGTCGGCGGTGCGTTTGACGTGGCCATCGACCTTGCGGTCGGCAAAGTCGTTGATCGCGCAACCGGCCGCACGCATCAGCACCACGCCGAGGGTGAAAATCAGCACGTTGGCCAGGGTCGGCGAACCCTTGGCGGCGATCCACACCGCTGACAGCGTCGGCCACAACAGCAGGTAGATACCGATCGGCCGGTCCATGCGGCTCAGCTGGATGAAGTCCCAGGCGCGCGGATGCAGGCGATTGAGCGACTTGAGCAGATGCAGGTACATCAGCGGATCTCCCCGGAAATCTCGGCGGCCTGCCACAAGGACGGCAAGAAGACTTCGGCAACCAACACGCTCAGTGTGGCCCGATCAAAGCGCGAGCGACGTCCCCAGAGCTTGGCGCTGGCGTCGATGGCCGGCAGCCAGGCATTGGGGTAATGACAGACCTCAATGGCGCGGCGAGTAAAGGCCTGGTCGCAGAACAGCAGTTCGCCCAGTGAGCGACTGCCCAGTGCTTCCATGTCCAGTCCGCCACTTTCCAGAGCGCTACGCGAGGCGACACTGCGGGCGAACACCCAGGCCTGGCCGTGGCCACGCAAATACACTTCACGTACCCAGCCTTCGCTACCAGACGCCAAATCCAGTGCCTGGCACTCGTCATCACGCAGGGGCTGCCAGCCCTCGTAAAGGGGTGTAACAGAAAAGTGATCGGCGGATAATCGAGTCAGGCGACGGGTCAGTGATCCTTGATCGAACAACCAGTCAAGGAGCGCAGGCGTTGCGCTGTCTGCTACCTGAGAGTACTGCAACCATTCTGCAGCGGGCGCTTGCGATGTTTCGTACGGCACGATGGTATGGGTTAACAGGCCAAAGAGACCGCGAGCTTAGCATGATTGCCCGATCCGGCTTGCATGCTGGCACCTGGCTCCAGTACAAAGCCCCTCCTTGAGAAGGTCGCCACTGTAATTTTCCCAAGAGCGACCACTCCAATGCCTGGGTTTGTTGAGGAAGTAAGTGATGAAAAAGTGGCAATGTATTGTTTGTGGCCTGATTTACGACGAGGCCGAGGGTTGGCCGGATGATGGCATCGCCCCGGGCACCCGTTGGGAAGATGTCCCGGCAGATTGGCTGTGCCCGGACTGCGGTGTGGGCAAGATGGATTTCGAAATGATCGCTATCGGCTGATCACTATTTAACCAGGATGCAAGGACACATGGCATGACGGCACCGGTGGTAATTGTTGGTACTGGCTTGGCGGGTTACAACCTGGCCCGCGAATTTCGCAAGCTCGACGGCGAGACGCCGTTGCTGTTGATTACCGCCGACGACGGCCGTTCCTATTCCAAGCCAATGTTGTCCACAGGCTTTGCCAAGAACAAGGATGCCGACGGCCTGAGCATGGCCGAGCCGGGGGCCATGGCTGAGCAGCTCAAGGCCGAAGTGCGTACCCATACCCGCATCAGTGGCATCGATCCGGGCCACAAGCGCCTGTGGATCGGCGAAGAGCAAGTGGCCTACCGTGACCTGATCTTGGCCTGGGGCGCGCAAACTGTACAGGTGCCGGTTGAAGGCGACGCCGGTGAGGCGATATTCCCGATCAACGATCTGGAAGACTACGCCCGCTTCCGTGCTGCCGCGACGGGCAAGCAACGGGTGCTGATCCTGGGGGCTGGCTTGATCGGCTGTGAGTTTGCCAACGACATGAGCCTGGGAGGATTTCAGGTCGAACTGGTGGCGCCATGTGAGCAGGTCATGCCGACCCTGCTGCACCCGGCTGCCGCTGGCGCTGTGCAGACTGGCCTGGAGACGCTTGGCGTGCGTTTTCATCTGGGGCCGGTGCTGACTCGTCTGCAGCGGGTTGCCGAAGGGCTGGAGGCGCACCTCTGCGACGGTGCGGTGATCGCGTGCGACCTGGTGGTTTCAGCGGTTGGCCTGCGTGCGCGCATCGACCTGGCCTCTGCTGCCGGCTTGCAGGTTAACCGTGGTGTGGTGGTCGACCGGCAACTGCGTACTTCACATGCCAATATCTACGCTCTGGGTGATTGTGCCGAAGTCGACGGTCTCAACTTGCTCTATGTCATGCCGTTGATGAGCTGCGCGCGTGCTCTGGCACAAACCCTGGTTGGCAACCCGACAGCAGTTGCCTACGGTCCTATGCCGGTTACGGTAAAGACGCCGGCTTGCCCATTGGTAGTCTCGCCGCCACCCCATGGCCGCGAAGGCACATGGCAGGTCGAAGGCCAAGGCATTGACCTCAAGGTGCTCTGCCATGACGCTGACGGCAACCTGCTGGGCTACGCCCTGACAGGCTCGGCAGTGATGGAGAAGCTGGCTCTAAATCGGCAACTTCCGGCGCTCATGGCGTAAATAGCGGGCGTTCTGTCGGATTTCCCTTGTTATTGCCGCAACAATGGCCGCCCAGAGACTGGCGCGGCCCCTGACGGCATGCCATCCTCACTCCCGTCTGCCGCAGTTTAGAGCCTGCGGTGCCCTGGGCGCTGTTCTTGAAGAGCAGCACGGCATAACAACAAAAAACCGTCTAAGAGGCTTCACTATGCGCAAACCAGAACTCGCCGCAGCTATTGCTGAAAAGGCCGACCTCACCAAAGAGCAAGCCAATCGTGTGCTCAACGCCGTGCTCGAAGAAATCACCGGCGCCCTGCATCGCAAGGACAGCGTGACGCTGGTCGGATTCGGTACATTCCTGCAGCGTCATCGTGGCGCTCGCACCGGCAAGAACCCGCAAACCGGCGAGCCCGTCAAAATCAAAGCCAGCAACACGGTTGCGTTCAAGCCAGGTAAATCCCTGAAGGACAGCGTCAATCCGTGAAGCCTCACACCGATTGATTGCATTGAAAAACGGGCACCCGACACGGTGCCCGTTTTTTATTGCCTGGTGGGAGCGGGCTTGTCCCGCGATGCGATGTACCTGACAGGTCGAAATCGCGGGGCAAGCCCGCTCCCACCGGGATTCGGGTCGAGCAGTGGGAGGCACATAAGAGCAAAATGCCATGATCTTCGCGAAAAGAGTGGCAAAGTATGGTGTTTTTGTAGCGAGACTATAAACTGCTTCGCCAGTCACTTTTTAGCCGAGGCGTGCACATGAAGTTTCGCTTTCTCCTTTGGGCCATGGGCTTGTTGATGGCCAAGGCCAGCCGCAAGAACCCGGCGTTCCAGCAGCAACTGGCCGACAAGGATCTGGTTTTTCAGCTACAGACCCTCGACGGCAAGGTGGCGCGCCATTTCATCGTCAAGGACCTGCATATCAGCAGCCAGTCCGGCACTCACCCGCAGCCGGCTTTCGCCATTGCCTTCAAGGATGCGGCCTTCGGCTTCGCCACCTTGCAAGCGAAGAACAAGCAATTGGCATTCATGCAGGGGATTCAGGACAAGAGCATCCAGATCAAGGGCAATCCGGCGCTGGTGATCTGGTTCCAGGGCCTGATGAAGTACCTGAAACCCAAGAAGCAGGCCTGACCCTTAGGGGCAGGCCACTCTGCTCAGTGCTGGTTGAACTGCGAGGCCAGTTCGCGCAGCAGTGCTTCGGCTTCTAGCACTTTACTCACCACATCTTCTGCTTTTTCGCGGGAGATGTTCAGGCGCTCAAGCAGTTCGTCCGGGATGGACTCCTCCGGCCCCGAGCCGATACCGCGGGCACGCAGCAGGCGAACAGCGAGGCAAACCAGGTTCGGGAACGCCGCGTGGTCACCGTCATACTGCGGGTCGTGCTGGAAGCGCAGCGCAGTGGCCAGCTCCTCGGGCATGTCCCAGAAACGCATCAGCCAGGCGCCGATCTGCTCGCGGCTGATGCCCAGCAAGTGCTGTTCGACATAGCTGTGGCACAGGTGCGGGTTGACCTCCAGATGGCGGCAGATCAGCGAGAAGTGCGGCGGGAAGACGTGCGCCAGCAACAGGTAGCCAAAGTTGTGCAGCAAGCCGGCAAGGTAGGTCAGACCGGCTTCCGGACGCTCGGCACGAGGCATGGCGCGGGTCAGTCCTTCGATCACCGCAGCGGTGTAGATCGACTGCTGCCAGTACGGTGTGGTGGTCTGTGGATGGTCCTTGGGCAGGCTCAGGGTTTTGCCCAGTGCCAGGCCCAAGGCCAGGTTGATCACCAGGTCGAAGCCCAGCACGCGGACGATGGCATCCTCCACTGAACGAATCTTGCCGGGGGAGGCGTAGTAGGGCGAGGCTGCCCAGCTGACCACTTGAGCGGCCAGGGCCGGGTCGGTCTCGACCACGCCGGTGATATCGTCGATGGTCGCGTTGGGGTCGACGCGCAGCTTGATGATCTTTTGCGCAGTTTCCGCCAGTGGCGGAATTTCGATGGTATTTTCCAGGCGTTGCTGGATGCGCCGGGCCGTGAAGGCCTGGACCGCCTGGGTGATCTCTTCGCGGTCGTCGGTTGGGCGGTCGAGGTTCGGCCGGATGCTGCTCAGCGACTCGCCAAAATTACCAGCGCTGGCCTTGCTCAGCATCTTCTTGAAGTCGTCGCGTTCGATTTCCAGCAGCAGGCCTGCTTCGCCGGAGTGAATCAGCAGCCTTTCAGGCTTGAGCAGGCTCTCATCATAAAGACAAGGCGAGCTGGTCAGGGCTGGAATGCCGGGGAGGATTTTCAGACCATGCTTGTCGAGCATGGTGTTGAGGCGATCCAGGGGGACGGCGGCCAGCGTGCGACCGGTCAGCTCGGTCAGGCGGTTGAGGTCGAGCAATTGGTTTTGCGGGAACAGCACCATCAGCGCGCCGACTTCGTCATCGAGCAACACGGCCTGGACCTTGCGTTCGGGCAGCAGGTGCGGACGATCCAGCACTTCACGATAGGCAATGTCGAGCTTTTCCAGCAGCAACCGGATAACAGACGGAGCGTGGGGGGTTGCGGTGTCCAGGGCAACTTCAGTCATGGTCTGTATCCAGAAATTTTACAATCGCAAGAGTATAACCAGCTTGAGCCTTCAGCTGGATCCATTCTGGGGCGGGCGTCACACCTGGCCATATTGCTGGCCATGACGCAGCCAGCGCTCCAGCAGCGGGCTGACATGCTCCGGCCAGCGCGCCAGCAGGGCCTGGGCGGCATCACGCACGGCGGGGAGCAGGTCGGCATCGCGCATCAAGTCGGCGACCTTGAATTGCAACAAGCCGGTCTGACGGGTGCCAAGCATTTCACCAGGACCGCGCAGTTCCAGATCTTTCTCGGCAATGATGAAGCCATCATTGGTTTCGCGCATGATTCCCAGCCGTTCGCGACCGATCTGCGACAGCGGTGGATGGTAGAGCAGTACGCAATGGCTCACCGCACTGCCTCGGCCGACCCGGCCGCGGAGCTGGTGCAGCTGGGCCAGGCCCAGGCGTTCGGGGTTCTCGATGATCATCAGGCTGGCGTTGGGTACATCGACGCCGACCTCGATCACCGTGGTCGCTACCAGTAGCTGCAGGTGGCCTTGCTTGAACTCGGCCATGACCGCAGCCTTTTCTGCAGGCTTCATGCGCCCGTGGATCAAGCCGACACGCAGTTCACCCAAGGCGCTGCCCAGCTCCTCGAAGGTGGTTTCGGCTGCCTGGCAGGTCAGTTCTTCGGACTCTTCGATCAGCGTACATACCCAATATGCCTGGCGGCCTTCGGCGCAGGCGGCGCGGACCCGTTCGACCACTTCGAAGCGGCGGCTGTCGGCGACCAATACAGTGTTGACGGGGGTGCGCCCTGGCGGCAGCTCGTCGAGGATCGAGGTGTCGAGGTCGGCGTAGGCACTCATCGCCAAGGTGCGTGGGATAGGTGTTGCGGTCATGATCAGCTGATGCGGGCAGAGCTGGCCGCCCACGCCTTTCTGGCGTAGCGCCAGGCGCTGCTGTACGCCGAAGCGATGCTGTTCGTCGATGATCGCCAGGGCCAGGTTTTTGAATTTAACCTCGTCCTGGAACAGTGCGTGGGTGCCGACCACCATGGGGGCGCCGGCGGCGATCTGTTCCAGAGCGTTGGTGCGGGCTTTGCCTTTGAGCTTGCCGGCTAACCAGGCGACTTCGATGCCCAGCGGCTCCAGCCAGCGTTTGAACGTCACGAAGTGCTGTTCGGCGAGGATTTCGGTAGGGGCCATCAGCGCGACTTGATAGCCAGCCTCCAGCGCCTGCAGGGCGGCAAGGGCGGCAACCACGGTTTTGCCGGCGCCGACGTCGCCCTGGACCAGGCGCAGCATCGGCTCCGGCTGGCTGAGGTCGTAGGCAATCTCGTTGCCGACCCGTTGCTGGGCGCCGGTCGGGGCAAAGCCGAGGTTGGCCAGGTATTGCAGGGGCAAGCGCGTGGCCTTGGGCAGCACCGGCGCCCGTTGTGCGCGCAGGCTTTCGCGCAGGCGCTGCTGGGACAGCTGGTGGGTCAGCAGCTCTTCGAAGGCCAGGCGGTGCTGGGCCCAGTGCTGGCCTTCGGCAAGCTCGTCAACGTCGGCATCAGCCGGTGGGTGATGCAGGTAGCGGATGGCATCGTCCAGCGGCGCGAGCTGGTAGTCCCGTGCCAGCTCCACTGGCAGCCAGTCCGGCAGGCTGCGCGGGCCAAGCATGGCCAGGCTTTGCTGGCACAGCTGGCGCAAGCGTTGTTGGGTCAGGCCTTCGGTGGTCGGGTAGATCGGTGTCAGGGTCTGTTCCACCGGCGCCGGTTCGTCGCCAGTCAGGGCGCGGTACTCCGGGTGGTAGATCTCCAGTCCCGAGGCGCCGGGACGGGCTTCGCCATAGCAACGCAGGTGGGTGCCGCGTTTGAGGCCTTCCTTTTGCGCATTGCTGAAGTGGTAGAAGCGCAGACTCAGCACGCCGCTGCCGTCACCCAGACGCACCAGCAGGCTGCGACGCTTGCCCATGACCACATCGGTGCCGCTGACCACGCCTTCGATCACTGCATCCTGGCCAGGGCGCAGGGCGCCGATCGGGACCACACGGGTGCGGTCCTGATAGCGCAGGGGCAGGTGGAAGAGCACATCCTGAAGGTTCTCCAGGCCGACCTTGGCGAGTTTCTCGGCCATGGCTTCGCCCACGCCCTTCAAGGCAGTCACCGATACCTGGGACAACTCCGACATGGCGACTTCCTACTGGCTCACAGCGGGTTTGGCCACCGAGCACAGGCGGATGGAGTCGGCGAGGATCTCGATCGCTTTCGGTCGCGGGAAGCTGGCGCGCCAGGCGATCGCCACGGTGCGAAACGGGGCCGGCGGGCTCAACGGACGTACTTCTATGACGCCAGGTGCGTAGTGATGGCTGTGCACCGCCGACAACGGCAGGATCGACACGCCAAGACCGGAGGCCACCATGTGGCGGATGGTCTCCAGCGAGCTGGACTCGACCGTGGTGTGCTTGGCGCCGTCACTACCCTTGGCCAGAGTTGGGCAGGCCTCGAGCACCTGATCGCGGAAGCAGTGGCCTTCACCGAGCAGCAGCAGGCTCTTGTCGTTGAGCAGGCTGGCGTCGATGGTGTCTTTCTTGGTCCACGGGTGTTCGCTGGGCATCAACACATAGAAGGGCTCATCGTACAGCGGCAGGGTCAGGACATCGGCCTCGTTGAACGGCAGGGCGATGATCACCGCGTCCAGCTCACCGTTGCGCAGCTTGTCGCGCAGGATATGGGTGAAGTTCTCTTCGATGTACAACGGCATCTGCGGGGCAACCCGGTGCAGTTGCGGGATCAGGTGCGGGAACAGGTACGGACCGACGGTGTAGATCGCCCCGACTTTCAGTGGTGCGGTCAGTTGATTCTTGCCGGCCTGGGCCAGTTCGCGGATACCTTGGGCTTGTTCCAGGACCTTCTGGGCCTGAGCGACGATGCCTTCGCCAACCGGGGTCAGACGTACTGCGCTTTTGCTGCGCTCGAAGATCAGTACACCGAGCTCGTCCTCAAGCTTTTTCACGCCGACTGACAGGGTCGGCTGGCTGACATGGCAGCGCTCGGCGGCGTGGCCGAAGTGTTGCTCTTGAGCGAGGGTGACGATGTAGCGCAATTCTGTGAGGGTCATAACGTGCGTCCATGAAGTTGCGGCCCCAGCATAGCGGCTGCAATCGATAGACGCACGTTATCAGAGTTGCTTGTTTGTGACAGAAACAAAGCGTTAGCGTTTGTCCAGCGAGTAGACGAAAGGCGCAATCACCTCGATGCTGCCGTTATTAAGCAATTCTTTGGGCGGCGGTGGTACCGGCTGGGCACGACGGATCATCTCCAGGGTGGCCCGATCCAGTGCCGCGCTGCCCGAACCACCGGCCAGGGTGTAAGACAGAATCTTGCCCTCGCCATCGACCACAAAGCGCAGCCGGTTGATGCCTTCCATACGCATGCGCCGGGCGTTTTCCGGATAGCGCTTGTACTTGGCCAGGTGGCGCAACAGATCGCTCTGCCAGGTTGGCAGGGCATTGCTGTTGGTGGCGATGCTCGGTGTCGGCGCTGCGGATTTCTGCGCAGGCGCGTTGCTCGGCGGCGTATCGACCACTTGCTCGTCAGCAGGCTTGTCTTGCGGCGGCTCAGGCTTTCTCTCAGGCTTGGGCGGCTGCGGCTTAGCCTTCGGCTTGACCTGCTTGGCGATGGCAATTTTTGGCTTCGGCGCCTCGGCCAGTTTCGGCAGCGGCAGTTTTTCAACCGGCGCTGGCGGCTGTGGCGGGGTGACCACCTTGGGCGGCGGTGGAGGCGCCGGTACGGGCATCGGTGCCATCTCGATCATCATCGCCGCCGGCGGCAACTCGATCGCTTGGGGTACCGACCAATTGAGCGTCAGCAGCACGGCGACGGCATGGATACCCAGCACAATCGCCAGACTACTGCTGTAACGCGCCAGCTTATGCCGCGTCTTGATCATTTCTTGGCTGCCGTCTCAAGCCCGACCAGACCGACTTTCAGGTAACCGGCCGCGCGCAGCGAATTCATCACGTCCATCAGATCGCCGTAATCCACGCCTTTGTCGGCCTGGAAGAAGATCGTGGTGTCCTTGTCGCCTTTGGTCTTGGCGTCGAGTACCGCACCGAGCTGATCGCGCGGGACCTTCTCTTCACCGACATAGACGTTCTGGTCGGCCTTGACGCTGAGGAACACCGGCTTCTCCGGCCTTGGTGCCGGTTTGGCGGTCGAGGCCGGCAGATCGACCTTGATATCGACGGTTGCCAGAGGCGCTGCCACCATGAAGATGATCAGCAGGACCAACATCACGTCGATGAACGGCGTGACGTTGATTTCGTGGTTCTCGGCGAGGTCGTCGCCACCTTCGTTAAGATGCAGGCCCATGGATTACCCCACTTTCACCATGTGAGGTGCAGTGGCGCGTTCACCTGGCTGGTGGTCCAGGTCGCGGCTGACCAGCAGCAGGACTTCTGCCGAAGCGTCCGCAACTTGAGCTTTGTAACCGGCGATGGAGCGGGCGAAGACGTTGTAGATCACTACGGCCGGAATCGCTGCAACCAAGCCCAGTGCGGTGGCCAGCAGGGCTTCGGCGATACCGGGGGCGACCACGGCGAGGTTGGTGGTCTGGGTTTTGGCGATGCCGATGAAGCTGTTCATGATGCCCCACACAGTGCCGAACAGGCCGACGAACGGTGCAGTGGAGCCGATGGTAGCCAGTACGCCGGTGCCGCTGCTCATGTTGCGGCCGCTGGCGGCTACCAGGCGCTCGAGACGGAAGCTGACGCGCTCCTTGATGCCTTCTTTCTCGCGGGCATTGGCCGACAGGCGCATTTCATCCAGGGCATCGTGGACCAGCAGGTGGGCCAGGGTGCCTTCCTTGTTGGCGCCATCGCTGGCTTGCTTGAGGGTGGTGGACTTCTTCAGCAGGGCGATTTCACCGCGCAGACGACGCTTGGCGCCCATCAGCTCGAAGCCCTTGGCGATCCAGATGGTCCAGGTGATGATCGAGGCGATGGCCAGGCCGATCATGACGATCTTGACCACGATGTCGGCGTTTTTGTACATGCCCCATGGGGACAGGTCGTGGGCCATGCCCAGGCTGGTGTCTTCGACCAGGGCTTCGACTTCTTCAGCTTCAGTGACCGCCTGGCCATTAACCGGCGCCGCGGCAGCAGCGGCCGGGGCAGCCGCTGGCTCGGTGCCTGGCGCCGCAGGTGCTGGGGCTACCGCAGCAGCGGGGGTAGCAGCAGGTGTGGTCGGCTCATCGGCCAGTGCGGCCGGGGCCACTGTCAGGCTGAACATCAGCGCGGCAATGGCGCGCCATACGCGCGGCGTGGTTGGCGAAGCGGAAGATTGGATACGTGTCATGCTGGCCGGACCTGATGAAGAAGAAAGAGGTGGTTGTCCTTCCAGGCCTCGAGACAGGCCGAGAACAAAAAATCGTCGGCCATTATTGCAAGTAATTCTTGTTAGCAAAAGTAATAAAGTTACTTTTTTTCCACCATAGCTAGCCACCTATCGATTTATTTGGATAGGCTGGGCCTTTGATTTGCGGAGTTTCGGGATGTCTTCGTGTTCTGTTCTGATCGTCGGTTGTGGGGATGTCGGTAGCCGTCTGGCCAAGCAAATGCTGGTGTGCAACTGGCAGGTGAGCGGCCTGCGTCGCAGTGTCGACCAACTGCCGGCCGGGGTGACGGGCGTAGCTGCGGACCTGTTTGACGCACAGTGTCCGGCCACCTGGCCATCAGCGGCACCGGATTATCTGGTCTACTGCGCAGCGGCCAGTCAGCATGACGAGGCCGGTTATCGAGCAGCCTATGTCGATGGCTTGAAGCATGTCCTGAGCTGGTTGGCCGAACGTGGACAGGCACCGAAGCGTTTGTTGTTCGTTTCCAGCAGCGGCGTCTATGCCCAACAGGGTGGCGAGTGGATCGACGAGACGTCGGCAGCCGAGCCGAAAAACTACAGCGGTACGGTTATGCTTGAGGCCGAGCAGCTGGCCCTGGCCAGCGGTATACCGGCCACCATCGTGCGCCTGACCGGCATCTACGGCCCAGGGCGGGAATGGCTGCTCAGCCAGGTGCGACAGGGTTACCGGGTTACAGAGGAGCCGCCGCTGTATGCCAATCGCATCCATGCCGAGGATGCCGCCGGCTTGCTGGCTTTTCTGCTCAAGGCCGACGCTCAAGGGCAGGCGCTGGAAGCGTGCTACATCGGCGTGGATGATGCCCCGGCACCGTTGGCCGAAGTGGTGGCCTGGCTGCGCCAGTACATGGGCGTCACCGAGTGGTCTGAACAGGAGCGGGTGCGCCGTACCGGCAGCAAGCGTTGCAGCAATGCCCGTGCCCGGGCACTGGGCTGGGCGCCACAGTACCCAAGCTACAAGGAAGGCTATGCAGCCATCCTTGAAGGGCGCGCTTAATACAGCAGGTGATCAGTCGCGCTCGAGCAGCCACTGGCGAGGGCCAGGACTGAGTTGCGGTTTCTCATCAGGCTGCGCGCTGTTGAGGGCGCGCAGAATTTCCAGCTGGTCACCGTCGCGCTTGAAGATCCAGGGCGCACCGCGTTGATTGCGCTCTAGCCAGAGGCTGTCGTTGGCACCGCTCATGTCGGCACAGTCGCCAGCCAGGCAGAGTGCGTAGCGGTCCAGGCTGGGCAAGCCCTCGACAACACCATTGTCGCGAAAATGCACCGTTCCACCCTGGCCTGGGCCTTCGATGATCTTCCACTCGCCACCCAGGTAGGCGCTGTACAGGGCCTGTTCGAAGGTGGTTCCGGTACGAGCCCCCATCGGCGCAGGGCTGCGGGCTTTCTCGAAGCTTTGTTGTGGCGACCACTGGCTAGTGTTCTGGACCAGCTCGTCACCGTCCAGCGTCAGGGTTTCGACGTGGTTGCCAGGAAATACCACCTGGTATTGCTTGTCACCAGCTGTGAGCTGGCCTTCCACGAGTTCAAAGCCATTATCAAAGCTGGCTTGTCCAGCGGCGACATTGAGCTTCCATTCGAAGTTCGGGCCGTTGTCTCGCAGGGCCTGGCGCAGGCTGACGCCTTTGGCGGCGCTATCGATGGCTTTCTGGTTGATCCAGATGCCGTTGTAGTCTTCAGGTTTGTGGCTAGCGCATCCGCTCAGCAGTGCGGCAGCCAGGGTCAGGGCGAGCGCGTAGCGCATGGCGGGTCCTTCCGGGACAGTGCGAGGGCGAGCCGGGCGGCCCGCCGCGCGGGGTCTTACTCGAGGACCAGAATCGCGTCCATTTCAACTTGCGAGCCGCGTGGCAGAGCGGCAACACCGATGGCGGCGCGCGCTGGGTACGGCTGTTCGAAGTACTTGCCCATGATCTCGTTGACCTTGGCGAAGTGGCCCAGGTCGGTCAGGAAGATGTTCAGCTTGACGATGTCCTTGAACGAACCACCGGCAGCCTCAGCAACTGCCTTGAGGTTTTCGAAGACCTGAACGGTCTGGGCTTCGAAGCCTTCGACCAGCTCCATGGTTTTCGGGTCCAGTGGGATCTGGCCGGACATGTACACCGTGTTACCGGCCTTGATCGCCTGGGAGTAGGTGCCGATGGCCGCAGGGGCCTTGTCGCTGGTGATGACGGTCTTGGACATGATGACTCCTTGCTGTTATTGGGCTACGTGCGCATGCGGGTGATGCGGATCACCCCGGTCAGGGCGCGCAGTTTCTTGATCACGCGGGCCAGGTGCACGCGGTCGTGCACGCTGACCACCAGTTGGACCACGCTGATGCGACCATCGCGCTCGTCCATGCTGATTTTTTCGATGTTGCCGTCGGCGGCGTTGACGCTGCTGGCCAGCAGTGCGATCAGGCCGCGTTGGTGCTCCAGCTCGACGCGCAGTTCGACGTTGAACTCACCGGTGACATCTTTGGCCCAGGACAGCTGCACGCACTTTTCCGGGTTGTGGCGGATTTCACTGATGTTTCGGCAATTCTCCAGGTGCACGACCATGCCTTTGCCAGCCGACAGGTGGCCGACAATCGGGTCGCCCGGGATCGGCGTGCAGCATTTCGCATAGCTGAGCACCAGGCCCTCGGTGCCACGGATCGCCAGCGGACCTTCGGGGCTCGGCAACTGCTCGCCCTCGCTGGACAGCAGGCGGCGAGCGACCACATAGGCCATGCGGTTGCCCAGGCCGATATCTTCGAGCATGTCCTCGAGTTGCTCCAGGCGGTACTCGCTGAGCATGGCCTGGACGCGCTCCTGGGGAATCTTGTCGAGGGCGCTGTCGAAGCCATTGAGCACCTTGTTCAGCAGGCGTTCGCCAAGGCTGATGGACTCGGAACGGCGCTGCAGCTTGAGCGCGTGGCGGATGTGCGTGCGGGCCTTGCCGGTGACCACGAAGTTGAGCCAGGCAGGATTCGGTCGCGCACCCGGTGCGCTGACGATCTCGACCGTCGAGCCGCTCTGCAGCGGTTCGGACAGCGGTGCCAGACGCCGGTTGATCCGGCAGGCGATACAGCTGTTGCCGACGTCGGTATGCACCGCGTAGGCGAAATCGACCGCCGTGGAGCCTTTGGGCAGCTCCATGATGCGGCCTTTGGGCGTGAACACGTAGACCTCGTCCGGGAACAGGTCGATCTTCACGCTTTCGATGAATTCCAGGGAGTTGCCTGCGCGTTGCTGCATTTCCAGCACGCCTTTGACCCATTGGCGGGCGCGGGCGTGGGTGCCCTTGGGCTGTTCGTCGTCGCTGGACTTGTACAGCCAGTGGGCGGCAATGCCGTTATTGGCCATCTCTTCCATTTCGCGGGTGCGAATCTGGATTTCGATAGGCACCCCGTGCATGCCGAACAGCGTGGTATGCAGCGACTGGTAGCCATTGGCCTTGGGAATTGCGATGTAGTCCTTGAAGCGCCCGGGCAGCGGCTTGTACAGGTTATGCACGGCGCCGAGCACGCGGTAGCAGGTGTCTACCTTGTCGACGATGATGCGAAACGCATAGACATCCATGATCTCGTTGAAGGCGCGGCGCTTGCCGCGCATCTTCTTGTAGATGCCATAGAGGTGCTTTTGCCGGCCGCTGACGTCGCCTTCGATGCCATCGACGGCCAGGCAGTGGGCCAGCGACTCTTCGATCTTGTTGACGATTTCCTTGCGGTTGCCACGGGCGCGCTTGACCGCCTGGTAGATGCGCGCAGAACGCATCGGGTGCATGGCCTTGAAGCCCAGGTCTTCGAATTCCACGCGCACACTGTGCATCCCCAGACGGTTGGCGATGGGGGCGTAGATTTCCAGGGTTTCTTTGGCAATGCGCCGGCGCTTCTCGCCTGACAGCACCTCAAGGGTGCGCATGTTATGCAGGCGGTCGGCCAGTTTGACCAGGATCACGCGGATGTCCCGGGCCATGGCCATAGCCATTTTCTGGAAGTTTTCCGCCTGGGCTTCGGCTTTGGTCTCGAAGTTCATCTGGGTCAGTTTGCTGACCCCATCGACCAGTTCGGCCACGGTCTCGCCAAATTGCGAGCTGAGGGCTTCCTTGGCGATACCGGTGTCTTCGATCACATCATGAAGCATGGCCGCCATCAGGCTCTGATGGTCCATGTGCATGTCGGCGAGGATGCTTGCCACCGCCAGCGGATGCGTGACGTAGGCTTCGCCGCTGCGACGGCGTTGGCCATCGTGGGCTTGTTCGGCGTAGAAGTACGCTCGGCGCACCAGGTTGACCTGGTCAGCGCCGAGGTAGGTCGACAGGCGATCGGCGAGGGCGTCTATGCTCGGCACAGGATTACCTCCTGCCGAGGAAAAGGGACCTGCGCCGTACTGCGTCGACCAGGCATAGGCTTAGACCGCCTCGTTGGCCTCTTCCTCACTACCGAAAGCAAAGGCAGGCTCAACTTCGACAATGGATTCGGCAGCGATGAATTCAGGGGTGCAGATGCCTTCAGCGATTTCGCGCAGGGCAACGACGGTAGGTTTGTCGTTTTCCCATGCCACTTTCGGCTCTTTGCCGCCGGTGGCCAGCTGACGGGCACGCTTGGTAGAGAGCATGACCAGCTCAAAACGGTTATCCACGTGTTCTAGGCAGTCTTCAACGGTTACGCGGGCCATGGTCTTCCTCAAGTAGCAAATGCGGTGTTCAGCCCGAATGGGCGAGCGGACTCGATAGTTTAAAAAATCACCAGCCTTTAGGGAAGCTTTGATTTCATTTCGGGGCCTTGATGCCTTGACGATAACCACTTCCGGGGCTCTGGCACAACTGTTTGTCGTGTTGTCGGATTAAATGGTGTCGCGGGGCTACTGGCGTCCCAAGGCATCCCGCAGCCGCGGCGTCAGCTCATCGAACAAGGTCTGCACTGAGCGCAAAGCCCGGCAATCCGGGCGGGTCAGCAGCCAGAGTTCGGTGTCGCAGCCGGGCAGGGCGTCGCTTAACGGCTCGACGCCCGGCAAGGTATGGGCCATGTAATCGGGCAGGGCTGCTACGCCAAGCCCGGCCGTCACCAACTGAGCAATGGCCGAAATACTGCTGCAGCGATAACGCGGCATGACGCCGGGCAGGTGCTCGCTGCGCCAGACCACAGTGGGGTGGTCCTGCATGGTGTCGTCCGGGGCGATCCAGGCCAGGCTGGCCGGGGCTTGCTTGAGCTTTTCGCGATACTCCTCACGGCCACAGACCACGTAAGAGGCCGAGCCCAGGCAGCGGCCGACCAAGTGCTCCGGTGGCGAGTTGGTCAGGCGCAGGGCGAGGTCGGCATCGCGGCGGCTCAGGTTGGCGAAGGTGTTGGAGGTTGCCAGTTCAAGCGAGAGAGCTGGGTAGGCCGGCATGAATTCCGCCAGTGCCGGCAGCAACAGGCTGTGCAGCACGGCATCGGTACATGTCAGACGAACGGTGCCGCTGACCACCTGCTCTCCGTGCTCCAGCGCCACCCGTGCCGCATCAAGGGCCTGTTCGGCGCGCTCGGCCTGCTCTGCCAGAGCCTGGGCGGTACCGGTGGGGATGTAGCCTTTGCGGCTCTTTACGAACAACGCGGTACCGAGGGCAGCTTCCATGCGCCGGATCGAGCGGAACACCGTCGAAACATCAACCCGCAGCAGCTCTGCGGCCTTTGCCAGTGAACGTCCGCGTACCAGGGCGAGTACCAGTGAGAGGTCGGCGTGACTGATCTGATATTGCATGGGTGCACTCTTTGCTTGCCTAAATGCCAATGTCTGTTGCGCTAGGGCCATTCTATAGTGCGGCAGCAGTCGTGAATCAACTCGTAACGTTGTCAGCATGTGGAACGAAAGTCCTCAATGACAGCGTTCTGCAGTTCCCCACGATGGGACACTTAAAAGAACAAATGAAACCATCGTCGCTCCCGTTAGCGCCGCAGTACCTCCTCCACAGTCGTTCGATAAAAAATCAAAGGATGCCTAGCCATGACGTCGGTCTCCCCGCGCGCCATCCCTCTCGACGAGATGGGTGAATTTCTCCAGGCCCACCCTGAGGTGCAATTTGTCGATCTGCTGATTGCCGACATGAACGGTGTGGTACGCGGCAAGCGCATCGAGCGTGCGAGCCTGGTCAAGGTCTTCGAAAAAGGGATCAACCTGCCGGCCTCGCTGTTCGCCCTGGACATCAACGGCTCTACCGTGGAAAGCACCGGCCTGGGCCTGGACATCGGCGACGCCGACCGCATCTGTTTCCCGATTCCCGGCACCCTGAGCTACGAGCCCTGGCAGAAGCGTCCTACCGCTCAGTTGCTGATGACCATGCACGAGCTGGACGGCACGCCGTTCTTCGCCGACCCGCGTGAGGTTCTGCGTGGCGTGGTGGAGAAGTTCGACGCGTTGGGCCTGGATATCTGCGCGGCGTTCGAGCTGGAGTTCTACCTGATCGACCAGGACAACCTCAACGGCCGGCCGCAGCCGCCGCGTTCGCCGATCTCCGGCAAGCGCCCGCAGTCGACCCAGGTGTACCTGATTGATGACCTCGACGAGTACGTCGACTGCCTGCAGGACATGCTTGAAGCGGCGAAAGAGCAGGGCATTCCCGCCGATGCCATCGTCAAGGAAAGCGCGCCAGCGCAGTTCGAAGTCAACCTGCATCACGTCGCCGACGCGATAAAGGCCTGTGATTACGCGGTCTTGCTCAAGCGTCTGATCAAGAACATCGCCTACGACCATGAGATGGATTCCACCTTCATGGCCAAGCCTTACCCAGGTCAGGCAGGCAACGGTCTGCATGTGCATATCTCGTTGCTGGACAGGAAAACCGGCAAGAACATCTTCACCAGTGATGACCCCGAGCAGAGCGAGACTCTGCGTCACGCCATCGGTGGCGTGCTGGAGACCATGCCGGCGTCGATGGCGTTCCTCTGCCCGAACATCAACTCCTACCGCCGCTTCGGTGCCCAGTTCTATGTGCCCAACGCGCCAAGCTGGGGCCTGGACAACCGCACTGTGGCGGTCCGCGTGCCGACCGGCAGCAGTGATGCGGTGCGTATCGAGCACCGTGTGGCCGGCGCCGATGCCAACCCGTACCTGATGATGGCGGCGATCCTGGCCGGTATTCACCACGGCCTGACCAACCAGATCGAGCCGGGTGCGCCGATTGAAGGCAACTCCTACGAGCAACTGGAGCAGAGCCTGCCGAACAACCTGCGCGATGCGCTGCGTGAGCTCGATGACAGCGAAGTGCTGAACAAATACATCAGCCCCGACTACATCGACATTTTTGTCGCCTGCAAGGAAAGCGAAATGGCCGAATTCGAGGTGTCGATTTCCGACCTCGAATACAACTGGTACCTGCATACCGTGTGATGCCCGGAGTAAACAACAATGACAATTGCACCACGTGAACACTGGGAACAGCTGTTCCAGACCCTGAAGATCGAAGGCCGTGCCTTTGTTGACGGACAGTATTGCACCAGTGTTGCCGGTGACACTTTCGATTGTTCCAGCCCGGTCGATGGCCGCCAGCTGGCGCAGGTCGCCAGTTGCGACAGTGCCGACGCCGAGCGCGCCGTGGCCGCAGCCCGGCGCAGCTTTGACAGTGGCGTCTGGGCGCAGCAGGCGCCGATACAACGCAAGCGGGTGCTGATTGCCTTCGCCGACTTGCTGTTGGCCAACGCCCAAGAGCTGGCGTTGCTGGAAACCCTGGACATGGGCAAGCCGATTGCCGATGCCCTGAGCATTGATATCCCGGCTGCGGCCAATGCCATTCGCTGGCATGCCGAAGCCATCGACAAGATTTATGACGAAGTTGCTGCAACCGCGTCCGACCAGCTGGGTCTGGTCACCCGCGAGCCGGTCGGCGTGGTTGCGGCCATTGTTCCGTGGAACTTTCCACTGATGATGGCCTGTTGGAAGCTCGGCCCGGCCTTGGCCACCGGTAACTCGGTGATCCTCAAACCGTCCGAAAAATCACCGCTGACCGCGATCCGTATCGCCCAGTTAGCGCTCGACGCCGGTATCCCGGCTGGCGTGCTCAACGTTCTTCCCGGATACGGACACACCGTTGGCAAGGCCCTGGCCCTGCACATGGATGTCGACACCCTGGTGTTCACCGGTTCCACGCGCATTGCCAAGCAGCTGATGGTCTATGCCGGTGAGTCGAACATGAAGCGGGTCTGGCTGGAAGCCGGCGGCAAGAGCCCGAACATCGTCTTTGCCGACGCCCCTGATCTGCAAGCAGCTGCCGATGTGGCCGCCGCGGCCATCGCCTTCAACCAGGGCGAGGTGTGCATTGCCGGTTCGCGCCTGCTGGTTGAGCGCAGCATCAAAGAGCGCTTCTTGCCAATGGTGGTCGAGGCCCTCAAGGCTTGGAAGCCGGGGCACGCTCTGGATCCTGAGACGCGTGTCGGCGCTCTGGTCGACAGCACTCAGCTCGATACCGTGCTCGGCTACATCGAGGCCGGCAAAGCGGACGGTGCGACGTTGCTGAGCGGTGGCGAGCGTGTGCTGGAAGACACTTGTGGCGTCTACCTGCAGCCAGCGATTTTCGATGGTGTGACTAACGCCATGCGCATCGCTCGCGAGGAGATCTTTGGCCCGGTGCTTTCGGTGATCACCTTTGACAGCGCCGAAGAGGCTGTTGCCATTGCCAACGACTCACCCTTCGGTCTCGCCGCGGCAGTCTGGACCAGCGACATTTCCCGCGCCCACAAGACTGCTCGCGCCTTGCGTGCTGGCAGCGTCTGGGTCAACCAGTACGACGGCGGTGACATGACTGCGCCTTTTGGCGGTTTCAAGCAGTCGGGCAATGGTCGCGACAAGTCGTTGCATGCTTTTGACAAATACACCGAACTCAAGGCGACCTGGATCAAGCTGTAAGGGAGGGTGAACCCATGCAAACTACCAATGACCTGCCGCCTTTGATTGGCGTTTCCGCCTGTCGTCAGCAGTTGGGTAATAATTCGTCGCACACCGTTGGCGACAAGTACGTCGAGGCAGCAGGATTCGCCGGCATTCCTTTGATCCTCCCGGCACGTGCCGAGCCGGTTGATCCCAAGCGCGTGCTAGAGCGCCTCGATGGCATTCTTTTTACCGGTTCACCTTCAAATGTCGAGCCGCATCATTACAATGGCGCCCCCAGCGTGGAAGGTACGAAGCACGATGTGTTTCGCGACCGGCTGACCCTGCCGTTGTTGCAGGCCGCCATTGCCACCGGTGTGCCGGTGTTCTGCATCTGCCGTGGATTCCAGGAATTGAACGTTGCCTTGGGCGGCACCCTGCACCAGCGGGTGCAGGAGCTGCCAGGTTTCCTTGATCACCGCGAGCCGCAGGATGCGCCACTGGAAACGCAATACAGTCCACGCCATAGCGTTACCGTACAGCCCGGCGGGCTGTTCGAACGGCTTGGGCTGGAACATAGCTTCATGGTCAATTCGCTTCACAGCCAGGGCATCGAGCGTCTGGCTGGCGGCCTGCGGGCCGAGGCCCTGGCGCCGGACGGATTGATCGAAGCAGTGTCCATGGAGGACGCCCCGGGCTTTGTGGTCGGTGTGCAGTGGCACCCCGAATACCGCTTGGCCGAAAACCCGGTTTCGTTGCGTCTGTTCCAGGCGTTTCGTGAGGCATGCCTGGCCCGTGCAAGGGGCGAGCGTCACCGGGAGAAGACCCTATGAGGTCATCCGGTTGATCCGGAAATCAAACAACGGCAACAAGTTTCAATGAGTGCAAGCGGACGCGCTGCGGGGCGTCTTGAAAAACAATAGTAAAAGCGGCGGCAACTACTCATGAGCGAATACGAAGCAGGCCTGTCTCCGGGTATGGGACAGGCTCGCACCCACGAAAACGGTGCATCGAAAGCATCCAAAGGGCTGGCTGCGGGCCGGCTTGGACTGCTGGCGAGCATTGTTCTGGGTATCTCCACCATTGCACCGGTCTACACCCTCACTGGCGCCCTCGGCCCAACCGTGCGTGAAGTCGGTGCTCACCTGCCGGCGGTGTTCATCGTCGGTTTCCTGCCGATGCTGCTGGTGGCCCTTGGTTACCGCGAGCTGAACTCGGCCGAACCTGACAGCGGTACTTCCTTTACCTGGTCGGCGCGGGCATTCGGCCCGATGATTGGCTGGATCGGCGGCTGGGGCCTGGTTACTGCCACCACCATTGTGCTGTCCAACCTCGCAGGGGTGGCAGTCGACTTTTTCTATCTGTTTCTCGGGCAGATAACCGGCAACCACGAGGTGGCAGCGCTGGCTGATAACCTGCTGATCAACGTCGTCACCTGTTGCGTATTTATCGCCATGGCGGTGTGGATTTGCTGTCGCGGGATCGCCACGACCATGACCGTGCAGTACGCCCTGGTGGCGTTGCAGTTGGTGGTGTTGGTGGGCTTTGCCATGGCCGCCTTTGGCGAGTCTGCGCCGATGCCGCCGCTGGCGTTCGATTTCGACTGGTTCAACCCCTTTGGCGTTGAGTCCTTCTCGGCGTTTGCCGCCGGCCTGTCGTTGTCGATTTTCATCTTCTGGGGCTGGGACGTGTGCCTGAGCATCAGTGAAGAGTCAGTGGGCAGCGGTGACACCCCCGGCCGTGCAGCGACCCTGACGGTGCTGCTGATTCTCGGTCTGTACCTGGTCACGGCGATTGCTACGCTGCAATTTGCCGGTATCGGTGATGTTGGCCTGGGCCTGAACAACCCGCGTATCCAGGAAAACGTCTTTGCCCACCTGGCAGGTCCGGTCATGGGCCCGCTGGCGATCCTGATGTCGATCGCGGTACTGGCCAGTACCGCTGCTTCGCTGCAGTCGACCTTTGTGGCTCCCGCGCGCACCTTGCTGGCCATGGGTTACTACGGCGCGGTGCCGGAGCGCTTCGCCAACATCTGCCCACGCTCGAAAACCCCGCGATATGCGACGATCTGTGCCGGTGTGGCGGCGGGTGTGTTCTACGTCACCATGCGTACTCTGAGTGAGAACGTACTGGCCGACACCATCACCGCCCTGGGCATGATGATCTGCTTCTACTACTCGCTGACCGCCTATGCCTGTGTCTGGTACTTCCGCCACAGCCTGTTCGACAGTGTGCGTCACTTCCTGATGCGCGGCCTGTGCCCGTTGCTCGGTGGCGGCATTCTCTCGGTGATCTTCCTGCAGACGGCCTACGACAGCGCCTCACCGTCGTTTGGCAGCGGCTCGCATGTGGGTGGCTTGGGCTTGGTGTTTGTGATCGCAATGATCATCACGCTGCTGGGACTGGGGCTGATGATGCTGTCACGCCTGCGGGCGCCGGCGTTCTTCCTGGGCATGACCCTGCAACGTCACGCGACTGTCTCCAGCCGCCGCTAAGCGGCTGGAGTGACCGGTTGCTCAGGCCAGCAATTGCTTGAGCAGCTGGCCATGCCGCTGCTGCTGGTTAGCCTGCAGCAAGCGGTTGGCGCGGAATACCGCCTTCAAGTCTTCCAGCGCCGTGGCGAAGTCATCGTTGATGATGACGAAGTCATACTCGTCGTAGTGGCTCATCTCGCTGACCGCTTCACGCATACGTCCCTCGATGATCTCATCGCTGTCCTGGCCACGGTTGGTCAGGCGCTGGCGCAGGGCTTCCTGGGTCGGCGGCAGGATGAAGATCGAGCGCGCCTCAGGCATCAGCTTGCGTACCTGCTGGGCACCTTGCCAGTCGATTTCCAGGATCAGGTCGTGGCCCTGGTCGAGCGTCTGCTGCAGCGCGCTGCGCGAAGTCCCGTAGAAGTTACCGAACACTTCGGCCTGTTCGAGGAAGTCGCCTTGCTCGATCATCAGCTTGAACGCGGTGTGCTCGACGAAGTGGTAGTTCACGCCGTGCACTTCGCCCGGGCGCATGGCCCGGGTGGTGTGCGAGACTGACACCTGGATGCTGTTGTCGGCGTCGATCAGGGCCTTGACCAGGCTGGTCTTGCCGGCGCCGGACGGGGCGGAAACGATATAAAGGGTGCCGCTGCTGTGATTCATGGTCGGGGTGGCCTTACTCAATGTTCTGTACTTGTTCACGCATCTGCTCGATCAGTACCTTGAGGTTGACCGCGGACTGGGTGCTGCGTGGGTCGAAGGCTTTGGAGCCCAGGGTGTTGGCTTCGCGATTGAGCTCCTGCATCAGGAAGTCCAGGCGCCGGCCAGCGGCACCGCCGGACTTGAGCACCCGGCGTACTTCGTTGATGTGGGTGCTCAGGCGGTCGAGCTCTTCAGCGACGTCGCTCTTTTGCGCCAGCAGGACCATCTCTTGTTCCAGGCGCTGCGGGTCGAGTTCGGCCTGCATGTCGGTGAAACGGTCGAGAATCTTCTGACGTTGAGCTGCCAGCATCTGCGGAACCAGGGCGCGCAGGGTGGTGACTTCGCTGGCCATACCGTCGAGGCGCTCGTTGATCAGACGAGCCAGTTCGGTACCTTCGCGGTTGCGGCCGTTCTTGAGCTCCTTGAGAGCCTCTTCGAACAGATCCATCGCTTCGTTGTTCAGCGCCTGTGGATCGCTGGCGTCAGCGACCAGCACGCCTGGCCAGGCCAGTACCTCGAGCGGGTTCAGCGGTGCTGGTTGCTTGATCAGGCTGGCCACGGTCTCGGCGGCGGCCACCAGTTGCGCGGCGCGCTCGCGGTCGACCTGCAAGGGCTTGCCGGCGTTCTCTTCATTGAAGCGCAAGGTGCATTCGACCTTGCCCCGCGACAACCCCTGGCGCAGCGCTTCACGCACTGCACCTTCAAGGTCGCGCAGCGCTTCGGGCAAGCGCAGGTGCGGCTCCAGGTAGCGGTGGTTGACCGAGCGTAGTTCCCAGATCAGGGTACCCTGGCTACCGGCGCGCTCGACACGAGCAAAAGCGGTCATGCTGTGCACCATGGGAAGTACCTCGCAAAAAAGGGTCAAGGAAAAGCCAACCGGCTGCAAAGGCGCTGGATTGTAGCGCAGTGCGGCGCTGGCTCCCAATGCACTGATGTTACAAACAGTCAGACACCTCCCGGAAAAAACCGACCAACGCCTCTGGGCCCTCTGTTTCCGGGGCTGCGACAATAGACGTGTCCTCCAGGCCCGGTGCGCTCTATAATGCTGGGCAGATTCAAACCCAGTACAGGTATCCCAAATGAAACGTCCAAGTGGTCGCGTTGCCGATCAGCTCCGCTCGATCCGCATCACCCGCAACTACACCAAACACGCCGAGGGATCAGTACTGGTCGAGTTCGGTGACACCAAAGTCGTTTGCACGGTCAGCGTCGAGAACGGCGTCCCGCGCTTCCTCAAAGGCCAGGGCCAAGGCTGGTTGACCGCCGAGTACGGCATGCTGCCGCGCTCCACCGGCGAGCGTAACCAGCGCGAAGCCGCGCGTGGCAAGCAGGGTGGTCGTACCCTCGAAATCCAGCGTCTGATCGGCCGCTCGCTGCGTGCCGCGCTGGACATGAGCAAGCTCGGCGACATCACCCTGTATGTCGACTGCGACGTAATTCAGGCCGATGGCGGTACCCGTACCGCGTCGATCACCGGCGCCATGGTTGCCCTGGTTGATGCCCTGCGCGTGGTCAAGAAGCGTGGCGGCCTCAAGGGCGGCGATCCGCTCAAGCACATGATCGCTGCTGTCTCGGTGGGCATGTACCAAGGCGAAGCCGTGCTCGACCTGGACTACCTGGAAGACTCGGCTGCCGAGACTGACCTGAACGTGGTCATGACCAGCCAGGGTGGCTTCATCGAAGTCCAGGGCACTGCCGAAGGCGCGCCGTTCCAGCCGCAAGAGCTCAACGCCATGCTGGCGCTGGCGCAAAAAGGCATGGTTGATCTGTTCGAACTGCAGCAAGCCTCGCTGGCTGACTGATTTCGACACGGCAAGGAGCAGAACATGACTGAGCAACCGTTACAGTTGCCCACCCCCAATGCCGAGATTCGTCAGTGGGCGATGTTCTGTCACCTGGCCGCGCTGTTGGGGCTGGTGGTGCCGTTTGGCAACCTGCTGGGTCCACTGGTGATGTGGATCTGGAAGAAGGACCTGGACCCGTTCATCGACGCCCAGGGCAAGGAAGCGCTGAATTTTCAGCTCACCGTGTTTCTGGCCTCGATCATCTGCTTTGCGCTGATGTTCGTGCTGGTGGGGATCGTGTTGTTCGGCATGTTGATGGTTGCCGTGCTGGTTCTCACGATCGTTGCCGGGGTCAAGGCCAACGATGGTCAGCCCTATCGTTACCCGATGACCTGGCGGCCGATCAAATAATGATCAGCTGAAGGGTTTGTCTAGTCCTGAAATAGGTTTACACCTTTTCAGGTAGGCCGTTAGGCCTCAGAACGCCCGATGCACCGCATCGGGCGTTTTGTTTTTCAGGGCCATGTGTGGCCGCTCCGTATTGTAGATTTGCAC
>NZ_PVZN01000064.1 GCF_003024385.1 Pseudomonas sp. BBP2017
GGTTGCCGAGCTGTTGCCGACTTCCAGCTTTTCAAAGCCAGGACCGTTGACGCCGGTGATCGTGGCGGTCAGTTCGGTGCCGTCCTTGTAGGCGTCTTCGCCGTTGCTAGCCGGAACCGTCAGGGTGCCCGTGGTCTGACCATCGGCAATGGTGATCACGCCACGGTCGGTGGTGATCGTGGTCACGCCTTGGGAGGCATGGCTCAGTGTGGCAGTGAA
>NZ_PVZN01000065.1 GCF_003024385.1 Pseudomonas sp. BBP2017
AGATGTACTGCGCCGACGGGCCTTCGTCTTGTACCGAACCGGTCAGGCTCACGGTCGAGACCGTCGTGGTGTCGACCACCGTCGAGGTTGCCGAGCTGTTGCCGACTTCCAGCTTTTCAAAGCCAGGACCGTTGACGCCGGTGATCGTGGCGGTCAGTTCGGTGCCGTCCTTGTAGGCGTCTTCGCCGTTGCTAGCCGGAACCGTCAGGGTG
>NZ_PVZN01000007.1 GCF_003024385.1 Pseudomonas sp. BBP2017
AGTGAAGAAGGCATTGCCTGGCACCACCAACACAGCTCGGATGGCCACTTACTGGTATTCACCGACGACCAGACCTTTTTCCCCAAGCTGGGTGCAACGCCGTACCTGCAAGGCAGTGGCCTGGTGGTGGAACATCCGCTGGTCAGCCAGTTCTCCCAGCGCTTCAGCACGCGGACCAGCGCCGTCACCCGGCGCGACTATGACCTGAAACGCCCCAGCCGGTTAGTGGAAAACCAGTTCACCGCCGAGTTCACTCCGGCGCTTGAGGATTACCACTACCCCACGCTGATCGACACCGAAGAACGCGGCAAGCAGCTGGCCCGCCAGGCCCTGGAACGGCATCGCAGCGACTACCAGTTGGCTGAAGGCAAAAGTGACCAGCCAAGCCTGCGCAGCGGTCACTTTTTCGACCTGAGCGAACACCCGCGTAAAGCGTGCAACGACTTGTGGCTACTGCTCAGCGTGACCCACGAAGGCAAGCAGCCGCAGGTGCTTGAGGAGTCGGCCGACAGCCAGGCCGAAGACGGCTTCAGCCAAGGCTACCGCAACCGCTTCAGCGCCATCCCCTGGGACGTGTTCTACCGGCCACCGCTGGTCACACGCGAATCGGTGCTGGTCAGCCAGACCGCCCGTGTCACCGGACCTGAGGGCGAAGAAATCTTTTGCGATGAACATGGCCGGGTCAAAGTCGAGTTCCATTGGGACCGCGCCGAGCTGAACAGCGACAAGAGCAGTTGCTGGCTGCGGGTGTCGTCCAGTTGGGCTGGAGAGGGCTTTGGTGCGGTAACCATTCCGCGCATCGGCATGGAAGTGGTGGTGACCTTCCTGGAGGGCGATCCCGACCAGCCGTTGATTACCGGGTGTGTGCCGAACACGCGCACACCGCTGCCCTACCCGTTGCCGGCGAACAAGACCAAAACCGTGCTGCGCAGCCGCAGTACGCCGGGCAGCAGTGGCTACAACGAACTGTCGATTGAGGACCGCAAAGGCCAGGAGCTGATCTACCTGCGCGCGCAGCGTGACCTGGCGCAAAAGATCGCGAATGACAGCCGCTTGGAAGTCGGTAACGAACGCCGGGAAACCATCAAGGGCAACAGCATCGCAGTGCTGGAAGCTGAAGACCAGCGCACCGTGACGGCGGATCGCAAGGTTGAGCTCAAAGCCAACGACTACCAGCAGGTCGCCAACAGCAGCCATACCCGCGTGGGGCAAACGCTGGTGGCTGAAGCCGGTCAGCAAGTGCACCTCAAGGCCGGGGCCCAGGTGGTCCTCGATGCCGGCGCCAGCATCACCTTGAAAGGCGGCGGCCAGCATATCGTCATCGGCCCCGGCGGTATTTTCAGCAGCGTGCCCATCGTGCTGGGTGGTACGCCGGTTTTGGGGGTTCCCGCGCAGCAGGCCCTTTCGGCCATACCAATGGTTGCCGAGGCGCTAGATGCTTTGCCATCGGTTACCCAGGAAGCGGCGTTGAGGCAAGCCGCTCAGCAAGCCGCCCCCTTCTGCTCGGTATGTCAAAAACTATCGGAGCTGGATGCATGAATCAGGCTTATCTGCTGCTGGACGGTGCCCTGATCGATAACCTGCCGAGCCGCCTGCTCGAGCTTGCAGGCAGTACGGCGTATCAATCGCTGTATCGACAGACTGCGTACAGCGCTCTGCTAGCGGTTAGCCCGGTGTTGGTGCCGGTATTACCGAACAGCCCGTTAGCACACACCTTTACCCACGAGTGGAGTACGACGGCGGGTATCTGGCTGGAGTCCGAGGTGAATGAGGCGGCTTTGTTGCAACATCTGCGCAGCCTGATTCACGCCCGCATCGAGGGCGATACCAAGGCTTTTTTTCGATATTACGACCCCCGTATCACGCCCTTGTGGCTGGCAGACCTAGCGCCCCAGGAGCGTGATCGGCTAATGGGGCCGATCCGCCGTATCTTGCTGCCGGAATCGCTTCACCTTGGCGGTTTCATTGCTCAGGCAAACCCTGAGCAGCCGATCGCCCAGTACACGGAGAAGCCTTGGTTATTGCTTACCCCGGAACAGTTGGAGCGCATGAGCGCAGCCAAGCAGCAGCGTCTTGCTCAGCAGTTGATCGAACTTTACCAGCAACACTTTCCTCAGCGCCTGCAAGGGTTGGAGCCCGCGGCACAACAGCAATGGGCCCTGGCCTGTCAACGCAGTGCTGAACGCCACGGCTACAGCGCCGCCGATCAAGTCATTCACTGGGCCAGCTTTCACGCCGTGCTGGGCGATGAATTCCCCGACGCTGCAGAGCACGCCGTTTACCGCCAGATCCTCGACCAGAAAGAGGTCTTACCTGCACAGCGTCTCGATAACCTGAATGCCGAGCTGCATCGCCAGCTGCTCACCGACAAGGAACTCTTTGCATGAGTGCAGACAAGCTGGACATGCTCGACCGCCTGGCTCAGGTTGAGCGCGCCGCCAGGGCGATGCCCCATGAAGATATCAACTGCCTCATAACGCCTTGCCCTGCCAGCCAGCCTGAAGTGTTCGTGGTGCCGGTACGCTATGCCCTGGCAGAAGAAAAAGCGACCCATCCCTGCTGCACGCCCGGCGTTGTCACCCGCAGCCACCCCATGGCGGCACGCCGCCTGCGCGGCGGTTATCTGTACCTGTGGCAGGACCAAGGCCCTCTCAAACGCTACGCCGTCGCGCCGAATGGTTTACTTAGCGAGCAAGCGCTGGAGGACGATGACACCATCGTCCTGAACGGCACCTTGGCAGGGCTTGCGCTAAAAAAAATCCATAACGCCTGGATGCTCTACAGCGAGTACCCGCTGCCCGCGGAACACTGTCAGGCGTTGAGCACCAGCAGTGCCAAGCGCGACACGCACATGCGCCGTATCGCCTTGCGCACGGTGGCCAACGAGCTGCAGGCGCCGCATTGCCCGCCACTGACCAGTGCCGACCAGGTCATCGCCGAACTGATCCCGGCCATCTACGCCCGCTCGATGAAGGCCGATTACAAAAACGGCGGTGACGATACCGCCGCGCTGGGCGCAGCGGTGATGAAAGAGCCGACAACCCGCAATATCAACGCCTACACCGCGGCGATGCACCGCTCACGGGAACGGGAGAAGGTCATCGGCCAACACCCCGAGGCCAGCGACGAACCGCCGGGCCAGTGGAGTGCCGAACGCTGGCAGGGCCAGAGCACTCAGGACTGGCTGGAAACCGCCAAAGCCCAGGCCAATGGCTTGTTCCCTGTGTTTGCTTGCCTGGACGATGACCTCGGCGTGCTGCGTGACATCAACCATGAGCAAGAGTGGCTGGAAGCGCGTCACGAACAGTGGATCGCTGATAACAACCTGCGCCTGAGCATTGGCGGCTTTGTGCGCAGCCTGGTCAGCGAAGACGGGGCAGAGCTGGCTGGCAGCCTCAACTACCGCTACAAGGGGCGCGACTTCAGCCTCACGCCTGAGCAGGGCAAGGTCATGCTCGACACCCAGCATCGGCTGGATGAACAACTCCGGGCTGAAACCGAGGCCCGCCGTTACGGTGGTCACCCCAGCCCGGCTGAAGCCGCCGCCCGCGATACGCGTATCGCCACTATTGTGGCGCCCGTGCGGGCCTTTATTCCGGCAGATTTGTACAACGAGGCAGAGCACCTGGTGCGCGAATACCGCGCCGAAAAGCAGGCCAACCGCGATAACGATTTCCTCAGCGCCAAGGTGAGTGAATACATCGACCTGGAGGCGATGAACGCCTGGCTCGAGCGCACCGCACCCACGCATTTCCAGCAGGTCGAACAACGTCATACAGCGCTGTTTAGCGACCGGGGCATGTTCCTCAAGCGTTCCGCCAATGGCACCTGGTTTGTCGATTACCATGACCTGGGCACACGGCACTGGTTGACCGAACTGGCTGGCGGTTGCCTGACCGCGCAATGCATTCGTGCCCAGGGCGCCGAACAATACGCCGACTACGTGCGGGCCGCCGATGGCGGCGCACTGACCCACCTGTTCCGCGCCTGGACGCCCTCGCTCGATGCGGGCCTCAACACCGCCACGCGTCTGAGCGAATGGCTGGCGGCCCTGGCCGCCGAGAATATCGCCGCGACCCATCAGGCACTGGCGCCACTGACCCGGCCGATTATGGATGACCTCGCAGCCATGGCCCGAGACACCCATAGCCCGTGGAGCGTGCTGGTCAACCGTCTGGCGGCGGCGTTGCTGTTGCTCAAGGACAATCAAACCTTCAGCAGTGCCTGGCTCGGGGTTTTCGTCGCCGCTCGGCTGGGCAGCAACACGCGCTTGCAGGGCGTCATCGAAGGTGGCCGACAGCTCTGGACATTGCTGGGGTACGAAGCCGAAGGACTGACCCGCTGGGCCCGCGCGACAGGGGAAGCCATTGGCGCCGGGCGCGTAGCGGGGATCGCGAATTCCACCTTTGTGACTAATAGCGGTGGGGTCGTGCCCCTGGCCGCTTTGCTGCTGAATTCGCTCAATGCGAGTAACTACCTGAGTCAGGCCGGGACCGTGGAGGGGATGGACGACCGGCGTGTGAACGACACGATTTCAGCATCCTTGTATACGGCGGCTGCGCTGACAGCGGTGATTGATAATCAGGTGCGGCAGGGGATGAAGAAGGATAGGTTCTATTTCTTTGGTTCTCCGGCTCCAACCCTGACCCTGTTTGGTGGGGTGATTGGTGGACTCTCAGCCTATGCAGCTCTAAAGGAGTTCAAGTCCCTGCAAATACAGCTAGAGAGTGCCCAGACTCGTACCGATCCATGGTTGGAGATGCGCCACGCGGTGGTGTCTGGTCAAGTGACAGCTTATGGCGCCCAAGCGTTGTTAGGCTTCGGTCAAACGGCAAGAGCCTTGGCTGGTCTAGTGGAAGTCGAAACCGCCATCATGCGTTACTCGCTGTACATGGGCCCGCTGAACTGGATCATTGCCGCGCTGGGCGTGTTGTACTTGATCACCTGGTATTTTCAGCAAACGCCCATGCAGAAGTTTCTCAGCAGCTGCTGCTGGTCAAAACCGCGGGCAGGCAATCTGGCGCCTATTGCCGCCGAGGCCCAACAGGCTGAACTCAACCACCTGTACGGCATCCTGTATACCCCACGGGTCAGCATGCAGAGCCGCCTGGAAATGGGCCGTAACCCTGGACCCTTGGGGTTGGGCGCCGCAAGCGCCATTGATTCCCTGACCATCGATTTGCCAGGGGCCGAGCCCGGTAGTGCCTACCTGAAACTGAGCCTGATGGGAGATCCATGGGATAGCCAGCTCTCCCTCCACTTGTTCAGACACCGTCCGCCAGACGAATACCAAGAGCCTAGACCTTGGCGGAATATGACACCGCACTGGCTGCCCAGCAGCACCTGTAGCTGGATACCGTTCAAGGAAGGTCAAGGCTTGCGCCTCAGTGGCCCCTTCAACATCGAGCCCGGCGTCCTGGGTACAAAACCCCGCACCGTCTCCCTGCGTCTGTGGTATCGCACCCCGTTAACCGCACTGCTGGGCGCCAAAACCTTTATCGGCGGTGAGCGCGGTGTTGCCTTCACCCTGAGTGGCAACGACGGTGTGGTTGCCCTGCGGGACGATCCGACACCGGAACTGGATCGTGTGCCGGTTTATGTGCTCGACGCGAAGCAAGCCGGGGCCTATTACCTGCAACCCAAGGACAAGACATGAGTACGCCACCGGCCGGTACCACGAAAAAACGGCTGTTTTCGCGCAATCACTACTTGGCGCCATTGCCCATCCCTACCGGTCGAAAACCCTCGGATGTGCTCAACATCATTTGGCGCAAGAACGAGGTGTTTCTCGACATCGGCAATTACAGCATCGGTTCGGCGGTGATGGTGATATGGCCAGTAGTGATGCTGTTTTTGGGGCTAGCCTACTTCTTAGATGACCCTGACGCGCTGATCTTGGGGGCTTGTATTACAGGCCTCCCTATCTTTTTTGTGATCCATGGCCTGTTCCGCGAGGTTCCCCTACCAGTGCGCTTTAATCGGCAACGCCGTGAAGTGTGCGTACCACGAGCGGATGGCGAGTACTGGATTGTCCCCTGGGAAAGCGTGACCGCAGCGGCAACGCAACATTCGTCGGTGAGCCAGGCAGGTAAGGCAACCATGGGCTTGCTGGTCATTGGCTTTGAGAACCCCGACCCGCAGGCCAAAGACGATAACAAGCATTTCTCGCTGGGCTTTAACTGTGGCGGTGGCACCACCGCCATGGCGTTGTGGGAGTGCATGCGCAGTTATATGGAAATTGGGCCGGATGCCGCACCGGAGGCAGCTGCACTTAACGCAGGCGGAAGCCTGCGCTACTACATCGACTACATGAGCGATAAGGCTAAAACTCGCGGCTGGATTCTGACGTTATTGTGGGAGGGCGTATTGGGGGTATTTATTTTCAACGCCCCTTTGGCCCAATACCTGCAAAGGAAAAAACTGAACCCGCCTCCAGACCTGACCTATCCCGCCATCATCGAATGGTCCAAACCACTGCCGCCCGAGCAGTGGGCCAAGCGCTCCCCAGAGCTGGAAGCCGCCATCGCCAAGCGTGAGGCCGAGTTAGCCGCGCAGTCGCACCCCATGGACGAGACATGAGTACGCCAGCGGCAGGCACCACGAAAAAAACGCCACTGCAAAATTTCCTCAGTGCCTGCTGCTGGTCAAAAGCGCGGGCGGGCAATCTGGCTCCTATTGCGGCCAAGGCCCAACAAACCGAACTCAACCAACTGTACGGCATCCTGTATACCCCCCGGGTCAGCATGCAGAGCAGTTCGGCGGTGAGCAGTTCCAACAGTCCTTCAGGCCTGGCCTCCGAAAGTGCCATCAATGCCCTGACCATCGACTTGCCAGGTGCCGAGCCCGGCAGCGCCTACCTGGAACTGAGCCTGATCGGTGATCCCGTGGATACCCAGCGCTACCACGACTTGATCAAAAACAGCCCGCCCCACAATTACAAACCACCCAGACCTTGGCGGGACATGGCACCTCGTTGGCTGTACGCCGGCACCTGCAGTTGGATTCCGCTCAACGAAGGCCAAGGCTTGCGCTTGAGTGGCCCGTTCAGCACCGAGCCAGGTGTGCTTGGCACGCTCCCCCGCACCGTCTCCCTGCGCTTACGCTATCGCACCCCCTTGACCGCCATGCTGGGCACCAAAAGTTATATCGGCGGTGAGCGGGGCATTGCCTTCACCCTGACTGACAACGACGGCGTGGTGGCCCTGCGGGACGATCCGACACCGGCACTGGATAATGCGCCGATTTATCCGCTCGGCGAAGGCCGACCCAATGCCTATTTCCTGCAACCCAAGGACAAGACATGAGTACGCCACCGGCAGGCACCACGAAAAAACGGCTGTTTTCGCGCAATGACTATTTCGCGCCACTGCCTATTCCTACCGGTCGAAAACCCTCGGATGTGCTCAACATCATTTGGCGTAAGAACGAGGTGTTTCTCGACATCAGTAATTACAGCATCGGTTCGGCAGTGATGGTGATGTGGCCAATGGTGATGGTGTTTTTAGCTATCTCTTACTTCACTCGAAACCTCAACTCCGACATCAGTCAAAATATTTTGATATTCGGCTCGATTATCATGGCTCCCGGTGTATTTTTTTTAATCTTGGGCCTTTTCCGCGAGACGCCTTTACCAGTGCGCTTCAATCGGCAACGCCGTGAAGTGTGCGTACCGCGTGCAGATGGTGAGTACTGGATTGTCCCCTGGGAAAGCGTGACCGCAGCGGCAACGCAACATTCGTCGGTGAGCCAGGCGGGTAGAACCACAATGGGTTTATTGATCATCGGCTTTGAAAACCCCGACCCGCAGGCCAAAGACGATAACAACCATTTCTCGCTGGGCGTTAACTGTGGCGGTGGCACCACGGCCATGGCGTTGTGGGAGTGCATGCGCAGTTATATGGAAATTGGGCCGGATGCCGCACCGGAGGCAGCTGCACTTAACGCAGGCGGAAGCCTGCGCTACTACATCGACTACATGAGCGATAAGGCTAAAACTCGCGGCTGGATTCTGACATTATTGTGGGAGGGCGTATTGGGGGTATTTATTTTCAACGCCCCTTTGGCCCAATACCTGCAAAGGAAAAAACTGAACCCGCCTCCAGACCTGACCTATCCCGCCATCATCGAATGGTCCAAACCGTTGCCGCCCGAGCAATGGGCCAAGCGTTCCCCGGAGCTGGAAGCCGCCATCGCCAAGCGTGAGGCCGAATTAACCGCGCAGACGCAACCCACGGACAACACATGAGTACACCACCGGCAGGCACCACGAAAAAGCGGCTGTTTTCGCGTAATGACGGCCCCGCGCTAGCGATTTAAAGCGCACTGCGCAACCGCGCCAGATCCCGCACCGGCGGCGCGCCATACAGCCGGCTGTACTCCCGGCTGAACTGCGACGGGCTTTCATACCCCACTCGATACCCGGCCACCGCCGCTTCCAGCCCGTCATTGAGCATCAAGCGCCGCGCTTCCTGCAGGCGCAGCTGCTTTTGATATTGCAGCGGACTCATGGACGTCACGGCTTTGAACCGATGGTGCAGGGTCGAGCTGCTGAGATTGACTTCCCGAGCCAGGTCGTCAATGCGCAACGGACGGTGGAAGTGCTGGTTAAGCCATTCAATGGCCTGGCAAACCCGATGGGTCTGACTGCTGGACATGGCTATTTCATACAGACGATAACCCTGCGGGCCACGCAGCAAGCGATAAAGAATCTCGCGCCGAATCAACGGCGCCAGCACGGCGATGTCCTTGGGCGTATCCAGCAGGCGGATCAGGCGCAGCAAGGCATCGAGCAGTAACGGATCGGTGCGCTCGACATACAGCCCGCGCCCCGAAGGCAGCGCCGGCACGCCCATGGGCCCGGCCTCGGCGATCAGGTTGTTGATCTGCGCCGGGTCGATGTTCATGCGTATCCCAAGGCTCGGGTTTTCCGGGCTGGCCTCGAGCAATACCCCACTGATCGGTAGGGCGACCGAGAGCACCATATAGTGCAGCGGGTCATACACGTAGCGTTCATCGCCCAGGCAGATCTCCTTGCTGCCGTGAGCGAGGATGCACAAGGCCGGTTGAGCCAGCGCTGGCATGGAGCGCACGCTTTCTTCGTACTGCACCAGGTACAGGTCTTCGATGGCCGATTCGACGCTGATGGCGCGTGGCGCATGACGGCGCACCAGATCAGCCAGCTCCTGGCGCTGTTGTTCCAGGGCAGGATCAAGGGTAGTCATTGCAGCACTTCCAGACAGGGACCTGAGCAGCATAGGTTTGTGCAAGCAGCGACGCTAGCCGGATGCTGTCGTCTGCTTGCCTGATCCTGCCGCGCGCAGGATCAGGCAAGCGTATGACAGGAATGGCCTAACGGCGCGCGCGAGACGTCGCCTAACCTGTGCAACCTGGCAATAACAACTGGCTGCTCTAGGAGAGATGCGCATGACCTCGCCACACTCGGTCACCCACCTTGCTTTTATCCGGGCCAGCAGCGGTCGCTCAGTGGAATTGGGTGAGCGCTTGCGCCAATTGCTCGAACCGTCGCGACGGGCGCCGGGTTGCCTGCACTTCAACCTGCAGCAGTCCCAGGCCGATGCCGATCTGTGGCTGCTGAGTGGTTTCTGGCGCGATCAGCAGGCGATGAGCGGCTACTTTGCCTCGCCCACCCTGGACCTGTTCGGCGAGTTGCTACAGGCGCAGGTGGTCGCCAGCCTTGATCTGCATACCTTTGGTGAGCCGTCTGCGGGTTAGAATGGCGTTTTCAGGCAATCGATGTGGATTTGAGGCACATGGCACGTAAAGAGTTTTCGCAGTTCGAAGCCGTATCGGCCGCTGTGCGCGGCGAAGAGGGTTATTGCGCGGCGATTGCCGTCAAAGGCCTGGGCGCCAGTGGCGCACCGCGCTTCCATAAAGTGCTCGACGGGCAGACGTTCAACACCGCAATGGCCGCTGACGAGGCGGCTTGCGCCGAGCTTGAACGCCTGCAGGACGTCAACGACGACGCCGAGCTGGTCTGGTAACTCAGCCGTTGACCTGCGGGCGGGCCATCTTGAACAGGTCGCCCAGCTCGAAATAATCCGCAGGTCCGCCACCGCGCAGAATCGGCTGCGCGGCAGCGGTGTCATAGATGCCATCCTTGAGCAGGTGTTCGGCGATATGCACCGCCACCACTTCCCCGAGGATCAACCAGCTCGGTACCAGCGCCTGATCGGCGCGCTGCAGCTGGATAATCTGGGTCACCTTGCACTCGAACGACACCGGGCTTTCCTGCACCCGCGGCACCGCGATGACCCTGGACGCCACCGGGGTCAGACCGCTCAAAGCGAACTCATCGACTTCAGCCGGTACCGCCACGCAGCTCTGGTTCATCGCCTCGGCCAGTGGCCGGGTCGCCAGGTTCCAGGCGAACTCGCCGGTTTTCTCGATGTTGTTCAGGCTGTCTTTGCGCCCGACGCTGGAGAAACCGATGATCGGCGGAATGTAGTTGAAGGCATTGAAGAAGCTATAGGGCGCAAGGTTCAAGCGGCCCTCGGTATCCTGGGATGAAATCCAGCCGATGGGACGCGGGCCGACGATGGCGTTGAAGGGGTCGTGAGGCAGGCCGTGGCCTTTTGCGGGTTCGTAGTAGTACATCTGCGCTGGCCTTGCGGCCTTCCCTGTGAGTAAGCGCCTAGTGTGCCAAGGCTTTGCCCGGCTGAAAACGATTAAGCCCGGCCGAAGCCGGGCTGACTGCAGCGCATCAGGGTTTAGCTGATGCGGTGGGCCTGGGTGCGATCGAAGCCGTCTTCGGCAAATTTGGCGCCGCCGGTGCGATCGAAGCCGTCTTCAGCGAATTTGGCGCCGCCGGTGCGATCGAAGCCGTCTTCGGCGAATTTGGCACCGCCAGTGCGATCGAAGCCGTCTTCAGCGAATTTGGCTGCGCCAGTGCGATCAAAACCATCTTCTGCATAAGTCGCCGACTGGGTTTGTACGGCACCGAAATTGTGGCTGTTGGTACGGTCGAAGCCGTCTTCGGCGAAAGCGTTGGCAGCCAATACCGAGAAGGCCAGGGTCAGGATCAGTTTGCTTTTCATGGTCGTTGCTCCGGGGTGGTGAGGGGGTGTTTGTTTCTATGGGTTTGATGTTACGCCGATTAAGTTGATTAAAAAGCGCAAAAAATAGCGTATAAAAATCAGGTTATTCGATATAACTAGTGGCGGTAAATGCTTGATCGCGGGGCAAGCCCGCTCCCACCGGACCTCGCGATGGTGAAGATGACAAGACGGGATTAATGCGGCGTTAAGCATGAAAAAAGGGGGCGTCCATTGCTGGACGCCCCCTTTCTTTTGACCTCTGGTCTGCTTCAGTCGGTGGTGATCCGCGAATGCTTGCGGGTGTCTTTCATGAACACATACACCAGCAGCGAGCAGGCGATACAGGCGGTCACGTACCAGTAGAAACCGGTTTCCATGCCGATGCTCTTGAACCACAGCGCCACGTATTCAGCGGTGCCGCCGAAGATCGACACGGTCAGTGCGTAGGGCAGGCCGACGCCCAGGGCGCGGATTTCGGTGGGGAACAGCTCGGCTTTGACCACGGCGTTGATCGAGGTGTAGCCGCTGACGATGATCAGCGCCGCCATGATCAGGAAGAACGCGCCCCACCAGCTCTGGATGGTGTGCAGGGTGGTCAGGATCGGCACTGTGCACAATGTGCCGAGGACACCGAAGGCAATCAGGATCGGACGGCGGCCGATCTTGTCGGACAGGCTGCCGATGATCGGTTGCAGGCACATGAACAGGAACAGGGTCGCCGCCGAGATGGTGGTCGAGTCGGTGATGCTCATGCCCACCGTGTTCACCAGGTACTTCTGCATGTAGGTGGTGTAGGTGTAGAAGGCCAGGGTGCCGCCCATGGTCAGGCCGACCACGGTCGCCAGTTCCTTGGGATGGCGCATCAGGGTGCGCATCAGGCTTTCCTTGGACTTTTCCTTCTTGGTGAAGGAGGCGGTTTCTTCCATGCCACGACGCAGGTACAGGGCCACGACCGCGCACAGGGCGCCGATCACGAACGGTACGCGCCAGCCCCAGGCATACAGCTGCTCGGTGGTCAGGGTCTGCTGCAGGACGATCAGCACCGCCAGGGCGATGAGCTGGCCGGAGATCAGGGTCACGTACTGGAAGCTGGAGAAGAAGCCACGACGCTCTTTAGTCGCCATCTCGCTCAGGTAGGTGGCCGAGGTGCCGTATTCGCCACCCACCGACAGGCCTTGCATCAGGCGGGCGACCACCAGCAGGACCGGGGCGGCAACGCCGATGGTTTCATAGCCCGGGGTCAGGGCGATGACCAGCGAGCCTGCGCACATCAGCAGTACTGAGGCCATCAATGCGGCTTTGCGGCCCTTGCGGTCGGCATAGATACCCATCAGCCAGCCACCGATCGGGCGCATCAAAAAGCCCACGGCGAAGATCGCGGCTGTGTTGAGCAGTTGGGCGGTGGTGTCGCCGGCCGGGAAGAAGGCTTTGGCGAAGTACAGGGAGAACGCGGCGTAGACGTACCAGTCGTACCATTCGACCATGTTGCCGATCGAACCGCTGAAAATCGACTTGAGTCGGCTTCGGGTGGTTTTTTCCGCGGCTGGCGCAATGGCCGCCCCGGCTGGCAGGGTGGTGGAGTTATCCATCGAAGGGACCTTCATAGTTGTTTTTGTGGAGCGCGCCGAAACGCAGCCTGCCAGGGCTATAGCAGGAGCTGTGCCAGGTGCTGAAGGCCCGGATTAGAAGGGTTTCCGTAAGCTGGTGAGCGGAAATCCGCTTATCTGGTGAGGGTAGGTCGGCAAGATTCCGCTTATTGCGGGCGGTCCGCGTCGAGGAAGTCTTCGCGCAGCAGGCCATGGCGCTGCATCTTCTCGTTGAGCGTGCGCCGGGGCAGTTGCAGTTCTTCCATGACCGCTTTGATCTCACCCTTGTGGCGGCTCAGGGCGGCGCGCAGGCACTGGGCTTCGAAGGCTTCCTGCTGGGCGGCCAGGGATTGCCCGGGGTCGAGCTGGGCAATGCTTGGCTCTCCCAGACCGAGGGCGTGGCGTTCGGCGGCGTTGGCCAGTTCGCGAACGTTGCCGGGCCAGTCGTGGCTGAGCAGACGTCCCAGGTGTGCGCCGCTGAGTCGTGGCGCGCTACGGCCAATGCGCTCGGCCGCCAGGCGGGCAAAGTGTTCGAACAGCAAGGGGATGTCTTCACGCCGCTCGCGTAACGGCGCCAGGCGCAATTCGGCGACGTTCAGGCGGTAGGCCAGGTCTTCGCGAAAGCGTCCGGCGCGGGCTTCTTCGAGCAAGTCAGGCTTGGTTGCGGCAATGATGCGCAAGTCGACGCTGATGCTCTGGTTGGCGCCGAGGCGTTCGAGTTTCTGCTCCTGCAATACGCGCAGCAGTTTGGCTTGCTGGGCCAGCGGCATGCTTTCGATTTCATCGAGGAACACTGTGCCGCCATTGGCGTATTCCAGCTTGCCGATGCGCTTGCCCTGGGCGCCGGTGAAGGCGCCACTTTCATGGCCGAACAACTCGGCTTCGAACAGTGTTTCGGGAATCGCTGCGCAGTTGAGCGCGACGAAGGGTTTGCCGGCGCGCGGGCCGAAGTCGTGCAGGCAGCGCGCGACCTGTTCTTTGCCGCTGCCGGTCTCCCCGCGAATCAGCACGTTGACCGGCAGGCTGGCGAGGTCCAGCACTTGTCTGCGCAGCTGTTGCATGCCCTGGGACATGCCCAGCAGGCTCAGCTCCAGGCGCGCCTTGAGGTCGGCCTGTTCATGCAGGCGGCGGTTGTCCAGGATCAACTGGCGTTTCTCCAAAGCACGGCGCAGGCTGGCCAGCAGGTTTTCCGGGCTGAAGGGCTTTTCCAGAAAGTCATAGGCGCCGTTGCGCATGGCTTCGACCGCCATAGGGACATCGCCATGGCCGGTCAGGAGGATCACCGGCAGGTCGGCATCGCGGGCCTGGAGTTGTTCGAGTAACTGCAGGCCATCCATGCCGGGCATGCGCACATCACTGAGGATGACCCCGGGAAAGTGCGCGGGTAGCTGGTTCAGGCAGTCTTCGGCGCGGCTGAACAGCTGCACGCTGAAACCGGACAGGCTCAGCCACTGCTCGACCGCAGTGCGGATGCTGGCTTCATCGTCGACGACCATTACCGAATTGAACATCAAGGCTCCAGATCACAGGGCAGGGTAAGGCTGAAACGCGCGCCACCCGGTTGATTGTCGACCGTAAGGCGCCCGCCGGCTTCATGAATGATGCCATAGGAAATCGCCAGGCCAAGGCCCAGGCCTTCACCCACAGGCTTGGTGGTGAAGAACGGGTCGAAGACATTGGCCAGGTGCTCGGCCGGTATGCCCCCGCCGCTGTCGAGGACACTCAGGCGCCACTGCTCGGCTTCGGCTTCGATGCGGATTTCCAGGCGCTTGTAGCTTTTCCCGGCCATGGCGTCGAGGGCGTTGCGCAACAGGTTGATCAGCACCTGCTCCAGGCGGATCGCATCGCCGCGCACCCAGGCTGGCCGGGCCAGGTACTGGGAGACTTTCACCTGTTCGGCGCGAATCCGCGTATCGAGCAGTTGCAGGGCCTGATCGACCACGCTGGCCAGGTCGAGGCGTTCGCGCAGGCCGCTGGGGCTGTTGCGGGCGAAGGTTTTCAGGTGGCCGGTGAGCGCTGCCATGCGCGTCAGCATCTGTTCCAGCGGCTCCAGCGCCTGGCGGGCTTCATCGTAACGCTGGTTGTCGAGCAGCAGGCGCAAGGTTGCCAGCTGCATGCGTTGGGTGGTCAGCGGCTGATTGATCTCATGGGCCAGGGCTGCCGACATCTGCCCCAAGGCCGCCAGCTTGGCCGATTGCACCAGGCCTTCCTGGGCGGTGCGCAGGTCGCGGGTGCGCTCTTCGACCAGACGCTTGAGCTCGTCCCGGCTGCGCTGGCGCATACGCGCCAGGCGCAGGCGCTGGCTGATGAACAGCAGGGCAAAGACCAGGCTCAGCCACACGGCGGCAGCGGCGAGGGCGGCGTTGCGCCCGTCCTCGCTGACCTGCGGCTTGCGCAGCAGGTGCAGGGTCCAGCCTTCGGCCTCCAGGGGCAGACTCTCCCACAGGTATTCAGTGCTGCCTTCAGGGCCCTGCACGCGCATCAGGTGACTGTCATCGTCGAAACGGTTGAGCACCTGGTGCTGCAGTGGCACCAACTGTTGCTTGTCGTACTGGCGGGTGGCGGCCAGCTCGGCATGGTCGGCGCGGCTCAAGGGCTTGAGTTGGCGGTAGCGCCAACCGTCCTGGTTGGCGATGAAGATGATCCCGCGGGCATCGCTGACCAGCAGGATATCGCTGCCCTGGCGCCATTCACGTTCCAGTTCGGGGAACTCCAGCTTGACCACCATGGCCCCGAGGAAACGGCCATGCTCGTCCTGCACCGCGCTGGATAGGAAGTAGCCCGGCACACCGCTGGTCACGCCAACGGCGTAGAAGCGTCCGCTGCCCAGACTGCGGGTCTGTTTGAAGTAGGGGCGAAAGCCATAGTTGGAGCCGACATAGGTGCTGGGCAGGCGCCAGTTGCTGGCGGCCACTGCCAGGCCAGTGCGGTCGAGCAGCTCCAGGGTCGAGGAGTTGGCCGCGCCATTGATACGTTCGAGTTTACGATTCAGGGCATCCTGGACTTGCTCGGTGACCGGGCCACTGAGCGCACCGATAAGTTCCGGGTCCAGGGCCAGGACAGCGGGCAGGGCGCGGTAGCGTTCGATCAAGGTGTGCAGCGAGGTGGCGTACAAGCCCAGTTGCTGGCTGGCCCGGCCGGCATCCTCGACCATCGACTGGCGCTTGGCATGGTGCATCGCCCAGCCAGCGCTGAACAGCGTGCCGGCCAGGATGAAGAAAATGATCAGCCCCAGTCGCAGGGCGCGGAACGAGTAAGGCATGGTGCAGACCCCGGCAGAGAGGGAGGGCCTCCTGGCCCTCCCTTGGCGCTTGGCAACGGATTACAGCAGTTCGAAGCGCTGTTGCTGTACCGCCTGGGAGTCAAGCCCGACCTGGACGTTGAACTCGCCGGGCTCGGCCGCCCATTGCAGTTGGGTGTTGTAGAACTTCAGGTCTTCTTCACTGATCTGGAAGCGCACGGTGCGCTCTTCACCGGCCTTGAGCATGACCTTCTGGAAGTTCTTCAATTCCTTGATCGGGCGGCTCATGGAGGCGGCAATGTCTTGCAGGTACAGCTGCACGACGGTTTCGCCATCACGCTTGCCGGTGTTCTTCACGCGAACGCTGGCTTCGAGGGTCTGGCCCTTTTTCAGGGTCTTGCTCGACAGGCTCAGTGGCGACAGGCTGAAGTCGCTGTAGCTCAGGCCATAGCCGAAAGGATAGAGCGGACCGTTAGGTTCCTCGAAGTACTGCGAGGTGTAGTTGCCCGGTTTGCCCGGGGTGAACGGCCGGCCAATGCTCAGGTGGTTGTAGTACATCGGGATCTGCCCGACCGAGCGCGGGAAGGTGATTGGCAGTTTGCCCGAGGGGTTGTAGTCGCCGAACAGCACATCGGCAATGGCATTACCGCCTTCGGTACCGGTGAACCAGGTTTCGAGGATGGCATCGGCCTGCTCGCGTTCCCAGCTCAGCGACAGTGGCCGGCCGTTCATCAGCACCAGCACCAGCGGTTTGCCGGTGGCTTTCAGGGCCTTGATCAGCTCGCGCTGGGCCGCCGGGATTTCCAGGGTGGTGCGGCTCGACGATTCGTGCGACATGCCACGCGACTCGCCGACCACGGCCACGATCACATCGGATTGCCTGGCCGCTTTGACCGCTTCGTCGATCAGCACGGCGGCTGGACGTGGGTCGTCGACGATTTCCGGCGCATCGAAGTTGAGGAAGTTCAGGTAGTCGAGGATGGCCTTGTCGTGGGTGACGTTGGAGCCTTTGGCGTAGATCACCTTGGCCTGGTCACCGAGTACCTGGCGCATGCCTTCGCGCACGGTCACCGACTGCTGTGGACGGCCGGCGGCGGCCCAGCTGCCCATCATGTCGATCGGCGCGTCGGCCAGCGGTCCGACCAGAGCGATAGTGCCGGCCTTTTTCAGTGGCAGGGTCTGCTCGCGGTTTTCCAGCAGCACCATGCTGCGGCGCGCCACGTCACGCGCTTCGGCACGGTGCAGACGGTTTTCGGCATAGGTGTCGGCCGGGTCGTCGCTGGCCTTGCCGATGCGTCGGTACGGGTCGGCGAACAGGCCCATGTCGTACTTGGCGCCAAGCACCTCACGCACGGCGTTGTCGATGTCGGCCTGGTTGATTTCGCCGGCCTTGAGCAGGCTGGCCAGTTGTTCGCCGTACAGCGAGTCGTTCATGCTCAGGTCGATGCCGGCCTTGATCGCCAGCTTCGCCGCCTCGCGGCCATCGCGGGCGACACCGTGGCGCACCAGCTCGGTGATCGCTCCGTGATCGCTGACAGTCACGCCCTTGAAGCCCCAGTCCTTGCGCAGCAGGTCATGCATCAGCCAGGTATTGGAGGTCGCTGGTACGCCGTTGATCGAGTTCAGCGCGACCATCACGCCACCGGCGCCGGCATCGATAGCGGCGCGGTAGGGCGGCAGGTAGTCGTTGAACATCTTGGTCGGGCTCATGTCGACCGTGTTGTAGTCGCGGCCGCCTTCCACCGCGCCATACAGGGCGAAGTGCTTGACGCTGGCCATCAGGCTGCTTGCCTCGGCCGGGCTCTTGCCCTGGAAGGACTCGACCATGACTTTGGAAATCCGCGAGACCAGGTAGGTGTCTTCACCAAAGCCTTCACTGGTGCGGCCCCAGCGCGGATCGCGGGCGATATCGACCATCGGTGCGAAGGTCATGTCGATACCGTCGGCGGAGGCCTCCAGGGCCGATACCCGTCCGACCTTGGCGATGGCGTCCATGTCCCAGCTCGAGGCCAGGGCCAGGCTGATCGGGAAAATCGTGCGGTGGCCGTGGATCACGTCATAGGCGAAGAACATCGGGATCTTCAGGCGGCTGCGGCCCGCCGCGTCCTGCATCGGACGGTTCTCGGCACGGGTGATCGAGTTGAAGGTACCGCCGATGCGCCCGGCGGCGATTTCCTTGCGGATCTGCTCGCGGGGCATTTCCGGGCCGATGCTGATCAGGCGCAACTGGCCGATTTTCTCGTCCAGCGTCATCTGGCCCATGAGGTCGGCGATAAATGCTTGCTTGTTCTTCAATGGTTCTGCAGGAGTATCGGCAAAGGCCGACTGACTGGCCAGGCTGACGACGAGGCCCAGCAAATACAGCTTGTTCATTAATTCTGTTCTCAAGGCCCGGGGCAGTATTCACGGTGATACTGCCCAGCCGAAGTTGGGGAAGCGGCTATTGTTGTAGTTTGCTGGGGCATCTTTTAGCCGATTGGGCTATCGCGATCCAGCGGCGGTGACGGATTATGCCTCAAGTACACGGGTTTACGCTGATCAAGGAGTAGGGCAACTATGCAGGTAATCCAGTTCAAGGGCGTTAGGGTGTGGCTGCTGCTGATACTGGGCAGCCTGCTGGCCGGTTGCGGGATCAACAACATTCCCGACTACGATGAGCAGGTCAAGGCCGCCTGGGCCCAGGTGCAGAACCAGTATCAGCGCCGCGCCGACCTGATCCCCAACCTGGTGGAAACAGTCAAAGGCTATGCCAAGCAGGAGCAGGAAACCCTGACCGCGGTCATCGAAGCGCGGGCCAAGGCCACGTCGATCCAGGTGGATGCCAGCACCCTGGATGACCCAAAGAAGCTACAGCAGTTCCAAGCGGCGCAAGCGCAACTGACCGGAGCGCTTAGTCGGCTGATGGTGGTGTCGGAGCGTTATCCGGACCTTAAGTCGAACCAGAACTTCCTTGCCTTGCAGTCGCAGCTTGAAGGCACGGAAAACCGCATTGCCGTGGCGCGCAAGGATTTCATCGCCGCAGTTCAGCGCTATAACACCGAGATCCGCACCTTCCCCGGGCGTATCTGGCACACCGTGATGTACAGCAGCCTGCCGCTGCGCGAGACCTTCGAGGCCACTGCCAGCGATGCCGACAAAGCCCCTGAAGTGAAATTCTGATGCGGTTGTTGCATTGGACACTGCTGCTGGCGCTGCTGATTGTCACGCCGCTGCGGGCTGAGCCGAGCTTCCCGGCCCTGAGCGGCCGGGTGGTGGACAATGCCGGACTGCTCGACGCTGGCAGCCGCGATCAGCTCGAACGAATGCTCACGGCCCATGAACAGGCCACTGGCGAACAGGTCGTGGTGGTCACGGTAAAGGACCTGCAAGGGCTGCCCATCGAGGACTTCGGCTACCAGCTTGGCCGCCACTGGGGCATTGGCCAGAAGGGCAAGGACAACGGCGCGCTGTTGATCGTCGCGCCGCAGGCGCGCAAGCTGCGCATTGAAGTCGGCTATGGCCTGGAAGAGCGTCTGACCGATGCCCAGGCGTCAGTGATCATCAATGCCATCATCACCCCGGCATTTCGCCGCGGCGAGTTCAGTCTGGGCATCGTCCAGGGCACGGCGGCAATTCTCCAGGTATTGGGTGGCAACCCCTTGGCTGAGCCGTCGCGTGCTCAAGGCGGTGGGGGCGAAGAGGGCGCGCCGGCCTGGGCCGTTGGCCTGTTTGTCATGCTGATCATCGTGGTGTTCGCTGCGCAGTCCATGGGGCTTGGCGGCAGTGGTCGCGGTGGCCGTGGCGGCATGGGGGGTATGGGTGGTGGTTTCGGCGGCGGCCATGGCGGTTTTGGTGGCGGCGGCGGTGGTGGTTTCCGCGGCGGTGGCGGCGGCTTCGGCGGTGGTGGATCCTCCGGTGGCTGGTAGAACAATAAACAACGAGATACCCAGTGCATGACATTGCTCAGTGAATTTGAACAGCGCCAGGTTGCCGAAGCGATCGCCCGGGTCGAGCAGCGCACCGATGCGGAACTGGTCACGGTACTTGCGACCCGTGCCGACGACTACGCCTATATCCCCTTGCTCTGGGCCAGCCTGCTGGCCTTGCTGGTGCCGGGCACGGTTTACTACCTGGGTGGCTGGTTGAGCGTAAACGGCTTGCTGATCGCCCAGTGGCTGACCTTCATCGCCTTGAGCCTGTTGTTTCGCCTGCCCAGCCTGACCACCCGCCTGATCCCGCGCAGGGTGCGCCACTGGCGCGCCTCGAACCTGGCCCGGCGGCAGTTTCTGGAGCAGAACCTGCACCATACGGCGGGCAGTACCGGCGTGCTGATTTTCGTCAGCGAGGCTGAGCGCTACGTTGAAATCCTGGTTGATGAAGGGATCTCCCGCCATCTGGATAACCAGGTGTGGGATGGCATTGTCCAGCGCTTTACCGAACAGGTGCGCCAGGGGCAGACCCTGCAGGGTTTTATCACCTGTATCGAGGCCTGTGGCGAACTGCTGAGCCAGCACGTGCCCTTGACCCACGAGCGCAACGAGCTGCCCAACCGTCTGGTGGTGTTGGCTTGAGCCGGGAACGCTGATCGACAAAAGCTGTGCGCAGGCCGGTCATCCACGTAAAATGGCCGCTATTGCGCCTAGCCGCTCCCTCCGCAACCCGAGGCACCCACTCCCGATGTCCGATTCCCCCACCGCCCAGGCCGCGCCGGATGCGCGTGCGCAGTTTCTGAGCCTGCTCGCCACCAGCCTGGAACAAAACGCCCTGATCAAGCTGGTATTGGCGCGTCATGTCGGCACTGAAGAAGCCTTGCAGCGGATCATCGCCAAGCCGTTGACCGTCAAGGGCCAGGCTTGCCTGTCGTTGGTTTACCGCTACCAGACCCGTGACATCACTCGCAACCTGGCCAATGAAGAAGCCCTGGCGCTGGTCGCCGAGTTGCTGCCGGGGTCGTTCCGCAATGCCCACCTGCTGAGCCTGAGCGATGAAGCGCAGCTGGAGTTCAGCAAGAAGGGCAAGCCGATGCTGCATCGCAGTGCCGTGCAGCAGGAGCGTCAGGCACCCGCCGGCGAACATGACCGGGAGAAAAAGCGTTACCTGGAATTGAGCCGTCCGTTCCTGCATGACCTGGGCGTCACCGACAAGCAGCAGGCGTTGATCCCGGCCATGTCGCGCAAGTGGAAACAGATCAACAAGTTCATCGAAGTGTTTTCCCATGCCCTGAACTCGGCGCCGCTGACCGCCGATCAACCTTTGCGGGTGGCCGACTTCGGTTCGGGCAAGGGTTACCTGACCTTCGCCATCCATGATTACCTGCGTAACACCCTTCAGCGTGAAGCCCAGGTGACCGGCGTCGAGTTGCGTCAGGACATGGTCGAGCTGTGCAATGCTGCTGCCGCGCGCCTGGAGCATCCGGGGCTGGTGTTCGAGTGTGGCGATGTGCGTAGCGTGGTGCCCAGTGCCATCGAGGTGATGATCGCCCTGCATGCCTGTGACATCGCCACCGACTACGCGATTCATACCGGCATCCGTTGTGGTGCGGCGATCATCATGTGCTCGCCCTGCTGCCACAAACAGATTCGCCCGCAATTGCACAGCCCGGGCCTGCTCAAGCCGATGCTGCAGTATGGGCTGCACCTGGGGCAGCAGGCCGAGATGCTCACCGACAGCTTGCGTGCCTTGTACCTGGAAGCCTGTGGTTATGAGACCAAGGTGTTCGAGTTCATTTCGCTGGAGCACACCAACAAGAACAAGATGATCCTCGCGGTGAAGCGTCAGACGCCGGGGGATGCAACAGCGTTACTGGAAAAGATTCAGCAGTTGAAGGAATTTTACGGGGTCAAGGAGCATTGCCTGGAGAGCCTGTTGCGCGCGGATGGCTTGATCGCGGCCTGAAACATCGCGGGGCAAGCGGGCTTGCCCCGCGATGAGGCCCTATCAGGCCCGCACTGGCGCCGGATGCACACGAGTCTTGCGCCCTAACACCACGGTAGCGATCACCCCCGCCGCAAACACCCAGGTAATCGGCTCGACCTGCTCACCAAAGAACAGTGCGGAAAAGGCGATGGTGAAGAAAATCTGCAGCAACTGGATCTGACTGACCCGCGCAATACCGCCCAGGGCTAGCCCGGCATACCAGGCAAAGAAGCCGATGAACTGCGAGAACAGCGACACATAGCCAAAAGCCCACCAGGCCTGCGCGCTGACTGGCCCCTGATGTTGCAAGGCCAGGTACACCACCGGGCCAATCAACAGCGGGCTGGCCAGCACCAGGGCCCAGCAGATCACCTGCCAGCCGCCCATCTCCCGCGCCAGTCGCCCACCTTCGGCATAACCCAGGCCGCCGACGGCAATGGCCGCGAGCATCAACAGATCACCGGCCTGAATCTGCCCGGCACCCATGATCATCGCGTACACCAGCACCAATGCACTGCCCAAGGCCGCACAGCCCCAGAAAGCTATCGACGGCCGTTCGCGGGATAGCCAGGCAGCATAGAACGCGACGCACAAAGGCTGCAGACCGTTGACCAGGGCACCGTGGGACGCAGGTACCGTCTGCATGGCCCAGGCGGAAAACACCGGAAAGCCAAGGATCACCCCCAGCGCTACCAGGCTCAGGCCTTTGATCTGTTGCCAGGTCGGCCATTTTTCCCGACGCCAGAGCAGTAACGCCGCTGCCGGAATGGCCGCCAGCAGGGCGCGGCCGAGGCCATTGAGCAACGGATGCAGTTCCTGCACGACGATACGGGTCATCGGCAAGGTCAGGCTGAAAATGATGACACCGACAAGGCCAAGGGCCATCCCGGTGTTTTCGCGGCTGGACATAGCAAAAGCCTGTGGCAGATAAGTCCGCTCATTGAGCCACAGCCGGCACGGATGATCTTGTTACAGTTGGTCACAAGTTCGTCCGTACAGTTTGCCGCACGGTCACCGCCGCTTGCGAACCGGCACGGGGACCTGGACTTCCAGACCGGGTGCGCCCAAGGGGTGGCTGCTGGCGTCGAAGAAGTACAGCGGCAGGTCGGCAGTGTCGGCAAAGCGTTGGGCGTAATGCTGCTTCTGGCTGATGATCGAGGCCTCGCTCAACGGCCGGATGGCAATCGCCAGGTGTGTCGGGCGGGCCTGCTTGAGCGCTTGCAGCAGGTGACGGTCGCTGTTGTCCAGGTGCTGGCCGAACAGGCACAGCCCACCTTGATGCCCCGCCAGTTCGCCCAGACACCAGCTCAGGTAGTCGGAACTGCGGATCGCCTTGAGCTTGTCGTCGCTGCTGCTTTCGTTGACGAACAGCGGCACATCACCGGGGGTGTTCACGGCAAAACCATCGAGCAACTGGCTGTCGCTGGCACTGCGCTGGCGCGTGCTGCCATCCTGTTGCTTGAGCAGGTGCAAGCCACCGTGCAGGTACAGCAGGCGGGTGCCGGGGGTGCGCGTGTGGCGGATATCGAAACCGCCTTCCTCATCGAACAAGGACTGGAAGCCGTCTGCGGACTGACTGGCGGCCCAGTGGCAGAGCAGGTCGTAGTTGCTTGAATAGACGCTGTGGTAATTGCGCAGTTCGTTGTTGATCAGTTGCAGGGTCGACTTCGGCAGCAGGCGCCAGGGTATATGCACGCTACGCACGGCGTGAATCAGCGCTTCCTTGATCGCGTAATAGCGGTTCAGCGGCGCGGAAGAGCTGATTGCCAGGGCGGCGTTGATGCGTACCGTGGTGTTCAAGGCGCTGAGCACCGGTTCGAACAACTCGCTGCCAAGGGATTTGAACAAGGCCTGGTCGGTCAGGCTCAAGGGTTTGTGGCGCACCCGCTGGGCTTCTTCGAACAGCGAGAAATAGGTGAACGGGCGCCACAACGCTCGACTGGCGCCGTTGCCCAACAGCAAGCCGCTGCACGGGTGCTTGGCAATCAGTTCAGGCCAGAGGTGGAGGCTGGCGTCGAGGTCGGCGTGGGGCATAGGGTCACTGTTCCAGGTGGGTCGCTTGATCGGCGCGACTGTAGCATGCCACCGGGTTGTCATCAGGGTCGGTGACTATGCTGGTTTCGTTGATAATGAAGAGGAAGCGCCATGACTTTGCAAGGAATCTGCACATTTGCCTGTCTACTTCTGCTGCCCCTTGCCGGGCTGGCCGAGCCTGATCAGGGCCTTGAACTGGCGGCCCGCCAGGGCATCCCGTACCCGGCAGTGATTGCCCATCGCGGTGCATCGTTCGATGCGCCGGAGTCCACCGCCCCGGCTTATCTGCTGGCCCGGGAGCTAGGCGCGGATTATCTGGAACTGGATCTGCAGCGTAGTAAAGACGGGGTACTGGTGGCGGTACACGACGACAACCTGCAGCGCACCAGCGATGTCGCCCAGCGCTTCCCCGAGCGCAAGGACAGCCCGGTCAGTGCCTTTACCCTGGCCGAACTCAAGTCGCTGGATGCCGGCAGCTGGTTCAATCAGGCCAATCCAGAACGAGCGCGGGAGCGCTTCAAGGGCTTGCAGATCCTCACCCTGGACGAGGTCATGGACATCGCCGAAGGCCATCCAGACAAGCGTCCCGGGTTGTATATCGAGACCAAGGTGCCGACCTTGTTCCCAGACATCGAGGCCGACCTGAAGGCGCGTCTGCAGGCGCGCGGCTGGCTCGACCGGCCTGGACGGGTGGTGCTGCAGAGCTTTGATCGCAACAGCCTGGCGTTGCTGCACAAGGAAATGCCGCAAGTGCCCAAGGTACTGCTGTTGTGGATCGGCAAGGGCAACATCGAACCTGCGTCCAGGCAGAGCTTTGCTGAATCCGGCGAAACCGACAAGGCCGCGTTCTATGCCCGTCAGCAACCCCGGGACAAGGCCGAGTTTGCCCGCTGGCTTGATTACGCCAAGGACGCCGGGGCCATCGCTACCGGACCGTCGGCAGCGCTGACAGCGGGCGGGGCGCAGAGCTATGCCGACCTGGTGCAACCGTGGATGAACCAGCTGACGCACGACAAAGACTTGCTGGTGCACGTGTACACCGTCGATGAAGATGTGGACTTTGCCAAGGTCATGGCGGCCGGTGTCGACGGCATCTTCACCAATCGCAGCGGCCAGCTCCTGCGTTACTTCGCCAGACCGCCCACGCTGAACGAAGCGCAGATCCTCGAGGCGCAGGGCTATTGAGCATCTGGCCTGACGTCAGCGGCTGCCGTAGACTTCGGCCTTTGCGCACTCGCTCAGGAACCAGTCGCCGATGACCTTCTCGCTGTTGTTTGCCGTGCTGGCTTCCGGATTTATCTATGGCATCACCCCGGGGCCGGGCGTGCTCGCGGTGCTGGGCATTGGCGCGTCGCGTGGACGCAAGGCCGGTGCCGGCTTCCTCTGCGGTCATCTGTTGGGCGACGTGCTGTGGTGCAGTACGGCGCTGGTGGCGATTGTCGGTGCCCGCCAGATCGGCAGTTCGGTGTTCGACATTCTCGGTCTGCTCAGCGGCCTGTACCTGTTCTGGCTGGGCTTGCGTGCGCTGCGCAGCCGTCCGGGCAATGGCCAGGGTGAGCAGGGAGCGGTACGCCAGCCGTTCTGGCACGGCATCGTGTTTGGCCTGACCAATCCCAAGGCCTACCCGGTGGCGGTGGCGACTTTTACCGCGCTGATCTCCAGCCGCGCCGAAACCCTGGAATGGTCAATGCTGCCGGCGCTCATTGCCTTGAGTTTTCTCGGCGGCCTGCTGGCCTACGTGATTCTTATCGCTATCGTCGGCGCCCGTCATGTGCGCACCCTCTACACCCGCTATGAACTGTGGATCACCCGTGCCTGCGGGGTGATGTTCATCGGCTTTGCCGTTAATGCCCTGATGCATGCCTTGCCGGGGTTGATGCCGTAGCGCTAGCGGCGGTTTCATCGCGGGGCAAGCCCGCTCCCACAGGCCGTTAACCCGTAGGAGCCTTGCCCCGCGATCATCCAGACACCGTCTCCCTGCGCATGCGGTTATGCCACAACCGATACGCCCGAATCCCCGAACGCACCGAACCGAACAGCATCCCGTTCTCCATTTCCCGGGCGATTCCCGAACGTACCAGCATGCGCAGGAAACGCCCGCGCGCCCGCGCAATGCCGAAGTGGATACCGTGCGCCTCAAGGGTTTCACGTACCTCTCGTAGCGCCGCAATACCGCTGACGTCGATGGAGCTGACCGCCTCGGCATCGAACAACACCGCACGCGGCTCAGGCTCGCGTTGCACTGCTTCGAGCAGGCGCATCTTGAAGTAGTCGGCATTGAAGAACAGGATCGCGTCGTCGAAGCGATAGACCACCAGGCCTTTGACCGTACGCGCGTCCTTGTGTCTTTTGATATCTACCTGGCCTTCAATGCCAGGCACCCAGCCGAGCACCGCGTCGGTGGGTTGGTAGATGCTGTGGAGCAGGCGCAGGATGGCCAGGGTCACGGCGATGATGATGCCCGGCAACACACCGACACCGAGCACGCCCGCGGTGGTCAGCACACACAGCCAGAATTCGAAACGGCTGAGCTTGTAGATCTTGCCCAGCGACTTCACGTCGATCAGGCCCCAGCCGGCCATCAACAGCACCGCGCCCAGAGCTGCCTGGGGAATCCAGGCCATGGGGGCGGTGAAGAACAACAGGATCAACGCGATTACCAGAGCAGCGATGATACCCACCAGCTGGCTCTTGCCACCGACCATGTCGTTGACCGCGGTGCGCGAGTCGGCGCCACTGACGGCGAAGCCCTGGGAAACCCCGGCAGCGATGTTGGTCACCCCCAGAGCGAGGAACTCGTGGTTGGCATTGATCGCATAGCCATGCCGGGCAGCAAAGCTGCGGGCGGTCAGCATCGCGCTGCAGAAACTCACGGTGGCGATACCCAGGGCGTCACGCAGCAGGCTTTTCATTTCTTCGAGGTTGGTCTTAGGCCAGGCCAGTTCTGGCATACCGCCTGGCACCGGGCCGAGAATCGCCACGCCGAAGCGGTCGAGGCCAAACCCGCCGACCACCAGTGTCGCGAGCGCCACTGTCACCAATGCGGCGGGCAGCCGGGGGAATTGGCGTGGCAACCAGATCAGTAACGCCAGGCCGACCAGGCCGATGCTCAGCGTCACCCAGTGGATTTCCTCCAGGCGTTGCAGCAGGTTGATCAGGCTGAGAATGAAGCCGTTGCCTTCGATCTGAAAACCCAGCACCTTGCCTAGTTGACCCGCCAGCAGGCTCAGGCCGATGCCGTTGAGGTAACCGATCAGAATCGGGCGTGAGAAAAAACTGGCGATAAAGCCGGCACGCGCCAGCCCGGCCCCGATCAGCATCAGGCCGACCAGAATGGTGACAATCACCGATAACTGCGCCAATCGAGTGGGGTCACCCAGCGCCAGCGGCGCAATGGCCCCGGCGACCATGGCGCAAGTCGCCGCATCCGGCCCGACCATCAACTGTCGCGAGCTGCCGATCAGGGCATAGACCATCATCGGCAAAACGCAGGCATAGAGCCCGTACTGCGGCGGCAGACCAACAATCTGCGCATAGGCGATGGCGATCGGAATCTGGATCGCCGCCACCGATAAACCGGCCTGCAGGTCGGCGTGGAACCATTCACGGCGATAACGCAGGAGATTGGCCAGGCCCGGGAGCCAGCGAGAGAGCAGCATGAACGGGTCCTTTCGAGAATGTCGCAACAATGCTGAAGAGTACGCAATAGCGCTAATTAAAGCGCATTGCGTGTTCCGGGGCAGGGTGTCAGATCAAAAGGTCGAGTCGGGACAGCACACTAGCTGCGCATACAGGCTTCGCGTTTGTTGTAGAAGGTACAGTCAGAAGGAACATCCTTGGTGACCAGGCTCATCGCGCCAATGACAACATTGTCTCCGATCGTCAGGTGGTCAGCGATGATGCAGCTGTTGGCCCCGACGCTGACGTTGTCGCCAATTCTCAAATCGTAGTGATCGAGTCCTAGCGTCTTGATTCCGACGGTCGCGTTCTGACGAACGAAGAAGTTGCGGCCAATGTTTGCATGGCCGGTAATCACCACGCCCGGCAGGTGTGCAATTCGCAAACCCGGCCCGATGGATGCCGTGATGTCGATGTCCACTGCGTATTTCAGGTTTAGCCGTTGCTGCATCTTGCGCGCGCGCGGACCAGAACCCACCTTTGCTGTGAAGGTACTGGGCAAGGCGGAACGAGAACAGGAACCGTAGCTTGTTGTCCTTCCTGGTGCGACGAACAATGTTGGAGATCAGCCCGGTGCGGCTGCCCTGTTTTTTCTTGTTGGAGACTTCAAGTCGCCAACATTCAAACAACCATTCAAGCGTCACGCTGTGGTTCCTCGGAGGGGGATTCATAAGGGCTTTGCCGGTGGTATGCGCTTGGCGCCTCGCCGAAGGGGACTATCAGGTCGTCGAGGTTGAACATTATATGCTTGACGCTGCGTTCAGTCTGGTCCTGCGCCTGCAGCCATGCTGTCCACCCATGCCGGCGGGGGAACTGTGGATCTGGGCGTGGTGTTTAAGCTCGTCGAGCGCATGCGGGGGACCACTGGCATTGGCTACAGTATCCCGCGTGAAGGCAACACCGTGGAATACATCACGCCTGAACTGCGTGACAACCCGGCGATCTCCCTATTGTCTTTGGTGCTCGATTCGCTGTTTCCGATCAAGGTCTTGTCACCGGCGGGCATGCGCTTGAGTACCCGGCTGTGGACGCGGGTGATTAGCGGGAAGTGCGGTAAAGGGTGTGGCCGTGAGACATCGATCGGGGGCACATCGTTCTCCGATTCATGACATACCAGGCCTCCTGGCCTCTCATCGCGGCCATCAGTCGACGGCGTGCTGTTGCCATAGCTGTGCCCAGTGCTGCACCCAGCAACAGCGATGGTCAAAACCGGCCAGCACGCTGACCTGGGCGCGATTGCCGGGCGGATAGCCGGCGACGAAGGATTCCACCAGGCGCGGGGGAATCGTCCGATCCTGCTCGCCCAGCAGATGGACCTGCTCCACGCCGGCCAGTTGTGGGCGCAGCGCCACTGGATTGAGCGAACCGAGCAAGGGCGTGACGCGGTGGTGACCGGTCCACGCGGCGTGGTCGAGATTACCGGCGACGGTGATGACTCGAACCACATCGTTGCGCCGTGCCGCCAGCAGCAGGGCCAGGGCGCCGCCACCGGAATAGCCGATCAGCACCAGACGCTGCGCGCCAGCGCGCTGCTTCAATTGCTCTGCGGCGCGATCGAGGCTATGCACCACCTCTTCGGCGAAGCGCGCCCCGGTCCAGTAGCGCGTTTGGCAGGGTGCGCTTGAGCTGCCCAGGTACTGACAGGGGCGGCCCAGGTAGGCGGCGTTGCCGCGCGGCTGTGCCAGCGCCAGACGCAAGGCAAGCGGGTTGAGTGGGGTAGGGTCGAGGGAGGGCTGTCGTGCGTTGCGCCAGGCGAAACCGTCGCCTTCCAGATAGAGTGTCAACACGTCGTCCTTGTCCCAGCGTTGCGACGCAAAGGCTTGCAGGCGGAAGATTCCGGCCTCCAGTTCCAGCGCCTGCCAGTGCTGCCCCTGCGCCAGTTGCGCGGCCTGCTGACGGCGTTCGTCAGGGCTGGGGAAGGACGTGCAGGCAGCGAGCACTGCCAAGCCGAGCAGTAGCCCGAGTGGGCGTAAGTGCATGTGCGGATGAACTCCATGAGTGTGTCGTGCTAACGAGCACCGCGAGTCAGCGCGGGGATGTCAGTATGCCTGTCTTGTAAAAAACAAGGCCAGGTCGCGAGACCTGGCCTTGGGGTGTCACGGCAGCACTTTAGAATGCCCAGCGTGCCTTGAGCGAGGCGCCCTGGTTGGTGAAGCCGCTGCGCGCCTCGGCGTCGTAGCGCAGGCTGACTTCGGTGCCGTTGTCCAGGGTGTGGGTCAGGCCGAGGCCCGCGCGGGCCAGCCAGGGCTCCATCTCCATGCCCGGGGTCTTGAAGGCGGCACCTGGCGCGCCAGCGTAGAGGGATGTGATCGATGACTGTTCGTTGATCACGTCGTACCCTGCACCGAGGTTGGCGCTGAGCACGGTGGCCTCGCTGAAGGCGTAGTCGAGCTTGCCGTCGACACTGAACAGCAACTCTTCGCTATCGCTGCCTTCCACGTTCAGGTTCAGTGTATCGGCGCCTTTTTCCTGGTAGTCCTCGCTTTCGATCCAGGTGTAGTCGACACGGGCCGACGGCACGAAGGTCAGCTGTTCGGACAACCGCAGGCTGTGGCCGATCCCGATGCCAGCATGGGCGCTATAGCTGTCGTAATCGGAGGTGGCGGTGAGGTTGGCGAAAGGCATGTGGCGTTTGCCTTCGCTGCGGTTCTGACCGACGTCGAGCTGGAAGTTCAGTTCGGTATCTTCGGCCAGGGCATAGCTGCCATAGCCGATCAGCAGGAAGGTATCGATCTTGGCGCTCTGCGGGGCAACGCGCGAGTCGTTGTCCAGGTTGGTGCGCGCGTAGGCGAACGCCATCCCCAGGCGTGTGGTCTCGGAGAGGGCGGCGTCAGCACCGATGGCCAGGCCCTGGGTGTCAGCGTCGTAGCCGGAGATGCCGCTGCGCTGGTCCTGCTCGGCCTGGGAGCCGAAGGTCTTGAGCCACAGGTTGTCTTCGGTCTGCGGGGCATCGCCGGAAGACAGGCCACTATTGCCGGCCTGACGGGCCTGGATGACCCGGTTGATCCCGGCCAGGGTGCTGCTGGTAGCGCTGCTGGTGTTACTGGCAGCGGTAGGCAGGGTGGAAGTGACGGCGTCGGAGACTTGCTGCTCGCTGGTCAGACCGACGAAATGGCTGGCCAGTTCGCTGCTGGGGCTGCTGCGAATCACCTGGTCCAGCACCTGGGCAGCGCCGACGGCGGGGGCGTTACCAAGATCGGTGACGATTTCTTCCACCAAGCCGGGCGCTACAGGCTCTGGTTTTTCCGGCTTCGGTGGTTGTGGTTGTGGTTGCTCAGGCTTCGGTGGCTGCGGTTGTTCTGGGGTTGGCGTCTCGGGTTTTCCTGGCTTTTCGGGCACCGCTGCAGCCAGGGTCAAGCTGACGTTGTTACCCTCTTTAACAGCACCAAAGTTGAACAAGGTCGAGTTGTCGGTGACGGCAAAGGTGCCGTCGCTGACCAGCTTGCCTGCGCTGAGCACGTTTTGCAGGCGCTGAGTGCTGAAGCTGTGGTTGGGCGTGGCGACGTTGACGTCGATCTTGGCGTTGCTGGGCAGGGTGGCGGTGCCGTCGACGGCCAGTTTGCCGTAGCGGGTGTCGTTGGCGACGCCGATCTGCAGGGTACCGCTGGTCGCCTGCTGGTAGTCGCCGTGGAGGGCAGCGCTGGTGCCGGCGGCCAAGGCCACGGTACCGGCATTGTGGAAACCTTGGCTGACGGTAATGCCGTCGGCCATCAGCCCCGGAAGTACCTGGGCGCTGGTGGATGTGCCAGCGCCCATGTTCAGGGTCGCGCCTTGCTCGACGGTGAAGCTTTTTACGCTGAAGGCGTTGCTGCTGCTGAAGGTCGCTTTGGATTTCACCACCAGCTCGGCGCTTTGCGCGAGCACATCGCCCTGGAAGGCCGCCGTGTTGTCGCCCTTGATATATAGATGGTCGAAGTGGGTGGCGACACCGGTGTCGAACAGCGCGAGGACGCTGCCCTTGACGATGCCGCTGTTGGTGAACGCGGTCAGTCGGGCGCCGTCCTGAATGTGAATGCCAGCGCTGGGCTGCTGATCGGAACCTTCGATACGGCCGCTGTTGTTGAGGTGGGTGACCGTGCTGTTATCAATGATCTGCAAGGCAGCCTCTTCACCTTTGATTACGCCGCCTTGCTGGTTGTCGATTTCTTCGACCTGGCTTCGGTCAACAACCAAGCCATATGCGCTTTGGATGGTGCCACTGTTGGTGATCTTGCGCACCGTGCTGCCGTCGGAGACCTCAATGCCGTTGGAGTTACTGCGGATGACGCCTTGATTGAGTATGTCCCGAGTTTGGCTGCGGCCCGTCAGTGACAGCGCGGCAAGGTGGCCGTTGCCAAGTCCGAGCAGACTGCCGGTGTTGATAATGTCGCCGCCGATGGTGGACTCGTTCAGATGGATTGCGCCCTGACCGCCCTCTATGACGCCACTGTTGTACAGGGTTTCGCCGATGCTGAAGCGGCTGAGCACCAGCGCAGCCTGCGTGGCACTCTCGGAATTGCGCAGGGTGCCTTCGTTGGTCAAGCTACCCTCGATAAGTGAGTTGTCGCCATAGAGGGCTGCACTCAGCGTGCTTGCGCTGCCGATGGTGCCCATGTTGTACAACTGATTACCGATTCGCGCATTGTTTTGCAGGCGGATGGCGTTGCCTCCTGCGGTATTGAGAAGGGTGCCGCTTGGGGCGTTGACCAGGCCGCGCAGCGTGGCACCATCAATGAGCAGGGCGGCACCGTCGGAGTGGTTGGCGGTGATTTCTCCGGCGTTGCTCAGCGCAGTCAGCGTGTAGCCGTTTTTCAGTTCGATCCCATAATTGCCGCCCTGGATCTGGCTGCCTGCGCCGTTCTCCAGCCAGTTACCTCGCATGGCACCGTTCAGTTCGATGGCAGTCTGACTACTCGTGATGATGCCTGCATCGCTGGTGATTTGGTAAAAGCCGGACGGCGCGGTAATAGCCGGGCCATTCTGGTTGTAAATTTCGCCCGTGACCCGGACGCTGCCATTGGAATTGTTCAGCGTGCAGGTGTCGTGGCCAGCCGACGAGCCAGTTATAAAGTTATCTGGCCGGGTGCAGACCTCGGTCGCCGCCAGCGCCACGCCCTGTTGGCTCAGGCCCACCAGAGCGGCGGTCAGCAGCAGGCGACCACTTGCGCGCTTGCCTCCAGCGCTGGCGTGTTCGTCGGCGACCATAAAGGCCTGGCGGGTGTGGCTCCAGATGATGCGGAATGCTCGGTTCATGCGGCTTCTCGGTTGACTGCTGTGGCCGTGAGGTAGATAGGCGCGCGAATCTAACCGATTGAGCAGGCACTAAAACTGAGCGAATCTGAGCGCTGTCAGGTCTGGATGTGTACCGCGGTGTAGAAGCAATACCCGGCATTGCGCAGGGTTTTGACTGGCAGACGTTGGCCGCTGGCTTGTTCGACGTTACGGCGCAGGCGGCGCATCTGGGTATCCAGGCGGCGCTGGTCGTACTGCAGGAAGTCTTCGCCCAAGGCCTCGACCACTTGTTGCCGGCTGACATCGCGGCCGACCTCTTGCATCAGGCAGCGCAGCACCAGCAGGTCTTGTTGCGACAGGGCCACCGGTGGGGCGCCGGGCGGGGTCAGGCGCCGAGCCCCCAGTTCCAGCAGCCAGGGACGCTCTTCATGCTCGAAACCCAAGCGTCTTTGCAGCGACGCCAAGGTGGCGGCCAGCTCGTCGAGATCACAGCCTTTGGCCAGGTAGTAGTCGGCGCCAATATCCAATCCCTGGATGCGCGCGGCGGTGCCGCCGCGAGCGCTCAGTACCACGATGCCCAGGCGATGGCCGGACTGGCGCATGCGACCGATCAGCTGCAGACCATCGCCGTCGGGCAGGCCCAGGTCGAGCACGGCGATCGAGTGACGCTGGGGGGCGAAGCGCTGGTGGAACTCATGCAGGTTGGCGGCGGTGTCGGTGGCGAAGCCGCAGTCGTCGAGGAACTCGCACAGTTCCAGGCGCAGTACAGGGTCGTCTTCGAGGAGTATCAGGCCGGTCATTGCAAGGGTTTCAGGTGTCGGGACGCAATGAGCGTGCGAGGAAAAGATACAGAGCGGCATGATAGCATTCTGCATCATGAATACGATTCGGCTTTTTCTCATTTTTCTGGCACTGCTGGGCTATGGCGTTTGTGCACAGGCAGCGCCTCTGCAACTGTTTACCACGGCGGGGGCGACTGCAACCACCGGCTACTTGCAGCGCCTGGATGATCAGGGCGGCGTGCTGACCCCGGAGCAAGCGCTGCAAGCGCAGGGTTGGCAGTCGTTGCCGTCAAGCCTTAGCGCCGGTTTTACCCGTTCACATGTCTGGTTGCGGGTGAACATCTTGCCGATGGGCGCTGGCACGCAGCGCTGGAGGCTGCGCCTGAGCAACGCGCTGGTCGATGATGTGCGCCTGTATCAGCGCGATGCGCTGGGCGCCTGGCAGCTGCAGCGCGCCGGTGAGGACCTGCCGCGCAAACTGTGGCCGACCGACTACCGCACGGCGGTCTTTCCTCTGCAGTTGCAGGGCGGTGAAGCCGAGGTGTTGCTGTTGCGGCTGCACACCAAAAATGCCCTGTCGGTCAGCCTGGACATTGTCCCGCGTGACTATTTCGGTGACGCCAGCCGCCGCGAGTACATTGCATACGGATTGTACTTCGGCCTCTATTTGATGCTGTTCGGTTTCCACGCGGTGTTTTGGCGCCTCTCCCAGGCACCGGAAAGTGGCTGGTACCTGTTGTATGTCGGTTTCTGTGTGTCGATTGAAGCTTTGACCATCGGCCTGCCGCAGCAGCTGTTTGGCCTGCCCGTGTGGTTGAGCGACCCATTGCTGGGTGTGGCGATGGCGCTCGGCCTGCCCATCGGCGCGGTGTTTGCCACGCGCCAGTTGGCCCTGGCACAGGTCTATGGGCGCCTGGCACGCCTGCTCACGGGACTGGCGTGGCTGGTTGGCGGCGTGGCTGCCGTAGCGATCTTGCTGGGTTTTTACCGCGAAGCCATGCCGCTGGTGCTGAGCGTTTCTCTGACGATGATCCCGGTGATGCTCGGGCTGGCCATCTGGCTTCTGGTGCGAGGGCATCGTCCGGCGCGCTTCTATCTGCTGGCTTTCGGCATTTACTACGCCGGGGTGACGGTTGCCTTCCTGCGCAATTTCGGCGTGCTGCCAGCGACCTTCTGGACGGACCACGCGGTGGCCTTGGGCACCATGCTGCACATGGGCGTGATGAGCCTGCGCATTATCAGCGACTACAACCGCCTCAAACGCGATAAGGAGTATGCCCAGCGGCAAACCAGCGAGTTGATGCGGGAACAAAACGTGCGTCTGGAATCTACGGTGGCGGTGCGCACCTGCGAGCTGCGTGAGGAGCTGCGGCGCCGCGAGCAGCTTGAGCAGGAACTGCGCGCAGCGCTGGCCCAGGCGCAGCGCATGCGCGAGGAGCAGAGCGATTTCGTCGCCATGGTCTCGCACGAGTTCCGCACACCGCTGGCGATCATCAACACGTTGGCCCAGCAGCTGTCCCGGCAATTGGATGCGCCGCTGGAGAAGAGCCAGCGGCGTTGCCAGAACATTCGCGACGCGGGCAGCCGGCTGATGGTCCTGGTCGACGACTACCTGACCCACGACCGCATGGCCGATGCCCAGCCGACCTCCCGCTTTGTGCTGTGTGACCTGGGCGCGCTGCTGGAAGGGTTGTTGGCGGACTTCCCGCAAGGGCGCATCGCCTTCGAGCATCGCCTGGCCGAAGGCAATTACTGGTGCGATGCCGGCCTGTTGCACGTGGCCGTGCGCAACCTGCTGGCCAACGCCAACCGGCATGCGCCCGCAGCAGCCCGTGTGCAGCTCGCTGTATGGGCAGAGGCCGGGGTTATCTGCGTGAGCGTATGTCATCCGGGGCCGCGCATTCCTGAGGACGAGCAGGCTCGTTTGTTCCACAAGTACTACCGCGGCCGCCAGGCGCAGCACAGTGCCGGTGCTGGTTTGGGGCTGTACATGGTGCGCCGGATTGCCGAGCTGCATGACGGGACGGCAGAACTGACCGGATATGGTGGCGAGGTGGATATCTGCTTCCGACTGAATCTGCGCCTGTCGCGATCGCAGATCGAGAGTGAAGTGCTGTCCGTCGCGTTGGTGTCGTGCTGACCGGGGAGGCCGAAAGTTTGAGGATTATGTCGCTGGAGGCTTTGCTGCGGGGGGATGTAGAGAAGGAAACTGGAGCGGGTGAAGGGAATCGAACCCTCGTTATCAGCTTGGGAAGCTGGAGTAATGCCATTATACGACACCCGCTTGCAGGGCTGACGTTGTACCAGAAGCGCATCGCAATTTGAAGCCTTGTGATGCAAAAAGCCTGGCGCGGTGGCCGGTAGCGTGAGGTCAGGCATCTTCCTTCTGCCCGATAGGGCCGCTGATGCAAGAGGCTGCGCTACCGCCAACCAGGGTATTCAGATCGCCAGTGCATGATGCTCCTGGACGTACTGACTACGTACGCGGGACTCCCGGGCGGCGGGTTTGAGGAAACCCAGCAAGGCATCACGCGTAGCATTGCAGGCGGCCTTGTGCTCCATGTCGAGGAAGTGGCCGGTGGCACGAATCTCGCTGAAGTGGCTGTTGCGCACATGCTGGCTGAACTGCCGGGCATCATCGGTGGTGGTGTATTCATCCCACTCGCCATTCATGAATAGCACCGGAATATCGATGACACGGGCCGAGCGCAGGGCATTGTCCAGGTCGTGGTCGAGCACCTGGTTGATGTGAAAGTGCATCTGCGCGTATTCGTGGTTGTCCAGGCTGCTGACGTGCCGATAGTTGAAACGCTTGAACAGCGACGGCAGGTGTTTGCCGATGGTGTCGTTGACCAGGTTGCCGACCTGGTAACGGTCACAGGCGCTGAGGTACTGGCAGCCACGTTCGAGGTAGTCGCGCATCGGTTCGTTGATCACTGGCGAGAACGAGCTGACCACGGCCTTTTCGATACGCCGCGGCTTGTGCGCCAGGGCCAGCAGGGTGCAGGCACCGCCCCAGGAGAACGACATCACATGGTCGGCGGCGAAGTGGTCGATCAATTCGAGGAGAATTTGCCCTTCGGTTTCTTTGGTCAGCAACTGCTCATGACGGTTGTGCGCCTTGGACTTGCCGGCATAGGGCTGATCGTAGAGCACCACGTTGAATTGCGGATGCAGGCTGCGCACCGTCTGGGCAAACGAGGCCGTCGTGGCCAGCGAGCCATTGATCAGGATGATCGTCTTCTCAGCGTCTGCGCGATAGAACTCCGTGTAAACCCGATACTGACCTTGTATATCAAGCACAGCAATTTCTGGCCTCATGTCGTCGACTCCTGGCGCAAAAAGGGTGTCCGCACATGCAAGGATGCGCGTTCTTTATGACAGGTAGGCATACGCCTTGAAGAGAAGCTGAGGGCCCTTGTCGATCCTGTAACGCCGGTCGACGGGTATTGTTCTAGGTGGGCAATCTGCCGGACCCCGGTGCTTCGAGGCACGGGTGGCCAGCAAAAAGGTGTCTTGGACTACGGGCGTGACTGATTAGTCACATGCAGACCGACGATTGGATTCAAGCAGGCAGCGGAGTAACCCGCAAGTGCCTTTGGGGAAATTGACGGAACTTTTCTGCCAGGCGGTCGTGACCTCAGATCGCCAGGACTTCCTCGGGATAAAGGGCGCGGTACTCGCCGGGACGCAAGCCCGGGTCCAGTTGCAGCGGGCCCATGGATTCGCGGTGCAGGCGCAGCACCTTGTTGTCGAAGTGGCCGAACATGCGCTTGACCTGATGGTAGCGGCCTTCAACGATGCTCAGACGCGCGCTGCGCGGACCGAGCAGGGTCAGTTCGGCGGGCAGGGTGGTGAGGTCTTCGAACGCGAAGTAGAAGCCCTGGCGAAACTTCTCGATGTAGTGAGGCTCGATGACCTGCTCGGTTTCGACATAGTAGATTTTCGCCAGCTTGGTTTGCGGCTGGGTCAGGCGCCGTGACCACTGGCCGTCGTTGGTCAACAGCATCAGGCCGGTGGTGTTGAAATCCAGGCGCCCGGCAATGTGCAGCTCATGCTTGTCCGCTTCATCGATCAGTTCGAGCACAGTGCGGTGCTCCGGGTCCTGGGTGGCGCTGACGCAGCCCTGGGGTTTGTGCAGCATCAGGTAGCGCGCCGCACGCCCGGCCTGCAGCAGTTGTTCATCGACCTCGATACGGCTGAACTCTCGCACTTGCAGGCGCGGGTCGCTGACGCAATAGCCGTCTACGCGCACTCGCCGCTCTGTCAGCAGCAAACGTACTTGCTGACGGTTGAAGCAGGGCAGGTTGCTAAGGAATCGATCGAGACGCATACAGGGCCAAGGTGCAGGGCGTTGCAGTTTAACGCTCGCTGGCGCGTTTTGCCGCCTCCAGTTGTTCCAGCACCTGGGCGCAGGCGGGGCACAGGCAGGCCGTGTTGCGCTGTTCGACAGGCAACGCCTCAAGCACTTCGGCGGCGATGCTGACGCTGTAGCACCAGCACGCCTTGGCCGCCGTGCGCGGGTCGGCGAGGCTGCAGCGGTTGCTGGCACCACAGGCAGGGCAGCGTTGCGGATCATTCATAGTCGGACCTGGGCATTTCTACGCAGACGCGGTTGCGTCCACTTTGCTTGGCGCGGTACAGCGCCTGATCGGCGCGGGCGATCAAGCTGTGCAGGGTATCTTCAGGCTGCAGGCTGCTCAAGCCAATGCTGGTGGTCAGTTTGATCGCTTTGTCGGCGAAGTTGAACACCCGTTGTTCGGTGTGCAGGCGAAGCTTTTCCGCCACCTCCTGGGCATGAACAGCGTCGGTGTCCTTGAGCAGCACGATAAATTCCTCGCCGCCCCAGCGACAGATGATATCCGCCTGACGCAGGCAGTTTTCCAGCACCAGGGCGAACTGACGCAGCACTTCGTCACCGGCCAGGTGGCCATGGGTGTCGTTGAGTTGCTTGAAGTGATCGAGGTCGATCAGCAAGGCGACCAGCGGCTTGGGCTCACGCTGGGCTTCCTGCAGCGCTTGCGCTGCCAGCAGGTCGAAGCCACGACGGTTGGGCAGGCCGGTGAGACTGTCGAGGGTGGCCAGGGTTTCGATGTTGTCCTGATGGCGCTTGACCATGGCGTTGAGCAGCGACAGTACCACCAGGCCGATGATGGTGCAGATCACCAGGTTCAGGTACAGCGACTGGCGGATGTTATCCAGGGCACCGTCTTCGCGTTTGTCGACGAACAGGTACCAGTTCAGCTCTGGCACCAGACGTACGTTGAGAAAGTGACTATGACCGTCACTGCTCAGGTACTCGTGACTGCCGCTGACAGGTTGAGGCATCTGCTTGAGCAATTCCCGCAAACTGTCGAGCTCACGCAGCGACTGGCCCGCGCGGGCACCATGGGCACCGCCTTTTGACCCGGTCAATACCACGTTGCCTTGCAGATCGACGAAGTACACCTGACGCTGGTAGCGCTGCTGGTAGTCATCGATCAGGCGCACTACGGCTTCGACTGAGAGGCCGATGCCGGCGACACCGATGAAGTTGCCGTTGTAGTCGAGCACGCGGTAGTTGATAAACACCGTCAGCCTGTCCTGGTTGGCCATGTCCAGGTCGACGTTGATTTCATAGGGAGCGTCCATTTTCCGCACCCGGTAGTACCAGGTGTCGCGCGGCTCCTGCGGGTCGATTTTCTTCAGTACGCCCTTTTGCGCCTGGTAGTAGCTACCGCTGGCGTTGGAGATGAAAAAAGCGGTGTACGCGTGGTACTGGGCCATGACTTCATTGAGGTACCGGGAGATTTGCGCCGGGTCGCGTTCACCGGCCAGAGCCCAGTCCCGCAAGAAGGTGTCGTGGGCCATCATCGAGGAAATCAGGATCGGTCGCACCAGGTCCTTCTGAATTTCCGAATAGACCGTGTCAGAGGTCAGTGGCAGCTCAGTGTTGACGATGCTTTCGCGGATCGAACTGCGCGAGGCGAAATAGCTCAGCAGCGACGTGGCCAGAAAGCCGCAGCCGAGCAACAACAACAAGGCCAGAATCAGCGAGCGCTGCGAAAACAGGGCGGAGCGAGGCAATATGGCATTCCCTTGATGTAGGCCAATGGCGTCCATTCTAGTGCTACGGCCGGAAAATAACTGGATAAATATCAAGGGTATTGCCCTTGTTGCAAATTATTGCGGCAAGGGCACCGGATCGGCTTTGCGTGGTCTTAATCAGTGTTGATCAGCGCTTGCCGATCAACGCCGACCAGCGCCGCTGGGATGGGCAGTTTCGCGGTCCGGGAGGCCGCCATGTATCGCCGACTTTTGCTTGTTGCAGTGCTGAGTTTGTTGACCGCCGGCTGTGTTCCTTATGGAGGTAACGGTTACTACCATCGCACCGAAGTCTATACCGCTGATCGCTATGGTTATCCGGGCTATTACCAGCCTGGCTATCAATACAACCGTGGTTACTATGTGGTGCCGCAACCGCGTTACTACTCGCCGCCACCAAAGTATTACCGTTCAACGCCGCACTACTACCGCTCGACGCCTCATTACAATCGTGCGACGCCGCACTATTACCGGTCGGCACCGGATCATTATTACAAACCCTATCCGGGCCGTGGGTATGATCGTTATCGCCAGGGCAATTCACGCCACGAGCGCAATGGCGATGGCCGACGTGACGGCAATTGGCATCGCTAGGCCATTCAGGCCAGGTCCGCCAGTGGATGACGGCCTTCCCAGGCCTTGCTGAAGTGTGCCTGGACTACCGCTGTTGGCACCTGGGCGATGTCCGCCCAGTGCCAATGCGGTTTCAGGTCCTTGTCGATCAAACGCGCACGCACACCTTCACTGAACTCTGGGTGCCGACAGCAATTGAGGCTGATGGTGTATTCCATCTGGAACACCTGGGCCAATGACAGGTGCCGTGCCCGTTGAATCTGTTCCCAGACCAGGTGAGCGGTCAGCGGACAGCCTTCAAGCATGTTTTGCGCGGCTTTGGCCAGCAGCAGGTCGGGGTTATTACGCAGTTGTGCGATGGCGCGCCAGGCACACACCGGATCGGCGACATCGAGCAGCGTGTCAATCTGTTTGCGTCTTGGCAGCCATTGGGCTGCGGGCAGTTGACTCTGAACCCCGTGCTGCTGGGCCTTGAGCAGGCTGTTGAGCTGCAGGGCGGTTTGTTCCTGCCAGTTCAGTTGCAGCAGGTCGTCGAGCAGTTCTTCTTGCTGGCTTTCCCCCAGCAAGCGGTCGGCCAGGCCCAGGTCAAGGGCATCAGTGGCGTTGATCGGCGCTCCGGTGAGGCCGAGAAACAAGCCAAGCTTGCCCGGCAACCGAGCCAGGAACCAGCTGGCGCCGACATCGGGATACAAGCCGATACTGATTTCCGGCATGGCCAGGCGGCTGCTTGGCGTGACGATGCGCACACTGGCGCCTTGCAGCAGGCCCATGCCGCCACCGAGCACATGCCCGTGGCCCCAGCACAGCAAGGGTTTTGGGTAGGTATGCAGGCGGTAATCCAGGCGGTATTCTGCGGCGAAGAAGTGCGCGGCCAATGGCGGCACCTCACCCGGGTGATGGCGGCAAGCCTCGGCCAGGCTGCGCACCTCACCGCCGGCACAGAAGGCCTTGAGGCCACTACCGCGCAGCAGCACGCAGACAATATCCGGGTTGTCGGCCCACTGGCTCAGTTGCTGGTCGAGCACTTCAATCATCGGTAACGACAAGGCATTGAGGGTCTTGGCGGCATCCAGGGTGGCGATGCCGATACGGGCACCATCGACGCCGGTGAGTTCTTCGCACTGTACGGCCATGGGCGACCTCATTCGTCTGATCCGGACAAGTATGGTCGCTGTTGGCGATTATGGCGGTCGCCGGTCGGATCGATTGACAAGCACCGGCAGCTTTCCTAGTGTCGCGCCATTGTTTACGGATGGCCCCATGACTGACGACGATCGCATCAAACTTGAACCGAGCTGGAAAGAAGCGCTGCGCGCCGAGTTCGACCAGCCCTACATGCAGCAACTGCGTGAATTCCTGCGCCAGGAATATGCGGCGGGCAAAGAGATTTACCCACCGGGCCCGTTGATTTTCAATGCGCTCAATTCCACGCCACTGGATCAGGTGAAAGTGGTGATCCTCGGCCAGGATCCGTATCACGGCCCTGGCCAGGCCCATGGTCTGTGCTTTTCGGTGCAGCCAGGGGTCCCCGCGCCGCCGTCGCTGGTCAATATCTACAAAGAACTGCACCGCGACCTGAACATCGAGATTCCCAGGCACGGCTGCCTGCAACACTGGGCGGATCAAGGCGTATTGCTGCTCAATACCACTATGACCGTGGAACGGGCCAATGCCGCCTCGCACGCCAAGAAGGGTTGGGAGAGTTTCACCGACCGCATCATCGAGCTGGTCAGCGAGCATCAGCCCAACACGGTGTTCCTGCTCTGGGGCGCTCATGCGCAGAGCAAGCAGAAGCTGATCGATGGCACCAAACATCTGGTGCTCAAGTCGGTGCACCCGTCGCCGTTGTCCGCCTACCGCGGGTTCCTCGGCTGTGGGCATTTCAGCCGGACCAACAAGTTCCTCGAACAACACGGTCTGCCGCCGGTCGAGTGGGCCTTGCCACCGTTGTAACCCCTCCGGTATGAGCGGGCTTGCCCCGCGATGCGATGCGACTGGCAGCCCGCAATCGCGGGGCAAGCCCGCTCCTACGGCCCGGCTGTCGAACGTTCGCCAACCCAGTGCCGGAACAACGGCTCGGCGAGAAACAGCACGAACAGCAAACGCATCACCTGCAACGCCGTCACCAGTGGGACTGATAACTGCAGGGTCTCGGCGGTCAGGCTCATTTCCGCGATACCGCCGGGCATCATGCCCAGGGTCAAAGAGCGCAGATCCAGCTGGGTCAGATGGCTCAAGGTCCAGGCAGCAGCGGCAGCGATCAGTATGCTCAAGGCTGTGGCAATCAAGGTGCGCCCGAGGAAGGATGGCGCCCGGCGAAAGAATGCCCGGTTAAAGTGACAGCCCAGGCCACTGCCAATCAGCCATTGGCCGATCTGGCTGGCGCCGTCGGGCAGGGCGATCTGCAAGTCAGCGCCGACACTGGCGACGGCCGCGACCAGCAGCGGGCCCAGCAGCCAGGGATTGGGCTGCTTCAGGCGCTGCCACAGGCAGGCCATGACGATACCCAGCGGGCAGATCAACGCCAGCCAGCCCCAGCTGACACTACCGTTGTGGGTGATCGCAACGCCATCGCCCAACAGGTACTTGAATAGCGCCGGTACGCACAACACTACCGCCAGTACCCGCAGGCTCTGTGCGGCAGCCACCTGACTGAGCACCGCACCGTTGCGAGCACCGAGGTTGACCATCTCCCCGGAACCGCCCGGCATGCTGGAAAAGAACGCCGTAGCGCGGTCTTCACCGGTACGGCGCAGCAACCAGATGCCAGCGACGCTGGAGACACTGGTGATCAGCGCGCCGCAGAAGATCAGGCCGAAGTTGCTCGCCACCTGTTCGAGCACCGCTGGGGTGAAGTGCAGGCCGATACCAATGCCGATGATCCACTGCCCGCATTTGCGCCCGCCAGGGATTTCGCTCAATTGCCAGGGCGTCAGGCAGCGTATCAGGATGATCGCCAACAGCGAGCCGACCATCCACGGCAGCGGCCAGCCGATCTGACTGGCGAGATACCCGCCCGTCAGGCCGACCAGCCCTGTAGCCCAAAACAACTTTGATGGCCGGTCAGACATCGGCCAGGGCACGACGCTGTACGCTTCGTTTGCGCCAGATGCGCAGCAGAGGCAGGAACAGCATGATTGCCGTCAGCGCCCAGACAGTCAGGCTGATCGGGCTGGACCAGAGAATCTCCAGGCCGCCATTGGAGATCGACAGCGCCCGGCGCAGGTTCTGCTCCATCAAGCCGCCGAGGATGAAGCCCAGCAGCAGTGGCGACAGCGGGAAGTCCAGCTTGCGCAGGATGTAGCCGAAGATACCGATGGCGATCATCAGAAACAGGTCGAAGGTGGTGGCGTGCACCGCGTAGACACCGATCGCGGTGATGATGGCGATCACCGGCACCAGCGCCCAGTTCGGCACGGCAAGGATGCGGGTGAAGATGCGCACCATCGGAATGTTGAGGATCACCAGCATGACGTTGGCGATGAACAGCGAAGCGATCAGCCCCCAGACGATGTCCGGCTGCTGCTGGAACAGCAGTGGGCCGGGAGTGATGTTGTACAGGGTCAGGGCGCCGATCATTACCGCCGTGGTCCCTGAGCCTGGGACGCCGAGGGTCAGCATCGGCACCAAGGCGCCGCAGCAGGCACCGCCGATGGCTGTTTCCGGTGCGGCCAGGCCACGCTTGTCACCTTGGCCGAAAGTGCCACTGGCACCGGCCAGGCGTTTCTCGGTCATGTAGGCCACCGCACTGGCCAGGGTCGCGCCAGCGCCTGGCAATACACCCATGATAAAACCCAGTACACCACAGCGAATGTTCACCAGGAACACCGAAGACGCTTCTTTGAAGTTGAACAGCATGCGACCGGTGGCTTTGACCGCTTGATGGCCATGGTGGGTTTTTTCCAGCAGCAGGAGAATTTCGCTGATGGAGAACAGGCCCAAGACCAACACGACGAACTGAATGCCATCGGCCAGGTGAATGCTGTCACCGGTGAAGCGGTACACGCCGCTGTTGGCATCAATGCCGACGCCGGACAGAAACAGGCCAATCAACGCTGCGATAAAAGTCTTCAGCGGTTTGTCTCCGGCCATACCGCCAAGGCAGACAATGGCAAAGACCATCAGCACGAAGTATTCCGCAGGCCCGAAAGCGATGGCCCATTTGGCCAGGAGCGGCGCGAACAACACCATGCCGCAGGTGGCGATAAAAGCACCGATGAACGAACTCCAGGCCGACAGCGACAGGGCTACACCGGCCAGGCCTTTGCGGGCCATGGGGTAACCGTCGAGGGTGGTCATCACCGTCGAGGCTTCCCCCGGAATGTTGAGCAGAATCGAGCTGATCCGCCCGCCGTACTCGCATCCCAGATACACCGCCGCCAACAGGATCAGCGCCGATTCTGGCGGTAAGCCCAAGGCGAAAGCGATGGGAATCAGCAAGGCCACGCCGTTGATTGGGCCCAGGCCCGGCAACAAGCCGACCACGGTGCCGATCAGGGTGCCGCACAAGGCGGTGACCAGGTTGTAGGGGCTCAGGGCGACGCCGAAGCCCTGGCCGAGATAGCCAAGCGTATCCATGTCAGTTCTCCAGTACGTCGAGTAGGCCCAAGGGCAGAGGCACATCCATTACACGGTCGAACAACCCGTACAGGGCGAGGCTCATCAAGCCGATGATTATCGCGCTGGGCAGCCAGCGCCCACCGTAAAGACGGGCCATCGGTACACCGATGAGGATGCTGCTGACGATGAAACCGAGGGATTCGAAGGTCGCGGCAAACACCAGCAACAAGATGACGCACAGGCCGATCTTGCGCAGGGTGTCGCGGTCCAGTTCAGGGTCATCGTCTTTGCGCACAATGGCGGTCGGGCGAATTGCCAGATACAACAGGGCGGCGCCCATCAGGCTGAGCATCAGCAGGGGGAAGGCGCGGGGGCCGACTGGTTCGTAGGAAAACGCGGCCTGGTAAGGCCAGGCCATGACCGCCAGTGCCGCGCAGGCAGCCAGCAAGATCAGGGCGAAGACGCGTTGCAGGATCATCAGGGGAATCCTCTTTTCGCGGAGCGAGCGCGCGCTCACAGGGTAACGCTGTGCCTGTGGGTGCGGGCTTGCCCCGCGATGCTTTGCGAAAGGTGGGTGAGCTTACTGAATCAGCCCGAATTCCTTGGCCAGGGTCTTGTAGTCCGCCACCTGTTTCTTCACGTAGGTGTCCAGCTCGGGGCCGGTCATGGCGAAGGGGAACAGTTCGCGCTGGTCACGCAGCTTGGCGAAGTCATCCGAGGCCAGCATCTTGTCGAACGAGGTTTTCCACCAGTCGTACTCTTCATCCGAGACCTTCGGCCCCAGATAGAAGCCTCGCACCACCGGCCAGACGATGTCGTAGCCTTGTTCTTTGGCGGTTGGGATGTCCTTCATTTCCGGTTCGTCCAGTCGACTCTCGGCGAACACCGCCAGCAGGCGCATGTCACCGCTCTGGATGTGCGGCATGGAGTCGGAGATGTCGGTACTGCCGACCTGGATATGCCCACCGAGTAGCGCTGTGGCAATTTCGCCACCGCCTTCAAGTGCGACATAGCGCAGGTCACGCGGGTTGATACCGGCGGCTTTGGCAATCAAGGCAGTCTGCATCCAGTCCTGGCTGCCGACGGTGCCGCCGGAGCCGATGACGACTTTGCTCGGGTCTTTCTTCAGCGCGGCAACCAGGTCGTCGAGGGTTTTGTAGGGCGAATCGCTTTTCACGGCAATGGCTCCGTAGCTGGTGCCTACCGCTGCCAGCCAGCGCACCGCGTTCTCATCGAAACGACCGAACTTACCCTGGGCCAGGTTGAGCAGCGAGCCGCTTGACCAGGCCACCAGGGTCCCGGCATCAGCCGGACGCTGGGCGACTACGGCGTTGTAGGCCACCGCGCCGACGCCGCCAGGCATGTAGGTCACGCGCATGGGTTTGCTGAGGATCTTCTCGTTGACCAAGGCGCTTTGCACCAGTTTGCAGGTCAGGTCGAAGCCACCGCCCGGGGAGGCCGGGGCGATGCATTCAGGGCGTTTAGGTTCGCCTGCCATGGCCTGGCCGGCAAGCATCAGGCAGGCAGTGGCAAGGGCAATGCGGCGCAATGAAAAGGTCATCGTCTATCTCCGTGAGCATTATTGTTATCGGGGATTACCACAGCGCAAGGCTGTAACTCACCAGCAGCCGCACTTCGTCGGCATCGCGGGCGAAGTTCGAACGGAAGGTGGCATTGCGCAGGCGCACGGCGACGTTTTTCAGGGCGCCACTTTGCACCACATACTTGAACTCGGTATCGCGTTCCCACTCTTTGCCTTCACCGCCATCGGCCAGGCTGACATTATCGCCGCTGATGTAGCGGGTCATAAAGGTCAGGCCGGGAATCCCCAGTTTGGCGAAGTCATAGTCGTAGCGGGCCTGCCAGGAGCGCTCGTCGGCGTCGGCGAAGTCGTTGATCTGTACGAAGTTGACCAGGTACGGGTCGGCACCGTCGACGTAAGGGAAGGCGGTGTCGCCCGACAGGTGTTGATAACCGGCACTGAGCTTGTGGCCGATGAGGCTGTAGCTGAGCATGGCGTTGAGTGCGGTGTTGTCGATGTTGCCGCCGCGGGCCTGGCCCTGGTCGTCGCTGAAGGCCATGCGCAGGTCGGCGCCGAAGGTGCCGGGGCCCCAGGGCTGGGTGGCGAGCATGCCGACAAAGTGTTGGCGATAGACATCATCGAGCTGCGCCCAGTGGTAGCTGCCGGTGATCCTGTCGGTGAACGTGTAATCGAGGCCGGCCATGTCGAAATGGTTGCCGGCCACGGTGCCGAGAAAGCGGCGGTTCTTGTTGTTGAGGGCGATGTCCTGGTTGTCGGTACTGTCGCGGTCCTTGGCCTTTTCCAGGCGCCCGCCGGTAAAGGTCAGGTTCTTGATTTCGCCGGAGGTCAGCAGGCCGCCTTCGAAGGTTTGCGGCAGGATGCGACCGTCGTTGGGTTGCAGGGTCGGCAGTTCCGGGATCAGGGTGCCGACTTTCAACTCGGTGGCCGAGATTTTCATCTTGCCGGTCAGACCGAGCTTCGAATACTCGTCGGCGGCGCGGCCATCATCGTGGGTCGGCAGCAGGCCGCTGCCGGTGCGGTCGGGGCTGGAGTCGAGCTTGATACCGAGCATTCCCAGGGCGTCGAGGCCAAAACCCACGGTACCGTCGGTATAGCCGGACTCGAAGTTGAGCATGAAGCCCTGGGCCCACTCGTCACGCTTGGACTGCTGGGCGCTGGTGCCATCGCGAAAGTCGCGGTTGAAGTACATGTTACGGGTTTCGAAGGTCGCCTTGCTGTCATCGAAGAAGGCGGCCTGGCTCAGCGGCGCGACGCCGGCAAGGGCGAGGGCGCTGGCAACTGCGGTCTGGCGAGAAGGTAAACGGCGGATAGGCGCGTGCGCCTGTGGCTGCATGGACAGCATCGTGGAGTGACTCCGTTATTGTTCTTATTAGTTCGAACTTCTAAGTTCGGTTGTACGGCAAGCAGAGTGAGCCGTGAGAGGATGCTAGGGGCTGAACCTTTCGCTAACCTTTCAACAGTTTTTCATTGTTGCGAAGGCTTCACAGGTGCGCTGTCGGCTGTACACTCCGCGCCATTGACCGCGACGCGACCGGGGAGAAAACGATGCGTGTGCTGCTCGTCGAAGACCATCTGCAACTGGCTGAAAGCGTGGCCCAGGCCCTGAAAAGTACCGGCCTGACCGTGGATGTGCTGCACGATGGCGTGGCCGCCGACCTGGCCCTGGCCAGTGAGGAATATGCTGTGGCGGTGCTCGATGTCGGCCTGCCGCGCATGGACGGCTTCGAAGTGCTGGCGCGCCTGCGCGCCCGTGGCAAAACCGTGCCGGTGCTGATGTTGACTGCGCGCAGTGACGTCAAGGACCGGGTTCACGGCCTGAATCTGGGAGCCGACGACTACCTGGCCAAGCCGTTCGAACTGACTGAGCTGGAGGCGCGGGTCAAGGCTCTGTTGCGCCGCAGTGTGCTGGGTGGTGAGCGTCAACAGCGCTGTGGCCCACTGGTCTACGACCTGGACACCCGGCGTTTCACCCTCGGTGACGAACTGCTGACTTTGACCTCCCGCGAGCAGGCCGTGCTTGAAGCCCTGATCGCCCGCCCGGGGCGGGTGATGAGCAAGGAGCAACTGGCCGCCCAGGTCTTCGGCCTGGATGAAGAAGCCAGTGCCGATGCCATCGAGATCTATATCCATCGCTTGCGCAAGAAGCTCGATGGCCATGCCGTGGCCATCGTTACCTTCAGGGGGCTCGGCTACCTGCTCGAGCATCGCGATGCGTGACAGCGTCAGCCTGCGCGGGCGGCTGCTGTGGAACCTGGCCTTGCTGCTGGTGGTGTTGATGCTGGCCAGTGGTCTGAGTGCCTACTGGAATGGTCGTGAAGCGGCCGACACCGCCTACGATCGCACCCTGCTGGCTTCAGCGCGAACCATTGCCGCAGGCTTGTCCCAGCGTGACGGCAGCCTCAGTGCCGATGTGCCCTATGTGGCCCTGGATACCTTTGCCTACGACAGCGCCGGACGTATCTACTACCAGGTCAATGACATTCACCAGCGCCTGATCTCTGGCTACGAAAACCTGCCCGCACCACCACCGGGCACGCCGCGCACCGATGATTACCCGGCCCTGGCACGCTTCTACAACGCGCGTTACCTGGGGCAGGACGTGCGTGTGGTGAGCTTGCTCAAGGCCGTCAGCGAACCGAACATGAATGGCATGGCCGAGATTCGCGTGGCCGAAACCGAAGAGGCGCGGGTGCGCATGGCCCGCAGCCTGATGGCCGATACCCTTTTGCGTCTTGGCATGCTGGCGCTTGGAGCGTTGATGCTGGTGTGGTTCGCGGTAAGTGCTGCGTTACGGCCGCTGGAACGCTTGCGCAGTGCGGTGGAGGAACGTCAGCCCGACGACCTGCGGGCGTTGCCGCTGGTCGAGGTGCAGCGTGAATTGAGCCCGCTGGTGCGCGCCTTGAACCATTTCACCGAACGCCTGCGCGGCCAGTTTGAGCGCCAGGCGCAGTTCATCGCCGAAGCCGCCCATGAACTGCGCACACCGCTCGCCGCGCTCAAGGCCAGAGTCGAGCTGGGCTTGCGCTCGAATGACCCCCAGGTCTGGCGCGACACCCTGGAGTCGGCTGCCCAAGGCACCGACCGCCTGACTCACTTGGCCAACCAGTTGCTCTCCCTGGCGCGGGTGGAGAATGGCGCACGGGCCATTGCCGAAGGCGGCGCGCAGTCGCTCGATCTCAGTCAATTGGCGCGCGAACTGGGCATGGCCATGGCGCCGCTGGCCTACGCCCGGGGTGTGGCGCTGGCACTGGAGGCCGAGGTGCCTGTGCATGTGCGTGGCGAACCGACCTTGCTCAACGAGTTGCTCAGTAATCTGGTGGACAACGCCTTGGCCCATACGCCCAAAGGTGGCAACGTGATTTTGCGGGTCTACGCGCCAGGGGTTCTGGAAGTCGAGGACGATGGCCCGGGGATTCCTGAAGATGAGCGCGAACGGGTGTTCGAACGCTTTTATCGACGCAGCGCTCAGGGCACCGGCCTGGGCCTGGCGATCGTCGGCGAAATCTGCCGCGCCCACCTGGCGCAGATCAGTCTTCACGACGGCGAGCGGGGCGGCTTGAAAGTGCGGGTCAGCTTTACCGTTGATTAGCGAAACATCGAGCGGGCATAGAGAAGATCACTGGCCACCAGTTCGGTGCCGGTCGGCAGTCCCAGGTGGCGGTAGGCGGGCAGCGCCGCCAAGGGCCGTGACTTGCCGATGGCCGGGCTCAGGGCCCGGGCGATCTGGACGATGTCGACGTAATCGACCCGGTCGCTGCCGCGGTCCAGATCCAGAACCTGTCCAGGCAGTCTGACCAGCTGCTCGGGAAACTCCCAGCTGGTGAGGATCTTGTCACCCAGTACCGGATGGATCTGGTCGATCACATAGTTCAGGCACACCGGATCGGATAGCAGTTCGTTGTGCTCTTCGGCATAGATCAGAATCGGCAGGACGCCGATCTGATGAACCAGGCCGGCAAGTGCGCCCTGGTCAGGCTTGAGCTGGGTGTAGCGCAAGCAGAGTTCGTAGCTGATACCGGCTACTTCCAGGCTGGTTGCCCAGATTTCACGCATTTTCTTTTCCACCACCTCGGAGCGGGCGTGGAAGATCTGCTCGATCACCAGGCCGACGGCCAGGTTGCAGCTGTAGTTGATACCAAGGCGGGTGATCGCGGTCTGCAGGTCAGTGACCTCGACCGTGGCACGCAGCAGCGGGCTGTTCACCACCTTGATCAGGCGCGCCGACAGGGCCGCATCACGACCGATGACCTTGCTCAGGGCGCTGACGCTGATCTCGGTGTCTTCAGCGGCCTCGCGGATGCTCAAGGCGACCTCCGGCAGAGTCGGCAGCACCAGGTCATCATTTTTGATGGCGGCCAGTAACTGGGCCTGGACCATCTCGGCCAGCTTGTTCATCGCGGTTCTCTACAGCAATTCAAAAGGGCCCCGGCCTTCGATGCGCCGGGGCAGGGCTGACTCAGCGCTGGATTTCGCGGTCGCGGTCCAGTTCGTAAGGCAGCGACAGCAGTTCCAGGCGCGGGCCGTCGAGGCTTCCCAGGTGCAGATTGTTGTCTTCCACGGCATCGGCGCTCAGCACTGCCAGCAATTCGCTGCCGGTTGCGCTGCGGGCCGCCAGGACCACTTCACCCACCGAAGAGCCATGGGTCGGCGAGAAAATCTCGCTTCCCGGCTCGGGCAGGGATTCGCTCGCCAGGGCTACACGGTACTGGCGGCGCTTGAGCTTACCCAGGTACTGCATGCGGGCGACGATTTCCTGGCCGGTGTAGCAGCCTTTCTTGAAGCTGACGCCACCCACGGCCTGCAAGTTGATCATCTGCGGGATGAACAGCTCACGGGTCTGGGCCATGACCTGACCAATGCCAGCGCGGATTTGCCCGAGCAGCCAGTCGTTAAGCTCGGCTTTTGGCAACTTCCCGGCCAACTGCGCCTGCACGCGTTCTGCCTGTTCGGCAGGCACCCAGAGCTCGATGCGACCCGCCGACACGGCAACGGCAATCAGCCCGTCGTGGCGCGTGATCGCGTCTACCTGTGCCGGCACCTCAAGGCCCAGCGCCTGCAGTGCCGCGTCACCGCCATGCAAGCCAAAGCGAACCCAGGCAGCGCTGTCATCGGTCAGCTTGGCCTTGGAGAACACCGCGTACTTCTTCAGGTCGGCCAGTTGTGCTTCAAGCAACTCGCGCGTCATGGCCAGGAGAAAACCATCGCCTTCAGGCAGGATGCGAAAGCTCGACTGCATGCGGCCTTTGACCATGCAGCGCGCGCCGAGGCTGCTGGTGCTGTCGCCCAGGTAGTTGATGTTACAGGTCAGTTGGCCTTGCAGGAACTTGCCGGCGTCCGAGCCGCGGACGGCGAGGACGCCTTCGTGGGATAGGGTGCAGAAAAAAGCGGAATCGGCCATGGGATATCGCAGGGTAGTAAGACTGAGGGCCATGATAGAGCGCCGTTGGCAAAATAGGTAGTTGAGCGCGCCACTCTGTCATTATTTGCTCACATGTCCGGACCAACGTCTCGTGTCCCCCGGGCGCTGGCTCTGTATACTGGCGGCCTATTTTAGGAGGGCTCCATGGTCGAACAAACTGAACTCAATCGGCTCTTTTGGCACAGCCGCCGTGGCATGCTTGAGCTCGATGTATTGCTGGTCCCGTTCAGCGCGGAAGTCTACCCAACCCTGAGCGAGGCTGATCGCGAGCTATACAAGCGCCTGCTGAGCTGCGAAGACCAGGACATGTTCGGCTGGTTCATGGAGCGCAGCGAGTCCGAAGATTCGGAGCTGCAGCGTATGGTTCGCATCATTCTGGACCGTGTCCAGCCCAAGTGAGCAGTTCGAGTGCCGCTGGCAGGGTTCGACAAACCTGCTGGTGGCGTATCTGGCCAGCTTGCTGCTGGCCTTGCTGGCGCTGAGCCTGCTGCAGCTTCCCTGGTGGTTGCGGCTTTCAGGTGTGGTGTTGTGTCTGCTGCACGCGGGCTGGACAATTCCCCGGCGCATCCTGCTCAGCCATCCCCAGGCTATCAACGGTTTGCGTCGTGACCGTGATGGCTGGCAGCTGTTCAGCCATGCCCAGGGTTGGCAGCCGGTGCAACTGCGCCCGGACAGCCTGGCCTTGCCGGGCTTGATCGTGCTGCGCTATCGCCGGCAAGGGTGGTGCTGGAGCCAAGGTCTGTGTATCGCCCATGATGCGCTGGAACCGGTGCTGCACCGGCGCCTGCGCGTGCGCCTGAAGTTCAGTCGGCGTAGGTGGGCGGCTGCAGAATAGTGTCGCGGGCTTCGGCAAGCATGCCTGGGTAGTCCAGGGTGTAATGCAGGCCTCGGCTTTCCTTGCGCTGCATGGCGCTGCGGATCATCAGCTCGGCAACCTGGGCCAGGTTGCGCAACTCGATCAGGTCGCGGCTGACCTTGTAGTTGCTGTAGAACTCGACGCTATGAGGCTAAACCCAATGGATACAGGGGTTTCAGCCGATGACCATCCACCAACGCGCCCAAAGTGGTACAAACCTGTTACAAACCGCCCTCGCCAAGCCGTACCACTATCGTCGGTCTGGTCGCTATTACCTTCGCCTTCGCCCTCAAGGCACCGCTAAGGGCTTCTTCACGCTATCGCTCAGGACCACCGACAAGGCCACCGCAATGACCATCTCCCAAGAAATCCTTCAGACCCTCAAGGCTTTCCACTTCGACAACCCTGAGGCCACTTGGGATCAGCTGAGGGGGCGCCTTGAGGACATCGCTGAGAGCTGCCTGACGATGGCCCACGGGGATGGCTCATTGGTTGCCTACGAGATGATCCATGATGAGCAGCATGTTGCCCTTCGTGAGGCCAGCGCAAAGCTACCGCTCACAGTCAATCAGCAACGGGCAGTGAGCAAGGCATTGGAGATCCTTGAGGCCGCTCAAGAGCGCTTAGAGGGAAGGCCGGGGAAGTTGGTCGAGATCGTAAGGGACCTCAAGGCTGAGGATTGTAGCACGTCTGTAGCCCTGTCTCCGTCCCTATCTGTATTACCGTCTGAGCCGCTGACCTTCAAGGCTCTCTCAGCGCTCTACATGGATGAGCATAAGGAGCATGCAGTGGCTAACACCATACGAGACGTGAAGTCCTCCTGTAAGACCATCGCTGCGATCCTCGGTGACTTGGACCTGAGGACCCACACGCGGGAGGACATGAAGAACCTGCGGGCCAAGCTCCTTGAGGGGCGCAAGCCTTTAACGGTGGGGAAGATCCTGACCACGCTATCGACGGTGATGAAGTGGGCAGTGAACAACGACTATCTCACCAAGGCGCTCACTGAGGGTCTGAAGCCAACTAAGGGCACTGACAGCTCCCGTGAGGCGTTCTCTCAGGATCAGGTAAAGGCCCTCATGGCCCACGCCAAGACGCTTCCGGTGGACTCATGGCAGCGCTGGGCACTGTCCCTCGGGGTTATCGCTGGGACTCGTATCGAGGAGCTGAGGCAACTCACCAAGGCGGACGTTAAGGAGATCCCAGGCACTGACGGCAATGGTGTCTGGGTCATCGACATTAATAGGAACGATGGCAAGACAGCCAAGACCAAGAATGCGCTCCGTGTCGTACCGCTGACCGATGGCGCCTATGGATTCGACCTCCAAGCATTCCTTGGGTTTGTCGAGAAGGCCGAATCGCAGTTGTTCAAGTTGGGAGCTGGTCAGTTCTCTGTGTTGCTCAATGGTGCCCTTCGGGATGTCCTGAGCTTGAATGCTGACCGGACCCAGACCTTCCACTCGCTGCGTCATTCATTGGCTGGCGCCTTGAAGGCCGTTGCGACTCAGGTGGAGATCAACGAGGCGATCTTAGGACACGCTTCGGGGTCCATCAGTAACGACCTATATGGGGCTGGAAGTTCTGTAGAAGTAGCGCGGATGGCTGCCGCTTTGAAAACCGCTTTGCTTGTTGAGTAAGACACTTGAGATGGGCAGTATTTCACGAGGCCTTTCTACCTATATCGCACAAGGAGTTTTCCATTGAATAAGGGATGTTTCATTCTCGGATTTTCAATCTATGCCGCCCTTCAGGCGTTCTCAGTAGGGGCGATGGCTGCCAATCAATTGTGGGTCACTACCGATCGCACTGACAGACACACTTGCCCTTCGACCGAATGCGGGGTGGCGGGACGACTGATGTTCAGAGAGGGCGTCGAAGCCTTGGAGAAGAAGGGGAAATGGGTGCGTATTACCAAGACCTACTCAGCGTCCTGTGTCGGAGGTACGAGCGAATATGTGAAGGAGGGTAATAAATCCTGCACAAGTGCTAATGGAATCAAAGATGGGAAGTTTGCCGAATGGGTCCAGACCAAAGACTTGAGTGAAAAGCGTCCTGAAGATCCGGCAGAGGGGGCGAGTGGCGATGATGCGCTTATTAAAGGGTCTGATGATTACAGAATATACAAGACACAATTCGCCAAGGCCGCCCGTCAGCTAATAATCGATGGGACCTGCACTGAGGGTGACTTTCAAGAAATGGGTGGATGGATGGCTTCAACCAATCGGGGCCCCGGTATGTACTTCACTTATTGCGGAGGGATGACATCCAGCAACAAAGTCTACCTCGACACCAAGTCAGGAAAGACCAGCCGCTGAGTGCAGGCGGAAGCAAGGGTCTTGGAAACATCCAGCCAGCTCAATTTACGCGCTCCTACGTGAAATCTAATCGACTCGCTGGGTCCTGGCCCTGCTGGATTATCGTAGGAGCGTGGTAGTAAATCTCAAGATGCCTTAAAGGCCCGTGTTTGTTGGGCTTGGCGGTTGGTGTCGTAAAAACCCTCACTATTGCCACAGCGTCGTGGCGACAGACGAGGACCATTCCAATGACCAGCTATGACCCCGCTCTACACGAAGCCATCACCACCGCATCGCTCGCCATCCCCAAGCGTGGCCGAGGCCGACCCACCAAGATCATCACCAACCTGTTCCATGGCTTCATCGGGCCGACCACTGACTACGGCCAATATCCTACCTTCGCCATGGACATCCTTGAGGGCATCGCTCGGCTGGACTGGCATGACCGGCCTATCGGGTCTGGTGGCTCATCCAAACCCCTGTCCGTGAAGCGCCTTGTGGGCATCCTTGCGGAACTTGAGGTCGTCTCAGCGGCCACCATCATGGCTCAATACAGGCTGGGTCTCCGACAGGCTCAGCGCTACGTGAAGGCCATTGAATTGGCCATGCCGTACCTTCTAAAGAGCCGTCCAGACGATCTGAGCTACGAGATGCGCTATGGCTTCCTAAAGGAAACAACCAGAGCCAACGACTGGGAAGACCAGCTTGAGCCACCAAGTCCTGAGGCCCTCGCAAAGCTGCGCTACGACCTGCGAACCCTCGGCAATGAGGCAGCCTGATTAAATGCCGCATACTTATAAGAATCATTGAGACACCCAATCGACCATAGCAATCGACCAGATAACAGAACCCTTATTGACCCGCTCATTGAGGAGAGGGGTAGTGATAATAATCACCCCTCCTCGAAAAGGAATCTTAAAGAACATCGCAAAGGAGAACTCATGACCGCTCTCATCGCCTGCCCAGTAACCTCTCAGCTCACCGAGGACAACCTCACCACTTTGTCACTGGTCTTCCCGGCACCTTCACGACCTCAATTGATCGAGCTTCGCCGTGTCTTGAGCAAGCGAGACGCATCCTTTAGGACCTACGGTTCTGGGGTCGTCACCTTCGACAAAGACGCCTTGCTCCATGAGGTCGCCTTGAAGTGCTCCGAGAAGACTGCCGAGCGGCTGTCCCATCTGGTCGCCCATGGGGTCTGTCTTCAGGCCATCGCTTCGACGCCCTTGAGGATTTCTGTGACTGGAACTGATCGAATCTCGCTCAGAGATTAAGGTGTCCGCCATAGTGTCGTTTAAAAACCCTCACTATTAGGAGACACCCAAGTACCAATAATGAGCCCTACTCCGCACAGGGCTTTTCGCATCTGGCGTCGCTCGCGATGCTCAGTCCACACTTGGTGGAAGATTGAGTAAAACTCCAATGAATGGGCGGTCTCCCCATCCGCCAGACAGCTTTGCTTGAGCTTGTATCCTGAATACTCCTGACAAGCCTACTTCCGCCATCTGCCTGACAAACTCGGCCGCTGCATCGCGCGGGAGGTATCCAACCTTGCAGTTTTCTATGTAAACCGCGCATGCGTTGCCGTCGTGCGGGTTGTCCGGTTCGCTAACGATGTCGGCAACAAAGTCATTATCGGTCGCCATGTGTCGGCTGTTGCGAAGTTGGCGTAAAGCGGGTTGGTAGTGAGACTCGCCGACAATATCAAAGCCACATTTCTGCGACCCTGTGACTCTTCCAGATAGAGGCGGAAGTGTGACTTGCGCAGAAGGGGGTCGGGCTGACTTCTTTCCCGGTTTCGCAAGGCTGGTTTTGACGGAGATCTTAGGCTGGGTCTCGAAAGACTCCCGCTTCGGATCGCATCCCATGGAGTCGATCAGGGACGATGCAAGTTCCTGACTGGTCTTCAATGGTGGAGCAGGCTCAGATTCTGACGTCCCACCAGCTAAAGCAACGGGACTCAGAGGATCAACAAGTAATTTGTCTACTGCTTTCCCGTGGCGACCGAACTCTGCTTTGGGCGGCAGTCGGCGCGCAGCATTCCGCTCCTGCTCGCTCAAAAGGTGCCTGTTGCCATTGATATCAATCTCCGAGATAACGCAGTCATCCTCAAGAGCTTCGATAAGTCGTGCAGCTCGGTTATAGCCGATCTTCAGGTGCCGTTGAACGGAAGAGATGCTGCACTTACGGGTCGATAGCACAAAGCGCGCAGCGTCGATGTACAGGGAATCCTCGTTTTCGGTCAGCTCTGGGAGACCGACGTCAGTGTGTAGGTGAGGCGAGGACTCCGCTGGGGCTATTGTTTCCGCTGCCGACCAGCCGAATAGGGTTTTCCACCAAGACATTTAACGCTCCATGTTGCTGAGTAGAAACTGCGATGGCTTGACGAGAGCCAAGTCTTTTACTTGTTCACTTGCCATCAAACCAGCGGAGCAGCCTAAACACCTCAAGACAAAAATGTCAGGGTTGCCTCAAAATAATCTCGCTTCCTTTCGTGAGAACTACCAATGCATCAATAAAACTTCACCGCCCAAATGCTGGTTCAAATATGTTTTCACTTAAGATTTCCTGATCGAATCCTGGCGCAGCTTTAATATATATTTTGTTCGATGTGCCGTTGCGGGGCGTGTAAATCACTCTCAGCGAGAATGATCTTCCACCGTCTATCATAGGGTGGCGAAATACTCCCCAGTACACAGTTACGCCACCTGTGAGATTTCTAACCTGCTCTGATGAGTCTACGGAAAATCTATCAAATAGTTTGTGAACTGCCCCTCTGTTTATATGATGCAGTTCTTGCGTAAGCTCCTCACGCATGCTTGCGGTCGCCATGCTTAATATAGTGTTAATAGCCTTGTTATCGAACCAGACTTTAATGATAAAAAATGCAAGCAAAGAAAAACCAAAACTTGGAATAGCCAGTACGGCAGACAAAACAAAGAAGATGAGTAGGTACATTGTAATTCCTTTTTTTGTTTAGGCTTCAGTGTGTTAGGTGGCAAGCAGAGGTTACCTTGCATTGAGCATTAGGCAGTGCTCAAGATAGCGCGTTCCGGTAGAAAAGCAAAGTCTGAGATGATAACTAACAAGGTTGGTTGTGGCGAAACTGACGAATGCAAACGAAGGTCAACTCCAATCAATTTGGGCTCTCAATCGAGTAACTTGAAATGCCCCGTAAGGCCGACCCGATGAGGGACCGGTAGGGGCCTTATTTCACCTCTCGCCCGTCTTTGGGCATTCAATTAATCCAGTTTTCTGATGGCGCCTTTCATGCCACGCCGGTTCCCGTTGTCGGGGGCTGGATGACCGGCTTTGGGTGCGACCTGAAGGGCGCTACCAAAAGGAAATCGACAATGAATATGACCAACAACCCCACCGACCTGCTGCCTATCTTTATCGAAGGGCACGACTTTAAGCCAAACGCTGAGGGCCTGTGGAGCCTCACGGAAATCAACAAGGCTCTACCCGGCCTAACAAAGCCACCTGCTCAATGGCGTGGTCGTGACCGAGACTACTTCGACCGCTGTGCAAATTTGCATAGCGTGAACGGTGACAGTGGTGGCACCTATTCAACCGAGCGGGCGACCATCGCCTATGCCATGGCCTGCTCTCTGGATTTCTATGTGATGGTCGTAGATGCTTTCGTCGCCATGCGTAACCATGCCCTCCGTGAGCTTCGCCATAAGGACGCCCTCTTAGACGCCAACATGCCCAAGGCTTCGACCCTCGACTTGAAAGCCCGAGGCGCTGGTCTGACATGGACTGAAGCCTGTCGTGTGGCAGGTATCCAACAGCCACGCCTTGCCCTTGAGGCTCTGGTCTCCGTGGGCGTCTTTGTTTACCCCGTGGACAACTTTGGAACTTGTGAGGGCGCACCTCGACCACCCAAGTCCGGCTTTGAGGAAGGCGCTTTTGTGAGGGTCTCATCGGACTTTGGGAACCGTGAAGGTTGGCGAGTGAAGCCAAGCGGTCTGGATTGGCTCCGTAGCAAGTCGGAAAAGATCAACCTTAAGGTGGCCGAAATGAAGGCCCGTAAGGACAAAGCCCAGCGGGATGCCAAGGCCCGACTCAAGGAGAACCTTAAGGCATCATCCCCGGACTACTAAGTCCACCACCATCGCAAGGAGAACCCATGGACACGCTACAGCTACCTATCTGGCCTTATGGCTGTACGGGCAACTCAAGGGACATTAACGAGAAAATACAGAAAATTTGAGAATGACCACCTCATTGCATCTACAGGCTCAGGTTCCCCCGTGTGGCCTCGCTCAGGTCCTCGCAGGCGCGATAGGGACCCCCTTAAGGGCGGGCGATAAGGACCCTTGCGATGGGACAAAGATGGCCCAAAGCTGTTACAAAACGGGTCCTCAGCATGCTACGCTCAGGGCTCCTAACGTGCCTCATCTGGTCGGGGTAAGGATCGTATCCTTCGCCTCTGGCAGCATCTCTGGATAGTCCAGCGTGTAGTGCAGACCCCGAGATTCCTTGCGTTCCATGGCCGACCTGATCATCAGTTCAGCTACCTGAGCAAGGTTCCTCAACTCAATCAGGTCTCTGCTCACTTTATAGTTGCTGTAGAACTCGTCAATCTCGTCAAGCAACAGGCGCACCCGGTGCTCGGCACGTTGCAGGCGTTTGTTGGTGCGCACGATTCCCACGTAGTCCCACATGAATCGCCGAAGTTCATCCCAGTTGTGCGCAATGATCACGTCTTCGTCCGAATCGGTGACCTGACTGGCATCCCAGCAGGGCAGGGCGCGCGGCATGCTGACCTGATCCAGCTGCGTTTCGATGTCAGTGGCGGCGGCGCGGCCATAGACGAAGCATTCAAGCAGTGAGTTGCTGGCCATGCGGTTGGCACCATGCAGGCCGGTGAAACTGGTTTCACCTATCGCGTAGAGGCCGGGCACATCGCTGTGGCCGCAGTCATCAACCATGACGCCACCACAGGTGTAGTGAGCGGCAGGCACCACCGGGATCGGTTGGCGGGTGATGTCGATGCCAAACGTCAGGCAGCGTTCATATACGGTGGGGAAGTGGCTTTTGATGAAGTCTTCCGACTTGTGGCTGATGTCCAGATACACGCAGTCCACGCCCAGGCGTTTCATTTCGTGGTCGATGGCACGGGCAACGATATCGCGCGGCGCCAGCTCTTCGCGCGGGTCGAAGCGCGGCATGAAGCGTTCGCCGTTGGGCAGCCGCAGCAATGCGCCTTCACCGCGCAGCGCCTCGGTAATCAGGAAACTCTTGGCCTGCGGATGGTACAGGCAGGTGGGGTGGAACTGGTTGAACTCAAGGTTGGCCACCCGGCAGCCCGCACGCCAGGCCATGGCAATGCCATCGCCGCAGGCACCGTCGGGGTTGCTGGTGTACAGATAGACCTTGGCGGCGCCGCCGGTGGCGAGCACGGTGAAGCGTGCACCATAGGTGTCAACTTCGCCGGTATTGCGGTTGAGCACGTAGGCGCCCAGGCAGCGGTCGCCGTCCAGGCCCAGGCGCCGCTCGGTGATCAGGTCAACGGCGACCCGCTGTTCCAGCAGCTCGATGTTCGGTCGCTGACGTGCCTGGGCCAGCAGCGTGGTGAAAATCGCCGCTCCCGTAGCATCGGCAGCATGGATGATGCGTCGATGGCTGTGGCCGCCTTCACGGGTCAGGTGGAACTCAAAACCGCCGTCGTCGACACTGGCGTGTTCGTCGCGGGTAAACGGCACGCCCTGGTCGATCAGCCACTGGATCGACTCACGGCTGTGCTCGACGGTGAAGCGCACGGCGTCTTCGTGGCACAGGCCGCCACCGGCATTGAGGGTGTCTTCGACGTGGGACTGGACCGTGTCGGTGTCATCCAGTACTGCGGCAACCCCGCCCTGGGCCCAGAAGGTCGAACCGTTGGCGAGGTCACCCTTGCTCAGCACGGCAATGCGCAGATGGCCGGGGAGGTTCAGCGCCAGGCTCAGACCGGCGGCGCCGCTGCCGATCACGAGGACATCATGTTGGAGTTGTTGGCTCATGTCAGGACACTAGTATCTGAAGGGGGGGATCGGCACAATAGTCAGGCGCTTATGGCATTGTGAAACTATCGTGAATCTGGACCGGTTGCCTTTATAGCAGCCCCAAGGCCCTGATTTCCAATTGCGCATGCAGGGTCCTGGTGCTTGCTATGGGAACTTTCCATGCTGTGTGGATATCCATAGAAGGTTGCCTGCACGCCACAATGCCGCAGCGACGCCTGGCAGTAGCCCATAATCAAGGTACTGTCGGCGTATTCGAGACCCGATTATCGACGCAGCCGGCCGTGACCGCGCTGCGTTTTTCGTGCGAGCCGACCAAGGGCCGCAGGAAACTTGCTTGGAGGGGAGAACTTTTGCGAAAAGCCCGAGTCTATGGTTGCAAGCCTGAACGATGCTTCTCGCAACGCTCCTTCACGTTCACTGAGGAGTGTTCATGCTAACCCAGGAAGAGGATCAGCAGCTTGTCGAGCGCGTGCAGCGTGGCGACAGGCGAGCGTTCGATCTGTTGGTGCTGAAGTATCAGCACAAGATTCTCGGGTTGATCGTGCGTTTTGTACACGACACCCATGAAGCCCAGGATGTGGCGCAGGAAGCTTTTATCAAAGCTTACCGGGCGCTTGGTAATTTTCGCGGAGACAGTGCTTTCTACACTTGGCTGTACCGCATTGCCATCAACACGGCAAAGAACTATCTGGTGTCTCGCGGTCGGCGGCCACCGGACAGCGATGTAAGTTCCGAGGATGCGGAGTTTTACGACGGCGATCATGGCCTCAAGGATCTGGAGTCCCCCGAGCGTGCGTTGTTGCGAGATGAGATCGAAGGCACCGTCCATCGGACCATTCAGCAACTGCCAGAAGATTTACGTACGGCGTTAACTTTACGTGAATTCGATGGTCTGAGTTACGAGGACATTGCGAGCGTCATGCAGTGTCCGGTGGGTACCGTGCGCTCTCGAATCTTCCGCGCTCGGGAGGCCATAGACAAAGCCCTGCAGCCGTTGTTGCAGGAAACCTGAGACAGCGGCGACAGCCAAGAGAGGAACCGCCATGAGTCGTGAAGCTTTGCAGGAATCGCTGTCCGCGGTGATGGATAACGAAGCGGACGAACTGGAATTACGTCGGGTGTTGAACGCCGTCGATGATGCCGAAACCCGTGCCACCTGGTCGCGTTATCAGGTCGCCCGTGCGGCCATGCACAAGGAGCTGGTGCTGCCACAACTGGATATCGCCGCCGCCGTCTCTGCCGCTCTGGCTGACGAAGCCGCACCAGTCAAGGTCAGCCGTGGACCATGGCGCAGCCTGGGTCGTCTGGCCGTGGCCGCATCGGTGACTGTCGCCGTGCTGGCCGGTGTGCGCCTGTACAACCAGGACGAGATCAGTGGTGCCCAGCTGGCTGCCCAGCAACCGGTCCAGCAAGGCGTGACTGTCCCTCAAGTTCAGGGCCCAGCCGTGCTGGCAGGCTATAGTGAGAGTGCAGAGCAGCCAGGCCCGATGGCCAATGGCGTGCTGCAAGGGCAATCCGGCTGGCACGACCAGCGTCTGCCCGGCTATCTGCGCCAGCATGCTCAGGAAGCAGCCCTCAAAGGTACCGAGAGCGCTCTGCCTTATGCCCGCGCGGCCAGCCTGGAAAACCGTTAAGTAAGGAGGATCATGCGCGCGCTACCTCTCATTCCGCTGTTGCTGGGTGGCTGGCTGACACTGCCGGCCCATGCGGCCAACTCCTCACCGGAGGCGGGCGACTGGCTCAAGAAGCTGGCTCAGGCCGAGCAGCAGCAGAGTTATCAGGGTACTTTCGTTTACGAGCGTAACGGCAGCTTCTCCACTCACGATATCTGGCATCGAGTCCAGGACGGCAAGGTCAGCGAGCGCTTGCTTCAGCTCGATGGCTCGGCCCAGGAAGTCGCGCGTGTCGATGGCCATACCCAGTGCGTAAGCGGGACCCTGGTGTCTGGTGTGAGCAACATGCCGGAGTCCGCAGCGCGAGTGCTTGATCCTCTGAAGTTGATGAGCTGGTACGACCTTGGGGTCGCCGGCAAATCCCGGGTGGCGAACCGTGCCGCGGTTATCGTTACCCTGAGCCCGCGTGATCAGCATCGATATGCCTTTGAGCTGCACCTGGATCGCGAGACCGGCCTGCCGCTCAAATCGTTGATGCTCGATGACAGGGGGCGTTTGCTTGAGCGCTTCCAGTTCACCCGCCTGGATACCAGGAATGCGCCGACCGAGGACGAACTCAAGGCCAGCGAACAGTGCAAGCCGGTAATCGAAGTCGCGGCCCAGGTTGCGCAGCCCGCCAACGGCTGGCGTTCGGACTGGTTACCGCCAGGTTTTGAGCTGGTCGACAGCTCGATTGGCAAAGACCCGCAGGGCAAGAATACGGTCAACCGTCTGATGTACGATGATGGATTGGCGCGGTTTTCGGTTTATGTCGAAGCCCTGAACGGTGGCTCGGCGGCGGATATCCGCACGCAACTGGGACCTACTGTGGCGGTTTCGCGACGCTTGACCACGCCCAAGGGCGAAATGATGGTCACCGTGGTCGGCGAAATTCCGATTGGCACCGCCGAGCGGATTGCCTTGTCGATGCGGTCTCAGGATGCCCAGGCGCAAAAATGAACAGCAGGCACAGTGCTGAGCAGTCGAGGATCGCTTGGCTGACATGATTGGCAAGCTTTGCAGTTTGCAAAAAACTCAGAATTTTTCTATAGGTCAGTCCTTTCGGGGGCTGGCCTTTCCTGCTTGTGCAGGGCCCTACTGCTAACCACGCTCGATGTGACGGGAGCCGTATGTCAATACCACGCTTGAAAACCTACCTATCGTTGTTCGCCGCCGTGCTCATGCTCGGTCAGGTGGCCACCGCTGCCCAGGCCGAAGCCCTGCCGGATTTCACCACGCTGGTCGAGCAGGCCTCGCCTGCGGTGGTGAACATCAGTACCAAGCAGAAGCTGCCGGATCGCAGATATGCGACCGGTCAGGTGCCTGATCTTGAAGGTCTGCCACCGATGTTCCGCGAGTTCTTCGAGCGCAACATGCCGCAGCAGCCGCGCTCGCCGCGTGGCGACCGCCAGCGTGAAGCGCAGTCACTAGGTTCGGGCTTCATCATTTCCAGCGACGGTTACGTCCTGACCAACAACCATGTGGTCGCTGACGCTGACGAGATTGTTGTTCGTCTGTCCGATCGTAGCGAATTGCAGGCCAAGCTGGTCGGCACCGACCCGCGCACCGATGTGGCGCTGCTCAAGGTTGACGGCAAGAACCTGCCAACCGTCAAACTGGGCGACTCTGAAAAACTCAAGGTTGGCGAGTGGGTGCTGGCCATCGGTTCGCCGTTCGGTTTCGACCATTCGGTGACCAAAGGTATCGTCAGCGCCAAGGGGCGTACTCTGCCGAACGACACCTATGTGCCGTTCATCCAGACCGACGTTGCGATCAACCCGGGTAACTCCGGTGGCCCGCTGTTCAACATGAATGGTGAAGTGGTGGGGATCAACTCGCAGATATTCACTCGCTCCGGCGGCTTCATGGGCCTGTCGTTTGCCATCCCGATCGATGTGGCACTGGATGTCTCCAATCAGTTGAAGAAAGACGGTAAGGTCAGCCGCGGCTGGCTGGGTGTGGTGATTCAGGAGGTCAACAAGGACCTGGCTGAGTCCTTCGGCCTGGACAAGCCGGCCGGCGCTCTGGTGGCCCAGGTCCTGGAAGATGGCCCGGCAGCCAAGGGTGGCCTGCAGGTGGGTGACGTGATCCTGAGCATGAATGGTCAACCGATCGTCATGTCCGCCGACCTGCCACACTTGGTCGGCAGCCTGAAAGATGGTGCCAAGGCCAAGTTGGACATCATCCGCAACGGCAAGCGTCAGGACCTCGAGGTCACCGTCGGCGCGCTGCCTGACGATGATGCTGAAATCGTTGACAATGCCAACGGCGGCGTCGAGCGCAGCAGCAATCGTCTTGGCGTATCGGTGGCCGACCTGAGTGCCGAGCAGAAGAAGGCCCTGGAACTCAAGGGCGGTGTGGTCATCAAGGAAGTCCAGGATGGCCCGGCGGCCTTGATCGGCCTGCGTCCGGGTGATGTCATCAGCCACCTTAACAACCAGGCGATCCTTTCGGCCAAGCAGTTCACCGAAATTGCCAAGGAGTTGCCGAAGAACCGCTCGGTGTCGATGCGCGTGCTGCGTCAGGGGCGTGCCAGCTTCATCACCTTCAAGCTGTCTGAATAAGCCGGGTTGAACACAAGAGGGCGGCCTGGGTCGCCCTTTTTTGTGTCTGTTCGCGGGGCAAGCCGGCTCCTGCAAACTGCTGCCAGGAACGGGTTTGCCCCGCGAATAGGCGATATGGAATCTCCCATAACCTTTCAGTTTCAGGTACAATTCCCGGCTATTTTTCGGTGGGCGTCCGGCCCGCAGCCTTTTTGAGTGTTGACCCGTGAGTGATTTGAGTCATATCCGCAATTTCTCCATCATCGCCCACATTGACCATGGCAAGTCGACCCTGGCGGACCGTTTCATCCAGATGTGCGGTGGCCTGACTGCGCGTGAGATGGAGGCCCAGGTACTCGATTCCATGGACTTGGAGCGTGAACGCGGTATCACCATCAAGGCCCACAGCGTCACTCTGCATTACAAGGCGCAGGACGGCAAAACCTACCAGCTGAACTTCATTGACACCCCCGGCCACGTCGACTTCACCTATGAAGTCAGCCGCTCTCTGGCCGCCTGTGAAGGTGCGTTGCTAGTGGTCGATGCCGGTCAAGGCGTCGAGGCCCAGTCGGTCGCCAACTGCTACACCGCCATCGAGCAGGGCCTTGAGGTCATGCCGGTGCTCAACAAGATGGACCTGCCCCAGGCCGATCCGGACAAGGTCAAGGACGAGATCGAGAAGATCATCGGCATCGATGCCACCGACGCCGTGGCCTGTAGCGCGAAGAGTGGCATGGGCGTGGACGAGGTGCTCGAGCGCCTGGTGCACACCATCCCGGCGCCGACCGGTGACATCGAAGCTCCGCTCCAAGCGCTGATCATCGACTCCTGGTTCGACAACTACCTGGGCGTTGTCTCCCTGGTGCGCGTGCGTCATGGCCGCGTGAAGAAGGGCGACAAGATCCTGGTCAAGTCCACCGGCAAAATCCACCTGGTTGACAGCGTCGGTGTATTCACCCCGAAACACACCCAGACCGCTGACCTCAAAGCTGGTGAAGTAGGTTTCATCATCGCCAGCATCAAGGACATTCATGGTGCCCCGGTCGGTGACACCCTGACCCTGAGCAGCACCCCTGAAGTCGACGTGCTGCCAGGTTTCAAACGTATCCAGCCACAAGTTTATGCCGGTCTGTTCCCCGTCAGTTCCGATGATTTCGAAGATTTTCGTGATGCATTGCAGAAACTGACCCTGAACGACTCGTCGCTGCAGTACCTGCCGGAAAGTTCCGATGCGTTGGGCTTCGGCTTCCGATGCGGCTTCCTTGGCATGCTGCACATGGAAATCATCCAGGAGCGCCTGGAGCGCGAATACGACCTGGACCTGATCACTACGGCGCCAAGTGTAATCTTCGAGGTCAAACTCAAGACCGGCGAGACTATCTACGTCGACAACCCGTCGAAGCTGCCGGACGTGTCCTCGGTAGAGGACTTCCGCGAGCCGATCGTCGCCGCGACCATCCTGGTGCCTCAAGAGCACCTGGGCAACGTCATTACCCTGTGTATCGAGAAGCGTGGTGTGCAGCGTGACATGCAGTTCCTCGGTTCGCAGGTGCAAGTGCGCTACGACTTGCCGATGAACGAAGTGGTACTGGACTTCTTCGACCGCTTGAAGTCCACCAGCCGCGGCTATGCTTCGCTGGACTACCATTTTGATCGCTACCAGTCCGCCAACCTGGTCAAGCTCGATGTACTGATCAACGGTGACAAGGTTGACGCCCTGGCGCTGATTGTGCACCGCGACAACGCGCACTATAAGGGCCGCGCGTTGACTGAGAAGATGAAGGAACTGATTCCTCGGCAGATGTTCGACGTGGCAATCCAGGCCGCCATTGGCGGGCAGATTGTGGCGCGAACCACTGTCAAGGCGCTCAGAAAGAACGTACTGGCCAAATGCTACGGTGGTGACGTAAGCCGTAAGCGCAAACTGTTGGAGAAGCAGAAGGCCGGTAAGAAACGCATGAAACAGGTCGGCAACGTGGAAATTCCACAAGAAGCCTTCCTCGCCGTGCTCAGGTTGGAATAATTAGGTCCTATGTCGCTAAATTTCCCGCTTTTGCTAGTCATCGCCGTTGCCGTTTGCGGTCTGTTGGCCCTGGTCGATCTGCTGTTCCTGGCACCGCGCCGGCGTTCAGCGATCGCCAACTATCAGGGCAGCGTCAGCCAGCCCGAAATGGCCGTGGTCGAACAGTTGAACAAGGAGCCGTTGCTGGTTGAGTACGGCAAGTCGTTCTTCCCGGTACTGTTCATCGTCCTGGTGTTGCGTTCGTTTCTGGTCGAGCCTTTCCAGATCCCTTCGGGATCGATGAAGCCGACCCTGGAAGTAGGCGATTTCATCCTGGTGAACAAGTTCTCCTACGGTATTCGTCTGCCGGTGATCGACAAAAAGGTCATCGAAGTCGGTGATCCGCAGCGCGGCGACGTGATGGTGTTCCGCTATCCGAGCGACCCGAACGTCAACTACATCAAACGTGTGGTTGGCTTGCCGGGCGACCAGATTGCCTACACCAGCGACAAGAAGCTGTTCGTCAACGGCAAGCCGATTGCCGAGCAACTGGTGGGTAGCGAACCGGGCACCCTGGGCAGCGCTGAGCTGTACAAGGAAAAGCTGGGCGAGGCCGAACACCTGATCCGCAAGGAAATGAGCCGTTATCGCATGCCGCCTGACCAGCAATGGACAGTCCCGGCCGGCCATTACTTCATGATGGGCGACAACCGCGACAACTCCAACGACAGCCGTTACTGGGATGACCCCACTATTCCCAAGGCGCTGCATGGCATGGTCCCGGACCAGAACATTGTCGGCAAGGCCTTCGCGGTCTGGATGAGCTGGCCAGAGCCCAAGCTCAGCCACTTCCCGAACCTGTCGCGGGTCGGTCTGATCCAGTAACACCACAACGGCGCTGTCCTGGGACAGCGCCGAATGCATTTCTGGCATAGGCTGTGTTCAGAGGGATCTGCGGATCCAGCTGCACTGCCGACGCCGTTGGGCGTGAGCCAAATAGTCTTTCAGGATGTTGATTTGAACAAAGCGTTGAATATCGACCACGAACTGCGCGTGGGTACACTGTGAGCGTTTCTTTGAGCCGTCTCGAGCGCCAGCTCGGATACACTTTCAAGAACCAGGAGCTGATGCTGCTGGCCCTGACGCACCGCAGTTTTGCCGGGCGCAACAACGAGCGCCTGGAGTTTCTCGGCGATGCGATCCTCAACTTCGTCGCTGGCGAAGCGCTCTTCGAGCGCTTTCCGCAGGCCCGCGAAGGCCAGCTGTCGCGCTTGCGCGCGCGCCTGGTCAAGGGTGAGACCCTGGCCGTGCTGGCGCGTGGTTTCGACCTCGGTGAGTACCTGCGTTTGGGCTCCGGTGAGCTGAAAAGCGGAGGTTTTCGCCGTGAATCGATCCTGGCTGACGCCCTTGAGGCGTTGATCGGCGCGATCTATCTCGACTCGGACATGCAGACCGCCCGCGAGCGCGTGCTGGCCTGGCTGACCGGGGAGTTCGAGAGCCTGACCCTGGTCGATACCAACAAGGACCCGAAAACCCGCCTGCAAGAGTTTTTGCAGTCGCGGGCCTGTGAACTGCCGCGTTACGAAGTGGTGGATATTCAAGGTGAACCCCATTGCCGGACGTTTTTCGTCGAATGCGAAGTGACCCTTTTGACTGAAAAAAGCCGAGGGCAGGGCGTCAGCCGGCGTATCGCCGAGCAAGTCGCGGCCGCCGCAGCACTGATCGCCCTGGGCGTGGAGAATGGCAATGACTGATACGAACACCACCCGCTGCGGCTATGTCGCCATTGTCGGCCGCCCGAACGTCGGCAAATCGACCCTGCTCAACCACATCCTCGGCCAGAAGCTGGCGATCACCTCGCGCAAGCCGCAGACCACCCGGCACAACATGCTGGGGATCAAGACCGAGGGTGATATCCAGGCGATCTACGTCGATACCCCAGGCATGCACAAGAGCAACGAAAAGGCGCTCAACCGCTACATGAACAAAACCGCCTCGGCCGCCCTCAAGGACGTCGATGTGGTGATCTTCGTGGTCGACCGTACCAAGTGGACCGACGAAGACCAGCTGGTACTGGAGCGTGTGCAGTACGTGCAGGGCCCGGTGATCCTGGCGATCAACAAGACCGACCGGATCGAAGAGAAAGCCGAGCTCATCCCGCACCTGCAGTGGCTGCAGGAGCAACTGCCAAACGCCGAGATCGTGCCGATCTCCGCGCAGCAGGGGCACAACCTCGAAGCGCTGGAAGGCCTGATCGCCAAGCACCTGCCGGAGAACGATCACTTCTTCCCGGAAGACCAGATCACCGACCGCAGCAGCCGTTTCCTGGCCGCTGAACTGGTGCGTGAGAAGATCATGCGCCAGCTGGGTGCGGAGCTGCCGTACCAGATCACCGTGGAAATCGAAGAGTTCAAGCAGCAGGGCAAGATCCTGCACATCCATGCACTGATCCTGGTCGAGCGTGACGGCCAGAAAAAGATCATCATTGGCGACAAGGGTGAGCGCATCAAGCGGATCGGCTCCGAGGCGCGCAAGGACATGGAAGTACTGTTCGACGCCAAGGTCATGCTCAACCTCTGGGTCAAGGTCAAAGGCGGCTGGTCCGACGACGAGCGCGCCCTGCGTTCGCTGGGCTACGGCGACCTCTGATCGCATCAGGCCCGGCAGCGTCCGCTGTCGGGTCGAACCTTTTCTGAAGCGCTACTCATGGAACTGCCAGTTGGCCAACCGGCCTACGTGCTGCACAGCCGGGCCTACCGTGAAACCAGTGCGCTGGTGGACTTCCTCACCCCACAAGGGCGCCTGCGCGCTGTGCTGCGCCGTGCGCGTGGCAAGAGCGGCAGCCAGGCGCGACCTTTCGTCCCCCTTGAAGTCGAATTTCGTGGTCGTGGCGAGCTGAAGACGGTCGGCCGCCTGGACAGCCTCGGCGTGGCTGCCTGGCTCAATGGCGATGCTTTGTTCAGTGGCCTCTATCTCAACGAACTGCTGATTCGCCTGTTGCCCGCCGAGGATCCGCATCCGCTTGTGTTCGAGCACTATGCGGCCACCTTGCAGGCGTTGGCTGCCGGGCGGCCGCTGGAACCGCTGCTGCGGGCCTTTGAGTGGCGCTTGCTGGATGAACTGGGCTACGGCTTTGCCCTGGACCAGGACATCAATGGTGAGCCTCTGGTTGTCGATGGCCTGTATCGACTGCAGGTGGACGCCGGACTTGAACGGGTCTACCTGCTGCAGCCCGGTTTGTTCCGCGGCGACGAGCTGGCCGCCATGGCCGCAGCCGACTGGAATGTCCCCGGTGCCTTGAGTGCAGCCAAGCGCCTGATGCGCCAGGCGCTGGCCGTGCACCTGGGTGGACGGCCACTGGTCAGTCGGGAACTGTTTCGCAAGCGCTGAGCACGTCGTATGCTGTCAGGCTAAATCTTCAGGAGAGCCTCTTCGTGACTCAAAGCAACCGCATGCTCCTCGGCGTGAACATCGACCACGTGGCGACCCTGCGCCAGGCGCGTGGCACGCGCTACCCCGACCCGGTCAAGGCCGCACTGGACGCCGAAGAGGCGGGCGCCGACGGCATCACCGTGCACCTGCGCGAAGACCGCCGGCATATCCAGGAGCGCGACGTGCTGGTGCTCAAGGATGTGCTGCAGACGCGCATGAACTTCGAAATGGGGGTGACCGAAGAAATGATGGCCTTCGCCGAGCGTATCCGCCCGGCGCACATCTGCCTGGTCCCGGAAACCCGCCAGGAACTGACCACCGAAGGTGGCCTGGACGTGGCCGGTCAGGAAGCGCGGATCAAGGCTGCGGTTGAACGCCTGTCGCGCATGGGCTCGGAAGTGTCCCTGTTCATCGACGCCGATGAGCGTCAGATCGAAGCTTCGCGTCGCGTCGGTGCACCGGCGATCGAACTGCACACCGGCCGCTATGCCGATGCCGAAACCCCGGCAGACGTTGCTGAAGAGCTCAAGCGCGTAGCTGACGGCGTGGCTTTTGGCCTGGCCCAGGGGCTGATCGTCAACGCCGGTCATGGCCTGCATTACCACAACGTTGAAGCGGTGGCCGCGATCAAGGGCATCAACGAATTGAACATTGGCCATGCGCTGGTGGCGCATGCGCTGTTCGTTGGCTTCAAGTCGGCAGTGGCGGAGATGAAGGCGTTGATCACGGCTGCAAGCCGTCATTAAAAACATCGCGGGGCAAGCCCGCTCCCATCGGGATGGTGAATAACCGGTGGGAGCAGGCTTGCCCCGCGATGCAGTCTACAAACCCTGGAAAATCAGACTGAATCGGGTCAACCTATTCACCTCACTGCTCACCTCAACCCGCCCGCCATGCACGTCCATGATCGACTTGACGATCGCCAACCCCAATCCCGTCCCGCCTTCCAGCCGCGAACGTCCTGAGCCTGCCCGGTAAAAGCGTTCGAACAGGTACGGCAGATGCAGCTGTTCGATACCCGGCCCGTGGTTCTCGACCCACAGACAGACCTCATCCCCGCAGCGCTCGATCGCAATATCAATCGGCAGCCCCTCAGGGCTATGGCGAATGGCATTGCTCAACAGATTCGACAACGCCCGTTGCACCATCAAACGATCAGCCATGATCGAGCCCCAGCCGTGCAGGCGCAGGCTGATGCCTTTTTGTTCGCTGCTGAACTCGAACAGCTCACTGACGCGCTTGGCTTCATCGGCCAGGTTCACTGGTTTAAGCGGCAGCTGGGCATGAGGCTGACTGACCTGGGCGAGAAACAGCATGTCATTGATGATCCGGCTGAGCCGGGTCAGCTCTTCAATGCTGGCTTCCAGCACTTCCTTGTATTGCTCGACGGGACGCTCCCGGCTCAGGGTCACCTGAGCCTTGCCCATCAGGTTGCCGATGGGCGTGCGCAACTCATGGGCGAGGTCGTCGGAAAACTGCGAAAGTTGCTGCACGCCGCCATCAAGGCGGTCGAGCATGACATTCATGGCATGGGCCAGCTCCTTCAGCTCTTGGGGCAAGTCATCCAGTGGCAAGCGCAAGGCCAGTTGTTGAGCGGAAACCTGCCCGGCGATCTGGCTGAACCGGCGCAGCGGCGCCAGGCCGCGCTGCACCAGCTTCCAGGCAGCAAAACCGATCAACAGCACCAGAAATGGCAGAGCCAGCAGTGTCGATCGCAGGTAGGCCTGCAACAGGCTGTGGTCGTCAGCGAGGTTGACGGTGAGCAACACGCGAACATCGGTGCCGTCCTGCAAGCGCGCCAGCCGCGAGGCGGTTAGCAGGTGATTGTCATCGCTGTCGCGCCATTGCTCAAAGGCCAGCTCGGGGCTGCCGGGAATCTGCAGCAGGGCTTCGGCGTCGAGTCCCGGGCCCAGAGTCAACAGGGCCGAATGCCGGCCGGTCAGGGCGATCACGCTCAGGCTCAGGTTGTCATGCCCCATCACCACATCCAGAAGCGGGTGTGCAGAGGTTTGCAGGTCACCGGACTTGAGGTCGATGCTCAGGCCGTGTTCGATCTGCGCCATTTTCGCCGTCAGGCTTTTGCGCGCCCGACTGTCCAGTTCGTGGTCCAGGGCCAGTACCGCCAGGCAGGCCATGAGCAGGACCAGCGCCGCGCCCATCAGGCTGACGCTCAGGCCCAGGCGCAGGGAAAGCCGTGCCGGTTTCATTCGCGCGCCTCAAGCACATAGCCGACGCCGCGCAGGGTGTGGATCAGCTTGTTGTCGAACGGGTCGTCGATCTTGGCGCGCAAGCGGCGGATCGAGACCTCCACCACGTTGGTGTCGCAGTCGAAGTTCATGTCCCAGACCAGCGAAATGATCTGTGTGCGCGACAGCACTTCGCCGCTCTGGCGCATCAACAGGTGCAGCAGGGCGAACTCCTTGGCCGTCAGGTCGATACGCTGGCCGCCGCGGTAAGCCCGGTGACGACCAGGGTCCAGCTCGAGGTCGGCGACTTTCAAGGTGTTCGGTTGCAGAGCCTGATCGTTGCGCCGCAACAGGCTGCGGATACGCGCCAGCAACTCTGGAAACTCGAAGGGCTTGAGCAGGTAGTCGTCGGCGCCCAGGTCCAGGCCTTTGACACGGTCCGAGAGCCGACCGTGAGCGGTGAGCATCATGATCCGTGTGCTGGAGTCGGCGCGCAGGCGCTGCAGCACGGTCCAGCCATCGAGCTCGGGCAGGTTGACGTCGAGAATGATCAGGTCGTAGGCCTGCTGGCGGGCCAGGTGCAGGCCATCGGCACCGCTGTGGGCGCAATCGACGATGTAGCCGTTTTCGCTCAGGCCCTGCTGCAGGTAATCGGCGGTGCGAAGCTCGTCCTCGATAATCAGTAAGCGCATGAAATGACCCGGTGTTGTGAAAAACGTTGATTCTCAACCCTGAAGTAACTTGAAGGTCAAGGGCTGGAAGGCGTCAAGCGGCGGATACTAAGTCATCTTGTGCTGGGGAACGGCTGGATTACAGATTTGTAATTTTCAAGTCATCTTGGGGATAAACCCAGATTACTACAGTGCGGGCTCCAAAAAAGGCGCAGGAGTCCGCCATGTTTTGCATCCTGGACAGGCCTGGCACAGGCCGTGGCCGTATTCTGCTGACGTTGGTATTGCTGGCTTTGCCCGGCGTGACCCTGGCCCAGGGCGCCGTGTTGACCCTCGACAGCGCCCTGCAAACGGCCCAGGCCAACAATCCTGAGCTGGCGGCAGCGCGTTGGGGTATTGATATCGCCGAAGGTGAACGGCGTCAGGCCGGGGTGCTGCCCAACCCCGAGCTGAGCTGGGAGGTAGAAGACACCCGCAATGGCTCGCAGACCACCACAGTCAGCGTCAGTCAGATGTTTGAGCTGGGCGGCAAGCGCGGTGCGCGGCTGGGCTTGGCCGGGCGCGATTCGGAGCTGGCAGGTCTGGAGCTGGAGCGCCAGCGCAATGCCCTGCGTGCCGAAGTGATCGGCGCCTTCCAGGCAGCGGTGCAGGCCCAGGAAGGCCTGCAACTGGCCGAGCAGTCTCTGCGCTTGAGTGAGCGGGCATTGCAGGTGGTGCAGGGGCGGGTCAAGGCTGGCAGCGCTTCGCCGGTGGAGGCGACGCGGGCGCAGGTGCAGCTGTCTGAAGTGCGCCTGGAGCAAGCGCGCGCCGAACAGGCCCTGACGGTTGCCTATCAGCAACTGGCGGCGGCGACTGGAGCGCCCATGGCTGAGTTCAGCCGGGTCGAAAGCGTTGGTAACGAAGAGCCCGACGTCCCGAGCCGTACCCAACTGCTCGAACGTCTGGAGCAAACGCCGGCTATGCGCCTGGCCAGGACACAGATCGATCAACGCGATGCGGCTCTGGACCTGGCGCGCACGCAGCGAATTCCTGACCTGACCGTGAGCGTTGGTAGCCAGTACAGCGAAACCGATCGCGAACGCGTCAACGTGGTCGGGGTGTCGTTGCCGATTCCGCTGTTCGACCGCAACCAGGGCAATGTCCTGGCCGCCGCCCGCCGCGCCGATCAGGCCCGCGACCAGCGTAACGGCACCGAACTGCGGCTGCGCAGTGAAGTGATCCAGGCCCTGGCTCAGTGGCGCACCGCTGCCAGGGAAGTGCAGGACTTCGACCGTTCGATCCTGCCGTCGGCGCAGCAGGCAGTGGATGCTGCCACGCGAGGCTTTGAGCGCGGCAAGTTCGCTTTTCTCGATGTTCTTGATGCCCAGCGCACCCTGGTGGCCGCACGGCTGCAGTACCTCCAGGCCCAGGCTCAGCGCAGCGAAGCTCGGGTGCGCCTGGAGCGAATTTTCGGCGACCTGAGCCTGGCCAGCCGCTGAGCCTGATCGACTTTCCCCTAAGGAGACTGCATGAACAAGAAGTCCACCACGCTGCTGATCGCTGTCTTGTTGCTGGGCCTGGGGCTGGGGGTGCTGCTGGCGCGCCAGACCGCTCCGCAGCCACAGGCGGCAACGCCAGCACCGGCCCAAGATCACACTGAAGGTGATCATGATGAAGAGGAACAAGGCGAGCACGGGCATGCCGAGTCTGCAGCAGGGCACGCGCAAGAAGAGGGCGCTATCAGCCTCAGCCAGGAGCAGATCGCGCTGGCCGGGATTGAACTGGCCGCTGTCGCGCCACAGCAATTGCAACGCAGCCTGTCACTGCCGGGTGAGATTCGCTTCGATGAAGAGCGCACCGCGCATATGGTGCCGCGAGCCGCTGGAGTGGTCGAATCGGTCGCCGTGGTGCTTGGTCAGCAGGTCAAGGCCGGTGACTTGCTGGCGGTGATTGCCAGCCCGCAGATCTCCGAACAGCGTAGCGAACTGGCTGCGAGTCAGCGGCGTCTGGAACTGGCGCGCAGCACCTATCAGCGGGAAAAGGACCTGTGGCAGGAAGGTATTTCGGCCGAACAGGACTACCTGCAGGCCCGCCAGAACCTGCAGGAGGCTGAGATTGCCCAGGCCAACGCCCGGCAGAAAATCAGCGCCCTGAGCGGCACCACGGTGCTGGCCGGCGGCAACCGCTACGAGCTGCGCGCGCCGTTTGCCGGGCAGATCGTCGAGAAGCATCTGGTACCGGGCGAGGTGGTCAACGAAGCCAGTGCCGCCTTCACCCTGTCCGACCTCTCGCGCGTGTGGGCCACTTTTGGCGTGGCGCCGCGCGATCTGGGCAAGGTCCGCGCCGGCATGGCCGTGACCATTGTCGCCAGCGAGCTGGGCGAGCAGGTTGAAGGGCGCATCAGTCATGTCGGCAGCCTGCTCGGTGAGCAGACCCGCACCGCCAGTGTTCGCGTCACCCTCGACAATCCGCGAGGCGCCTGGCGCCCGGGCCTGTTCGTGGCCGTGCAGGTGCCGAGCGAAACCTTTGCCGCCGCCTTGGCGGTGCCTGATCAGGCGATCCAGAGCCTCGAAGAAAAGCCCACCGTGTTCGTGCGCACCACCGAGGGCTTCGTCGCCCAGGCGGTGGAGCTGGGCGCCAGTGCCAACGGCTATGTAGAGATTCGCAAGGGCCTGCAAGCCGGTCAGCAGGTGGCGGCGTTGGGCAGCTTCGTTCTCAAGTCGGAGCTGGGCAAAGCCAGCGCCGAACATGCCCATTGACCCGCGCGAGTACCTCTCATGTTCGAACGCCTAATTCAATTTGCCATCGAGCAGCGCCTGATGGTGCTGCTGGCGGTGCTGCTGATGGCCGGGCTCGGTGTGGCCAGCTATCAGAAGCTGCCGATCGATGCGGTCACGGACATTACCAACGTCCAGGTCCAGATCAACACCCAGGCAGCGGGCTTCTCGCCGCTGGAAACCGAACAACGCATCACCTTCGCCATCGAGACGGCCATGGCCGGTTTACCCGGCCTTGAACAGACCCGCTCGCTGTCGCGTTCGGGGTTGTCGCAGGTGACGGTGATCTTCGAGGAAGGCACCGACCTGTTCTTCGCCCGGCAGTTGGTCAACGAGCGTCTGCAGCAAGCCCGTGAGCAACTGCCCGAAGGCGTAGAGGCGGCGATGGGCCCGATCTCCACCGGCCTGGGCGAGATTTTCCTGTGGACGGTAGAAGCTGCCGAGGATGCGCGCAAGGCGGATGGTAGCCTGTATACGCCCACCGACCTGCGCGAGATCCAGGACTGGATCATCAAGCCGCAACTGCGCAATGTCCGTGGAGTGGCGGAGATCAACACCATTGGCGGCTTCGCCAAGGAATACCAGATTGCCCCGGACCCCAAGCGCCTGGCGTCCTACAAGCTGACCTTGAGTGACTTGCTGACCGCCCTGGAGCGCAACAACGCCAACGTCGGTGCCGGTTACATCGAGCGTCGCGGTGAGCAGTTGCTGATCCGCGCACCGGGGCAACTGGCGGGCATTGACGATATTGCCAACATCGTCCTGGCCAACATCGACGGGACACCGATTCGCGTACGTAACGTCGCTGAAGTCGGTATCGGCCGTGAGCTGCGCAGTGGCGCGGCCACTGAGAACGGCCGGGAAGTGGTGCTCGGCACGGTGTTCATGCTGATTGGCGAGAACAGTCGCACGGTGTCCAAGGCCGTGGCGCAGAAACTGGTCGAGATCAACCGTTCGCTGCCTGCCGGGGTCAGCGCGGTGACGGTCTATGACCGCACCAACCTGGTCGACAAAGCCATTGCCACGGTAAAGAAAAACCTCATCGAAGGCGCGATCCTGGTGATCGTGATTCTGTTCCTGTTCCTCGGCAACATCCGCGCTGCGCTGATCACCGCCATGGTCATTCCGCTGTCGATGCTGTTCACCTTTACCGGTATGTTCAGCAACAAGGTCAGCGCCAACCTGATGAGCCTCGGCGCTCTGGACTTCGGCATCATCGTTGATGGTGCGGTGGTGATCGTCGAGAACGCCATTCGCCGTCTGGCCCACGCGCAACAGCATCATGGTCGCCTGCTGACCCGCTCCGAGCGCTTTCATGAAGTCTTCAACGCCGCCCGCGAGGCACGTCGTCCTCTGATCTTCGGGCAACTGATCATCATGGTGGTGTACCTGCCGATCTTTGCCCTGAGCGGGGTCGAGGGCAAGATGTTCCACCCCATGGCCTTCACTGTAGTGATCGCCTTGCTCGGAGCGATGCTGCTTTCGGTGACCTTCGTGCCGGCGGCGATTGCCCTGTTTGTCACCGGCAAGGTCAAGGAAGACGAGAACCTGCTGATGCGCAGCGCCAAGCGTGGCTACGCACCGCTGTTGCGTTGGGTCATGGGCCATCGGCCACTGGCGTTTGGCCTGGCTGCGGTGATGGTGTTGTTGTCCGGCGTGCTGGCCAGTCGCATGGGCAGCGAGTTCGTGCCGAGCTTGAGCGAGGGTGATTTCGCCCTGCAGGCGTTGCGCGTGCCTGGCACCAGCCTGAGTCAGTCGGTGGCCATGCAGCAGCGCCTGGAGCAGAGTGTGTTGAGCCAGGTGCCCGAGGTCGAGCGGGTGTTCGCACGGACCGGGACTGCCGAGATCGCCTCGGACCCGATGCCGCCGAATATCTCTGACAGCTATGTGATGCTCAAGCCGCAAGACCAGTGGCCGGACCCAAGCAAATCACGCGAGCAGTTGATCGCCGATATCCAGCGCGCCAGTGCCCGAGTGCCAGGCAGCAACTATGAGTTGTCACAACCGATCCAGTTGCGTTTCAACGAGCTGATCTCCGGGGTGCGCAGTGATGTCGCAGTCAAGGTCTTCGGTGACGATATGGATCAGCTCAACCGCACCGCCGCACAGATTGCCGCGACGCTGCAGGCGGTGCCGGGGGCATCGGAAGTCAAGGTCGAGCAGACCTCGGGATTGCCGGTGCTGACCATTGACGTCGATCGCGACAAGGCGGCGCGCTACGGGCTCAATGTCGGTGATGTGCAAGACACCATCGCCGTGGCGGTTGGCGGACGTCAGGCCGGCACCCTGTACCAGGGCGACCGCCGCTTCGACATGGTAGTGCGCCTGTCTGACAACCTGCGTACCGACATCGACGGTCTGTCGCAGTTGTTGATCCCGGTGCCGGCAGGTACTGCCGGTAATGGCCAGATCGGTTTTATCACCCTGGCCGATGTCGCCAGCCTGCAGCTGGTTCAGGGACCCAATCAGATCAGCCGTGAAGACGGCAAGCGACTGGTGGTGGTCAGTGCCAACGTGCGCGGGCGTGATATCGGCTCCTTTGTCGAGGAGGCCGGTGAGCGCATCGACAGCCAGGTCAGCATCCCGGCCGGTTACTGGATTCGCTGGGGTGGACAGTTCGAGCAGTTGCAGTCGGCGGCGCAGCGTTTGCAGGTGGTGGTGCCGGTCGCCTTGCTGCTGGTGTTCGGCTTGCTGTTCATGATGTTCAACAACCTCAAGGACGGCTTGCTGGTGTTCACCGGTATACCCTTTGCCTTGACCGGAGGCGTGGTGGCGCTGTGGCTACGGGATATTCCGCTGTCGATTTCGGCCGGGGTCGGTTTCATTGCCTTGTCGGGTGTGGCGGTACTCAACGGCCTGGTGATGATTGCCTTTATCCGCGGCTTGCGTGAGCAGGGGCGGACATTGCACCAGGCCATCGATGAAGGCGCGTTGACTCGTCTGCGGCCTGTACTGATGACTGCGCTGGTAGCCTCTCTGGGCTTTATTCCCATGGCTCTGGCCACCGGCACTGGCGCCGAGGTGCAGCGACCGCTGGCGACCGTGGTGATCGGCGGGATTCTTTCTTCCACCGCGTTGACCCTATTGGTGTTGCCGGCGTTGTACTACCGGGCCCACCGCAAGGACGAAGAAGACGACACCAGTGAAGTGACGAAACTGTAATTTCACGCTCATCTTCGGGTTATTCAGCCCTTGTCAGGATACCCATGGCGGCCGCATCAGCGGCCGTCGTGCGTATTACGGCGAATAATCAGGAGTTGAAGATGGGGAATAAAACCACAACCTGTATCACCGGCGTCCTGGCCTTGGCCAGCTGTTCAGTCGGCAATGCTAGCGTCGAGCCCCGGGGCTTTGTCGAGGACAGTAGCCTGACGCTGCTCAGTCGCAATTTTTACTTCAATCGCGACTATCGCAAGGGTGGCGAGTCACCCACCGGCAAGGCCGGGTATGCCCAAGCCTGGGCCCAGGCGTTTATCGCCCGTTTCCACTCGGGCTACACCCAGGGCACCGTCGGCTTTGGTCTCGACGCCTATGCCATGCTTGCGCTCAAGCTCGACAGTGGCGACGGCCGCAGTGGTGGGCGAAGCTCATTCGATATGTTGCCGGTCGATAGCAACGGCGACACCGCGAGCAACTTCAGCAAGCTGGGCGGCGCCCTCAAGGCGCGCCTGTTCGACACTGAAATCAAAGTGGGCGATGTATTCCCGACCACGCCGGTGGTGCATTTTGGCGATTCACGCTTGCTGCCGGAAAGCTTCAGCGGCTGGACCCTGGAAAACACCACGCTGGAAGGTCTCACTCTGCAGGGTGGACGCCTGCATGCCATGAGCCAACCGCTCTCGAGCAACAACCGTGACGGCTTCGAGACTTTCTACGCAGGCCCCGTCGACTCGCCGTGGTTGGGCTACTTCGGCGGTGACTACCAGGCCACCGACAACCTCGGCCTCAGTCTCTACAGCAGTCGTCTGAAGGATGGCTGGGATCAGTACTACGCGGGTGTCAGCTATCAGTATCCGATCACAGAGCAGCTCAGTGTCTTTACCGGTTTCAACTACTACAAGGCCAAGGACCAGGGCCAGCAGTTGTTGGGCACCTTCGATAATGACATCTGGAGTGCCAAGGTGGGCGTGAGCTATGGCGCCCACACCCTGGCGTTGTCGCATCAACGCAACGAAGGCGACAACGACTTCGACTACCTGCGCCAGTCCGACTCGATCTACCTCGACAACTCGATCCAGTACAGCGACTTCAACTCACCCAAGGAGCGCTCGTGGATGCTGCGCTACGACCTGGACATGGCCAGCTATGGCGTACCTGGCTTGACCTTCATGACCCGCTACGGGCGTGGCAGCGACGCTGATTACTCTGATGCCAACGCGGTGTACATGCGCCGTGATGCCGAGGGTAATCCACTGACCGATCAGAAGCGTTGGGAGCGCGATATCGAAGCGAGATATGTGGTGCAGTCGGGCACCTTCAAAGACCTGTCACTGCGCATGCGTCAGGCCACCACCCGGGCCACGGCGTTCGAGTCGGACCTGGACGAAGTGCGCCTGATTGTGGAGTACCCGCTGACCCTGTTGTAGGGCGTTTCTTGCAACACTGTAATGTCCTGCTCACCTTGTCGTTAGCTTGCCCTTCGTAAGATTGAACCGTACTGAAATTCAATCACGAGGTGAGCAACATGAACCTGATCAAGTATGCATTGGTGGGCGTTCTTGCCCTTGGCAGTGGTGCCGCGCTGGCCGAAGGTGGCGCGGAACGTTCGAAACAGTTTTGGGCAAACTTCCGCCTGAGCCAGGAGCAGCTCCATGGCAATAAGGATCAGGCGGTTGTTGCATCCGATGCGCGCAAGCACAGCGATGCTCAGCAAAAGGTCGCTAAAGAGTAGCTCCATTCACCTTGGAAGCTCCCCCCGCTCCTTTGGAAAAGGTGAATATTCGGCGCCCACCCGGGCGCCTTTTTTTATTTGCGCGCCACCAGTACCGCGCGACGCGGCGCCGGCAGGCCTTCAATGGTACGGCTGTGGTCGGCGGGGTCGAGGAAGTCGCTGAGCGACTGGTAGCGCATCCACTCGGTGCTGCGTTGCTCTTCGATACGGGTGACACTGACATCGACGCAGCGCACATCGCTGAAGCCGGCGCGGCGCAGCCAGCGCTCCAGGGCCGGCACCGACGGCAGGAACCAGACGTTGCGCATCTGCGCGTAGCGGTCTTCTGGCACCAGCACCTGATGTTCGTCGCCCTCGACCACCATCGTTTCCAGTACCAGCTCGCCGCCTTTTACCAGGCAGTCCTTGAGCGCCAGCAGGTGCTCGATGGGCGAGCGGCGATGGTAGAACACGCCCATGGAGAACACCGTGTCGAAGCCTTCGAGATTGGCCGGCAGGTCTTCCAGGGCGAAGGGCAGGTGCCAGGCTGGCAGCTCTGGCAAGTAGCGTTGAACCGCCTGGAACTGACAGAAGAACAGCCAGTTGGGATCGACGCCGATGACGCTGTCGGCACCGGCACCGAGCATCCGCCACTGGTAGTAACCGTTACCACAGCCGACATCGAGAATGCGCTTGCCCTTGAGATCCAGGTGCGGAGCGACCCGCGACCACTTCCAGTCCGAACGCCATTCTGTATCGACGTGCACACCGAACAGGTCGAACGGGCCCTTGCGCCAGGGTGACAAGCCCATCAGCGCTTGTCGCATACGCTCGCGGGTGTCCTGGTCGCAGTCGCAATCGAGGTTCAGGCCGTTGACCAGGTCGACTCTGCTTGGCACCAGCGTCGGCAGCGCATCCAGGGCATTCTGCCAGCGCTCCAGGTCGCCGTGACCTTTCTCCATCTTGGCGTCGAGTTGCGCTTGCAGGCCTTGTGACCATTGCGCCAGGGGGGTGCCCGCCAGGCGGCGGACCAGAGGGGAAAGATCGATCATGGCAGGGCAATCAACGAGGCAAAGTTAAGGCATTGGAACCAGGGCACGACCTTGGAGAAACCGGCTGCCAGCAGGCGTTCGCGGTGTTCTTCAAGGCTGTCGGGCTTCATCACGTTCTCGATGGCGCTGCGCTTCTGGGCAATTTCCAGTTCGCTGTAGCCATTGGCGCGTTTGAAGGCGACATGCAGGTCGGTGAGCAGGGCGTGTTCGTCCGGGTCGTTGAAGCGCAGCTTTTCCGAAAGGATCAGCGCACCGCCCGGCAGCAGCGACTGGCGAATACGCGTGAGCAGTTCCAGGCGCTGCTCGGGGGCGATGAACTGCAGGGTGAAGTTCATTGCCACCACTGAGGCAGGTTGAAACGCCAGAGCAAGAATATCGCCCTCGATCACCTCGACCGGCAGCAGCTCCTGGAACATCGAGTCCTGGGCATTGAGGTATTGCCGGCAGCGCTCGACCATGGCTGCCGAGTTGTCGATGGCGATCACCCGGCAACCGTCGCTGCGCACGTGGCGGCGCAGGGCCTGCGTCACCGCCCCCAGTGAGCTGCCCAGGTCATACAGGGCAGTGTTCGGCTGAGCAAATTGCGCAGCCAGTACGCCGAGGTTCTCGACAATGGTTGGGTAACCGGGCACCGAGCGCTTGATCATGTCCGGGAACACCCGCACCACGTCTTCGTTGAAGGCGAAGTCGGGCACCTGGCCAAGTGGCTGGGCGAATAGGCGGTCGGGTTCTTTGCTCACGGGGGCAATCCAGGCGTTGGGCAGTAAAAGTCGGGCATTTTAGCCAAACTAGCCGGCAGATGCATGGCCTGGCTGACCAGCGCTGCTACTTCACCGTGATTGTACAGTCGAACGTCTGCACCGGACGCACTTCCGGGGCCCAAGGCTGTTGGTAAACCAGCAGCAAATGCCCCTCGCCTGCGGCCTGGGCCTGGAAGCGCCAGGTCGATTGCCCTGCACTGCCGACGATCCCGGCATCTTCTGGATGGCTGTAGACCTCCTGGCCCAGGCTGCGCAGGATGCCGGCTGCGGGGTTCTGCAGCAGCCAACGGTAGCCAGTACTGGGGTTGCTCGGCAGGGTCAAGGTGAGGGTCTGGCCCGTCTCCAGGCGGACAGGGCACTGGCTTGGCTTTTCCAGCGCTACGTTGTCGTGTTTGCCCGGGGTTTGTGAGCAGGCTGCCAGGAGGGGCAGGCCAAGGACTAGCAACTTCAAGTTGATGTTCATCGACAATCCAGTCATTCAGGCGGGCATTGACTTTCAGGAAGGCCTGCCCTCTGTAGAGCAATTCGCAGCGCGATTAGCTTGATGGTCCCAGGCCAGTTTGGTCTGTCAACAGGGACATGAATATGAGTAGCACACAAACGGATTTTGACACATTGCAGAAAGAGGCTGAACGGCAGCCCGCAAACCTCATTCAGGCTATGGCAGAACGCGATGGCCCTAATGAAGGGGGGCTGACCCTGACACACGAGCACATTGTTACCCTAAACCAGTATGCCAACCATGTTTTCAGCTTGCCTATTACCCAAGAGGCGGTGACTCGCTGGCTGGGCTATTCCACCATCGCCGAGCGGGTGTTGATGCCGAGCAGCATGGTCGAGATGCACAAGCAGTTGCAGACACACGGACGTAGCTGGACAAAACTTGCGAACAACAGCAAGAAGCTCGGGTTCGAGTTGGCCGCCAGTGCCAATGGCATCAATTCCACGGGGGACGAGGTGTTGGTGATTCTCGAAAAAAGCAGCGCCCTTGGCAAACGAAGGGAGGCCTGGGATACCCTTCACTTCGGCGCACCGGTCAGCCTTGGTGCAGACGACAAGCGTAGGGTCGTGGACCTGATTGACTACATGGAACTCCTGCGCGAGGACGTGGACATTTTCGCCCGGCGTGTCTGTGTTGTACGCGAGGAAACTGAAGCGTTTAGAGATGCAGCGCGTGAAAAGCTGCTGCCCCTGGTGGCAACCAAAACCGAGGCGATCAAGCGTCAGAAGGTGAGCGGGGCGGTAGAGCAGTTACGCGAAGATCTGCTCGAGCTTGATAAAGAAATCAAACGTCTTGAAGCCGAGTATGACCAATATTTCAACGCAGCGCTGAACGGTTTGAGTGCAGGGCTGCTGGGCTTGGTTATCACCGGTACCATCTATGGCACGAAGGCAGAGAAAGTACGTAAAGAGCGCAACAAGTGCCAGGAGCAGCGTGGTGAAGTGAGCCGGAAAATAAAAGCAGCCGTCAGGCTGGAAGGGCTTGTGGAGGAACTGGGGACGCAGATGGGACAGATGGAGACTCGACTCAGGGATGTCGTCACCGCCTCTTCGCACCTGCAATCCACTTGGCAGCTCATTGGTGTTTACATCGATGCATCGATTGAACATCTCGAACGTATTGAATCCAATCAGGCCTTGTTCAAGTTTGCGACACATTTTAAACGTTTCATTGAACAATGGAAAGATATCGAGATGTTTGCTCAGCATATGAATCGCGTATTCGACGACGCCGCAGCTGCTAAATAAGGATACCTCGTCATGAACGACAATGTTATTGCCTTTCGCACCGCTCTGCAAAATCCTAATATGGATAAATTACTGGGGGCGGCGTCTGCTTATTCAGGGTTCTGGGAAAAGCGCACATTCGATTTTTTGCCGCTGTTGCATACCTCGATCGAGCGGCATTACAAGGGTTTCATTAAGTATGTCGAAGAGTTAGACAAGAATTCTGAAGCGCTCGCTGTAACTATCAGGTCAGAAGATATTGAGCAGTTGTTAAGGGATCTTAAGGGAAGCATGGAGGCCCCCGATGAAGCGGAGTTTCTCCTTGAAGAAATCCAGCACTCTGTGGCCAATATTGGCAAAAAAATTGATGTTATGCTGGCGGGGGTGGAGATAGCCTCGAAGTCAATTGTCAGTCTTCCAACTTATGATGCGAGCCTCGATAAAGCGGGTTATCTGAAAACCCAGGAGAGGGTGGCTAGCGACCTGCAAGTGCAAACCGGTGTACTGGCCGGAAAACGCAGCGAGCTTGCGGAACTGGAGAAAGTGATCGAAGTATTTGAGGCAAATGGAATAGAAAAACTGTTTAAGGGTAAGCTGCCAACGCTTGAGCAGGCCCAGGCAATGTTCGCTACGGCTGCTACCCCGGCTGGCGCTGTTTTGGCGGTCGGGCAGGCAGTGGAGGCGCTGAACGAGCTGATGGGGAGTATTCAAGAAGGGATGCGTTACTCGCAACTCCATAACTTGCGTCGTTCACTGCAGACTCAAGTGAAAGAAATGGTCGCTGAACAGCGTGACCAGGAGCAGCGCGCGCATCAGTTGGTAAATAATTTGAACGCACTTTCAGAGTATGCGCCACTGATTGAAAAACGTTCGGAGTGGCTGGCTGAAATGAACCAGATCCGCGTTAATCTGGAGGGGGTGCGTAATCAGTTTCGCAGCATCAAGGTTGAAGGCGTTGAAAGTATTCAGGCGTTGAATAAGTTGCTGGCGGCGCTTCTTGTATATGCGAGCTATGTTGTTGCGGAATTCAAAAAATCGTTCTAGCTGGATCGACTGTCAAGTCAGGGCCTGATGCCTCTGTATATTTAATGCCGGGGTGTCAGGTGTGTGGAATATGTTTGTGGAGGGTTCATGGATATGCGCGAGAGCAGAGCCAGGATGGCAAGCGCAGGCCTCGCGCCTGCCTGAAAATTTTCTGAAAATGATGTGCTCAGCGCTTGATACAGGTGCTTTGGTTTTTTCGCAAGATCAGGTTTAGAGTCTGAATGAATATGTAAGGTATGTTAGGGTAATGCCGCAATAGCCCTGTGAACTGACCCGCTGGGTAAGCAAATAGGGCGGATCAAATGATGGTGCATTCCGGCTGATGGTGGGGGGACAGGCCCACGGCTACCTAGATGACAGTGCTGATGCGGGTTTTCCAGGCCCGCATTCAGGCTCAAGTTGACCTCAACTGAACAATACTTTCGCCACATCACTGAAGCGCTTGGCGAAATGCACGCTCAGGCCTTCCTTGAGGTAGTCGGGCAACTCTTCGAAGTCGCCGCGGTTGGCTTCCGGCAGGATCAGTTCAAAGATTTTCTGCCGCCGTGCTGCAATCACCTTCTCACGTACCCCGCCAATGGGCAGGACCTGCCCGGTCAAGGTCAGCTCGCCGGTCATCGCCACGCCTTTTTTCGGCGCCTGGTCACGGGCCAGGGACAGCAGGGCGCTGGCCATGGTCACCCCGGCGCTGGGGCCGTCCTTGGGCGTGGCGCCTTCGGGTACATGCAGGTGGATGAAGGCTTCATTGAAGAAGGAGGGTTCGCCGCCGTACTTGGCCAGGTTGGCGCTGACATAGCTGTAGGCGATTTCGGCCGACTCCTTCATTACATCACCCAGTTGGCCGGTCAGCTTGAAGCCGCGGTTGAGGGTGTGGATGCGCGTTGCTTCGATCGGCAGGGTAGCGCCGCCCATGCTGGTCCAGGCCAGGCCGGTGATCACGCCTTTGCCCGACAACACCTGCTCACTGCGAAACACCGGCATGCCCAGGGACGCTTCGAGATCTTTGCTGCCAATCTTGATCTTCGCTTCGGGGTTTTCCAGCAGTTGCATCACCGCCTTGCGCACCAGTTTGCCCAGCTGCTTTTCCAGCTGACGCACACCGGCCTCACGCGCATAGCCCTCGATGACCGTGCGCAGGGCGCCGTCAGTAATGCTCAGGCTGGACTTGGCCACACCGGCTTTCTTGAGCTGTTTTGGCCACAGGTGGCGCTTGGCAATGGCCAGTTTTTCTTCGGTGATATAGCCGGACAGGCGAATCACTTCCATGCGGTCGAGCAATGGCCCGGGAATCGAGTCGAGGGTGTTGGCGGTGCACACGAACAGTACCTTGGACAGGTCCAGTCGCAGATCAAGGTAATGGTCGAGGAAATCGACGTTCTGTTCGGGATCGAGGGTTTCCAGCAGCGCCGAGGCGGGGTCGCCCTGGTAGCTCTGGCCCATCTTGTCGATCTCATCAAGCATGATCACCGGGTTCATCACCTCGACGTCTTTGAGTGCCTGCACCAACTTGCCTGGCTGGGCACCGATGTAGGTACGCCGGTGGCCCTTGATCTCGGCCTCGTCGCGCATGCCGCCGACGCTGAAGCGATAGAACGGACGGCCCAGGGATTGCGCGATGGACTTGCCGATGCTGGTTTTGCCGACCCCGGGCGGGCCCACCAGCAGGACGATGGAACCGCTGATTTCACCTTTCCAGGCGCCGATGGCGAGGAACTCGAGAATCCGTTCCTTGATATCGTCGAGCCCGGCATGGTGCTGGTCGAGGATCTTGCGCGCGTGCTTGAGGTCGAGCTTGTCCTTGCCGTACACGCCCCAGGGCAGGGCAGTGGCCCAGTCCAGGTAATTGCGGGTGACAGCGTATTCGGGGGAGCCGGTTTCAAGAATCGACAGCTTGCCCATTTCTTCGTCGATGCGTTTTTTCGTGGCGCCAGGCAATGTCTTGCCCTGCAAGCGCTGTTCGAACTGCTCGAGATCGGCACTGCGGTCGTCTTTGGTCAGGCCTAGTTCCTGCTGGATGACCTTGAGCTGCTCTTTGAGGAAGAACTCGCGCTGATGCTCGCCGATCTGCCGGTTTACCTCAGCAGAAATTTCGTTCTGCAGGTGAGCGACTTCGACTTCTTTGCGCAGCATTGGCAGAACTTTTTCCATGCGTTTGAGCATCGGCACGCAGTCGAGCACTTCCTGCAACTGGTTGCCGGTGGCCGAGGTCAGCGCCGCGGCGAAGTCGGTCAACGGCGACGGATCGTTGGGACTGAAGCGGTTGAGGTAGTTCTTCAGCTCTTCGCTGTACAGCGGGTTGAGTGGCAGCAGCTCCTTGATCGCATTGATCAGGGCCATGCCGTAGGCCTTGACCTCGTCGGTCGGTTCGCTCGGCTGATGCGGGTATTCGACTTCGACCAGGTAAGGTGGGCGGTGGTGTTTGAGCCAGGTGCGGATGCGTACCCGGGTCAGGCCCTGGGCGACGAACTGCAGCTTGCCGTTCTCGCGGCTGGCGTGGTGAACCTTGACCAGGGTGCCATACAGCGGCAGGGCCGAGGTGTCGAAATGTCGGTGATCTTCCGGCGGGGTGTCCATGAAAAACAGCGCCAGGGAGTGGTGCGGAGTCTTGGCGACCAGGTCCAGGGTTTCGGCCCAGGGTTCTTCATTGACGATGACCGGCAGTACTTGTGCCGGGAAGAACGGGCGGTTGTGGATCGGGATCACATAGACCCTTTCCGGCAGTTGCTGGCCGGGCAGGGCGAGGTGGTGGCCGGTGTGTCGGGAAGCTTCAGGATGCTCGACTTCGGCGTGTTCCTCGGGATGTTCGGGTAGATCCTGCTGATCATTCATGGGGCACCTGCGTAAATGACTATGGTGCTTACATGGGGCGGATTGGGGGTGGTTTCAATGGTGTGGCCCGATCGCGGGGCAAGCCCGCTCCCACTGAAGCCGGTGGGAGCGGGCTTGCCCCGCGATAGATTTACTCAGCCAATTTGTAAGCGATTACGTAATCACCCATTTTGGTCCCCAGCGAACCATGACCGCCAGCGGTCACCAGGACGTATTGCTTGCCGCCCTTACCGGTGTAGGTCATCGGCGTGGCCTGGCCGCCTGCTGGCAGGCGCGCTTTCCACAGCTCCTTGCCGGTATTGGTGTCATAAGCGCGCAAGTACTGGTCCAGGGTGCCGCTCAGGAAGCCCAGGCCGCCGGCTGTGACGATCGAGCCGCCCATGCTCGGCACGCCAATCGGCAGGCCAATCGGGATCGGCGAGCTGTCACGGCTGGTGCCATTCTTGTGTTTCCACACCACCTGGTTAGTGGTCAGGTCGATACCGGCCACATAGCCCCAGGCAGGCGCCTGGCAAGGCACGCCGAGAGGCGACATGAACGGGTGCATGATCACCGCGTACGGGGCGCCGGTGTTCGGTTGCACGCCGCTGGTTTCACTCTCGCGCTTGCTGCCGGCGGCGACTTGCTCACGCGGCACCATCTTCGAGACGAAGGCCATGTAGTTCGGCGAGGTGAACAGCAGCTGACGGACCGGGTCGACCGAGACGCTGCCCCAGTTGAAGACGCCAACGTTACCCGGGTACACCAGGCTGCCCTGAAGCGACGGCGGGGTGTACTGGCCTTCGTAGCGTAGCTCGCGGAACTGGATGCGGCAGAGCATCTGGTCGAACGGGCTGGCGCCCCACATGGCTTGTTCGGTCAGGTCCGGGCCAAGCAGGTTGAGATCGGAGCGGGCTTGTGTCGGGGCGGTATAGTCGCCTTCGACAGCACCTTGCGGGGCCGGGATTTCGCGGATCGGCACGATCGGGGTGCCGTCACGACGGTCGAGCACATACAGGCTGCCCTGTTTGGTCGGCGCGATCAGTGCAGGTTTGACGCCGTCGGCGGTCTTCAGGTCGAGCAGGGTTGGCTGGCTGCCGACGTCCATGTCCCACAGGTCGTGGTGGGTGAACTGGTAGTTCCAGCGCACCTTGCCGTTGCGCAGGTCGAGCGCGACGATGCCAGCGCTGAACTTCTCGGCGCCGGGGGTGCGGTCGGCGCCCCACTGGTCAGGGGTCTGGTTGCCCAGAGGCAGGAAGACCATGCCGAGTTTTTCGTCGACACTGGCCAATGACCACATGTTCGCCGAGTTGCGGCTGTAGGTCTTGCCGGGAGCCAATGGTGCGGTGTCGTCCGGGTTGTTGCTGTCCCAGTTCCACACTAGGCGGCCATCGTGAACGTCGTAGGCGCGAATCACTCCGGACGGCTCGTTGGTCGACTCGTTGTCGGTCACATGGCCGCCGATGATCACCAGTTCGCGGGTGATCGCCGCAGGCGAGGTGGAGTAATAGCCGCCAGCAGTGAACGGGCCGATGCCGGTGGTCAGGTCGATTACACCCTGGTTACCGAAACCTTCGCAGACTTTACCGGTGTCGGCGTTCAGTGCAATCAGGCGGGCGTCGGCGGTGGGCAGGTAAAGGCGACGCGGACAAGCACGGGCCACCACCTGGCCGGCGTCGGAGATCTTCGGCGCCGGGCTGCCGTCAACACTGATGTAGCTGTTCTCGTCGTAATACGAAACACCGCGGCAGGTCATGTGGGCGAAGCCCTTGAAACCTGTCGGGCTCTTGATCTGCGGGTCGAAGCGCCAGATTTCGGCACCGGTGTCCGGGTCCAGGGCCAGCACTTTGCTGTGTGCGGTGCAGGCATAGAGCATGCCGTTGACCTTGAGCGGGGTGTTCTGGTTGGTCAGTTCCACCGGGTCGTTGTCGGTTGGCAGGTCGCCGGTACGGATACGCCAGGCTTCCTGCAGCTTGTGCACGTTGTCCGGAGTAATCTGGCGCAGTGGCGAGTAGCGATCGCCGAACTCGGTGCGGCCGTAGGCCTGCCACTCGCCATCGGGCATTTGCGGCGCGGTACTGCTCAGGCCGGTGCTGTCGCGACCCAGCTTGCCCTTGATTTCATCCGGATGAGTGAACTGGCTGGCCACGGCGGTGGCGCCAGACAAGACCACGGCCAGGCTCAGCAGCGCCGGGTTGATCTTCGACGGATTGCCGAGCAGTGGACGGCGTGCCCATGGCAGCAGCAGGACCACACCCAGGGCAAACCACAGGGCCAGGCGCGGCACCAGTTGCCACCAGTCAAAGCCCACTTCCCACAGCGCCCACAGGGTGCTGCCCAGCAATACCAGGCCATACAGACCCAGAGCGTGGCGGCGCAGGGCCAGCAGGAGGATGCCGGACAGGGCGAAACCGATCCCGGCGATCAGGTAGTACAGCGAGCCGCCGAGCTGGCTCAGTTTGATGCCGCCCGCCAGCAGGGCCAGGCCCATCAGCAGCAACAGCACGCCAATCAGACGCGGCAGCCAGCGGGTTCTACTCAGGGCACCTTCTGTGCTCATCGTGTGTTCTCCGTTAAGTGAAAAGGGCGATTAAAAACTGCTCTGGATCTTGATCCCGCCGATCAGCGTGTCGTCGACCTGGCTCACGCCACCAGGGTGGCGGATGTACTGCAGGTTCGGGCGCACGGTCAGCCAGTCGGCCAGGTGAATGCCGTAGTACAGCTCGGCGCTGTACTCGGTGTCCTGGATCGGACGGAACAGGGGATCGTTGTAGTCGCTGACGCCGTTGGCCTGATTGAGCGCCTCGGCGTTCTTGCGGTAGGCAGGGTTGACGTGCACGCGGGCCAGGGCGAAACCGATATCGTCCTTGGCGCGGGCATCGAAGGGCCCCTTGTACACCACACCTGCCGAAACATAGTTGTCGATGGCATTGGTCTTCTTGTCGTGCAACGTGGCGTTGGCGAATACGCTCAGGCCACGGGAGTGGTCGGAAGCCTGCGACGTCAACTGTTGCTGGGCACCGAGCCAGAAGCCGTGCTTGCTCGAACTGCTGCGATAAGCCTGGCCGCTCAGTGCTGCCGGTTGGTCGTTGCTGTCCTTGTAGACATCAGTTGCCTTGGCATTACTGTAGTAGTAACCGGCGCGATATTCCCCTGGCAGGCCATTGACCGCCGGGCTCCAGACCAGCTCGACCGGGATCACCGCGCCCTGGGTGCCGCTGCCGCTGAGCTTGAAGCCGTTGCTACGGTCCAGGTTCGAAGGGTTTTGCTCATAGGCGCCGATCTGCGCGTAGAGCTCGGGCGTGAGGTTGTATTTGACCCGCAGGGCCCACTGGCTGACCGGCCAGTTGTACCAGATGTCGCCGGCCCAGTTGCCGACCTGGGAGCCGCAGAAGGCCAGGTTCTGGAAGTCACAGGGGAAACTGTTGAAGTCCTCACCCTGACCGAAGCGGCCGAATTTCACATCCAGTGCGCCGTCGAAGTACTTCTGCTTGATCCACATCTGGGTCAGCCGCCAGGTCTGGCCACGGCCCCAGACTTCCTGGGCCGAGGTGAAGCCGCCGACCCGTGGGTCGTTGATGCGGTCGTTGCTGATGTTGTCGCCGTGGCGCTGTGTGACGGTCAGCTGGAACTCGGCGTCCTGCCAGCCGAGGATCTTCTGCAGGTCCAGATGCGTGCCGAGGGCGAACTGGCCGCTGTAGCGCGCCGTCTGGTCGTCGTCATAGCCGCCGTGCAGGTTGGCGCCCATCTCGCCGGTGTAACCGAGGGTGAAGTCGTAGCCGCGTTCAGCCAGCTCCGTGCGGGTGCCGCCCCAATCGCCGAGCATCCATGGCGAGTCGCTGACGAACATCGCGGCGGCCTGAGCGCTGGGGGCGAGGCTGGCGATGGCCAGCCCCGAAAACAGCGTCCGGGTGGCGGGGGAAAGGCGGAAACGATGAATCTGAGGCATGAGATAGCGCTATCTTTTGATTGTTGAAAAAACGGCAAGTGCAACGAAGCACGGGGTCTTAGAAGGAAAATGGCTGCGATGGGTATCGAATGAATCGATTCAGCTTGCGGCAGGGAGGATATAGGGGAAGTTGTAAGAAAAAAAGACAAAATGTCGCACGGGATTATTGCCAGGTGAGTAACAGTCTGGATCAAGCCGGCTCCACAAATGCACCGCGAACACCTGTAGGAGCCGGCTTGCCGGCGAAAGGGGCGCGAGGCACCCCCCGGCGATCAGAAGGATGTACGCAACCCCACCTCCACACTGCGCCCCGGTGCCGGGGCAATGTCGCGCAAGATCGAGCTGGCATAGCGCACGGTCTGGTCGGTGAGGTTTTCACCGCGAACAAAGGCCAGCCACTGGCTCTGGCCAATATCAAAGCGATAGCCGAGGCTAGCGCCCAGGGTGGTATAGCCATCGGTACTGGTTTCATTGTCCGGTTTGTGATGCTGGGCGCTGGCATGCTGCACATCAACCCGTGCCTGCCAGCGCTCCAGCTCCCACAGCAGGCCGCTGTTCAGGCGCAGCGGGGCAATGCGTGGCAGGTCTTCGCCGCTGTCCAGGTTCTTGGCCCGGGTGTAGTCGCCGGACAACTCCAGGGCAAAGCTGCCCAGGCGGTTTTGCGCCAGCTGCCAGCGGTCCTGGGCTTCGATGCCATAGAAGCGGGCCCGCACACCTTTGTACAGGTATTCGGGCACGTCACCGGCGTGCTCATGGTCGTGATCGTGGTCCTCATCACTGTGGTCATGATCGTGGTCATGGCCTTCACGCATGTTGCCGCTGGCCAGCAGGCCGATGTAGTCGCGAAAGTGACTGTAGAACACGCCGACGCTGCCTTTGTGCACACCGTTGTCGAAGCGCAAGGCCAGGTCGCTGGAAATCGCTTTCTCTTTGCTCAAGTTCGGATCGCCGACTTCAAACGTGCCGGTGGCGACGTGGGCGCCATTGGCATACAGCTCGTAGAACGTCGGTGCGCGTTCGGTGTAGCCCAGGGTCGCGGCCAGCGACCAGATCGGTGTCAGCTCATACACCGCACCCGATGACAGGCTGGCGGCGGTGAAGCTGCTGGCGCTGTCGGCGTGGGCAAAACGCTCGCTGCCCTGGCTGTCGGGGTCGACCCGTGTGTGTTCCAGGCGTCCACCCAGGCTCAGGTTGAGGCGCTCGGTGGCTTGCCATTGTTCAAGCATGAACAGCGCCAGGCTGTTGGTGTCGGTCTGGGGGACGAAGGCTTCTTCACCCAGGGCGGAAAACTCGTTACGACCGACTTGGGCGCCGATCACGCCTTCTACCGGCCCCCAGGGTTGATGCCGGGCTTCGACCCTTGCCTCGTAACCCTTGTTCTTGAAGGTGGTGTGCACTTCGCCATCTTCAAGTTCGCGGTGCTGGTAGTCGGTGTAGCCAGCGTCGAACTTCAGCGCGCTGAACGGGCCGTCGAGGTCGCGTAGCTCGGAGGCGAAGCCATAGTGGTCCTGTTGCATGTCCAGGCGCACACCGGGTTCGGCCACCGAGCCATAGTTCGAATCGTAGCGGCTGTAGGACAGGCCGGTGTAGCCGTGATCCCAATGATAGGAACCGCCGACGGCGCCGCCATCCTGGCGGCCGTCGCTGTTTTCCAGACGATGCTTACTGCCCGGGTCGTCGGCGTCGCGGACCTTGGAACTGCGAGCGTAGCCGGGAATGCGCAGGTCGTTGAACTGCCGGCTGTTGGCGTCCAGGTGCAAGGCAAAGCGGCCATCGCCGGCTTCCAGCTTGCCGGCGCTGCTACGTGTGGTGTCGGCGCCACCGTAACGCAACTCGCCAGCGCCATGAATGCCGTCGACGGGGTCGGTGGGGATGCGATTGTCGAAGCTGCTGACCACGCCACCGATGGCGTTGCCGCCGTAGAGCAGGGCGGCCGGGCCGCGGACGATTTCGATGCGATCTACGGTGGCTGGGTCCAGCGGTACAGCGTGATCGTAGGACAACGATGAGGCGTCCAGCGCGCCAACACCATTGCGCAGAATGCGAATGCGATCGCCATCCAGGCCCCGAATCACCGGACGACTGGCGCCGGGACCGAACCAGGTCGAGGCGACGCCGGGCTGGTTGTTCAGGGTCTGACCGAGACTGCCTTTCTGTTGCAGGGCCAGCGCGTCACCTTCGAGTACAGTGGTGGGCGCGGCCAGTTCGCTGTTGCCCAGCGGGTTGGCGGTGATGATCTGGGGCTGCAACTCCACGGCCTGGCTCAGTGGTGATGCGAGCCAAAGGGCAGCGGTGAAAGGGGAGAGTCGAAGGGGCAAGCGACGCATGGGCTGCGGGGTTCCTTGGCAATGTAATGAGATTGATACAATATAACATTACCATCTGTCACAGCGCCGCGCCTACCACAGCTGCGCTAGAATGTTTGTAGCCAGCCCACCCCTGGGCTAAGGTGCGCACATTTGATTCGCTGGAGCACAGGCATGACCACCGCCAACCCCAATCCGCTGCATGGCGTGACCCTGGAGCAGATCCTCACCGCACTGGTGGCGCACTATCAATGGCAAGGGCTGGCCGAGCGCATCGATATCCGCTGCTTCAAGAGCGATCCGAGCATCAAGTCGAGCCTGACTTTCCTGCGCCGTACCCCCTGGGCCCGGGAGAAAGTCGAGCGCCTGTACCTGAAGCTGCAGCGCGGTCGCTGACTTGATGCCTCGACGCGAGGTCGTGATCGGCCTGGCCGCCTGCCTGGGCTGGAGTGCGCTGGCGATCCAGCTGTACCTGGTGCTGTGGGTACGTTGGCAGGAGCAGGCCAGCCTGATCGGCGGCCTGGTGAACTTCTTCAGCTATTTCACCGTGCTGAGCAATACCTTGGTCGCCGTGGTGCTCAGCCAGGCGGCATTTGGCCGCGAATCTGCGGCGCGGCGCTGGTTTCTCGGCCCGGCAGTCAGTTCGGGTATTGCCGCCAGTATTGTTCTGGTCGGTCTGGCCTATAGCGTGTTGTTGCGCCATCTGTGGCAACCGCAGGGCTGGCAGTGGCTGGCCGATGAGCTGTTGCACGATGTCATGCCGTTGCTGTTTGTCGGCTATTGGTGGTGCTGCGTGGAGAAAGGCAGTCTGCGGCTCAAGCACCTGTTGGCCTGGCTGCTGTATCCGGCGGGGTATTTTGCTTATGTGCTGCTGCGCGGGCAGTCGATAGGGGTCTATCCCTATCCGTTCATCAATGTCGCAAGCCTTGGCTATGGGCAGGTACTGCTCAATGCGTTGGCGATTGTGTTCGGCTTCACTACCATTGGCTTGCTGATACTGAGCCTGGATCATTGGCAGGGCGGGCGCCTGGCCAAGGCCAGGACGCAACCCTGATGGTGCCGTTTACTCGTCGTCGTGCGGGTCGAGGCGCCAGTAGGCGACGGCCTTGATCAGGTCTTCCTTGACGCCCTTTTCGTCGACCAGCAGACGCTTGGTCTTGCGCGTCAGGGCTTTTTCCAGGGCAACCCAGGCGTACAACTGACCTTCAGGCAGGGGCAGATCCTTCACCACGTCCAGCAGCTCCTGCTGGTGTCGCTGTACCCAGATCACTTGCACTTGTGCCAGGCTCGCCAGGACCTGTTGTTCCTGGGCGTCTTCGATCTCGATGACCGCCAACACCTTGCGCGTGGCCGGCAGCTCTTCCAGGCGTCGGGCGATGGCCGGGATCGCGGTTTCATCGCCGATCAGCAAATAGCTGTCGAAGATATCCGGCACTACCATCGAACTGCGTGGGCCGGCAATGTTGAGGACTTGGCCGACCTGCGCCTGGGCCGCCCAGCTCGACGCAGGGCCGTCGCCGTGCAGGACGAAATCGATATCCAGTTCACCGGCTTGCAGATCGATACGCCGTGGGGTGTATTCGCGCATGGTCGGGCGCAGGCCATCGCGGCTGAAGTCGAGGTTGTCCAGGGCTGCTTGTTCTTCTGCCGAGCAGGCGAACATCAGTTTGACGTGATCGTCACTGCCGACACTGGTGAAGCCTTGCAGTTGCGGTCCGCCCAAGGTGATGCGGCGCATACGCGGGGTCAGCTCGGTGACCCGCAGCACGTCCAGGCGGCGATGTTTGATCTGATGATTGACGCGATGTATCGCATTGTTCTCGCTGGCACTCATTCGGTTTTCTCCGTGGAGGTCGCAGTGGGCCCTGCGACGATGGCTTTGGCGGTGTTGTTGAGCAGGGTGCGCACCCGTTCGATCTCTTCCGGGTTCCAGCGGCCACTGTGCATCTGCAGGGCATGACGCAGGTTGTGTACCGCTTCGTGGATCTCTGGCGGCCGGTCGTGTCCGTACAGCGAACGTTTACTGACTTCGATGCGCATGCGCACGCCGTCCAGGGCGATGGCTTGCTCGGCCAGAGAGTCCAGGCCAGCAGCTGTGACGCTGTAGAGCTTCTTGCTGCCGTGAACCTGGCCGACGATCAGTTCGCTTTCTTCCAGGAAGGTCAGGGTCGGGTAGATAACGCCCGGGCTTGGGCTGTAGTTGCCGCCGAACAGGCTTTCGATCTGGCGGATCAGGTCATAGCCGTGGCACGGCTGCTCGGCCAGCATCGATAGCAGCAGCAGTCTCAGGTCGCCAGGGGCGAAGACCCGTGGCCCGCGGTCGCCGCGCTCACGGCTGTGGCGGCGTTCGAATCCGTCATGGCGTTCGCCATGCTCGCGGTGGGGGTGATGGTCACGCATGGAGGGCTCCGTTTGCGTTAGATGTATCTTTAGATACTACTCAAGATATATCTTAAAGCAAGCATGAGAGTGAGAATAATTCTCACGATAAAGAGTCAGGAGATGAACGGTATCGCTGACAAAGCAACGCCCAGGCGCCTGGGCGTTGCTTCAAAGGGCTACTGCTGCGCCACTTGTGGCGTTTTGCACAGGGTGTGGCTGCCGGGTTGCAGGTACGGGGTGAGGATCGGGGCCATGCCCTTGAGTACCTGTACCGGCAGGGCCGAGGTGAACTTGAAGGACTCGGCGGCACGCCCGGGGACAAAAGCGGTGAGGGTGCCGTAGTGGTTGTCGCCAAGGAAAAACACAAAGGTCGCCGTGCGGTTGATCGCTTTTGAGCCAAGCAGGCGGCCACCGGCTCCCCAGCTTTCGAGGCGGTTGTCGCCAGTGCCGGTTTTGCCGCCCAGGACCATCGGCGTACCGTCATTAAGTTTGAAACTGCCGGATACCCGTCGTGCGGTACCGGCATCGACTACTTGCGAAAGGGCACCACGCAAGGCCCGGGCGACTTCCACCGAGAGTACTCGCTGACCGAGGTCGGGGTCACCTGCCAGACGCGTTTCATACGGGGTATTGGCGGCAAAGTGCAGGGTATCGATGCGCAGGATCGGCAGGCGGATACCATCGTTCTGGATAATGCCGATCAGCTCGGCCAAGGCTGCCGGACGGTCGCCGGAGCTGCCGATGGCAGTGGCCAGCGAGGGCACCAGGTGATCGAAGGGATAGCCGACCCGTTTCCAGCGCCGATGGATATCGAGGAACGCTTCGATTTCCACCAGGGTACGAATACGGCTGTCACGCGCGCCTTTGTGCCGGCTCTTGAACAGCCAGCCGTAGACTTCCTGGCGCTCGAACTGGCTGGCCTGCGTCGCATCCTGGAAGCTGGCATTGGGGTTGTTCAGCAAGTAGCCCAGCAGCCACAGGTCCAGAGGGTGGACCTTGGCGACAAAGCCTTGGTCGGGTAGATCGAATTTGCCGGGGCCGTAGGCGTAGTACAGGTTGCCCAGACGCTCATCGGTGAGGATGTCTTGCTTGGTGGGCTTGCGCTTGGTTTCCTGCAAATCCTTTTTCACGTGGGCACGGACGAAGGCGTTGAAGGTGGCCTGGTCAGCTTCCGGGAACAGGTAGCGGTGTACGGCGGCCAGGCGGATCGGCGTGACACGCAAACTGTCGAGGAAGGTGTCCAGGCGCTGTTGCGAGGTTTTGCGCTGGTACTTTTTCCAGAACCTGCGCAGGTAGTCGGTGCCCTCCTTGTCGGCAAAGCGCGCCAGGTACTCCTGGCGGCGTGGCTCGGCATCGTCCTTGAGCAAGCGGATGCTGCTGCCCGGTGTCTGGTAGGTGCTGTAGCGCACCAGATCACGCATCAAACGGATAAACGGCAGGTTGATCGACTCGCGCAAGGCGTCTTTGAGCGTGGGAATCCGGTTGTTGTCTTCTTTACGAAAGTTATTGAACACATGCATGCCGCCACCGGTGAAGAAGGCTTCACCGGGGCCGGCCGAATACTTGCGATTGAGCGCGGCATCGAGCATCGCGGTGATGTTGCGGTCTTTGTTCTGGATCAGGTAGTCGATGGCCCAGCGGGTGATGAAGTCCAGTTCAGCGACCTCGACCTTCTTCAGGTCGGCGGCGGGAGTGTTGGCGTACTTGTCATGCAGTTCGGCGATGATTTCCAGGTAACTGGTCAGCACCCGCAGCTTGGCGGTGGAACCCAGCTCCAGCTTGCTGCCCTCGTTGATGTCGAACGGCTGGTCGGTGCTGTCGGTCTGCACCCGCACGCGCGAACCGTTGGCGGTGCGTTCAAGCAGGGTAAAGCTGTAGCGCACCTGGGTGGTGCTGGTCGGGGTCAGCAAGCGCTCGCCAAACAGGCCGAGCTTCTCGGCGATGGCCGGATCGGCGAGATCCTTGAGGTACTGGCTGATCTGGCCTTGCAGGTCAGATTGCAAGGTGCTGGTGGCCGACAGATCAAGACGGTCCAGGTCGTACAGCGGCCGGGCCAGGGCCAGGGACAGGCGGCTGCGGGCAACGCTGATGCCCTTGTTGGTGACGATCGGTTGAATGGTCGGTTGCGCCACCCAGTCGCGATAGATCGTCTTGCTGACCAGCGCGGCGTCGGCCAGCGGCCGGTCGACGATATTGGCGGCAGCCAGAATCCGAATGTGACTGTCGGTCAGTTCGGCCAGTTCGTTGCGGCCCTTGGACAGAAAGTGTGAGGGACGGCGCTGGGCAATCATCAGCGACAGTACCTGACGCAGGGCCAGGCCGCGTGCGGCCATGCTTGCAGGGTCGGTCTCGGTAGATGTCAGGGCCTGGTTGACCTGGGCGAAGTCGGCGCCGTACCAGACCCGCAGGCCCTCGGCCATGCCATGCACTTCACCATGCCCGGGCACCGCCGACAGCGGCACGCTGTTGAGGTAGTCACGCACGATACGCTGGCGCGCTTCAAGGGTTTGTGGGCCGCTCTGGTAGGTGCGCACGCTGGCAGAAATCATCTGGCGGATTTTCTCGCTGCCCGAGACAGTCAGGCCGTCAGGCGAGTGGCGGTATTTCTCCAGTTGGGTAGCCAGGGTGCTACCGCCAGCGGACTGGCCAGGCAGGGCCAGGTACTTGGCGACCTGGCTGTAAGCCGCCTTGGCAAAGCGTGGCCAGTCCACTGCCGGGTTGGCGTTGGGGGCGTTGGGGTCGAGCAGGTCGCGGTTCTCGATGAACAGCAGGCTGTTGACGATGACCGGCGGGATGGAATCGAAGTCCGGGTACAGGTACTGCGGGTAGTGATACTGGTAAAGCACATCGCCCTTGCAGTCGGTGATCGAAAGCCCGGTCTGGATCTTTTCTTTATAGGGCACGAAGAAACCGTGTTCGGCGTAGTCCATCAACGCCGGGGAAAAATGCACCTGCTCGCTGATTACATAATCGCGTTTGAGCAGGCGTGGCAGGAACTCTCCCAACGCGCTGTAGCCCAGGCGTTTGTCGAAGGGCCCGTCACCCGGATAAATGATCGCATCGCTGGGCCCCGGCTGCAGGGAATAGGTCAGGGTCGAGGCGAGTTGGCTGAGCTCGCGTGACTGCAGGCGCGAGGTGTGCATTTCATTGGCGATGGCCATTCCCAGCGCAATCAGGGCAAGCAGCAGCACCAGCCACAGCAGCCGCCACCACAGACGACGTTGGCGAGGGCTTTTCGGCAATGGCGATTCTTCAAGGGATTCAGAGGGAGTTTCCTTACTCGTTGGTTCCGATTGCCACAATGCGCCCATAGTGTTCAGCCCGGCTACGTATTTTCGTCTTGCTTGCCTGAAGCTTAGACGGTGAGCAGGTTTGGTGAAAAATTTGTAAGCCCGGTAAGGCTGCTCCTAGAAAGTGTACGACTTGCGCCTTTGGTGGAGGTTGTAATGCCCCGTTTTGGTGCTATGTTAGCCGCCCTGTTTGTCAGTCTGGAGAAAACACGGGGAATGCCCCTCCGTGGATGCGGTTTTTGCCGAGATTTCTCGCCAAATATCCGGTGTTTTATAGTGAAATGCCCTGCAGGGGTCTTTCTATACTGCTCACCCCTTTCGCTTTGCCGGCTTGTTGCGTGCCGGCAGACGGGACCGCTTACAAAGTGGTGTCCGGCAAGACCGCGTATCCAGCCTACCGGCGATACCAAGCCTGCACGAAAGGTCTATATCCAATAACAAAATGAGGTTGTATTTCTATGTCAGTCGGCAACCATCCTTCTCACGGTGAGACCGCTCAGGGCGGCCCACTCAAGCGAGAACTCGGCGAGCGACATATTCGCCTGATGGCGCTGGGCGCCTGTATTGGTGTCGGCCTGTTCCTGGGGTCGGCCAAGGCCATTGAAATGGCCGGTCCGGCAATCATGCTGTCGTACATCATTGGTGGCCTGGCGATCCTGGTGATCATGCGTGCCCTCGGTGAAATGGCCGTGCACAACCCGGTCGCAGGCTCCTTCAGTCGTTACGCTCAAGACTACCTCGGCCCGCTGGCGGGCTTTCTGACCGGTTGGAACTACTGGTTCCTGTGGCTGGTGACTTGCGTCGCGGAGATCACTGCGGTGGCCATTTACATGGGCATCTGGTTCCCCGACGTACCGCGCTGGATCTGGGCCCTGGCGGCTCTGGGCAGCATGGGTGCGATCAACCTGATCGCGGTCAAGGCCTTTGGCGAGTTCGAGTTCTGGTTTGCCCTGATCAAGATCGTCACCATTATCGCCATGGTCCTCGGTGGTATCGGTGTCATTGCCTTTGGCTTCGGTAACGACGGCGTGGCAGTGGGCATTTCCAACCTGTGGAGCAATGGCGGCTTCATGCCCAATGGCGTGACCGGTGTGTTGATGTCGCTGCAGATGGTGATGTTCGCCTACCTGGGCGTAGAGATGATCGGCCTGACCGCCGGTGAAGCGCGCAACCCGCAAAAGACCATTCCCCAAGCCATCGGCTCGGTGTTCTGGCGCATCCTGCTGTTCTATGTCGGCGCACTGTTCGTGATTCTGTCGATCTATCCATGGAACGAGATCGGCAGCCAGGGCAGCCCGTTCGTGATGACCTTCGAGCGTCTGGGTATCAAGACTGCTGCCGGTATCATCAACTTCGTGGTGATCACTGCGGCGCTGTCGTCGTGCAACGGCGGCATCTTCAGCACCGGGCGCATGCTCTACAGTCTGGCGCAGAATGGTCAGGCACCAGCGACGTTCGCACGTACTTCGAGCAATGGCGTACCGCGTAATGCCTTGCTGCTGTCGATCGCCGCGTTGCTGCTGGGCGTACTGGCCAACTACCTGGTGCCGGAGAAAGTCTTCGTCTGGGTAACCGCCATTGCCACCTTCGGAGCGATCTGGACCTGGGTGATGATCCTGCTGGCACAGCTGAAATTCCGTGCCGGTCTGAGCGACACCGAACGTGCTGCATTGAAATACCGCATGTGGTTGTGGCCGTTGAGCTCCTACCTGGCCCTGGCGTTCCTGATCCTGGTGGTTGGCCTGATGGCTTACTTCGAGGAGACCCGCGTGGCGCTGTACATCGGCCCGGCGTTCCTGGTGATGCTGACGGTGCTGTATTACGTGTTCAAGCTGTCGCCTAAAGCTGACAGCGTACAACTGGCGCGTTCCGCGTCATGATGTAGAAACTTCGCGGGGCAAGCCCCCCCCACACACACAGAATGTGTGTGGGGGGGGGGCTTGCCCCGCGATGAGGCCTCTTCAGGCCGCCGTCATTTGCACCGGCCGGCCCAAGCGCCTGTTCAGATCAAGCCAGGCCGCCAGTAGCGCCATCAATCCCACTCCCACCATCGCGGTCAGCACCTGCATTGACCAGTGCTCATCCGCCAGGGCATTGACCATGTCCGCCAAAGGCGCGAGCAATACGCCCAAACAGAACACTTCCAGCGAATAGCGCCCCATGCGACAGGTTTGCCGGGCCAGCCAGTTTTGCGTCCAGCGGCTGCCAGGCAGCAACTTGGCGGTAACGTAGGCCAGCGCCAGGAAGTGCAACAGGCGTACCGGTGACAGGTCGGTCTTGCTGATGGGGTACAGCAACTCGCTGATTACTGCCGGCATCAGCGCATCGTGAATCTCTGACCAGCGCCAGGAGACAGTGATCAGCCCCGCCAGCAGTGAATAGACGGCCGCCGCCAGAAATAGCGGTTGGCCAAGCAACGGCCGGGTTTGCGGCGCGCGTGGCCGCTGCCCGTGTATCGCCGCCACGCCACCGAGCACGAACAGAAATTGCCAGGTGACCGGGTTGAAGTACCAGACGCCGTCGGAGAAGTTCGCCAGGTTCCAGCCTAGTTTTGGCGCCATCAGGTACACCGCCATCGATATGCCCAGCACCGCCCAGGTATGACGCAGCAACAGTGGCAGGACGATGGACAGACCGGCCAACAGCACGATGTACAGCGGCAGCGGATCCATCAGATTGGGCTTGAAGCGCAGCAGCAGTTCATCGGTCAGCGCTTGCTGGGGATTGGTGATGAAATGCGTCAAGCCCATTTCCTCGACCAGGTCGCGGGTTTGCACATGGCTGTTAGCGTAGAAGACGATGCCCATCAGCATCGCCAACAGGAAGATATGCACCACATACAGTACCCAGGTACGTCTGAGGATCTTCACGCAGGCAATCAGGTAGCCGTCGCGTTGCAGGACTTTGCCATAGGCCAGTACTGCCGCGTAGCCGGCAAGAAAGACGAAAACCTCCGCAGCATCGCTGAAACCGATGTTACGCAGGGTGATCTGGCCCAGAGGGTTGTGCGGGATGTGGTCCCAGAAGATGAAGATCAGCGCCAGGCCCCGAAAAAAATCGATGCGCGGGTCGCGTCCGTTAAACATGGCAGCGGGCTCTTGAACAGTTGATTTAATAGTGACTGGCCGACGTCGGTATTTTCTCGCGTCACACGTCGGGCGGGGGCAGGGTGGCGGTATTGGCAAGCAATTGCAAAAGTTGCGTATGACTTGATGTATCAATACCGCGCTGATCCTCAGGCGACTGCCGGGTCCTGGGGTTCAAAGCTGTCCGCCCGGGCCATCTGCCACATCCGTGAATAGAACTCGCCACTGATTTCGCCGCTGAGCAGTTCACCCGGCTTAAGGAACACATGCATCTGCGAGAACAGCTTGATCTCGGTGGCCGAGACCCGGCGTACCAGATGCTTGGCTTGCAGTTGCGACGGGTGATCGAGACCTGCCGCCGCGAGCATTTCGGCCAGGGCCTTGAGGGTGCTGTGGTGGAAGTTGAAGACCCGCTGGGCCTTGTCTGGTACCACCAGGGCACGCTGGCGCAGGGCGTCCTGGGTGGCGACGCCGGTAGGGCACTTGTTGGTATGGCAGCTCTGCGACTGTATGCAGCCAATGGCGAACATGAAGCCACGTGCCGAGTTGGCCCAGTCGGCACCGATCGCCAACACGCTGGCGATGTCGAAGGCGCTGACGATCTTGCCGCTGGCCCCCAGTTTGATCTTGTCGCGCAGGTTCAGCCCGACCAGGGTGTTGTGCACGAACAACAGACCTTCACGCAGGGGCACACCGATATGGTCGGTGAACTCCACCGGCGCTGCGCCGGTACCGCCTTCCTTGCCGTCGATGACGATAAAGTCCGGCAGGATCCCGGTTTCCAGCATGGCCTTGGCAATCCCCATGAACTCCCAGGGATGACCCAGGCAGAACTTGAAGCCTACCGGCTTGCCGCCGGACAGCGCTCGTAGCTGGGCAATGAACTGCATCATTTCGATCGGCGTGGAAAAGGCGCTGTGGCGCGAAGGTGAAATGCAGTCTTCACCCATCAACACGCCACGGGTCTCGGCGATCTCGCGGGTAACCTTGTGCTTGGGCAGGATACCGCCGTGGCCGGGTTTGGCGCCCTGGCTCATTTTGATCTCGATCATACGCACTTGCGGGCTGCGGGCCTGCTCGGCGAAGCGCTCGGGGTCGAAGCGTCCGTCCGCAGTACGACAGCCGAAGTAACCGCTGCCCAGCTCCCAGGTCAGGTCGCCGCCGTGTTCGCGGTGGTAAGGGCTGATGCTGCCTTCGCCGGTGTCATGGGCGAAATTGCCCAGCTTGGCGCCCTGGTTCAAGGCGCGGATGGCATTGGCGCTGAGCGAACCGAAGCTCATTGCCGAAATGTTGAACACCGAGGCCGAATAGGGCTGGGTGCATTGCGGGCCGCCGACGATTACCCGAAAGCTCGCTGGGTCGCTCAAGGGGGCCGGGCGCATGGAGTGGCCGATGAATTCAAAGCCGGACTGATAGACATCGATCAAGGTGCCGAAGGGTTTGTCGGACGCTTCGTTCTTGGCCCGGGCGTAAACCAGTGAACGCTGGGCCCGCGAGAAGGGCAGGGCGTCGCTGTCGGCCTCGAGCAGATACTGGCGTATCTCCGGACGAATACCTTCAACCAGGTAGCGGATATTGCCCAGAATCGGGTAGTTGCGCCGCACCGCGTGGCGGCTTTGCAGCAGGTCGAACAGGCCGAGCAGGCTGAGCACGGCGGTGGCCAGGGTGAACGGCCACAGCCATTCATGGTGCAGGAAAGGCAGGCTCACCAGGGTGAACAGGACGCAGGCGGCGAAAAAGGCGTAGCGGCTGAGGAGTGACAGGCTCATACGGGTTCCTTGCGATGGCACGGTCAGGCTCAGGGCCTGGACAATCTTCGACCTTAGCCCGATTGGGCGCGCTAACGCCAGCCTGCAAACATGAACGTTTGCCGCCGGTTTGCTGGAGTGAAAATCATTCTCGAAAACCTGTCAGTACTGGCATCCCGGCTCGCGGATCAAGCGGTTGCGCAGTTCGCCTTGCTGCGCCAGTTCCACTGCAATGAGCATCTGAACCTTGCCGGCAATTAATGTGGCGATTGGTATGCCATCACGATAGAGCAGACGGTTGCCGCTCAGCGCTGGCACCTTGTTGCCCGGTAGCAAGGTAGCGATCAGGTTCAACGGGTCACTGGCGCTTATGGCAACCAGGCTGCCGTCCAACGGTCGTCTGCGAACTTCGCGCAACAGCGCCACGGCTTCGGGCAGGGCGAACTGTTCGCCTGCAAGGCCGCTGATAAAGCGCCCGCCACGGATTTCGCCGCGGGCTTCCAGGCGGTGGTAGCAACGCAACAGTTCGCGCCAGCTGGGTAGCCAGTCGGCCTCGCGTTCCAGCAGCCGCCAGCAGATCACGCCATAACGGCGCAGCAGGGTTCGGGCGACGTGTTCCAGGCTGTCATCACGGTTGTCGGCTGCCGAGGTTTTGCGTAGCAGGGCCCAGCGCCCGGCGTCTTCCATACCCCCGAACAGGGCGCCGCGACCACGGCGATGACTACGGTTCTGGCGTTTACTCGCCGGGGTGATCAGCGCACGCAGGCCAGCGAAGCTGTCGGCGCTGACCAGGCCAGCGGCCACCAGCTCCTGCAAAGCATTTTCCAGTTCACTGGGGAGCAGGTGGACATCGCTGACCAGCTCATCGAAAAACAACGCCCCGTGCTCGCTCAGCATTGTGTGAACCCGTTGCGCGCGCAGGCTCAGTTCGCTGCTGTCGAGGGCGGGGCCGAGTGTGCGCCACAGGTTCAACTGCGTGCGTGGCAGCAGCACCAGCGGTGTGCTGCGCAGAGTAGTGCTGGCTGCGCCGGGGGCCAGGCGTGCCCACACATGCTTGCCGGCGCGACAGCTTTCGTCCAGCCAGCGCGGGCTGTAGTCGCTGATCCGGCTGGGCAGCAAATCGCTTTCCCAGGCGGCGGCCGCCGCTGGATAGCCTTCGAATTGCCCCAGCACTTCGCTGAGCGCCGCCGGACCTTGCAGGTGAGTGCCAGGCGCGAGGTGTTGCCAGTCGAACAGAAAACGCATGAAATCCTGCAGGCTGACCGGTTCGATCTCCCGCCGCAGGCGTTTGACTGTGTAGCGATGGATGCGTGCCAGCAGGTGCCGTTCGCACCATTGCAGGCTGTGTTGGCCGGGACTGAAGTAACCGCGCATCACGTAACCTTCAGCTTCAAGGCGTACCAGAGCCTGTTCGACATCACTGGCAGGCAGGTGCAAAGGCTCGGCAATCTGCTCGAGCGTCAGCGGCCCGAAACCGCTCAGGCGTGCGCGCAGCATTTCCACCAGCGCCGTCTCGCCATCGAAGGGATGGTCGAATCCGCGGAGTGTTGCAAGGTCTGGTGCTATCTGCGCTTGAGGGTAGACCGCACGCAGGAGCATCAGGCGCTCGCGAGCCAGCCAAAGGGACGGTCCGGTAGTAAGGTGCAGGCAGCAGGCCCGACCTGCCACGCGCAGTTCCTCCAGCCAAACTTGCCAACCGGGGTTGGCCGTCACCTCATCCTGACTGATGCAGGCCAGGCTCATCAGTGCTTCGTGCATTTCATCGCAGCGCGCAGGCGTTGGCCAGGCCTCGATTTCCACTGCACGAATGACCTCAGTGTCCAGGGCACCAAGGTCATCGCCGCTGTGTACATCACTCCAGCGGCGACTTTGTACTGCTTGGGTGCGCCGCTCTTCCAGTGGTGCATCATCGAGAAAGGTATAGGGCCGGGCATTGAGAATCGCCGCAGCCAGCGGCGAGGGGGCCGGCAGGTCGCGGCTGATCAGGCTGATCTGACCTTGTTCGATGCGTCGCAGCAAACGCAACCAGCCTTCACAATCCATCGCTTGATGCAGGCAGTCATCAAGGGTCTGCTCAACCAGCGGGTGATCGGGAACCTGCCGTTCACCGGCAATGTTTTCCAGGCAGGCGATCTGGTCGGGGAACACTGCAGCAATCAGGTCCTCGCTTTTCATCCGCTGAATTTGTGGCGCCACCTTGCGTCCGCCGACAAAGCGCGGCAAGGCCAGGGCGGTACTGGCGTTCCAGCGCCAGCGTACGCCGAACAACGGCGCATCGAGCAAGGCCTGGATCAGCACCGATTCGGCGTTGCTACTCGACAAGTAGCGCCACACCTCGTCCAGCACAAAGCTGTGGCTGGTGGACAGCGACAGGACGATGGCATCTTCGCTGGCGGCGGCCTGCAGTTCGAAATTGAAGGTGCGGCAAAAACGCTTGCGCAGTGCCAGCCCCCAGGCGCGATTGATGCGGCTGCCAAAGGGGCTGTGGATTATCAGCTGGGTGCCGCCGGCGGTGTCGAAGAAACGCTCCATGATCAGGGTTTGTTGTGAGGGCAGCGCCCCCAGAACCTGGCGTGTTCGAGACAGATAATCGAGCAGTTGTTCGGCGCTGTCCGGGCCAAGGCCGATCTCCTCCTGCAGCCAGACGAGCGAGTCCTGTAATTGACCGGCAGACTCGCTCAGGCGTCGGTCAATCTCGCCTTGCAGACGGGCGACCGCGAACGACAACTCATCACTGCGCCCCGGCGCTTCACCCAGCCAGAACGGGATGCTCGGCGGCAACCCTTTGGCATCCTCGACGCGCACCTTGCCGCTTTCCACCCGCAGGATGCGATAAGAGGTATTGCCCAGCTGAAAGATGTCACCGGCCATGCTCTCCACGGCAAAATCTTCATTGACGCTACCGATGTTCAACCCCTGGGGTTCAAGCAGCACCGCATAGTCGGCGTTATCGGGTATGGTGCCGCCGCTGGTCAGCGCGGTCAGCTGGCTGCCGCGGCGTCCACGCAGGCTGGCGCTGACGGCATCGCGGTGCAGGTAGGCGCTACGTACACCCTGGCGGCCATTGAAGCCTTCTGCGAGCATGCGCAGCAGGGCCTGATAATGCGCCTGATCCAGTTCGGCATAGGGCATGGCCTGGCGCAGGCAGTCGTACAGCGCTTGCTCCTGCCAGGGTTGGCAGCTGACTTCGGCAACGATCTGCTGGGCCAGTACATCCAGCGGCACCCGGGGAATCTGCAGCAGGTCCAGCTCGCCCCGGCGCACACAGTCGAGCAGTGCCGCGCATTCGATCAGATCGTCTCGGGACAGTGGAAACAGGCGACCTTTGGGCGTGCCCTCGACCTGGTGCCCGGCGCGCCCGACCCGTTGCAGAAAGGCGGCGATGGAGCCGGGCGAACCGATCTGGCAGACCAGTTCGACTTCGCCGATGTCAATCCCCAGTTCCAGTGAGGCCGTAGCCACCAGTACCTGTAGCTCACCACGCTTGAGGCGCTGCTCGGCATCCAGGCGATACTCCTTGGCCAGGCTACCGTGATGCGCGGCTACAGCCTGCGCGCCCAGGCGTTCGCTCAGGTGCCGGGTCAGGCGCTCGGCCAGACGGCGGGTGTTGACGAAGACCAGGGTGGTGCGATGCTCGCAGGCCAGCACGGCCAGGCGGTCATACACCAGGCCCCAGACGTCGGTAGCCATGACTGCGTCCAGAGGGACGGGTGGCACTTCCAGGGCCAGGTCGCGGGTGCGGGCATGGCCGATGTCGACAATGGCGCAGTCCCGGCCCCTGCCGACCAGAAACTCGGCCACCCGTTCGACCGGGCGCTGGGTGGCCGACAGGCCGATACGGCGTAACGGCCGGCCACACAGCGCCTGCAAGCGTTCAAGGCTGAGTGTCAGGTGACTACCGCGTTTGTTGCCGGCCAGGGCATGGATCTCGTCAACGATGACCGTATGCACACTGGCAAGGCCCTGGCGTCCTGAGTCGGAGCCGAGCAGCACATACAGCGATTCGGGGGTGGTCACCAGAATATGCGGCGCCTGACGGCGCATGGCGTTGCGTTCCTTTTGTGGGGTATCGCCGCTACGCACTGCCGTGCGTAGCGCTAGCGGTTCACGACCGTGCTCGATCAGTGCCTCATTGATACCCGCCAGCGGTGCTTGCAGGTTGATCTGGATATCGTTGGACAGCGCCTTGAGGGGCGAGACGTAGACCACCTGGGTCTGATCTGGCAGTTGTCCGCTGCTCAGGCCCTGTTCGAACAATTCATTGAGGATTGCCAGAAAGGCGCTGAGGGTCTTGCCTGAACCGGTGGGCGCCGCCACCAGCAGCGACTGACCGCGCCGGATCAGCGGCCAGGCTTGCGCCTGAGCGGCGGTCACGGTCGGGAAGTGACGCTCGAACCAGGTACGCACCGCAGGGTGGAAGGCAGCCAGTTCCGGGTGGTTCAGGGCAGGTAGGTTCATGGGCTGTTTATCCGGCTAACAGCAGCAGCTTGCAAGGTACATTCGTCAGGCGGTGGGAGCGGGCCCGCATCCACCGGGTTGTCCAGCCATCCTCAACATGTGATCCTAGCGCGCTTTCTCAGCGACGAGTCTCCCATGAGCAAAACCATCCGCATCGCCGCCGCGCTCCTGCTCGATCCCCAAGGCCGAACCCTGCTGGTACGCAAGCGCGGCACCCAGGCCTTCATGCAGCCTGGCGGCAAGATCGAAGCTGATGAGCAACCGCTCAGCGCCCTGGCCCGTGAGCTGTTCGAAGAGCTTGGCCTGCAGATCGACCCACAAGACGCCGACTATCTCGGCCAGTTCAGCGCCCCGGCAGCTAACGAACCAGGTTATGAAGTCCAGGCCGAGCTGTTTCAGGTACGCACCGCGATGCCGGTCGAGCCTGGCGCAGAGATTGAAGAGCTGGTCTGGGTCTCGGCCCGCAAGCAGCTGACACTTGAGCTGGCGCCGCTGACCCGGGACTTGATTCTGCCCCTGTACCGGCGCTTAACTAGCCAACCTGCCTGATTTTCCATTTGCAAAGGAATGCCAATGATCCCCGCTCACGAATGGCTGCTGTTCACCGGTGCCGCCTTGTTGATGGTCCTGACCCCGGGGCCCAACATGATCTATCTGATTTCACGTTCGATCTGCCAGGGCCGCATGGCCGGGATCACTTCGCTGGTGGGTGTGGTCGCCGGTTTTCTGGTGCACATGACCGCTGCGGCGGTGGGGCTGACCGCCTTGTTCATGGCCGTGCCACTGGGCTATGACCTGCTCAAGTGGGCAGGTGCCGCGTACCTGCTGTGGATGGCCTGGCAAGCAGTCAAACCCGGAGCGCGTTCGCCGTTTGAAGCCCGAGCGTTGAGCCCGGACTCGCCGGCGAAACTGGTGATGATGGGTTTTCTGACCAGTGTGCTGAACCCCAAGGTAGCAATGTTCTACCTGTCGATCCTGCCGCAGTTCATCTCCCCGGAGCATGGTTCGCTGCTGGCCCAGAGCCTGGTGCTAGGACTGACCCAGATCAGCGTGAGCTTCTCGGTGAACCTGTTGATCGCCTTGTTTGCCGCCGGGTTGTCGGCCTGGTTCGTACGCTACCCGCTGTGGCTGATGGTGCAGCGCTATGTGATGGGGTTCGTTCTGGCGGGCCTCGCGCTGCGCCTGGTGCAGGAGCAGCGCAAACTGGCCTGAGGCTCAGCGCACTGCGCTGACACCATCAAGGGTGGAGAACGAAGTGTCCTTGGCCGTCAGCAGGAAGTCGCGCATGTACGGCGCATCGAGCATATCGGTGCGCACTGCCGCATACAGGGTGGCGAACAGGCCTTTCTCGCCCAGGCGCTTACCTTTTACGTAGCCGCGTGAACTGTACTCGTGCAGGGCCCAGTGCGGCATGCCGCAGACGCCGCGGCCGCTGGCCACCAACTGCATCATCATCACCGTCAGTTCCGCCGTGCGTACCTGTGCCGGTTCGACATCGGCGGGCTCGAGGAAACGGGTGAAGATATCCAGGCGATCGCGTTCCACCGGGTAGGTGATCAGCGTCTCACAGGCGAGGTCGTCGGGCACGATGTAGGGCTTGCTGGCCAGCGGGTGCTGATTGGCCACCGCGAGCATGGCTTCGTAGGTGAACAGCGGTACATAGGTCAGGCCTGCCAGCTCCTGCGGGTCGGATGTCACCACCAGATCCAGGTCGCCGCGAGCCAGGGCCGGCAGCGGGGCAAACGCGAAGCCTGAGGCCAGGTCCAGCTCGACTTCTGGCCAGGCGTCGCGGAACTGGTCGATGGTCGGCATCAGCCACTGGAAACAGCTGTGGCACTCGATGGCCATGTGCAGACGCCCGGCGGTACCACCGGCCAGGCGCGCGATGTCGCGTTCGGCGCCGCGCAGCAAGGGCAGGGTGGCATCGGCCAGTTGCAGCAAGCGCAGGCCGGCGCTGGTGAAGCGGATCGGCTTGGTCTTGCGCATGAACAGCTGCATCCCCAGGCGCTCTTCCAGCTCTTTGAACTGGTGGGACAGTGCCGACTGGGTCAGGTGCAGCCGTTCAGCGGCTTCTACCAGGCTGTCGGCTTCGCGCAGGGCGTGCAGGGTTTTCAGGTGGCGAATTTCCAGCACCAGGTGCTCCATGAGTAAATTTTGAGATGAACACGAATTTATTGAGTTTGTCTCATATTGCCCTGTCTGTCGACAATAGCGCCATCTTTTACTGGGAGCACGACAGTCATGGCATTGGCCCACAACCTTGGTTTTCCGCGCATTGGCGCTGACCGCGAATTGAAAAAAGCACAAGAAGCCTACTGGAAGGGCGATATCGACCAAACCGGTCTGCAGGCGGTAGGGCGTGAGCTGCGTGCCCGCCACTGGCAGCTGCAAAAGGATGCTGGTATCGAGTTGCTGCCGGTCGGTGATTTTGCCTGGTACGACCAGGTCTTGAGCCACTCGCTGACTTTCGGTGCGATTCCCGAACGTTTCGCCAAGAGCCTGGGCAGCAATGGCTTGCCGACCCTCGATACCCTGTTCGCTATGGCCCGTGGTGCCAGCACCTGCTGTGGTGGCGAGCACGGCCAGGCGCAATATGCCCAAGAGCTGACCAAGTGGTTCGACACCAACTATCACTACCTGGTGCCGGAGTTCAGCGCCGACCAGTGCTTTTTGCTCAGCTGGGAACAGCTGTTCGACGAAGTCGCCGAAGCACAGGCCCTCGGCCACGCGGTCAAACCGGTACTGATCGGACCATTGACCTACTTGTGGCTGGGCAAGGCCAAGGGTGCTGAATTCGACAAGCTTGACCTGTTGGAGCGGCTGTTGCCGGTCTACGGTGAAATCCTCAGCCGCCTGGCGCGCCAGGGGGTGGAATGGGTGCAGATCGATGAGCCGATCCTCGGTCTGGATTTGCCTCAAGAGTGGAAGAACGCTTTCGAACGCGCCTATCACATCCTGCAGTACTCGCCGTTGAAGAAGCTGGTGGCGACCTACTTCAGTGGTCTGGAAGACAACCTTGGCCTGGCCGTCGGCCTGCCGGTGGACGGCCTGCACATCGACCTGGTACGTGCCCCGGAGCAACTGCCAGCGGTGCTCGACCGCCTGCCCACTTACAAAGTGCTGTCGCTGGGCGTGGTCAACGGTCGCAACGTCTGGCGCTGCGATCTGGACAAGGCGCTGGAACAGTTGCACCAGGCTAAACAACGTTTCGGCGCCAATCTCTGGGTTGCCGGTTCCTGCTCGTTGCTGCACAGCCCGGTAGACCTGGCGCGGGAAGATAAACTCGATGCTGAACTGAAAAGCTGGCTAGCGTTCGCGGTGCAGAAGTGTGACGAAATTGCTGTGCTGGCCAAGGCCCTGGAGGCACCTCACCTGCCAGGCGTACAAAACGCTCTGGCCAGCAGCCGCGCCGTGCAGCACAGCCGCAGCCAGTCGCCGCGTATCCATAAGCCTGAAGTCCAGGCGCGTCTGGCAGCGGTTACCGCCGCGGATAGCCAACGCCAGTCGGCTTTTGCCCAACGTATCGAAGCCCAGCGCCAGCGCTTGCAACTGCCGGCTTTCCCGACCACGACCATTGGCTCGTTCCCGCAGACCTCGGCGATCCGTCTGGCACGCCAGGCTTACAAGCAGGGCAAGCTATCGGCCAACGACTATACCGACGCGATGCACAGCGAGATCCGCCACGCCGTGAAGATACAGGAGCGTCTTGGCCTGGACGTGCTGGTGCACGGCGAAGCCGAGCGCAACGACATGGTCGAGTATTTTGCCGAACAACTGGATGGCTACAGCTTCACCCGATTCGGCTGGGTGCAGAGTTATGGCTCGCGCTGCGTCAAACCGGCGATCATCTACGGCGACTTGAGCCGTCCTCAGCCGATGACCGTGGCCTGGATCGAGTATGCCCAGCGTTTGACCAGCAAGGTCATGAAAGGCATGTTGACGGGGCCGGTGACCATGCTGATGTGGTCGTTCCCCCGTGAAGACGTGTCGCGCAAGGCACAGGCCGAGCAGCTGGCCCTGGCTATCCGTGATGAGGTACAGGACCTGGAAGCGGCCGGCATCAAGATCGTGCAGATCGATGAAGCGGCTTTCCGCGAAGGTCTACCGCTGCGCCGGGCGCAATGGCAGGCTTACCTGGACTGGGCGGTGGAAGCCTTCCGTTTGTGCTCCAGTGGCGTACGTGATGAAACCCAGATTCATACGCACATGTGCTACAGCGAGTTCAACGACGTGATCGAAGCCATCGCGGCGATGGATGCCGACGTGATTACGATTGAGACTTCGCGTTCGGACATGGAGCTGCTGGAGGCCTTCAAAGCCTTCGACTACCCCAACGACATCGGCCCGGGTGTGTACGACATCCACTCGCCGCGAGTGCCGGACACCGCCGAAATGGTCAAGTTGATGAGCAAGGCGGTCAAGCGTATCCCGGCCGAGCGCCTGTGGGTCAACCCCGATTGTGGCCTGAAGACCCGGGCCTGGCCGGAGACCGAGGCGGCGCTGGTGAACATGGTGGCGGCTGCCCGGCAACTGCGTAGCGAACTGGCCTGAAGTAAGTAACATCGCGGGGCAAGCCCACAGTACATTCTGTGGGAGCGGGCTTGCCCCGCGACAACGCATGATGCTGACCGCTCAGCGAGTGTCATCAAACGGTCACGGTTTTGTGGCAGCGCGCTCTCATGAAAGTCATCAGACTCTCGCTCTACTGGGGATTTGCATTCTGGTGTTTCTTCCATGCGGGCATTTTGGTTTTTTCTGGCGCTGATCGGCGCTTTACCTTCTTTTGCGGCGTCGCGTTGCGACATCAACGTGGCCACCGAACACGTCGAGGTTGCACAACTGAATCTGGCTTACCAAAGCATCGGTCGTGACTCGGATCCAGCTTTGTTATTGGTCATGGGCCTCGGTGGCCAGTTGATCCATTGGCCCGATGAAGTGGTGGTTGCCTTGTGCCAACAAGGCTTTCGGGTGATTCGCTACGACAACCGCGACGTTGGCCTGACCCGTTGGCGCCAGGCACCGGCCAGCGCCAACCTGACCTACCAGGTGCTGCGTTACAAGCTCGGCTTGTCGGTGGCCGCACCCTATAGTCTCAACGACATGGCTGAAGATGGCCTGGGGCTGATGGATGCCCTGCGCGTCGAACGCTTCCATGTCCTCGGGGTGAGCATGGGCGGGATGATTGCCCAGCATATGGCGGCAGTGGCCCCGGAGCGGGTCGAAAGCCTGACCTTGATCATGTCCAGTTCCGGTGCTCAGGGCCTGCCGACACCTAGCCCAGCGTTGGTGCAGTTGCTGGCACGGCGCGAGGCGCCGAACCGCGAAGCGGCCCTGGAGCAACAGGCTGACCTGCTGGCAGCCCTGGGCAGTCCACAGGTCGAGGATGATCGTCAGGTGCTGTTGCAGCAGGCCGCGCAATCCTATGACCGGGCTTTTAACCCGGAAGGCGTCGAACGCCAGATCATGGCCATTCTTGCCGAGCCGAGTCGGGTCGAGCTGCTTGACAGCCTGCGCCTGCCGACGCTGGTGGTGCATGGCACTGCCGATCCGCTATTGCCGGTGATGCATGGCGTGCACCTGGCTGCGCACATCCAGGGGAGTCAGTTGAAATTGATTCCGGGTCTGGCCCATCGCTTTCAGGAACAGTTCAAGGTGCCTTTGCTGGCGGCCGTGCTGCCTTATCTTGCAACGCAACGGCTGACCGATGTCCATTTGGCTGTGTACTGATCCTTCAGTGCAACTTCACCCAGACACTGACCAGCACTGTCGCCGCCACCAGCCAGGCCACTGCTGCCAGCGCCAGCGACAGCTCCAGGCGCATGCGGTCCACCAGTACATACAGGGCCGCCAGGTAGACAAAGTAGGGGATGATCGACCACATGCCGAACAGGATGGTGGTCTTCAAGTCCTCCAGTGAGCGGCCTTTGCCGACGATGTAGTGGGCAATCAGGGCGAAGGTCGGAAACAGCGGGACCAGCCCGGCGATGTAGTAGTTACGGGTTTTCGCCAGCGCGGCAAGAATCACCACCACGGCCGCGCCGAGGCAGGCTTTGAGTATCAGGTCCACGTGCTTTCTCGTGTTGTCGGCCGGTCAACCCAGGCCATATTTCTTCACTTTGTCGAACAGGGTGGTCTTGGCCATGCCCAGCTCCTGGCTGGCCTGGCTGAGGTTGCCGCCGGTGCGTTGCAAGGCCTCGCTGAGCAGGTTGCGCTCGAAGGCCTCGACCGCCTCGGCAAAGCCCAGGCCCTGATTGGCGCTGGCGCCGGTTTTCTTGAAGGTTGGCAGGCCCAGGGCATAGCGCTCGGCAACGTTGCGCAGTTCACGTACGTTGCCCGGCCAGTCGTGGGCCATCAGGCGTGACAGGGTCTGGCTGTCCAGTTGCGGGACTTCGCGATCGAAGCGCAATGACGACAGCTGCAGAAAGTGTTCGAACAGTTGCAGGATGTCTTCACGACGTTCGCGCAGCGGTGGCAGTTCCAGGGTGACAACGTTGAGGCGGTAGTACAGGTCACTGCGGAACTGCCCGCTCTTGCCGAGGGCGTCGAGGTCGGACTTGGTCGCGGCAATCACCCGGCAATCCACGGCAATGCTCTGGTTCGAACCCAGACGCTCGAGGGTCCGCTCCTGTAACACACGCAGCAGTTTGATCTGCAGGTTGATCGGCATGCTTTCGACTTCGTCGAGGAACAGCGTGCCGCCATTGGCATGCTCGATCTTGCCGATGCGACGCTTGCCCGCGCCGGTAAAGGCGTTGGCCTCGTGGCCGAAGATTTCGCTTTCGAACAGGTTCTCAGGCAGGCCGCCACAGTTCAAGGCGACGAAGGGTTGGCCCTGGCGGCGGCTGAAGTCGTGCAGACAGCGGGCAACCAGCTCTTTACCGGTCCCGGTCTCGCCTTCGATCAGGACGTTGGCCGAAGTGTCGGCGACGTTGGCGATCAGTTCACGCAGGTTCTGCATCACTGGCGAACGGCCGATGATCCGGCCTTCCAGGGTGCTTTGCTCGGCCAGCTGCCGGCGCAAGGCGAACACCTCTCGCGACAGCCCGCGTTGTTCCAGGGCGCGGCGCACCACTTCGACCAGGCGTTCCGGGGCGAAAGGTTTTTCCATGAAGTCGTAGGCGCCGTTGCGCATGGCGCCGACGGCCATGTCGATATCGCCATGGCCGGTGATCAGCACCACGGGCAGGCTGCTGTCACGGGCCTTGAGCCGACTCAGCAACTCCAGGCCATCGATGCCAGGCAAGCGAATGTCGCTGACCACGATCCCGGCGAAGTCATCACCGATGCGTTGCAGGGCTTCTTCGGCGCTGCCAACACCTTCACAGGCGATGTCTTCCAGCGCCAGGGCCTGCTGGCAGCCGAGCAGCACATGCGGGTCGTCTTCGACGATCAGGACGGTAAGGGGCGCTTGGTTCATAGGGACTCGGCAGATTCTGTAGGGGCATTGACCAAGGGCAGGGCGAGGACGAACGCCGTGCCGCCACTGGCGGGGTGCTCGACACTCAGGCTGCCCTTGGCTGCGGCGGCGAGGCTGGCGGAAAGGGTCAGGCCCAGGCCCAGGCCATGCTCTCCCGGCTTGGTGGTGAAAAACGGTTCGAACAGGTGCTTGCGGGCCTCATCATCGATGCCATGGCCATTGTCGCGCACCCGCAGGCGATACTTGTCGCCTTGCCGCTGGCCTTCCAGCCACAGCTCGGGCAGCGGTTGCGCGGCCATGGCGTCGAGGGCGTTGCCGATCAGGTTGACCAGGATCTGTTCCAGGCGGGTCTGATCGATCGCCAGTTGCTGGTCGTCGAACTGGTTGTTCAGTTTCAGGTGGCAGCCAGCGATACGGTTGCTCAGCACTTGCAGACTGGCATCCACCGCCTTGGCCAGCGAGGCCTGGCCGCTGTCGTCACCGCGTCGGGCAAAGGAGCGCAAGCTCGCGGTGATCCGGCCCATGCGGTCGATCAGCTCGTTCATGGTACGCAGGTTGGTGCTGGCGGTTTCCAGGGCGCCGCGCTCGAGAAAGCGCACGGTGTTGCCCGACAGCGTACGCAGCGCCGCCAGCGGTTGGTTCAGTTCATGGGCGATGCTGGTGGACATCTGGCCGATGGCCGCAAGTTTTCCGGCCTGAACCAGTTCGTCCTGGGCATGGCGCAGGGTCTGCTCGGCTTGCCGGCGCTCACGGATCTGCCCCTTGAGGCGTTCGTTGCTGGCACGCAAATCGGCTGTACGCTCGGTGATCTTGCGTTCCAGCTGACTGTTGGCTTCTTCGAGTGCCTCACGGGCGGCCAGGCGGGTGGCGATGACCTTGCGCCGCTCGTTCCAGGCAATCAGCACAATGGCCAGCAGGGCAAAAGCCACGGCGACCAGGACGCCCTGGATGATCGACTCGCGGCGCAGGTCTTGCAGTGGCGTGAGCAGGGTGAAATGCCACGGCGTATCGTGCAGGCGCCGGGTCTGGGCCAGGTAGGCGACTTCGCGGCGACCGTCGCCCAGCTCGGCGTTGGCCGGGAAGCTGAGTTTTTCGACGCCGTCGGCAAGTGTTTCCCGCGACAAGGGTTGCAGCTCGTTGAGCGGCCACCAGTAGTACTGCAGGCTGCGTGCGAGTTGCTCCTTGGTTTCCGGGGTCAGTGGGCGCACCGACTTGAGCCGTCGCGCCGGATCGCTGGAGAGGATGATGATGCCATTCTCGTCGCTGACAAAGGCTTCCAGGCGTGCCCGTTGCCAGCGTTCTTCCATGCTTTCCAGGCGCACCTTGATCACCGCCACGCCAATGATCTTGCCGTGTCCTTCCAGGCCATGGGCCAGGTAGTAGCCCGGCTCGCCGGTGGTACTGCCGATACCATAGAAACGTCCCGGCTGACCGCGAACGGCGTGCTGGAAATAGGCACGGAACGACAGGTCTTCACCGAGGAAACTGTCGACATCGCGCCAGTTGCTGGTGGCCTGGACCCGGCCAGTGGTATCGAGGACAAAGATCGCCCGGCTGCGGCTGCGCCGGTTCAGGCCTTCGAGGTATTCATTGACCGTCTGGCGATGTTCGCCGTCGGGTTCGGTCAGCAGGCTGGAGACACTGTTTTCCAGTTCCAGCAGGCTGGGCAGGTAGGTGTACTTGCTGATTTCACTCTCGACGCCGCGTGCGTGCAGCTCAAGCTGGCGCTCGCCGGATTCGCTCAAGGTGCGGATGCCGTTGTGCTCGCTGATCATGAAGCCAGCCACACCCAGGCCGATCATCAGCAGGATGATCAAAGGTGGCATCAGCAGTTGGCGGATCAAACGGGGTTTCACGGCAAGGGCAGGCTTGGCTGGGCGAAAGAGCGTGGGATCGCATTTCATCACAGTGGCTTTGGTACGACCAGCATCCTCTGCCCGGCGTACACCGGACAGAGGGGGCTGATCATCACCTCAGTGTTGCAGGATTTTGCTGAGGAAGTGCTGGGTACGCTCATCTCGAGCGTTCTGCTCACCGAAGAATTCCTCTTTGGTGCAGTCCTCGATGATGTTGCCCTTGTCCATGAAGATGACCCGGTTGGCGACCTTGCGAGCAAAGCCCATTTCATGGGTTACGCACATCATGGTCATGCCTTCATGGGCCAACTGGACCATGACGTCCAGTACTTCACTGACCATTTCTGGGTCCAGTGCCGAGGTCGGTTCGTCGAACAGCATGACGATCGGGTCCATGGCCAGGGCGCGGGCAATCGCCACACGTTGTTGCTGGCCACCAGAGAGCTGACCGGGGTGCTTTTTCGCCTGGCTGCTGAGGCCGACGCGCTCAAGCAGCGCCAGGCCTTTCTTGGTCGCTTCCGCTTCGCTGCGACCGAGGACCTTGCGCTGGGCAATGGTCAGGTTCTCGGTGATGGTCAGGTGCGGGAACAGCTCGAAGTGCTGGAACACCATGCCGACCCGCGAGCGCAGTTTGGGCAGGTTGGTCTTGGGATCGGCGATCGAGGTGCCGTCGACGATGATGTCACCCTTCTGAAAGGGTTCCAGGGCGTTGACGCATTTGATCAGGGTCGACTTGCCCGACCCGGACGGGCCGCAAACCACCACCACTTCGCCTTTCTTGACCTCGGTGTTGCAGTCGGTCAGAACCTGGAAGTCGCCGTACCACTTGTTGACGTTCTTGATGGAAATCATACGGTTATCCTTTTCTGCAGACGCTTGACCAGGAAGGAAGCGGAGAAGCTGATGACAAAGTAGACAACGCCGGCGAAGACCAGGAACTCGTTGGAGCGCCCGATGATGTCGCCACTGGCACGTGCCGAGTTGAGGAAGTCGACCAGGCCGACGGTGTAGACCAGCGAGGTGTCCTGGAACAGGATGATGCTCTGCTGCAACAGCAGCGGGGTCATCTTGCGAAACGCCTGGGGCAGGATGATCAGACGCATGGTCTGGCCGTAGGTCATGCCCAGGGCTTGTGCCGCGCCCATCTGGCCCTTGGAGATCGACTGCACACCGGCGCGGACGATTTCACAAAAGTACGCCGCCTCGAACATCATGAACGCCACGACGCAGGAGGTGAAGGCACCGATCGGCGTGTCTTCGCCAGTGATCCAGCGCAGCACGAAAGGCACCGCCAGGTAGAACCAGGTGATCACCAGCAGCAGCGGGATGGAACGGAAGTAGTTGACGTAGACGCCAGCGATATTCGCCAGCAGCTTGTTCGACGACAGTCGCATCAACGCCAGGATAGTTCCGAGCACGATGCCGCCGACCACGCCCATGACCATCAGTTGCAAGGTCATGACCATGCCGTTCCACAGGCCCGGCAGGGCAGGGATGATTCCACTGAAGTCCATTATTTACCCCCCACGGAGATCAGGCCGGGCACCGCGACTTTCTTCTCGATCATGCGCATCAGCAGCATCAGGCCCATGTTCAGGGTGAAGTAGATCAAGGTTGCCAGGGTGAAGGCTTCAAACAGGTTGGCCGAGAACTCGGCGGTCTGTTTGGTCTGTGCCAGCAGCTCCATCAGGCCGATCAGCGAGGCCACTGAGGAGTTCTTGAACACGTTCAAGAATTCCGAGGTAAGCGGCGGAATGATGATCCGGTAGGCTTGCGGCAGCAGCACGTTCCAGTAAATCTGCGGCAGGCTGAAACCCATGGCGCGGGCGGCGGCTTCCTGGCCACGCGGCAGCGCCTGGATACCGGTGCGCACTTGTTCGCAAACCCGCGCGGCGGTGAACAGGCCCAGGCAGATGACCACGCTGATCAGTGCCGAAGTGGTGGGGTTCAGATCCTGTTTGAACCATTCCTGCAAGCCCTCAGGCAGCAGGTCGGGCACCAGGAAGTACCAGATGAACAGCTGCACCAGCAGCGGCACGTTACGAAACAGTTCCACGTAGCACGTGGCAATACCCGATACCAGACGGTTCGGGACAGTACGCATAACGCCGAGTACCGAACCCAGCAGCAATGCGATGATCCAGGCGGCGATGGCAATGGCGATGGTCCAGCCCAGGCCGGTGATGTACCAGTCCAGATAGGTTTCGCTACCCACGCCGGTGGACTTGAAGAATACGCCCCAGTCCCAGTTGTAATTCATCGGGATCTCCCCTCAGATCAGTTGTTTCACGGGCACCTTCGAGCATCCGAGGGCGCAAGGCGTCCTCGGATGAAAGGTTAGACACTAACTAGCTGGGGATCAGGACTTCTTTTCGTCTGCAGCTTTGTCGGTAGGATTGGCGATCAGCGCCTTGAGCTCGTCGCTCATCGGGAACATCAGGTTCAGGCCTTTTGGCGGGACAGGCTGGTTGAACCACTTGTCGTAGATCTTGTTGATCTCGCCCGACTTGTAGAGCGCCACGATGGCCTTGTCGACGGCGGCCTTGAACGGCGCGTCATCCTTGCGGACCATGCAGCCGTAGATTTCATAGGACTGCGGGGTACCGACGATCGCCCAGCCTTTCGGGTTCTTGGCCTTGGCCATTTCGCCGGCGAGCAGCGCGTCGTCCATCATGAAGGCTACGGCGCGGCCGGATTCGAGCATCTGGAAGGATTCGCCGTGGTCCTTGGCCGAGATGACGTTCATCTTCATCTGCTTGTCGGCGTTCATCGACTTGAGGATGCGCTCGGAGGTGGTACCGGCGGTGGTTACCACGTTTTTGCCAGCCAGGTCCGGGAAATCCTTGTACTTGGCGTTCTCAGGCTTGCCGTCTTCGGCTTTGGTCAGCAGGCGCGTGCCCACTTCAAAGATACCGACCGAGAAGGCCACTTGCTGCTGGCGCTCGACGTTGTTGGTGGTCGAGCCACATTCGACGTCAACGGTGCCGTTCTGCACCAGCGGGATACGGGTCTGGGAAGTGACCAGGTTGTATTTGACGTTCAGGTTCGGCACGTCCAGGTCCTTTTTCAGGGACTCGACGATGGCCAGCTGGATGTCATGGGAATAACCGACGGGTTTACCCGAAGCGTCGGCGATGTAGGAGAACGGGATGGAAGCGTCGCGGTGCCCCAGGGTAATGGTGCCCGAGTCCTTGATTTTCTTCAGGGTGCCGGTCAGCTCTGCGGCGGTGACTGGCATGCTGATCAAAGCGGCCGTGATGGCTGCGCCCAACAGGTGGGGAACGATACGCATCAAAATTTCCTCGACGTTGTTTTTTTTATGGAGCCGTTGGCCGGCTCTTTCGTTCAGCGAACACTGCAATGAAGCGTTGCGCATTCGGGTACTGAGTGTAGAGCATGACTCGTGCCAAGCCCTGACTTTGATCATAACGTCTTGAAAAGGCTGGGGATTAAATTTTTTTGACGCTTTACTGGCAGGGTAATTCGTCCGGGTGGCCGAATATGATGGGGGGTTCTGTTCGGAAATCCGAATAGATGTTGCAAGATGGGAGCGGGCTTGTCCCGCGATTGCGTCTTGGCAGTCACATCGCTTCGCGGGGCAGTTGCTCACATAGGTTGTCAGGCCGCCTGAACGCGCGCGCGATTCAATTCCAGGCGCTGAAGGTAGTCCCGCAGTGCCTGCTGTTCCATAGCGGTGGTGAACAAGCCCAGCTTGCTGCGGCGCCAGAGGATGTCATCGGCACTGACAGCCCACTCTTCGCTGCACAGGTAATCCACCTCGCGGGTGAACAAGCCACCACCAATGGCGTCGCCCAGGTCCGCAGGACTCTGTACGCCTTCGAGCAGGCGCCAGACGCGGCTGCCATAAGTGAGGGCCCAGCGCTTGGCGATGTCTGTCGGCAGCCAGCCACAACGAGTCAGGATGGCATCGGTCAAGGCTTGCGGGGTGGTCATGTCTTCGCCGCCCGGTAGCGTTGCGCTGGCTGTCCAGCTGCCGCGCATCTGGGTGAAGAACGGCGCGAGCTGGGCCATGGCCGATTCGGCCAGTTTGCGGTAGGTGGTCAGCTTGCCGCCGAACACCGACAGCAACGGCGCTTGGTCCGTGCTGGAGGAGAGCGCCAGGGTGTAGTCGCGGGTCACTGCCGAGGGGTTATCGGATTCGTCGTTGCACAGCGGGCGCACACCGGCGTAGGTGTGCAGGATATCGGCGCGGCTGAGCTGATGGTTGAAGTGCTCGTTGACCACTTTGAGCAAGTAGTCGGTCTCGCCCTCAGTGATCGCGACGTTGGCCGGGTCGCCGGAATATTCGCGGTCAGTGGTACCGATCAGGGTGAAGCGCTGCAGATACGGAATGGCGAACACGATCCGCTGGTCTTCGTTCTGCAGGATGTAGGCATGCTCGCCGTCGTACAGTTTCGGCACGATCAGGTGGCTGCCCTGGATCAGGCGAATGCCATACGGCGCGTCGAGCTTGAGGTCATCCTGAATGAATTTAGCCACCCAGGGACCGGCCGCATTGACCAGGGCACGGGCCTTGATCGACTGCTGGCTGCCGTCAGCGTGTTCCAGCAGTACATTCCATACACCATCGACACGCTGTGCGCTGACACAACGAGTACGGGTGCGGATGTCTGCCCCGTGCTCGCGGGCAGCCATGGCGTTGAGTACTACCAGGCGGGCATCGTCCACGGCGCAGTCGGCGTATTCGAAACCGCGGGTAATCGCCGGTTTGAGCGGGTTGCCCGGACCGAAGCGCAGGCTGCGCGAGGCGCCGAGCTGCTTGCGTTTGCCCAGGTGATCGTAAAGGAACAGGCCGGCACGGATCATCCAGGCCGGACGCAGGTGCGGGCGATGCGGGAGGACGAAGCGCATTGGTTTGACGATGTGCGGGGCCTTGGCCAGCAAGACTTCACGCTCGGCCAGGGCTTCACGCACCAGGCGGAATTCGTAGTGTTCCAGGTAGCGCAGGCCGCCATGAATCAGCTTGCTGCTGGCCGAAGAGGTGTGGCTGGCCAAGTCGTCTTTTTCACAGAGGAACACCGACAAGCCGCGTCCGGCCGCATCGGCGGCGATACCCACGCCATTGATGCCACCGCCGATTACGGCGAGGTCATAGATATCGGCAAGGGTGGGCGATGACAAGCTGGATTGCGGCACGGGCGGCTTCCTCAAAGACTTTACAGCATCGAATTTGAACATTTATGTTCATTTTCGAAAATACTAGCGCAACAGAATGCCGCCTGCCAGTCGCTTTCCATAGAAAATACTGATCGGATGGTAATTAAATGAAAAATAACGAACATTTCCGCTGCCACCGTTGCGGTGGCAGCTGTGACAGCGTCAGACCACTTCCAGACGAATCTTGTACTGATTGAGCAACTGGGTGAGGGCTGGCACCGGTGCCTGGTCGGTGACCAGGCAATCGATCAGGCTGATCGAGCCCAGGCGCACCATGGCGTTACGCCCGAACTTGCTGGAGTCGGCGGCGAGGATTACCTGACGGGCATTGGCAATGATCGCCTGGGAGACCCGAACTTCCTGATAGTCGAAGTCGAGCAAGCTGCCGTCTTCGTCGATACCGCTGATACCGACCAGAGCGAAATCGACCTTGAACTGGTTGATGAAGTCGACACTGGCCTGACCCACCACTCCGCCGTCACGGCGCACGTTGCCACCGGCCAGCAGCACTTCGAAGTCATCCTTGGCGCTGAGAATCGAGGCCACATGAAGGTTGTTGGTGATGATCTTCAGGTGGTTGTGATTGAGCAGGGCGCGGGCAATGGATTCGGTGGTGGTACCGATGTTGATGAACAACGAAGCATGGTCGGGAATCTGTGCTGCGATGGCTTCGGCAATCCGTTGCTTCTCGTCGCGCATCTGATCGGCGCGCATGGCGTAGGCGGTGTTCTCGATGCTGGAGTCATAGGCGGCGCCACCGTGGTAGCGGCGCAGCAGATTGACCTCCGCCAGCTGGTTGATATCACGGCGGATGGTTTGCGGGGTGACAACGAATATTTGCGCCATTTCTTCGATACTGACGTAGCCGCGTTCACGGACCAGTTCGAGGATTTGTTGTTGGCGAGGAGGCAGGTTCATGGGCGGTCCTTATGGGCTGCCGGGCAAATTGCGCCATGATGCCGGAGACCTGCCGCCTGAAGCAATCGCGGGGCAAGCCCGCTCCCACCGGATGTTGATGATCCCCTTTGGGAGCGGGCTTGCCCCGCGATGTTTTACTCTTCGTGCGGCTCCCAATCCCGCGTGCGATCCACTGCCTTCAACCAGCCGGCATACAGCTTCTCTTTGGCCGCTTCATCCAGCTGCGGGCGGAACTCGCGCTCGATGATCGCCTTGCCGCGCAGCTCATCCAGGCCGCTCCAGAAACCACACGCCAGACCCGCCAGGTAGGCGGCGCCGAGGGCGGTGGTTTCGCGCATTTGCGGGCGTTCGACACAGGTGCCGAGGATGTCGGCCTGGAACTGCATGAGGAAGTTGTTGGCCACTGCGCCACCATCCACACGCAGTTCGCTCAGGCGCTGGCCGCAATCCTGTTGCATGGCGTCGAGGACATCACGGGTCTGAAAGGCGATCGATTCCAGTGCGGCGCGGATGATGTGGTCGACTTTGACCCCACGGGTCAGGCCGAACAGCGCGCCACGGGCATAAGGATCCCAGTACGGCGCGCCCAGGCCGGTGAAGGCCGGCACCAGGTACACACCGTTGCTGTCCTTGACCTTGCTGGCGAAATATTCGGTGTCATGGGCGTCATTGACGATTTTCAGTTCGTCACGCAGCCATTGCACAGTGGATCCGCCATTGAACACGGCGCCTTCCAGGGCGTAGGCCACTTCGCCACGAGGACCGCAGGCGATGGTGGTGAGCAGACCGTGGGAGGATTTGACTGCCTTGTCGCCAGTGTTCATCAGCAAGAAGCAGCCGGTGCCGTAGGTGTTCTTGGCCTGGCCCGGTTCTACGCACATCTGACCGAACAACGCCGCTTGCTGATCGCCAGCGATACCGGCGATGGCGATACCACTCTTGGTGCGGCCGTAGACTTCAGAGGAGCTGCGCACCTCGGGCAGCATCTGCCGAGGAATGTTCAGCACCTCAAGCATCTTCTCATCCCACTCCAGGGTGTGGATGTTGAAGAGCATGGTCCGCGAGGCGTTGGTGTAGTCGGTGACGTGCACCTTGCCGCCAGAGAATTTCCAGATCAGCCAGCTGTCGACGGTGCCGAACAACAGATCGCCGCGCTCGGCGCGCTCGCGGGCGCCTTCGACGTTGTCGAGGATCCACTTGAGCTTGGTGCCGGAGAAGTACGGGTCGGTGACCAGACCGGTGGTTTCGCGGATGTACTCTTGCAGGCCGTCGCGCTTGAGCTGTTCGCAGATCTCGGTGCTGCGGCGGCATTGCCAGACGATGGCGTTGTACACTGGGCGGCCGGTTTCCTTGTCCCAGACTACGGTGGTTTCACGCTGGTTGGTGATGCCGATGGCGGCCACCTGGTCATGGCTCAGGCCGGCCTGGGCGAGGGCTTCGACCATGGTCGCGCTCTGGGTGGCGAAGATTTCCATGGGGTCGTGCTCGACCCAGCCCGCTTGCGGGTAATGTTGTGCGAATTCACGCTGCGAGGTGCCTACCACGTTGGCATCGCGGTCGAAAATGATAGCCCGCGAACTGGTCGTGCCCTGGTCAAGGGCAATGATGTAGTGCTTGTTCTGGGTGTCTGTCATGTCGTTGGCCTTGCACTTAATAGGGTGGTTATCAGGGCAGGGCGAGCCTGGCTCGCCAGTCTGGCATCAGGATGCCTGGGTCTTGCCCTGAGGGTTGGCGTCGGTCTGGGCGCTCTCGCTCTCGGCAACCGGCAGGTTGCGGGCGATCACAGCGCGGTACAGGGCGGCACCAAGGCTCGCTCCTATGATCGGCGCAAAAATCGGAATCAGGAAATAGGGAATGTCACGACCGCCAGTGAAGGCGACTTCGCCCCATCCAGCGAGGAATGTCATCAGCTTTGGCCCCAGGTCACGGGCCGGGTTCATCGCAAAGCCGGTCAGCGGTCCCATGGCGCTGCCAATCACAGCAATCAGCAGACCGATCAGCAACGGAGCCATGGCGCCGCGTGGCAGGCCATTGCTGTCGTCGGTCAGGGCCATGATCACCGCCATCAGGACGGCGGTGATGATCACCTCGACCAGAAATGCCTGGCCGGTGGACAGCGCCGGGTGTGGATAGGTCGAGAATACCGAAGCCAGCTCAAGGCTGGCCTGGCTGCCGCGAACCATTGCATGGCTTTGTTCGTAATCGAAGAACAGGTTGCTGTACAGCGTATAGACCAGCGCGGCACCACAGAAGGCCCCGGCGATCTGGGCGACGATGTAGAACGGTAGTTTGTGCTTTTCGAATCCGGCGAACAGCCACAAGGCGATGCTCACTGCAGGGTTCAGGTGAGCGCCGGATACCCCGGCGGTCAGGTAGATCGCCATGCTCACGCCGACGCCCCAGATGATGCTGATTTCCCATAGGCCGAAGCTGGCACCCGCGACTTTGAGCGCAGCCACGCAGCCGGTACCGAAAAAGATCAGCAGAGCGGTGCCGAGAAACTCGGCCATGCATTGGCTGGATAAGGTGGGTTGTCGCAGAGCTGTCGTCATTCGTTACCTCGGTTTTTGTTGTTGTGAGGCGCAGTGGGCGCTCGACAAAAGCCCGACAGAAATCCCCATTTCGGTCAGGCAGACGGTAAAGAATGCACCTGATCGGTGCATTGATATATTCATAATCGAAAAAATATAGACAAGAAACGCATATGTCAAAGGTCGAAAGTGAACCGTCGTTCACAAACTGACTATTTGTCTTGGTGATGAGGCTGAACTTTGCGGCAGAGAAGGGCTGAGGCGAGAGACCGATGCAGTGGTTGGGGTGGTGGTTTTGTCCTAAAGTAGCCAGCGAAATGGTATTCACTTTTTGTTTGGAGTCCTGCATGACCCCCGCCCTGGATCTGCTGAAAAAGGTTCGCGCCGAACATCACACTCACAGTTATGAACATGATCCCAAAGCTGCGTCCTACGGGCTTGAAGCTGCGGAGAAGCTCAATCTTGAGCCGGTGCGGGTGTTCAAGACCTTGCTGGCAAGCAGTGAAAAGGGTGAGTTACTGGTGGCGGTGGTCCCAGTGATCGGTAGTCTCGATCTGAAGGGCCTTGCCCACGCGGCAGGGGTGAAGAAGTGCGAGATGGCTGATCCGGCAGCCGCCCAGCGTTCTACAGGCTACCTATTGGGTGGGATCAGCCCGCTGGGGCAGAAGAAGCGCTTACGCACTTTTATTGATCAGTCGGCTCAAACTTTTGAAACGATTTTCGTCAGTGCCGGGCGGCGTGGGCTGGAAGTGGAACTGGCGGCGGCGGTGCTGGCTGAGCACACACAAGCCAAATTTGCCGCCATCGCTCGCGACTGACAACTGTATGCTGAAAATCCGACGACTCTGTCTCTGTTAGTCACTGCCTGGTAACGGGCATGCTCACTGCCCCAGAACAGAGAGAGTCGCTGTATGCAGCTGGAATTTCATCAGGTCGACGCCTTCAGTGAGCGTCCCTTTGCCGGCAATCCGGCCATGGTCTACCGTCTCGAGCATTGGCTCAGCGATGAGCTGATGCAGCAGATCGCCGCTGAGCACAACCTTGCCGAAACCGCCTTTGTGGTAGCGGATGGCGCGCAGTGGCAGATTCGCTGGTTTACCCCGGCGACCGAAGTCCCCTTGTGTGGTCACGCAACCTTGGCCAGCGCCCATGTGCTGCTGGAGGTTTACAAAGTACCGAGCGAGCGTCTGCTGTTCCAGAGTCAGTCCGGGCCCTTGAGCGTTAGCCGTGAACAAGGGCGATTGCTGCTGGACTTTCCACGCATCGATCCGCAACCGGTAAGTCAGTCATTGCCGGTTGCCGAGGCTTTAGGTTGCCCGGTGCTGGAGGTGCTGCAGACCAAGGAGTTGTTGGTGGTGCTGGAATCTGAGCAAGCGGTACGCAACTGCACTCCGGACATGGCTGCACTGGCGCAATTACCTGGATTGGGGGTAATCGTCACGGCACCGGGCGAGGAGCATGACTTTGTCTCGCGTTATTTTGCTCCGGGGATCGGCATCCCCGAGGATCCGGTGACCGGTTCGACCCACTGCAGTCTGATCCCTTATTGGGCTGAACGCTTGGGTAAAACTGAGCTGAACGCCTTTCAGTGTTCCAGTCGCGGTGGGGAGCTGTTCTGCCGGCTGGAGGGCGATCGGGTGAAAATTGGTGGTTATGCCCGGCGTGTCGCTAGCGGTACGTTGAGCCTGTAAAAGCATCGCGGGGCAGGCCCGCTCCCACCGGGATTTCGATGGACCGGTGGGAGCGGGCTTGCCCCGCGATGGCTGGTATCAGACCGCTGAGCTATAGCGCCGAACACCATTCTCTGGCACCGGCAACTGCGCCGCCACGCTACCCGGTACGGCAAACAGCACCAGATGATCTGCGGCCACTTCAATACCCACCTCGGCCCCGACCTGAAGATCGATATGGCTAGGGAAAATCGCTTCAAGCTGGCTGCCGGTCGGCAGTTGCAGGCGATAGAGGGTCGAGGCGCCGAGGAAACTCTTGCCGGTGATCAGCGCCTTGAGGGCGCTGTGCGGCGCATGAATGATATCGTCTGGACGCAATAGCACATCAACCGCGCTGCCAGGGGTGAAGGTATAGGCACGGTTGCCACGCAGCTCGCCCAGTTCGGTTTGCACCGACTCCGGGCTGGTCAGCTGGCCACGAATGAAGTAGCCCTGGCCAATGAAGCTGGCGACGAAGGGTGTCAGGGGTTCGTGATAGAGGTTGTAGGGAGTATCCCACTGCTCCAGACGACCTTCCTTGAAGACGCCGACGTGATCACTGACGGCAAAGGCTTCTTCCTGGTCGTGAGTGACCAGAATGGCACTGGTGCCACGGCTCTTGAGAATGTCACGAACCTCATGGCTGAGGCGCCGGCGCAGCTCCACGTCGAGGTTGGAGAAAGGCTCGTCGAGCAACAGTAACTGCGGCTCGGGCGCCAATGCACGGGCCAGGGCCACGCGCTGTTGCTGGCCGCCGGAAAGCTCGTGCGGGTAGCGTTTGTCGAGTCCGCCAAGCTTGACCAGTTCGAGCATTTCCGCCACGACCTGTGGCTGCTGTGGGTGCTTGCCGATACCGAATGCAATGTTCTCGGCGACCGTCAGGTGCGGGAACAGGGCATAGTCCTGGAACACCATGCCGATCCTGCGTTTCTCCGGGGCCAGGGTAAAGCCGGCCCTGGAGATGACCTCGCCCGCCAGCTGGATCTCACCTTCATGCACCGGCTCGAAACCGGCGATGGCACGCAAGGTGGTGGTCTTGCCGCACCCCGACGAGCCTAGCAGGCAACCGATATCGCCAGCGTTGAGGTGCAGGTTGAGGTTCTGGACGATGCGTTGCTCGCCATAGCCGCAGGCGAGGTTGCGCAGGTTAAGCAGTAAAGGTTGACTCATGCGTGGTGATAGGCCGGTTCAACAAGAAATTCGAGAAGCGCCTTCTGTGCATGCAGACGGTTTTCAGCCTGATCCCAAGCAACCGAACGTGGGTCGTCGAGCAGGTCGAGACTGATCTCCTCGCCACGGTGGGCGGGCAGGCAGTGCATGAACAGGGCATCGGGTGCTGCCAGGTCGAGCAGTTCGCGGGTTACCTGGTAAGGCGCGAACAAGGCCAGACGTCGAGCAGTTTCCTCTTCCTGCCCCATGGAAGTCCAGACATCGGTGCTCACCAGGTGTGCACCCTGCACGGCATCCTTGGGTTCACGGAAGATCTGCACGCGGTCACCGGCCTTGGCCAGGAACTCTGGGTTGGGCTCGAATTCGGCCGGGCAGGCGATGCGCAGCTGGAAGTCGAACTGGGTCGCTGCTTCTATATAGCTGTTGCACATGTTGTTGCCGTCACCGATCCAGGCCACGGTCTTGCCCTGGATCGCACCGCGATGTTCAAGGAAGGTTTGCATGTCGGCCAGCAACTGGCACGGGTGCAGGTCGTCCGACAGGCCATTGATTACCGGCACACGGGAATTGGCAGCGAACTCGGTCAGGGTACTGTGGGCAAAAGTACGGATCATCACCGCATCGAGCATGCGCGACATGACGATGGCGCAGTCGCCGATCGGTTCGCCACGGCCCAGTTGGGTGTCACGCGGGGACAGGAAGATGGCCTGGCCGCCGAGCTGGATCATGCCGGCTTCGAACGACAACCGGGTACGGGTCGAGGATTTCTCGAAGATCATCCCCAGTACGCGGTTTTTCAGGGGTTCGAACAGTACGCCGCGGTTACGCAGGTCCTTCAGCTCGATACCTCGACGGATCACACTGAGCAGTTCGTCGGGTGTGAAATCCATCAGGGAGAGAAAGTGCCTAGCGTTCATGGTTGACTACCTTTTTGCAACAGACCGCAGATCAACAATGCCGGTTTTCAGAAACAACGGATGTGACCTGCGGCGAAAGCCGCACGGGGCGACGAAATAAGGGGAGACGCAATACTATAATTAAATGTCGCGTCATACCAAGTGGGGCGTTCACTGTGTGCAGTGCATGCAGTGTCGTAACCCATTGGCGGGCCGTTTTTTTTGTTTGCTACACAAGGGTTTTACACTGCCTGCTGACGCCTTGGCAAACACCCGAGCGAATCGCTGTGCCTGATGCCGGTAGATTCACAGGGCAAAACTCGCTGGCCGTCAGGTACGCTCAGGCCCATAGTCAGGCGGATTACCAGACACCCGCAAGAGGTGGCCATGAACAAGACCTTGCATCACCGTGCCTGTCACCTGTGTGAAGCCATCTGTGGCTTGACCATTGAAACTACTCAGGAGCCTGGTGCTGCGCCACGGATCAGTTCGATCAAGGGGGATCCCCTGGACAGCTTCAGCCGTGGACACATCTGCCCCAAAGCCGTGGCCCTGCAAGACATCCAGAATGACCCTGACCGTCTGCGCGCGCCGCACAAGCGGGTAGGCGACACCTGGCAGGTGATTGGCTGGGACGAGGCCTTCGCGCTGGCCGCGCAAAAGCTCTGGGCCGTCCAGCAGGCCCATGGACAGAACGCCGTGGCGGTCTATCAAGGCAACCCCAGCGTGCATAACTATGGCTTGATGACCCACAGCAACTACTTCCTCGGCTTGCTCAAGACCCGCAATCGTTTTTCTGCCACTTCCGTCGACCAGTTGCCGCACCATCTGACCAGCTACCTGATGTATGGCCATGGCCTGCTGTTACCGATTCCGGACATCGATCACACCGATTTCATGCTGATCCTTGGTGGCAATCCGTTGGCCTCCAACGGCAGCATCATGACCGTGCCGGATGTCGAAAAGCGCCTTAAGGCAATTCAGGCCCGGGGCGGCAAACTCGTAGTGGTCGATCCGCGGCGCAGTGAAACCGCGGCCATGGCTGACCAGCATGTGTTTGTCCGCCCAGGAGGAGACGCCGCACTGCTGTGCGCCATGCTCAACACCTTGTTTGCCGAAGGCCTGGAGCGTGCTCCGGTATTGCCGGTCGATGGCCTGGACGAGGTGCGAGTTGCCATAGCGCCGTTCACCGCTGAATTGATGGCGCCTCTGTGTGGCGTCGATGCGCTGCTGATCCGGCAGTTGGCACGAGACTTCGCTGCTGCCGACAAAGCCGTGTGTTACGGGCGTATGGGCGTTTCGACCCAGGCTTTCGGTACGCTTTGCCATTGGCTGGTGCAACTGATCAATCTGGTCAGTGGCAACCTCGACTCGGTTGGCGGTGCCTTGTGTACACAGCCGGCAGTGGATCTGGTTGCGAACACCGCAGGTGGGCATTTCAATGCCTGGCAAAGTCGGGTCTCCGGTTTGCCGGAGTACGGCGGTGAGCTGCCGGTGGTGGCGCTGGCCGAAGAGATGCTGTGCGAAGGGGAAGGGCAGGTGCGCGCCCTGGTGACCGTGGCCGGCAACCCGGTGTTGTCCACGCCCAACGGCCGGCAGCTGGAGCGTGCGCTGGACGGGCTTGAGTTCATGCTCAGCATCGACCTCTACATCAACGAAACCACGCGTTACGCCGACCTGATCCTGCCGTCCACCACAGCGCTGGAGAACGATCACTACGACACCACCTTCAACCTGTTGGCTGTACGCAATGTCAGCCGGTTCAACCGGGCGATACTGCCCAAACCGCACGGAGCGCTGCATGACTGGGAGATCTTCGTGGGCCTGGCCAAGGCCTATGCCGCACTCAGTGACAAGCCGTTGAAGCCCACTGTGCCGCCGGCACAGATGATCGACAGCGCCTTGCGGCACGGGCCTTATGGCGAGAGTTCGCCTTTCAATCTGTCGATAGAGACGTTGGCTCAGTACCCACATGGCATTGACCTGGGGCCGTTGCAACCGAACCTCGCTGGCCGTCTGAAAACCGCCAACCAGCGCATCCAGGCAGCACCTGCGCAGATTCTTGGCGATTTGCAGCGATTCGTCGCTCAGCAGCCTGCCGAACCTGGGCAACTACTGCTGATCGGTCGCCGACATGTACGCAGCAATAACTCCTGGATGCACAACTATCACCGACTGGTGAAGGGCAAACCGCGTCATCAGTTGCTCATGCACCCGGATGACCTGGCGGGTCGGCAGTTGCAGGATGGGCAGCGGGTCAGGGTCAGTTCGCGGGTCGGCAGCATTGAGGTTGAGGTGCAGGCATGTCGCGACCTGATGCCCGGGGTGGTCAGCCTGCCTCATGGCTTTGGCCATGCCCGTGCAGGCGTGCGCATGGATGTTGCCTGCAGTCAGTCTGGTGCCAGTGCTAACGATCTGACTGACGAGCGCCAAGTGGATGCGCTCTCGGGCAATGCAGCGCTCAATGGCGTGCCGGTGCAGGTGGTTGCCGCCTGATATCGGCAAGGCCGAGCGTCAAGCTCGGCTTTCCGATACAATGCGTCACCGTGCCGACAACCAGGTCGGAAAGTTCAGCCGCGAGGTGCTTCATGGATATCATTGAAACAATCAAAGAGCAGATTGCCAACAACACCATTCTGCTTTACATGAAAGGCTCGCCGAATGCCCCGCAGTGCGGCTTTTCGGCCAAGGCGGCGCAAGCCGTGATGGGTTGTGGCGAGAAATTCGCTTACGTGGATATCCTGCAGAATCCGGAAATCCGCGCCAACCTGCCAAAATATGCCAACTGGCCGACTTTCCCACAGCTGTGGGTTGCCGGTGAGCTGGTTGGCGGCTCCGATATCATGGCTGAAATGTTTGCCAACGGCGAACTGCAGACCCTGATCAAGGAAGCTGCAGCCAAGGCTGAGGCGGCCAAGGCCTGATTACAGGTTTGGTTAACAAAAAGCCCCGCAATGCGGGGCTTTTTCGTTTGCAGCGGGGCAGGCGAAATTACTCGCCCATCTGCGACTGCAGGTAGTTTTCCAGACCGACCTTGTCGATCAGGCTCAGCTGGGTTTCCAGCCAGTCGATATGCTCTTCCTCGGACTCGAGGATGTCTTCAAGCAGCTCACGGCTGCCGAAGTCGCCAACGGTTTCACAGTGGGCGATAGCAGCCTTGAGGTCGGTCAGACCGTTCTGCTCGATTTTCAGGTCGCATTCGAGCATTTCTTTGGTGTGTTCACCAATCAGCAGCTTACCCAGGTCCTGGACGTTGGGGATGCCTTCGAGAAACAGAATACGCTTGATCAGTTTGTCAGCGTGCTTCATTTCATCGATGGATTCCTTGTACTCGTGCTTGCCGAGCTTATCCAGACCCCAGTCTTCATACATGCGCGCATGCAGGAAGTATTGGTTGATTGCGACCAGCTCGTTTCCGAGGATCTTGTTGAGATGCTGGATGACGCTAACGTCGCCTTTCATGATGGGGTCCTGCCCTATAAGTGTGCCTATAAGCAAGAGTTTGAGCTCCGTAACTTCGACTGTCAAACCTAAGTTATTGAATAATAAATGAAAATTAATCGGAATAAGAATGTTTGTGTTCCGCGTTTTACCCCTAACTTATTGAATTACAGGCATAAAAAAACCGGACACGAGGTCCGGTTCTTGGAATCAGCTGTTTTTACGCTGCAGTAAACTCCACAGCGTAGGGCAAGGCAGCCTGGCTGACCTGCAGTTCGGTCAGGGTTTCACGTACAACCTGTTTGGCCAGGCAGGCACATTTGCCACACTGGCTCGCCACGTTGGTGGCGGTTCTGACTTCCTTGTAGCTGCAGCATCCTTCATAGATCGCATCGCGGATCTGTCCGTCGGTTACACCAACACAAAGACACACATACATAGGGCAGACCATCGCTGGTAAAGGCTCAATGCGAAGAAGCTTAATGTTAATGAGAATGCTTGTCAAAGCTCATTTTCCCAGACATTGGGCTAGAGCGACCAACGGCCGCTTTCGAAGGTGCAGGGCCTGAAATTCGGCGAGTAGCGTCAGGCGGTGTATCATGGCCGACCTTTGCTCTGTCAGGCGGCTTACGCCAGCTTGCACAGCTGTTTCAAACCATCAGGAGATATCGAATGAGCGTACTCGTTGGCAAAACTGCCCCGGACTTTACTGTTCCAGCCGTACTGGGCAATGGCGAAATCGTCGACAGCTTCAACCTGGCTTCGGCCATCAAAGGCAAGTACGGCCTGGTGTTCTTCTACCCGCTGGACTTTACCTTCGTCTGCCCGTCCGAGCTGATCGCTCTGGATCACCGCATGGCTGAATTCCGCGACCGCAATGTTGAAGTGATCGCTGTGTCGATCGACTCGCACTTCACCCACAACGCCTGGCGCAACACCCCGATCAATGCCGGTGGCATCGGTCAGGTGCAGTACATCATGGCAGCTGACATGAAGCACGACATCGCCAAGGCCTACGACGTTGAATCCGAAGGCGGCGTGGCTTTCCGTGGCGCGTTCCTGATCGATGACAAGGGTGTTGTCCGTTCGCAGATCGTCAACGACCTGCCACTGGGCCGTAACATGGACGAACTGCTGCGTCTGGTCGACGCCCTGCAATTCCACGAAGAGCACGGTGAAGTCTGCCCTGCCAACTGGAAAAAAGGCGACAAAGGCATGACCGCTTCGCCTGAAGGCGTTGCTGCTTACCTGAGCGAGAACGCTGGCAAGCTGTAATAGCGTGCGATAAAAAAAACCGGCCTTGATGGCCGGTTTTTTTGTGGGTTCAGCAAGGCTTCAGTCGTTGAAGTCGTGCCAGCCGCCCATCTCCTTCCAGCGGTTGACGATGCCGCAGAACAGCTCGGCAGTCTTCTCGGTGTCGTAGCGGGCCGAGTGTGCTTCACGGCCGTCGAAGTCGATGTCGGCGCTTTGGCAGGCGCGAGCCAGTACAGTCTGACCATAGGCAAGACCGGCCAGGGTTGCCGTATCGAAGCTGGAGAACGGATGAAACGGGTTGCGTTTCATGTCGTGGCGCGCCACAGCGGCGTTGAGGAAGCCCAGGTCAAAGCTGCTGTTGTGGCCAACCAGGATCGCCCGCTTGCAGCCATTGGCCTTCAGCGCCTTGCGCACGCCACGGAAAATATCGGTCAGGGCCGACTCTTCGCTGACAGCCATGCGCAGTGGGTGATCCAGCTTGATCCCGGTGAACTCCAGGGCAGCCTGCTCGATGTTGGCGCCTTCGAAGGGCTCGACCCGGAAGAAGTAGGTGTGCTCCGGGAACAGGAAGCCTTTTTCATCCATGCCGATGGTCACTGCGGCAATTTCCAGCAGGGCATCGGTGGCGCTGTTGAAACCACCGGTTTCGACATCCACTACAACCGGCAGGTAGCCACGAAAACGTTCAGCCATCGGGTGGCGTGGGCCACCGCTTGGACCGTCCTGGTCGTCGTACAGATCTTCACTCACGCAGTTTCCTCCAGCAGGCGCCAGCGCAGTTGCTCACCGGCGCGCAGCGGGATAACGGTCTGCTCGCCAAACGGCAAGCTGCTTGGGGCAGTCCAGCTGTCGCGAACCAGGGTAATGGTCTCGGTGTTGCGCGGCAGCCCATAGAAGTCAGGGCCGTGCTTGCTGGCAAAACCTTCGAGCTTGTCCAGCGCGTTGCGCTGCTCAAACGCTTCGGCATACATCTCAATCGCGGCATAAGCGGTGTAGCAACCGGCGCAACCACAGGCGGCTTCCTTGGCGTGACGGGCGTGGGGTGCCGAGTCGGTGCCGAGGAAGAATTTGCTGCTGCCGCTGGTGGCAGCGTCCAGCAAGGCCACCTGGTGGGTGTTGCGCTTGAGGATCGGCAGGCAATAGAAGTGCGGACGAATACCGCCAACCAGCATGTGGTTGCGGTTGTACAGCAAGTGCTGGGCGGTGATGGTCGCGCCGACGTTGGCCGGGGCCTCGTTGACGAACTGCACGGCATCGCTGGTGGTGATGTGCTCGAAGACCACTTTCAGGGTCGGGAAGCGCTCGACGACACGGCGCAGGTGCTCGTCGATGAACAGCTTCTCGCGGTCGAACACGTCGATCTCGCTACGCGTCACTTCACCGTGCACCAGCAGTGGCATGCCAATTTCGGCCATCGCTTCAAGCGCCGGGAAAATGTTGTCGATGCTGGTGACGCCGGAATCGGAGTTGGTCGTCGCGCCGGCCGGATAGAGCTTGGCGGCATGCACGAAACCTGTGGCCTTGGCTGCGCGGATTTCTTCGGGTTGGGTACGGTCAGTGAGGTACAGCACCATCAGCGGCTCGAAGCGGCTACCGGCCGGACGAGCGGCCAGGATGCGCTCGCGATAGGCGCCAGCTTCGTCGGCGTTGCGCACAGGTGGTACCAGGTTGGGCATGATGATTGCGCGAGCAAAGGTGCGCGCAACGTCGCCAACGGTGTGGGGCAAGACGGCACCATCACGAAGATGGATGTGCCAGTCATCGGGACGCAGGAGGGTCAGGCGGTCGGACATTGGGGATTCCAGGCGGGTCGAACTCAAGATGAATGCTACCGGAAAAGCCGGGTCCGAGCACTCGCTATCAAGTTTTGCCACACCTGACCGATAGCCTGCGGGTATACCGTGAAAATCTGTGGAGCCGCCCGTGCGCCAGCGTTATCTAGCCCTGCTCAGCGTGTTTGCCTGCTTGCCGGCAACAGCACTCACTTTCCAGACTCGTCTGGAGAATATTGAGTGGAAGGTCGAAGGCGATCAGTTCGAATGTCGCCTGGTCCAGCCGGTTGCCGATTTCGGCAGCGGTGAGTTCGTGCGCCGTGCCGGTGAACAGGCGACCTTCCAATTGCGATCGAGCAGTAATGTTCTGGGCACAGGCGCTGCGACCTTGCTTGCTGCCGCAGCACCGTGGCAGCCAGGCCGTGGCGATATCAACCTGGGCTCGGTGCGCATGGCCCGTAGCGGCGTGCTGTTTACCAGCTCCCAAGGGCAGGCCAGTCGTCTGATTAACGGTCTGCTCGACGGCCGCAGTACCGTGGTTCGCAACTATGCCAGCGAAGCAGGACGAGCGATGGAAGTGCGCCTGTTGCCGGTAAAATTCAGTAAGGCCTATAGTGATTACCAGGTCTGCGCCGCCAAGCTGCTGCCAATGAACTACGACCAGGTGCGCCAGGCACGGGTCGGTTTCCCGGGTGGCGGTATTGAGCTGGACACCAACGCCAAGGCGCGTCTGGACGTGATCCTGGAATTTCTCAAGGCCGATCCGACAGTCAACCGTATTGAGCTTGATGGTCACTCCGACAACAGCGGCAACCGTCTGACCAATCGTGATCTGTCCCGACGCCGGGCCCTGGCGGTAATGGAGTACTTCAAGGCGCATGGCATTGCTGAGGATCAGATCAGCGTGCGCTTCCACGGTGAGCGCTATCCACTGGCCGCCAACAACTCGGCCGCCAATCGCGCCCGCAATCGCCGGGTGAATATCCAGCTCGATCGTGTAACGCCGGTTGAAACTGCAGTAGAGAAAGCACCAGAAACACCGGCAGCCCCTGCGGTGCAAGCGGATACCAGCAAACCGTCAGTCAAGTCCTGAGCTGCGACCGTCCGTCGCGCTCTCGACAGTTCTTGTCGCTTTGTCGTCACAAGCTGTCGCCCCACTGTAATTTTTGTCGCGAGGCCGGTAGAATCAACGGCTTTCCGTACAACCCCGTGGAGTGATGGCATGGCGGACGTAAAAAAGGTCGTACTGGCGTATTCCGGCGGCCTTGATACTTCGGTGATTCTCAAGTGGCTGCAGGATACCTACAACTGTGAAGTGGTGACTTTCACCGCCGATCTGGGGCAGGGCGAGGAGGTCGAACCGGCCCGCGCCAAGGCTCAGGCCATGGGCGTGAAAGAAATCTACATCGATGACCTGCGCGAAGAGTTCGTGCGCGACTTCGTATTCCCGATGTTCCGCGCCAACACCGTTTACGAAGGCGAGTACCTGCTGGGTACTTCCATCGCTCGTCCGCTGATCGCCAAGCGCTTGATCGAAATCGCCAATGAAACCGGTGCCGACGCCATCTCCCATGGTGCTACCGGCAAGGGCAACGACCAGGTGCGCTTCGAACTGGGTGCCTACGCACTCAAGCCGGGCGTCAAGGTTATCGCGCCATGGCGTGAGTGGGACCTGTTGTCCCGCGAAAAACTCATGGACTATGCCGAGAAGCACGGTATCCAGATCGAGCGTCACGGCAAGAAGAAATCGCCTTATTCGATGGACGCCAACCTGCTGCACATCTCCTATGAAGGTGGCGTGCTGGAGGATACCTGGACCGAACACGAAGAAGACATGTGGAAGTGGACCAAGTCGCCGGAAGCCGCGCCGGACGTTCCTACCTACCTGGAACTGACCTACCGCAACGGTGACATCGTCGCCCTGGACGGCGTTGAAATGTCGCCGGCTACCGTATTGGCCACTCTCAACCGCATTGGCGGCGAGAACGGCATTGGTCGTCTGGACATCGTCGAGAACCGTTATGTCGGCATGAAGTCCCGTGGCTGCTACGAGACCCCGGGCGGCACCATCATGCTGCGCGCCCACCGGGCGATCGAGTCGATCACCCTGGATCGCGAAGTCGCGCACCTGAAAGACGAGCTGATGGTCAAGTACGCCAGCCTGATCTACACCGGCTACTGGTGGAGCCCGGAGCGTCTGATGCTGCAGCAGATGATCGACGCCTCCCAGGTCAATGTGAACGGTGTCGTGCGCCTGAAACTGTACAAGGGCAACGTGATCGTCACTGGCCGTAAGTCCGATGACTCGCTGTTCGACGCCAATATCGCAACCTTCGAGGAAGATGGCGGTGCTTACAACCAGGCCGATGCAGCGGGCTTCATCAAGCTCAACGCCCTACGTATGCGCATTGCTGCAAACAAGGGTCGTTCGCTGATCTGAACGGCGCCTTGAATGAAAACCCCGGCCTGGTCCGGGGTTTTTTTTTAGTTGTTGATCGACTGTGTTGCCAGGGTTGTCTGGATACCTGTCTCCAGGTTGATTAGTGTCCAGTTGTTGCACAGTGGGTGGGTCTGGTCCAATGCCAGCATGGCAAAGTGTTCGAGCAATTGACTCGCACATGTTCCGCTTATGGTAATGGTCACGGATGCCTGTGCAATCTGTGGCGGATTACCAGGAACATGGGCAGTGCCGTTGTCCGCTGCGAGGTTGATAGCTTCATTGCTTATCGGTAATTCAGCGGGTACCTGTATTACGTCGTTAATCATTGATTCCACTGCAGTGGTTAGTTGCGCTGAAGTGGGGGCAGTAGAGACGTCGGTGGATTCCTGTACTGGCAGTGAATATAAAGATTTGTAGTTGAAGTTGAGTGTAAGGAAGAACAAGACTGTCAGAAAAAACGGAAAACCTACCAGAAACCATGTGTAGGTGGTCTGGCTGTCTTCACTGAGAAAAGGCAGCGAAGCCAGTGCCGAGGCTTCGATAATTCCGGCGAATATAGCAATGATGGTCAATGGGCTTTTCGGCTCTGCGTTGCTCATTGCCGTGTCCTCACTTTCGCTATCACCCAGTCGAGTGGCTATTAGTCTGAATAACACGCCGGGTTGGCACCGGGCGGGATTTCTGAGCGGGGAAGCTGTTGCCTCGTATCTTGTATCGAATCTTATAGTTGTCGGTAAATATATATAAGGGTTATAGGATTTTTCCTTCAAGTATTAAGGTGCTGTTGGTTGAGTTACTTATGTGGTCTGGTGTTATTTTTGTTTTAGAGGTTGACTCTGTTTCGTTCGAAGGCGCTGGTGTAAGCGTGAGGGTGGGCAGTTTCAGGTTTTTTGTAGGACTAATCCTCTATGTGTGTAGGTTTTATCTTTGTGTGCATTTGCTCGTGGGTGCCGCAATACAATATGTCGCGTAACTAGGCTATTGTGCGGACTCAAAAAATCGAACAGCGAACAATTGGATCTGCCCATGAATAAAGTGCTGATCGTGGATGACCACCCGGTCATCCGCCTGGCTGTACGTATGCTGATGGAGCGGCATGGCTATGAAGTTATCGCAGAGACGGATAATGGCGTGGACGCGTTACAACTGGCACGAGAGCATGATCCGGATATCGTCATTCTGGACATCGGCATCCCCAGGCTCGACGGCCTTGAAGTTATTACCCGGCTTACGCTCACCTGTCCGGGGGCCAGGGTACTGGTTCTGACCTCGCAGGCACCTGGGCACTTTTCGATGCGCTGTATGCAGGCGGGGGCCGCCGGCTATGTCTGCAAACAGCAGGACCTCACTGAACTGCTCAGTGCAATCAAGGCCGTGCTGTCCGGCTACAGTTACTTCCCCAATCAAGCGCTGCATTCGGTGCGTACCAACCTGGGTGGCGCCAGCGAGGCCGACATGGTCGAGCGCCTGTCGGGGCGGGAGATGATGGTCCTGCAACAACTGGCGCGCGGCAGGACCAACAAGGAAATTGCAGATAGTATGTTTCTGAGCAACAAGACCGTCAGTACCTACAAGACCCGACTGCTGCTCAAGCTCAACGCCCGGTCATTGGTTGACTTGATCGAACTGGCCCAGCGCAACGGTCTGGCTTGATATCGTCAGAAGCAACAAAGCCTCCGCTGAGGAGGCTTTGTTAGTGAGGCCGGTACTCAGCAGCCAAGGGCTACCTGGCTTGCGCAGTCGAGGCGTCAGAGGTCGAAGTCGTAATCGGCCAGTTGTTTCTGCAGGCGACGTTCTTCCAGCAGGTTATCGATGGTTCGGCGCTTGCTCAAGTTTGTCTTTGCCACTTCAGCCGGAACATCTTCCTCTGCGTCTTCAGTGGCAATGTCGTCATCAACAACCAGGTCTTCTTTATCGGTGCTCATAAGTCACTCCAAGCCAAGAGGGCCATTGGCGCACCTTATAGCGAGAATTTCCGAGCCGGTACAAAAGATTTTTTCAATCGATCTGGCGCAGTTTTTACTATCTGCTCAATCGTCGGAGGTTTTCTGCTTGTATTCACACAGGTCTTCGATCCGGCAACTTCCACAACGGGGTTTGCGTGCCAGGCACACATAGCGCCCGTGCAGGATCAGCCAGTGGTGGGCATCGAGCAGGTAGGCCTTGGGCACGAACTTCATCAACGCCTTCTCAACCTCAAGTACTGTCTTGCCCGGAGCAATCCCGGTGCGGTTGCTGACCCTGAAAATATGCGTGTCCACCGCCATTGCCAGTTGCCGGAATGCGGTGTTGAGGACCACGTTGGCGGTCTTGCGACCCACGCCAGGCAATGCTTCAAGCGCCTCGCGAGTTTCTGGTACCTGGCTGCCATGCTGTTCTATCAGCAAGCGGCAGGTTTCGATCACGTTGCGGGCTTTGCTGTTGTACAGGCCGATGGTCTTGATGTATTGCGACAGCCCGTCAACGCCAAGGGCATAGATGGCTTCCGGGGTATTGGCGACCGGGTACAACTTGGCAGTCGCCTTGTTCACGCTGACATCGGTGGCTTGGGCCGAAAGAATGACCGAAATCAGCAACTCGAAGGGGGAGGTGTAAGCCAGTTCGGTCTTGGGCTCAGGATTGTCTTCATGCAGCCTGCGAAATATCTCCAGGCGTTTGGCGGCATTCATGGGGTCAACGCTTTCCTTGACGACGTGAGGGGGCTCGCCGCAGGCAAACCCTGTTGTACAGGGCCAGCAACAGGCCCAACAGAAAAAATGCCCCGGGCAGCAGGGCCGCCAGGCGCAGTCCCGCCCATACCGTCAACAACTCGCGGCAAAGCCCCAAGGCGATACACAGGGCGGCGAATGCGCTTAGCAACCGGGCGATGTCGCGCCAGCGACGGTTCTCGCCCTGAGCGTATTCGAACATCAGGCATTGCACGGCGATCAATGCCGGGTAGGGGCTCAGCGCCTGATGCAGGGGTAGGGCCCAGGCGCGCAGACTCAACTCCAGGCAGGTGACCAGCGCCGCAGCCAGCAGCACGCTGGCGAGCATTCTGCCGCGGGCCGTGAGCCAGCGGTGTAATGGGCCCATTGCCAAGTGATGCAGGGCAATCAGTAACACGCTGAAGCCGGCGATGGCACAAGCGTTGAGCAGCGTCTGGGTGATACCCAGCAAGGGGGCCAGGCTCACGGCGGCCAGCCATTGCCTATTCATTGCTGCCTGCCTCAAGTAAGCGCTGGCGATGTTCGTCGAAGTAGCGCAGGGCGTCATGCACAGCATGGATCACTGCGCGTGAAGTCACCGTGGCGCCTGCCAGTTGATCAAACTGACCGCTGTCACGCTTGAGAGCCCATGCAGCATCAGCTGTGGTTTGCCGACTGGTACCGATGAAGCTTTGTAGCCATGGGTTACCCGGCTCTACCAGCTTGGCCCCCAGCCCAGGCGTTTCCTGTTGGCGTAGAACCTTGCTGGCGATCAGACGGCCTTGCGTGTCGATGGCGATCAGCAGCTCGATCTGGCCTGCATAACCCTGGACCTGACTGTGCAGCACCACCGCGCTGGGGCGACCGGCAAGGGTGGCACGATAGCCTGCCAGCAGCCGGCTGTGGGCGAGGCTGGGGGTGCTTAACGCCAGGGGTGTCTGCAATGGCTGGTTGTCATAGGTCTTTTCTGGCAGGACACTAAGCCATGTCTGCGCCTTGAGTTTCTGCTCAGCCAGGGCGATATCCCGGGCACTGAAGTGCTGCCAGATCATGCTGCTGCCCAAACTCAACAAGGCTATGAGCAACAGCAGTATGGCGCTGCGTATCGACGAGCGGTTCATGATGGCACCGCTTGACGACGTTCGGCACAGCGCTCCAGCGCCGGTACAAAGAGGTTCATCAGCAGTACCGCGAAAGCGGTGCCATCGGGGTAGCTGCCCCATGTGCGGATCAGGTAAATCAATAAGCCCATGCCTATGCCAAACAGCAAGCGTGCCTCTGGTGACCTGGGGCCGGAAACCGGTTCTGTCGCAATAAAGAATGCGGCCAGCATGGTCGAACCGCTGAACAAATGCAGCAGTGGTGAGCCATTGGAGTCCGAGCCGGATCCACTCCAGAATAACAGGCTGATCACCAACAGACTTGCCAGCAAGCCGACAGGGGCATGCCAGCTGAAGACCTTGCGTTGCAGCAGCAGCAAGCCGCCAAGCAGGAAGGCCAGGTTAACCGTTTCGCTGCCTGCTCCGCCGAAATGACCAAATCCTGGATGCGTGCTGAACAATTCGTCGAGGGTCAGGCTGCGGTTGTTGCGCAGGCCATCGAGAAGAGTGGCTTGGGCCCAGGCATCGGGTTGCTCGTCGGTACTGAAAGCAAACACATGCTGCAGGCTGCTCCCCAGATCCAGCAATTGCGCGCCGGGCCACTGGGTCATGTGCAGCGGGAAGGCCAGCAAGACCACGGCATAACCGAGCATGGCCGGGTTGAACGGGTTCTTGCCGACGCCGCCATACAGTTGTTTGCCAAGGGTGATGGCGCTGACCGTGGCGATAACTGGTACCCACCAGGGGGCGTAGGCAGGCAAGGCAGCAGCAAGCAGGGTTGCGCTGACCAGGGCGCTGCCATCAAAGAGTGACGGCAGAACCGGGCGTTGCTGTAATTTGAGCAGCAGCGCTTCGCTCGCCAGGGCTGAGCTTGCGCACAACAACAGATTGAACAGCATTCCCCAGCCATGCTGCCAGAGCAGCGTCAGCACCCCAGGCAGGCATGCCAGCAGCACCAATAGCATGGCGCTGCGCAGGCGTTCGCTGCTGTCAACGGCCGGCATGGGCGGTGGCCGCTTGCAACGCCAGTAGTTGCGCCTGGGCCTGTTCGGCCTCTTGCTCCAGCTCGGCCAACTGCGCCAGCTGAGTAGCATTGGGTGTCTCACCGAAGGCGCTTCTGGCTTTGTTCAGCTGTGCCCGGCTCATGGCGGCGGTAATCTTGGCTTTTTTCAGGGCGGCATCGGCCGCGGCGGCTTTCTGTGCCTTGACCCGCTCGATGGCCGCTTTGATCGGGTCATCGCTGGTTACGGCTTGCTCCGGGATGTTGCTGGTGGTGGGACGTTGGCTGCGGGCCGCACGTTCGGCTTGCTTACGCGCTTCTTCGCGCTGCAGGCGGCTGTTACGCAATTCAAAGCGACGGCGGGCATGATTGCGTTTGGCGCTGCGGGCCGCTAGGGCCTCGGCGTCCTGGGCCATTCCGCCGACAATCGGGATGATGTTGCTGGTTGCGCTCAGGGGCAGCAGGTCGATGCAATCTACCGGGCAGGGTGCCACGCACAGGTCGCAGCCCGTGCATTCAGCACTGATCACGGTGTGCATCAATTTGGCTGCACCGACAATGGCATCCACCGGGCAGGCCTGGATGCATTTGGTGCAGCCAATGCATTCGGCTTCGCGGATAAAGGCGACCTGGGGCGGCGCGCTACCACGCTCAGGGTCCAGGGCTATGATCGGCACCTGCAGCAGATTGGCCAGGGCGGCGATGGTTTCGTTGCCGCCTGGCGGGCATTTATTGATCGCTTCGCCCTTGGCCAAGCCCTCTGCATAGGGCTTGCAGCCAGGGTGACCGCATTTGCCGCATTGGGTTTGCGGCAGCAGGGCGTCGATGCGTTGAATTAGACTCATGATGTAAATAATCCGTTGAAGCCGAGAAACGCCAAGGCCATCACTCCCGCGCCGATCAACTCAGCAGGCAGGCCGCGAAAGCTCTCGGGCATCGCTTCGTTGTCACTGCGTTGACGCAGGTCGGCGAACAGACCCAAAGCCAGCCAGAACCCCAGGCCACCGCCCAGGCTCCAGGCCAGGGTCTGCAGTGCGCCGTAGGCGCCTTCAATGACCTGCAGGCTCAAGCCTAGCAGTGCCACGTTACCCAGCAGCAACGGCAGCAGCCCGTTGAAGGGCAGGCTTGGCAAGGCTCGAGACAACAACCCGAGCAGCGGTTCGATCAGCAACACGCACAGGGGTAACAGGACGAACAGGCGTAGATAGTCAAGCTGCAAGGGTTGCAGGAGGTAATGATCAAGCAGCTGTCCCAACGTGGCGGCCAGCACCAGTAACGCCAGCGTTGCCAGCCCCAGGGCGTGCAGTCGACGGCGGTCGTGGCCAGCAGAAGGTTGCAAGGCCGGGTCGATGGCCAGCCCTTGATGCAGGACCAGGTTGTTGACCAGCGCGGCGCTGATCAGGGCCAGGATGAATTCGCTCATGGGGGTGCACATTGCCAGGGCTGTTCGCCATTATCCGGCAATGACGCGAGGATGAGAACGCCCCGGACGCAATCGTCCGGGGCGCTGGGCCTTACTTGATGCGCTGACCGGGCTTGGCGCCGCTGTCAGGGCTGAGCAGGTAGATTTCTTCACCGCCGGGGCCTGCTGCCATGACCATGCCTTCGGAGATGCCGAAGCGCATTTTGCGCGGCTTGAGGTTGGCGATCATCATGGTCAGGCGGCCTTCGAGCTTGGCCGGATCCGGGTACGCCGACTTGATGCCGGAGAACACATTGCGCTGCTCGTCACCGATGTCCAGGGTCAGGCGCAGCAGCTTGTCGGCGCCTTCCACGGCTTCGGCCTTGAGAATCAGGGCTACACGCAGGTCGACGGCAGCAAAGGTGTCGAAGTCAATCTCGGCCGACAGCGGGTCTTTGCTCAGTTCGCCATTGCCGGTAACAACGGAAGTCTGACTGGCCGCCAGGTCTTCCTTGCTGGCGGCCGTCATGGCTTCGACCTTGGCCGGGTCGATACGGCTCATCAGTGCCTTGAACGGGTTCAGCTGGTGGTTGCTCAGGCGGGTCTGATGATCGTCCCAGGTCAGCGGCGCGACGTTGAGGAACGCCTCGGCATCGGCAGCCAGCAAAGGCAGTACCGGCTTGAGGAAGATCACCAGCTGGCGGAACAGGTTGATGCCCTGGGCACAGATGGCCTGGACTTCGTCCTGCTTGCCTTCCTGTTTGGCCAGGGACCAGGGTGCCTTGTCGGCGATCCAGGCGTTGGCGCGGTCGGCCAGGGCCATGATTTCACGCATGGCACGGGCGAAGTCGCGCGCTTCATAGGCCTCGGCGATGCTCGGCGCAGCGGCCAGGAAGGCTTCGGTCAGCTCTGGCGCGGCATCGCCGGACACCATTACGCCGTCATTGCCCTTTTGAATGAAACCGGCGCAACGGCTGGCAATGTTGACAACCTTGCCGACCAGGTCGGAGTTGACCTTCTGCACGAAGTCTTCCAGGTTCAGGTCGAGGTCATCGACGCCGCGGCTGAGCTTGGAGGCGTAGTAGTAACGCAGGTATTCCGGTGCCAGATGGTCCAGGTAGGTACGGGCCTTGATGAAGGTACCGCGCGACTTGGACATCTTTGAGCCGTTGACGGTCAGATAACCGTGCACGTTGATGCCGGTAGGTTTGCGGTAGCCGGCGCCTTCGAGCATGGCAGGCCAGAACAGGGCGTGGAAGTTGACGATGTCCTTGCCGATGAAATGGTACAGCTCGGCCTTGGAGTCCTTGTTCCAGAACGCGTCGAAGTCAAGCTCGGGACGACGGGCGCAGAGGTTCTTGAAGCTGGCCATGTAGCCGATCGGTGCGTCCAGCCAGACATAGAAATATTTGCCGGGCTCGTCCGGGATTTCGAAACCGAAATACGGTGCGTCACGGGAGATGTCCCATTCCTGCAGACCGGCATCCAGCCACTCGGCGATCTTGTTGGCCACGGCGTCCTGCAGGGTGCCGCTACGGGTCCACTGCTGGAGCATGGCCTGGAAATCGGGGAGCTTGAAGAAGAAGTGCTGGGAGTCCTTGAGCACCGGCGTGGCGCCGGAAATCGCCGACTTGGGGTTCTTCAGCTCGGTCGGGGCATAGGTGGCGCCGCACTTTTCACAGTTGTCGCCATACTGGTCTTCAGCGGCGCACTTGGGGCAGGTGCCTTTGATGAAACGGTCGGCCAGGAACATTTTCTTGTCCGGGTCGAAATACTGGGTGATCGAGCGGGTGGCAATATGCCCGGCCTCACGCAGCTTGAGGTAGATCTGGCTCGACAGCTCGCGGTTTTCTTCGGCGTGGGTCGAGTGGAAGTTGTCGAAATCCACCAGGAAGTCGGCGAAGTCTCCACTGTGCTCAGCCTGAACGGCGGCAATCAGTTGCTCGGGGGTGATGCCTTCCTTTTCGGCGCGCAGCATGATGGCCGAACCGTGGGCGTCGTCGGCGCAGACATACACACATTGGTTGCCGCGATGTTTCTGGTAGCGCACCCACATGTCTGTCTGGATGTACTCGAGCATATGGCCAAGGTGAATGGAACCATTGGCATAGGGCAGGGCGCTGGTGACGAGAATCTGACGTGGCTCGGACATGGGGGCTCGGCTACTTTTTTCGGCTACTTGAGATGAAACGGTGATCGGCCACTATAAAACGCCGGGAAATTTATTTCACCCCATGGACGTCTGTGGATGTTTCGCGGGTTAGCATAGTGGTCTGTTTTACTCAGTCTTTTTAACGGGAGTCTCCATGAGTGCCGTCACTCGCGCAGCCGTCGAAGCCGTTCTTCGCCAGTACACCGACCCTTATCTGAACCAGGATCCGGTCAGCGCCGGCTGCGTCCAGGCCATCGATATCCAGGGCGAGCGGGTCAGCGTCCGGCTGCAACTGGGGTATGCCGCCGGTCTGTTCAAAAATGGCTGGGCCCAGGTCCTGCAAACGGCTATTGAAGGTATCGAGGGTGTCGCCTCGGCACAGGTTGAAATCAACTGTGTGATCACCGCGCACAAGTCTCAGGCGCAGATCCCGGGCCTGGCCAACGTCAAGAACATCATTGCCGTGGCCTCGGGTAAAGGCGGCGTGGGCAAGTCCACGACCGCTGCCAACCTGGCCCTGGCCCTGGCCCGTGAAGGCGCGCGGGTGGGGATTCTCGATGCCGACATCTATGGCCCAAGCCAAGGCGTGATGTTTGGTATTCCAGAACGCACCCGTCCGCAGGTCCGCGAGCAGAAGTGGTTCGTGCCGCTCAAGGCTCACGGTGTCGAAGTCATGTCGATGGCCTTTCTGACCGATGACAACACGCCGATGGTCTGGCGTGGGCCGATGGTTTCCGGGGCGTTGCTGCAATTGGTCACCCAGACAGCCTGGGACAACCTGGATTATCTGGTCATCGACATGCCGCCAGGCACCGGTGACATTCAACTGACCCTGGCGCAGAAAGTGCCGGTGGCAGGTTCAGTGATCGTCACCACCCCGCAGGACCTGGCGCTGATCGACGCCAAGAAAGGCGTGGAGATGTTCCGCAAGGTCAATATCCCGGTATTGGGCGTGGTCGAGAACATGGCCGTGCATATCTGCTCTAACTGTGGCCATGCCGAACATCTGTTTGGCGAAGGTGGCGGTGAGAAACTGGCCAGTCAGTATGGCGTGGAACTGCTGGCCTCACTGCCGCTGTCGATGCTGATTCGCGAGCAGGCCGACAGTGGTAAGCCGACGACGATTGCCGAGCCGGAGAGCCAGATTGCCATGATCTATCAGGAGCTGGCTCGTCAGGTGGGAGCGAGGATCGTGTTGCAGGAGGCGGTGGCGCCTGCAATGCCTAACATCACCATCAGCGAAGATTAAGCTGCAATTATCGCGGGGCAAGCCCGCTCCCACAGAGGATTGCGGGAGCGGGCTTGCCCTGCGATAAGCTCAAAATCAGGGCAAAAAAAAGCCCCGCCTGTTAAGGGCGGGGCTTTTTCAAGCTGTAAAGCGGAAGTTAGATAACTTCTACTTCTTCAGCCTGCATGCCTTTCTGACCGCGGGTAGCGATGAAAGAGACCGCTTGGCCTTCTTTCAGGCTCTTGAAGCCGTCAGCCTTGATGGCTTTGAAGTGTACGAACAGGTCGTCACCGGATTGTGGGGTGATGAAGCCGAAGCCTTTTTCATCGTTGAACCACTTAACGGTACCGGTTTGGCGATTGGACATGGTCTGTCTCCTTGGACAAAGTTAACTACGACTCAGGAAACGCCCTGGCCGAGACTGAGTGCAAAGAGGCAGAAAATTCATGAAGATGGGTTGATCGAAATCTTGCATCAGGTAGATATTCTCAGTGACACGTGCAGCACAGTGGCGTCACCATAACCCTTTTTCCAGAACGTGCCAATGGTCTTGTTCAGCTTTCGCACAAATCATGACTGACGGTGCTGCATGCCTCCCTGAAGGCCCCGGGGCACGGGGATTCGACGCTTGGCGTTGGATGAAACTTTGAACCGGGCGCCGGGCCCGGTAAGATGCGCCACAGAATTTCTTCACCTCGTTACTTCAGGACACCCGCCATGAGCATCAAATCGGACAAGTGGATTCGCCGCATGGCGCAGGAACACGGCATGATCGAGCCGTTCGTCGAACGCCAGGTGCGCGGTGAGAGCGACAACCGGCTGATCTCCTTCGGTGTCTCCAGCTACGGCTACGACGTACGCTGCGCCGACGAGTTCAAGGTGTTTACCAACATCAACTCGGCGACCGTCGATCCGAAAAACTTCGACGCCGGCAGCTTTGTCGACGTCAAGAGCGACGTTTGCATCATCCCGCCGAACTCTTTCGCCCTGGCCCGCACCGTGGAGTACTTCCGGATTCCGCGTAACGTGCTGACCATCTGCCTGGGTAAAAGCACCTACGCCCGTTGCGGCATCATCGTCAACGTCACCCCGCTGGAACCTGAGTGGGAAGGCCACGTGACCCTGGAGTTCTCCAACACCACCACCTTGCCGGCGAAAATCTACGCCAATGAAGGCGTGGCGCAGATGCTCTTTCTGGAGTCCGATGAAGAGTGCGAAGTGTCGTACAAGGACCGTGGTGGTAAATACCAGGGCCAGCGCGGCGTCACCCTGCCACGCACCTGATCCGAAAAGGCGCGGGAATTCCCGGCGGCTGGCAGACTCTAATGAGATGAACTGTTTCGCCAGGCAACAGGCCTGGCGGACTTCGCCGAGGAGCCGCTCATGAAACTCGATCCGGCCATCAGTGCCAAACTGGCTGTTTTACAGCCTAATCACGTCGGAGTGATGGCCTGGTCACTGCTGGCCCATCCGCATCCGCATATTGCCCAGGCAGGCGGTGTACCCGGTCAGCCCGACCCGGACACCCCCGACCAGCCGTCACCCGACGAAAACCATCCGATGGAACCGGGTGAGCCAACGTTGCCTGACGAACCACCACCCGCGCCCGTCGCCTGAGGTGTACTTCAGGTTACCGCTCAAAAACTGACGCAGGCGATCGCTTTTCGGATTTCCGAGTACCTCGGCGGGTGGCTCCTGCTCTTCCACCAGGCCCTGGATCACGATTATTCAAGGCGCTAACAGGTAGCCGCTGCGGTAGGGCTGGTGGCCGGCCACATGAGCAATGACCATGCCCGCCGTGGCCATGCGCCGTAGCGAACGGGCATACATAAGGCCGGGCTGGACGTTGTGCACCGCAGTCACCCGGTCGTTGAGCGGGTCGATGACCTCGGCGATCAACTGGCCAGCCTCCAGGTACTGGCCCGGCTTGACGTGGAATACCAGCAGGCCGCCCAACGGCGTGGTTACAGGCTCGACACCTGCCAGCGGGGTTGCCGGATACGACAGTGGTGGAAGGGCGCTCGCTTGGCCTTCGATGGCGCCGTATTGCGTCAGATAATCGAGAATCGCCGCGCAATCCTGTTCTGCCAGCGGGTGGCTGACATCGCCCTGACCGCGCAACTCGACGGTGACCGAGAAACTGCCTTGCGGGATCGGGAACTGTTTGCCGAAACGCTGCTGCAGCTGCCACCAGACCAGGGTGAAGCACTCGTCGAAGGATTGCCCGCCCGAATCGGTGGCCAGCAGGCTGGCCTGGGCACCCAGGTAGCGCGACAACGGCTCGACCTGCGGCCAGGCTTCGGGGGTGGTGTACAGGTGGGCGACGGCCTCGAAGTCGCAATGCAGGTCCAGCACCATCTCGGCATCGCAGGCCAGTCGCTGCAGGGTCAGGCGTTGCGACTGCAGCGGTGTATGTGCCGGGTGGGCATCCAGGGCACGGCGCAGGCATTCGCGGATCAGGGCAACGTTGTGCGCCGGATCCTGGCTCAAGTGCGCTTCGATCTGATCGCCGATCTTGTCGCTCAGGTCGACGAAGTTACGATTGAAATTCTCGCCACTCTGCAGCTCAAAGCGGCCCAGCGGCATGTCCATCAGCACCTGTTCCAGACCGACCGGGTTGGCGATCGGCACCAGTACGATCTCGCGGCGCAGCAAACCCCGGGCTTCGAGGTCGCCCAAGCGTTGTTTGAGGTGCCAGGCCACCAGCATGCCGGGCAATTCGTCGGCGTGCAGCGAGGCCTGGATGTAGATCTTGCCAGCACCCCGCGGGCCGAAATGGAAGCTGTGAATCTGGCGGGCGATCCCTGGAACCGGTGCCAGAATGTCGTGGGTCGAGTGATGCATATCCGTCCTAGTGAGTCGGTCTTAGAAAAGCCAGCCAGCGCCGTTCGGCGAGGCGCAACAGGCCAACCAGTACGAAGGTCATGCACAGGTAGATCAGTGCGGCGATACCGAACGACTGGAAGGTCAGAAACGTGGCCGAGTTGGCGTCGCGGGCGACCTTGAGCACATCCGGCATGGTTGCGGTAAAGGCAACGGTGGTGGAGTGCAGCATCAGGATCACTTCGTTGCTGTAGTAGGGCAACGAGCGGCGAAGCGCCGACGGCATGATGATATAAGCATAAAGTTTCCAACCGCGCAGGCCATAGGTCTTGGTTGTCTCCACCTCGCCATGGTTCATGCTGCGGATCGCTCCTGCGAAGATCTCCGTGGTATTGGCACAGGTGTTCAGGGAGAAGGCCAGGAGCGTGCAGTTCATCGCGCCCCGAAAAAAACTGTCGAGCAGCGATTGCTCTCGCACCCCGGGTGCCGATGTTATAGCGCCGCTCCAGCCAGCGCAGGGCAATGTTCGAGGCGCTAGTGACTTCGCAGGAGTGGGCTTGTCCTGCGAAGTCAGTAGCGTGCATCCAGCGGTTTGCCGCCGTTGGGCCAGTCCTTGACCTTGTCTGGGAAGTCCGGTCGTGGTTGCTGGGAAAACCAGGCGGCGACATCCACTGCTTCCTGGTCACTCAAGCCGCCCTGGCCCAGTGGAAAGTGCTCATGAAAGCCGATTGGCATGTTGCGTTTGACGAATGCGGCAGCCGTGTAGGTGCGTGCCATGCCGGCGCCGATATTGAACGACTGCTCGCCCCACAGTGGCGGAAACACCAGGCTGCCATCCGCGCGCTCCAGACCTTCGCCATCGGCGCCGTGACACACCGCGCACTGTTTGATGTAGACCTGCTGGCCATTGTTCAGGTTGGGCTTGATCGCAGGATCAATCTTGCCAACACCGCGCCCGGCCACTTTGTCGCCGGGCTGGGTGTTGTTCTTCATCCACTCGAAGTAGGCGACCATGGCCTGCATGTCGGCTGATTGTGGCGGAATCGGTTTGCCGTTCATGGAGCGACGGAAACAGCCGTTGATGCGCTCTTCCAGGGTAATGACCTTGCCAGCGCGCGGCGCGTACCCGGGGAAAAACGCCGACACGCCAACAAAGGGCGAACCATCGGCCACGGTGCCGGCGTTGAGGTGACAACTGGTGCAGTTCAGCGCATTGCCGACATTGTCCGGCAGCAGTTCCTTGGTCTGCAGATGCAGGCGCATGCCGCGGATGACCTGGTCGGCGTTGGCGGCGGCGAGCAGGTCGGCCAGGCGCGGGGTCTCAAAGGCAGTCGAATCGGTGGTTTGCGGGTTGAGTTGGGCGCGTAGCTTTTTCACCTGCTCTGAGGTGATAAGCGAGCTGTCGTTGCCCCAGCGGCTGCGTACGAAACTGAGGATATCGGCGATTTCCTGATCCGATAAGCGGGCGAAACCGGGCATGGTGTAGACCCGCGAATGGGTGCTGGTCTGTGCGGTCTTCCAGCCAGTCAGGGTGATGTGCAGCAGGGACGTCGGGTCGTTGGAAGCAATGCTCGGGTTGCCGGCCAGTGGCGGGAACATGCCTGGCACACCCGCGCCATCGGGGCGGTGGCAATCGCTGCAGAACTGGGTGTAACCCAGGCCACCACGGCTGCTGAACAGATCGGCCGGCGGCGTGGTTGGAATCAGTGCAACGGCAGGCATGGGCAGGTCGTTATCGCCCGGGGGCAGGGATTTGAGGTAGCTGGCAATGGCTGTCAAATCGGCATCGCTGAAGTGCTGGGTGCTGTGGTGAATCACCTCAGCCATGTTTCCGGAGACCGTGGCGAAGCGGTTTTGCCCGGTTTTGAGCAGTTGCACAGTGTCTGGCACCGTCCACAGATTGCGCAGACTCAGGGCGCGCCAGTGCTCGACGGTTTCCCCTGCGAGGAAGTGCTTGCCGCTGCTGTCGGCGTCATCCATGGCCTTTTCCTGAAAGGCGATGCCGCGCGGGGTATGGCAGGCACCACAATGGCCCAGACTCTGCACCAGGTAGGCGCCGCGATTGATCAGCGGATCGCGGTCCGGGTCGGCTTCGAACGGTTGATTGTCGACAAATGCCCAGTTCCACAACGCCAGCCCCCAGCGCATGTTGAATGGCCAGCTCATGTCGGCGGCCTTATTGGACTGGCTGATCGGCTCCACTTCTTGCATCAGGTAAGCGTACAGCGCCTGCATGTCCTCTTCGCTGATCTTGGCGTAGGACGGGTAGGGCATCGCGGGATACAGATGGGTGCCGTCGGCACTCACCCCTTCGCGCATGGCCTTGTCGAACTGCTCGAAGCTGTAACGCCCGATACCGGTGTCAGGGTCCGGGGTGATGTTGCTTGAATAAATTGTGCCCATAGGCGTTTTCAGCTCAAGCCCACCGGCCATGAGCGGGCCTTGCGGGGCGGTGTGACAAGCGATGCAGTCACCGAGCAGGGCAACGTATCGGCCACGTTCGAGCAGTGCCTTGTCGGCGGGTTCAGCCGCTGCCGTGTCTGGCTCACTGGCGTGAAGGGCGGGTATCAACAGCAGCGTCGTGGCGCACAGGGCCAGGCGTGAGAGTACGGAAGCCATTGCATATTCCTTTAGTCACCCGGCCTGGGTGGTCCCTGGGGCGCAGGTGTGCAATCGTTTTTATGATTCATCAGGCAGCACTGGGAACGAGGCTCGTCCCAGTGTTGTTGTAGAGGATTTGCTGGCGGGTACAGTTGATATGGATCAGCGCAGCCGGCATTGCACCGGCTGCGAGGCGCGAGGGGATTACTTGCCCGGCACCAGCGTCAGGCGCTTGCTGCCATAGGCGCGGTCGAAGTTTTGCGGTTGCAGCGGCAAACTCATGTAACGGCCCTTGAACCAGGCATCCAGACCATTGGCAAAGTGTGGGCTGGCCGGGTTACCTGACTGGCCGCTGCTGCTCTGCAGTTGCAGCGGTTCGACCTGGCCGAAATCCACCACCATACGCAGCGACGGCGCCAGCTGGGCGTTGAAATCTTTGCCCCAGGCGTACGGTGCAAGGTTCAGGGTGCTGTGGTCACCACCAATGGCCTGTGAGCCACGATTCACGGCGTCTCCCAGACCATGGAAGGTCGGTGTCGGCCAGCGGTACTGGTGCAGCTTGCCCCATTGCCAGGCGCGACGGTCATTGCCCAGTTGTGTTTCACCGGCAGTGATCGCTGCGGCCAGGCTGCGGGCGAGGATCGCTGGTTTGTCTTCTTGCTGCGGGGTGCGCTGGTCATTCCAGAACGGGCTGTCTTCACGGCCGAGCAAATGGTCGGCCTGAGCCGAGTAGGACAACCGCGCATTACCGACGAAGGCCTGCCAGGTTGCCGAAGACTCCGGGCCGAGCTCATCGAGGAACGTCTGTTTCGCGCTTTCTTGCAGGAACAGTTCATACAGCGCGGCGTCGGCCGAGGTGGTGCTCAGGCGACCGTCGAAGGCCATCAGGCGGGTATAGGCTTCACGGGCCTTGCTGCGCTGATCGCCGGGCAGGGCATCGATCGCCTGTTTCAGCGGCTGCGCCATGCCGGGCGCTTCAAACATCTGCTTGAGCTTGGCAGCGAACAGGGTGGTCTGGTCGTTTTGCATGGTGATCAGGCTGCGGCTGTCATGCTTGCCGTTAGCGGCCAGTTGCCCCAGGCGTTCGGCGCGCTCGGGGTAGTACCAGCTGTTGGACAATTGCATGCCGTAACCTTTGGGCACGCTGCGCTGGTTGGCATTGCCAAGCCAGCCCTGGAGCGGATCCTGATCGTAAGGGTGGAGCATCGGGTCGGCATAGCCATCCCAGTCATAGCGCCCGTCCCAGCCCGGCGAGGGCAGCAGCCCCTGGCCTTCGCGACGGTTGGGGAAGCGCCCGCTGACCTGCCAGCCGATGTTGCTGGCGTCGGCGAAGACGAAGTTCAGCGCTGCGGCACCGATCTCGCGGGTGTTATCGAAGGCACGCTCGACGCTCTGCGCCCGTGACAGGTTGAAAAATGCATCCAGGCTCTGGTCGCCCTTGAGCTGTGGCAGTTGCAGGGCCAGACCCAGGCTGGCGTTCTGCGCCTGGCCGAGCAGCGTGCCATGACGGGTGTCGTACAGGGTTTCGCGCCGTGGGCGCTGGCCCTTGATGAAGAAGGTTTCGTTGCGCGCCAGGGCTGGCAGCCATTTACCATCGGCCTGATACATCAAGCGGCTGCCTTCGCGCTTGAGGCGCTCCAGGTATAGGTCCTGGTTATCGGCCATGACCGCGCTGGTACTCCAGGCCAGCTTGCCGTTGTGCCCGGAGAGCAGCAGTGGCAAGCCAGCAATGGTTACGCCAGCGGCCTGGTACTTAGGCGCACGGATCTGCACCGGCGTCATTGCCCAGGCCCCCAGGGTGTCGCTGGCCAGCAGGCTCTTGCCACTACGGCTGCGTTGCGGGGCAATCGCCCAGTTGCTGGAGCCGGCCGTGCCCAGCAGGTTGAGGGCAGCCAACTGCTCGCTGGCGGCGCTCAGCGGCGCCAGCCCGGTCAACGCATTGCCCAGGCTCAGGCCTTTGAGCTTGTCGGCTTCGGCCATCGGCAAGGGTTCGTCAGGGTAGCTGGGCAACAACCACGGCAGTTTGTCGCTGCCGACTTTCTGCGCCAAGGTCAAGGCGGCGAGCTCTTCCTGCAGGTTGACTGACTGGCTGAAGTTGTACAGACAGAAGATCAGTGCCGAGTCTTCAGGCTTCCAGTATTCCGGGCGGTAGCCGCTTTGCGCCAACGGCGCCGGGAGTCGGTCGCGGTAACGGAACAGGTAGGCGTTGACGCCACGGGCATAGACTTCAAAGAAGCGTTTGAGTCGTGGCGAGGCATCGGCGTAGAGCTGGTTGGCGGTCTGTTTCAGGTGGGCGCCACGCATCAACCGGTCGACTTCCAGCACATCAGGGCCGGCAATCTCGGCCAGGCGACCCTGGGCCAACAAGCGCATGCCGACCATTTGCCCAATGCGGTCACCAGCATGCACATAGCCCAGTGCGAACAGGGCGTCGTGGAAGTTGCTGCTTTCGATCAACGGCATGCCCAGGGCATTGCGTCGCACTGATACGTTCTGGGCCAGGCCTTTAAGGGGTTGTACGCCACTGGCCGGTGGCACGCTGTCGCGATAGCCGCCCATCTGGCAGCCGCCCAGGGCAAGCACGCCGAACATCGCTGCGGCTACGCCGAACCGGGGGAGGAAAGGGGGGAAGGCTGGCGCGGCCATGGTCGGGCTCCTGCAGGGCGTGGCGTCTAAAAGGCGCTACGTTAGTGAGCCCGACCACGCCATGCAAGCGGGGCACAGCCTTTATTTTTCAGGCTGTTCAAAGGCCACTATCAGGCCCCGTGGCACTTCTTGAATTTCTTGTTGCTGCCGCATGGGCACGGGTCGTTACGGCCGACGTCCTTCAGGGCGTTGCGTACCGGTTCCTGGTGGCCGTGGCTGCAGTGCGGACCGTGAACATGGCCGTGGTCATGGTCGTGATGATCATGATCGTGGTTGCAGTCAGGGCCATGGACATGGGGTTGTTGGTTCATTGCGGGTTACTCCGGTAAAAGATCGCCGGGAATTATCTCACCACTGCGTGATAAGTGCAGGTCGCGGGCGAAGATTAATCCGCTGTTGAGCTCGCCATCGAGGCGGTAACGCAAGGGCTGATCAGTGTTTCGGAGCATTTTGGCCAAGGGTTTGAGCTGTTGCCAGAGGTTGGTGCGCACAGGGATCTTGAAGGTTCGCCGGGCATGTCCGCCGACACTGCGCCACAGGCTTTCCTCACCCTCGGCCAGTAACAGGTCGTTCAGGCGCACGGAGTAAGCCAGGTAGCGGATGAACAGGCGTCCGTCATTAGGGTTGTCGACGCGTATATGAAGGAGGAATTCTTGTTCCAGCAAGCGCACATTGACCGCTTCGACCTTGACCAGGTGAACCTCGGGATCACGGTAGTCACTGTCCAGCCAACTGGCACACCCAGTCAGTTGCAATATCAGAAAGCTGAACAGCAACAGACGGGTCATTGGCGTTAGCTCCCCAGGTAACTGGCGCAGCACTTCTTGAATTTCTGCCCGCTGGCGCAAGGGCAGGCGTCGTTGCGTCCGGCTTTCAGGGCGACTGTCGGATCGATGAAATACCAGCGCCCGTCATTCTGCACAAAGGCCGAACGCTCGCGATGGCTATGTTCGCCGTCATTATCGTGCCAGCGGGCAGTGAAGGTGACGAAGGCATGTTCAGGCTTGCCGCCGAATACTTCGGCGCTTTCCACTTCAAGGCCCAGCCAGGTGCTTTGCGCGCTCCAGGCGGCAATCGCGGCGCGGTCAAGGCCGTCCTGCTGCACGGGCAGGGTGGTGTTCACCAGGTAATCGATCAGCCCCAGCACGTAGGCACTGTAGCGCGAACGCATCAGCGTCTGCGCATCGGGGGCCGGATGCCCGGCATGATAGTGTCCGCAACAGGCGTCGAGCAGATTACCGCTGCCGCAGGGACAAACCGAGACACTCATTGTTTCACCACCAGTACTTGCCAAAATTTTGCGGGTTGGCCCAGAACTTGGCATTGAGCCAGTCCGGGACCTGTTTGTATTCACGTAGATCATAAGTGAACAGGCTCAGTACCTGGTCATCACGCTGAAACTTTTCGTTGGCTTGCAGGGCCAGGGCAAAGAAATCGGTGTCTTGCCAACCGCAGGCACTCAGGTCGGCCAGCACCGCCACGCGGCTGGCATTGAGATTGCGGATGCCACCGAGCAATTCCAGGCCTTGGCGTTTGGGCAGATGTTCCAGGCAGTCGACCAGCAAGGCCAGGTCGAAGCGCTGAGCGGCCAGATGCTCTGGCAAAGGACCCGGTTGGGCCTGGGCAATTTCGACCTGCGGATGCGCCTGGGCAAAGGCTTGCAGGGCTGGAAAACATGTGCCGACCAGCAGCAGACGTTGCGGTGAATGGCGTTCAAGCAGCGCCGCCAGGGCTTGCTGTGGGGTTCGTTGGGAAAGTCCGTCAAGCATCGGGAATCCTCGGTCAGATGCGTCAAGACTAACGATCTCGGGCCGTCAAGCATAGTGGCTGACCGCCGCATCATGGCTTATTGCTGGCGAAGTCGGTTTGCGCGGTCTTTACTCCCATAGCATCGGTTTTAAACCGATTCCCCCTAGGAGACGCAACAAAATGAGCATAGTACGCACAGCATTACCTTTGGTTCTGCTAACCAGCGTCTTAACTGGTTGCGCAGGTTTGCAAAAAACTGACTGGCCGACATGTGCTGCCGTCGGGGGTGTAGGCGGCGCAGCATTGGGCGCCATAGAAAGTTCGAGCTGGGCTGGCTGGGGTGCATTGCTTGGCGCCGGTATGGCGGCTGGCTACTGCTGGGCCCACGGCGATGGCGATGAAGATGGTGACGGCGTGCTGGACAGCCGCGACAAGTGTCCGGGTACTCCGCGTGGCGTACAGGTCGATGCCAATGGCTGCCCGCCAGCGCCTGTGGTCGAAGAAGCAGTCGTGGTCAAGGAAGAGGTCATCGTCATCCGCGATGTTCGCTTCGAGTTCGACTCTGCCCGGTTGACGCCAGCTGACAAGGAACGCCTGGACACCATCGCGACCCGCCTGAAAAACGAGGCGCCGACTGCCAGACTGAGTGTCACTGGCCACACCGATAGCGTCGGTCGCGATGACTATAACCAGCAACTCTCGGAGCAACGTGCCCAGTCGGTCACCGACTATCTGGTCAGCAGCGGAGTGCCGCAAGCCAGTTTCGTCTCGGTGCAGGGCGCAGGTGAGTCGCAGCCGGAAGCCGACAATGCGACCGCTGACGGTCGGGCAATGAACCGCCGTGTGGAGATTCGTATCCAGCGCTGAAGCGCAACTGGCCTGCGGCTTGAGAAGTGCCGCAGGCCAGTCTTTACTCCTGTGTGACCGGTAGACGCCGGTGACACAGGAGCAATTCCCATGAGTGTTTTCTCCAAGGCCGCAGTGCCGGTGCTGGTGACTGCAAGCCTGCTCAGCGGTTGCGCCACCCACAGCGATGGCAGCGCACCACTCAACCAAAGGACCTGGCCAATCTGTAGCCTGCTGGGTGGTTTGCTGGGTGGTGGACTGGGGGCTATCGAAAGTTCTGCCTGGGCGGCCGGTGCCGGTGCTGCCGGGGCCATTGCCGGCGGCCTGATCTGTTATGCCCAGGATGGGGACAAGGACGAAGATGGCGTGTTCGATCGTCGCGATCGCTGTCCAGACACCCCCGCCAACACGCCGGTCAGCGACACCGGTTGTCCACTCCCGCAGTTTCCAGTGACCGAAAAGGCAGCGGTCGAACCTGAAGTCATAACCCTCAATGACCAGGGCTCGGTGATGTTCGCCTACGACTCCGCCGAACTGAGCAGCAACGCCCACAGCCAGTTGCAATCGCTGATGAGTAAGCTCAATGCACCCGGTGTAGTCAGCCTCAAGGTGATCGGTCATACCGACAGCCAAGGCTCTGATGCCTATAACCAGTCGCTTTCCGAACGGCGTGCCAGCAGCGTCGCCGAGTACCTGATCAGCCAGGGTCTGGCACCCTCGAAAGTGACCAGTCAGGGCCGCGGTGAAAGCGAGCCGATTGCTGACAATGAGACTGACGCCGGGCGCGCGCAGAACCGCAGGGTAGAACTGCACCTCAATTGATCCTGCCGCTGGTGCGTGGCTGTGCCAGCCGTTACTGTTGCAGGCGATGCCAGGTGATGGGCATCGCCTAAAAAAATACCAGCAGGAGACGCGAATGAAGGGCTTACTGGGGCTGGGCAAAGTCCTGACGGTAGTGTTCTGGTGGGTGGTGCTGGTGAATCTGCTGATTCCCCAGGAGTTCCCCTTCAATCGATTGATCGGTATGGCCGGCGCTGCGTTGTTCGGGCTGCACCTGCTGGAAGTACTGTTTTTCAATGGCTGCCTGCGTGGGCGCAGCCATCGCTGGTTTGACCGCTTGCAAATTCTGCTGGTCGGTATCTTTCATGTCCTGTCGATTCCGGCGCCCCGTCAGGAGACTAGCCATGCGTAAGTTAGTCTTGTTGGCGCGGCAAGTAGAATCGTCGCACCGCCGCTCCCACCGGTCCTGCGTCACATCAGCAGACGTGTACTCGCCACCAGTACTACTGCAACGCCAAGCAGCAGGTTGATACCTACCAAGCGGCGAATTTTGCCCAGCACCACCGCGCCCGTTGGCCAGTCTTGCGCGTGCACCGCTTTTCGCAACTCCGGCAGCAGCAACGACTGGACACGAATGAACAGCGCGATCATCGCAATGGCACCCCCCATCATCACTTGCACATAGCGTGGCGCTGCGTCGAAGCCGGCAAAACGCAGGTGCAGCATGCCTATGCCGCTGATCGCCAGGACCGCGATCGCTACCCAGACCCAGACGAAAAAACGCTGAAACACTTCTACCCAGAGGCGCAGGCGGTCAGGTCCTTGAAGGGCTGCAACCGCCGCAGGCCGCAAGATCAGCCAGGCGAAGAACATCCCGCCGACCCATACCAGGGCGGCCAGGACATGCAGGCTATAAGGAAGGGCAAAGGTGCTCATCGGGATCTCCATTCGGCGCAAAGGGCAATAGCGGGGTATGATAGCGACCCAATCGAAACACTGAAAATTTATCCAGCCCTTCGGGCGCCCCGACACCATGATCAGCAACGAACTCAAAACCACGATTCAGGGCGCCTATTCGCGTTTTCTCGAAGCCAAGAGCCTCAAGCCTCGCTACGGCCAGCGCCTGATGATCGCCGAAGTGGCCAAGGTGCTTGGCGATATCGACTGCGATGATGAAGGCCGACGCGCCGGTGAGCCTGCCGTAGTGGCGGTCGAGGCTGGTACCGGTACCGGCAAGACGGTTGCCTATAGCCTGGCCTCGATCCCCGCTGCCAAGGCCGCTGGCAAGCGTCTGGTGATCGCCACCGCAACGGTAGCCCTGCAGGAGCAGATCGTCTTCAAGGACCTGCCCGACCTGATGCGCAACAGCGGCCTGAACTTCAGCTTCGCCCTGGCCAAAGGGCGTGGTCGCTATTTGTGCCTGTCCAAGCTCGACCTGTTGCTGCAGGAAGGCCACGCACAATCGGCCACCGCGCAGTTGTTCGAGGAGGAGGGCTTCAAGATCGAGGTCGACGAAGCCAGCCAGAAACTGTTCACCAGCATGATCGAGAAGCTTGCCGGCAACCGTTGGGACGGCGACCGTGACAGCTGGCCCCAGGCCCTGGAAGACCAGGACTGGGCACGCTTGACCACCGACCATAGCCAATGTACCGGTCGTCATTGCCCGAACTTTGGCCAGTGCACCTTCTACAAGGCCCGTGAGGGCATGGGTAAGGTCGATGTCATCGTCACCAACCACGATATGGTCCTGGCCGACCTGGCTCTGGGCGGAGGTGCGGTGTTGCCTGATCCGCGCGACACCATCTATGTCTTCGACGAAGGCCATCACCTGCCCGACAAGGCCATCGGCCATTTTGCGCACTACACCCGCCTGCGCTCCACCGCTGACTGGCTTGAGCAAACGGCCAAGAACCTGACCAAACTGTTGGCCCAGCATCCTTTGCCGGGCGACCTGGGCAAGCTGATCGAGCAGGTGCCGGAGCTGGCGCGGGAGATCAAGGCCCAGCAACAGTTCATGTTCAGCGCCTGTGAGCAGGTGGCCGATTTCCGTCCCGGTGAAGACATGGAAGGCCGCGAGCGGCCGCGTCACCGCTTCGAAGGCGGCGTGGTGCCTGAGCACATGCGCGAGATGGGGATCGAGTTGAAGAAGGGCTTCTCACGCCTGACCGATCTGTTCACCCGTCTGACCGAATTGCTTAAAGAAGGTATGGATGCCGAGGTCAATATCGGTATTGCCAGCCATCAGGCCGAAGAGTGGTACCCCTTGTTCGGCAGCCTGTTGATGCGCGCCCAGGGCAACTGGGAACTGTGGACCGCTTTCACCGCTGAAGACCCGGAAGACAGCCCGCCCATGGCGCGCTGGCTGACCCTGGCCGAGAGCGGCGCGTTGTTCGACATCGAGGTCAACGCCAGCCCGATCCTCGCGGCTGAAATGCTGCGGCGCAATCTGTGGAACGTTGCCCATGGTGCGCTGGTTACCTCGGCAACCCTGACCGCACTGGGCAAGTTCGATCGCTTCCGCATGCGCGCCGGTTTGCCCAAGGATGCGCTCACCTGTGTCGTGCCCAGCCCTTTCCATCATGTCGATGCCGGTGTGCTACGGGTGCCGGACCTGCGCGCCGACCCCCGGGATGCCGCAGCACACACAGCAGCGATCATTCGTGATCTGCCGGAGCTGGTTGAGGGGTCGCGTGGTTCGCTGGTGCTGTTCTCTTCGCGCAAACAGATGCAGGACGTGTTCGATGGCCTGGATCGCGACTGGCGCAAGCAGGTGTTCATCCAGGGCAACCTGTCCAAGCAGGAGACCCTGAACAAACACAAGGCGCGCGTCGATGGCGGTGATTCCAGTGTCCTGTTCGGCCTGGCGAGCTTTGCCGAAGGCGTCGACTTGCCGGGTGCCTATTGTGAGCACGTGGTAATCGCCAAGATCCCCTTCGCGGTACCGGATGATCCGGTCGAGGCGGCACTGGCCGAATGGATCGAAGCGCGCGGCGGTAACCCGTTCATGGAAATCGCGGTGCCAGACGCTTCGCTGCGCCTGATCCAGGCCTGCGGCCGCCTGCTGCGTACCGAAGAGGACCGCGGCACCATCACCCTGCTGGATCGCCGTGTGGTCACCCAGCGCTACGGTAAGGCTATTCTCAATGCCTTGCCGCCGTTTCGACGGGAAATTTCCTGACTCCCGGGGATCAATGCTCCGGGGTGTTGTCTATGTCTCATTCAAGGCCCGCAAGGGCCCTCAAGGAGAGCGCCAGCCCTATGATTCGCCGTACCTTGCCTGCTGTCTTCGCACTGTTGTTCAGCACCCCGCTGCTTGCCGGGCAACAGACGCTGTTCAGCTTCGTGCGCCCGACCGCCGTGGTCAACGTGGTGACCGAAGATGCCAGTTTGCCGCAATACAATGCAGAGCAGACGGCCGAAGGCGAGGTCTTGCGTCGTGTGGTGTTCAACCCGGTACAACACCCCAGTCTGCGGCTGAGCCCGCAAACCGGTGCCTGGGACTGGTCGGCGGCCACGGCCATGACCTTGCGCTTGCAAAGCGGCATGGACTGGCCGTTGACCGTGGATGTCACGGTATTAAGCAGTGACGGCAAGACCCTCACCAGCCATATCGACCTGCCTGCAGGGCCGGCACAGACGGTGCTGGTGCCACTCACGGCCAGCTCGCCACTGAGCCAGGGCATGCGTGCCGGGCCACCGATGCCCTGGATGCATGAAGGCCAGCGTTGGGTGTTGACCAGCAGCCGCGGGGCGCTGGACCTGAAGCAGGTGGTGTCGGTGACCTTGTCGATGAACAAGCCCGATGTCGCCCAGAGTCTGTTGATTGAACGCATTGGCATCCAGGATGACGACCAGCTGCAAAAGGCCGTGTATACCGGTTTGATCGATGGCTATGGTCAATCTACACGTGGCCGCTGGCCTGAAAAGATAGTCAGTGATGATCAGCTCAAGGCTGCCGCGACCCGTGAACAGCAGCAGCTCAAGGGCTGGTTGGTTGAGCGCAGTAAGTTGCCGCGCGACAAGTTCGGTGGTGTGACCACGGGCCTGGGTTTCGAGGCCAAGGGCTTTTTCCGTACCGAGAAACGTGACGGGCGCTGGTATCTGGTCACCCCTGAAGGCCATCCGTTCTACTCGTTGGGCGTCAACACCGTGGCAATCGACGGTGGTCGCACCTACGTAGCCGGGCGCGAGTCGATGTTTACCACGTTGCCGCAAGCGGGCGAGCCACTGGCGCAGTTCTATGGCGAGGGCAACAATAACGACGGTAACGGCTCGTCCAGCGGTCGTCATTTCAATCAGGGGCGCTGGTTCGACTTCTACGCCGCCAACCTTGAGCGTAGCCATGGCAAACCCTGCACTCCGGTTGCTGCGAGCGACACCACCGTGGCAGTGGAGTGCCCGACAGCCGTTGTCGATTTGCAGCGTTGGCAGGGGCACACCCTCGACCGTCTGCAGGCCTGGGGCTTCAATACCCTGGGTAACTGGAGTGAACCTGCTTTGGGACAGGCCAACCGCCTGCCTTACACCTTGCCGTTGTCGATCGTCGGCGACTACACCAGCATCAGTACAGGGATGGACTGGTGGGGGCGAATGCCCGACCCGTTCGACCCGCGCTTTGCCATGGCCACCGAGCGGGCCGTGGCCATCGCTGCCCGTGACCATCGTGACGATCCCTGGCTGATCGGCTATTTTGCTGACAATGAACTGGCCTGGGCTGCCCCGGGGAATGACCCCAAGGCCCGTTACGCCCTGGCTTATGGCACCTTGCGCCAGACCACAGACGTGCCGGCCAAGCGTGCGTTCCTCAAGCAGTTGCGCGACAAATACCGCAACCAGGCCGGGCTGTCCAAAGCCTGGGGGATCGATCTGCCCGCCTGGGAGTTGATGGAAGATCCTGGATTCGAGCCGCCGCTGCCAAGTGCGGAACATCCGGAGATCGAAGCCGACTTCAAGTACTTCCAGAAGGTCTTTGCCGAAACCTACTTCAAGACCATCGCGGATTCGCTCAAGTGGCATGCACCCAATCACTTGTTGCTGGGCGGCCGTTACGCTGTCAGCACCCCTGAAGCAGTGGCGGCCTGTGCCGAGTTCTGTGATGTCCTGAGTTTCAACTTCTATACGCCCAAACCCCAGGACGGTTACGACTTCAGTCAGCTCACTGCCTTGGACAAGCCGGTGCTGGTGTCGGAGTTCCAGTTCGGCTCACGTGACCGCGGGCCGTTCTGGTCGGGGCCGATGGAAGTGGCCAAGGAAGAAGGACGCGGCCCGGCCTATGCCGCTTTCGTCAAGGCAGCGCTGGCTGAGCCATCGATTGTCGGCGTGCACTGGTTCCAGTACCTGGACCAGCCTGCCAGCGGTCGCTTGCTCGATGGCGAGAACGGTCACTTCGGGCTGGTGGGTATTACCGACGTGCCATTCCAGGGGTTTGTCGACAGTGTGCGTAAGAGCAATCTGCAAGCACAGGAACAGATCGGCAAGACACTTGTCAGCGAAAAGACCTCAACAGCCCAGTAACCAAGGTGTGGCGGCCAGGCGCAGGATAATTGCGTCGGGCCGCTGGATGACAGCCTGACCGCTGTCTGTTCCCAAAACCGTCGCAGGCTGAAACAATGCACGCCATTTTCGATAGCAGTAAGTGCGGGGAGCGGCTGAGTGCAGATTCAGGGTCATTACGAGCTTAAGTTCGAAGCCGTGCGCGAGGCCTTTGCAGCGCTGTTCGACGATCCTCAGGAGCGTGGTGCGGCGCTGTGTATTCAGGTCGGCGGAGAGACTGTGGTTGACCTCTGGTCCGGTACCGCCGACAAGGACGGTACCGAGGCCTGGCACAGCGATACCATCGCCAACCTGTTCTCCTGTACCAAGATGTTCACCGCCGTGACCGCCTTGCAACTGGTGGGTGAGGGCAAGTTGGCCCTGGATGTCCCCGTCACACGTTATTGGCCGGAATTTGCCCAGGCTGACAAGCAGGCAATTACCCTGCGCCAGTTGCTCAGCCACCGCGCCGGGGTGCCCGCACTTCGCGAGTTGATGCCCGCAGAGGCTTTTTACGACTGGCAAACCATGGTCCAGGCGCTGGCTGGCGAAGCGCCCTGGTGGACACCCGGCACGGCACATGGCTATGCGGCTATCACCTATGGATGGTTGATCGGTGAGTTGATTCGACGTGCCGACGGTCGCAGCCCTGGCGAGTCGATCGTTGCCCGTACTGCCCGCCCCCTGGGGCTGGATTTTCACATCGGTATGGCTGACGATCAGTTTTACCGGGTCGCGCATATCGCCCGAGGCAAGGGCAATATGGGGGACGAGGCCGCCCAGCGCCTGCTTCAGGTGACCATGCGTGAGCCTCAGGCGCTGTCCACTCGCGCGTTTACCAATCCTCCAGGGATGCTCACCAGTACCAACAAGCCGGAGTGGCGGCGGATGCAGCAGCCGGCGGCCAATGGCCATGGCAATGCCCGGAGCCTGGCCGGTTTTTATGCCGGTGTGCTCGATGGCAGCCTGCTGGAGTCGGAGCTGCTCGATGAGCTTACCCGTGAGCACAGCCTGGGCCAGGACAAGACGTTGCTGACCCAGACCCGGTTTGGCCTGGGTTGCATGCTCGACCAACCGAGCGTGGCCAATGCCACCTTTGGCCTGGGCAGCAAGGCTTTTGGTCATCCGGGCGCCGGAGGATCTGTCGGCTTTGCCGATCCGGAGTACGATGTGGCCTTTGGTTTTGTCACCAATACCCTGGGCCCTTATGTGTTGATGGACCCGCGAGCCCAGAAGCTGGTGCGGGTCCTGGCAACCTGCCTTTGATCGGCTGACCCCGATGTTACCTGAACCCTTTGTCTATTCTGGATTCCAACGACTAGCGCAATTGGGCGGAATTTCTCTCATTTTCATGGTGTATCACTGATGTCTTCACATAAAACCTTAGCTATCGCCCTGTGCCTGGCCATGACCGGTTGCGCACAGCACTCCCAGAAAGGGGCGGCCGACAGTGGCATCGACTGGTGGCCCTTCGGCTCGGACAAGGTGGCCAACCAGGAAGTGAAGGAAGTGGTTGTCGAGAAAGTCGCCAAAGCCAATGCCAAGTCCGAGAGCAGCAGCCGCTGGTGGTGGCCGTTCAGTGACAGCGACAAGGCCAAAGTTGCGGCCGTGCCGAAGATTGACCACAAGGCCACCCAAGCCTGGCTGGACAGTTACGAACCGCGCCTGCGTGAAGCGATCAAGGACAGCAAGTTCGAACTGGAGCGTCGTGAAGACGTGCTGGTCGTCACCGTACCGGTGGACAGCGCCTACAACCCGGATCGTCCGGCCATGCTGCTGCCGGTCACCCTCGGCCCCATCACCCGTGTGGCCAAAGCGATTGAAACTGACAAGCAGACAGCTGTTTTGGTCCTGGGCCATGCCGATACCAGCGGTGCCGCCGCCGGTAACCAGAAGCTCAGCCAGGAGCGTGCCCAGTCGGTGGCAGCGATCTTCCGCCTCAGTGGGCTGGAACGTGATCGCCTGATGCTGCGTGGCATGGGTTCGCAAATGCCGCGTGCAGCCAACGACAGCCTGCAAGGCCGTGCCCTGAATCGTCGGGTGGAGCTGGTTCTGACCCCGCAAAACACCATGGTCGCCCTGCTTGCCAAGTACAAGCAGCCGACACCGAGCCCGGCCGAGCTGGTAGCGGTGCAGGATGCCAAGGCGCCGGTCAAGGCGGCGGTAAAGTCTGCTGCCAAGGCCCCGGTGAAAAAAGCCAGTACCAGTAAAAAAGCCGCTCCGGCGAAAACCACAGCGGCCAAGAAAAAAGCCCCTGCAGCCAAACCCGCAGCTAAAAAGCCTGCGCCTGCTGCCAAGAAAGTGGCCACCAACACCAGCCCTGCGAAGACCAACTGATCGTCAAGGAACGCAGCAATGACCAAGACCCTGGCCGATATGCGCCGCGATTACACCCGTGATGGCCTGGCGGAAGCCCAGGCCCCGGACCAGCCGTTCGCGTTGTTTCGCCAATGGTTCGACGACGCGGTGAAAACCGAACAGCCGCCGGTGGAAGCCAACGCCATGACCCTGGCGACGGTAGACGCCGATGGCCATCCGCATTGCCGGATCCTGCTGCTCAAAGGTTTGGATGATCAGGGTTTTACCTTCTTCACCAACTATGACAGCGCCAAGGGCCAGCAGCTGCAGGCCAATCCGTTCGCGGCCATGACGTTCTTCTGGCCGGCCCTGGAACGTCAGGTGCGGATCGAAGGCAAGGTGGTCAAGGTCACGCCGGCAGAGTCGGACGAGTATTACCAGGTGCGCCCGTTGGGCAGCCGCCTGGGGGCCTGGGCTTCGCCGCAGAGCCGGGTAATTGCTGATCGCGCGGAGCTTGAAGGGTTGGTCAAGGCCACCGAACAGCGATTCAGCGATACCCAGCCGCATTGTCCGGAACACTGGGGCGGTTACCGTTTGCTGCCAGAGCGTATCGAGTTCTGGCAAGGGCGTGCCAGCCGCCTGCACGACCGTCTCAACTACCGCCTGCAACAAGGCAACTGGCTGCGCGAGCGCCTGGCGCCCTAATCGGCGCGGTAAGCGGCGGCCTCGCGTTCCAGCCAGGTCGCCAGCTCGGCGCGTTTGATCTTCTGTGCCTTGGCGTTGTCCAGGCATTCAAGCATGTAGGCTTTCTTGCCTTCGTCCGTACCCGCCATTGACAGCGCCAGGTCGCGGTCCACCCAGCGGCGGATGCGCACGTACAGCCACCAGTGAAAATACAGGCCTGCCAGAGTCGTGATGACGACGATGAAGTAATCCATGTCTATCCTTGCGCTAAAGGTTTTCAGGCTGCATCGGTGACACAGGCTGTATGGAAGCTGAATGGAAGCAATTTTACCCCGCATCGGTCGTGACAGTCGTCAATGCGCGGAGTCTAATGAACACCTGTCTTATGGAGGTCGTCCTATGCGTAAATCTGTTTTGCTGGTTGCCAGCTTCACCACTATGTCGCTGCTGCTCACCGGTTGTGCCTCGAGCCTGACCGGTGACTCCTACTCGCGCGATGAAGCTCGCCGTGTGCAAACCGTGCGCATGGGGACCATCGAATCGCTGCGGCCGGTGAAAATCGAAGGCACCAAAACGCCTATCGGTGGTGGTGCTGGCGCCATTGTCGGTGGTGTAGCGGGTAGTGCCATCGGCGGTGGACGTGGCAGCATTGTTGCCGCGGTCATTGGTGCCGTGGCCGGTGGTCTGGCGGGTTCTGCCGCTGAAGAAGGCCTGACCCGTACCCAGGGCGTAGAGATCACCGTGCGTGAAGACGATGGCAGCATGCGTGCCTATGTACAGGCAGTCCAGGAAAACGAGATTTTCCGCGTTGGTGAGCGTGTCCGGATCATGACTGTCGACGGTACCAGCCGGGTCAGCCACTGATACTTCACCTATAAAAGAAAACCCCGACTCGGCAGTGCCAGTCGGGGTTTTTTATTGCCTGGGCCGGGTCAGGCGGTGGCGGCCTTGCGGCTCGCCAGTGCAGTGACGCCGTAGCCGATCAGGGCGGCGAGGATGGACCCGGTAAGAATACCCATACGGTCCATGCCGGCGTACTCGCTGCTGCCCGGAACAAAGGCCAGCGAGCCGACGAACAGGCTCATGGTAAAGCCGATGCCGCAAAGGATGGCCACCCCCAGCACCTGGCCCCAGTTTGCCCCGCCAGGCAAGGTGGCCATGCCCAGCTTGACCGCGATCCAGGTGAGGCCGAACACTCCTACGGTCTTGCCCAGCAACAAGCCGATGGCAATCCCCATGGGCACGTAGTGGGTGAAGCTTTCCAGGCTGACCCCGGCCAGCGAAACCCCGGCGTTGGCGAACGCGAACAACGGCAGGATGCCGTAAGCCACCCAGGGATGCAGGGCATGCTCCAGCGTCAGCAGCGGAGAAGGTTCAGCGTTGCGTGTACGCAATGGAATGCACAGGGCCAGGGTGACCCCGGCGAGGGTGGCATGGACACCGCTCTTGAGTACGCAGACCCAGAGGATCAAGCCGATCACCATGTACGGCCCGAGTTTGACCACCCCGAGCCGATTCATCGCGATCAGCGCCAGCAAGCAGGCGCCGGCCAGCATCAGCGACAGGCTCGATAGCTCGCCCGAGTAGAACAGCGCAATAACGATGATTGCACCCAGGTCATCAATGATCGCCAGAGTCATCAGGAACAACTTGAGTGACACCGGCACGCGCTTGCCCAGCAGCGCCAATACGCCCAGGGCAAAGGCGATGTCGGTGGCCATGGGGATGGCCCAGCCGGCAACGGCGGCGGGGTCGTCCTTGTTCAGGAACCAGTAGATCAGCGCCGGTACCACCATGCCGCCGATGGCAGCAGCACCTGGCAAGACAATCTGCGAGGGTTTGGACAAATGCCCGTCGATTATCTCGCGCTTGACCTCAAGGCCAATCAGCAGGAAGAACAGGGCCATCAGGCCGTCGTTGATCCACAGCAGCAGGGGTTTGGCAATTTTCAGCGCGCCAATCTGGGCGACCACTGGCACTTCCAGCAGGCCGTTGTACAGGTACGACAACGACGAGTTGTTGATGATCAGGGCCAGGGCGGCTGCGGCAATCAGCAATAGACCGCTGGCCGCTTCCAGCTTAAAGAAACGTGTGAAGGTACTACGCAGCAAGGGCGCTCTCCATCCTGAGGATTCCGATAGGGGCACACCCTACCCTGAGAAGATATGCATTAAAACAAAAACTATATTCTTTTTTGTTATAAGCTGTGACTAATCTGCCTAGGGCAGCCTAGCAGTTGGGCAGGAATATTTTGCCCGGCTGTATCTGTTGGAGATGTAGGGACTTTCCTAACATGGTCCCTTGTATATCGATATTTTTCGGAACCGGACCATGAACGATCACCGCCAGTGGGCACGTGAAGCAATCCGTATCATCGAGGCGGACTTCCAGCGCAGTGCCGACACTCACCTGATCCCGCTGCCCTTGCCGGGCTTTCCCGAGGTCGAGCTGTACTTCAAGGACGAATCCAGCCACCCTACAGGCAGCCTCAAACATCGCCTGGCCCGCTCGCTGTTTCTCTATGCCCTGTGCAATGGCTGGTTACGGCCAGGGGCGCCGGTGATCGAAGCCTCCAGCGGCTCGACGGCAATCTCCGAAGCCTACTTCGCGCGCTTGCTCGGTCTGCCCTTCATCGCCGTGGTACCTGCCAGTACTTCCCAGGAAAAGATTGCGCAGATCGCCTTCTATGGTGGCCGCAGTCATCTGGTGGATGACCCGACGCAGCTCTACGCAGAGTCCGAGCGTCTGGCGCGGGAAACCGGTGGTCACTTCATGGACCAGTTCACCTATGCCGAGCGCGCCACCGACTGGCGCGCCAACAACAATATTGCCGAATCGATCTTCACCCAGATGCGTTTCGAGCGGCATCCAGAGCCTAGCTGGCTGATCTCGAGTCCGGGCACTGGCGGCACGACCGCAACCCTTGGGCGTTATGTTCGCTATCGCCAGCATGCCACCCGGGTGCTGTGTGCCGATGCCGAGCGCTCGGTATTTTTTGACAGCTATACCAGTGGCGACCGTTCGTTGTTGCTCGATTGTGGATCGCGGATCGAGGGCATTGGCCGGCCACGGGTAGAGGCGTCGTTCCTGCCACAGGTGATCGACGCCATGATCAAAGTACCCGATGCACTGTCCCTGGCGGCCATGCATTACCTGGCCGAACGCCTGGGGCGTCGGGTAGGGGGATCGAGTGGCACTAACTTGATCGGCGCGCTGATGGCGGCACGGCAGATGCAAGCGGCGCGGGAGGCGGGATCGATCGTGGCGATTCTGTGTGATGGTGGCGATCGCTATGCGACCACCTATTACGACCAGGATTGGCTGGCGGGGCAGGGGTATCAGTTGCCGGGGCTGATCGCGGCAGTGACAGCCTGTGTGGAACGGGGTGAGGCGTTGCCTGAGACGGTATTGCGCGCAGGGATCTGAAGCGCATCGCGGGGCAAACCCGCTCCCACACTGTGGGAGCGGGTTTGCCCCGCGATTGCTCTATCAGCCTTCCAAGCCCAACATGCTGCGAGCCACCGCTTCGGCAATGCGAATCCCGTCGACACCCGCCGACAGAATCCCGCCGGCATAACCTGCACCTTCACCCGCCGGGAACAGGCCCTTGAGGTTCAGGCTCTGCATACTGGCATCGCGGGTGATACGCAGCGGCGATGAGGTGCGGGTTTCGATACCGGTCAACACCGCGTCATGCAGGTTGTAACCCTTGATCTGGCGATCGAAGGCCGGCAAGGCTTCACGAATGGCTTCGATGGCGAAGTCAGGCAGGCTCGGGGCCAGGTCGCCAAGATTGACGCCGGGTTTGTAGGACGGCTCGACACTGCCCAGGGCGGTGGATGGTCTGCCGGCGACAAAGTCACCCACCAGCTGTGCCGGTGCCTGGTAGTTGCTGCCACCAAGCACGTAAGCATGAGCTTCAAGTTGTTCCTGTAACTCGATACCTGCCAGTGGACCTCCCGGATAATCCTGCTCCGGGGTGATGCCGACGACGATGCCCGAGTTGGCATTGCGCTCGTTACGCGAGTACTGGCTCATGCCATTGGTGACAACCCGGCCCGGCTCGCTGGTGGCCGCGACCACAGTGCCACCCGGGCACATGCAGAAGCTGTAGACCGAACGACCGTTCTTGGCATGGTGCACCAGTTTGTAGTCCGCCGCACCCAGTTTCGGGTGTCCGGCATATTTGCCCAGGCGTGCCTGGTCAATCAGCGACTGCGGGTGTTCGATACGGAAACCGATGGAGAACGGTTTGGCTTCCATGAACACGCCGCGGGCATGCAGCATGCGGAAGGTGTCACGGGCGCTATGGCCCAGGGCCAGAACCACATGACGCGAGTGCAGCTGTTCACCGCTCTGCAACACCACGCCGTTGAGCTGGCCATCGTCCATCAACAGGTCGGTGACTTTCTGTTCGAAGCGTACTTCACCACCCAGAGCATGGATCTCGTGTCGCATGTTCTCGACCATGCCGGTCAGGCGGAAGGTGCCGATGTGCGGTTTGCTGACGTAGAGGATTTCCTCCGGCGCGCCAGCTTTGACGAACTCGTGCAACACCTTACGACCGTGGTGCTGCGGATCCTTGATCTGGCTGTAGAGCTTGCCGTCGGAGAAGGTACCGGCGCCACCTTCACCGAACTGTACGTTCGACTCGGGGTTGAGCACGCTTTTGCGCCACAGGCCCCAGGTGTCCTTGGTACGCTGACGCACTTCCTTGCCGCGTTCGAGAATGATCGGCTTGAAGCCCATCTGCGCCAGCAGCAGGCCGGCGAAAATCCCGCATGGACCGAAGCCGACCACGATGGGACGCTCTTGCAGGTCGGCAGGGGCCTGGCCGACCACCTTGTAACTGACATCCGGCGCGACGTTGACGTTGTGGTCGTCGGCGAACTTGTGCAGCAGCTCGGCTTCGTTGCTGACGTTCAGGTCGATGGTATAGATGAACAGCATTTCGCTGTTCTTCTTGCGGGCATCATAGCTGCGCTTGAACAGGGTGAAGTCCAGCAACTGGTCGTCGCTGATGCCCAGGCGTTGCACGATGGCCTCGCGCAGGGCTTCATCAGGGTGATCCAGCGGCAGCTTCAGTTCGGTGATTCGTAACATGGCAGGGTCCAGTATCCCGGCCATGAACGGCCGGCGGCTTTACACAAACCGCCAAGTATAAGCTGTTCGCCGCCTTTGCAGGCAGGATTAACGCAGGCGCCGATGATCAGTCGTTGCGTGAGCCGCCGTAGTAGGCGCAACCGCGCAGGGTCTGGCCGTTGACCCGCAGCTCGGCGCTCAGGTGGCTGACAGCGCCGCTCATGCTGTCGACACAGCGTTGCGGAGCGACCCAGAGATCAACGCGCTGGCCGTTGGCCTCGGTGCTGAGGCTGAAACGACCATCGGGCAATTGTTCTTCCAGAAACGGCACGGCCAGTTCCGGTACGCCCGGACGCGTCAGGACCATGCCCTTACCGCTGGCTTTGAGGTCCCAATCTGGTTCGTTGCCGTGTGCACGCACGGTCAGGCGCTTGAAGTTGGGATCGCTGCAGGCCCTGCTGGAGTTCTCGACCCGGTACAAGCGCTGAACATTCAATTGCCCGTCGTTACCGGCTTTCTGGCTGGCGGACAGGTTACCGCTGACATCCGCGAACAGCGTGCCCGGTTCGCTGGCCAGGGCAGCGGCTTCCTGCAGCAGGCCGGTGTTGCCGCTATCGAAGACGGCAAAGTGGCGATTTTCTGTACAAGGCTTGAACAGCAGCTGGCCGCCTTGGGCAGTCAATTCGCCCTGCATCCGGGTCATGCCTGCGCTAGAGGTTGTCTGCGGTTTTTCCGCCAGCATCTGGCAGCCGGCAAACAGCGGCAACAGGGCGACAAGCAACAATGAAGGGGCGGCACGCATCAAGCAAACTCCAGGGTCTCTACCGAAAGGTGCCGCCACGTTACGCAGGCTGGCCGCCGATCACAAGGCCTCAACCGACATGATAGGTCTGGCCGGTTTGCAGGCCCTCGACGCTCTTGGCATAGGCCAGCGCCACCTCAGCCCCCGGTACGGGCTTGAAGCCACGGAAATACGGGGCGTAGGCCGGCATGGCTTCGACCAGTACGTTGGGGCTGATCGAGTTGACCCGCAAACCACGGGGTAACTCGATAGCCGCCGCCTTGACGAAGGCATCAATGGCGCCGTTGACCAGGCTGGCCGAGGTGCCGGTACGGATCGGGTCATGGCTGGTGATGCCGGTGGTGAAGGTGAAAGAGCCGCCGTCGTTGATGAAATCTTGGCCGATCAGCAGCAGATTGACCTGGCCCATGAGCTTGTCGTTCAGACCCAGGGCAAAGTGCTCTTCGGTCATCTCGTCCAATGCTGCGAAGGTGACGTTACCGGCCGCGCAGACCAGTGCATCGAAGCGTCCGGTCTGTTCGAACAGGCGGCGAATCGAAGCGCTGTCGCTGATATCCACCCGGTAGTCACCGCTGCTGCGGCCGATACGCACCACCTCATGACGTTGTTCCAGCTCTTTGGCCACCGCCGAACCAATGGTGCCGTTGGCGCCGATCAACAGAATTTTCATTGAACCGTTCCTCGCAGGTTGTTGGGGACAAGGCTCAAGTCTAGGGTGGATTTTTCTGTAGATAAGCGTGCTAATAGGCAACCTTTGGTTTTCATATGGAAACAATCAATGAGCGACCTGGATGATCTGGCGGCCTTCGCCGTACTGATGGATGTCGGCAGCTTTACCCTTGCCGCTCAGCAACTGGGGTGGAGCAAGGGCCAGCTGTCCAAGCGCATCAGTGCCTTGGAGGCCAGTCATTCGGTAAAGCTGCTGCACCGCACCACGCGGCGCCTGAGCTTGACTGCGGCGGGTGCCATGTTGTTGCCCCAGGCCCAGGCATTGGTACGGCAAATGGAGGGGGCGCGTCAGACCTTGGCCATGCTCAAGGACGAACTGGCTGGCCCGGTGCGCCTCACGGTACCGGTGTCGCTGGGCGAGACCTTCTTCGAAGGCTTGCTGCTGGAGTTTGCAGTCGACTATCCGGATCTGCAGGTGGAACTGGAGCTGAACAATGGATACCGGGATCTGTTGGCGGACGGCTTCGATCTGGCGATCCGCACCGAGGTCCAGGATGATGCACGATTGGTTGCGCGCCCCCTGTTGGCCATGCAGGAACTGACCTGCGCCAGCCCTGCTTATCTGCAGCGTCATGGCGAACCGCGCACGCCGACTGAGTTAAGCGGTCATTGTTGTTTGCTCAACAGCCACTACAGCGGGCGGGAAGAATGGTTGTATCACCACCAGCATGAACTGCTGCGGGTGCAGGTCGCCGGCAGTTTTGCCAGCAATCACTACAGCCTGCTGAAAAAAGCTGCGTTGCTCGGTGCTGGCATCTCCAGACTGCCTTCATACATGGTGCATGCGGAACTTGCCGACGGCCGTTTGCAGTGGTTGCTGCGTGACTACCACACCCGCAGTGTGCCGTTGTTTCTGGTGCATCCCTATCAGGGCAGAATGCCCAGAAGGGTCCAGGTGCTTGCCGACTACCTGCTGCGCTGGTTCAAGCGCAGCAGCCAGGCGTTGCAGATGCTGTAGGGATTACATCTTGTCGTCGTGTTTTTCACCTTTCATCATCTTGTCGTCCTTGCTCATCTTGTCTTTGCTCATGTCCATCTTGTCGCCGGACATGCTCTTGTCCATTTTCATGTCCTTTTCCATGCTGGTTTCCTTGTCCATTTTCATGTCTTGGGCAGCGTGTACGACCGGCAGGATGGCCAGGTTCGAACCGAGGCTGAGGATGAGGGCGGCGGCGCTGATGGATTTGTTCATGGTGGGACTCCAGTAGGTTAGAGGGGCGAGTGCCACTGGCTGTGGCTCACCTGCTGCACTAGAGTCCGGTGCCCGGAAGGCGTTACAGCGGGCAAGAAAAAAGGCCCGTAGGCCTTTTTTCGTTTGCGTTGCAGCAGGTCAACCGCCCAGGTAGGCGTCACGCACTTTGGGATCGGTCAGCAGGGCTTCGCCGGTGCCCTGCATCACCACCCGGCCGTTTTCCAGCACATAGGCACGGTCGGCGACTTTCAGTGCCTGGTTGGCGTTCTGTTCGACCAGGAACACCGTTACGCCATCACGCCGCAGTTGCTCGATGATGTCGAAGATCTGCTGAATGATGATCGGTGCCAGGCCCAGCGACGGTTCGTCCAGCAACAGCAGCTTGGGCTTGCTCATCAGCGCCCGGCCGATCGCAAGCATCTGCTGCTCGCCACCGGACATGGTGCCGCCACGCTGAGTAAAGCGTTCCTTCAAGCGTGGGAACAGTTGCAGGACTTTGTCCATCTGCTCCTGATAGTCGCCCTTGTTGGTGAAGAAGCCGCCCATGGCCAGGTTCTCTTCTACGGTCAGGCGGGCGAACACCCGGCGACCTTCAGGGACCACGGCAATGCTCTTGCGCATGATGTGCGAGGAGGGCTGGCCTACCAGCTCTTCACCTAGGTACTTGATGCTGCCGCTGTGAGCCTGGGGCGAACCGCACAGGGTCATCAGCAAGGTCGACTTGCCTGCGCCGTTGGCGCCGATCAGGGTGACGATCTCGCCCTGGCGGATCTCGACGTTGACGCTGTGCAGCGCCTGGATCTTGCCGTAGAACGTGGAAACGTTTTCGAACTGCAGCATTTACGCTTCCCCCAGGTAGGCTTTGATCACATCAGGGTTGTCGCGGATCTGGTCCGGCGTACCGTCGGCCAGGGGGGTGCCCTGGTTGATCACGACGATGTGGTCGGAGATGCTCATCACCAGCTTCATGTCGTGCTCGATCAGCAGCACTGTGACGTTGTGCTCTTCGCGCAACAGGCTGATCAGCGCCTTGAGGTCTTCGGTCTCTTTCGGGTTCAGGCCGGCTGCCGGTTCGTCGAGCATGATGATCCGTGGACGGGTCATCATGCAGCGGGCGATTTCAAGGCGACGTTGCTGGCCGTAGGCAAGCGTGCCGGCGGGACGGTTGGCGAACTCGAACAGGTTGACCTTCTCCAGCCAGTACCGTGCGTACTCTTTCGCTTCGTGCTCACTGCGGCGGAAGGACGGGGTCTTGAGCAGGCCGGCGAAGAAGTTGGTATTCAGGTGCCGGTGCTGGGCGATCAGCAGGTTTTCCAGCGCGGTCATTTCCTTGAACAGGCGCACGTTCTGGAAGGTCCGCACCACGCCCTTGCGGGCGATCTCGTGACCGGCCAGGCCCTGGATCGGTTGACCATCGAGCAAGATAGTGCCGCCACTGGGCTTGTAGAAACCGGTCAGGCAGTTGAACACCGTGGTCTTGCCGGCACCGTTGGGGCCGATCAACGCCACGACCTGTTTTTCCTTGACGGTCAGGGCCACGCCATTGACCGCCAACAAGCCGCCGAAGCGCATGCTCAGGCCGCTGACTTGCAGAATTTCGCGGCTCATCGACGCAGCTCCATATGAGGACGTTGCATAGGCAGCAAGCCTTGCGGACGCCAGATCATCATCAACACCATCAGCGCACCGAACATCAACATGCGGTACTCGCTGAACTCACGCATCAGTTCGGGCAGCAGGATCATCACAATGGCCGCGAGAATCACGCCCAGTTGCGAACCCATACCGCCCAATACCACGATGGCGAGGATGATGGCCGACTCGATGAAGGTGAACGACTCCGGCGTCACCAGGCCCTGGCGTGCGGCGAAGAAGCTACCGGCGAAACCGGCGAAGCAGGCACCGAGGGTGAAGGCCGACAGCTTGATCACCGTCGGGTTCAGGCCCAGGGCACGGCAGGCGATCTCGTCTTCACGCAGCGCTTCCCAGGCACGCCCGATCGGCATACGCAGCAGACGGTTGATCACGAACAGCGCCAGCAGGGCCAGCAGCAGGGCGACCAGGTAGAGGAAAATCACCTTGTTGATCGAGTTGTACTGCAGACCGAAGAACTCATGGAAGGTCTGCAGGCCTTCGGCGGCTTTGCGTTCAAAGGTCAGGCCGAAGAAGGTCGGCTTCTCGATGTTGCTGATGCCGTTCGGACCGCCGGTCAAACCGGTGAGGTTACGCAGGAACAGACGGATGATCTCGCCGAAACCCAGGGTCACGATGGCCAGGTAGTCACCGCGCAGACGCAATACCGGGAAGCCGAGCAGGAAGCCGAAGGTTGCCGCCATCAGGCCGGCAAGCGGCAGGCAGATCCAGAAGCTCAGGCCGAAGTAGTGCGATAGCAGGGCATAAGTGTAGGCACCGACGGCGTAGAAGCCGACATAACCCAGGTCGAGCAGGCCAGCCAGACCGACCACGATGTTCAGGCCCAGGCCCAGCAACACGTAGATCAGGATCAGGGTGGCAATGTCGACCGCGCCGCGTGAGCCGAAGAACGGCCAGACCAGGGCAACCACGATCAGGCCCATGACCACCCAGCGTTGGGTCTTGGGCAGGGTCAGGAAGTTGCTTACAGCCGGCGAAATCAACTTGCGCTCCGAGCGGCGGCTGGTGACCGCACTCCACTGCTTGTCGAACAACACGCGCAGGAACATCAGCACCGAACACACGGCGATGACCGTGAGGGTGAAGGGGCCTTGGCTGTGGACGATCAGGTTGATGCCGTCGATGCTGAGTTTCAGGCCAAGCACCGGGAAGGCGACGGCCCAAACCAGCAAGGCACTGAAAAACGCCTGTTTGAGATTTTTGTTCATACTTTTTCAACCTCCGGACGGCCGAGAATGCCGGTCGGACGGAACAACAGCACCAGAACCAAAAGACCGAAGGCCACCACGTCCTTGTACTGGTCGCCAAAGATGTCGGCGCCAAAGGCTTCAGCCACCCCCAGCACCAGCCCGCCGAGCATGGCGCCCGGAATACTGCCGATGCCGCCCAGTACCGCCGCGGTGAAGGCCTTCAGGCCTACCAGGAATCCGGCGTTGGGGTTGATCACACCGTACTGCATGCTCAGCAGTACCGCCGCTACGGCTGCCAGGGCGGCACCGATAACGAAGGTCAGGGCAATGATGTTGTTGGTGTTGATACCCAGCAGGTTGGCCATCTTGATGTCTTCGGCGCAGGCGCGGCAGGCACGGCCCAGGCGAGAACGGGAGATGAACAGGGTCAAACCGGTCATGGCCACCAGGGTGACGATGAAGACCAGGATCTGCATGTAAGAGATCAGCACTTCCTCTGCGCCGCCTGGGCCGAAGGAGATACTCCCCGGGATCAGGTTGGGGATGGACTTGTCCTTGGAGTCCTGGGATAGCAATACGGTGTTCTGCAGGAAAATCGACATACCGATGGCAGAAATCAGCGGGATCAACCGGTTGCTGTTACGCAAGGGGCGGTAGGCGACCCGTTCGATACTGTAGCCATAGGCACTGGTTACGAAGATCGTGGCGACGAAGGCGACGGTCATCAATACCGGCAGTGAATCGACCCCCATCATGGCCAGCCCGGCAAGGGCAATGAAGGCCACGTAGGAACCAATCATGTAGACCTCGCCATGGGCGAAGTTGATCATTCCAATGATGCCGTAAACCATTGTGTAGCCAATGGCTATCAAGGCATAGGTGCTGCCAATGGTCAGACCATTAACCAGCTGTTGGAAGAAGTGATAGATCTCAGGCATTACAGCGCTCCTAAAAACCTGATACGCATTTCACTGGTGGGGGTGAGCCCGGCGCGGTCTTGTGGTCTATAGGCCACTTCGACACAGGCACTGCCAGCGAACCGCTGGTGACGGTTTTAAGATTTTCAGGTGAACCTGCTCCCGGATCGCGGGAATCAGGCCCATGAACCTCGTAAAACAAAGCCCACTGCTCGCACAGTGGGCTTGTAGTCATGTAGTCAGACGCGATTACTGAGGGGAAACTTCGGTTTTAGGTTTGCCGAAATGCCATTCGTAGACCACGAATTTGAAGTCTTTCAGGTCGCCCTTGTCGTCGTACGACAGGTCGCCGGTCGGGGTCTTGAAGGTGCCGGCGTGGATGGCCGCAGCTACCTTGTCGGTGTCTTCGGACTTGGCGGCCTTGATGCCTTCGGCGATCAGCGTGACAGCGGAGTACGCTGGGAACACGAACGGACCGCTCGGGTCTTTGCCATCGGCCTTGATGGCGTCAACGATTGCCTTGTTCGCAGGATCGGCATCGAAGGACTTAGGCAGGGTTACCAGCAGGCCTTCGGAGGCGTTCTGGGCGATTTGCGAGATGGAGTCGTTGCCGACACCTTCTGGGCCCATGAACTTGGCTTTCAGGCCTTTTTCCTGGGCTTGACGCAGGATCAGGCCCAGCTCTGGGTGGTAGCCGCCGTAGTAGACGAAGTCGACATTGGCTTGCTTGAGCTTCTGGATGATCGAGGAGAAGTCCTTGTCACCGGCGTTCAGGCCTTCGAAGACGGCAACTTTGGTGCCTTTGCCTTCCAGGGTTTGCTTGACCGCGGTGGCGATGCCTTCACCGTATTGCTGTTTGTCGTGCAGAACAGCAACTACTTTCGGTTTGACGTGGTCGGCAATGTAGTTGCCGGCAGCCGGGCCCTGGGCGCTGTCCAGGCCAATGGTGCGGAAGACCAGTTTGTAGCCACGGGTGGTGATGTCCGGGCTGGTGGCCGCCGGGGTAATCATGATCACGCCTTCGTCTTCATAGATGTCGGAGGCGGGCTGAGTGGAGCTGGAGCACAGGTGGCCGATTACGTATTTGACGCCATCGTTGACCACTTTGTTGGCTACGGCTACGGCCTGTTTAGGGTCGCAGGCATCGTCGTATTCTTTGGCTTCAAGCATCTTGCCGTCGACGCCGCCCTTGGCGTTGATGTCTTTGATCGCCTGCTTTGCACCGACGAACTGCATGTCGCCGTACTGAGTAACCGGGCCGGTTTTCGGGCCGGCGATGCCGATCTTGATGGTATCGGCTGCAAACGAATGGCTGGCAACCCCGGCCAGAACCATTGCGGCAAACAGCTTGGAAATCTGCTTAGTAGCCTTACTCATAGTGCTCCACTCATTCTGTTGTAATTTTTATAGTCCTGCGGCCAGCGCTGGAGGACCGTAATGCTCCGATTTTGCCCTGGCAACTGTACCGGTACAGTGTAGAGCGCTGCTTTGTCGCTTGAAAAGCAGGCCAGCTGGGGCAAATTCGGCGCGTGTCGCTTTTTTGACAGAAACTTACAAGAAAGCGGCTTGGCCTTGCCCTGATCCGCGCGGCAATCCTTCGCTTTCAAGTCCTTTTCGATCAATTACTTATTTGAAACCGGGTTTTTCTGCAAAAATACCGACCTCTTACAGTAGTCGAATTATTTCTGGCAGGAACCCATGACTGATCAACCAAGCACCCTCTATGCCAAACTGCTCGGCGAGACCGCAGTAATCGAGTGGAAAGCCCTGGAGCGTTTTTGGGCCAAAGGTGACCTGATTTGGGTCGACGCGGCTCTGGACCTGATCGAAGTTGCGCAGGCAATGGCCGAGAACCGCAGTGAAACCTTCGCTGCATGGCGCAATGCTGGCGCGGTAGGCCCTGTGTCTGCCGAGCAGGCGCTAGACCTTCAGAGCCGCGATCCAGAGATCTGGGCGGTGGTGGTTTCGCCGTTTATTGTGATTCAGGAAAAGAAAAACGCCTGAGCGCGCCCCAGATTGGTGCGTGAAAACAAGCAGCGAAGAGATTTTGGTGCGCGGGACTGTTCAGCGAGGGTGGCTGTTGGTAACAGTTGAGTGTGCTTAACGTTAACGGTAACAGATCGCGGGGCAAGCCCGCTCCCACAAGGTGGATCTGTGGGAGCGGGCTTGCCCCGCGATGCTTCTGATCAGTAATCCACTTTTCCAGTATGACTGTTCAGCGAAATCACCCGGGTCTTGCCGATCCGGTGACGGAAGATTTCGCGCAGGTATTTCACTGCCTTCTTCACGCATTCGCGCGACAGTCGAATGTCGTTGATCGAGACGAACTTGCTCTTGTCGTTGATCAGCTCGCGGTACTTCTTCTCGTACATCGGCTTGATCGCATACCAGTTGGTATCGAGGATTTTCGCCGGGTTTTCGAATTCATTGAGCAAATCATCGATGCGTTCTTCATCGAAGGTATCGCTGGTGATGAATTCGAGGATGGCGTTGTCCAGGGTGTCGTCGAAGCGGTACGGGTTGCGCGCAAAGCAACGCTTGATGAAGGCCACGATCAAGGTCAGGAAGTCGTCCGACAGGCACGGGCTCTTGGCGATCAGGGTGGTCAGCGACAGGTTCGCCGAAGCGCCGATCACCAGGGCATAGCGCTTGAGGGTGGTGTTGGGGAACAGGCTGTTGAGGTGGGTCTTGAGCCGGTTCAAGTCCATGTACGAGAGCTTGTAGTCCTTGGGCAAGGATACGATCGACACCACCGACGAACAGTTCTTGAAGAAGTGCAGGTCGTGCAGGGCCGCCGCGTCATAACCGGAGGCCTTGTACTGTTCCAGCGCCGCACGATAGCGCTTGGATTCGATCGGCAACAGGCTGATGCCCTCGATCGCCTGGGTCACCTTGTTGAAATGCGGCAGGTCGATGGAGCGGAAGAACAGGTCGTCGATGTTCAGACGCGGCTGGTCCTTCTCGAACACTTTGAATTTATCCGAATTCGGTGACGGCTGTTCCGGTACCACGGATTCTGCGTAGGCAATGGCCACAGGTCCGGCGAGGCTCATGAACAGGTCGTTGGCATCCAGGCGAATGGTTTCGCCGATGTCGATGCCGGCGCGGCGGAAGTAATTCTGGTCGTAGTCGGTGGTCACCGCCTGGGCGGTCAGAATGTTGAAGATCTGTTGGGAGATGTACTGGTTGGCGTGCTTTTCCATGGCATTGACATCAATGTTCTGGATGTTGCCGTCATCATTCTCTTCGGCGTAGCGCATGATGTCGTTGGAAATCAGCATCATCGCGTTCCAGGGGCGAATACGCCCCATGACGCTGGCTTCGCTGCTGTCTTCATTATCGAAGTTATAAGAGAAGTCCCATTCTTCCGACAGGTACTTGCACAGCAGGCGTCCGGCGTTGATGTGCAAGGCCTCGGACATTTCGCTGCGGTGATCGGAAATGTTCGGTAGTACGCAGATGCCGCTGGTGAAGATTGGTTCGAAGACGAACGAGTGCCCGCTCTTGCCGTCGTTTTCGTCAGCCGGCTTGGTGTCGAAGGTCTTGTTCATGTATGAGTACTGCTGGGCCAGGCCGAACTCCGAGGCCATGCCCGAACCGGTACCGCCACCGGCACTGAAGATGTAGAAGTACAACCGTGACTGGTTGGCCTTGATCCCGCAGGAGTCGATCAGGTACGAATGGATCAGCTTCCAGTCGGCGCTGGAAAAACGATGGGTTTCTTTGTTGAGGATGATCTTGGCCAGGTACTGGCCGAGGATCGGTGCGTTACCGGCACCCCCGGCATGGACTTCCGAGAGGTCCATGATCTTCATCTTGCTGTAGTCGCGGATGAAGCCGCTTTTTTCACCCTTGCGTGAGAAGCGGATACGACCGGCAATGTCTTTGTCCAGATCACCCAGCATCACTAGCGGCTCAACCAGGAACACGGGTTTGCTGCCTTTGTTCTGGACCAGGCGCAGGTTGTTGCGGATCCAGCGTGCCGGGCTGTAGTTGGGTTCGCTGCCGGCACGGTCCTCATTGTTGAATTCGTTGAGATAAAAGGTGCGGGCGTTGTATACAAGTTCGGCGACATCCAGGGCGATGTTCGAGCCGCACCGGCCCAGGCCGATCAGGCAGACCGATGGGAACTGCTGGTCCAGGCGTAGCTGGCTGTCGTCTTCGACGTGGACACTGGGCGGAAATACCAGATCGCGCAAGCCGTCCAGATTGTCGAGGATGCGCTGGATATCGGGCTCAGTGAAATACAGGTACTGCTGCGGGTTAAGCGTTCGCGGGCTGTAGAATTCTCTGGCCCCTGGAGCGCTGAACGCGGGAGTGGGTGAGGTCAGCTCGGAAACCGCGTTGGCAGAAGTATTCTTGGAGGTCATTTTGCGCCATTTGCCTGGGGGTGGGTGGCTGTTCTAGTAGATATCATAGAGCCATCACTGGATAAGTTTCGCGACTGTATCAGTGCGCATTCGACGTGAGCGATAGGGGGTTGCCCTAGCGCTGTAGGATTTTTCCTTGCCACGCCTGCAAACTGAATCGTCCAATCATTCAACTTCTTTAATCTGCCTGGAGCTGTACATGAGCACTGCACGTCCTTCACTGGGGTTTGCCGGAATCGGTCTGATGGGATTGCCAATGTGCCGGCGCTTGTTGGCGGCGGGGTATCCGTTGACTGTCTGGAACCGTTCGCCGGACAAGTGTGCAGCGCTGGTCGAGGCGGGGGCGCGGCGGGTGGATACCCCGGCCGAGCTGTGTCAGGCGGCTGATCTGGTGCTGTTGTGCCTGGCCGATACGGCGGTGGTGCGTGAGGTGGTATTCGGGCCTGAAGGTGTGGCCAAGGGCGCCAAGGCCGGGCAGTTGCTGGTCGACTTCTCCAGCCTGGAGCCGACCGCGACCCGAGAGATGGCTGCAGAACTGGCCGCGCTCAGTGGCATGAGCTGGCTCGACGCGCCAGTTTCAGGTGGCACGCCTGGGGCCGAAGCCGGCAGTCTGGCGATCATGGTCGGCGGCACTGCGGCGGACCTTGAACGCGTACGCCCGGTGCTGCTGACCCTGGGCCAGCGGGTCACCCATATGGGGCCGGTGGGGGCGGGGCAGGTGACCAAGGCCTGCAACCAGATGATCGTTGCCTGTAATGCCTTGGTGATTGCCGAGGTGGTGGCGCTCGCCGAGCAGTCCGGTGTCGATGCGAGTCTGATTGCCGACGCCCTGGCCGGGGGCTTTGCCGATTCCAGGCCGTTGCAGATTCTGGCACCGCAAATGGCGCAGAGCTGCTTCGAACCGGTCAAATGGCACGTGCGGACCTTGCTCAAGGATCTGGATACGGCGGTGAAATTCTCGCGCGAACAGGGCTCGGCAACGCCGCTCAGTGGCTTGGCCGCACAGCTGATGCGCCTGCACGCAAGCCAGGGCTATCTGCAAAAAGATCCGGCGACCTTGATTGATCTGTACCGGCGTAAGGATGGAAGCTGACCAGCGACGACTCGTCGCGCTGATCAAGCTGACTGAGGATGGCGCGTAGCTCACCCAAGGGTACCGGGTGGCTGAGCAGATGGCCTTGGGCGAAGTCGCAGCCCTGCTGGGCGAGGAACTGATACTGCTCGATGGACTCCACGCCTTCAGTGATCACCTGCAGGTGCAGGGTGTGGGCCATGACGATGATCGCCTGGACAATCTCCATGTCCGGCCGGCAACGTGGTACATCCTGAACGAAGGAACGATCGATCTTCAAGGTGTCCAGCGGCAGACGCTTGAGGTAGGCCAGTGATGAGTAGCCAGTGCCGAAGTCATCGATCGACAGTGAGACGCCGAGGGCGCGAATGTCCTTGAGCAGGGCGATGGTGCTGTGAATGTTGCCCATCAGCGCGTTTTCGGTGACTTCCAGTTCCAGCTGGCGGGCTGAGAGACCTGCCCGCTGCAGGGCGTCTTTAACTTCACTGGTCAGTTCTTCGCGGCCGAGGGTCAAGGCTGAGCAATTGACCGTGACCTTCAATCTGCCATAGCCATGACGATTGAGTTGCGCCAGGTCTTCACAGGCATGGCGTAGCACCCACAGATCAAGGTCGCCGATCAGGCCGTTGGCTTCGGCGATGCCGATGAAACGGTCCGGACTGAGCAAGCCATGCTGCGGATGTTGCCATCGCACCAGGGCTTCAAGCTTGGCCACCTGACCGGTATGCAGGTCGAAAATCGGCTGGTAGTGAATGCGCAGCCCCCGCTCTTCGAGCAGGGCGATGCGCAGCTCTTCTTCCAGTTGCAGCTCCAGCGTGGCGCGGGTCTTGAGGCTGCTGTTGAAGAAGTTCAGGCTGTTACGTCCACATCCTTTGGACTGATACAGCGCCAGGTCGGCATTCTTGAGCAGTTCATCGCAGCTACGGCCGTCGTCGGGGAAGATGCTGATACCAATGCTGGTAGTCATGACCATGCGCCGTCCGGCCAGGTCGATCGGCTCTTTCATCTTGTGCATGATGCGTTGGGCGAGGTGCCGGGCTTCTTCGCGGCTGCTCAAGGCGATCAGGATGCAGAACTCGTCACCACCAAAGCGGGCCACCACGTCCTGACTACGGGTCGCCGCCTTGATGTAGCTGGCAATGACTTTGAGCAGCTCATCGCCGGCATCGTGACCAAGGCTGTCGTTGATCCGCTTGAAATGGTCAATATCGAGGAACATCACCGCCAGCATGCCTTCATTGGTGGTCTGTTCGACCAGACGCTCGGCAAATACCTGATTGAAGCCGCGACGGTTGATCAGGTTGGTCAGGGCGTCGTAATGAGCGGCCTGCTGCAGCGACACCCGCGCCTGATCCAGCTGGCTGAGGAGGACATTGACCCGGCGCAGGTCGTGCTCCTTGCTTTGCAGCTTCTGGTCGGAGAGGGCGGCACTGATACTACTGGCGCTGACCAGCAGGGTGATGAAGGCGATGGTCAGGCCCAGTTGCAGGTTGTTGTCGGCACCTGGCAGGACCACGACCGCTTCGTCGGGGATGATCAGGGTCATGCCCGCCATGCCGGTGAAGTGGGTGGCGAAAATGCCTCCGGCCATCAACAGGCTGGCCGCGTATTTGAGCAACTGATGAAGTGTGCCGCTGCCATAGCGAAAGTAGCGAGCCAGCAACAGGGCCAGCAGGCTGGTGATGATGGCAACCGCAATCGAGGCGGCGAACATGTCCGGACGATAGAATTGTTCGGCGTTGGAGCGCATCGCGGACATGCCGATGTAGTGCATCGCAGCAATACCCAGACCGATGCAGGTGGCCGCCTGGAAGAAATGACGGGCGCGCAGGTCAGATTGGCCCAAGGTGTTCATCGCCAGCCAGCCGGCGAACAGCATGACGATCAGCGACAAGCCTGTCAGGGCGAAGTCGTAGTGGACCTCAATGGGCGTCTGGAACGCCAGCATGCTGATGAAATGCAGAGCCCAGACACCACCGGCCAGACAGCAGGCGCCGAGCAGACGCCATTGGCGCTGGGCAGCGGGCTGCTCTACGTGGTTCAGGCGTTCTGCCATGCTCAAGGTGGCGAAGCTGCCTGCGCCAGCAACCAGAAACGCAAGTACGACCAGGTAAGGGTTGTACTGGCACTCTAGAATGATCTGTCCGCTCGCCGGAAGATCGACGAGCATCTGTAGTCCCAGCCACTCCATAGCCTGCCTCTTTGTCGAGTTTTCACTCGTCCCCCAAAAGCCTGTCTGGAGACTGTTCTGCAGGAGTATAGAAAGAGCGCATTAACCCATCCGGATTAATGGCACTTTGACTTCTATGATTTGGGTATTGAGGTAATAGCGGGAGCTTCTATAGGTGGCTCATCGCGGGGCAAGCCCACACAGGTGTTCTACTGTGTGGGCTTGCCCCGCGATGAATGCGACGCTTAACCGGCAACCAACACTCGGATCGCTTCCAGGCGCAGCGCGGCTTTTTCCAGCATCGCCAGGCCTTGCTCACGTTGCTTGCGCACCGCTTCGATCTCGCTGTCGCGCACGCTTGGGTTGACCGCTTGCAATGCGGTCAGGCGTGCCAGCTCTTCGTCGGTTTCCGCCGCCAGGCGACGCTGGGCTTCGGCAACACGTTCGGCGTGACGCGGCATGATCTTGGCTTCACCACTGTTGATCCGTGGCGTCAGCACATCGCGCTGGGCCTGGATGAACTTGTTGGCGCTGGCCTTTGGCACGCTCTCGAGCTGGTCGTTGAGGGTTTCGAACGACACGCGCGAGGCCAGGTCGTTGCCGTTGGTGTCGAGCAGGCAGCGCAGTGCCGCCGGTGGCAGGTAACGGCCCAGTTGCAGGGCGCGCGGGGCTACCACCTCGCTGACATACAGCAGTTCGAGCAGCACGGTACCGGGTTTGAGTGCCTTGTTTTTGATCAGCGCCACCGCGGTGTTGCCCATCGAGCCGGACAGCACCAAATCCATGCCACCCTGGACCATCGGGTGCTCCCAGGTAATGAACTGCATGTCTTCGCGAGACAACGCCTGGTTGCGGTCGTAGGTGATGGTCACACCTTCGTCGTCGCCCAGCGGGAAGCTGGCGTCGAGCATTTTTTCGCTCGGCTTGAGGATCAGGGCATTTTCCGAGTGGTCTTCGCTGTCGATGCCAAAGGCGTCGAACAAGGTTTCCATGTAGATCGGCAGGGTGAACTGATCGTCTTGCTCAAGGATCGCCTCAACAAGCTCCTGGCCTTCGCCAGCACCGCCGGAGTTGAGCTCCAGCAGGCGGTCGCGACCGCTGTGCAGCTCGGCCTCCAGACGCTCGCGCTCGGCGCGGGCCTCGTCGACCAGGGCTTGCCACTTACCGTCGTCGCCGCTTTCGAGCAGCGGCAGCAGGCGCGGACCGAACTGATGCTGCAGGGCGTTACCGGTCGGACAGGTGGCGAGGAAGGCGTTCAGCGCCTGGTCGTACCATTGGAACAGGCGCTCTTGCGGGCTGTTCTGCAGGTACGGTACATGCAGTTCGATGGTGTGCTTCTGGCCGATACGGTCGAGACGGCCGATACGCTGCTCGAGCAGGTCAGGGTGGGCCGGCAGGTCGAACAGCACCAGATGGTGGGCGAACTGGAAGTTGCGCCCTTCACTGCCGATTTCCGAACAGATCAGCACTTGCGCGCCAAACTCCTCATCAGCGAAGTAGGCGGCGGCACGGTCGCGTTCAAGAATGCTCATGCCTTCGTGGAACACCGTGGCCGGAATCCCGGAGCGCACGCGCAGGGCGTCTTCCAGGTCCATGGCGGTTTCGGCGTGGGCGCAGATCACCAGGACTTTGACCCGCTTGAGCATCTTCAGGGTGTCAATTAGCCAGTCGACCCGAGGGTCGAAGCGCCACCAGCGTTGTTCTTCGTCAGTGTCGCCCTGAGACTGGAACGCCACCTCGGGGTACAGCTCGGCGTGTTCGCCAACCGGCAGCTCCATGTACTGATCGGGGCTTGGCAGCGGATAAGGGTGCAGATTGCGTTCAGGGAAGCCTTGAACGGCGGCACGGGTGTTGCGGAACAACACGCGGCCGGTACCGTGACGATCGAGCAGCTCGCGAATCAGACGCGCGCTGGCCTGGGTGTCGCCGTCGTTGACAGCGGCGAGCAAGGCTTCGCCTTCGGCACCGAGGAAGCCTTCGATGGTGGCGTGGGCTTTGGCCGACAGGCGACCTTCGTCCAGCAGTTCCTGTACCGCTTCGGCGACCGGGCGATAGTGCTCGCTTTCGGCACGGAAGGCCGCCAGGTCATGGAAACGGTTCGGATCGAGCAGGCGCAGGCGCGCAAAGTGGCTGTCCTGGCCCAGTTGCTCAGGGGTCGCAGTCAGCAGCAGGACGCCAGGAATGACCTGGGCCAGTTGTTCGACCAATGCATATTCAGGGCTGACCTGCTCTTCATGCCAGACCAGGTGATGAGCTTCGTCGACCACCAACAGGTCCCAGCCGGCGGCGAACAGCGCGTCCTGGGCTTTTTCGTCTTCGGTCAGCCATTCCAGGGCGACCAGCGCCAGCTGGGCATCTTCGAATGGGTTGCTGGCGTCGCTTTCGATAAAGCGCTCGGCGTCGAACAGCGCTACCTGCAGGTTGAAACGGCGGCGCATTTCCACCAGCCACTGGTGCTGCAGGTTCTCTGGAACCAGGATCAGCACGCGGCTGGCACGGCCCGAGAGCAACTGGCGGTGAATCACCAGGCCCGCCTCGATGGTCTTGCCCAGGCCCACTTCATCGGCCAGCAATACCCGTGGGGCAATGCGGTCGGCGACTTCGCGAGCAATATGCAGTTGGTGGGCGATGGGTTGGGCACGGGTGCCGCCCAGCCCCCACAGCGCGGACTGCAGTTGGCGACTGGTGTGTTCCAGGGTGTTGTAGCGCAGCGAGAACCATGGCAACGGGTCGATCTGTCCGGCGAACAGACGGTCGCTGGCCAAGCGGAACTGGATAAAGTTCGACAGCTGCGTTTCCGGCAGGGTACAGGCCTGGTTCTGCCCGTCGAGGCCGTGGTAAACCAGCAGACCGTCGACGTCATCGACCTCGCGAACGGTGAGTTTCCAGCCTTCGAAGTGCGTGATCTGGTCACCGGGCGAGAAGCGCACCCGGGTCAGAGGCGCATTGCGCAGGGAGTACTGGCGGGTGTCGCCAGTGGCCGGGTAGAGCACGGTCAACAAGCGGCCGTCCTGTGCCAGAACGGTCCCCAGACCTAGCTCGGCTTCGCTGTCGCTGATCCAGCGTTGCCCCGGTTGATACTGCTGCGCCATACTGCCTGACTCCCGCTTTGAAAAGCCGACTATCTTAACGGATAGGACTGTGCAGACCAAAGAGTCTAGCAATATCAGCGACAAAAACCGCTGCCGCTATACTTCGAGTCAGTACAAGCGGTGATTGGCCCTGCCTATTCCTGCTTGCTGGCTCAAGGCCGCTGCTGGCTAGCCGACACAGTGGCGACAGGAGATCTTCCCCATGCTGCCGCCCATCATTCCGCTCAGTGCTGCACCCGTGACATCGCAACTGGACCCGGTCAAGCCGACCCCCGACATCAAGCCGGTGGTGCCTGCACAACCTACGTCCAGTGAAGGGGCTATCGACCTGAAACATCGCGACCCGGAAAAATCGGCGCTGTTGCTGCGCGAAGAACAGCAACGCCAGCAGGGCCGACGCCACTCCGCTAGAGACGATGAACTCTACCAGCCGTTGCCGGGAGATGAAGTCAACGCCGACAACACCGTGCCCGTCGCACCACTGATGGGTGAACAGCCGCGCCAGGGGCTGTTGGTGGATATCGAAGTCTGAGCGTGCAGTCCTGTCACTGGTCAGCGCAGGCAACAGCCTTCATTATGGCAGGATCGCAGCCCGCTTTCTGAGTCAGACCATGAGCCAAGATGACAACCTGATCGACCTCGGCGCCGAACGCGCCCGGCGCGTCCACGACCTCAATGAAAAACGCCTGAACGAAGTGCGTCAGGCGTTCGAGCAGGCCATGCCGTTGGGCAAGGCCAGGAAAAAGCCCAAGGGCAAACCCAAGAAACGTTGAAAACTTGATGCAGGTCAAACCTGCACCCGCCTTGCGCGCCCGGTTCCGGGCGCTATTGACCTCGGTCAATTTCCTTTCGCCCTCCATTGGTTACCTTGAACCCATCAGACAGGTGCAGGCAAATGGAGGCCGACATGTTCTTCGATAATGTGGTTATCGCTGGAGTCATTACAGTCGGCCTGATGCTGCTGTTCTTTGTCGGATTCGGAATTTTCATCTGGAAGGACTCGAACAAGCGCAAGCAGCGCTGATTCTTCCGGTACACGAGCACGCAAGGCATTTAGGGCGACTTCGGTCGCCCATTTTTTTCTTTGCAAGAAACCTTTCAGCCATGCTGGACTTTTATTAGTTAGCTAGCTAATAATGTGTCCCTGATTCTTTCCCCCCCATTCTGTCTATCGTTACAACACCGTCAGCCAAGGTTCGTCCCGTGCCCATCACTTTGCAGGCCCTGTTGGCGCCGAACAAGCTCGCCGTGCAATTTGCCATCAAGACCTTGCTGGGCGGTGGCCTGGCCTTGTGGCTGGCACTGCGCTGGGGCCTGGAACAACCGGCCTGGGCACTGATGACGGCGTTTATCGTTGCCCAGCCCTTGTCTGGCATGGTTTTGCAAAAAGGTCTGGCGCGGCTTTTCGGGACCCTGATCGGCACCGCCATGTCGGTGCTGTTCATGGGGCTTTTCGCGCAGACACCCTGGTTGTTCCTGTTGGCTTTGGCGCTGTGGCTGGCCTTGTGCACCGCCGGCTCGACCTTGCTGCGTAGCGCCTGGGCCTATTCGTTCGTGTTGGCCGGTTACACCGTAGCGATCATCGCCTTGCCGGCGATCAATCATCCGCTGGCGGTGTTTGACCAGGCCGTGGCGCGCTGTACCGAGATCTGCCTGGGGATTGTCTGTGCCACGGTGACCAGCGCGTTGCTCTGGCCCATGCGCGTTGAACAACAGCTAGGGGGGCAGGCGCGCCAAGCCTGGCTCAGTGGCTTGCAGTCGGCCAGTGCGACCCTGACGGGCGAAGCACAGGCGCGCAAGGGCTTGCTGGAAATTCTCGGGCGTATCGTCGCCGTCGACGCACAGCGTGAACATGCCTGGTTCGAGGGCCGTCTTGGCCGACAGCGTGCCAGGGCAATCCGCGGCTTGAGTCAGAAGTTGCTGATTCTCCTGCGCATCGCCCGCTCGGTACGGCGTCAGTGGCAGCAGCTGGACGAGGTTCAGGCGCTACATCTGCAGCCTTGGCTCGATGATGTGCATGATGCCCTGGCCGCAGCCGATCAGGCCGGTTTGTTACTCCTGCGTCAACGCGTCTGGGATGCCGCTCACGATGAGCGCATCAGTTCGGCCGAACACTATTGCCTGGCGCGCCTGACCTTGCTGCTGGACAACGCCATGGCCGCGACCCTGGCTTTACGTGCGGTAGAGGAGGGCAAGGCGCCAGTGGATGTTCCCGACAGCCTTGCGGCACACCGTGATCTGCCCTTGGCACTGTTGTTCGGCTCGCGTAGCGCCCTGGCATTTCTGGCCATGGCCAGTTTCTGGTTGGCCACCGCCTGGACGGCGGCCCCGGGTGGCTTGGTGCTGACCTGTGTGGTCTGCAGTCTGTTCGCCAGCCGTGAGAATGGCGCGCAGATCGGTATGAGTTTCTTGCGCGGGATTCTGTTGGCCATACCCGTGGCGTTTGTTGTCGGGCAGATCCTGCTGCCGCAGTGGAGCGGCTTTCCCATGCTCTGCATGGCCATGGGCGTCCCGTTGTTTTTCGGAGCGCTGGGTATGGCCAACCCGCGCATCGGTGCCACGGCCACGTCCTATTGCCTGCATTTCATTGTCTTGGTGGCGCCGCTCAATGTCATGAGTTTTGAAGTCGCGACCTTTCTCAACAGTGCCCTGGCCATGCTGATTGGGGTGGCGGCAGCAGTGCTGGCATTCAAACTGTTGGTGCTGCGTAATCCAGCCTGGCACGGTCGCCGCCTGCGCGCCGCGACCCAGAGTGATCTGGTGCGCTTGACCCGCCGCGAGCTGCGCGGTGCCGACACCTGGTTCGGTGGCCGTATGGCCGACCGTTTGCTGCAACTGGCGCGGCATTACTCGGCATTGACCGAGCCGGAACGCGGCCGTTGGGATGATGGCGTACATGGCCTGGATATCGGTGATGAGCTGTTGCACCTGCGTCACTGCCTGGCCGTTGCCAAGGCGCCGCTGGCAGGCGCCGAACGCGTGTATTTACAGCAACTGCAAGCCGTGCTGGCACGTGGCCCTGCGCCGGGAAGAGGCCAGCGCCTGGATGCCGCCAGTGCCGTATTCATTGATGCCCTGCAACGCCAGCCCCCCAGCGATCCGTTGCGCCTGGCGGTGGGGGCGGTATTGCAGTTGCAGCGCAGTTGGGGCAAATGGTGCCGTCGACAGGAGGAAATTCATGGGCTTGCGTGAGTGGGCGTTGGGCGGTGTGTTGCTCAGCCCGTTTCTGATTTACGTCGTGTTGGCCCTGGTGCTGACTGCTGTCGTACACCTGCTGCTGCGCCTGACCCCGCTTGGGCGCTGGGTCTGGCATGAGGCGTTGTTCGATTGCGCGCTGTTCATTTGTGTATTGACCCTGGTAACCCTCGGACTTGGGCCTTTGTAAGGAGAGTGACCATGCGTGCATTGCTACGTATCGCAGTAACCTTGTGCCTGGTGGCAGTGGCTGTGTTTGCTGGCTGGAAACTCTGGCAGTACTACATGCTCACCCCGTGGACCCGCGATGCGAAAATCCGCGCCGATGTGGTGATCATTGCCCCGGACGTATCGGGCTGGGTGCGCGAGCTCAAGGTGTATGACAACCAGCAGGTCAAGGCTGGCGAATTGCTCATGTCGATCGACCGTGATCGCTTTGAAGCGGCGCTGGACAAGGCCAACGCTGTGGCCGAAACCCGCCAGCAGCAGTTACGCCTGCGCGAACATGAAGCCTCCCGGCGCGCCGCACTTGGTCCGCAGGCGATCAGTGCCGAACTACGCGAGAACGCGCAGATCAATGCCGCAGTGGCCCGTGGCGAATTGCGCCAGGCTCAGGCCGACGTCAAAGCGGCGGCAATTAACCTGGCCCGTAGCCAGGTCAAAGCCCCGCGCGATGGTCACATCACTAACCTGCGTCTGGCCGAGGGCAACTACGTCAATGCCGGTCAGCCGGTGATGGCGCTGATTGATGACTCGACCTTCCACGTCCAGGCCTATTTTGAAGAAACCAAACTGCCACGCATCCGTGTCGGCGACCCGGTCAAGGTCTGGTTGATGAGCGTCGGCGAGCCCATGCAGGGGCACGTCGAAAGCATCAGCCGCGGTATCACCGACCGCAATGCCAACCCCGACAGTCAGTTGCTGGCCGAAGTCGAGCCAACGTTCAACTGGGTGCGCCTGGCCCAGCGCATTCCGGTGCGGATCAAACTGGACCAGGTTCCTCAAGGCGTGACCTTGAGCGCAGGCATGACCGCCAGCGTGCAGGTGCGTGAAGACCAGATCCAGCGCTGACTGAACCTTGAAGCGAGGCGCACGACGCTTAAAGGAACATGCCGCCAGAGGCTTCCAGACGCTGGCCGTTGATCCAGCCGCCACCCTCGCCGAGCAGCAGTGCAACTGCCGCGCCGATGTCATCCGGCAAGCCTACCCGGCCCAGGGCGGTATTGCTGGCAATAAAGTCGTTGACCTCGGCGTTGTCGCGGACCACGCCGCCACCAAAATCGGTTTCGATAGCGCCCGGGGCGAGGATGTTGACGCGAATGCCCCGCGCCCCCAGTTCCTTGGCCTGATAGCGGGTCAGCACTTCCATAGCGCCTTTCATCGCCGCATAAGTCGCATAGCCGGGCAGGGCGAAGCGGGTCAGACCAGTGGAAACATTGACGATCCGGCCCTGGTCGGCAATCAACGGCAGCAACCGCTGGGTCAGGAAAAACGGCCCCTTGAGGTGGATATTGCACAGCTGATCGAACTGCGCCTCACTGGTTTCGCTGAATGCTGCGTTGATGCCAATACCGGCATTGTTGACCAGAAAATCCAGCTGCTCGCGGTCAAACACCGACTTGAGGGTCTGGCGCAGTTGCTCGGTGAAGGCGTCGAAGCTGCCACTGTCGCTAACATCCAGTGCCAGCATCGCGGCGCGCACACCTGATTGTTCCAGAGACTGCACCAGTGCCTGGGCTTCCTGCGCCTTGCTGTGATAGGTGCCGATAATGTCGATACCCTGGGCCGCCAGATACAGCGCGGTATTTTTGCCCAGGCCGCGACTGGCGCCGGTGATCAATGCGATTTTCCGATTCATGCTCTGTACCTCGGGGTGAGAGGGGGAAGTCGAAGAAAGTCTATTGGTCGGATAGCTGATGATAAATCCATGGATCTCGGAAATACTGGTCGGTACTTGCGAACAATCGAGCCTGCCTCTATGAACAAGCTGGAGTTGCTGCGTACCTTTGTCCGGGTCAGCGAGCTGTCGAGTTTCACCCTGGCCGGGGAGAGTCTGGGGCTACCGCGGTCAACGGTCTCCGAGCAGGTCAGGGCCCTGGAAAACCTGCTCGGTACGCGGTTGTTGAACCGCACCACGCGGCGGGTCCAGGCCACTCAGGACGGCTTGCACCTGTACGAGCGTGGCAAAGACCTGTTGTCGCGCATGGATGAGATCGAAGGCCTGTTCCACAGTGAAAAGGCCGCGCTTGTTGGGCGTTTGCGCGTCGATCTACCGACCTTGATGGCGCGGCGCATCATCTTGCCCAATCTGCCGCAATTCATTGACTGTCATCCGGGGATCGAACTGGAGATCAGTTGCACGGATCGTCAGGTCGACCTGTTGCGCGAGGGGTTCGACTGCGTGCTGCGCATCGGCACCTTGAGTGATCTGGACCTGATTGCCCGGCCGCTGGGTTTCCTCGCTCAGATCAACTGCGCCAGTCCACGCTATTTGCAGCGTTATGGCGTGCCCGAGAGTCTGGCAGACCTGCATCACCATCAGTTGATCCATTACGTGAAAAACCTGGGCAGCCGCAGTCCGGGTTTTGAGTACCTGCAAGCCGGTGCCTTGCAGGTTCAGCCCATGGCCGGGGCCGTCACCGTCAACAGCACCGAGGCCTATGAAAGTGCCTGTGTGGCCGGGCTCGGTCTGATTCAGGCACCAGCGGCAGGACTGCGAGGGTATCTGGATCGCGGTGAACTGGTGCCGTTGCTGGTGGATTTCGTTCCGCCACCGATGCCGGTTTCGTTGCTCTATGCCAGGCAACAACACGTGCCGCCGCGTCTGCGCGCGTTCATGGATTGGCTGGCAGCGCTGCTTGAGCCTCGTCTGGATCCAGCAGCAGGCGCAAACATCAGTGTGGGTCAGTCTAGCGAGCCGGCCTGGATCGACTGAAAAAATCCGTACCCGCCGGCCAGGTTTTTCCATTAACCTTGGGCCTTGAGTCGCTCCATCAGAGAGAGACCAGTACCGCCCCGCGTGCCAACCCCTTTCGTCCTGCGTCCTTGTGGATGCTTCAGTGAGGTTTGACATGCACATCACATCACAGGATATCTGTGCCGCTGCCGACCAGCTCAAAGGCTTCGTCGGATTTCATCGCAAGTTAGGCAAGCATATCGTGCGCTTCAGCGAAGACGCCTTCGGCATGGATGTCGCCGATGACAGCATCACCCCCAGCAGCGAATTCGTCTGGCAGGAAGGCGAGGGTGAAGTCATGACCTTGAGCCGCGCGCTGATCGAAATCCTCCTGGCACAGAATGTCGATGAACGACTCAACGTCAGCGAGCCATTGCGGGTTTACCTGCGTCGCCGCGACCTGCCGGAGATTGCCGCGCAACGGCGCTTGCGCGCGTAAATCCGGTCCTAAGGCTGGACAGCCTGGCGACTGCCGGGGTTGCGCAACAGTTGTTCGAAGGCCTGTTTGTCGACCGGCTTGCTCAGGTAGAAACCCTGGACTTCATGGCATTTTTCCTTGCTCAGGGCCTTGAGTTGCTGCTCGGTTTCCACCCCTTCGGCGGTAACCCTCAGGCCCATGGCCTTGCCCAGGTTGATGATCGCCTGGACCACGGCGCGGTCATTACCGTCACTGTTCAGGCCGGCAATGAAGCGTTTGTCGATCTTGATACTGTCGAAGGGGTAGGTGCGCAAATAACCCAGTGACGAATAGCCAGTGCCGAAGTCATCCATGTTCAGTCGCACGCCCAGCTCCTTGAGCGCGGTCATGGTGCCCAGGGCGCCTTCAATGTCGTTGAGCATGACATTCTCGGTAATTTCCAGTTCCAGACGCTGGGCGGGAAAGCCGGTTTCAACCAGGATCTTGTAGACATCACTGACTACATCGCTACGGGAGAACTGTGCGGGCGACAGATTGACCGAGACCAGCAGGTCTTGCGGCCAGCGGCATGCGGTCTCACAGGCTTCGCGCAGCACCCAGCGCCCCAGAGGTACGATCAGGTCGGTCTGTTCTGCCAACGGAATGAAAGTATCCGGCCCCAGCAGGCCTTCGACCGGATGCTGCCAGCGCACCAGTGCTTCAACCGAAACGATCTGCAAGGTGTCCAGGCGATAGCGTGGTTGATAGTGGAGGACGAATTCGTTGTTCTTCAGCGCTTTGCGCAAGTCGTTTTCCAGCTGGCGGCGGTACTGGATCTGCTCGTTCATCTCCGGCGAAAAGTAGCGCCAGGTGTTTTTGCCATCGGCCTTGGCCTGGTAAAGGGCGATATCGGCGCAGCGGATCAGCTCGCCGGCATCGAAGCCTTGCAGGCGGGTCTGGGCGACGCCCAGGCTGGCGCCGATGTGCAGAATCTGCTCTTCGAAATGAATCGGCTGGTGCAAGTTGTCGATCAGGCGGGCGCAAAAGCGGTCGATTTCGTTGCGGCTGTCCATGCCGTTCATTACCAGGACGAACTCATCACCGCCCAGGCGCGCCACCAGGTCACCGTCACGGGTCGAATCGCGCAGGCGGGTGGCGACCTCCAGCAGCACCGCATCCCCGGCGGTATGGCCGAGGGAGTCGTTGATCGGCTTGAAGCTGTCCAGATCCAGCAGCAACAACGTCAAGGGTGTGGCGTCCTGGCCTTTGAGCAGCGCTTGTTCGAGAAAGCGTGACAGCTTGTTGCGGTTGGCAAGACCGGTCAGTGCATCGTGCATGGACAGGTGCTGGATGCGGGCGTGGGCTGCCACTTCATCGGTGATGTCACTGGCGGTGCCGCGAAAACCGGCCAGTTTTCCGCCGATCATGATCGAGCGCGCCGACACCCGGCAAAAGCGCAGCTGACTGTTCTGGTCGCGATAGCCGCAACGCAAATTGGCCAATTGCCCTGGGGCGGGATCGGCTTGATTGTCGAGCCAGAGGGTCAAGGGTGTGGTTTCGCAACTGAGCAGTTGATTGATCGGCTGCCCCAGCCAGTCTTCGGTGTTGAATCCCGTTACTGCGACAAAACGCTGGGACAGGTAGCTCAAGCGGTGGTGACGGTCGGTTTCCCAGATCCAGTCCGAGGCGGCCTCGGCTACCGCACGAAAACGCTGTTCGCTGGCTTCCAGGGCCAGATTACTGGCCTGTAATCGCTGCAGTGTGCCGTCGATTTCCCGCGAAGTACGCAAGGCATAGCCGAAGAAGTACACCATCAACAGGCCGAGGACCAGCATGGCGCCAAGCAACGGCGGCAGCACAGCCCAAAGCAATTGATCGCCTGGGCGCGGAGTAAGCCACTCCAGACGGTAACCGGTAGTGCCCAGGGGTAAGCTCGACTCGTCGGCTGCCAAGGCACCGGTTTTCTCGATGCGCATACCCGTCAACCCAGCGCCGGCGCTCAGCTTGGTCAGCTTTTCCGGGGTCAACTGGTCGACGAAAATCATTACCGAAGTGGTTTGCGGGTCAATGTCCAGCTCCTCATCGTCGGGGCGGATGGCGGCGGCCACCAGCACTGCCGGCCAGCCATTGAACAGTATGTGTCGGGTGATCTGCTGGCGCTCGGTGGCAACGTTCCGGGCCTGGGCAATGATCGGTTCCAGAGCGTCATCTATATAGGTGCTGGCCGGTGCGCTGCTGAGCTGGCCTTTGAACAAGGCGTATTTGGTGCTGTGGTCATCGACCACGAACACCCCTTCAAAACCGCTGGCGGTGTACAGCGAGTCACCGACGTTCTTTTCTTCATGGGCCCACTTCAGGTCCGCAACGCCATTGAGGTGGTCGTAGGCGGCATCCCATACGGCGTAGCTGGAGAGAAACTGGCGGGAGGCTTCAAGCCGCTGCTCCAGTGCTTTGTGCGCGTAGAAGCTGCTTCTCTCACGCTCGTTGGCGTTGAGTGAGGCGGCGATGTTGAACAGGGCCCCGAGGGCAATCAGGCAGGCCAGGGCAAACAGCGCGGCGATACTGGCGTTAAGTTTGCGAGTTTGCAGACTGGGGGGCGGGCTGGTAGGCGAAACCTCGACGATCCTGTCCATACGCATCCTGATCCGTGGTGAGTTGCGTTCCGACGGCTGCACCGCAGGGCGAACGTTCAATCAGGATAGGCCAGCTTTAGCGATGTGAGATCCGGTTGGGCGAAATTGACCTGGTTGCGTCCGCTTTTCTTCGCCGCATACAGGGCTTTGTCGGCCTCGTTGAGCCAGTCCTGGGCATCAGTCAAACCGTCGCGGTAGCTGGCAAGGCCGATGCTCAAGCTGATACCCAGTTCCGGTAGTTGCGGATTGCGGTAGCTGCCGACCCGCTCGCGCAGCCGCTCCATGGCCAGGTTGGCGTGCTCCAGGCTGGTGTTGGGCAGGATCAGGCAGAATTCGTCGCCGCCATAGCGGCCAGCCAAGTCGTCCTCGCGCAAGCCGAGTTTGAGCTCGTTGCTGAGTTGGCTCAATACACAGTCGCCCACGACATGTCCGTAAGTATCGTTAATGGTTTTGAAGTGATCGATGTCGATAAGCGCGATCACCGCCTGGCAATGTTGTTGCTGGCAGGTCTGGAACTTGAGTTGCAGCAGGTCTATCCATGAACCGTGATTGAGCAGGCCGGTCAGGCTGTCGGTGCGGCTCAGAGCACTGAGGCGGTGTTTATGCTCGGAGAGTTTCATCGCCAACCGGTAGCAGACCCAGCCGACGGCCATCGGGTAAAGTGTCAGCATCGGCAGGCAGGCGTAGACTTGCAGGGGCGTGGCCTGCAACTGCAAGCCGGCACCGAACAGGGCAATCGAAAGCCCTGCACCCAAGCCCTGGATAATGAGCCCCTTGAAGAACAGGCGCTGGCCGCCAGCGGCGAAATTATTCATCGCCATCATTGCCAGGATGGTTACGCTGGGCAGCGGATTGAACTGCAGGGTGGCGGCCCAGAATCCACCCATCAGCGAATCAACCAGCAAGTTACGGTACTCGGCGTGATAGGGAACGGCCGCGCGTCGAGCCAGTTGAAACGCCAGGTGTGGCCAGATCAAACCATTGAACAGCAGCAGGCCCCAGACCCACGGTGGCATCTGCAGGGTTGAAATGCCGGCCATGACACTGAGCATGCCGATGCCCAGGCCGATAATGCGCGGCAGGTATATTCGCCTGACAAATGAAAGTCCCTTGCCGCTTCTATTATCCATCATGGTTGCTGGTCTGTTCCGGGGCGCCGTTTATCGCATAAAACGTGTGAATATTGTTGAACAATCGCAGGCTATTGAAAAATGGCCTTACAAGCCATTTCACGGTTGATTCAGCCACCTAGGGGTAACATGAAATTCGCCTTTATCCTTGGAGTGCTTCTAGTTTTGGCCCCATTGCCCACCAAGGCCGGTCAACCAGCGCAGCGCCAGGACGGGCGATACCACAACCAGCTGGCTTTGCCGCAGGACAGCGTGTTTATAAAACTGCGTATCGGCTTCAGACTCCTGTTGCTTGGCAAGCCGCCGGGAACCCGGCCGGATGTGGAGATTGCCGTGCAGCCCCTGAGCCGTCAGCAATTGATTGAGGCGCCGGATCGCAGCCTGTGGCGTCTGGGGCACTCTACGGTACTGCTGAAACTGCAAGAGCGCTTCTTCATCACCGACCCGGTGTTTGCCGAGCGTGCCTCCCCCGTGCAATGGGCAGGTCCCCAGCGCTTTCACCAGCCGCCACTCAAACTTGAAGAGCTTCCGCCGCTGACCGCAGTGATCCTTTCTCACGATCACTATGACCACCTCGATGAACAGGCGATACGTCAGCTGGCCCGTCAGGCCGAGCTTTTTCTTGCGCCGATAGGCGTTGGCGACCTGTTGATCGAGTGGGGGGTTCCGGCGTCCAAAGTTCGACAGTTGAACTGGTGGCAGGAGACCCAGGTTGAGGGCATCCGCTTCGTTGCCACCCCGGCGCAGCATTTTTCCGGACGTGGTCTGTTCGACAGCAACAGCACCCTGTGGGCCTCCTGGGTGATCCTGGATGAAAACCTGCGGCTGTTCTTCAGCGGCGACACCGGCTACTTCGACGGCTTCAAACAGATTGGCGAACAATACGGCCCGTTCGATGTAACTCTGATCGAAACCGGTGGCTACAATCTTGAATGGCCCAATGTGCACATGCAGCCCGAGCAAAGCCTGCAAGCGCATAAAGACTTGCGCGGGCGCTGGCTGCTGCCGGTGCATAACGGCACCTTTGATCTTTCGGTTCACCGCTGGCATGAACCATTCGACCGTATTCTGGCTTTGGCCAATGACGCTCAGGTGTCGCTCAGTACCCCGCAGATGGGCGAGCGGGTCAGCCTCGACCAGCCCCATAGCGGTCCGGCCTGGTGGTTGCCCAAACCTGTGCGCCAACCCCATGAGGCTGGCGAGCGAATCATGGCGATGAGGGAACTGTAACGGTGCGGCTACTGCTGTGGGCGGTCGCGCGCGTTTTCCTTGTGCTACGTCTCTACTACAGAGCAGTGCCGGGCTCGATTGGTTGCCTGTCAGCAGTGGATTGGTTGAAGTACCTATATATAGCTATCTGAAACTAATTTGAAATATGTCCTTGACGCCCCGTTTAATCTCTCTATAATTCGCCCCACTTCCTGCGTAGTCGGAACGGAAAACTCCTTGAAATTCAACGAGTTAGATGTTCCAGGTAGTGTCGGAAGGGCTTCGATCGAAAGATCGGCAGCGGTGAAAAAGGTGGTTGACAGCGGATTGAAACGCTGTAG
>NZ_PVZN01000008.1 GCF_003024385.1 Pseudomonas sp. BBP2017
GTGCAAATCTACAATACGGAGCGGCCACACATGGCCCTGAAAAACAAAACGCCCGATGCGGTGCATCGGGCGTTCTGAGGCCTAACGGCCTACCTGAAAAGGTGTAAACCTATTTCAGGACTAGACACCATGGGAAATGAAGCCTTACCAGCCGCCTGGCAACCAGCCCAGCGCACTGGCAATCGCATAGGCCATGCTGCACAGGTACAGGACTACTACCAGGATCTGGATCAGCGGATGGGCGATCCAGCCACATTGCCAGGCCGGAACAATATCACCGTTCTTGCGCGCCGAGCGCAGCATCAGGATCGGCATGATCGAGAGGATCACGCCGCTGAACACACCGGCAAAGTACAGCGCGTTGACGAAGCCGACCATGCCGCTGTAAGCGAGGATGAACGGAGGCACGCAGACGATGCCGAGGACCAGCAGGCGGTTCTTGGGGTTGCTTTCCGAGCCCAGACTTTTGAACTTGTCGAAGATGTTGGTCAGGAAGCTGCCGCCCAGGCCCCAGTACGAGGTCATCATGGCGCACAGGGCAAAGGTGTTGGCGGTGTAGAATGCCCACTGCCCCAGCGCCTGGCCCCAAGCCAGGGTTGCCACTTCGGTCTGGTTCTCGAGGCCGTTCAGGGCAATCACCGACATCGGCACGATGGCCAGGAGGATGAAGGTGATCACCATCCCGGTGATTACTGCCACCGGCAGACGCTTGGGTGCATGGCTGAAACCACGGGCCATTTCCGGCACCACGTACTGCGCCGAGAAGCAGAACACGGCGATGTTGAACACCGGGATCATGTAGATCCAGCTGCCATCGAACAGGTTACCGAAGTCGGTTTTTTCGTTGATCAGGGTCGCCGCAACCAGCACCAGGGTCATCGAGACCATGCCGATACTGATGAACTTCTCACCCTTGCCGATGGCCTTCAGGCCCAGGTACAGCACGAACGCGGCAGGCAGGAAAAACAGCAGGCTGCCCAGCGCCGGGCTGATACCGAAGAACTCGCTGAGGATCTTGCCGCTGCCGCTCATGTAGGCGGTCAGGGCACCGATACTGTTGACCGCCACCGAGAGAAAGATCGCCCAGGCACCGAAGGAGCCGACATAGCGCTGCGCCAGGCCGCTCAGCTGGTGATGGCTGCGAGTACGCAACGTGGTTTCCGAAACATAGAGCATGGAGATGGTGGTGAAGACACCGGCAACGGCCAGCCATAACAGCAAAGGCATGTAGCCGGCCAGGCGGCTGGCATAGGCCATCGACAACACACCGGCACCGATGTTGGTACCGACGATCATCGCCACGGCTTCAACGAAGGTCAGGCGTTTGACCTCCAGGCCCGATGATTCGGAAACGGACGCGTCAGCACCGCCCACGGCGATGTTGGGGTTTGCACTCATGATCACACTCACTGCGTATTTATATTTATTACCGGAAGCACCGAAGCGATGCGTCACAGGTCCATCGTCATGACGGTGGATCTGTGCCATGGATATTTCGAGCGGCGGGCAAAATATCACACATGGTGTTCGAAATAACATCCATACAGAACGTAAGAGTGTGAACCGTGATTTTGGAAAAATTATTTAAACGCAGGTAGTTAGCGAATTTCAGAGGCAACGCGTAGAGGTCAAGCCCGACCAAGGTCGGGCTGCCTCAGGGCCGAGTACGATCAGAATTCCAGGCAAATTTTGCCGAAATGCTGGTTGCTTTCCTGGTAGCGGAACGCGTCGACGATCTGTTCGAGGGCGAAGGTTTTGTCGATGACCGGACGCAAGCCATTGGCATCGATTGCCCGCACCATCGCCTGCTGCTGGGCCCGGCTGCCGACCAGTACGCCTTGCAAGCGGATCTGACGCACCAGCGCCTGCACCAGCGGTAGTTGGCCGGCGACGCCGGTGAGAATTCCGATCAGCGAGATGTGCCCACCAATACGCGCCGCAATCATCGATTGCTCCAACGTCGCCGGGCCGCCGACTTCGATGACGTGATCAACACCGCGATTGCCGGTGAGCTGGCGAACCGTCTCGCCCCAAGCCGGAGTCTTGCGATAGTTGATCAGGTGATCGGCACCCATGGCCTTGAGGCGTTCGAGTTTCTCGTCACTGGACGAGGTGGCAATCACCGTGGCGCCAGCCAGTTTGGCGAATTGCAGGGCGAAGATCGACACACCACCGGTGCCCTGCACCAGCACGCTATCGCCCGGCTTCAGCGAATCGTCGGCCATCAGCGCCCGCCAGGCGGTAAGCCCTGCGGTGGTCAGGGTCGCCGCCTCGGCATGGCTGTAGCCTTTGGGTGCATGGGTAAAGGAAGTGGCACGCGCGGTAACCTGCTCTCGGGCATAACCATCGATGCCGTCTCCCGGGACCGTGGCAAAGCCTTCCACCAGCGCCTGACCGTCGAGCCAGTCAGGAAAGAAGGTGCTGACCACGGCATCACCCACCGCGAACTCCGTCACGCCGCTACCAACAGCGGTTACCACGCCGGCCCCGTCAGCCATGGGGATACGCGACTCGCTTGGCCCCCACATGCCACTGACCACGGCAAAATCGTGATAGTTGAGCGAGTTGGCATGTAGCCGTACGGTGATCTCGCCAGACTTGGGTGCGGCTGCCTCGCAGGTGCCGACTTGAACCTTGTCGTAACCACCGCCCGCCTGGACATAAATAGCCTTGCTGGTCATGTGAACCTCCTGGTTGGATTGGGTAAATAGCTGATCAGTCTTTGCCTCGACTTGGCACCGGTCAAGCATCAACTCTTGCGAAATATCCAGACAAACAACAATAATGCGACTAATTATCAATTACTGCGCTGGTAGCCGTTCATGCCCGCTCCCGATCATGCTGCTTTGCATACGCTCTACAGCGAACACCACGGTTGGCTGAAAAGCTGGTTACGCGCCCGCCTGGGCAACGCCAGCGATGCCGCTGACCTGGCCCAGGACACCTTTATCCGGGTGCTGACCGCGCGCAATGCCCAGACCATTCGCGAGCCGCGCAGCTACCTGGGCGCCATCGCCAATGCACTGATGATCGACAAATTCCGGCGCAAGGCGCTGGAGCAGGCTTATCTTGCCGAACTGGCAAGCCGCCCGGAACGGATGGCCGATTCACCGGAAAAGCGCTTGCTGATCCTTGAGACCCTGGTGGCTGTCGACTCCCTGCTCGATGGCCTGGGCGAGCGCACTCGCCGCATCTTCCTGGCGGTGCAACTGGAAGGTCTGAGCTATGTCGCCACCGCTGAATGTCTGGGGGTTTCAGTCACCACGGTGAAGAAACACCTGATCCGCGCCATGACCCATTGCCTGCTGCTGACGGACGACTGAATGGCTCAAGCTCTGGATTACCGCACCCTGGAGGCCGCTGCGAGCTGGTATGTCCAGCTCAACGCGGCGCAGCCCAGTGACGCCCAGCTGCAGGCCTGGCAGGCCTGGCTGGGCAAAAGCCAGGCGCATGCCCAGGCCTGGGCCCGGGTCGAAAAGCTGCAACGCCAATTTGGCAGCCTGCCCGCCGATGTCGCCCTGCCGACACTGGCCGGCGTCCGCGCGCGTCGTCGTGCCGTGCTCAAGACCCTGGCCATGCTCCTGGTCGTCGGTGCCACCGGCTGGAGCGTGCACCAGAGCACCCCGGCCCAGGCACTGATGGCCGAATTGCGTACCGGCAAGGGGCAACGGCGCCAGGTCAGGCTTAGCGATGGCAGCCAGCTCGAACTCAATAGCGACAGCGCCGTGGACATCCGCTTTGACGGCCAGCAGCGCCTGTTGCGCCTGTACTGCGGCGAGATCATGGTGCAGACCGCCAGTGACCCCGCCGCCCGCCCCTTCGAGGTACAGACCGCCGAGGGCAGCGTATGCGCCTTGGGCACGCGCTTTAGCGTGCGCAGCGACGAGGGTCAGAGCCAGGTCAGTGTGCTGCAACACGCGGTGGAGATTCGCCCTGTGGATAACCCGCTGTTGATGCTGCGCCTGGACGCCGGGCAATCGGTCAGTTTCGACCAGCGGCAAATCGGCAGCGCCCATAGCGCAGCACCCGGCACCGGTGCCTGGACCCAAGGCATGTTGACGGTGATCGAGTGGCGGTTGGCCGAGTTTGTCAGCGAGCTGCGCCGCTATCGCCCAGGCATGCTGCGCTGTGCCGAGGGCATTGCCGATTTGCGCCTGTCCGGTGCCTTTCGCATCGACGATACCGACACCATTCTGGAAAACCTCAGTGCTTCATTGCCGGTCAAGGTGCGCTACCTGACCCGCTACTGGGTCAGCATCGAAGCGGCCTGAATAATTTCAACAAAAAGGGTTGCCGATTTTCATTCTCATTCGGCTAGCAGTTAAAGCAGCAAATTCAGCTACACCTCTGCCCAGCCAATCGAAGGAAAATCTGCATGTCCCGCACTTGCCCCCGGGCACCCCGCCCTCTGGTTCGCGCCGTTCACCTGGCGTTGTTTGGCCTGACCCTGGCACCACTGCCAATGTTGGCATTGTTGCCGACACAGGCCATGGCACAGAGCGCCAGCAAAAATTTCCAGATCGCTCCGGGGGCGTTGGGCACCAACCTCAGTCTGTTCGCCACACGCGCTAACATCACCCTGTCATTCGATGCCCACCAGACTCAAGGCCGACAATCGGCCGGGCTGCAGGGTGATTATTCAGTGGAAGAAGGCCTGGCGCGCCTGCTACAGGGCAGCGGCCTGCAGGCCCAGCGCCAGAGCAACGGCGGCTATGTGCTGGTGCCGGTCAACACCAGCGGCGCTCTGGAGCTGGGCGCGACCAGCATCAACGGCCAGTTCCTCGGCGAAACCACGGAAAACACCGGTTCCTACACCACCACCGCCTCTCGGACTGCGACCAAGCTGCCGTTGTCGATTCGCGAAACACCACAATCGATCACCGTAGTCACTCGCCAGTTAATGGACGACCAAGGCGCCCAGAGCATCTCCGATGTGTTGCGTAATACGCCTGGCGTATCGGCTCAGACCTACGACAGCGACCGCACCGAATTTTCCAGCCGCGGCCTGGTGATCACCAACTACCAATACGATGGCGTTAACACCATTTATGACGGGGTCTACGGCGAAGGCACCACCCATGTAGACATGGCCATCTATGACCGGGTTGAAGTGCTCAAGGGCGCAACCGGTCTGATGACCGGCTCTGGCGATCCTTCCGCGACGGTGAACCTGATCCGCAAGAAACCCACCGCACAGTTCCAGGCGTCGCTGACAGGCAGTGCTGGCAGCTGGGACAACTATCGCGGCGAAGGTGATGTTTCCGGGCCACTGAACAGCAGCGCTACCCTGCGCGGTCGCTTCGTCGGTGCGCAGCAGGACAAGAAGGGCTACCAGGATCACTACCAACAGAAAAAAGAGGTGTACTACGGCATTCTCGAAGCCGACATCACCCCTGACACCCTGCTGACCGTCGGCATCGACCAGCAGAACACCACCCCACGCGGCACCTCCTGGACCGGCAACCCGGTGTATTTTGCCGACGGCGGCCGTACAGATTTCTCCCGTTCATTCAACCCGGGTGCCGACTGGAGTCGACGCGACTTCCAGAACCGGACCTACTTCGCCTCTCTTGAACAGGCGCTGGCCAACGACTGGTCGCTCAAGCTCAGCGTCAACCAATTGCAGAGTGACCACGATACTCGTCTGGCATCGGCCAGCGGTGGCTCTCCAGACCGCGACGGCAATGGCATGTTTTTCTTCTGGGGGCGCTGGGAAGGCCATCGGGTGCAGAACAGTGCTGACCTGAACCTCTCCGGACCGTTCACCCTGTTCGGTCGCCAACATGATCTGGTTGTCGGCTACAACGCCTCATTCTCGCGTCAGACCGGCAGCACCTGGGACACCACCAAAAGCGGCGAAAGCGGTTTGGTGCCGGGAAGTATTTTCGACTGGGAAGGCCACATCGGCGTGCCGGAGTTCCCGAAAAACGGCAAGTACGAACAGAAGAAGAGCCAGAACGGCGCCTACATCGCTACCCGCCTGCGCCCCACCGACGAGCTGTCGGTGATCCTCGGTACCCGTGTCAGCACCTTCAAGTACCACGATAACTACGACTATGACGGTCTGAACCCGGAGGTTTTCGCCGACAACTCCGCCAGCTACAAACAACATGGCGTGGTCACGCCTTACGCTGGCGTCGTCTATGACCTCAACGACACCTATTCGGTCTACACCAGCTACACCTCTATCTATCAGCCACAGAGCAACAAAGACAACAACGGCTCGACCCTCGACCCGATCGAAGGTGACAGCTATGAAGCCGGTTTGAAAGCGGCCTACTTCGACGGCAGGCTCAATGCCAGCCTGGCAGTGTTCCGCATCGAACAGGATAATGTGGCCGAGTCGGTTGGCACCAACCCAGTGACCAACGAAGGCATCTTCAAAGCTACCAGCGGTGCGACCACCAAGGGTGTGGAGCTGGAAATCGCCGGTGAACTGCAGGAAGGCTGGAACCTCTCGGCTGGCTACACCTACGCCCGCAGCCGCGATGCCGACGAGCAGCACATGTATGGCTTCCCGATGAGCACCAGCAAGCCTGAACACCTGGTACGTGTATTCACGACGTATCGTCTGCCGGGCATGCTCGACAAGCTCACGGTCGGTGGCGGGGTGAACTGGCAGAGCGCGTTCTACGGCAAGATCTACAGTGCTGCGGCCCAGGACTATACCTTCATCAAACAAGGCGGCTACACCCTGGTCGACTTGATGAGCCGTTACCAGTATGACGAGCACCTGAGCTTCACGGTCAACGCCAACAACGTGTTCGACAAGCGCTACCTGAGCGGGCTGGGCAACTTCGACACCACGTACTATGGTGAGCCACGCAATGTGATGCTGACCACGCGTTGGGACTTTTGAGGCCGCATCGCGGGGCTTGCCCTCGCGACGCGTTCAGCCTTGAAGCAAAACCTGCAACGCCCGGCAATCCGCCGCATGCCAGTCGGTCAATTGCGGCCACGGGTTGTCCGGCAGGTTGACCAAGATGGTCCGGGCCCCCGCCGCACGACCGCAATCGAGATCAAAACGGTAATCACCGACCATGACCATCTCGGCCGGCGCCACAGCCCAGGCCTCGGCCAGCTTCAACAAACCACCGGGGTGCGGCTTGGGTGGGGCTTCATCACGTCCCAGCACGTACGGCTCGGCAAAGCAGTCAGCCAGGCCGATGGCTTGCAGTGTGACATGTGCCAGCTCACGCGCATTGCGGGTGAGGATGCCCAGCCGGCACCCACGCCCGGCCAGCTCACGCACCAGCTCCACGGCACCGACCGCAGCCTGCGAACCGATCGCCAGATCACGTTCATGCTCCAGCAACCAGGCATGCTTGGCCGCCGCTTCGGCAGCCGGCAATGCCGCCAGGTGGGTGAGGATGTCGTCAGCCGGCGGAATCTCCAGTGCTTCGCGAATGGCCGCAAAATCATGCACCGCGACGGTCAGGGTGCCATCCATGTCGAACACCCAATGACGGATATCCTGAAGGCTCATGTCCAATCCTTGCGATGACGAATCAAGCCTTCCTGGCAGGATGAAGCCACCAGTTGCCCTGCCTGGTTGAAGATGTTGCCCCGGGAAAATCCGCGGGCATTGCCGGCCCACGGACTGTCCATGGCATACAGCAGCCACTCGTCAGCCCTGAGGTTAGCGTGGAACCAAAGCGCATGGTCGAGACTGGCGATCTGCATGTCTTTCTGCCACACCGATTTGCCATGGGGCAGCAGCGACGTCGTCAACAGGCCGAAGTCCGAGGCATAGGCGAGCATGTATTTGTGCAACGCTGGCACATCCGGCAGGTTGCCATCGGCACGGAACCAGATGTATTTCACCGGATCGCCGGGTTTGGGATTGAACGGGTCTTCTTCGGTGACCGGGCGCATTTCGATCGGCTTGGCGCACAGCATCTTGTCGCGGATCGCTTCGGGCAGGCGGTCGGCCATGCGCTGAAACAACTCCACTTCCGAAGGCAGGTTTTCCGGGCCAACCACCGCGGGCATCTGGCTCTGGTGAACGAAACCCTCTTCGTCATACTGAAACGAAGCGCTGCAGGTAAAGATCGGCTGGCCCTTCTGGATCGCCGTCACCCGCCGGGTACTGAAACTGCCGCCATCGCGCACCCGGTCAACCGAGTAAACCACCGGCATCGATGCATCACCCGGGCGCAGGAAATAGCCATGCAGTGAATGCACATGACGCGCGTCTTCAACCGTCTGGCTGGCGGCCGACAACGACTGCCCCAGCACCTGGCCACCGTACAGCTGGCGAAAACCCAGGTCCTGACTGCGTCCGCGAAACAGGTTTTCCTCTATGGCTTCCAGACTCAGCAAGTCGACCAGATCGTCCAACACGTGGCTCATTCAAGATTCTCCAAAGCAATGCGCAACTGCGACAAATGATACAGGGTTTGTCATAGCTCACCTGTATGTTGTGCCATTCAGCCACGCAGGGTCTGTTGCCACTGGGCCCGGTTGATGCGGTACAGCACATGGGCACGCAAGGGGTGATCCTCGGGCAGTTTCGGGTGCAGGAAACTTCCGTTCAGGTCCTGCTGCATACCAATGGCCTGCATGACCTTCTGCGACGGTAAATTGCTTTGCGAAGTGAACGACACCACCTGCTCCAGGCCCAATTGGGAAAAGGCGCAGCGCAGGCTGGTCCAGGCCGCTTCGCTAGCGAAGCCCAGGCCCCAATGGCGACGAGCCAGACGCCAGCCGATCTCCACGGCTGGCGCGAAATCGGCATCGAAGGTGACGTTGAGCAGGCCGGTCATACCGATGAAAGCGCCAGAGTCCTTGCGTTCCAACGCCCACAAACCAAAACCGTACTCATTGAAATGGCCACGGATGCGGCCGATCAGTGCGGCACTTTCCAGGCGCGTCAGTGGGGCGGGAAAATAACGCATGACCTGGGGGTCGGCGCACAAGGCGGCGAACTCGTTGAGGTCGTCATCCTGCCATTGGCGCAGCACAAGTCGTGCGCTTTCCAACTCGAGTATGGGGGTCATTGCCTGCTCCTGATCACATCACCTGCAGTTTACAGCGTAGGCAGGCGCAGGAAAGCTGGCGAATCTCGGCCAGCAAGCCGGCAGGTAGGCGCCCTTTTGAGCGTCGTGCCTGCTACAAAGTAGCGCAACGGCAAGTGCAACTGGCAAGATCGAGTTCTGTCTTGCTCAAGAACCTGCCATGCCCCTGCCGCTGATCTACCACGACGACTACAGCCCGGCGTTTCCCGCCGAGCACCGCTTTCCGATGGACAAGTTCCGCCTGTTGCGCGATCACCTGATCGACACTGGGCTGACCACCGACCAGGCCTTGCTGCGCCCGCAGATCTGCCCCAACGATATCCTCGCCCTGGCCCATGACCGTGATTACATCGAGCGCTACATGAATGGCGAGTTGTCACGCGAGGACCAGCGCCGCCTCGGTCTGCCCTGGAGTGAGGCCCTGGCACGACGCACGGTCAGGGCGGTTGGCGGCTCGCTGCTGGCCGCCGAACAGGCGCTGGAGCATGGCATCGCCTGTCACCTGGCCGGCGGCACTCACCACGCCCACTACGACCATCCTGCCGGCTTTTGCATCTTCAACGACCTGGCGGTGATCAGCCACTACCTGCTGGAAGCCGGACAGGTGCACAAGGTGCTGATCTTCGACTGCGACGTGCACCAGGGCGATGGCACCGCGCGGATTCTCCACAACACCCCCGACGCGATCACCGTGTCCTTGCACTGCGAGCAGAACTTCCCCGCACGCAAGGCCCAGAGCGACTGGGATATCCCCTTGCCCCGCGGCATGGGCGATCAGGCCTATCTGAAAGTGGTAGAGGACGCCCTCAACTACCTGTTACCGATGTACCGTCCGGACCTGGTGCTGTATGACGCTGGCGTCGATGTGCACAAGGACGATGCCCTGGGGTATCTGCAGCTGACCGATGAAGGCGTCGCAGCCCGTGATGAGCATGTCCTGCGCCAGTGCCTGGGCCGCGATATCCCGGTGGTCGGGGTGATCGGTGGCGGCTACAGCAAGGACCGCCAGGCCCTGGCACGCCGCCATGGCATTCTTCATCACAGCGCCAAGCGGGTACTGGGTTACTCACAATGACTGTGGAACCGCCTGTGGATAACCTGCGTGAAAGCCACTGCAGCCCTTTGTCCGCCTGGGTTTGAAGCACCTGCTCATTTTTTGCTCAGTGTTTCCGCCTGCCGCGCTGAGGTAGAATGCCGGCTCTTTTTCCCAGCTTGCAGCCGACCATGACCGACACCCGCGCCACCCACCGCCCACACGTTGTCATTATCGGAGGCGGGCCGGCCGGGTTGATGGCCGCCGAAGTGCTCGGCCAGGCCGGGGTCGCGGTGGATCTGTACGACGCCATGCCTTCGGTAGGACGAAAATTCCTCCTGGCCGGGGTCGGTGGCATGAACATCACCCATTCCGAACCCTACCCGGCGTTCATTTCCCGTTATGCCGAGCGCAGCGCTGAAATCGCCGGATTGCTCGAAGGCTTCGACGCCGACGCCCTGCGCCAGTGGATTCACGATCTGGGCATCGAAACCTTTGTCGGCAGCTCTGGCCGGGTATTTCCCCGCGACATGAAAGCCGCCCCGCTGCTGCGTGCCTGGCTCAAACGCCTGCGCGACACCGGGGTAGTTATCCACACCCGCCACCGCTGGCTTGGCTGGAATGCCGATGGCAGCTTGCGGCTGGCTTATCCACAGGGCGAACTGGCGCTCAAGCCAGCTGCCACGGTGCTGGCCCTGGGTGGCGGCAGCTGGGCACGCCTGGGTTCCGATGCGGCCTGGCTGCCGTGGCTTGTGGATAAAGGCGTACAGGTCGCACCGTTGCAGGCCGCCAACAGCGGATTCGAGGTGCATGCCTGGAGCGACCTGCTCAAGGACAAGTTCGCTGGCGCGCCGCTGAAGAACATTGCCCTGAGCCTCGCGGGCCAAGTGCCGCGCCTGGGTGAGTGCATTGTCACCGCGCAAGGGCTGGAGGGCAGCCTGGTGTATGCCTGGTCGGCGCAGATCCGTGAAGCGATCAACCGTGCAGGCAGCACCACGGTGTTGCTCGACCTGTTGCCCAACCGTACTGTGGATAACATTCAGAAGGCTTTGGCCAAGCCACGCGGCTCACGTTCGATGGCCAAGCACCTGCACAGCCAGCTGGGCCTGGACGGAGTCAAGGCGGCGTTGCTGCGTGAGCTGAGCGATGCACAGACCTTTGCCGATCCGGTGCTGCTGGCCCAGGCAATCAAGGCCCTGCCGATTGTGCTGGTGCGCCCTCGCCCGCTGGATGAAGCGATCAGCAGCGCAGGTGGGGTTGTATTTGAGGCGATGGATCAGCGCTTGATGCTCAAGGCGCTGCCAGGAGTGTTTTGTGCCGGGGAGATGCTCGACTGGGAGGCGCCGACCGGGGGCTATCTGCTGACCGCGTGTTTTGCCAGTGGTCGTAAGGCAGGGCTTGGTGTCCTGGACTGGCTGAAAAACTGATCGCGGGGCAAGCCCGCTCACAGTGTAGGAGCGGGCTTGCCCCGCGATAGCTACCTCAAGGCTTGCGCTTGCGCGGCCCGGTATTGAACGTCGGTACCTTGCGCACCGGTTTGGCCGCAGGCGCTGCCGCTGGCGCCTCGCCACTGTCCATCCAGCGCCCCAGGCTACGCTTGCTGCTGTTTTCCTTGGGCTTCTTCGGTTTCTTCGGCTTCTTCAATACCTGTCCGTTGGCATCGGTCATCGGCACTTTGTGATCCGGGATGAAATCCGGCTCTTCGTGGCGTGGCAGCGTTTTGCGGGTCAGGGTCTCGATCGCCGATAGCAGTTGCACTTCATCCGCGCACACCAGCGAGATCGCCTCGCCGCTGTTGCCTTTACGGCCCGTGCGGCCAATGCGGTGGATATAGTCTTCAGCCACGATCGGCAGGTCGAAGTTGACCACCAGCGGCAGATCGTCAATGTCCAGGCCGCGCGCAGCCACATCAGTGGCTACAAGAATCTGGATCTCACGCGCCTTGAAACTGTCCAGGGCACGCTGGCGGGTCGCCTGGGGCTTGTCGCCATGGATGCCGTCGGCGTTCACGCCCTGACCGCACAGACGCTCGACCAGTTGATCAACACCATTGCGCGTCTTGGCGAACACCAGCACCTGCTTCCAGCGCTGTTTGCGCATCAGGTGGCTGAACAGCTCCGCCTTGCGCTTCTTGTCCACCGGGACGATCCACTGCTTGACCGTGCTGGCGGTGACGTTGCGCGGGCTGACTTCGATGCTCAACGGATCGTTGAGGGTCTGCCCGGCCAGTTGGCGGATCTCGTCAGAGAAGGTGGCCGAGAACAGCAAGGTCTGCCGCCGTACCGGCAAGGCGGCATAGACTGCGCGCAGCTCTTCGGCAAAGCCCAGGTCGAGCATGCGGTCAGCTTCGTCGAGCACCAGCGCCTGCAACTGATTGAACTTCACCGCGTTCTGACGGAACAGATCGAGCAAGCGTCCGGGTGTTGCCACCAGCAGGTCGATACCTTTGCGCAGTTTCATCATCTGCGGGTTGATGCTGACACCACCGTACACCGCGTAGGTGCTCAGCGGCAGGTGTTCGGCGTATTCGCGAATGTTGCTGTGCACCTGTTCGGCCAGTTCGCGGGTGGGGACCAGCACCAGGGCGCGCACCGAGTTGCTGGCAACCTTGGCGCCTTCCAGGGTCAGGCGCTGCAACAGCGGCAGGGCGAACCCTGCGGTCTTGCCAGTACCGGTCTGGGCCGCGGCCATCAGGTCACGCCCGGCCAGCACGGCAGGAATGGCCTGGGCCTGGACCGGCGTCGGGGTGTTGTAGTCCAGGCGCTCAAGCGCGCGCAGCAAGGGTTCAATCAGGCCGAGTTTGGCGAATGTCATGGCAGTACCGTCAGGGGAATTCAGCAATGGCGGCAGTTTACCTTGTTCCGCCAGCACCTTCCTGACAAACCGCTGCTACTTGCACAGCTCGCCGTCTACCGGCGCTACGGGCTTACTCACCTTGGCTGTCGGCATGCGCCACTGCGGCAGGCCGATCAACACCACCGCACCGATGATCACCGCCATGGCCACGCACTCCTCGAAACCAATCTGCTCGCCGGCAAACAGGATCCCGAGCAGCACCGCTACTGCCGGGTTGACGTAGGCGTAGCTGGTGGCTGCGGCCGGGCGCACATGCTTGAGCAGGTACATGTAGGCGCTGAAGGCCAGAATCGAGCCGAAGAACACCAGATAGGCCAATGCGCCCCAACCGGCAGCGGTGGGCATCTGGGTCATGCGCTCGCCACTCAGGGCGCTGCCCAGCAGCAAGGCAGCACCACCCACGAGCATCTCGGCGGCGCTGGCCATCGGCCCCTGGGGCAGTGGCAGGCTTTTACTCCAGACCGAGCCGAACGCCCACGATGCGGCGGCAAACACAATCAACGCGGCGCCCATAGGGCTGGCCTGCAGGTTGGAGCCCAGGTTAAGCATGGCAATACCAACCAGGCCGAGAACGATCCCGGCCCACTCCAGGCGGGTGTTGCGTTGGCCCCAGAACAGGCCGAACAACAGGGTAAACAGCGGCACTGTGGCCACCGCCAACGCGGCAACCCCGGAGGCCACGCCGGCATGTTCAGCCAGCGTCACGCCACCGTTGCCGCAGCTGAGCAACAGCACGCCAATTGCGCCTGCTGCGCGCCATTGCGGCCAGGTTGGCGCTGGCACGCCGCGCCAGCGCAGGAAGCCGTACAACAACGTACCGGCAATAACAAAGCGCACGCCCGCCATGAGCAGCGGTGGCCAGGACTCGACACCGATGCGGATAACCAGGTAAGTCGAGCCCCACACCAGGTACAAGGCGAGGAACGCGCCGATCAGGACCAATGGAAAGCGACGAGAGGCAGACATGGGGGACTCGAATTCTGATTGTCGGGGGATTAGTTTAGAAAGGCACGCGTGCAAACATAAGTTACAAAACCTGTTTAAATAAACCTTACACTTTTGAAAGCACGGTTCTTCAGGCCATCCACCTTTGATTCGAAAAACGCCCCGGGAAGCCCATGGACAAGTACGATCGAATACTCCTCAGCGCCTTGCTGGAAAACGGCCGCGCCTCTTTTGCAGAGCTCGCACGCAAGGTCAACCTGTCTGCTCCGGCGGTCGCAGAACGGGTCGCCAAGCTTGAAGCCAGCGGCGTGATCACCGGCTATCAGGCCAAGGTCGATCTGGAAAAGATCGGCTTGCCGATCCAGTGCGTGATTGAACTGCGCCTGGCCAGCCATGGTAATCAGCAGACCTATGAAGAACTCGCCCAGATCCCGCAATTGACCGAGTGCCACCGGGTCACCGGCGACCCTTGCGTGATCATGCACGCCGCCGTGGGCTCGATGCCGGAACTGGAAGCGTTGATCAACCGTATCGCCCAGTTCGGCTTCAGCAAGACCTCGATCATTCTCTCCAGCGCGGTGGAGCGACGTTTGCCGTTGGGCCACCTTGAGCACAACGGCAAGAAAACCTAGCGGTAGGTCTTCAGCGCCTCAGCGATCTTCGCCGCCGGGACTTTCTGCAAGCTACAGAACAGCTGGTGGGACACCGCACTGACGCCTTGCTCTCGCAACTGCCCGGCCAGGTGCTGGGCCAGGTTGGCGGCCATTTGCGCATCAGCCATGGCCCGGTGAGCGGTGCCGGTGTCGGGCAGGCCAGCCCAGCGGGTCAAGGTGCCGAGCTTGTGGTTCGGCGCCGTCGGCATCAAGCGCCGGGCCAACAGCATCGAACAGGCGAAACGCTGGCCACGGCTGCGTCCGATCTGCGCCAGTTCATAGTCCCAGAACTTCTGGTCGAACGAAGCGTTGTGCGCCAGCATCGGGGTATCGCCGACGAACTCGGCGACTTCGTTCATCACCTGTGCAATAGGCGGCGCACTGCGTAGCATGGCCGTGGTGATACCGGTCAGCCCGGCAACGAAAGCCGGCACTGGCAGGCCTGCGTTCATCAGGCTCTGGTAGCGTTCGACGATACGCCCCCGTTCGAGCATGACCACCGCCACTTCAGTGGCTCGGCAATTTGCACCGGGCGAAATGCCGGTGGTTTCGAAGTCGATGACAGCGATACGTTCCAAAACAAAACCTCAGTCAAACCTAGTGCCTGAGCAGCAGGCCGCCCTCAATGGGCACATAGCGGCTGGCCGCGCGAATCAGCGAGTTGGCGGTAAGCCCCGGAACACCATAAGCGACGGCTTCAATACCGTGACGGCTGATGACCCGCTCAAGCAGCAAATCGAAATCACCGTCGCCGGAAGCCAGCACCACTTCATCGACCCGCGCTGCGGCGTCGATCACGTCCAGGGTGATACCCACATCCCAATCGCCCTTGGCCGAGCCATCGCTGCGCTGAATGTAGGGTTTGAGTTTGACGGTGAAACCGAGGTTGCGCAGGATCTGCTGAAACTGCTGCTGTTTGCTGTCGCCGCGGTCGATGGCATAGGCAACCGCCTCGACGATCTGCCCATGCTGGCTGATATCGGCCCACAGCGCCGCGTAATTGAAATGACAGCCATAGGCCTGGCGCACGGTGTAGTAGAGGTTCTGCACATCGGCGAATACCGCGATCTTCTTCACCGTTCTTCCTCATGGCGCCGTGGCGCAGTTGCCGGCCGCCGCACACCGGGGCCGTTTTGGCGCCCAGTATGCCAGCCTGGAGGCGGTGCGGGTATGCGCGCTCAGACGAAGCTGTCGTCGCCGTCGAAGAATCCGCCGTCGTCGCTGCCGTAATCGCTGTCGATAAAACCGCCCTGGTCGTTGCCGTAAGCGCTGTTGTCGGCGGTCAGGCGCTGCTCGTCATTGCTTCCCCAGCCACCGCTGTCGCTGGCCGGTGCCGGTTCCTCCTTGATCACCTCGACCACTTCTTCGGGTTGTGAGTGTTGGTTGAACAGGCTGCTGATCCCCTGGGCCAGCATGACCCCACCCGCCACACCGGCAGCGGTCTGCAAGGCACCGCCAAGGAAACTGCTGGCACCGCTGCGAACGGGCGCCGGAGCGGGCGCTGCGTTAAAACCTTGCTGCACGCCAGCGCCGGACTGATTGAACGAGCGCGACGGCTCACGCCAGCCGCCACCGCCCGGTGCACTGGCCGGTGCTTGTGACTGCAACGGCTGAGGATCACGAGTACCACTGCCGAAAATACTCGAAAGAAAGCCCCCGCTGTTGCTCGGCGTGGTGGCTGCCACTTGTGCCTTGGCCTGTTTCAGTTCGGCCTGCAGTTGCTTGTTCTGCTCGTCCAGACGTTTGAGCGCAGCTTCCTGAACCAGGATTGCCTGTGCCATGTAGTAGGGTGCCGCCGGTTGCTGCTGCAGGTGCTCGGCAATGCGCGCCTGAGCCTGGGCATCACGGGGGACAGCCGCGTCCTCGGCTTGCCTGAGTCGGCCGAACAGGCCATCGATCAGAGTTTGTTCTTCACTGTTCATGGGCAACCTCACACAAGAGCCGGGGGAATTCAGGTTCACTGAAAATGGGGTGCCAAGGCCGTGGATTCAACACAAGGCGTGATGAAACTTTCTTCAGGTTGGGGGCCGGCTGGGCTAAAGTTACGCCCTGCTTTTTTCAACTACGATATCGACCGATGAATCCGCTCAGTGTTCTGCGTGACTCCCTGTATTTCTTCCGCCGCCACCTGCTGAGCATCGCCCAGCTCTGCCTGCCGCTGGTGGTGCTCGAAGCACTCTGCACCCACTTGCTCTACCAACAGCTGGGCAAGGACGCGTCACAGGCCTATGGCATGCTGGCCAGCCTGTTGTTCTATCCACTGTACAGTGCCGCGCTGATTCTCTACCTCGACACCCGCAGCAACGGCTACACCCCGCTCAAGCGTAACCTGCTGGCCATGGCCCTGCGCCTGTGGCCATCGTTCGCCCTGATGGTGATGCTCAGCTCGCTGCTGATCATGGCCGGCGCCGCACTGTTCATCATTCCGGGAATCTGGGTGATGATCAACCTGGCGTTTGCCGAGTACCTGCTGGTACTGCGCGGCCTGCCGCCGCTCGCCGCCATGCGCGAAAGCTTCCAGATGACCACCGGCAATTTCTGGCGAATCCTCACCTGCATCCTCAGTGTGCTCGCCCCTTTGTGGTTGATCGATGGCCTGAGCCAGATGCTGATCCCTGAGCCTTCGCCTTTGGCGCAACTGGCCATCGACAGCGCCAATGGCTTCTTGCAGCTGTTCAGCACAGTGGTGATGTTCCGTCTGTACATGCTGGTCAGCGAGCCGGCCGTGGAACCGCCAGCGCCCTGACCTGCTCCAGCTGGCCGATGCCGAAATCTTGCAAGGCTGGCTGCGAATGGCAACGCTACGACTTGGTGCGCGCCCAACTGCGCTGCCACAACTCGCCCAGCACCTGCGCCAAGGGCACTAAGCTACGTTCAAGCGCTGCATTGCGCAGCGCCTGACGCGCCAGCGGTACTCAGCCAAGAGGTCCGCGTGCATGGATCTGCTGGCTCGTTCTGGTGCTTTGGCTCAACCGCCAGCGACCTGTTTGGTTGCCTCCAGCGCCTCGCCGGTCCGCCCATAGACATCCTCCAGGCGCTCGATGTCGTCCTCGCCCAGGTAGCTACCGGACTGCACCTCGATGATCTCCAGCGGGATCTTGCCGGGGTTGGCCAAGCGGTGCACCGAGGCGATCGGGATGTAGGTGGACTGGTTCTCAGCAAGCAGGAACACCTTGTCGTCACACGTCACCTGGGCGGTGCCGGATACCACGACCCAGTGCTCGGCGCGGTGGTGGTGCATCTGCAGCGACAGCTGCGCGCCGGGCTTCACGGTGATGCGTTTGACCTGGTGGCGAATACCGTTGTCCACCGAGTCGTAGCAGCCCCAAGGACGATATACCGCACAATGGCTCTGGGTTTCCGAGCGTCCCTTCAGATCCAGGCTGTTGACCAGTGCTTTGACGTCCTGAACCGAATTCTTGTGGGCGATCATCACCGCATCCTTGGTTTCTACTACCACCAGATCGTCCACACCGACCAAGGCCACCAGCTTGCCGCTGCTGTGTACAAAGCTGTTGCGGCTGTCGTGGGTCATCACATCACCCTTGAGCACGTTGCCGGCCTGGTCCTTCTCATGCACGTCGCACAGGGAGGACCAGTTGCCCACGTCGTTCCAGCCGGCGGCGAGCGGCACCACGCAGGCGCGGGAGGTCTTCTCCATCACCGCGTAGTCGATGGAGTTGTCCGGGCAGCACTCGAAGGTCTCAGAATCGATGGTCATGACATTGCCGGAGCGGTGGCTGCGCTCCAGGGCCAGCGCACAGGCGTCGTAGATGCCCGGCTCATGCTTGAGCAGCTCGTCCAGATAACGGCTGGCACGGAACAGGAACATGCCGCTGTTCCAGTAATAGCCACCCGCACGGACAAGCTCGCGGGCCAGTTCTGCATTGGGCTTCTCGACGAAGTGGCTGACCCGGTAGGCACCGGGATGCATGGCGCCGGCGTCACCTGTGCGGCTCGCCTTGATGTAGCCGAAGCCGGTATCGGGCCGCTCGACCGGGATGCCGAACAACACCATCTCCCCTTCCTCGGCCGCCGCGCGCGCCACCTCCAGTGCCTGGTGCAGCGCCGGCCTGTCCTCGATCACATGATCGGCCGGCAGCACCAGCATCAATTCGTCGCGGCCTTCGGCCAGCAGTTGCAAGGCAGCCATAGCCACGGCCGGCGCGGTATTGCGGCCGAAGGGTTCGAGCAGTGTCGAGTGCCCCTGGACACCGATCCGCTCCAGTTGCTCGTTGACGATAAAGCGGTGCTCATGGTTGCACACGATCAGCGGGCTCTGCATACCTTCGAAGGCCAGGCGCTGCAGGGTCTGCTGGAACAGCGAGAACTCGCCAGTCAGGGCGAGGAACTGCTTGGGATACTGCTTGCGCGAAAGGGGCCACAAGCGGGAACCACTACCACCAGAAAGAATTACCGGAATCATGGGAGACGCCTCCATTAAAGTTCCATTTCAAATTATTACTTGTCCCCGCCGAGGCCCTGCCTCGGACTGCCGGGAGAGTGGATGCATCAATGCGATCAGGGGTTGAACAACTGGGTGACATCCCCTCCTAGCCGATAGGTCTCCAGGGGTTCCAGGGAGCGCCGCCAGGCGTCGGTCTCGGCCGAGCAGCGATAAAGTGCACAGTAGGGCTCCAGCCAGGCGAACTTGCCGTCCTCCTGCAAATCCTCCAGCTCCTGCGGATAGCCGGCCCGGGCCTCGAAAAGGTGCGGGTTGTGCACGCCCCTTTCGACCCGCTGGGCGAGCCGCTGCAAGGCACCGCCGTTGTCGCCACGCAGGTCCAGCCCGTTGGCCTGGGCGAATGCCGCGATCATCATCAGCGGCCCCAGGCTGTAGTTGTGGTAGGCCAGCGCCCGGGTGTGCCGGGACAGCTCCAGCGGCAAGTAGCCCTCGCCGTCGACCTGCTCCACGCCATGGCGGTACTGCGCGACCGCCCAGTCGAACAGGTCCTGGCGGTCGAGCACCACGGCACTTGCCATCACCGCCCAGGCGGCCCAGTACTGGTGGTTGTTGCGCCGCTCACGCGGTTGCTCGTTCCAGTCGTGCACCACCTGGTCGGCGAGCCGGGCGAACCACTGCTCGATGGCGCGAGTTTCGGCCTCATGCCCACGCAAGGGTTCAGAGTCGGCGAACTGCAGCCGCAGATAGGCGCCAGACAGGCTGCCCAGCGCCCATTTGCGCACCGACTTGCCGGTGTGGTTGTAATTTCGGCTGAGCAGCGCGTCAGCTTCGGCCCATGCGCTCAACCAGGTCAGGGCGCAGTCGGCGTATTCCTGACGACCATCCTCGAGATACTTGCCGACCAGTTTGCTTACGCCGCTTTCCAGCGTACGCACATCGCCGGTCAGCCGCTTGTAGCGCGCCGCGGCCTGCGGGTTGAGCTTGTCCCTGGCCGAGTCCGAGCCTTCGTACTTGCTCGGGAACAGCAAGTCGCCCGTGTAGGGGGCAGGTGCCCCGGGACAGGCCGGCACCTTGCCCTTGGGGGACGGCGCGGCCAGGTAGAAGCCGCTGGGCGGCACCAGGTTGGCGCTGGCGTTGCCTTCCAGGGGCTTGCTGCAGCCGGTGGCCAGCAACAGGGCCAGGCCGGTTAGCGCCATCCGCGAACAGATCAGCCAGGGTTTCATAGCCATTCCTCAGTTGGTCGCGACCGGACGCTTGACCCAGGCCGGTGACAGCTTGTCGGCGGAGCCGGTGACGAACAGGCTGACCACTTCACCGCGCTCCAGCACCAGCGGGTCGAGGTCACGAATCTTGCGGTCGCCAGCGAACAGCGTCAGGCGCACCTTGACCGGGTTGATCTCGCGCTCGCCACGGGCGTTGGCCGATACCGGGCGGATGACTTCGGTACGACCGTCGGCGGTTTTGATCGACAGGGCGGTGTCGGATAGATTCTGCAGGCGCAGCAGGGACTTCTGGCGATTCTTGAACGGCGGCTCGTCCACCAGCTTCAGCTCCCCACCCGGCATCTGCACCAGTGTGTAGTAGCGCTCGGCATCGAGCTTCACCGACTGACTCTTGCCGTCCGCGCTGACGGTGTAGCTGCCGGCCGGCAGGAAGGCGAAATCGCTGCTGCTCTTGGCGCCCAGGTCATTGATGCGGACAGGGCCGAGGTTGGCGTCGAAACTGCTGTTTGCGGCGTTGAAGCCGCGCACGAAGGCCGAGCCGTACGGTGCCGCCGGACCGTAGAGCGCCGCTTCGTCAGCCATCGCCCACGGGGCGGACAGGCCAAGCAGCAGGCTGCCCAGGCGCAGGGTGTAGGACATCGAGGAAAAAAGGGACATACAGGTGCTCCTAGAATTGCAGGATGGGCTCAGTGGCGGTGGCGGTTTGCAGCGCGTCGCGGCTGACCGGTTTCTCGCCGTTGTGCAGCCGGGCAAGCCAGGCCGCGTCGAATCCGGACAGGTCACTTGGTAGCATCAGATAACGCTCGGGGAACTCCCAGATCACCAGGCGCAGCCCGGCGAGCTCTTTATCCCCCTGCTGCAGCAGGTTCAGCATGGGCACCAGTGGGCCCTTGCCCTCCTCGGCGTAATTGAGCAGATCGCTGCCCAGGGCCTGTTTCAGGGCACCGGCGAAGTTCCAGTCCGCGTTGGCGCTGTAGCTGGTCCCGACCAGGGCGATCGACGGCAGGGCGTCGACGAACAGCGCATCCTCGGCGTTCGCCTCCTGCCCCTCGGCGGCCCGGGTCAGACGTGGGCGCAGGCGCTCGGCCGGTGGCTGCAGGTCGGCGAAGTACGGTTCCAGGGGCAGGAAGCTCAGCAGGTCACCTTTGTGCTCCCGGCTGGCGACAGCCTCGGTGACGAAGGTCTGGTCGCCATGCTGCCAGATATCCTGCCGCGCCAGATGCTCCGCCAGACTCCTGGCTGCGACCTCTGCGCCGAAGGGGGTCCAGTGGCTATCGGTACGCAGGAACACCGGCCCCTGCGCCTTCGCCTGCTGCAGGGCAGGCAACAGATCCGGCCCGTGCAACCCGGCTTCGCGCATCATGTCGTGGGCCTTTGGGTACAGGCTCTGCTGAGCCAGCGCGGGTCGCTCGTCATCCAGATGCTCAGGATAGAGCCGGGCCTTGGCTGGCAGGAGCGCCAGCACCAGCGTCACCCCACGACGCTCGAATTCCGCCCGTACCGCGTTCACCAACCGCCAGTTGTCCTGCAACTGATCGGGTTTGCTCGCAGGCTTGAACTCCTCGTCCGAGAAGAGCCAGCCGTCCTGGCCGATGACCACGCCCTGGCGACCTTCGCCAAAAAGCGTGTAGCCCGCCAGCGCCCAGAGGTTGGTGCCCAGTTGCTTGACCGGGAACTCGGCGTCGTAGTGTTTCTCGAAGGCCAGCGCCAGTTTGCCGTCCAGCACGCTGGTTTCACTGGCTGCGGAGAAGCCGAATACCGCGCGCAGGGACCACAGGCAGAGCGCCAGCAGCAGGCTGCAGAAGAGCAGGCTGTAGAGTAGGTTCAGGGTTCTGTTCATAGTCGGTTCCCCTCAGAACTGGAAGTACAGGAAGGGCGAGAAGCTTTGCGCCGAGAGCTTCAGCACCGAGACGGTGAACAGCAGGAGCACGGCAGCGTGGAAGGCCACGGCGCCGATCCGCAGGCGCGCCACGGCGGCGCTGCCGTTGGCGTTGGCGTTGATCACGATGCCGTCGTCTTCGCGGGCGCGGGCCTTGGGTGCGCCGGCCAGCGGCTGGGCGTAGAACTGGCGGATGCCGAAGATGGCCAGCACGACATAGGCCAGCACCAGGGTAGCGATCTGCAGGCCGGTGAGCTGGGCGCGGTAGAGCTCGGAGAGCTGCCAGTCGGCGAAGCTGAACATGGCAGCGTACATGCGCCAGGCCACATCGAGGTTCTCGGCGCGGAAGATCACCCAGCCGATCACCACCAGCAGGAAGGTGAAAGCCCACTTCAGCGGGCTGAGCACCCGTGGCGCGGCGTTCACGCCCAAGGCGCGCTCAATGGCCAACCAGGCGCCGTGCCAGGCGCCCCAGAGGATGTAGGTGAAGTTGGCGCCGTGCCACAGGCCGCCCAACAGCATGGTCAGGAACAGGTTGCGGTAGGTCTGGAAGGTGGTGCCGCGGTTGCCGCCCAGGCTGATGTACAGGTAGTCGCGCAGCCAGGTGGAGAGGCTGATGTGCCAGCGTCGCCAGAACTCGGTAATGGACTGGCTGATGTACGGCTGGTTGAAGTTTTCCATGAAGCGGAAGCCCATCATCAGGCCGAGGCCGATGGCCATGTCGCTGTAGCCGGAGAAGTCGAAGTACAGCTGCGCGGTATAGGCCAGCGCGCCAAGCCAGGCGTCGCCCGTGCTGGGGTCGGAAAGCGCGAAGCAATGGTCGACGATGGGCGCGATGCTGTCAGCGATAAAGACCTTCTTGATGAAGCCTTGCATGAAGCGCGTACAGCCCTCGGCGAACTTGTCCACAGTGTGGGTACGGTGGTTGAACTGGTCCACCAGGTCGCGAAAACGCAGTACCGGACCGGCAATCAGGTGCGGGAAAATCGCCACAAAGGCGGCGAAGTCCACCAGGTTACGGGTGGCTGGGGTGTCGCCGCGGTAGACGTCAATGATGTAGCTGATGGACTCGAAGATGTAGAACGAGATCCCGATCGGCAGCAGGATGTGCGTGAGCACGAAGGGCTCCATGCCGAACGAGGTAATGATGGCGTTGAGGCTGTCGACGCCGAAATTGGCATACTTGAAATAGCCGAGGACGCCGAGGTCCACCGCCACGCCGAGGAGCAGCCATTTCTGCGCAGTTTTCGTGCGCACTCCGGCCGCGCCGATGCGCAGGCCGATCCAGTAGTTGAACACTGTCACGACAGCGAACAACACCAGGAAGTCGATGCGCCACCAGGCATAGAAGATGTAGCTTGCGACCAGCAACAGCAGGTTGCGATAGCGCGTTCCGACCAGGTAGTACAAGCCGAGGAAAATCGGCAGGAACAGGAACAGGAACACGTTGGAAGAAAAAACCACGCCCTCAATCTCCTTTTGAATGATCATCGTTGCCCTAAGGAGCCCATGCGCCAGGCACAGCCCGGCGCAAGGCACCATCGGGTCAATCGGCCTTGGCTTGCATCACGCTTGCAGGTTTGTCCGCCCTGCGACAGATCTTCGCCTCGACCTGCAGCCCCTGGGGCATGTCTGCCGGCATGTCGATTTCAAGGGAGAGCAGCGTCTGCCCAGCCCACTCGGCGTCCTCACGCAAGCGGAAAACAAAGCGGCCGTTCGGCTCAACTTCCCGCGACCGGCTGATCAACAGGTTTTCCCTGGAGCCGCTCATGTACCAGACGGTACTGCGCAACTCGTTGATCTCGGGGTTGCTGAACTGGATTTCGACGACGGAGTCCTCACTGCGGATCGGCTTGACCCCACTGTTGACCAACACCTCGTTCTTGCCTGGCCGCAAGGTCAGCTTCTGGTCGATGGCCGTCGCTACGTTCCGGCAACCGTTATCCAGCAGGGGCATGGCCTGGCGATAGAAAGTCGCCATGGCCAGGTCGTAATAGCTGTTGACCTCCCAGATCAGCACCTTCGGCGGTTTGTCCTGGAAGTCCTGGCTGCCGAGGTACTGCAGCATGGCACTGTGGAAGCCACCGCCTGTCACCGAGCGGTTATCCACGTCGACGCGGGCGTACTGTTTGAGGAAGCCGTCGAAGTTGTACTGCGCGGAACTGAAACTGGTGCCGACCAGCACCACATCGGGCGCTTCGGTATCGCCAAACAGCTCATTGCTCTCTTCCTTAGGCTCGGTCACTGCGCGAGTGAAGTACTCATTGGCGTAACCATTGCCACAGATTTTGCCGAATGCCTGGTTGAGGGAGCCGACCTTGTACAGGTTACCTTCCATGCGCGTGGCAAATTCCTTGCGCGCAATCCCCTTGAAGACTTGCGACTTGCTCAACTCAGCGGCCAGCAATTGCGCGGTCAGTTCAGCACCTTGCGGCGTCCAGTGGTTATCGCGCTTGAAGAAGAATTTCCTGCGTACTTCGGCCGGCTGGTCCAGCAGTGCGGATAGGTCCGGCACGCGTATGCCCAGGCTGCGCAGGCGCTCGATGGTCGCCAGGTAATTCCTGCGCGACAGTTCGGCATTGAAGCTGCTGCGCTCCTGCGGGTTGAGCATTTCAGTGACGAGCAGGCCACGCGGTGGCAGGTAGACCATCACCAGTTCCACGCCCCTGGCTTTCAGCGCATCACGCAGATCCTGTAGCAGCTTGAAACCCTCGGGCGTGGTGCCGATGTTGGTCATGAAGTCGATTTTGCTGCGGAACAGCCAATCCTCGTGCCCCTGCACCAGTTGGCTGAAATCGCCCAGATCACCGGTGTAGCTGCTGTCCTGCAGCGCCTGCGGGCAGATCTGGCAGCAGCGCTCGATCTCGTATTCGGGCGCCTCGGCAGCCAGGCTCAGGGAACTGGTGAAAAGCGTCGCAATAGCTGCGCACGCCAGCCACCCTTGGGCAAAGCGGCCCATTGAACACCGTTTCATTGTTTGTCACTCACTTGAAGTTGCGCCAACTTGTCGAGCGGCAGGACCAGCACGGCCCGCTTCTGTCGCACCAGCAGGTCGATGATTCGGCTCTGCTCCTTGGCCAGCGCACCGAATATGCCGATGCCGCTGGGCTGGGTCGGCATCAGCATTTCCACACCGTAGAGCTTCACGCTTTGCGGCGACACTACGGAGATGGCGCCCGACTCGTTGCCGATCAGGCGACCGCCAACCACGGTCAGGGAGAGGTTCATGTCGAAGGGGTCGAGTATCAGGTCGCGGGGCGTGCCGTTGAGGTCCTTGACGTGCCCATAGATGCCGAGCAGGCCGTTGGCCACCGCGAGGTTTTCATAGAGCCCGACATTGGCGCTGTTGCGCACGCGAATGCCGTGCCGTGCGTTGTTGAACGCCCGGTTGCCCCACAGCAGGTTGTCGCCGCTCTCGTAGATGGTGATGCCATCGGAGCCGTTGCGATAAACCTCGTTATTGGCCACCACGTTGTTGACGCTGGAGCGGTCGACCACGATCCCGGAGAGGGTGTTCTCGTAGGAGCGGTTGTTGAAGATCCAGCTGTCGTTCACCTCGCGGGACACGATGATGCCGTGCTTCTCGCGGGTGCCATAGGCGGTGTTCTCGGCGATGATCAAGCGCCGCGAGCGGTCGTGCGGGTCGATACCGTAGACCAGGTTGTTGCGATAGGTATTGCCCTTGAGTACCACGTCATAGGCTTCATAGCAGTAGAAGCCGTACCACATGTCGTCGAACATCGAGTCAATCAGCCAGCCGGAGGGATGGTCGCGCTGCATGGTCGGATGCATCGCCGGGCTGTACTGGGAGATGGATACGCCATAGGACTTGCTCGCGGTGTAACCAAGACTCGATACCACCGAGTTGACGATGTAAGTCTCGGTACCGCCCCAGGCGTTGAGGAAGGGTCGGAACTTGCCCTTCTTCTTGAACCAGTCCTGCTGGTTTTCCTTCTCGCTCCAGGCGGTAAGGCGGGTGTCCATGATGAACAGCTTGCCGTCGTTGATCAGGAACGCACCACGCTCGCTGGACAGCCGCAAGTCACGGGTTTCCGCGCCGATGTGCAGGGTCGCGCCCTGGCTGACGACGATCGGCAGGCGAGCGATATAGATACCCGGCTCGGTCTCTTCGAAATACTTCTTCGGCAGGCTGCGGGCGAGATCCGTCAGCGTGACATAGCCACCCTCGATGAAAACCGCCTGGGGCATTTCACCCTGGCGTTTCACCCACTCACGCAGGCGCTCGTCGCCACCGGTGAACTCCACCAATTGGTTCTGGCCGATCATGCGTTTGAGCACCACGCTGCCGGTGGGCTTGCGCACGATCCGGGCATTGGCCGCCTCGGCGGTATAGGGCGACAGATCGGGCAGCTTCGGCGGCTCGATCAGCAGCGGCTCGGCGGGAATGCTCGACACCTGGTAAGCGGGTGCGGCGTCCTCCCCGGCCGCCGCCACGGCCGCCCACGCGAGGCTACCCGCGAGGAGCAGGCCGGCGGCCCAGCGCTGCCTGTTTCTTGTGTGTGAATACATAGCGTCCAACTCCATGGTCAGCTCGGCAGGCGGCATTCAGTAACGCCAGACAAAATCAACGACTGCGCGGTGCATGCTCGAATCCGTGCCTCTGCCGAAGGCATCGCCCGGAAAGAACAGCCCGCCGCGAAAGCGCACCAGCGCGGAGGATGCCTTCAGCCACTCCATCCCGGCCGGTATCTGCCCGCGGTTCAGGTAGCGCGTCACCACCAGGTCGACTTCCTGGCCGATATCCTTCTCGCCGGGCACCAACTGAGCCTTCAGGCCGCTGCTGCTGTCGGCCTGGTCATCCACCCGCCAGAAGCGGTGGTAGACCAGGCTGGCGTCGTAGTCCTCGCCCAACTGCCAGCCACTGAACACGCTGGCCGCCTGCAGGTTGTTCAGCTCGCCGCGATAGGCTTCGCCGAAGCGGTTGATGCCACTCCCGGTGCCGGTGAATTTGGAGCGGTTGCTCTCCAGCCCGGTCTGCCTGAACTGCTCGGAGTCGTCGCCGTCGGAGCCGCCGCTGGCACGCGCGTAGGTGGCGCCGACGCGCCAGTTTTGGTCGATGTTCCAGCGCAGGCCAAGGTCGACCGCCCAGGCATCGACGTCCTGGCTGAGCTGGCCGTCGGCCTGGCGCTGGCCGGCCACGGTGCTGGTGCGCAGGGTGTCGACATCGCCGGTCAGCCAAGTGGCGGCGACCCAGTAGCTGAGCGGCAGGTTGCTGCGCTCGTTGTAGAAGTCCCCATTGAGTTCGGCCCCTAGCCAGCTGAGTTCGCCGGTAGTGGTCTTGCTCAACTGATCCACTGCAGTACCCTTCCCGGGCAGGTCGCCGCGATCGTCGCTGTGATGGAACTTCAGCCCGGCCCAGTGACCCGGCTGCCACTGCCAGGACAGGTCGGCGAGCAGGTGCAGGCGATCCTCGTCCTCGGGCGCCAGATCATCCAGGTCAGTGCGATAGTCACTGAAGCGTTCGGCAATGCCGATGTGGCCATTGAGAAGGGTTGTCTCGAAGTTCCAGCGCAAGGCTTCGATATTGCTGTCCCACCACAGGCCGTCGGCACTGCGGATCTTCTGCCGACCGAGTCGCAGGGACTCTCCCGGATAAGAGGTCAGGCCGCCATAGTCGACCCAGAACTCGTGCATGGCGAGGAACTTGTCCTCTCGCTCGCGGGCGTCGTTGGGGTCGAAGGTGTCGGATTCGCTGGTATCCGACTCGATGGTGTCGCTGGCGAGGAACGCCTCGCCGAGCGCGAAGGCGCTCCAGTCACCCTGCCGCTTGAAGATCCAGGGCCGCACGCTGAGGCCGGCGCCATTGAAGTCACCACCGTCGCGGGTACCCAGATCGAGGTCATCGATCGACTGCGTGGTGAACTTGAGATTGGCGCCATAAGACAAGCCGGGTTGCGGCTGCGCCCCAAGGACGACGGAACTGGCCAGCAGTCCGGCCATGCAGACCAGTGTGGTGACTGGACGGTATTTCAAAGTCATAGCACTTCCTGCGCTTGATCAGCTTGATTCCTGACGGTGACCTGCTGGCCACCGCGAGCCTCGATTTCACGGGCTAGCAGGCTCTCCACCTGCTGGTAGTCCTGCGCCTGCAGCCTCGGCGCCAGGCGCTCCATCAGGACCTGCCCCTGGGCCATGCCCTGGCGCGAGGCGAGCTTGGCGAAGGTGTAGCTGTAGACGGGGTTGATCCGCACGCCCTTGCCCTCACCAAACAGCTGGGCCAGCGCGATGTTGGCGCTCGGGTCGCCCGCACGGGCGGCAATCAGCAGATGCTCCAGCGCCTTTTCCGGCTCGATGTCGCCCAGCGCGCCATCCCGGTACAACCGGCCCAGCAGCAGGTGCGCCTTGAGGTGGCTGGGCGCGGCCTGCAGCAGGTACTGCTCCGCCGCCCGCGGATCGGCCGATACGGCCTGGCCCTTGAGGTACAGCTGCCCGAGCATCAGCGCGGCGCGGCTGGAACCGGCCTCGATGCCCTTGTTCAGGTATCCGGTGAGCACGGCCGCATCCCCTAGGTCGGGGAAGCGCAGAACCAGCTCGGCCAAACCGCACCAGGCGTCCGGGTAGGCCGACGCAATACGCGTGTAGAGTACCTGGGCAGCCTGCGGGTCAGCTTCGCCAAGGCTGCTGTCGGCCAGTACCTTGGCAACGCCCATCACACGCTCAGGCGACACCAGGCCGGCCTTATAGGCGGAGCCCAGCCGCGCCAGCAACTGCTGTTGGCGTTCTTTGTCGCCACGCCGCTGGAAGACCTCGGCCAGTTCGACATAGCACTCACTGGCCTGGTCGAGCCAGCCCTCACAGATGGCTTCGATCTCGTCCAGCTTCTGTTCGTAATTGCCTCGCACACGGTACAGGAGCACCTTGCCGAGCCGGGCTTCGCCGATGCCTTGCGCCTGCCATTGCTCCAGCTCGCGTTCCAGCTCGCCGCCGGCAAGCTTTTGCGGGTCCTGCAGTTGCACCTGCACCAGCGGCAGCAGTGCGCTGTTGTCGCCGGCCGCCAGGCTCTGGCGCAGCAGCTGCTCGGCCTCCCGGCGCTCGGCAAGACTCGCCTGCGGCTTGCTCGCCAGCCATTTACCCAGCCGCGCCGGCGCCGCCACAGAGCGATCGAGGGCCTGGCGGTACAGCGTCTCGCCCTGCACCCGCTGCTCCATCGAAGCGCTGCGTACCAGCAGGTCGGCGAGGCCGATCTGGGCCTCGACGTAACCCTGGCTGGCGAGGACGCGGTAGTTCTGTTCCGCGGTCGCGAGGTCACCACTGCCCTTGGCCTCCTTGGCCAGTTGCAGATCGGGCAACGCCACGCAACCGGCCAGCAGACCGAGGCTGAGCGAGCTCAGCAGCCCGCATGCTAGTCCGGTGTTCTTCATTTTTCGGACGCCAGGCTGTTGTTGGCGAAGAAGCCGTTCAACGGGCGAATGCGCACTTCCACCGGGCGCTTGGCCAGATCGCTGGCAAGCGGCTCGTCCGGCTGGATCTGCACGCGGATGTCCGAAGCCAGGCCGCCGTCCTGCAGGGCCATGCTGGCGATCCGGCCGCTGCGCTCGGTGGTTTCGCCGCCCACCAGGAAGGTCAGCGCAGTGCCCGGTTGCAGCTTGTTGAAAGCGCGGTACGGGAAGCGGGCTTCGACGGTGGCGACGCTGTCTACCGGCGCCAGCAGGAACACCGGAGTGCCCTTGGGTACCACCTGACCGTCACCCACCAGTTGGCTGACTACTTTGCAGTCGCAGGGGCTGGTCAGGGTGCCCTGGAAGCTCTTGTTGAACAGGCGTTCCAGGTTGTCCGGGGTCATCTCCGATTCCGGCAGGGCGCCCTTCAGGGCATCGAGCATGTTCGCCGTGAAGGTGGCCACCGGCGCGCCCTTGCTGACGGTGCTGCCGACGGTGACCAGGCTTTGCACGGTGCCTTCGCGCGGCATCGAGACCTGCGCGCCGGGCACGCTGACCTGGGCCGAGTCAGCATGGGTGACGAAGTAGATGTCGTAGAACTGGTACAGCACATAGGCGAAGGCGCCCAGACCGGCAAGCAGGATCACCAGGGTTAAACCCATAGCGCGCAGGCGGCCGACCAGGCTGAGCTTTTCATTCCCCTTGCCGGCACGGGCCTTGGTGAAATTCTCGCGCTGGAGAATGCTGATCAGGCCACTGACGTTCACCAGCTCGCCGCTGATGAAGGAGCTGATCATGTAGCGCAGCGCCGACATCTCGCGCGGGCGCAGGTTGTGAAATTCACAACCGACGCGCTTGCCGCCGATGATCGAGCGCACCTGGAATTCGACATCCATGGCGAAGCCGATGCCCTCCACTTCGAACATCAGCTTACCGCGATAGAGCTTGCCCTCGATCACCGACTGGCTGCCCTGCTCGAAGCTGAAACCGCCAGCGGACAGGTCTATCAGCTGGACTTCCTGCACGCCCCCCTGCTGGCCCTGGAACCGGACCTTCGCCGGCAGCTTCAGGCGCGCATGCTGACGCTGCGCCTCGGACTCATGCACCACATTGGCGTTGCCCACCGGGCTGATCACTGCACTCATAATTTTTCCCTTTCAAATTAGTAAGTTGAACCTGGCTTCAAGGGTTCTTGGGTCCTTTTCGCCGATCACACCACGAACATCAGCAGGGCAAGAAAGACGCTGCCTGCGGAGAAGGTCATGGCGCGTGAAGACCAGGTGTTGAACCAGCGCGAGAAGCTCGCCAGGTCGCGATTAAGCTTGGTGTTCTGGCGGGTCCAGGACTGCCGGTCGAGGCGGAAGAAGACGTACACCTTCACTAGCGCGCCCATGATCTGGTTGTAATAGAGGATCAGCGGATAGGCCGGCCCCACCTCGTGCCCGGAGGCCAGCAGCAGCAGCGTCAGCGCCAGGCGGGTGAGGCCGATCCACAGCAGGTACACCATCAGGAAGGCGAAGCCGTACTTGAGGCTGGCGATGATCGCCACGGTGGGCCCCAGCAGGCTGGTCCACATTGATACGCGCTGGTCGCCCAGCACCAGGCAGGTGAACCAGCCCAGGCGATTCGGGCCAAGGCCCAGGGCGCGGGAGTTCTGCCGCAGGTTGTTGCCGTACCAGCGGAACATCAGCTTGCGGCTGGCCTTGATGAAGCTCTTTTCCGGCGGGTGCTCAACGGTGTTGATGGCCGCGTCCGGCACGTAGAACGTGTCGTAGCCCAGGCGCATCAGGCTGTACCAACTGGACTTGTCGTCGCCCGTGAGGAAGCGGAAGCGCCCGAGGCGCCAGTGTTCCAGATGGTCGCTCTCAACGTCGGCGATGAAGCCGGGGTTGGTCACCACGCTGGCGCGGAATACCGACATGCGCCCGGTCATGGTCAGCACACGCTTGGAGAGCGCCATAGAGCACATGTTGAGGTGGCGTTGGGCGAAGCGCAGCTTGTGCCACTCGCTCATGATGTAGCTGCCGCGCACCTCGCAGAACTCGTTGGTGGTCAGGCCACCGACATTGGGGAAAAGCTTGAACCAGGGCACGGTCTTCTTCACCACGCCCTGCTCCAGTACGGTATCGCCATCGATCACCGCCACCACCGCATCGTCGTCGGGCAGGTGCCGGGAAATGGCGCGGAAGCCATGGGCCAGGCCATCGCGTTTGCCGGTACCGGCGATGCGCACGAAGTCCAGCTTGACCCGCTGCGGTGGGTTCATCTGCCGCCACAGACTCTCGACCAGCAGCTCGTCCGAACGCTCGACGATGGAACACACCACGGTGGTCGGGTAGCCGCAGGCGATGGCCTCGCGGATCACCGACTGGTAGACCTGAGCGGTAGTCAGCGCCTCGATGCGGAAGCTGGTGACCAGCAGGAACACGTGGGATGGGGCCGCTGCCGCACCAAGCTGCCGCACTTTGCGCCGATACCAGGGGAACACCAGATAAAGGAAGATCATCCCCCTCACGAAATGCACGGCGCCCATGGAATAGCGCCAGATGCCAATGACACCCAGCAGAAGAATGAAATCGGCGGACTCCGGGTCGAATGTGCTGCGCGGCAGCAGCAATGCCATCCCCATGAGCGTGATTACCAGCAGTAACCACCCTGCGGCGGTGCGCAGGCGACTCTGAAAAACATCCATGTCTCGGACCTGTATGACTTATCAACAATACGGCAACAGGGGCGCCGCGCCTGTTGCCAGGGCGCCCCGCGAGCATCACTGCGCCGGTTCTACCAGCAGATGCCCTCTAGTCCGGCACCGCTGGACTGCCGCATGAATCCCACCAGGTCGAAGACCTGCTTGTCGGCGGGAGCCCGCTCTACCAGAGGCGCGAAGGCTTCATCGCCGTTGCCCAGGACGATCACGTCGGCATTGGCGACCACTTCGTCGAAATCGGACCGCAGCAACGACGAAACATGCGGAATCTTCGACTCGATGTAGTCGCGGTTGGCACCGTGGACACGGGCGTACTCGACGTTGGTGTCGTAGATGCTGAGGTCGAAACCCTTGCCGATGAGCATTTCGGCCAGCTCCACCAGCGGGCTTTCACGCAGGTCGTCGGTGCCGGCCTTGAAGGACAGCCCCATCAGCGCGACCTTGCGCTTGTCGTAACTGGCGATGATGTCGAAGGCCTTGCGCACCTGTGCGGCGTTGCTGCGCATCAGCGAATCGATCAGCGGCGACTCGACGTCCAGCTGGCCGGCGCGGTAGCTCAGCGCGCGCACATCCTTGGGCAGGCAGGAGCCGCCGAAGGCGAAGCCCGGGCGCATGTAGTACTTGGACAGGTTGAGTTTGTGATCCTGGCAGATCACCTCCATCACCTCGCGGCCGTCGACGCCGACCGCCTTGGCGATGTTGCCGATCTCGTTGGCGAAGGTAACCTTGGCCGCGTGCCAGACGTTGCAGGTGTACTTGATCATCTCCGCGACTTCGATGGTCTTGCGAATGATCGGCGCATCCAGCTCGCGGTAGATCTCTTCCAGCAGGTCGCCGGAGGTGCTGTCCAGCTCGCCGATCACCGTCATCGCCGGATAGTCGTAGTCCTTGATCGCGGTGCTCTCGCGGAGGAACTCGGGATTCACCGCCACGCCGAAGTCCACGCCGGCCTTGAGCCCGGAATACCGCTCCAGGGTCGGAATCACCACCTTGCGCAGGGTGCCCGGCAGCACCGTGCTGCGCACCACTACCGTGTGACGGGTGGTCTTCAGCGATAGAACCTGGCCGATCTGCCGGCACACCTCTTCGATGTAGGACACATCGAGGTCGCCGTTGCGCTTGCTCGGCGTCGGCGGTGCGAGGAAGGAAATATCGGTTTCGAGGACGGCCTCGCGGACATCCAGGGTGCCGCGCAGCTTGCCGCTGGCGACCCCTTGCTGCAGCAGCTCGCCCAGACCCGGCTCGACAATGGGCGACTTGCCACTGTTGATCAGATCGATCTTGAGAGCCTGCACATCGACCCCAATGATCTGATGCCCTCTTGCCGACAAACATCCGGCACATACCGCGCCGACGTAACCCAGACCAAATATGCTGATTCGCATGCTACGAACGCTCCTTGCAACTTAAGGCCATGGAATGTCCCTATAACATTCCCGTATCCATTTACAGGCAACTTGAATCCACGACCTGTAAAACAGCAGGACTGCGCCAATTACGCCGTCCGATATAAACAAACTTGAGTAACTTCAATAGTTCCTGTGAACACCCACGCAAGCGCCAATTACCGCTATAGCCAATAACGGTACTAGCAAGCGTAAGACGAACGATAGAAAGATTGGTGCAGGCAACACCCAAGCCACAACACCTTTCTTAAAGGCCTCTAGGCCGGGTCATATGGCGAATAATTAGACAGCAGCGATGCGCAGTAAGGCAATAGGCTAATTCAAAAAAAACAATAAATAAAAATTCCGGACTTATGGCGCCAAGATAACGACAGCAGAGGAATTTAATTTATGACAAATTCAATTGCCGGGTTTATGGCGACAATATATTTACGGCAGCCAATCTAAATTAGCGCGTCATTTTTTTCGTCACAATAATGGCGCTTAAAACATGACTGTGAATGCTGTTTTTATGGCGCCTGAAATATGACTTTCGATGCTGTTTTTATGGCGCCGTGCTTTCGTTAACGCTTTACTGCAAAGGATTTGAAACGTGCGACGAGCAGTTGCGCGGCTTCTTTGCAAAGGCGCTTTTTTTGGTGGGGAATGTATCGCCGAATGGCCATAGGCCACTCGACCTGCGACGGAAGGCGAAGAAACGAGTCGGATGGTTGCTTGAAACAACCAGCGAGTCAGGATTTTCTGGGCTTGGCTCTGGCCGTCGCCTCGGCCACTAATGGATCTTCGGGCCAATAATGTTTTGGGTATCTACCTTTAAGATCTTTTTTCACTTCCGAGTAGGTGCTGCGCCAAAAGTTGGCGAGATCCTGGGTGACCTGCACAGGCCTGCGGGCCGGGGACAAAAGATGCAGCGTCAGCGGCTGTTTGCCTTGGGCAATCCGAGGCGTTTCGGACAAGCCAAAAAGCTCCTGCAGCCGCACAGCAAGGATTGGAGGATGCTGCGAGTAGTCGATGCGGATACTCGAACCAGATGGCACCCGGATTACCTGCGGTGCCTGGGCCTCCAACTCCTGCGCAAGCGGCCACGGCAGCAGATTCCTGACTATCGAAGACAGCTCCAATTGGCTGAAGTGACTGAGCCTGGTGACCTTCCCCAGGTAGGGTGTGAGCCACTGCTCAAGCGTTTCGATAAGATGAGCATCGCTCAGATCAGGCCATTTGCTGTCGGCCTGGCCATTCTGAACATCCAGCTGACGCAGCAGCTCAACCCGCGCTTGCCACTGCCGCAACTCAGGGTTCCAGGGCAGTAGTTCGATCCCCTTGCGCCGCACGAGGTTGACCAGCGCAAGTGAACGGGCTTGCTCATCCAGATTCGGCAGAGGCTTTGTGGACAGTACCAGCTGCCCCACCTTCCGCTGCCGCTCAGCCTTGAGTACCCCTTCCCTTTCATCCCAATCGACCTCGTCGACTGACTTCACAAGGTCGGCCAGTTCGTCATCGAACAGGGCCGAATCAAGGTCACTCGCCAGGTAGATTCGCTCCTCACGCTGGCCTTGTCGACTTCCCAGGTCTGCCACAACCAGCCACTCATGCTTGGTGAGAGCATCTGGCTCTGGGAAGACTGCTGCGCGCCCATTGGAAAGACGGTACTCAGATGCGCTTGCACGCCTTTGCAGACCGACCCGATCAGGGTATGCGCACGCCAGAAGGCAACCTACCCAGCGTGGATGATCTGGCTCGCTGACGGGATAGGAGGCCTTCCCACGCAACAAGGATCGATACTGTCGAGCCGACTGCTTCACCCGCTGGAAGGAACCAACTCCACGACGTGAATGCTGCACGCCTGACAATGCACCCAACCGGGTGTGAAGATCGGCACCTGCTCCACGCAGAATGTCTTTCTCACCCAGTAGTGCTGCGATGTTGCAGGCCAGGTCATCAAGGCCCATGGAGCTGCCCTTGATGAGCAGGTGAGCGATGCGTGGATGCGCCGGGAGCTCGCTCATGGCCGATCCATGAGGTGTGAGCTGTCCCGCATCATCCAGTGCACCAAGGCGCTTGAGCAGGTCTCTGGCTTGACCAAAGGGTGCCAAAGGAGGCTGATCGAGCCAGGTCATCTCATCTGGCTTCATCCCCCACCGGGCCAACTGCAGCGCTAGAGCGGCTAGATCTGCCTGCAGGATTTCAGGGGTGCTGTAGCCAGCCATTTGCTCGTGTTGCGACTCCGACCATAGGCGATAGCAGACCCCCGGCTCCAAGCGCCCTGCTCGCCCCATACGCTGAGTCGCGCTGGCCTTCGAGATACGCTGAGTGTCGAGCCTGGTCATGCCACTGCGAGGATCAAACTTCGGCACTCGCTCAAGGCCACTGTCCACCACCACCCTGACGCCTTCAATGGTCAAGCTGGTCTCGGCGATGTTAGTGGCCAGTACAATCTTCCGGGAGCCTGGGGGAGCCGGGTCTATCGCAGCACGCTGTGCGTTGAGATCAAGGTCGCCGTAGAGCGGGCAGATGATCACATCCGGACGGCTGCTCAGTTGCTCTTTGAGGGCCTCGGCCACCCGCCGAATCTCTGCCTGCCCAGGAAGGAAAACCAGAATGCTTCCCGGCTGTTCGTTGACGGCGACCAAGCAGGTGTCAATGACTCGCGTATCGATTGACTGACCTGATTGGTAAGGACTGCCCCAAATCGTGGAAACAGGATGCATCCTTCCTTCACTGGTGACTACTGGAGCATCGTTCAGAACCTTCGAAAGCCGAGCGCCTTCAAGCGTTGCGGACATCAGCAGCAGCTTCAGTGGAGGCTCATCACGCAGGAGTTCACGGCCACTCAGACACAGCGCCAGTGCAAGGTCAGAGTCCAGGTTTCGCAGGTGGTACTCGTCGAAGATGACCACCCCCACACCCTCCAGTGCAGGGTCATCCTGGAGCCTGCGAGCCAGAATACCTTCGGTGACTACTTCGATCTTGGTGCGCGGACCTACCTTGCTTTCAAGGCGGATGCGGTAACCGACCGTCTGCCCGACCTGTTCGCCCAGCTCACTGGCCAGTCGCTCGGCGGCGGCACGCGCTGCCAACCGGCGTGGCTCAAGCATGACGATGGTCTGCCCCTCCAGCCACGGCTCATCGAGCAACGCCAATGGCACACGGGTAGTCTTGCCGGCGCCGGGCGGCGCCTCCAGCACGGCTTCATGGCGCAGGCTCAAAGCCTCGCGCAAGGCTGGCAGTACGGCATCGATCGGTAACGAAATCATGGTGGCCCTCAAACAATTCGCCCAGTATAACGGCGAACCGAGCCCGTTCTATCACGGTCTTAGCTGTAGATACCGGCTCTTTGCCTGTATCTTTGTCGCCCTCACTCCGGAGATTTCCATGCGTATTCCCTCCCGTGTCATCGGCGGCGTCCTGGTCGCCACCCTGCTGACCCAACTGACGGCCTGCGGCACCATTTTCTACCCAGACCGGCGCGGTCAGATCGAAGGAAAAATCGACCCTGTAGTGGCCGCAATGGATGCCATCGGCATCCTGTTCTACGTGATCCCCGGCCTGATCGCCTTCGGTGTCGACTTCGCCACTGGCGCCATCTACCTGCCAGGTGGTAGCACGGCTCAGGTCTCACCCGAAAAGCTCAACCAGGCCATCAGCGTTGAAGGCAAGGTCGACAACAGCAAGCTGCAGGCTATCCTCGAAAGCGAGTTGGGCCAGCGCCTGCCGCTGAACGACCCGCGCCTGATCCAGCACAAGGGCAGTGTCGAGCAACTGGCGATGTACGGCCTCAAGCCCGCCGCTTGAGCAACGGACAGGAAGCCCCGCCAGCATGATTCCTTCAGCTGAACATCAACGCCTGCTGCGCCTGGCCACCCGCGCGTCGCTGGCGGTGGCCAGCATCCTGATCGTAACCAAGGCGGTGGCCTGGTGGCTCAGCGGTTCGGTGAGCCTGCTGGCCGGCCTGACCGACTCGGCACTCGATGGCGTGGCCTCGCTCCTCAACCTGCTGGCGGTGCATTACGCCTTGCGCCCGGCCGACGACGATCACCGCTACGGTCACGGCAAGGCCGAGGCCATGGCCGGCATGGCCCAGGCACTGTTCATCGCAGTAAGTGCCGTGCTGATTGGCGTACAGGCCGTGGAACGCCTGCAAAATCCCCAAGCGCTGGGTGACACTGCCATCGGTATCGCGGTGATGCTGCTGTCGCTGGCACTGACAATGGCCTTGTTGATGCTGCAGGCCCGGGTGATACGCATCACCGGCTCCACCGCAGTGCGAGCCGACTCGCTGCATTACCGTTCCGACCTGTTGCTCAATGGCAGCATCCTGATTGCCCTGGTCCTGGCACGCCTGGGCTGGCCGCAGATGGACGCCTTCTTCGGCCTGGGCATTGCCCTGTACATACTCTGGAGCGCGCTGCAGATCGCCCGGGAAAGTACATCGATCCTGATGGATGAGGAACTGCCCGGCGATATCAGCGAACAGATGCTGACCCTGGCCTGCAGCGTGCCTGGCGTGCGTGGCGCCCATGACCTGCGCACACGGGTTTCCGGTAGTCACTGGTTCGTCCAGGTGCACCTGGAGTTACCGGGCAACATGCCGCTAACCGATGCGCATGTGCTGTGCGATCAAGCGGCAGCAGCCATTCACGGCAAATACCCAAAAGCGGAAGTATTGGTACATGCCGATCCAGTGGACTGAGCCGGCGTATCAGTTAACGCTGTAGCCCCGCCCGCTCAAACAAGCCCTCAGCGCTTGCCGGTAGCTGTCCGTCACTTGTAACGCCGGTGCATAAGTCGCTTTGGCCGGATCGAAGCCGCTTTGCTGCACCGCCCAACGGTGGCACTCGTAGCGATCCCGATCAGCCTGTTCCGGACTTTGCCCCGAAACCGGATTGGCAACGACGTCGTAGTCATTTTCCATTGGCTGAGGCTCTGCGCTGGCCACCGGCGGATTGACCACAACGTACTCGTTGCTGTCTTGCAGGTACTGGTAGTAGGTGCCTGCCACAAGGAAATACAGCGAATCGGCGACCCACACTTCGCGGGCGTAATCCGGCAAGTAGCCGACCCGCATACCGTAGTGAGGCGCTACCACCACATAGCGCGGCCCTTGCGGACGGTACCAGTACCCCCCGGAATAAAAATAATCACCACCACGGTAAGGCACACGCCAGTACTGGTCAGGAAACTGCTCAACCACCTGACCGGGTCGATAACGCGGTCCGCTGCCCCAGCCATTGCCATGACCATCAGGCCGTCCCGGCCAGTTATCCTCCTGCGGTCGCTGTTGCGGCCCACCCGCCTGGTAGTAGCGGTTGCCATTGTTGTGCCGAGGAATGTCCTGATAGTACCCGGTTCGCGGTGGCTGGGTCTGGCGCACCTCGTCCGGACGCGACTGCAGGGGCGACGTCCCTTGAGACTGCTCGGCTCCTTGTCCGCCATACCCGTCACCAGATCCACCCTGCCCCTCGGCCAATGCCTGCAGGTTGATAGTGATGCACAACAAACCTACACCGGCCAGACACCAGCTACGCGACTTCATGTTGTTCCTCTCGGACCGTTGAAATGGGCCTGTGGATAAGACTGAAAAAACCACGACGGGTTTTACCAACAATTTATCAGGCTGTCCGGAACGAGGTATCGGCGCCAAGATGAAAAATTACAGGCAATAAAAAAGGGAGACCTTGGGGTCTCCCTTTGAGAATTTTGTCCGTGCTCGACGCTTGTGACGCCGGCTCACCTCACGCTGTCTTGTGAACAGTGTGTAGCCCGGGGGCCGAGCACAACCCTGTTGGGTTGCTGGCCGCAACTGCCCTGATAAGGCCAGCCGCACTGGACTGATGTCCGGGCAGTGATTCTGGGTATAAGCATAGGGCTAGAGCGGCAGCAGAGGATTGCTAAGATTGCTCAATAAAATAGCACTTGCGCAATTTTTACCTACGGATTGATAATTCAACGCAATCAGAACAGAAAAGGCATGATCCATGAGCAAACTGGACCGCTACGACCTGAGCATTCTTGCCGAACTGCAGCGCGATGCGCGCATCTCCAACCAGGAACTGGCCGAGCGCATTGGCCTGTCGCCTTCGCCCTGCTCGCGTCGGGTCAAGCAACTGGAAGACGACGGCTACATCGCCCGCCAAGTGGCGCTGCTCGACCGCAAGAAGCTGGGCTTGAGCCTCACGGCCTACGTATTGATCGGCATGGATCGCCACACCCCGGAACGTTTCGAAGCATTCGAAACAGCCATCCGCAACCTGCCTCAAGTGCTTGAATGCAGCCTGGTTACCGGGATGGATGCCGACTATCAGCTCAAAGTGGTGGTCCCGGACATGGACCACTACCAACAACTGCTGCTCGGCCACCTGACCCGTATCGAAGGGGTGACCAGCGTGCGCTCAAGCTTCGTGCTCAACCAGGTGCTGGCCAGCACCGAACTACCGTTGACGCACCTGCGTTAGTCAGACCGGCAAGCGGGGCGTATAATCGCGCGCCTCAACTTGCCGGAGAATATCGATGGATCCTGCGTTGTTCGAAGAGTGGATGATGACTGTCCTGGTCACTATCCTGATTGGTTTCATGGGTTTTATCGTCTGGGACCTGGCGAAGAAGTCCAAAGCCGGCAAGTTCGGCACCTTCATTCTGTTTTTCGTGCTGGGCCTGGGGATCCTCGCCTTCGTCATCAAAAGCGTGGTGATCGGCTACATCGAAGGCGTCTAACGCCTGGCCGGAACTTCCCGCCACTGCCCCTGATCAAGGCCGTCCAAAGTCCAGTCGCCGATCCGCACCCGTACCAGGCGCAGGGTCGGCAGACCGACGGCGGCGGTCATGCGCCGCACCTGGCGGTTGCGCCCTTCCTTGATCACCAGTTCCAGCCAGCTGGTCGGCACGCTCTTGCGAAAGCGTACCGGTGGATTGCGCGGCCACAGCTGCGGCTCGTCAAGCTGCCGGGCCTGAGCAGGCAAGGTCGGGCCATCGTTGAGCTCGACGCCGTCACGCAAACGCTGCAGCTGCTCTTCTGTCGGCTCGCCCTCGACCTGCACCCAGTAGGTTTTCGCCAGCTTGTGCTTCGGATCGGCAATCCGTGCCTGCAACTGACCGTCATTGGTCAGCAACAGCAAGCCCTCACTGTCGCGGTCCAGACGCCCGGCCGGATAGACGCCGGGAATATCGATGAAATCCTTGAGCGTCGCGCGCCCTTCGTCGTCGCTGAACTGGGTCAGCACGTCAAAGGGCTTGTTGAACAGGATCAACCGCGGCTCGGCCGGCGGCGCCTTGGCCTGGCGACGCGGGCCTGCGGGTTTGGCCGCGCTATGGCGCGGCTTGGAGCGTGGGGGTAACGGCATGGGGCCTCAGCGGAACGGCGGCTCGTCGAAGCTGCGCAGTTTACGCGAGTGCAGCGAATGCAGCTCGGTGCGCAGCAGATCCAGTGCGGCGATACCGATTTTCAGGTGCTGACTGACTGCCCGATTGTAGAAGGCGTTGGCCGCGCCTGGCAGTTTGATCTCGCTGTGCAGCGGCTTGTCCGAAACACACAGCAAAGTGCCATAAGGCACGCGCAAGCGGTAACCCTGAGCAGCGATAGTGCCGCTTTCCATGTCGACCGCCACCGCCCGTGACAGGTTGATCAACGGACGCTCCTGGGCCCAGCGCAGCTCCCAGTTACGATCGTCGTAGGTCAATACGGTGCCGGTACGCAGACGCTTTTTCAGCTCGTCGCCACGCTCACCGGTCACTTGCGCCGCCGCCTCCTGCAACGCCATCTGCACCTCGGCCAGGGCCGGAATCGGAATATGCGGCGGCACCACCCGATCAAGAATGCCGTCACGACGCATATAAGCGTGGGCCAGCACGTAATCGCCGATGGTCTGCGACTGCCGCAAGCCACCGCAGTGACCGATCATCAGCCAGCAGTGCGGACGCAGCACCGCCAGGTGGTCGGTGATGTTCTTGGCGTTGGAGGGGCCGACACCGATGTTGACCAGGGTGATGCCATCGCCGTCGGCGGCGATCAGGTGATAAGCCGGCATCTGGTAACGGTGCCAGACCACACTTGCCACCAGCGACTGGGCCTCGCCGTTGTCCATGCTCTTTTCGATGATTACATTGCCCGGCAGGACCATGCGCACGAAACGCGGGTCATCGCGCAGTTGCTCCAGGCCATGACTGACGAACTGGTCGACATAGCGGTGGTAGTTGGTCAGCAGGATCCACGGCTGCACATGGCGCCAGTCACTGCCGGTGTAATGCACCAGACGGCGCAGAGAGAAGTCCACTCGTGCCGCATCGAACAGCGCCAGCGGCAAAGGATCGACGTTGGCCCAGTCGTACAGGCCATCGGCAATACCATCGGTGGCGGCCGACAGGTCGGTGCTGGGGAATACCCGCGCCAGCGCGGCGGCAGTGATACCGCTACCGGCCAGTTCGTCGCCCTGCTCGACCACGTAGGGGTAAGGAATATTCTGCTGGCTGACACCGACTTCGACAGTGACGGTGAAATCACGCATCAGTGGCTTCAACTGCTCAAGCAGGTAGCCTCGGAAGGCTGCAGGATGGGTCACGGTGACACTGTAAGTGCCCGGCAGCTGGACTTTGGCGTAGGCCCGGGTGGTGGCCGGCACCTCACCGTGGTACTCGTAGGTCAGGCGCAGTTCCGGGTAGCGGAACAGTGCGCGCTCTTCGGCATTCGGCTCGGTGCGGTCCTTGAGGTAGCGCTTGAGCGCCTGGCTCAGGGCCGCGGTGGATTTCTCGTGCAGGGCCGCCAAACGATCGACGGCCTGCTCGGCGGTTTCTACGACAACGAAGGCTTCATCAGTGCGGCTCACAATGTACTTCCTGTCTGACATGCATGTACCCATCTTGCCTACTTATTCAGGCAAAGGCACGCACGTTAGAGCGGCCAGTTCGGCGTCGACCGTGCCACCAGTTCGCCAACAGCGATGCCCCGTGGCAGCACACCGTAAACCCGGCCACTGCCGCCCAGGCGGCTGCCGATAAAAGCATCGCTGACCGTGGCATTGCCCGCCTCCAGCAACAGCTTGGCTTGCAGGCCCAGAGCGATGTCTTCGCTGAGTTGACGGGCGCGGTACTGAATATCGCCGGTGTCGGCAAAGGCCGCCTTGAGATTGCCGATATGCGCCGCCAGGCGCGGATCGCCGTGGCCGTCACCCAGCTCAGCGAACAGCACATCGAGCACACCCGGCTCTTTGGACAGGGCACGCAGCACATCCAGGCACTGGACATTGCCGGAACCTTCCCAGGTCGAATTGACCGGCGCTTCGCGGTACAGGCGCGGCAGGATGCTGTCTTCAACATACCCCGCGCCGCCCATGCACTCGGCCGCCTCGTTGATCATTGCCGGGGCACGCTTGCAGATCCAGTACTTGCCAACGGCGGTGATCAGCCGGGCAAAACGGGCCTGCTGCGGGTCATCCGGCTGGTCGAGGGCATGCCCCATGCGCAGGCTCAGGGCCAGCGCTGCTTCGCTTTCCAGGGCCAGGTCAGCGAGGACGTTCTGCATCAGCGGTTGCTCGGCCAGCAGCCGTCCGCCGACCTGGCGATGTGCACAATGATGAGCGGCCTGGGTCAGGGCCTGACGCATCAGGGCACTGGAGCCGACCATGCAGTCGAAACGGGTCATGGCGACCATTTCGATGATGGTCGGCACACCACGGCCTTCCTCGCCGATCATCCATGCCATGGCGCCACGGAACTCCACTTCACTGGAGGCGTTGGAGCAGTTGCCGAGCTTGTTCTTCAGGCGCTGGATATAGAACTGGTTGCGGCTGTCATCCGGGCGATGGCGCGGCAGCAGGAAACAACTCAAACCCTTGTCAGTCTGGGCCAGGGTCAGGAAGGCATCACACATCGGTGCCGAACAGAACCATTTGTGCCCGACCAGTTCGTAGGCCTGGCCCGGCCCTGGCGCGCCCACGGGGTAAGCACGGGTGGTATTGGCGCGAACATCGGTGCCACCCTGCTTTTCAGTCATGGCCATGCCCAGGGTTACTCCGGCCTTGTGCCGGTCACCGATGTTGCGCGGGTCATACTCGGTGGCCAGGACCTTGGGCAGCCAGTATTGCGCCAGTTCCGGCTGCAACTTGAGTGCAGGCACCGCGGCAAAGGTCATGGTCAGCGGGCATCCGCTGCCGGCTTCCGCTTGAGTGTGCAAATAGGTCATCGAGGCCCGGGCAACGTGGGCGCCCTCGCGCGGGTCGGTCCACGGCAGCGACGGCAAGCCGTGCTCGATGGCCGTGCGCATCAGCTCGTGGTAGGCCGGATGAAACTCCACCAGGTCGATACGATGGCCATAACGGTCATGGCTGCTGAATTGCGGCTTGTGCTGGTTGGCCAGAAACCCGGCGGCCATCAGCGGCCCGCCCGCCAACGCCCCGTACGCGTCGATCCGGGCCTCAGCCCAGCCTGCCCCATAATGCCGCGACCATTGCTGCAGCGGCAGGTCGATGCGATACAGATTGGCCCCGTCCAGCGAGGGTGGCTGGTTGGTGACTTCATGGGTTTCAGCGTACTGGTGCAGGTTCATCAGGGGGCCTCCTGGATCCGGACGTGACTGAAATTTCAGTGAATCACGCCGCGCCCCCCGGTCAAAGTGACAAAAACGCCTAACTAGCCGCGATTTGGCCCGGACTTGGCCAGCGTCTGCGGTTGGCTCAAGGCAAGGCTCAGCACCAGTTCGAAACGGCTGCCCAGCCCCGGACTGGACTCATGCTGCAAGCGCGCCCCGATCAACTCGGCCAGCTGCCGGCAGATCGCCAGACCGATGCCCAGGCCTCCGTACTGGCGACTCATCGAGCCATCGACCTGGAAGAAGCGCTGATACAGACCTGGCTCGGCGAGGCGATCAAAGCCGATGCCGCTGTCACTGACACTGATGGTCAGACCCAGCAGCCCCGGCCCTTGCAAGCGCCCGCGCACCTGCAGCATGACCCCACCCTCATGGGTGAACTTGATCCCGTTGTCGAGCAGGTAGCTGATGCACAGGGCCAGTTTATGCCGGTCGCCGACCAGCAACTCAGGCAAATCGGCCGGCGTGTCCAGATTCAGGTACAGCCCCTTGACCAGCGCCGCTGCCGCGTACTTGCTGCGCAGCTCCTGCAACAGGTTGCGCAAGCCGAACGGTGCGTTTTGCGCACTGAGGCGACCGGCCTGCAGTTCAGTGAGGATCAGGATATCGTCGACCATGCCCATCATCTCCTGGGCGGCGTAACTGGCCGTGCGCTGGTACTGAGCCAACTCGTGCGTCATGGGCACTGTCTGCATCAGCTCCAGCGAACCGATCACTCCGTTCATCGGCGTGCGCAGTTCATGGGTCACCGTGGCCAGGAACTCATCCTTCAAGCGGTTGCTGTTGGCCAGTTGCTGGTTAAGCACTTCCAGGGCCCGGCCTGTCTCGCGCAGGGCCTGGGCCTGCTGGTCACGCATGCTGTTGATACGGTCGGCCAGGGCCAGCGACAGCAGGCAAACCTCCAGGGCCGAACCGATCTGGCTGGCATACATGGTCAGGAACACATTGGGCAGGTAGCCCAGCACCATCAAGGTATTGACCAGGCCGCCAAGCAGGAATGCCGTCCAGGCGATGATGAAATAACGCGCCACCCGCAGACCGCGCCGCCAGGCATATACCCCGGCGGCGAAGATAGTCACGGTGAACAGCAACGCCAGGGCCGTAGCCAGACGCAGGGCGATGCCGTAGCTGCTGATCAGCGACAGCAGCATGACCACCCCGCCACAGGCCATCAGCACGCTGAGCAGGCCATCGAAGACGCGACTGTGCCGGGCCATCTGCAGGAAGCTACGGGCAAACTGACAACCGAACAATCCTGACGCACCGATGAACAGTGGCGTGGCGGCGTTCGCCCACCAGGGGCTGTCAGGCCAGAAGTAAGCCACCGCTGCGCCGTTGACCGATACCTGATAGAGGCCGAACGAGGCGATATAGAGGATGTAGTAGAGGTAACTGGTGTCGCGTACGCTGAGGTAGATAAACAGGTTGTAGACCAGCATCCCCAGCAGCACGCCATAAATCAGGCCGAGCACATAAAGGCGGGTCGGCTGTGCTTCCAGATAGGCCTCGGTGGACCATAAGGTCAACGGCGCCTGTATTGAACCCTGGCTGTGCAAGCGCAAGTAGGCGGTGGTGGTCTGTCCTGGGCTGAAAGGTAATTCGAACAGGTAGTTGTTCTGTTCGATCTGGCGACTGGCATACGGCAGTGCGTCACCGGTGCGCTGGACCAGGCGCAAGGTGCCGCTGCTGTCAGGCAGGTAAAGCTCCAGATGGTCCAGTGGCGGGTAGGCCAGCTCCAGCAGCCAGCTGCGCGGCGCGGCCGAAGGCAACGCTGTGTAGCGCAGATCGAGGCGGATCCAGAACACCGAGGTCGAGTAACCGGCATTCAACACATCGGCTTGATGCGTACGAAAATGCTCACTGAACGAAGGGGCACTGACCTGCGCGATGCTGGCATTGCCATCGCGGTCTTCGAATACCTGCATCACCCGCCCCAAGGGCAAGCTGCGCGTCGAGTCGTCGAAATCAACCGCCGTGGCCAGCAGTGGCAACCAGCCCAGCACAACAATCAGCAAATAGCGCATACAGCCCCAGCATGGTCTGTCCCGGTCGTGTCGCGGTAGCCTCCTGTCCGTTTGAGGCGACGCGATCCGGCAGTAACCGTTATCGGTTGTTTGAGCACTCTAGCATAGCTTTTCAGCACTACCATACGCCACATAAAAATCTGAACAGAAGGCTCTAGAACGGCACTTTTAGCGACATACAAATTAATTTACTGACCAAGTGACCAGAAAAGCCTGGCGGGGGGCAGACCCGACAAAAGCGTTTGGTGGTAAGCTCGCGCACCATGAATACCTACAGCTCCCGCCCCGTTGTCCTCTGTCTCTCCGGCCACGACCCCAGTGGCGGCGCCGGCTTGCAGGCAGATATCGAAGCCCTGATCGCTCAAGGTTGCCACGCCGCTCCCGCCGTGACCGCCCTGACCGTGCAGGATACCGTCAATGTCACTGACTTCCGTGTGCTCGACCGCGAGTGGGTGCTGGCCCAGGCCAACGCCGTACTGTCCGATTCCACGGTCGCAGCAGTCAAGCTGGGCATGCTCGGCTCGCTGGACATGGTCGACACCGTAGTCGAACTGCTCAGTGCCCATCCGCATCTACCGCTGGTCTGCGACCCGGTGCTGCGCGCTGGCGGCGGTGGCCGCCTGGGCAAGGACGAAGTCGGCTACGCCATGCGCGAACGCCTGTTGCCGCTGGCCACCATCGCTACCCCGAACCTGCCCGAAGCCCGCATCCTCGCCGAACTGCCTGATGGCAGCGCGGACGAATGCGCAGAAAAACTGCTGCCCTTCGTCAGACACCTGCTGATCACCGGCGGTCACGGTGACGAACACGAAATCCACAACCGCCTGTACAGCCGTGATGGACAGCGTCACACCTGGACCTGCCAACGCCTGCCTGGCAGCTACCACGGCTCGGGCTGCACCCTGGCCAGCGCCCTGGCCGGTCGCCTGGCCCTCGGCGAGCAACTGCATAGCGCCGTACGTTCGGCCCTGGACTACACCTGGCGAACCCTGCGCGATGCCGAACAACTGGGCAAAGGCCAATATGTGCCGCGTCGCCTACCCCTGGATTTCTGTTCCTGAGCCCGAGGTCCCTAGATGAAGCTACGTGGTCTGTATGCCATCACCGACAGTCAACTGCTGGCCGGCAAGTTTCTGCCCTATGTCGAAGCGGCCCTTGAGGGCGGCGTGACCCTGCTGCAATACCGCGACAAGAGCCAGGACCAATCCCGTCGCCTGCGCGAGGCCGAAGCCCTGGCCGAGCTTTGCGCACGCTACAAGACCCAACTGATCATCAACGACGATGCCGAGCTGGCCGCGCGCCTGGGTGTCGGTGTGCACCTGGGCCAGACCGATGGCCCGCTGACCCCGGCACGCACCCTGCTCGGCCGCGAGGCGATCATCGGCTCGACCTGCCACGCCCAGTTTGAGCTGGCCGAGCAAGCCGCGCGCGAAGGCGCCAGTTACGTCGCCTTTGGCCGCTTCTTCAATTCCGTGACCAAGCCGGGCGCGCCAGCCGCCGATACTGCCTTGCTGGATCAAGCCCGGGCCCGGCTTAAACTGCCGATCTGCGTAATCGGCGGCATTACCCTGGACAACGCCGCCCCGCTGGTCGCCCATGGCGCCGACCTGCTGGCGGTGATTCATGGCCTGTTCGGCGCCGACAGCACGCAAGAAGTTACTCGCCGTGCCCGCGCCTTCAACGCCCTGTTCGCATCTGCCTGATTGAGAGAGCCCATCATGTCTCGTTCCGAAACCCTGTTCGCCAACGCCCAGAAACATATCCCCGGAGGCGTCAACTCGCCGGTGCGGGCGTTCAAGAGTGTTGGCGGCACGCCGCTGTTCTTCAAGCATGCCGAAGGCGCCTACGTCACCGACGAAGATGACAAGCGCTACGTCGACTACGTCGGCTCCTGGGGCCCGATGATCCTTGGCCACAGCCACCCGGACGTGCTCGACTCGGTGCGCAAGCAGCTGGAACACGGCTTGTCTTACGGTGCCCCGACTGCCATGGAAACCGAGATGGCCGACCTGGTCTGCTCGATCGTGCCGTCGATGGAGATGGTGCGCATGGTCAGTTCCGGCACCGAAGCCACCATGAGCGCCATTCGTCTGGCCCGCGGCTACACCGGCCGTGACAGCATCATCAAGTTCGAAGGTTGCTACCACGGCCACTCCGACAGCCTGCTGGTAAAAGCCGGCTCCGGCCTGCTGACCCAGGGCGTGCCAAGCTCCGCGGGCGTGCCAGCAGCCTTTGCCAAACACACCCTGACCCTGCCGTTCAACGACATCGATGCGGTCGAGACCATGCTCGCTGAAGTCGGCCAGGAAGTGGCGTGCATCATCGTCGAGCCGGTGGCCGGCAACATGAACTGCGTGCCGCCGGCGCCAGGCTTCCTCGAAGGCCTGCGCTCGCTGTGCGACAAACACGGCGTGGTACTGATTTTCGACGAAGTGATGACCGGCTTCCGCGTGGCCCTGGGCGGCGCGCAGGCGCATTACGGCGTGACCCCGGACCTGTCGACCTTCGGCAAGATCGTGGGTGGCGGCATGCCTGTTGGCTGCTTCGGCGGCAAGCGCAAGATCATGGAGCGGATTGCACCGCTGGGCCCGGTCTACCAGGCCGGCACCCTGTCGGGCAACCCGCTGGCCATGGCCGCAGGCCTGACCACCTTGAAACTGATCAGCCGCCCGGGTTTCCACGCCGAGCTCAGCGACTACACCAGCCGTCTGCTCGACGGCCTGCAGCAGCGCGCCGATGCCGCTGGCATTCCGTTCGTCACCACGCAGGCCGGGGGCATGTTCGGCCTGTACTTCAGCGGTGCTGACGATATCGTCACCTTCGATGACGTGATGGCCAGCGATGCCGAACGCTTCAAGCGCTTCTTCCACCTGATGCTTGAAGGCGGTGTGTACCTGGCGCCAAGCGCCTTCGAGGCCGGTTTCACCTCAATTGCCCACGGCGAAACCGAGCTGAAGATCACCCTGGATGCCGCCGAGCGGGCGTTCGCCAAGCTCAAGAACTAAACGGTGGGAGCGGGCTTGCCCCGCGAGACGATGCGGCTGACACAGCGCAATCGCGGGGCAAGCCCGCTCCTACCGAGGGCTCCTCAGCAGAAAATCGAGTAAAGACTTTGTAAGGTAGGCGTTGCTTATCCCATAATGTGCCACCAGACACTTTGGCCGCAGCTTTGCAGAGGTAAGTCGATCCCCATGAACCGCACCGGCCGCGCCCTCGCCCTGGGCTGCCTGTTGCTTCTTCAGCCCCTGCTGGCCTCAGCAGGCGGTAACTCGTTGCTGATTCCGGCAACGGGCCGCTGCACCCTCAATTCCCAGCCCGAAGACCTGCCCCAAGCCTTGGCCGCCTGCCAGCAGGCCGCGCAGGAAGGTGATGCCCAGGCCCAATACGAGCTCGGTGAATTCTATTATGAAGGCACTAATACGCCACGCGACCTCAAACAAGCCCTGAACTACTTCGAGCAAGCCTCACTGCAAGGCCACGCTCAAGCTCAGTACCGTCTGGGCAGCATGTTTTTCAAAGGCGAAGGTGTCGCGGCCAACAATGTACAGGCGTACATCGTGCTGAAAATGGCGGCAGTCAATGGCGCCGAAGAGGCCCTGGACCTGGCCGATGAGGTCTCCGAGCAAATGCCCCGTGAAGATCTTGAAGTGGCGACCCAGGTATTGGGACAGATCTTTCGCAAGTACCTGCTGGAACTGCAGACCGCCGAAGGACGTACACCCTTCTCGCCACTGCCCTGAAGCCCGGGCTTATTTTTCCGGCATCGGCATCGGAAACGGCATCACATTACTGACACCACGTGCCTCACTGATTTTTGGCGTTCCCAAGCGCTCGACCTCATCGATACGCACGATCGAGTGCATCGGCACAAAGCTGCGCACCACGCCTTCGAATTGCGCCTTGAGCTTTTCTTCGCTCGGATCGACCACCACCTGGGTGCGTTCGCCGAAGACAAATTCCTCTATTTCAAGAAAGCCCCACAGATCGCTCTGGTAGATCTGCTTGGCATACATCTCGAATACCTGACCCTGGTTGAGAAAGATCACTTTGTAGATAGGCGCTTCACGTTTGCTCATTTCGGCGGGGACAGTCATAGGTTGTAAAGAAAGCGCAAACTATATCATAGCCCCCGGACCGACAACGCTAGGATCCACCGCCCCAGGCCCTTATAATGTGCGGTTCTTCGAATTACCTGATGATCTCCCATGGCCAAGAAGCTTTATATCGAAACCCACGGTTGCCAGATGAACGAGTACGACAGCTCGCGCATGGTCGACTTGCTGGGTGAACATCAAGCCCTGGAGGTCACTGCACGGGCCGAAGACGCCGACGTGATCCTGCTCAATACCTGCTCGATCCGCGAGCGCGCCCAGGACCGGGTCTACTCCCAGCTGGGCCGCTGGCGCGAACTGAAGGACCTGAAGCCGGACATGGTTATCGCCGTCGGCGGTTGCGTGGCCAGCCAGGAAGGCGAATCGATCCGCAAACGGGCGCCGTATGTCGACGTGGTATTCGGCCCGCAGACCTTGCACCGTTTGCCGGAAATGATCGATGCCGCCCGCACCACGCGCCTGCCGCAGGTCGACGTGTCGTTCCCGGAAATCGAAAAATTCGACCACCTGCCCGAGCCGCGCATCGACGGGCCGACCGCCTATGTCTCGGTCATGGAAGGTTGCAGCAAGTACTGCACCTTCTGCGTGGTGCCCTACACCCGCGGCGAAGAAGTCAGCCGACCGTTCGACGACGTGCTGTCCGAAGTCATCCACCTGGCCGAGAACGGTGTACGCGAGATCACCCTGCTGGGACAGAACGTCAACGGCTATCGCGGCCAGACCCACGATGGTCGCCTGGCCGACCTGGCGGAACTGATCAGGGTAGTGGCGGCAGTGGATGGCATCGACCGCATCCGCTACACCACCTCGCATCCGCTGGAGTTTTCCGACAGCCTGATCCAGGCCCACGCCGAGGTGCCCGAGCTGGTCAAACACCTGCACCTGCCGGTGCAATCGGGCTCTGACCGTGTGCTGGCAGCAATGAAGCGCAACCACACCATCCTCGAATACAAGTCCAAGCTGCGCAAACTCAAGGCTGCCGTACCCGGCATCTGCATCAGCTCGGACTTTATCGTCGGCTTCCCGGGTGAAACCGAGAAAGACTTCGAGCAGACCATGAAGCTGGTCGCCGAGGTCGGGTTCGACTTTTCCTACTCCTTCGTCTACAGCCAGCGCCCCGGCACCCCGGCCTCCGACCTGCCCGACGAGACCCCGGAAGAAGTGAAAAAGGAGCGCCTCAAAGCCCTGCAGCATCGCCTCGACACCCAAGGGTTCGAGATCAGCCGACAAATGGTCGGCACGGTGCAGCGCATCCTGGTCACCGACTACTCGCGTCGCGACCCGGGCCAATTGCAGGGGCGCACCGAGAATAACCGTATCGTCAACTTCCGCTGCGACAATGCGAAGCTGATCGGCCAGTTCGTCGACATCCATATCGACGACGCCCGCCCGCATTCGCTGTTCGGTTCGCTCGCGCACTGACCTGTCCAGCCGGGCCGCAACACTGGCCCGGCGACCCTTGATCGTTTCAGCGCTTTCGCCCTGCAGCGGCTAGGGTTATCCTTGAGTCCATCTCCATTGCCGTAGGGCGGCTGAAAAACGACCTTGAACGCACCCATAGAACCTCATCGTTTCATCCTCGAACCCTTCGAGGCCCATCGCTTCGCCAATCTGTGCGGGCAGTTCGACGAGCATTTGCGCCTGATTGAACAGCGCCTGGCTATCGAAATCCGCAACCGCGGCAATCAGTTCGAATTGATCGGCGAACCCAAACACACCTCCTCCGCCGAGCATCTGCTGCGCCGCCTCTATCGCGAGACCAAGGCCACCGAGCTGTCGCCGGAAATGGTGCACCTGTTCCTGCAGGAATCTGCGGTGCAGGAGCTGGAAAACCCGGCCGTCAACGAAGTCAGTGTTTCCCTGCGCACACGCAAGGGCATGATTCGTCCACGCGGGCTGAACCAGCAGCGCTATGTGAAAGAAATCCTCGGCAACGACATCAACTTCGGCGTCGGCCCGGCCGGTACCGGCAAGACCTACCTGGCCGTGGCCTGCGCCGTTGATGCGCTGGAACGCGAACAGGTACGTCGCATCCTGCTGGTGCGCCCGGCGGTTGAAGCGGGTGAAAAGCTCGGTTTCCTGCCCGGCGACCTGGCCCAGAAGATCGACCCGTACCTGCGCCCGCTGTACGACGCCCTGTATGAAATGCTCGGCTTCGAACATGTGGCCAAACTGATCGAGCGCCAGGTGATCGAGATCGCCCCGCTGGCCTACATGCGTGGCCGCACCCTGAACAACAGCTTCATCATCCTCGATGAGAGCCAGAACACCACGGTCGAGCAGATGAAGATGTTCCTCACCCGTATCGGTTTCGGTTCCACCGCAGTAATCACCGGCGACATTACCCAGGTCGACCTGCCGCGCGGCACCAAGTCGGGCCTGGCTCACGTCATCGAGGTGCTCAAGGGCGTGCCGGGCATCAGCTTCACGCACTTCCAGCCCAAGGACGTGGTCCGTCACCCGTTGGTACAACGCATTGTCGAGGCCTACGAGCGCTTTGACAGTCAGCAGCAGAATCCGACCGAAGGCAAACAACGCGATGCTTGAGCTCGATCTGCAGCTGGCAAGTGATGCACCGCACCCGACTGAAGAGCAGTTCCGCCAATGGTGTGAGCTGGCCCTGCGCCAGCGCACGGCTGACTCGGAGCTGACCATTCGCCTGGTCGACGAAGCCGAAGGCCGCGAACTGAATCACACCTGGCGCGGTAAAGACTACGCCACCAACGTCCTGTCGTTCCCGGCCGACGTACCCGATGAGCTGCTCGACATCCCGCTGCTCGGCGACCTGGTGATCTGCATCGCCGTGGTCGAGCGCGAAGCCGCCGAACAGGGCAAGGCGCTGCAAGCCCATTGGGCGCATCTGGTGATCCACGGCTGCCTGCACCTGCTGGGCTACGACCACATCGAAGACGATGAGGCCGAAGAAATGGAAACACTGGAACGAGAGTTGCTTGCGGAACTGGGTCATCCGGACCCTTACGCCGACGACGAACACGACGCACCTCACACTGATATCTGCAAGGATCACGAGTAACCGCCATGAGCGAAGATCGATCGAGCAACGGGCAAAAGTCCTGGCTGGGCAAACTGACCCAGGCTTTTGCCCATGAGCCGAAAAACCGCCAGGAGCTGCTTGAGCTACTGCGCGAAGCCCATCAGAACAAGCTGCTCGACAGCGAAGCGCTGACCATTGTCGAAGGCGCCATCCAGGTCGCCGACCTGCAAGTGCGCGACATCATGGTGCCGCGCTCGCAGATGATCAGCATCAAGGCTACACAGTCGCCACGCGAGTTCCTGCCAGCGGTGATCGACGCTGCGCACTCGCGCTACCCGGTGATCGGCGAAAGCCATGACGATGTCCTCGGCGTCTTGCTGGCCAAGGACCTGTTGCCGCTGATCCTCAAGGAGAACGGCGACAGCTTCAACATCAAGGACCTGCTGCGCCCGGCCACCTTCGTGCCCGAGTCCAAGCGCCTGAACGTGCTGTTGCGTGAGTTCCGCGCCAACCACAACCACATGGCCATCGTCATCGACGAATACGGCGGTGTGGCGGGCCTGGTTACCATCGAAGACGTACTTGAGCAGATCGTCGGCGACATCGAAGACGAGCACGACGTCGAGGAAGACAGCTACATCAAGCCGTTGCCCAGCGGCGACTTCCTGATCAAGGCGCTGACCCCGATCGAGAACTTCAACGAGTTCTTCGACAGCCAGTTTTCCGACGACGAGTTCGACACCGTTGGCGGTCTGGTCATGAGCGCCTTCGGCCACCTGCCCAAGCGTAACGAGACCACCGAAATCGGCCCGTACCGCTTCCGCATCCTCAATGCCGATAGCCGCCGGATACACTTGCTGCGACTGACCCCTATCACCCGTTAAGGACAACCATGCGCTGGATCACCCGCCCCGGCTGGCCCGGTAACCTGCTGGCCGTGGCGGCCGGTGCAATCACCACCCTGGCCCTGGCGCCGTTCGACATCTGGCCACTGGCGTTGCTGGCGGTCGGCCTGTTCTACCTCGGTCTGCGTGAGCTGAGCCCACGCCAGGCCCTGGGCCGTGGCTGGTGCTTCGGCTTCGGCTTGTACGCTGCCGGCACCAGCTGGATCTACGTCAGTATCAATACCTACGGCGGCGCCACGCCGCTACTGGCTACGGGCTTGCTGGTGGCATTCTTTGCCGCCATTGCCTGGTTCTTCGCCCTGCCCGCCTGGATCTGGGCGCGCTGGCTGCGCCGCAACGAGGCGCCATTGGCCGATGCCCTGTGCTTCGCTGCCTTGTGGGTCGGCCAGGAAGCCTTTCGCGGCTGGTTCCTCACCGGCTTCCCCTGGCTTTATTCCGGTTACAGTCAGCTCGATGGCCCGCTGTCCGGTCTGGCGCCGGTCGGGGGCATGTGGCTGATCTCCTTCTGCCTGGCCTTGTGTGCGGCCCTGCTGTGCAACCTGCCACATCTAGGTGAGCGCAAGTCGTTCCTGGCCGTAGCCATCGCCCTGTTGCTGGCGCCCTGGGCCGTGGGCCTGGCCCTGAAGAACCACGCCTGGACCGAACCTGCCGGCAAGCCGCTGACAGTGGCGGCCCTGCAAGGGAATATCGAGCAGGAGCTGAAGTGGAACCCGGAACACGTCAACGCCCAGCTGGCCCTGTACCGCGACATGAGCTTCAGCTCCAAACCGGTCGACCTGCTGGTCTGGCCGGAAACCGCCGTACCGGTCTTCAAGGAACAAGCTCAGGGCTACCTGGACATGATGGGCAGCTTTGCCGCCGACCGTCATTCGGCGCTGATCACCGGCGTACCGGTACGTGAAGTGGTGCACCAGCAACGTCGTTACTACAACGGCATCACCGTGACCGGTGAAGGCGACGGCACTTACCTCAAGCAGAAGCTGGTGCCATTTGGTGAGTACGTGCCGCTGCAGGACATGCTTCGCGGCCTGATTGCCTTCTTCGACCTGCCGATGTCGGACTTTGCCCGCGGCCCCGCCGACCAGCCTCTACTGCAGGCCAAAGGCTATCAGATTGCTCCGTACATCTGCTACGAAGTGGTCTACCCGGAGTTCGCCGCAAGCCTGGCAGCCCGCAGCGACATCCTTCTGACCATCAGCAACGACACCTGGTTCGGTACCTCGATCGGCCCTCTGCAGCATCTGCAGATGGCCCAGATGCGTGCGCTGGAAGCCGGTCGCTGGATGATTCGCGCCACCAACAATGGCGTCACTGGGCTGATTGATCCATTCGGACGCATCACCGCACAGATCCCGCAGTTCGAACGCGGCATCCTCTATGGTGAAGTGGTTCCAATGCAGCAGCTCACGCCGTACCTGCAGTGGCGTTCCTGGCCGCTGGTTATTCTTTGCACGTTGCTGCTGGGCTGGGCCCTGCTGGCCAGCCGGATCGCCAAGACCGTCTAGTAGAACAGGCGGTAACCGAGCAGGCCGACTGCCTCATTGAGCAGTTGGCCGCTCTGCCACATGGCCTTGTTTTCCGGCAGCCAGCCACCGAATGGCCGGGCATGATCACGACCGAGAAAACCGACTGGCGCCGGCACCACGACAAAACCCGCCCGCTCGAAACTCCAGCGCGAACGCTGCATATGCCAGGCCTGGGTCACCACAACCACGCGCTTGACGCCCTGAGGCAAGAGGATCTGGGCGCTCAGCTGGGCATTCTCCCAGGTCGTCCGGCTGCGCTCTTCCTTCCAGCGCACGCTCACGCCAAGATCACGCTGCAGCGCATCGGCCATCAACTGCGCCTCGCTAGGTGGGGTGCCATAGTGCAAGCCACCGGTAATCAACAGCGGCAGGCCCGATGCCTTGGCCAACTGCGCCGCATAACGCAGACGCTCCATGGCCACCCCCGTGGGTTGATCAACGTAGTCCCAGGCCGGATCACCGCGCTCACGCCCGGCTCCCAGCACCACGATGGCATCCGCCTGCCCGGCCAGATGCGCCCATTGCTCATGGCTCAAGGCCGGCTCGGTTTCCAGCATACGCGCCGAACGCTCAACCACAATCGGCAGGCTCATCACCCACAAACCACCCAAGCCCAGGACAAAACACAAGGCAGACAGACGCGGCCAGGAACGCCGTAGCCACCAGGCGGCGAGCAACAGCAGGAACAACACGCCGGGCGGCAGGATCATTTGCTTGATTAAATAACGAATAGGCACAAGTCACCTCCATGGAGGTGCGCAGCCTAAGAGGATCGGCACCTGGCAACAATAGTCAGGAGTCAGATGCCGATCTTCTTGTGTTTGCAAAGAGGGGCGCACTCCGCATTGCGCCAAGGAGTCCGGGTAGCTACCTGAATTGCAGCTTTCTGGATTTTGCCGTGGTGGTGGAGCGTGTCTTGTCCTTGAGCCAGACAACGCTGGCCGAAGGTGGCGGCTCCGTTGATAGCCGTGCGCCAGCGCATCCATGCCTGCCCTCTGGAAGGGAGTCCAGATAGGCCTTGATCACATCGAATTCAGCGCGGCTCAGACCACGCAACTCCAATTCAGCAGGCACTTCATCGCGTAACCGAACAGAGGTTCTGGCGACCTCCAGAGCAAGCCCCAGACGATCGATCAACCGTTCGTAAAGCTCCGGTTTTGTTGCTTGTAGCTGCGACTCTCCCATCCGTTCACCTCATTGAAGATAAAATATCTCCCCCCACAAGTGAGCTTAGCGCCACTCGAAAAAGCAGCCGGACGCTGCGACCAACGGCCCGCAACGCCTCTGGCGGTGCAATCAGGGTTTCCCTCGGTGGACAGGGGTCATGTATGCTAGGGCGTTCACCATTTTGACACCGGATTGCCGATGCAGCGGTTTTCACGCTGCCTGGATAAGGTCTCCCATTTCTCAGCGCAAAGTAGCCATGCACGAACTCTATCAGCCCCGCGAAATCGAAGCCGCCGCCCAGTCGTACTGGGACGAGCAAAAGTCTTTTGAAGTCAGTGAACAGCCAGGCAAGGAGTCTTTCTACTGCCTATCGATGTTCCCGTACCCAAGCGGCAAGCTACACATGGGCCACGTGCGTAACTACACCATCGGTGACGTGATCGCCCGTTATCAGCGCATGCAGGGCAAGAACGTCCTGCAACCAATGGGTTGGGACGCCTTCGGCATGCCGGCGGAAAACGCTGCGATGAAGAACAACGTCGCACCGGCCAAGTGGACCTACGAAAACATCGAGTACATGAAGACCCAGCTCAAGAGCCTGGGCCTGGCGTTCGACTGGTCGCGCGAAGTCACCACCTGCAAGCCGGATTACTACCGCTGGGAACAGTGGCTGTTCACCCGCCTGTTCGAAAAAGGCGTGATCTACCGCAAAAACGGTACCGTGAACTGGGACCCGGCCGACCAGACCGTACTGGCCAACGAGCAGGTCATCGACGGCCGTGGCTGGCGTTCGGGCGCGCTGATCGAGAAGCGCGAAATCCCGATGTACTACTTCAAGATCACCGACTATGCCGACGAGCTGCTGGAAAGCCTCGACGAGCTGCCGGGCTGGCCAGAACAGGTCAAGACCATGCAGCGCAACTGGATCGGCAAGTCCCGTGGCATGGAAGTGCAGTTCCCCTTCGATCAGGCCAGCATTGGCCACGCCGGGGCGCTGAAGGTCTTCACCACCCGTCCGGACACCCTGATGGGCGCCACCTACGTAGCCGTTGCCGCCGAGCACCCGCTGGCCACCCAGGCCGCCCAGGGCAACCCCGAGCTGCAAGCGTTCATCGATGAATGCAAGAGCGGCAGCGTCGCTGAAGCCGACGTCGCCACCCAGGAGAAAAAAGGCCTGGCCACCTCGCTGTTCGTCGAGCACCCACTGACCGGTGAAAAACTGCCGGTATGGGTCGCCAACTATGTGTTGATGCACTACGGCGATGGCGCGGTAATGGCCGTTCCGGCCCACGACGAGCGCGATTTCGAGTTCGCCAAAAAGTACAACCTGCCGTTCAAGGCCGTTGTTCGCACCAGCCTGGGCGACGAAGTCGCTGCCGAGTGGGATGCCGCCTGCGGTGAGTACGGCCAGCTGATCAACTCCGGTGAATTCGACGGCCTGGACTTCCAGGGCGCGTTCGATGCCATCGAAGTGGCCCTGATCAAGAAAGAGCTGGGCAAATCGCGCACCCAGTTCCGCCTGCGTGACTGGGGCATCAGCCGCCAGCGCTACTGGGGCTGCCCGATCCCGATCATCCACTGCCCATCCTGTGGCGATGTGCCGGTACCGGAAGATCAGTTGCCGGTCAAGCTGCCCGAGGACGTGGTACCGGATGGCGCCGGCTCGCCACTGGCACGCATGCCTGAATTCTACGAGTGCACCTGCCCGAAATGCGGCACTGCGGCCAAGCGCGAAACCGACACCATGGACACTTTCGTCGAGTCGTCCTGGTACTTCGCCCGTTACGCCTCGCCGAACTACGAGGGTGGCCTGGTCGACCCGAAAGCGGCCAACCACTGGCTGCCGGTAGACCAGTACATTGGTGGCATCGAACACGCCATCCTGCACCTGCTCTACGCACGTTTCTTCCACAAACTGATGCGTGACGAAGGCCTGGTCAGCTCCAACGAGCCTTTCAAGAACCTGCTGACCCAAGGCATGGTTGTTGCCGAAACCTACTACCGGGTTGCCAGCAACGGCGGCAAGGACTGGTTCAACCCGGCTGACGTCGAAATCGAACGTGACGCCAAGGCCAAGATCATCGGCGCGCGCCTGAAAACCGACGGCTTGCCGGTCGAGATCGGCGGCACCGAGAAGATGTCCAAGTCCAAGAACAACGGCGTTGATCCGCAGGCAATGATCGAAGCCTACGGTGCCGACACCTGCCGTCTGTTCATGATGTTCGCCTCGCCGCCTGACATGAGCCTGGAGTGGTCCGACTCCGGCGTCGAAGGTGCCAACCGCTTCCTGCGTCGTGTCTGGCGCCTGGCCCAGGCCCATGTCGCCCAAGGCCTGCCGGGCAAGCTGGACGTCGCCGCGCTGGACGATGCGCAGAAAGTGGTCCGCCGTGCCATTCACGCAGCAATCAAACAAGCCAGCACCGACGTCGGCCAGTTCCACAAGTTCAACACCGCCATCGCTCAGGTGATGACCCTGATGAACGTGCTGGAAAAAGCCCCGCAAGCCAGCGAACAGGACCGCGCCCTGCTGCACGAAGGCCTGGAAACCGTCGCCTTGCTGCTGGCCCCGATCACCCCGCACATCAGCCACGAACTGTGGCATCGCCTGGGCCACCAGGGTGCGGTGATCGATGCTGACTGGCCGGCGCTGGATGAAAACGCCCTGGTGCAGGACAGCATCGTTCTGGTCATCCAGGTCAATGGCAAGCTGCGCGGCCAGATCGAAATGCCGGCCGGCGCCAGCCGCGAAGACGTCGAAGCCGCTGCCCGCAGCAACGAAAACGTGCTGCGTTTCACCGAAGGCCTGAGCATCCGCAAGGTCATCGTGGTACCGGGCAAACTGGTCAACATCGTCGCCAACTGACAGGACTACCGGCCCGCAAGAATGGCGGGCCGGTACACAGAATCGGCCCACAAGGGAGCAACAAGATGATCAAACGCAATCTGCTGGTAATGGGCCTGGCCGTGATGCTCAGCGCCTGCGGTTTCCAGCTGCGTGGCACCGGCACCAGTGAACTGACCATCAAGGAACTGGACGTAAGTGCACGCAACGCCTACGGCGAAACCGTGACCCAGCTGCGCGCGGCCCTGAAAAGCAGCGGCGTGAACGTTCACGCTGGCGCGCCGTACAGGCTGGTCCTGACCAACGAAGCAGAATCCCGGCGGGCAGCCACCTATGCTGGCTCCAGTGGTTCAGCCGAGTATGAGCTGACCACTGTGCTGAGTTACAGCATCAACGGCCTGAACGACACCAACCTGCTCAACGACAAGCTTGAGGTGCGCAAGGTCTACGTGTATGACGGCAACAACATCACCGGTGGCGACCAGGACGCCGCGCAGACCCGCGAGGAAATGCGCCGCGACCTGGTGCAGAACATGCTGGTACGCCTGCAACTGCTGACTCCGAGCCAGCTCGACCAGCTGCAGCAGGAAGCCGACGCTCGTGCCAAGGCCGAGGCTGATGCCGTCGAAGCGGCCCGTCGCGCTCAGGACGAGACACCCCAGCAGTCGCCCCTGCAACTGCCGATCAACTGAGCCTGAACGGGGCACTTCGGTGCCCCGCCTGCCATCATGAAACTCGCCCCCGCCCAGCTCAACAAGCACCTGCAAGGCAGCCTCGCGCCGGTCTACGTGATCACTGGCGATGACCCGTTGCTCTGTCAGGAAGCAGCCGATGCGGTGCGTGCTGCCGCACGCCAGCAAGGTTTCGATGAACGCCAGGTGTTCAGCGCTGACGCCAACTTCGACTGGGGCACCCTGCTCCAGGCCGGTGCCAGCCTGTCACTGTTCGCCCAGCGGCGCCTGTTGGAACTGCGCCTGCCTTCCGGCAAGCCTGGCGACAAAGGTGCTGCGGCGCTGATCGAATACTGCTCACGACCCGCCGAAGACACCCTGCTGCTGATCAGCCTGCCCAAGCTCGACGGCAGTGCGCAGAAGACCAAATGGGGCAAAGCGCTGATCGAAGGCCAGCAGGTCCAGTTCATCCAGATCTGGCCGGTCGACACCCAGCAGTTGCCACAGTGGATCAACCAGCGACTGGCCCAGGCAGGGTTATCCGCCCAGCGCGATGCGGTGGACCTGATTGCCGCCCGGGTCGAAGGCAACCTGCTGGCTGCTGCCCAGGAAATCGAGAAGCTCAAGCTGCTGGCTGAAGGCAATCAGATCACCGTCGAGACGGTACAAGCGGCGGTGGCTGACAGCGCCCGTTTTGACGTTTTCGGCCTGGTCGATGCGATTCTCAACGGCGAAGCCGCCCATGCCCTGCGAATGCTCGAAGGCTTGCGCGGTGAAGGGGTCGAACCACCGGTGATTCTCTGGGCCCTGGCCCGGGAATTACGCGTGCTGGCCGGGCTTGCGCAGCAGTACAGCCAGGGCGTGCCGCTGGACAAGGCCTTCAGCCAGGCACGGCCACCGGTCTGGGACAAGCGCAAGCCACTGATGAGCAAAGCCCTGCAACGCCACTCGGCACAGCGCTGGAGCCAACTGCTGCAAGATGCCCAGCGGATCGATGCGCAGATCAAGGGGCAGGCTCAGGGTTCGCCCTGGACGAGTCTTGCGCGATTGTCGCTGTTGATGGCTGGGCAGCGCCTGGCGCTGCCTGCCGAATGACATCGGCTGCGGGCTTGCTCTGCGGTACTTTCCCCCCTATATTGCGCCCAACACCCTCCACAGGATCCCTGCCATGAGCAAAAAATCCAGGCCCAACAAGGCCAAATCGATCATCGCCCAACCCTTGTTCCGCAGCCGCCAGGAACAAGCAGGCAAAGGCAAAGGCAGCTACCGCCGCGAAGCCTTCCAATCGAGAGATTGGGAGGCTTCTTACTTTTTGGCGGCATAAAAGCAAGATTCCGGCAGGCATGGTATGGTCATCACCTGACCTGAAATACCTGGACCTGTGCATGCCCTTTTGTCTTTCCCGTCGCTGGCAACCTCGCCAGCTGATTGCTGCCTCCAGCCTCATCCTGCTCGTCGCCTGCGCGGAAAAACCCACCGCCGCCGATGCGCTGCCGCTGGCACCTGCCCAGCCCGCCCCGGTCGTGACCGTGCCTAACCCCGCCGTCAACACCAGCAGCGAAATCCAGCCGCTGCAAAGCTTTGCCCAGTGGCAAGCGGGCTTCCGCCAACAAGCTTTGCAAACGGGTATCAACCCCGGCACATTTGACCGCGCCTTCCTCGGCGTCACGCCAGACATGGACGTGATCAAGGCCGATCGCAGCCAGCCAGAGTTCGCGCGCCCCGTCTGGGAGTACCTCGACGGTGCCCTGTCACCCCTGCGCGTACGCAATGGCAAAGGTCTGCTGGAAAAACATGCGGAGCTCTTGAGCCAGATCGAACAGCGCTACGGCGTCGACCGCGATGTGCTGGTCTCGGTGTGGGGCATGGAAAGCAACTTCGGCCAGTTCCAGGGCAACAAATCAGTGATTCGCTCCCTGGCAACCCTGGCCTATGAAGGGCGTCGCCCGGCCTTTGCCCAAGCGCAACTGATTGCAGCCCTGCAGATCCTGCAAAACGGTGACATCCAGCCCGACGCCATGAAAGGCTCGTGGGCGGGTGCCATGGGCCAGACCCAGTTCATCCCTACTACCTACAACACCCATGCGGTGGACTTCGACGGTGACGGCCGTCGGGATATCTGGAACAGTTCCGCAGACGCCCTGGCCTCTACCGCTCACTACCTGCAGAGTTCCGGCTGGAAACGCGGTGAGCCATGGGGCTTCGAGGTGCAACTGGCACCGGGCTTCGATTATTGGCTGGCCGATGGCGCCCAGCGCAAGAGTGTCTCTGAATGGATGCAGCTGGGCCTGAAGCTGCCAGCCGGCGTGCGCTTGCCAGCCGGTAGCGAACAACTGTCCGCTGCCCTGTTGCTGCCTGCAGGGTATCGCGGTCCGGCGTTCCTGGTGCTGGATAACTTCCGCGCGATCCTCAAGTACAACAACTCGTCCTCTTATGCCCTGGCTGTCAGCCTGCTCGGGCAGCGTTTCGATGGCTCGGGCTACATCGCCGGCTCCTGGCCAAAGGACGATCTGCCATTGAGCCGTAGCGAGCGCGTCGAGCTGCAGACCCTGCTCAGCGCCAGGAACTACGACGCTGGCGCCGCCGACGGCATCATTGGCGCCAACACCCGCAAAGCGATACGTACTGCGCAGCAGGCACTGGGCTGGCCAGCCGATGGCTATCCAACCCATAAACTGCTGGAAAGCCTGCGTCAGCGTTGAACTATGATCGCGGGGCAAGCCCGCTCCCACCGGTGATGTTTGATCCCTGTGGGAGCGGGCTTGCCCGGCGATTAATGCTCAAACAAACAGATCCTGCTCCAAGCGCAAGCACTTGCTGTCAGCGTCCAGGTACACCTGCGCCCCCAGCGGCAAGGTGATATTAGGATCGCAGTGACCACTGCGCCAGCCGGCCAGCACCGGTATCTGCAACGGCTCGAACAGCTCCCGCAATAATGGCGTCAGCGCCTGCAGCGTCAAGCCGGCAAAATCCCCGACCAGCACACCACGCAACCCTTCGAACTTGCCGGCCAGACGCAACTGGGTCAACAGTCGGTCGATGCGGTACAGCGGCTCGTTCACATCCTCGATAAACAGAATGCCACCACGGCAATCGAGTTCTGCCGGCGTACTCAACGTTGCGCAAAGCATTGCCAGATTTCCGCCCATCAAGCGCCCTGACGCGGCGCCAGGGACGATTGTGCTCAACGGAGGGCTACTTGGGTGCTCCAATACGTCACCACACCTCAAGCGCCCAGCGAGCAGCTCAAACAATGATGCGACTGTCGGTGCCTGCTTGTTTGCCAGCAACTCGGACTTGAGCATCGCCCCATGAAAGCTGACGAACCCCACATTCCGGGCAATCGCGCTGTGCAGTGCAGTGATGTCGCTGTACCCCACCAACGGCTTGGGATGATTGCGCAATAGCGCATAGTCGAGCCCCTCAAGCAGGCGCATGCTGCCGTAGCCTCCACGCAGACAGATGATTGCATCGACATCGGTCGCGGCGAATGCGGCATGCAAGTCCGCCAAACGACAGGCATCGTCGCCAGCCAGATACCCCTTGGTTTCGGTCACCCCGGAATAAATCCGACATTGATAGCCGCGTGCCTCGAACCACTGGATTGCCTTGAGTGTGTCGAGCGGGGCCGGTCCGGCTGGCGCGATGATGGCTATTCGGCCGTTACCCGGCAGCGCCTTGGGCAACATTGCGCTGCCTGAGTGCACTTCGGGCCGATGATCGATAGGAAGGTTCATCCAGACGACTCCTTGTTTGGACTTGAGCATCAACCCTAGCGTTGTTGACGGTCAAACGGCGGGGGAAAAATCCCGCAAACAAAAATGCCGATGCCGCTGGCAAGCGGGCATCGGCATTCAACACAGCCGGGATCAGAGCTTGATCTTGGCCTCATGCGCCTGCTGGTCGGCATGGTACGAAGAACGCACCAAAGGACCGGAAGCGACATTCTTGAAGCCCATCTTGTAACCCTCTTCGGCGAACCAGGCGAAGGTATCCGGGTGCACGAAACGCTGCACCGGCAAGTGACTGCGCGATGGCTGCAGGTACTGGCCGAGGGTCAGCATGTCGATGTTGTGCTCGCGCATGCGGTGCATTACTTCGATCACTTCTTCATCGGTCTCGCCCAGGCCCAGCATCAAGCCGGACTTGGTCGGTACGTGCGGTACCAGCTCCTTGAACTTCTGCAGCAGGGTCAACGACCACTGGTAGTCGGAGCCTGGACGCGCGGCCTTGTACAGGCGCGGCACGGTTTCCAGGTTGTGGTTGAAGACATCCGGCGGGGTCTCGGCGGTGATCGCCAGGGCCACGTCCATCCGCCCACGGTAGTCCGGCACCAGGGTTTCCAGCTGGACACCCGGCGACAACGCGCGGATTTCACGAATGCAGTCGGCAAAGTGCTGGGCACCGCCATCACGCAGGTCGTCGCGGTCCACCGAAGTGATCACCACATACTTCAGACGCAGGTCGGCAATAGCGACGGCAAGGTTCTTCGGCTCGTCGACATCCAGCGGCTTCGGACGGCCGTGACCAACGTCGCAGAACGGGCAGCGACGGGTGCAGATGTCACCCATGATCATGAAGGTCGCAGTACCGCCGGAGAAGCATTCACCCAGGTTCGGGCAGGATGCCTCTTCACAGACGCTGTGCAGCTTGTGTTTGCGCAGCAATTGCTTGATACGGTCGACTTCCGGCGAAACCGGGATACGCACGCGGATCCAGTCAGGTTTCTTCGGCAATTCGTCGGTCGGGATGATCTTTACCGGGATACGCGCGACTTTCTCCGCGCCACGCAGTTTGACACCCGCCTCGACCTTGGGCCGTGGCGCGGGTGTCACGCTTTGCACTGGTTCTTGCACAACAGTAGTCATATTCAGAAGATTCCGCCCGTAAGGGTCGTCTGCTCAGCATAGTCGAGGTGCTTGACCAGCTGCCCGCGCAGCCTTGCCCTTACCTCAGAGAGTTCGATCGAGCCTGCCTGGTCGCGCAGCTGGGTCATGGCCAGCCCCGCATACCCGCAGGGGTTAATCCGGCGGAATGGCGCAAGGTCCATGTCCACGTTCAAGGCAAGGCCATGGAAAGAACAGCCATTGCGAATCCGCAGGCCGAGGGAAGCGATCTTCGCTCCGTCGACATAAACGCCCGGGGCATCGGCCTTGGCCGCCGCCTCGACGCCATAACTGGCCAGCAACTCGATCAGGCAGCGCTCGATCCGGGAGACCAGATCACGCACACCAAACCCGAGCCGGCGCACATCAAGCAACAGATAAGCCACCAGCTGGCCAGGACCATGATAGGTCACCTGGCCGCCTCGGTCGGTCTGCACCACTGGAATATCACCGGGCACCAACAGGTGCTCGGCCTTGCCCGCCTGGCCCTGGGTGAACACCGCAGGGTGCTCCACCAGCCAGACTTCGTCGCCGGTTTCAGGGCCACGCCGGTCGGTAAACCGGCGCATGGCCTCGAGCACCGGCTCGTAAGGCATCAAACCCAGGTCGCGAAAGCCGAGGCTTGCCGGCATCAGAGCACCATTTTCACGATACCGGTAGCGCGCAGGGCGCTGTTGATATTGTGCAGCTGGTCTTCACCAGTAGCGACAATGTGCAATTGCACGGTGGTGTACTTGCCTTCTTTACTCTGGCGTTCGGCCAGGGTCTTGAGATCGACCTCGGCGTACTTCTTGAGGATCTCGATGACCGTGTCTTTGAAATTGACCACGGTGTCACCAATTACCTTGATCGGGTAATCAGCGCAGGGGAACTCGATTTTGTGCGATTTGTCAGCTTCGGTCATGGCAGTAACGGCCTCGTAAGCCGTGGCAACAACGACGCCCCCGCGTGAGTTGGCGGGGGCGTGGCAGGTCACGATATCAGTTGAACAGCCCGTAGAAGAATAGCCGAATGCTATCCCACACACGGCCGAAGAAACCAGCTTCCTCAACAGCGTCCAGTGCGATCAGATCGGCACTGTGTACAACGTTGTCATCCAGTTTGACTTCCACTTTACCGATCACGTCACCTTTGGCGATTGGCGCGGTCAGTTGCGGGTTCATGGTCATGCTTGCAGCCAGCTTCTTCAATTGGCCTTTAGGCAAAGTCATGCTCAGGTCTTGGGCCAGACCGGCTTTGACCTGGTTGGTAGCACCCTTCCAGACTTGTGCCTGGGCAAGTTCGGTGCCCTTCTGGTAGAAGGTCTGGGTTTCGAAGAAGCGGAAACCGTAGGTCAGCAGCTTCTGGGTTTCGGCAGCACGGGCTTGCTCGCTGTTGGTACCGAAGACCACGGCGATCAGACGCATGCCATCACGCACGGCCGACGACACCATGCAGTAGCCAGCTTCGTCGGTATGACCGGTTTTCAGGCCATCGACGGTCTTGTCGCGCCACAGCAGCAGGTTGCGGTTAGGCTGCTTGATGTTGTTCCAGAAGAACTCTTTCTGCGAGTAGATCGCGTAGTGGGCAGGATCTTCGTGGATGATCGCGCGCGCCAGCACGGCCATGTCGTGAGCCGACGAGTAGTGCTCGGGGTTCGGCAGGCCAGTCGGGTTCATGAAGTGGCTGTTGCTCATGCCCAGGTCGGCGGCAGTCTTGTTCATCATGTCGGCGAAGGCGTCTTCGCTGCCGGCGATGTGCTCGGCCAGGGCGACACTGGCGTCGTTACCCGACTGGATGATGATGCCGTGCAGCAGGTCGCTGACGCTGACCTGGGTGCCGACCTTGATGAACATCCGCGAACCACCGGTACGCCAGGCGTTTTCGCTGACGGTTACCGGGTCGTTCTCGCCGATTTGCCCGCGACGGATATCCAGGGTCGCGATGTAGGCGGTCATCAGCTTGGTCAGGCTGGCCGGCGGCAAACGCTCGTCACCATTGTTCTCGACCAGGATATTACCGCTGGAAGCTTCCATGAGCACGTAGGACTTGGCTGCCAGTTGCGGCGGCGACGGCATCATCTGCTCTGCCGCAAAGGCGGCAGGGGTGATCATCAGCGGTACAAGCAGGCAAAGGCGTTTGGCAAAGCTGGTTATGTTCATCCGTCTCTCGAAAATGGCTATTGGGCTCATGCCCTACATGGGCAAAACGTCTTCAGGCGCTGGGCCTTGCGAGCAAAACGGCCATTGTACATGGCTGTTCCGCCCGCTTGCATGACAAACCGACCAGTCCCCCCGGTCAGTCCGCCGTGACAACTTTTGGCTGGCCAAGATTGGCCAGCCGCACACTGTCCTGCATCTGCTGGGCTTCACCCTGGCTGTTGATCGGCCCCATGCGTACGCGGTGCAGGGTCTGCTGGTTGCGCACGATCGAACTGATGAAGACCGGCGCGCTGACCATGCCGCTCAGCTTGGAGCGCAACAGCTCGGCGGCGTCCGGGTTGGCGAAGGCGCCGACCTGCAAGTAAAGACCATTACCGGCCTGGCTACTGTTACTGGCGATCTGCACCGGCACTACCGCCGCGGCATGCTGTTGCGGCGGAGGTGTCCATTGCTCGACGGCGCCAGTGCTGGTAGTCAACACCTGCGGCTGGGAAACCTGTGGCTGATCCAGCACCATCGGCGCCGGCTGGCCACGCTGGGCCCACCATTGTTTCGGGTCGATGCCCTCGACACGCACACGCGCGGTACCGGTTTCGGCGTAACCGAGTTTCTTCGCCGCCGCATAGGACAGGTCGATAATGCGGTCCGAATAGAACGGGCCGCGATCATTGACGCGCAGGATCACGCTGCGATGGTTGTCCAGGTTGGTGACCTTGACGTAGGCCGGCAGCGGCAGGGTCTTGTGCGCCGCGCTCATGCCGTAAAGGTCATAGACCTCGCCGTTGGCGGTGTTCTGACCGTGGAACTTGGTGCCGTACCATGACGCAGTGCCCTCGGCGCGGTAGTTGCGCGAGTCCTGGATCGGGAAGTAGGTCTTGCCCAATACGGTATAGGGGTTGGCCTTGTAGTTGCCGGTATGCACGGTCGGTGTGGCATCCGGGATCTTCGAGACATCGACGTCCCACCACGGCGCGCCGTCCTTGTGCGCACGGTTGATGTCCAGACCGGGCTTGGCCCGCACCACATGGGTGCCTTGCTGCGTCGATGGCTTACTTGAAGAGCAACTGGCCAGCATCAGGCCCAGGGCCGCGCAGCCGATCAGTTTGAGAGATGCATCAGAAAACATTACGCGCATTACTTGGCGCCCCGTGCTTGAACCAGCAGGTCCGATAGCTGATGTACCGCCATCGCATACATCACGCTGCGGTTGTAGCGAGTGATCGCGTAGAAGTTTTGCAGGCCCAGCCAGTATTCGGGGCCGTTGTCGCCTTCAAGCCGGAAAGCGGTGACCGGCAGATCATCGCGCAGCGCATCATGACTTGACCAGCCCAATGCCCGCAACTCCCCGACCGTCTTGACCGCGTCAATCCCGGGGGTCAGGCCCTCATCGATGCGATCACCAGTGGCGGTGGCACGGCTGACCACCGGCTCACCGGCGACCCAGCCATGACGCTTGAAGTAGCTGGCAACGCTGCCGATGGCATCGTCGGGGTTGTTCCAGATATTGATGTGGCCGTCACCGTCGAAGTCCACGGCGTAGGCGCGAAAGCTGCTGGGCATGAACTGCGGCAGGCCCATGGCGCCGGCGTAGGATCCCTTGAGGGTCAGCGGATCGACCTGTTCTTCACGCGCCAGCAAGAGGTACTCGCGCAGTTCTTTGCGGAAAAACTCGGCCCGTGGCGGGTAATCGAAACCCAGGGTCGAAAGCGCATCGATCACCCGGTAGTTGCCGGTGTTGCGGCCAAAAAAGGTTTCTACGCCGATAATCGACACGATCACCTGGGCCGGGACGCCATACTCCTGCTCGGCGCGGGCCAGGGTCGCTTCGTGCTGGCGCCAGAAATCCACGCCACGGGCGACCCGTGCGTCGGTGAGAAACATCGGCCGGTAATCCTTCCAGGGCTTTACCCGCTCGGCCGGCCGGGAAATCGCATCGAGGATCGACTGCTTGCGCTTGACGTCGCGAAACACATCCATCAACTGCTCGCTGGCAAAGCCATAATCGCGGGTCATCTCAGCGACGAACTCGGCTACCTGAGGCGAGCCGTCATAGTCGCCTGCGACCGCTTGCTGACCGCCACCGAGCAAGCCGAGCAGGCCCACCCAGGGCGCACAACGAGCTGCCCAGCCACGCATTGCTTGCATGTAATTCTTCACCTTATTCAAACCTGTGCAATCCATTTGCGATGCGTATGGATAGACATTAAAACGCCAAACGCTGACAGCAGCGTCACCAACGAAGTTCCGCCATAACTGATGAAGGGCAGTGGCACGCCCACCACGGGCAACAAGCCGCTGACCATACCGATATTGACGAACACATAAACGAAAAAGGTCATGGTCAGGCTGCCGGCCAGAAGCTTGCCGTAGAGCGTCTGGGCCTGGGCGGTAATCACCAGGCCACGGCCGATCAACAGCAGGTAGATCATCAGCAGCGCACAGATACCCACCAGGCCGAACTCCTCCCCCAGCACGGCAATGATGAAGTCGGTGTGGCTTTCCGGCAGGAAGTCCAGGTGCGACTGAGTACCCAGCAACCAGCCCTTGCCAAACACACCACCGGAACCGATGGCAGCCTTGGACTGGATGATGTTCCAACCGGTGCCCAACGGGTCGCTTTCCGGGTCGAGGAAGGTCAGTACACGCTGTTTCTGATAGTCGTGCATGACGAAGAACCACATGGCCACCGCCACCGGCACTGCGGCGGCGATCACACTGAAAATCCAGCGCCAGCGCAGACCGCCCATGAACAGCACAAAAGCGCCCGAGGCGAGGATCAGCAAGGCCGTTCCCAGGTCTGGCTGACGCACGATGAGGATGAACGGCACGCCAATCATGATCAGGCTGATCATCACATGCTTGAGGTGCGGCGGCAGGGAGCGCTTGGCCAGGTACCAGGCAATCGTCGCCGGCATGATGATTTTCATGAATTCCGAGGGCTGGAAGCGAATCACCCCGGGAATGTTGATCCAGCGTGTGGCGCCCATGGCGTTGTGGCCCATGACATCCACCACCACCAACAGGATCACCCCGCAGACGTAAGCCAAGGGCACCCAGCGCGCCATGAACCGCGGCTCCAGCTGGGCGATGACGAACATCGACACCAGACCGATGCCGAAAGAGCTGGCCTGTTTGAGCAGCAGGTCCCAGTTCTTGCCACTGGCCGAATAAAGGACGAACAGGCTGCCAGCCGCCAGGGTCAGCAGCAGGATCAGCAACGGGCCGTCGATGTGGATGCGCTGCAGGAAGCTGGCGCGGCGGCGCATCACATCCTCACTGGAGAGCATGCGATCGAAATTACTCATCACGGGGCCGATTCCTGGGCAATGGACGGGTTGGCGAATTCAGGCTTCAGGCGACCATCAGGGCCGAGCAACCAGGCATCCATGACCTGACGCACCACAGGCGCGGCAACGCCGGAACCGGACTCACCGTTCTCGACCATCACCGACACCACGATCTTCGGGTTGTCTGCCGGGGCGAAGCCGACGAACAGGGCGTGGTCGCGGTGACGCTCCTGCAGCTTGTTGCGGTCGTACTTCTCACCCTGCTTGATCGCCACCACCTGGGCGGTACCACTCTTGCCGGCAATCCGGTACTGCGCACCGATCGACGCCTTGCGCGCGGTACCACGGGCACCATGCATCACCTGCTCCATGCCGTGGGTGACCTTGTTCCAATCGGACTTGTCACGCAGGACGATGTCATCAATCGGGTTCTCGTCCACCGGCGGCAAGCCTTCGATGGTCTTGGCCAGGTGCGGACGGTTCCATTTGCCTTTGCTGGCGATCAGCGCAGTGGCCTGGGCCAGCTGCAATGGCGTGGTCTGCATGTAACCCTGGCCAATACCAAGGATCAGGGTTTCGCCCGGGAACCAGGCCTGACGACGGGTGGCCCGCTTCCACTCGCGCGAAGGCATCAGGCCGGGCGACTCCTCAAACATATCCAGCGAGACCTTCTTACCGATACCGAAGCGGTTCATATAGCTGGACAGGCGATCGATGCCCATCTTATGCGCCAGGTCGTAGAAGTAGGTGTCGTTGGAGCGCATGATCGCCGTGTCGAGGTCGACCCAGCCATCACCGCTGCGGTTCCAGTTACGGTATTTGTGATCGTAATTGGGCAGTTGGTAGTAACCGGGGTCGAACACTCGGCTCGATGCCGTCACCACGCCACTGTCCAGACCGGCAATGGCCACTGCTGGCTTGATTGTCGAGCCTGGCGGGTACAGCCCGCGCAGCACACGGTTGAACAGCGGCCGATCGATGGAGTCGCGCAGTTCGGCATAGGCCTTGAAGCTGATGCCGGTGACGAACAGGTTCGGATCGAAGCTCGGCTGGCTGACCATCGCCAGGACCTCGCCGGTGTTCGGATCGAGCGCGACAATGGCGCCACGACGCCCGGCCAGCGCTGCCTCGGCTGCTTCCTGCAACTTGATGTCAAGGCCCAGGACGATGTCCTTGCCGGGAATCGGGTTGGTGCGCTTGAGCACCCGTAATACCCGGCCACGGGCGTTGGTCTCGACCTCTTCGTAGCCGACCTGGCCATGCAACTCCGGCTCGTAGAAGCGCTCGATACCGGTCTTGCCGATATGGTGAGTACCGCTGTAGTTGACCGGATCGAGGGTCTTGAGCTCTTTCTCGTTGATCCGTCCGACGTAGCCGACCGAGTGGGCGAAATGTGCACCCTGCGGGTAATGCCGAACCAACTGGGCAACCACCTCGACACCGGGCAGGCGGAACTGATTCACCGCAACCCGGGCAATCTGCTCCTCGGTCAGCTCGAACAGGATCGGCACCGGCTCGAACGGCCGACGCCCCTGACGCATGCGCTTTTCGAATAGCGTACGGTCGTCCGGGGTGAGTTCCAGCACTTCGACGATCACATCGAGCACCTGCTGCCAGTCACCGGAGCGCTCACGGGTCATGCTCAGGCTGAAACTCGGTCGGTTATCGGCGACGATCACGCCATTACGGTCAAAAATAAGCCCGCGAGTCGGCGGAATCGGCTGCACATGCACCCTGTTATTTTCCGACAGGGTCGAGTGATAGTCGTACTGGATCACCTGCAGGTAATACAGACGCGCGATCAGCACACAGATCAGCAGGACGATCGCCACAGCACCGACCACGACGCGACTGCGCACCATACGGGCGTCTTTCTCGTGATCCTTGAGGCGAATCGGCTGCGTCATTGAAAGGCTTACAGGCTCATTTGTGGTAAGGGTGCCCGGACAACACAGTCCAGGCGCGGTACAGCTGTTCGCCGATCAGTATCCTTACCAATGGGTGCGGCAGGGTCAGCGGCGACAGCGACCAGCGCTGCTCGGCACGCGCGCAGACTTCCGGCGCCAGCCCTTCCGGGCCGCCGACCATGAAGTTCACGGTACGCGAGTCCAGGCGCCAGCGGTCCAGCTCGACCGCCAGTTGCTCGGTACTCCAGGGCTTGCCATGGACCTCCAGGGTGACAATACGTTCCCCTGGCTGGACTTTGGCGAGCATGGCCTCGCCCTCCTGACGAATCAGGCGGGCGACATCGGCATTCTTGCCCCGGGTATTGAGCGGTATTTCCACCAGCTCCAGCGACAGCTCCGAGGGCAGGCGCTTGGCATATTCATGCCAGCCGTCCTCGACCCACTTAGGCATGCGCGAGCCGACCGCGATCAGACGCAGACGCACGAGCCTTCCTTATTCCCGGTCTTTGAGATTGTCGGAATAGGCGTGGGTGTTTTCCGGGCTGTGGTGCTTGCCATCGGCGGCGCGGCTCTGCTCGGCACCCATCCACAGACGCTCAAGGTCGTAGAACTGACGGGCGGCGGCGGTCATCATGTGCACGATGACGTCATTGAGGTCGAGCAGCACCCAGTCGCTGTCGCCCTTGCCTTCTTCGCCCAGCGGCTGCACGCCCTTGGCCTTGACCTGCTCACGGACCTTTTCCAGCATCGCGCTGATCTGGCGGTTGGAGGTACCGGTGGCGATGATCATGTAGTCGGTCAGGCTGTGCTTTTCACGCACGTCGATAACCTGGATGTCCTGGGCCTTGACCTCTGCCAGGGCGTCTTTGGTCAGTTCGACCAGTTCTTCGGCACTGATGGCACTGATTTTTTGCTTGGTCATATAAAACTCATTCAATTCAATAGTGTGAGGTGCTTCACAGCACCTTCAGTTCGGCGCACGGTACAGGTTGTGCGCATCGATGTAGGCCAGTACTGCGTCCGGCACCAGAAACCGCACCGACTTGCCGCTGGCCAGCAGCTGTCGGATCTGCGTGGCTGACACCGCAAGCGGCGTCTGCCAGACGAATGCAATTTGTCCCGCCGGCCCAACCAGAGCCTGCGGATCACTGACTGAGCGTGCGGCCAACAGGTTGCGCAAGGCATCCGGTGGTTCGACGTCGGCATCCGGGCGTTGCAGCACCAGGATATGACAGTGTTGCAGCAATTCTTCCCAACGGTGCCAACTGGGCAGGCCGCAGAACGCGTCCCAGCCCAGCAGCAGAAACAGTTGGTCCGAAGCGACCATTTCGGCGCGCATCAGTTCAAGTGTTTCGATGGTATACGACGGCGTGTCGCGCGCCAGTTCTCGCGCATCCACCGACAAAGTCGGCACGCCTGCGACCGCACAACGGACCATTTCCAGGCGGTCCCGGGCCGATACTTGCGGCGTGCCCCGGTGCGGCGGGCGGGCATTGGGCATCAGCCGCAGCTCGTCCAGCGCCAGCACTTCGGCCACCTCAAGCGCACTGCGCAAGTGACCGATGTGTACCGGGTCGAATGTCCCGCCGAGCACGCCAATGCGCCGGGCGGGCGACATCGTCATGACTGCGGCGAGCGGTTTGCGCTCGGCCAAGTCAGAGCGACTCCTGCCCGCGCAGTTGACCGTCGCCGATCACCACGTATTTTTCACAGGTCAGGCCTTCCAGGCCGACCGGGCCGCGGGCATGCAGCTTGTCGGTGGAAATGCCGATTTCTGCGCCCAGGCCATACTCGAAACCGTCAGCAAAGCAGGTCGGGGTGTTGATCATCACCGAGGACGAATCGACCTCGGCAGTGAACTGCCGGGCCTGCCCCTGATGTTCGGTGACGATGGAGTCGGTGTGATGCGAGCCATAATGATTGATGTGTTCAATGGCCTGGTCCAGGCCGTCGACCACGCGGATCGACAGAATCGCTGCCAGATACTCGGTGCTCCAGTCTGCTTCGGTGGCCGGTACGGCATCGATAATCTGGCAGGTACGCTCACAACCGCGCAGCTCGACGCCTTTTTCCCGAAATTGACCGGCCATTTCCGGCAGGAAGTCCGCCGCGACCGACTGATCGACCAGCAGGGTTTCCATCGCGCCACAAATGCCATAACGGTAGGTTTTGGCGTTGAAGGCAATGCGTCGGGCTTTGTCCAGCTCAGCGTGCTCGGCCACATAAACGTGGCAGATACCGTCCAGATGCTTGATGACCGGCACCCGTGCATCACGGCTGATGCGTTCGATCAGGCCCTTGCCGCCGCGCGGCACGATCACATCGACATACTCAGGCATGCTGATCAACGCGCCGACGGCTTCGCGGTCGGTGGTTTCCACGACCTGCACCACCGCAGCCGGCAGGCCGGCTTCGGCCAGGCCACGCTGGATACAGGCGGCAATCGCGCGATTGGAATGAATGGCTTCGGAGCCACCGCGCAGGATGGTGGCGTTGCCCGACTTCAGGCACAGGCTGGCCGCATCGATGGTCACGTTCGGCCGCGACTCGTAGATGATCCCGATCACGCCCAGCGGCACGCGCATCTTGCCAACCTGGATACCCGAAGGCCGATAGCTCATGTCGCGGATCGCCCCGACCGGATCTGGCAGGCTGGCCACCTGGCGTAGGCCGACGATCATGCCATCGATCCGCGCCGGGGTCAGCGCCAGGCGCTCAAGCATGGCCGGTTCCAGACCATTGGCGCGGCCAGCGGCCAGGTCCAGTTCATTGGCGGCAGACAGCTCGGCGCGCGCGGCGTCCAGGGCATTGGCCGCAGCCTGCAGCGCACGGTTCTTCTGCGCGGTACTGGCGCGGGCGATGACGCGGGCAGCTTCACGGGCGGCGCGACCCAGGCGGGTCATGTAGTCAAGAACGGACTCAGTCATGGGCTCAGTGTCTTGGCGAAGGGGAAATCGGCTGATTATAACTGGCACGCCGCCCCACGCCCAGCGGTGACAGGCGGATGGTCGAAAACAGTGTTGATTGTGCCTTACAAGCCCACACCCACAAGCCGCTGTTCAGCATCGATTAAGTCAGAAATTGCTATCATCGCCGACCTGACCACCGCGAATCCGCCCGCATGCCCGACTCAGCCCCCTGCCCGTCCCGAGCCCTGCCCGACAGCTTCTTCGAGCGCGACGCTCAGGAACTGGCCAAAGCCCTGCTGGGCAAGGTCATCCGCCACCGCCACGGCCCGTACTGGCTGGCGGCACGGATCATCGAGACCGAGGCCTATTACCTGAGCGACAAAGGCAGCCACGCCTCGCTCGGCTATACCGAAAAGCGCAAGGCGCTGTTCCTCGATGGCGGCCACATCTACATGTACTACGCACGCGGCGGCGACTCGCTGAACTTCAGCGCCCATGGCCCGGGCAATGCCGTGCTGATCAAGTCGGCCTATCCGTTCGTCGACGCCATCAGCGACGACAACAGCCTGGCGCAGATGCAACTGAACAACCCCGATGCCAGCGGCCAGGCCCGCCCCGCCGAACGCCTGTGCGCCGGGCAGACGCTGCTGTGCAAGGCCCTGGGGCTGAAAGTGCCGCATTGGGACGGCAAACGCTTCGACCCCGAGCAACTGTTTGTCGAAGACTGCGGTATCAATGTGAAACACATTATTCAAAGCGCCCGCCTGGGCATTCCCCATGGCCGCGACGAACATCTGCCCTACCGTTTCGTCGATGCCGACTTTGCCCGCCATTGCACACGGAACCCGCTGCGTCGGGGCCAAGTCGAAGGCCGCGACTTCTTTCTACTGACACAAGGAAACTGACACGATGGGCCAATGGCTCGACAGCCTGACCGGTTGGCTAGGCAGCAACCCGCAATGGCTTGGCTTGGCGATTTTTCTGGTGGCCTGCGTGGAGTGCCTGGCCATCGCCGGGATCATCGTGCCTGGCACCGTACTGCTGTTCGCTGTGGCCGTGCTGGCTGGCAGCGGCGCCCTGTCACTGGGCGAAACCCTGCTGCTGGGGTTCTTCGGTGGCCTGCTGGGTGATGCCATCTCCTACACCCTGGGGCGCAAGTTCCATCAGAACATCCGGCGCCTGCCCTTGTTGCGCCACCACCCGGAATGGATCGGCAGCGCCGAAACCTATTTCCAGCGCTACGGTATCGCCAGCCTGCTGGTCGGTCGCTTCATCGGGCCACTGCGCCCAATGCTGCCAATGGTCGCCGGTATGTTCGACATGCCCCTGCCGCGCTTTATTGCGGTCAGCCTGCTGGCCGGTGCCGGTTGGTCGGTCGCTTACCTGCTGCCTGGCTGGGCGACCGGCGCGGCCATGCGCTTGCCGCTGCCTGAGGGGTTCTGGCTCGATGCGGGAATGATTGCCGCAGGGCTGGCCATTCTGGTTGGCGTCAGCATCAACTGCAGCCTGCGCAGCATGCGCCGCGGTACCCGGGTGATCGCCGGTCTCAGTCTGCTGGCCCTGGCAGCGCTGTTTGTCGGCTGGCCGTATTTGCATGAATTCGATCAGGGTTTGATGACGCTGATCCAGGAACATCGCAGCAACGTCATCGATGGCAGCGTGGTGCTGATCACGCGCATGGGTGATTTTCGCACCCAGTTCTTCCTCGGTGGCTTGCTGACCGGCCTGTTGTTGCTGGCACGTCAATGGCGTCCGGCGATCTTTGCCGGTGCCACCCTGATCGGTACGGCCCTGGCCAATGGCAGCCTGAAATGGTTGTTCGCCCGTGCCCGCCCGGAAGTACTGAGCGATCCCTTGACCACCTACAGCATGCCCAGCGGCCACAGTTCGGCCGCCTTCGCGTTTTTTCTGGTGCTGGCGGTACTAGCCGGACGCGGCCAGCCGGCGCGCATGCGCCTGACCTGGATCATGCTGGGGTGTTTGCCGGCACTGGCCATTGCACTGTCGAGGGTTTACCTGGGCGCGCACTGGCCAACCGATATCCTCGCCGGGGCCATGCTCGCCTGCTGTATCTGCGCCACCAGCCTGACGCTGACCCAGCATCGCGAGCCGATCACCGCCCTGCCGTTGAAAGTCTGGTGGCTGATTCTGCCGGCCTGCGTGGCGCTACTGGCGTTCTTCAGCCTGCATTCGCTGCCGCACGCCCTGCTGCGTTATCAGTACTGAGGGGCTCAGGCGAACAATTCGCCTTGCAGTCGGTCAAGCAATGCCTGGATAGCGTCCAGGCGTTGCCGAGGTGAGTCGATGGCCAGCAGGTCGAGCTTATCCTCTTCGACAAAGGGCAGCAGATAAGCCAACTGGTTGGCCAATGCCTGTTGACCTGTGACCGTCACCGGCATGCCCAGTGACGCGACCATCGGATGCTCGCCCAGCGCTTGCAGCAGCGCCAGCAAGTCATGATGATCGTCCGCCAGCGGCATGTCGTCCCCCTCTGGCAGCCAGGACACATCGGCGACAAGCAGTTGGTCCTTCTGCACTTCGAAAGGCCCGACGCGAAAACGCCGGGTACCCTCGACACGAATGCCCAGCAGGCCGTTGTCCTGCTGCTGAAAGTCGCGAATCACTGCCTCACAACCTATCTGCGAAAAGCCCGTCGGTGCCTTGCCGACCTGCTCGCCTTCAAGAATGCAGACAACACCAAAACCGCCGCTCCGCTTCATGCAGCGGCCGATCATGTCCAGGTAGCGTGCCTCGAAGATCTGCAGATCGAGAAAGCAGCCTGGAAACAACACGGTATTGAGCGGAAACAGCGGTAAGGTCATTGCAACTCCTCAAGCAACCAGGCTGACCGCCAGCGGCAGGAACACCGCCGTGGCAACGCCCATCAGACTCATCGCCAGGGCCGCAAAGGCCCCGCATTCATCACTTTCCTGCAGGGCCACCGAAGTGCCCACTGCGTGAGCGGTCACGCCCAGCGCCATGCCCCGCGCCTCCGGGCTGTGCACACCACACCGCGACAGCAAGCCAGGGCCGAAGATCGCGCCAATCACCCCGGTGATCAACACGAACACCGCTGCCAGGGCGGCCACACCACCGATCTGCTCGGCCACCAGCATGGCGATGGGCGAGGTCACCGACTTGGGCGCCATGGTCATCAGGATCATGTGCTCGGCGCCAAACCACCAGCCCAGCAGCAGACAAGCGACCGTCGCGACGACCCCTCCGATTACCAGCGTAGTAAAGGTCGGCCAGAACAGCTGACGAATCCGCCGCAGATTGAGATATAGCGGTACCGCCAGCGCCACAGTCGCAGGCCCCAGAAGGATACTCATGATCTCGGTACTTTTGCGGTACTCGCTGTAAGTCAGGCCACAGGTGAGCAGTACGCCAATGACCACCAGCATCGACACCAACACCGGCTGCAGGAAAATCCAGCGGGTCTTCTCATAGGCCGCCAGCACCAGTTGATACGCCCCAAGGGTGATGCCGATCCCGAACAATGGATGGTGAATGACCGCATCCAGCGCGCCGCTCCAGTCCAGGCTCATGGCTGCTCCTCACGCTTGATCTGACGGGCGATGAGCTTTTGCATCAGCACCCCGACGAAGGCCAGGGTGAGCAGTGCTGAAATCACCAGGGCACCGGCGATGGCCCAGAAATCCGCGGCGATATCCGCGGCGTAGACCATCACGCCCACCGCTGGCGGCACCAGCAGCAAAGGCAAGTAGCGCAACAGACTATTGGCCGCCTCGCTCAGCGGCGCGCCCACTTCACCGCGTACCATGAGAAACACCAGCAGCAGTAAAAGGCCAATGATCGGCCCGGGCAAGATGGGCACAAACAAGTGATTGATTGCCGTGCCAAGCAATTGAAACAACACCAGCCAGGTCAAACCACGCAACAGCATAAGTATCTCCTTCGGGCCTGGTGGCCATTATAAGCATGCTAACGACCTGCCTATAACCTGATATTCGTCGAAAACATGCCGACTTGACCGCTTTGAACAGGCGTGCTGATCTTAGGCATTCGAATCTGCCGAAGTCATAAGAAAACCAAAAAACACCTGGAGAGTCACAATGCCCTATGTACCTGTTGCAGAGCTTTCGCAGTACGTTGGAAAGGAACTGGGATGTTCCGAATGGCTGACCATCGATCAAGACCGCATCAACCTGTTTGCCGAAGCCACTGGCGACTTTCAGTTCATCCATATCGATCCTGTGAAGGCGGCAAAAACGCCATTTGGCAGCACCATCGCCCACGGTTTTCTCACCCTGTCGCTGATCCCCAAACTCATGGAAGGCATTCTGGTCCTGCCGCAAGGCCTGAAGATGGTCGTCAACTACGGCCTGGATAGCGTGCGTTTCATCCAGCCGGTGAAGGTCAACAGCAAGGTACGACTCAAAGTTGGCCTGAGCGACGCCACCGAGAAAAAGCCGGGCCAATGGCTGCTCAAGATCACCGCCACCCTGGAAATCGAAGGCGAGGAAAAGCCCGCCTACATTGCCGAGCCGCTGACACTCTGCTTCGTCTGAGGCCGCCCTGCACTGAAACAGCCTGTGCGGCTGTTTCAGCCTGTACATTGTGCGGCATACTCGGGGCCTTACCCGTCCGGACCCCGTCATGCGCCCACTTGTTCCTCTCGCTCTGACCTTGCTGCTCGCCGCCTGTGGCGATGGTGAACCACTGTCCCCAGCTGATGCCCGCCTGCCCGATGGCGGCCGCTACCGGGGGCAGGTCGTCGATGGCCTGCTGCAAGGTGAAGGACGCATCGATTACCCCAACGGCAGCTGGTATGCCGGCACCTTCCAGAATGGCCAGTGGCACGGCCAGGGTGAGTGGCATGGCAGCACCGGCGAAGTCTACCGAGGCCAGTTCCAGCACGGCCTGTTCCATGGCCTGGGCACCCTGAAGACACCGGGCAGCGGTTACACCGGCAGCTTCAAGCTGGGGCGCCGCGATGGCGAGGGTACCCTGAAAGAAACCGGCCTGTTGTATCGCGGCCAGTTCAAGGACGACCAATACCATGGCGCCGGGCATCTGGAGCTGGCCGACGGCAGCCAGTACCAGGGCCTGTTTGCCCGCGGCAAACCCAATGGCGAAGGGATCCGCAGCGATGCCAGTGGCAACCAGTTCAGCGGTCGCTTCGTCAACGGCCAGCTCGAAGGCAGTGGCACCTTCAATAGCGCCGAAGGCGACCAGTACATCGGCGCCTTTCGTGACAATCATCTGGAAGGCCGCGGCCGCTACGAAAGCAGCGACGGCGATGTCTGGATCGGCCAGTTCGAGGACGGCACACTCAACGGCAAGGGTGAGCTGATCGGTGCCGATGGCAGCCACTACAAGGGCGACTTTGTCGACTGGCGCTTCTCCGGCAAGGGCCGCCTGCAATTGGCTGACGGCAGCCTCTATGTCGGCGAATTCGACAACGACACCTACCAGGGGCATGGCCGCCTGACCTTGACCGATGGCAGTAGCCAGAGTGGTTACTGGGTCAATGGCCAGCGCCTACGCGACGAACAGGGCCGCCTGTTACCCGACCCGTTGGAGCTGGCCTTGCTCAATCAAGGTCGCCTGCTGGAACAGGCCCAGGCCAAGGTGCCGGCATCGACGCCGGAAATCGAACTATACAGCCTGGCCCTGGCTGGCGACGGCAAGCAAAGCGTGTTTCTGCGCGAAGTCGACTATGTCAGCAACTTGCTCAAGAGCCGCTTTGGCGCGGTGGGCCAGATCAACCTGATCAATCACCGCGACCACCTCGATGACCGAGCACTGGCAACTCGCGAGAACCTTGCCCGGGCGGCGCGGACCCTGGCCGAGCGTAGCGGCCCCGAAGACCTGGTGTTCATCTACTTGACCAGCCATGGCAGCGACGAACACGAACTGGTGCTGGACCTGCCGCGCATGCAACTGGCCGACCTGCCCGCCGACGCCCTGGCCAGTGCTTTGGCGCCATTAAAAGATCGCGACAAGGTTATCGTCATCTCGGCCTGCTACTCGGGGGGATTCATCGACTCGCTCAAGGACAACAGAACTCTGATCATGACGGCCGCTCGCGCCGACCGTGTATCTTTTGGCTGCTCTGACGCAGCCGACTTCACCTATTTCGGTGACGCGTTGTTCGCCCAGGCCCTGAACCAGACCGACGACCTGCGCCAAGCCTTCGACCTGGCCAGCGCCAGCATTGCCGAGCGTGAGGCGGCAGAAGGATTCGAAGCATCCGAGCCGCAGATCTGGGCGCCCAGCGAGGTGCTCGCGCACTGGCAACGGCTGCGCCAGCAACAGGCACGCAAAGCGTTACAGAGCAATGCGGAGAATGAGGCTGGACATGCAAAAAATGCCAGCAGCCACTAAGCTGACTGTATCAAGGGAGAGACATCATGTACTTGACGCCTCAGCATATCCTGCTTGCCGGAGCCACCGGTCTCACCGGTGAACATTTACTCGATCGGCTGCTCAACGAGCCAACCGTCAGCCGAGTACTGGCCCCTACCCGCCGGCCCTTGGCCGAACACCCGCACCTGGAAAATCCGGTCGGCGATCCCGCGCTGTTCCTGCCGCAGCTGGCCGGTCGTGTCGACATCGCCTTCTGCTGCCTGGGCACCACGATCAAACAGGCCGGTTCCGAGCCCGCCTTCCGCGCCGTCGACCTGGACATGGTCGTGGCCTTCGGCAAGCGTGCCCGGGAGATGGGGGCACGGCACCTGCTGGTGGTCAGCGCCATGGGCGCCGACCGCAGATCACCGATTTTCTACAACCGAGTCAAGGGTGAGATGGAATACGCGCTGAAGGCCCAGGATTGGCCGCAGCTAACCATTGCCCGACCTTCCCTGCTGCTCGGTGACCGGGCGGAGCCACGTCTGGCCGAGCGGATTGCCGGCCCCTTGTCGAAACTGATTCCCGGTAAATACCGTGGTATCGAAGCCTGCCAGCTGGCCCGGGCGCTGTGGCGCCTGGCACTGGAGGAACAGGATGGCATTCGTATTGTCGAGTCCGATGAATTGCGCAAGCTCGGGAAATAATCGCGGGGCAAGCCCACACAGGCAGAGTGACAACCCTGTGGGAGCGGCGGTGCGACTTGCCCCGCGATAAGTTCACCCGTTACAACCCGCCAGTCGCCTGAAACCCTATCCCCAACGCGGTCAACACCGACAAGGGCAACAACAAGGTATCCAGCAAAGCGCTACCCGGCAGATCCAGCCCTGGATAGCGCGGAGCCTCGGCGCCAAAACGGTCCATGGCACAGCAACCACCCCGTAACGCATACAAATCCAGACGCGTACCGCTATACACCAACGGTGCCCCCGGCTTGGCCGCATCCAGCGTGCGCACCGTCGCGCAACCGCTAAGCAGCAAAACCAACAGGCCTACGCCAAGCAGTCGCTTCATTCATCAGCGCCGAAGTGATGTTCACCCCAACGCGGCAGCATGTCCTGGGGAATATTCAGCACATTGAGAATCCGCGCCACGACAAAGTCGATCAGGTCGTCGATGGTCTGTGGCTGATGGTAGAACCCCGGCGCTGCCGGCAGGATCACCGCGCCCATGTTCGACAACTTGAGCATGTTCTCCAGGTGAATGGTCGAGAATGGCGCCTCACGCGGCACCAGGACCAACTGGCGACGCTCCTTCAAGGTAACGTCCGCCGCGCGCTCGATCAGGTTGTTGCAGGCACCGGTGGCAATGGCAGAAAGCGTACCGGTGGAGCACGGCACCACCACCATCGCCGCCGGTGCACCAGAACCGGAAGCCACCGGTGACATCCAGTCCTCCTTGCCATACACGCGAATCTGCCCGGCGGCAGCGCCGGTGTACTCGGTCAGGAAGGCCTGCATCGCCTGAGGTTTGGCCGGAAGCACCACATCGGTCTCGGTCGACATCACCAGTTGCGCCGCCTTGGAGATCAGGAAATGCACCTCGCGGTCTTCGCGCACCAGACAATCAAGTAGGCGCAATCCATATTGCGCCCCCGAGGCCCCGGTCATTGCCAGAGTGATGCGTTCCGGCCCGCTCATTTCAGCGCCTCGGCCAGCTTGCCATGCAGCCCGCCAAAGCCGCCGTTGCTCATGATCACCACCTGGGTGCCTGGCGTGGCCTGGCTTTTGACCTGTTCGATGATCGCTTCAAGGCTGTCAGCGACGACAGAAGGGACCTTACACTCGGCGGCGGTGGCAGCCAGGTCCCAACCGAGGTTAGGTGGCGCGTACCAGATGACCTGATCGGCATCGTTGACGCTTTCTGGCAAGCCATCACGGTGCGCGCCAAGCTTCATCGAGTTGGAACGCGGCTCGATTACCGCGATCAGCGGTGCATCGCCAATGCGCTTGCGCAGGCCGTCGAGAGTGGTGGCAATCGCGGTCGGGTGATGAGCAAAGTCGTCATAGATCGTCACGCCCTGCACTTCAGCGACTTTTTCCATACGCCGTTTAACGCTTTTGAAAGCACTCAGCGCAGCAATACCCATCGCTGGCACCACGCCAACATGGCGAGCAGCGGCCAGGGTCGCCAACGCGTTGGCGACGTTGTGCTGACCGCTCAGCTCCCACTCGACCACGCCCTGGGTTTCGCCTTCGAAACTGACTTCAAAGCGCGAGCCGTCGGCGCTGAGCAGTTTGACCTGCCACTGTCCGCCTTCGCCAGTGGTCTGCACCGGTGTCCAGCAGCCCATCTTGATCACCCGCTCCAGAGCCGGTTCGGTCGTTGGATGAATGACCAGGCCTTCGCTCGGGATAGTGCGCACCAGATGATGGAACTGCCGCTCGATAGCGGCCAGGTCAGGGAAGATATCGGCGTGATCGAACTCAAGGTTGTTGAGGATCGCGGTGCGGGGACGGTAGTGCACAAACTTCGAGCGTTTGTCGAAGAAGGCGCTGTCGTATTCATCGGCCTCGACCACGAAGAACGGCGTGCCGCCCAGACGTGCCGACACCGAGAAGTTCTGCGGCACGCCACCGATCAGGAAGCCCGGACTCATGCCCGCATGCTCCAGCACCCAGGCCAGCATGCTGCTGGTGGTGGTTTTGCCGTGGGTACCGGCCACTGCCAGCACCCAGCGCCCTTGCAGGACGTGGTCAGCCAGCCATTGCGGTCCCGATACGTAAGGCAGGCCTTTGTTGAGCACATACTCAACGGCCGGGTTACCCCGTGACAGGGCGTTGCCGATCACCACCAGGTCGGGTGCCGGGTCCAGCTGGGCGGCGTCATAACCCTGGGTCAGTTCGATGCCCTGGGCTTGCAGCTGAGTGCTCATGGGCGGATAGACATTGGCGTCGGAGCCGGTGACCCGATGCCCGAGCTCTTTGGCCAGCACTGCCAGAGAGCCCATGAAAGTGCCGCAAATACCAAGAATATGAATGTGCATTATCGACCTCGCAAAACGTCGAGGCAGGGTAGCCCAGGGCGCGGGAATTCGCATCCTGTGTTTCGCTCAAAGGCTACGGGCGATGCCATGTTTGCGAAGTTTTCGATACAAGGTATTGCGGCTGACGCCGAGCTGCGCGGCGACATGGGTCATGTGCCAACGGTGTTGCTCCAGGCTGCTGAGCAATGCTGTGCGCTCGGCATCCTCCAACGGCAATTCACTTTTACCCTGTGGGAGCGGCGCGGCGGCGACAGCGCCCTGACGAACGATGGGCGGCAGATCGCGCAGTTTGATACAGCCGTCATCACACAGCGCCACCAAGGTACGCAAGACGTTGCGTAACTGGCGCACGTTACCCGGCCAGGCAAACGCCAGCAGGCCATCTCGCGCGGCAGGCTCGACACTGATAGCCTGATCGCCAGCCTCCTCAGCAAGAATGAAATCAAGCAACTGCGCTTTGTCACTGCGCTCACGCAATGCCGGCAGCGCGACCTCCAGACCATTGAGCCGGTAATAAAGGTCTTCACGGAAACTGCCGTCTTCTACCCGCCCCAGCAGGTTACGGTGGGTAGCACTGATGATGCGCACGTTGACCGCCTGCGGCTCGCCACCGATCGGCACCACCATGCGGTCTTCCAGCACCCGCAACAGACGGGTCTGCAGGGCCAGGGGCATGTCACCGATTTCATCCAGCAACAAGGTGCCGCCATCGGCCTGTTGCAGCTTGCCGCGCATGCCTTCCTTGCGGGCGCCGGTAAAACTGCCACCGCGATAGCCGAACAACTCGCTCTCGATCAGACTTTCCGGAATCGAGGCGCAGTTCAAGGCGACAAACGCACGGTCGCGACGCTGGCTGGCCTGGTGCACAGCCTTGGCAAAGGCCTCCTTGCCACTGCCGGTTTCACCATTGATCAACAACGGAACATCACGTTCGAACACCCGCACGGCACGGCGAAAATCATGCTGCAGGGCCGGATCAAGCAGGCAGATCGTCCCCGCCTTTTCAACCTTGGCGCCCGGGACTGGCGTTGGCAACGAAGGTGGCACCGGCTGGCGCACCTGGCCCCGCAGACTGGCGAACAGCAAGCGGCCATCGCGGGTACGCAGCGGCCAGCTGGCACTGGCGTGCGTGGTGGCGCGGCTGAACAACTCATCCAGGGCACAGTCGAAAAACATCTCCACCGACTTGCCCAACGCGCCGCCACGAACCGTAGCGAGCAGGTTCAAGGCGCTCTGGTTGACCGCGCAGATCCGCCCGTCGCCATCGAACGCCAGCAACCCTTCACTGAACAGGCCGACCGATTCGGCTTGCAGATGAAAACGTAGCAGCCACTGGTTCTCGAAGTAGCGCAGGAAATAACAGCTCTCGATCATCTTCGCCGAGAGATTGACCAGGGCCATGGTGTGGAACTGGCTCTGGCGCGACACGTCCGGGCGCGCCGAAGACACATCGAGCACCGCCAGCAGTTCACCGTGCGGATCGAACACCGGACTGGCCGAACAGGTCAGGCCAGTGTGCCTGCCCCGAAAGTGTTCATCTTGATGGATGGTCAGCGCCTGCCGCTCGACCAGGCATGTACCGATGCCGTTGGTGCCCTCGCGGGCCTCGCTCCAGTCGGCGCCCAGCCACAGCCCGGCACGCTCGAACCCCCGCCGCTCGGTGGCCGCGGTGACGCAATTGAGGATCACCCCACGGGCATCGGTCAACAACACCGCATGCCCCGCTCCGGACAACTGCTGGTGCAGGCTGTTCATCTCATTGCCGGCAATCTGCAGCACCTGCTGCAGGCGCTCGCGGCTCTCGAGCACGCGGCCATGCTCAAGCACGGTCGGCGCCATGCTCTGCGCCGGGTCCAGGTGGTAGTCCTCAAGGCAGCGCAACCATGAGCGGGCAATCGACGGATCGCTGCCTGGCCCGTGCAGCTGTGCCTTACCCTGGGTCACCGTGAGCACTTGCCGGGCGTGCCGGCTGAGGTGATTGTTCTGCACTTTTTATTGTTCTCCGCAGACGAGATTGGCCCAGCATCCTCCACCCGCCCGCGCATTGCAATGTTGGCTTGACCGCTGGGTCACAGCCTGTGCCATTAGCGGTACAAAGTGTCACCCACGCTGTACCGACGCTGCTACATCGCCACCTTCCGCCGCCCGTCAAAACCTCGCAAGCCCTTGATTTTACTAGGCCTGAAAACACTGGCCCAGGCCTTGCTCTATGCTTTGGATATCCTCCCCAACAAACACAATAGCCAGGAGACACACCATGCGTTACGCACATCCCGGTACCGAAGGCGCCAAGGTTTCCTTCAAGAGCCGTTATGGCAACTACATCGGTGGCGAGTTCGTAGCTCCAGTCAAGGGGCAGTACTTCGAAAACACCTCACCGGTGAACGGCCAACTGATTGCCGAATTCCCGCGCTCCAGCGCCGAAGACGTTGAAAAGGCCCTGGACGCCGCCCATGCTGCTGCAGACGCCTGGGGCACGACCTCGGCGCAAGCGCGCTCGCTGGTCCTGCTGAAAATCGCCGACCGCATCGAACAGAACCTCGAACTGCTGGCCATCACCGAGACCTGGGACAACGGCAAAGCCATTCGCGAGACCCTTAACGCCGACATCCCGCTCGCCGCCGACCACTTCCGTTACTTCGCCGGCTGCCTGCGCGCCCAGGAAGGCGGCGCGGCAGAAATCGACGGCAACACCGTGGCCTACCACCTGCATGAACCACTGGGCGTGGTCGGGCAGATCATCCCGTGGAACTTCCCGATCCTGATGGCCGCCTGGAAACTGGCGCCAGCCCTGGCAGCCGGCAACTGCGTGGTACTCAAGCCGGCCGAACAGACCCCGCTGGGCATCACCGTGCTGCTGGAAATCATCGGCGACCTGCTGCCCCCGGGCGTACTCAACGTGGTGCAAGGCTATGGCCGCGAAGCCGGTGAAGCCCTGGCCACCAGCAAGCGCATTGCCAAGATCGCCTTCACCGGCTCCACCCCGGTGGGCTCGCACATCATGAAGTGTGCCGCCGAGAACATCATCCCGTCGACCGTGGAACTGGGCGGCAAATCGCCGAACATCTTCTTTGAAGACATCATGCAGGCCGAGCCTGCCTTCATCGAAAAAGCCGCCGAGGGCCTGGTACTGGCGTTCTTCAACCAGGGCGAAGTGTGCACCTGCCCATCGCGGGCGCTGGTGCAAGAGTCGATCTACCCGGCATTCATGCAAGAGGTGATGAAGAAGATCAAACAGATCAAGCGCGGCGACCCGCTGGATACCGACACCATGGTCGGCGCCCAAGCGTCCGAGCAGCAGTTCGACAAGATCCTCTCGTACCTGGAAATCGCCGAGAAGGAAGGCGCCGAACTGCTCACCGGCGGCAAGGTGGAAAAACTCGAAGGCAGCCTGTCGACCGGTTACTACATCCAGCCGACCCTGCTCAAAGGCACCAACCAGATGCGCGTGTTCCAGGAAGAAATCTTCGGCCCGGTGGTGAGCGTCACCACCTTCAAGGACGAAGCCGAGGCGCTGGCCATCGCCAACGACACCGAGTTCGGTCTTGGTGCAGGCGTCTGGACCCGCGACATCAACCGCGCCTACCGTATGGGCCGCGGCATCAAGGCGGGCCGCGTATGGACCAACTGCTACCACCTGTACCCGGCTCATGCCGCGTTCGGTGGCTACAAAAAGTCCGGCGTCGGCCGTGAAACCCACAAAATGATGCTCGACCACTACCAGCAAACCAAAAACCTGCTGGTCAGCTACGACATCAATCCGCTGGGCTTCTTCTAACCCGCAAACAGAGCGGTCCCCGCACGGGACCGCTCTGGCTCGCTTCCTGCAAGACCATCACCACAGGAACCGGCACGTGCCGGTGACGATAAAAAAAAACAGGTGAACCCTATGCCAAGCGATCACTCCGGCAGCGTGCCGGCAGGCTCTTCTGTTGACTTCGAAAAAGTCGGCAACGATTACTTCCAACAACGTGAACTGAAAAAGGGCGCGGCAGGCTGGGTACTGCTGGTCGGCCTCGGCGTTGCCTATGTGATTTCCGGCGACTACGCCGGCTGGAACTTCGGCCTGGCCCAGGGCGGTTGGGGTGGGATGTTCCTCGCTACCTTGCTGATGGCAACCATGTACCTGTGCATGTGTTTCTCCCTGGCCGAGTTGTCCTCGATGATCCCCACCGCCGGTGGCGGCTACGGCTTTGCCCGCAGCGCATTCGGCCCCTGGGGCGGATTCCTCACCGGCACCGCAATCCTGATCGAATACGCCATCGCCCCGGCAGCGATTGCCGTGTTCATCGGCGCCTATTGTCAGTCGCTGTTCGGTATCGGCGGCTGGATGATCTACCTGGCCTTCTACATCATCTTTATCGGTATCCACATCTTCGGGGTGGGTGAGGCGCTAAAGTTGATGTTCATCATCACCGCCGTGGCGGCCATTGCCCTTGGCGTGTTCCTGGTGGCCATGGTGCCGCATTTTGATGTCAACAACCTGTTCGACATCGCCCAGACCGATGCCGTTGGCGCCAGTAGCTTCCTGCCGTTCGGCTATGTCGGCGTGTGGGCGGCGATCCCCTACGCGATCTGGTTCTTCCTCGCCGTCGAAGGCGTGCCGCTGGCCGCTGAAGAAACCAAGAATCCCAAGCGTGACCTGCCTCGCGGTCTGATCGGCGCCATGTTGGTGCTGCTCGCCTTCGCCTTGCTGATCCTGGTGGTCGGCCCTGGCGGCGCCGGTGCCGAAGCGCTGAAAAGCTCGGGCAACCCGCTGGTCGAAGCGCTGGCCAAAGCCTACGGCGGCTCGACCTGGATGGGCGGTTTCGTCAACCTGGTGGGCTTGGCCGGTTTGATCGCCAGCTTCTTCTCGATCATCTACGCCTACTCCCGGCAGATCTTCGCTTTGTCCCGTGCTGGCTACCTGCCGCGCAAGCTCTCGGAAACCAACAAGAGCAAGGCCCCCGTCCTGGCCCTGGTGATCCCAGGCGTCATCGGTTTCGCCCTGTCGCTGACTGGCCAGGGCGACCTGCTGATCCTGGTTGCGGTGTTCGGCGCTACGCTGTCTTATGTATTGATGATGGCCGCGCACATTACCCTGCGCATCAAACGCCCTAAAATGGAGCGCCCATACCGCACGCCGGGCGGCATCTTCACTTCGGGCGTGGCCCTGGTGCTGGCGTGCATCGCTGTGGTCGCCGGCTTCCTGGTTGACCCACGGGTGGTGATTGGCGCTGCGATCATCTATGGCGTACTGATTGCCTACTTTGCGTTCTACAGCCGGCACCACCTGGTAGCCGGGACACCGGAAGAGGAATTCGCCGCGATCCAGAAGGCCGAACAGGCCCTGCACTGATCAACGCTATCTGCGCCGCAGGTAAAGCCTGCGGCGTTCTGGAGATTCTGTATGGCAAGTTTTGTACACACGGCAGGTCAGCAGACCTACCGCTTCGACAGCCTCAAAGAAGTGATGGCCAAGGCCAGCCCGGCGCGCTCGGGTGACTTTCTCGCCGGCGTTGCGGCCAGCAACGACGGCGAACGGGTTGCCGCACAGATGGCCTTGGCCGATATCCCGCTCAAGCACTTTCTCAACGAAGCACTGATCCCCTACGAAGAAGACGAAGTCACCCGCCTGATCATCGACACCCACGATACCAACGCCTTTGCCCCGGTCAGCCACCTGACCGTCGGCGGCCTGCGCGACTGGCTGCTCAGCGATCAGGCCGATGAGGCCAGCCTGCGCGCCCTGGCACCGGGGCTGACCCCGGAAATGGCCGCTGCCGTGTCAAAGATCATGCGCGTGCAGGACCTGGTACTGGTGGCGCAAAAGATCCGTGTAGTAACTCGCTTTCGCGGCACCATGGGCCTGCGCGGACGGCTGTCGACCCGCCTGCAACCCAACCACCCGACCGACGAACCGGCCGGGATCGCCGCGAGCATTCTCGACGGCCTGCTCTACGGCAACGGTGACGCCATGATCGGCATCAACCCGGCCACCGACAGCATCGCCTCGATCTGCGCCCTGCTGGAAATGCTCGACGCCATCATCCAGCGCTACAACATCCCCACCCAGGCCTGCGTGCTGACCCACGTAACCACCTCGATCGAAGCGATCAACCGCGGCGTGCCGCTGGACCTGGTGTTCCAGTCGATCGCCGGCACCGAGGCGGCCAACGCCAGCTTCGGCATCAACCTCAATGTCCTCAAAGAAGGCTACGAAGCGGGCCTGAGCCTCAATCGCGGCACCCTCGGGCAGAACCTGATGTACTTCGAAACCGGTCAGGGCAGCGCACTGTCGGCCAACGCCCACCATGGCCTCGACCAGCAGACCTGCGAAACCCGCGCCTATGCCGTGGCCCGCCACTTCAAGCCGTTTCTGGTCAACACCGTGGTCGGCTTCATCGGCCCGGAGTATTTGTACAACGGCAAGCAGATCATCCGCGCCGGGCTTGAAGACCACTTCTGCGGCAAGTTGCTCGGCGTACCCATGGGCTGTGACATTTGCTACACCAACCATGCCGAAGCCGACCAGGACGACATGGACATGCTCCTGACCCTGCTCGGTGTAGCCGGGATCAACTTCATCATGGGCATCCCCGGCTCCGACGACATCATGCTCAACTACCAGACCACCTCGTTCCACGATGCGCTGTATGCCCGCCAGACCCTGGGCCTGAAACCGGCACCAGAGTTCGAAGCCTGGCTGGCGCGCATGGGCATCTTCACCCAGGCCGATGGCCGGGTGCGTTTCGGTGACAACCTGCCCCCGGCCTTTCGCCAGGCCCTGGCACAACTGGGATAAGCGAGGTGACCATGGACAACACCCCACAGCACGACAACAGCGCCAATCCCTGGCTGGAGCTGCGCCGCCTGACCCCGGCGCGCATTGCCCTGGGCCGCACCGGCACCAGCCTGCCAACCAGTGCCCAGCTGGACTTCCAGTTCGCCCATGCCCAGGCCCGCGACGCCGTGCACCTGGCCTTTGATCATCAGGGGCTGCGCAGCCAGTTGCGTGAACGCCAGCACGACAGCCTGCTGCTGCACAGCGCCGCTGCCGACCGCGACAGCTATCTGCAACGTCCTGATCTGGGCCGACGCCTGCACCCGGACTCGGCGCAACAGCTGCGCGCGCATGCCCAGGCCAACCCCGGCGGCGTGGACCTGGCCATCGTTGTCGCCGACGGCCTCTCGGCCCTGGCGGTGCACCGTCATACCCTGCCGTTTTTGAGCCGTTTCGAAGAACAGTCTGCCGCCGAAGGCTGGTCAACCTCACCGGTGATTCTGGTGGAACAGGGCCGCGTGGCAGTGGCCGACGAAGTGGGCGAACTGCTCGGGGCGAAAATGACCGTGATCCTGATCGGCGAGCGCCCGGGCCTGAGTTCCCCTGACAGCCTAGGCCTGTATTTCACCTACAACCCCAAAGTCGGCCTGACCGACGCCTACCGCAACTGCATCTCCAATGTGCGCCTGGAAGGCCTCAGCTATGGCATGGCCGCCCATCGCCTGCTGTACCTGATGCGCGAGGCGTGCCGACGGCAGCTGTCCGGGGTCAACCTCAAGGATGAGGCGCAAGTGCATACACTGGAGGCAGACACCAACACACCAAACAAAGGAAACTTCCTGTTAAGCAAACCTTGAAGTGCAAACGTTTCGTAGATTGCACTTTCTAATTCGCTTCAGGCAGCATCTGCCAAGGCGGCCGGCGATTTGCCGCACACTCCCATGGACCCTGAGGCCTGCTTATGCGGATCATTAAAGCAACCCTGGAACATCTGGACCTGCTCGCCCCGCTGTTCGTCAAATACCGCGAGTTCTATGGCCAGTTGCCGTACCCGGACTCTTCCCGCTCGTTTCTGGAAAAACGCCTGGAGCGCGGTGAATCGATCATTTACCTGGCCCTGGCGGACGATGACGACAACAAGCTGATGGGCTTCTGCCAGCTCTACCCGAGCTTCTCGTCGCTATCGCTCAAGCGCGTGTGGATCCTCAACGACATCTATGTCGCCGAAGATTCCCGACGCATGCTGGTCGCCGACCATCTGATGCGCGAAGCCAAGAAAATGGCCAAAGAGACCAACGCCGTACGCCTGCGGGTCTCCACCAGCAACAACAATGAAGTGGCGATGAAGACCTACGAGTCCATGGGTTTTCGTGAAGACAACGAGTTCAAAAGCTACATCCTGCCGATCAACTCCGATTGATTTGCCGCAAAGGCAGGCCTGGTGCCTGCCTTGCACCTCGCTGGAAATCCGCCGCTACAAACTGCGCAGGCACAATCTTGTCGCCGCCGTATAATGCGCCTCCTCAAAATGTGTGAAACTTTACCCATCACCCGGGTAGCGGCTGATCGCATTCGCATTGCCAGTCATCGCATGCCCTCCCGACCGGGTCAAAGAACACAGGTGCTGTACATGGATTTCAACCCGCTGGACCTCATTCTGCATCTCGACACCTACCTCGATTTGCTGGTCAACAACTATGGCCCATGGATCTACGCGATCCTGTTTCTGGTGATCTTTTGCGAGACCGGTCTGGTGGTCATGCCGTTCCTGCCGGGTGACTCCCTGCTGTTCATTGCCGGTGCGGTTGCTGCGGGCGGCGGCATGGACCCGGTGCTGCTCGGCGGCTTGCTGATGGCGGCGGCCATTCTCGGCGACAGCACCAACTATGTGATCGGTCGAACGGCCGGTGAACGGCTGTTCCGCAACCCCAACTCGAAGATCTTCCGTCGCGACTACCTGCAGCAGACCCACGACTTCTACGAACGCCACGGCGGTAAAACCGTCACTCTCGCGCGCTTCCTGCCAATCCTGCGCACCTTTGCACCGTTCGTCGCCGGCATCGCAAAAATGCAGTACCCACGCTTCCTCGCCTTCAGCGTCGCCGGCACCGTGCTTTGGGTCGGCGGCCTGGTGACCCTCGGTTACTTCTTCGGCAACGTACCGTTCATCAAACAGAACCTGTCGCTGATGATCCTCGCGATCATCCTGCTGTCGCTGGTGCCGATGATCGTTGGCGTCGTGCGCAGCCGTATGCACCGCACCGCCAAGGTCCAGTAAGCCCTGGCCATGTGGTCACTGAGCGCCTGGCGCCGTCGCCGTACCCTGGCCCGCCACCCCATCGACCCGCAGCGCTGGCAGCGGGTTCGCGAGCGCCTGCCTATGCTCGACGGCCTGAGCGCCGACGAAGACCACTGGCTGCGTGAAGCCTGTGTGCTGTTTCTGCACGACAAGCACCTGAGCGCCCTGCCCGGCGTTGAACTGGATGGCGAGCAACGACTGTTTCTCGCCGCCCAGGCCCAACTGCCGTTGCTGCACCTGGGCGAGCTGAACTGGTACCAGGGCTTCCACGAGATCGTGCTGTATCCTGACGACTTCCTCAGCCCCCAGCGCCACCGCGACGCCAGCGGCGTGGAGCATGAATGGGATGGCGAACACAGTGGCGAAGCCTGGCAACAAGGCCCGGTGATCCTCGCCTGGCCTGGCGTGCTGGCCAGCGGCGGCTGGGAGGGCTACAACCTGGTCATCCATGAACTGGCGCACAAGCTCGACATGCTCAACGGCGACGCCAACGGCCTGCCGCCGCTGCACAACGACATGCGTGTCAGCGATTGGGCCACGGCCATGCAAGAGGCCTTTGATGACCTCAACCGCCAGCTCGACCGCGACCCGGACGCCGAGACTGCCATCGATCCTTACGCGGCGGAAAACCCGGCAGAGTTCTTCGCCGTCACCAGCGAATATTTCTTCAGCGCCCCCGACCTGCTCAACGACGCCTACCCGGCGGTGTACCAGCAGCTGCGCGGCTTTTACCGCCAGGATCCGCTGGCACGTCTGCAGCATTTGCAGGACATCCACCCGCATTACCGGCAGACGCAGGACTGACACTGCCGGACATCAGGGCGGACGTGGCAAGCACTGCGGAATGTGCCTATAATCGCGACCAATTTTTGGCCAAACATGGGGGCACTGCCCAATGAGCTACAGCAAGATTCCGGCTGGCAAAGACCTGCCGAACGACATCTACGTCGCCATCGAGATTCCAGCCAACCACGCCCCGATCAAATACGAGATCGACAAGGACAGCGATTGCCTGTTCGTTGACCGTTTCATGGCCACCCCGATGTTCTACCCGGCCAACTACGGTTACATCCCTAACACCCTGGCTGACGACGGTGATCCGCTGGACGTGCTGGTTGTTACCCCGTACCCGGTTGCCCCAGGCTCGGTTATCCGCGCCCGTCCGGTTGGCATCCTGAACATGACCGACGACGGCGGCGGCGATGCCAAAGTCGTTGCCGTACCGCACGACAAACTGTCGCAGCTGTACGTCGACGTCAAAGAATACACCGACCTGCCAGCCCTGCTGATCCAGCAGATCGAGCACTTCTTCGCCAACTACAAGGACCTGGAGAAGGGCAAGTGGGTCAAGATCGAAGGCTGGGATGGCGCTGACGCCGCTCGCGCCGCGATCACCAAGTCGGTTGCTGCCTACAAAGGCTAAGCAACGCTTAACAAAGAGCCCCGCTGATGCGGGGCTTTTTGTTGTTCAGCCGGATCAGGTCTTTCTTATCCCCAAGCCCACATCATCAATAATCGCCTTGGCGAATTCGCTCAGAAAATAAGCGGCCCACATCATCTCGCCGTCTTCATCCAACAGCCCCGCCTGGATCAGCTTGTGCACACAGCCCAGCACGGTTGAAGCCTGCTCCAGCGCGTAGTCACACGGCACACCCGCGGTAATGCGAAACAGCCCCATGGGCGATTGCTCGCTGCGGATGAAATTCACCACACCGGCTGTCTCGCCGGTCTCGACTCGCGAATCCTTGCTCATGGCATAACTCCCCTGTCCATGGCTTGCAGCTTGCTCAGCGCATGCTCGACCAGCGCCCTGGCCATCTCGGCCGAATGCAGCACATTCACCAGCATGCCCTGGCCGGGTTCATTGGCGTGGGCGCGGCAGAATTCGTCGGTGGTTTCGTGGATGCCGCGTAGCAGTTCGCTGGCGAAGGCCAGGGAGTCAGGGGGGATCAGGTCGCAGTGGATGGAGAAGTAAGGGGTCGTTACGAGGGGATTGGGGTTTTGAGAAAGCGGTGGGTCAGGGACTATTTTTTTCATGGTTGACCTCTAGCGTCGACTTGAAAGTCCACCAAAATCCTTCTCACGAGATTAGGGTGGCAGCTGTGCACGGGGTGAGAAACCGAGGACACTAGAAACTCGGCCAGACCGAAGTCTGCCCGCGCACAGCTGCCATAACATGGCCGCTCAGGTGTCATCAGGTTCTCACGCCCGGCCGCCAATAACGGCGACCCGAGGAAATTAGCCCTGATGCATCTTTCCAGCAACAGTGAAAAGGCGGCAGCGTGCGTAGGATAGTTCCGAACGCCATCCGGGTTGAAATTTTTTGCCGGGAAATCTCCTACGCCATCCTAGGCAATGCCTGTAAAGCCGGGCTTTTTCCTACCCCAAAAATGAACCTCGCGTTTATAGCCCAGGCTGTGCAGGCCCTCTAGACTCGGGCCTCATGAATACGTCCGGTGATCGTCTCAAAACCCTGCTGCACGAATGCGGCCTCTCGCCTTCCGACTTTGCCGTCCAGCGCAAGGTCACGCCGCAGCACGTCAACAACTGGTTCAAACGCGGTGTGCCCCTGGCCCGACTCGACGAAATCGCCGAGTTGCTGTGTGTGCGCAGCAAATGGCTGCGCACCGGCGAAGGCCCCAAGCACCCCGCCCCCTTGCCACGCCTGAACGCTGCATTGCGCAAACCGGGTACAGAGCCGACAGACCCAAGCCTGCTCGCCGCCAACACTGCGGATGACATCCAGCTGCCTTTCTACAGCATGCAATCCAGACAGTTCAGACCCATCCCCAACCGTTATCTGCGCCTGCCCATCCGCGCCCTCGATACCCTCGGTATCGATCCGGACGTGGCCCTGTGCGTGAGCATGCCGGCGAGCAACATGAGCCCGTTGCTGCCACGCGGCACCACCCTGGCCATCGACTGTGGCCTGAAACACATCGTCGAAGGCGAGATCTATGCCTTGCTGCATAACGGCCGCTTGCGCATCCACAGCCTCAGCCAGCGCGCCAATGGCACCTTGCGCCTGCACAGCCACGACAGCGACGAACACCCCACCGAAACCTACAGCCCGGCGCAGCTCAAAAGCCAGAAACTGAGCGTGCTGGGTTGGGTGTTCTGGTGGGGGCATTTGCGCGACAGCCGCCCGGATTGAGCGGCTGCGGGTGATTTTTTGCTGGGCATCTGCCGCGATAGCCAGTATGCTACGCCGCACATTTCGCCCCGGCTGCTTAGCACGCCTGCGGGCCTGGCGCGGCACACACTGCCTGTCCGCCACCTCCCGGCCCCAGCGCCGGAGCAACGATTTTAAGGCGGTTGCGGCTTACCATAAATTAGCCAAGACCGTCCCCTGGAAGCCGGCCACAAGCCGGCTTTTTAATGCCTGAAGCCTTTGCGGGCTTGGTTTGCTCGCCGGTATCGGGGTTATACCCCTAGCCCTTCACACACACCACCTGCCGCAAGGTATGCACCACTTCCACCAACTCCCGCTGCGCTTGCATCACCGCATCAATGTCCTTGTAGGCCATGGGAATCTCATCGATCACGTCCTTGTCTTTGCGACATTCCACATGCGCGGTGGCGCGCACCTGATCTTCCAGGGTGAACTGCTTTTTCGCCCGGGTGCGGCTCATGGTCCGCCCGGCGCCGTGGCTGCAGGAGCAGAACGACTCTTCATTACCCAGGCCACGGACGATGAAACTCTTCGCGCCCATGGAACCGGGGATGATACCCAGCTGGCCTTTCTGCGCCGATACCGCGCCCTTGCGGGTCACCAGGATGTCCTGACCGAAGTGGTGTTCGCGCTGTACGTAGTTGTGGTGGCAGTTGACCGCCTCCAGGTTGGCTTCGAAGGATTTTCCGAGCACCTGGCGGGCCGCAGCGATCACCGCGTGCATCATCAAGGCACGGTTCTGCCGGGCAAAATCCTGGGCCCATTCGACCGCTTCGACATAGTCATTAAAGTGGCGGCTGCCTTCTTTGAAATAGGCCAGATCCTTGTCCGGCAGGTTGGCGATGTGCTGGCGCATGTCGGCCTGGGCCAGTTCGATGAACAGGTTGCCAATGGCATTACCGACCCCGCGCGAACCGCTGTGCAGCATGAACCAGACGCGGTCGCTTTCATCCAGACAGACTTCGATGAAATGGTTGCCGCCGCCGAGGGTGCCCAGGTGCTGGCGGTTGTTGGTCTTTTCCAGTTGCGGGTATTGGCCGGTGATTGTTCTGAACCGCCCCGCCAGGTCCTTCCAGGCATGATCGGCCTGAGCCGGGACCTTGTCCCAAGCGCCCTGGTCGTGACGACCGAAGGTTTTACCATGGGGCACGGCCTGCTCGATGGCGCTGCGTAGCCGGTGCAAGTTGTCGGGCAGATCTGCGGCAACCAGCGAGGTACAGGCGGCGATCATGCCGCAGCCGATATCTACGCCGACCGCCGCCGGGATAATCGCGCCCACGGTAGGGATCACACTGCCGATGGTCGAGCCTTTGCCCAGATGCACATCCGGCATTACCGCCAGATGCTTGAAGATGAACGGCATTTTCGCCGTGTTGATCAATTGCTGACGGGCTTCGTCTTCCACCGGCACGCCCTGGGTCCAGAGTTTGATCGGTTTGCCACCGGCCACTTCAAGCAGGTTCATGTCACACCTCTGGATTGACACACGTGTATTAACAACCAGAAACACAATGCGTTCAGGAAAATTTACAGTACACCAGACAGCGACTAAGGTGTATCAAGAGGACCGAATCGCGACTGGCAGGACGCTAGTCGGCACATGCTGAGCAGATGCCACCGGGCATCTGGATTGGCCTCTTTTCGAGGGCCGGGAGACAACTCCATGGGGCGCCGCAAGCCAACCCTGAGTTGTCCCCGCCTCTCCTTTTCCCGCCCTTATTTCAACTTCAGCTGCGTGCGCAGATAGTCATACAGCGCGGCCGCGCTCTTGCGGTAGCCGTCAGCAGTCAGGTGCACCAGGTCGCCGCGTGCCAAGCCTTGCGCCTGCCAGGCAGTAATCGAGCATTGTCCGCCCATGAATGCCTGCCAGTCCCAGAACAGCGCATTGGCTTGCCGGGCGGCCTGACGCTGGATACGGATGACCGCAGCCAGTTGCTGCGGCTGACGCGCCGCACAGCTACGCGCCTTGCGCTGCTTGATCGAGTCTGGCGGACCGACGATCAATACCACGGCCCGCGGCAGGTCGCGGCGCAGGCGCTCCAGCGTCTGCTGGAGCTGGGTTTGGTACAGGTTGAGGTCGAGGGTATCGTCGAACGCTTCGTTGGTGCCGTAGGCAAGGATCACCAGGTCCGGGCGCAGCGACTTGAGAGTGTCCTGCCAGCCGGGTTGCCATTTGTCTTGCACCTCGAGCCGCGCGCCGTTGATGCCCAGGGCCGAGTAGATGACGCCGGCATTCTTCTGCCCCTGAAGGTACCAGCCACCCAATACGGTGCCAGGGCGACTGTCGAGGGTCAGGTCGAGCGGCAGGCCGACATTGTTCACCACCGGGCCGAAGCGCCATTGCCCTGCCGTGGCGGCCAGCAACCGGCGGTTCTGGCCACGGGGGTCACGCAATAGCAGAGAAGTACTCTCCCGCGCCTGGTACAAGGCTGAAACCCGATAGCGCTGGGTGCTCGGCTCACGCGCCTCGATACGCACACTGGGCTTTGCCGCCAAGGGCACAGACAGATAACCGCCAAGGGGGAACTGCGCACTCTGCTGGTTGCGCGCCGACACCAGTTCCCATTGGCGCTTGGCAACCTTGAGGATGACCTGTTCATAACGCGTACCAGGCACCGGCGTGGCGGCAACCAGGCCGATGCCGCCATCGCCGTACTGCGCTTGCAGCAAGCGGCGCATCTCACCGCTGAACAGATCGGCGGCGGTATGCGAGTCACCAAACTGAACGACTGTAACCGGCGCACGGTTGGCATTCTTGAACTTGCCGGCCAGCACCGCCAGGTTGCCATTGCTCTGGTTGACCGCAGGCTTGACCGGCGCAGTCACCGGCCTGGCCGAGGTATTGACCGCCGCCACCGGGCTACAGCCCGGTAGCGCACAGATCAGTAGAACCAGCCCGAGAATGTTGTGCAGTCGACGCATCAGTGTCCCGTTACAGTGAGGCCCGGGAAAGCGATCTTCGACAATATCTGTTCGGCGATCAGCTTTTGCCCGGTGATAGTGAAATGAATGCCGTCATCAACCCGGGTCTTGAGCCGTTTGCCCTGGCTGTCCTGCAAGGTATAGGAGAATTCGTCATTCTTGTAACCCAGCACCGGATTGACCGAAAGGTAGTGTTGCTGGTGCAGCCCGACCTGCTCCTGATACAGGCCACTGAGGTAGGCCATGGCGCTGGACAGCCGCGGCTTGTGCATGTTCGGCGGGCCGACCCAGATCACCTGTACCTGATGTTCGCGGGCTTGTTCGAGAATCGCATCGATGCGCTGGCGATAGGCACTCTCCCAGTCCGGCGACTTGAAGCGCAGGAACGGCTTGCCCTTGCCCTGGGGCATGTCCCACGGATCGTTGGGGCCGAGGAAGATCACCATCAGGCGAATATTCGGCGAGCTGTCCAGGGTTTGTGCCACCGTTCGCGGCCAGTTGAAGAACCCCGGATAGGCCAGCCCGGTGCTTTGCCGGCTGAGGTTGACGCTCTTGATCTGGTAGCGCTTGCGAAGGGTGTTAGCCAGGTGCGGGGCGACGCCTTGCATCAACGAGTCACCCACCAGAAATACTTCGTCGCCCGCCGCCAGGGAGACCACGGTGTCTGACGACGACGGGCTCGGGGCAATGGCTGCGGCTGGTTTGACCGCAGCCACGGCCGTCGCTGGGGCAGTCACCTTGACCGCCAGCGGTTTGCTCGCCACTACGCGTGGCGCAGCATGGGTTGTAACCAGATTCACCGGAACCACGGGGATGGGCGCTGGCAGCTCGACCGTGTCGACCTGCGCCAGCGCTGTGCGGCTCTGCGCCAGGCTGTCGACAAAGCTGTCACGGGCTGCGCCCAGGGCTTGGGTCAGATTGCCACCCAGACGCCAGGCCGGGCTTTGCCCAAGTACCGGCAGCTCGCAGCTCTGATGGTACTTCTGCTGGCAGTAGAGGCTGATCGAATCCTGGTTCAGCCAGAACAGCAGCACAGTGGCCAGGACAATAGCGTAAAAGGCTTTCGCCGCATCCAGTTGCACGCGCAGCAATTGGCTGGAATTAGAAGCTTGCATAGATGAACCCCGGCACGCCCGACTGCGAAGCAAAGATCACCAGCGACACGAACACCCCGAGCGGAACCGGATAGAACTGCCAGGGCAAGCGGGTTGTGGCGGCAAACAACTGGCGTAGCAGGGCGAGCAGCTGTGGATACACCGCGACGTACAGCACACTGGCCAGTAACAGCAGGCCGGTCGCCGAGAACAGCCCGTCAAGGCTCAAACCGCCGATCCCGGCGAGCATGTCCAAGGCTTCATCGAGGCTCGCGCAGCGGAAAAAGATCCAGGCGAAGGCCACGTAGTGGAAGGTCAGCAGACGCGCCGCCAACCCGGCCCCGGGCCAGCGCATGGGTTGCGGCAGGACGTAGGTCGAGGCCTTGTACAAGGCCAGGCCGACACCGTGCAGTGCGCCCCAGATAATGAAGTTGAGGCTCGCGCCATGCCACAAACCGGAAATCAGCATGGCCAGCAGCATGTTCAGGTTGCCGCGCCACACCCCTCGGCGGTTGCCGCCCAGCGGAATGTAGACGTAGTCACGGATGAACAGGGACAGGCTGATGTGCCAGCGGCCCCAGAACTCCTTGAGGTTGTGCGCGGCATAAGGCGCATTGAAGTTATCGGGCAGACGGAACCCCAGCAACAGGGCAATGCCGGTCACCAGGTTGGTATAGCCGCTGAAATTGAAATAGATCAGAAAGCTGTAGCCGTAGACGCTCAGCAGGATCTGTTCCGGCGAGTAACTGCCTGGTGTTTCGAACACCGGATCGACCCATTCGCTGGCCAGCCAGGCGCTACAAAAGAACAGCTTCACCACCGCCAGTGCTATCAGCCCCAAAGCCCGCTGAGGCTCCAGCACCTGGCGAAGGGTCTGCGAACGGATCTGCGCCAACATAGGCGCGGCGCGGTTGACCGGACCGGCGATCAGGCTGGGGAAGAATGCCAGGTACAGGGCCAGGTCCGGCAGACTCGCTGACGGTATCTCGCGCCGATTGATCGACACCAGGTAGCTGACCGAATGAAAGGTGTAAAACGACAAGCCAATCGGCAGCAGCACTTCCAGCACCGGCAGCGACACATCAATACCGGCACTGGCCAGCGCGCCCTGCACGCCCGCGACAAAGAACTCCTGATACTTGAACAGGTAGAAGCAGCTCACTACCAGCAGCAACACCAGCAGGTAACTGAATCGCCGCCCCGGATAGCGCTCGCCGAGTCGGCCGAGCAAGTACACCAGGGCACTGTAGCCGAGCAGGACATACAGGGAGTTGAGGCTGAAACTGGCCACCAGAGCATAACTGGCCACCAGCAGAAGCACGTTCTGAAGGCGAACGCTCCAGCACAAGCTCCAGTAAATGACGAAAAACAGGATGAAACTGAGGCCGAACTCGATCGAAAGGAAGCTCACAACGTAGTCCATTACGTGACGTCAGATAGGAGAAGCCGCACCTGCGCGAATCCGCGAGATAAAGCGGTCGCGATTATGGCAGAGACCTGCAGGCAGCCACAATGAAAGCCCTGCAGGAAAATCAAGCGCTAGCCGTCGGTCTTAATGCAACAGAATGCGACGAAAGATCCGCCCTATCGATTTGCTCACCCCGCCCCGCTCTGCTAGTGTCGCGCCGTTTATACCGCCACTGAGACAGCCGCCATGGCCCGAAAAAAAGCCTCCATCGATTTCGAGCAATCCCTCGCCGACCTGCAAGCCCTGGTCGAGCGCCTGGAGAACGGTGAGCTGTCGCTGGAAGACTCGCTGACCGCGTTCGAACAAGGCATCAGCCTGACCCGCGACTGCCAGGCTGCGCTGGTCCAGGCCGAGCAGAAGGTCCAGGTGTTGCTGGAGCGCGACGGCGAACTGAAGGCCGAACCTTTCGACGCGGAACAGGCAGAATGATTGCCCACTATCAGGCCAGCTGTCAGGCCCGGGTCGATGCGGCCCTCGAGCAGTTGTTCGTCGCCCCTTCGGTTGAGCTCACCCGCCTCTACGCCGCCATGCGCTATAGCGTGATGAACGGCGGCAAGCGCGTGCGTCCGCTGCTCACCTATGCCGCCTGCGAAGCCCTCGGTGTTGCCCCCGAGCAAGCCAATGGCGCCGCTTGCGCCGTCGAGCTGATCCATGCCTATTCGCTGGTGCACGACGACCTGCCGGCCATGGACGATGACGACCTGCGCCGTGGTCAGCCGACCACCCACAAAGCCTTTGATGAAGCCTGCGCGATCCTCGCCGGTGACGGTTTGCAGAGCCTGGCGTTCAACGCCCTGCTCGATCCGCAGCTGAGCCCGCAGGCTGACAGCATTCGCCTGGCCATGGTCCAGACCCTGGCGCTGGCGGCAGGTCCGGCCGGCATGGTCGGAGGCCAGGCCATCGACCTGGGTTCGGTGGGCCTCAAGCTTGATCAGACCGCCCTTGAGTTCATGCACCGGCACAAGACCGGCGCACTGATCGAGGCCAGCGTGCGGCTCGGCGCCCTCGCCAGTGCCCGCGCCAACCAGACGCAGCTCAACGCCCTGCAGACTTACGCCCGGGCCATCGGCCTGGCCTTTCAGGTGCAGGACGATATTCTCGACGTCGAAAGCGACACCGAAACCCTGGGCAAACGCCAGGGCGCCGATATCGCCCGGGACAAACCGACCTACCCGGCCCTGCTCGGGCTGGAAGCCGCCAAGGCTTATGCCCTGGAATTGCGCGATCAGGCCCTGAAGGCCCTGCGGCCTTTCGACGCAGCGGCTGAGCCGTTGTGCGAGTTGGCACGTTACATCGTCGAACGGCGCAACTAAGCGCCGCCGCTATCGCGGGACAAGCCCGCTCCCACAAAGATGACTGTAGGAGCAGGCTTACCCCGCGATTAGCTCAAATGGGCAGCCAATACCGCAATAAGGTAAACTGCCGCCACTTCATATCTATAACGATTCGCCTGATGCCCACGACGTTTCAAGAGATCCCCCGCGAACGCCCGGTCACGCCGCTGCTCGACCGTGCCGATACGCCTGCCGGCCTGCGCCGGCTGGCTGAAGCCGACCTGGAGAACCTGGCTGACGAACTGCGCCAGGAACTGCTCTATACCGTTGGTCAGACCGGCGGGCATTTCGGTGCCGGCCTGGGCGTCATCGAGCTGACGATTGCCCTGCACTACGTTTTCGACACCCCGGACGACCGGCTGGTGTGGGACGTCGGTCATCAGGCCTATCCGCACAAAATTCTTACCGGCCGCCGCCAGCGCATGCACACCCTGCGCCAGAAGGACGGCCTGGCCGCCTTCCCGCGCCGCGCCGAGAGCGAGTACGACACCTTTGGCGTCGGTCACTCCAGCACCTCGATCAGTGCGGCCTTGGGCATGGCCATAGCCGCCCGCCTGCAGAACAATCCGCGCAAATCCATCGCCGTGATCGGCGACGGCGCGCTGACGGCCGGCATGGCGTTCGAGGCGCTGAACCACGCCCAGGAAGTCGATGCCGACATGCTGGTGATCCTCAACGACAACGACATGTCGATCTCGCGCAATGTCGGCGGTTTGTCCAACTACCTGGCCAAGATCCTCTCCAGCCGCACCTATTCGAGCATGCGCGAGGGCAGCAAGAAGGTCCTCTCGCGCCTGCCTGGCGCCTGGGAAATCGCCCGCCGCACCGAAGAGTACGCCAAGGGCATGCTGGTGCCTGGCACGCTGTTCGAAGAGCTGGGCTGGAACTACATCGGCCCGATCGACGGTCACGACCTGCCGACCCTGATCACCACCCTGCGTAACATGCGCGACCTCAAAGGCCCGCAGTTCCTGCACGTAGTGACGAAAAAGGGCAAAGGCTTCGCCCCGGCTGAAGCCGACCCGATCGGTTACCACGCCATCACCAAGCTCGAGCCCGTCGATGCACCGGCGGCCGCGCCGAAAAAGGCTGGCGGTCCGAAGTACTCGGCAGTATTCGGTCAGTGGCTGTGCGACATGGCCGCGGCTGACGAACGCCTGGTCGGCATCACCCCGGCGATGAAGGAAGGCTCTGACCTGGTGGCGTTCAGCGAACGCTATCCACAGCGCTACTTCGACGTGGCGATTGCCGAACAGCATGCCGTGACCCTGGCGGCCGGCATGGCCTGCGAGGGCGCCAAGCCGGTGGTGGCGATCTACTCGACGTTCCTGCAGCGCGCCTACGATCAGCTGATCCATGACGTCGCCGTACAGAACCTCGACGTGCTGTTTGCCATCGATCGCGCCGGCCTGGTCGGCGAAGACGGCCCGACTCATGCCGGGAGCTTCGACCTGTCGTTCCTGCGTTGCATCCCCGGCATGCTGGTGATGACCCCGAGCGACGAGAACGAGCTGCGCAAGATGCTCAGCACCGGGCACCTGTACAACGGCCCGGCGGCGGTGCGCTACCCGCGTGGCAGCGGCCCGAATGCGACGATCGAGAACAACCTCGAACCCCTGGACATCGGCAAAGGCGTGGTTCGTCGCCAGGGCAGCAAAGTCGCTCTGCTGGTGTTCGGCGTGCAGCTGACGGAAGCCTTGAAGGTTGCCGAAAGCCTCGACGCAAGCGTCGTCGATATGCGTTTCGTCAAACCACTGGATGAAGCACTGGTGCGCGAAATGGCGGCTAGCCATGAACTGCTGGTGACCATCGAAGAAAACGCCATCATGGGGGGGGCGGGCGCTGCGGTCAGCGAGTTCCTCGCCCGCGAAGCGCTGCTCAAGCCGGTACTGCACCTGGGCTTGCCGGATGTCTATGTCGAGCACGCCAAGCCTGCGCAGATGCTCGCCGAGTGCGGGCTGGATGCAGCCGGGATCGAGGCTTCGGTGCGTCAGCGTCTACAACTGCTCGGCCTCTAGGGCCTCATCGCGGGGCAAGCCCGCTCCCACCGGTGCTGTGGGAGCGGGCTTGCCCCGCGATAGCAATGGATCTGCCATGAAGCTCTATCGCCTTACCCCGCTCCTGCTCTGCCTGCCTACCCCCCTGCTGGCCGAGCCCATCGACCGCGACAACGCCCTGAAGCTGCCCGACACCCTGATCAGCGCCAACCGCCAGGTCGAGGACCGCACCCAATCGAGTGCCGCCAACACGGTGTTTACCCGCGATGACATCGATCGCCTGCAGCCGTCCAGCGTCACCGACCTGCTGACTCGCGTGCCGGGCGTACAGGTTTCGCGCACTGGCGGTCGCGGCAGCCTGCCCGGCATCTACATTCGCGGCACCAAGTCGGCCCAGAGCCTGGTGCTGGTCGACGGTGTGCGCATCGCCAACACCTCCTCCGGCGATAGTGGCCTGCAGTTCCTGAACATCGATCAGATCGAGCGTGTCGAGGTGCTTCGTGGTTCGCGTTCGGCCATCTATGGCAGCGATGCGATTGGTGGGGTGATTCAGATCTTCACCCGCCGCGCCAGCAAACCCGGCCTGCAACCACGCCTGCATCTGGGCGCCGGCAGCAACCAGACCTGGCAACGCGATGTCGGTCTGTCGGGCGGTAGTGATCAGACCCGTTTCAACCTCGCTGCCGGCCTGGAAGAAAGCGCCGGCATCAATGCGACCCGCGAGTCCTTCCCGGCCAACGCCGATCACGACACCTATCGCAACAAGAGCCTGAGCCTGAACCTCAGCCATGTCGCCAGCGATTCTCTGGAACTGGGCCTGAAACTGCTCGATAGCTGGGGCCGCAGCGAATACGACAACCTGTTTGGCGATGGCAGCCAGCCCTATACCGATTTCAACGTCAGCAGCCTTGGCACCTATGCCGACGCACAGCTCAGCGAAGCCTGGCATTCGCGCCTGGAACTGAGCCACAGCGAGAACCGCGACACAAAGCGCGACTCATTGCAGCCTGGCGGTAGCGAGTTCAACACCTACCGCGACGCGATCAACTGGCAGAACGACCTCAGCCTCAATGAGCGCAGCAACCTGTTGCTGGGTGGCGACTGGTACCAGGATCGCTTGCACACAAGCAGCCCGCTTAACGAAGACAGCCGCTGGAACCGCGCCGCCTTCGTACAACATCGCTACAAGGGCGAAACCTTCTCCACCGAAGTCGGCGTGCGCCGTGACCAGAACCAGCAGTTCGGCAGCCAGAACAGCTGGAGCGCCAGCCTCACCTTGCCGGTCAGCACAAGCAACGACCTGCTGCTGTCCTACAGTGAGGGCTTGCGCGCTCCGACCTTCAACGACCTCTACTACCCGGACTTCAGCAATCCCGAGCTCAAGCCTGAGCGCTCGAAAAGCTATGAGCTGCAGTGGCGCAGCCAACTAAGTGAGAGCACTCGCCTGGAGACTTCGCTGTACCGTACAGACCTTCGCAACGCGATTGTCTACGGCACCAACTACATTCCACACAACGTAGGTTCGGCAAGGATCAATGGCTTCGAGGCCAGCCTGCACCAGCACTGGTTTGGCTGGCAAAGCACACTCGGCCTGTCGCTGATCGACCCCCGCGACCGTGACTCCGGCCACACCCTTGAGCGCCGTGCCCGCCGCACCTTGAGCCTGGACCTGGACCGGCAGTTTGATCGCCTGGGCCTGGGCGCCAGCTGGCAAGCGGTCAGTAGCAGTTACGCCGATCCGGAAAATCATAGGAGGCTCAGCGGCTATGGTTTGTTCGGTTTGCGCAGTAGCTGGACGCTCAGCCGCGAAATTCGTCTTGAGTTAAAGGCCGAAAACCTGCTGAACAAGGCCTATAGCCGCGCTCAGTACAGCTACGCTGGCGGGTTCGCTGACTACCGCGAAGAAGGCCGCACCTGGCTGCTTGGCATCACCTGGACACCGGCGCTTTAGCGTCGAGCACCTGACACAACCGCGCTGTCGCCTCGATCATCTGCCCGCTGGGCCGTTCCAGACCTTTATCCGGCACCAGCAGCAACCGCCCATTGCGCACGGCATCGACCTGCGGCCAGGCCTTCCAGGCGTCAAGCTGGGCCTGGTCGCTGGCGAGGATCACCTGGGGATCACGCAACAGCACCGACTCCAGGTTCACCTGCGGTGCAGGCACCTTGAGCTCGGCGAACACATTGCTCGCGCCGCACACCGCCAGGGCATCGCTGACGATCTGGCCGCCACCGACGGTGTACAAAGGTTTGTCCCACACCTGGTAGAACACCCTTAGCGGCTGTTCACGATGATACTGCGCACGGAGCTTCTGCAATTGCTCACGCAGCTGCAACGCACGCGTTCGCCCTTGCTCGGCGCGCCCCAGTTGCACGCCGATGGCCTCAATCTGTTCGATCAACTCATCGATGCCGTGAGGTTCGGCGGTGTAGGTAGCGATACCCAGACGCTTGAGCTGATCACGCTGGGCCGCCGGGACGCTGCCCGGCCAGAGCAGCAACAGATCAGGCTTGAGACTGAGCAGCCGCTCCATGTCGATCTGGCCATAACGCCCGACCGAAGGCACCTGGGCCACGGCGGCAGGACGCTCACCACCGTCGAGCATGCCCACCAGCAGATCAGTGGCGTGCAGTTCGACAATGATTTCCGAGAGCGAGGGGGCCAGGCTGACCACTCGCGAAGCAGCCGCCAGTGGCGCAGCCAATACCAGCAACACCAGTAGCAGAATGCCGCGCATCAGCCGAGCTGACGCGGGATACGGTAGAGGTAGAACAGGACCAGGCTGGAGATCGCCAGAAGGATCTGCGGCACCGCTTCCAGGCCGACGAACACCGACAACGCCGATATCCATGCTGGCAGGCAGGCGAACAGCATGCCCAGGCGCCGGACTCGCGCCAGTTCGATCCAGGCAGCAGACTCGGCGTCACTGTCGAGGGCTTTCTGGGTAGCGATCAGCGCCCGCTTGTAGGCACCAAAGCGCGACAGACTGAGGAACATCGAGGCCACACCGGCGATAAACATCGGCATGGCCAGGATCGGAATCAATGCCCGCAGATCAGCAAAGGCCCAGGCCAACACCAGCAACGGCGCCAACGCCACCGCCAGGTACTGCCACCAGGCAAGCTCGAGGCGACGGCGAACCTGGGCGCGGGTCACGCCCGACCGGCCTCGCCCTGGTGTTCGTTGCCCATCATGTGGCCGAGCTTGCCAGCCTTGGTGGCCAGGTAATGCTTGTTGTGCGGATTGTGACCGGTGTGCAGCGGCACTCGCTCGGCTACCGGGATGCCCATGCCGGTCAGCGCCTTGACCTTGCGCGGGTTGTTGGTCATCAGTCGCAGCGACTTGACCCCCAGGTGCTCAAGCATCGGCTGGCACATGCCGTAGTCACGCTGGTCGGCGGCAAAGCCCAGGCGTTCGTTGGCCTCGACGGTGTCGGCACCACCATCCTGCAGCTCGTAAGCGCGGATTTTGTTCAACAGACCAATGCCACGGCCTTCCTGACGCAGGTACAACAATACCCCACGGCCTTCGCGAGCGATGGCCTGCAGGGCAGCCTCAAGCTGCGAACCGCAGTCGCAACGCTGGCTGAACAAAGCATCGCCAGTCAGGCATTCGGAATGCAGGCGCCCGAGCACCGGTTGCCCATCGGCAATATCACCCAGGCTGAGCACGACGTGCTCGCGGCCAGTGGCTTCGTCGAGAAAACCATGCATGGTGAAAGTCGCAAACGGGGTAGGCAGCTTGGAAGCGGCAACAAAGACGACGGGCACTTTGTGCTCCTGATCTGAAAGCTTGAAGAATAAAGTGAGCCGATTGTATCAGTATGTGGACGGGCTGCTCAGGTCGAATCTTTGCTCAAACCCATCGATAGATACGATTTTTCCTACTTCAGGTGCCCTTTCTCATCGAACGGATAGGGCTGGGACCAGTGGCTGAAAATCTCGCGCAACTCGCCGGTGGCGACCAGCTTTTCCATTCGCCGGTCAAACAGCTCCTTGAGTGCCCGGCCTTTTTCGGTCTTGCCAAAGGCCAGGTACAGCGGCAGTTCGGCAATGTGCGTGCTGCGAAACCTGTGGCGCTCACCTTCTGCCGCCTGGTCCAGAACGTATTCGACTTCAGTCTGCGCATCGATGTAGAAATCCACACGTCCGCGCTCAAGCATCGGCAAGATCCCTTCCCGCCGTTGCACCTCACGGTATTCACCGACATTGGGCAGGTAGTCCTGATAGTCGTAGCCGCGCACCCAGGAAAGCTTGAACTGCGCCAGGTTCTGCGGGGTCGGCACAGGCTTGCTGGCAAGGCTCAGGGCATAGATATGGTCGGTATCGAAATTCCACCGCGGGTAGAGATTGTCGGTGTTTTCTTCGTGATAGGAGCCGACCCAGGCATCGGCCTCACCGCGCTTGACCAAGCCAATGGCACGGCTGTACGGCACGCTGGATATCACCACCCTGACCCCGGCCGGCTCGAATACCTTGCGCAGAATGTCCCAGGCGATGCCCGTGCCGTCGGCGTTGGTGTAATCCTCCCAACGCTCACTGGCCAGTCGAACCTGCTTGGGCACCTCGATGGTCTCGCTGGCGTGAACACCGTTGGCGACCAGCGCCAATATCATCAGGACCACTCGCCATCCATGCATCCTACGACTCCCTTATGTGACACTCCATACCAGCACCTGCATACCCAGCCAAGCGAAGACGCCCGCCAGCACATCGTCAAGCATGATACCGACACCGCCATGCACATGGCGGTCAACCCAGCGAATCGGCCAGGGTTTGAGGATGTCAAAAAAGCGGAACATCAGAAAGCCCGCCAACAGCCATTGCCAGCCTTCAGGGACCAACCACAGGGTGATCCACATGCCGACCATCTCGTCCCAGACAATGCCTTCATGGTCATGAACACGCAAGTCATCGGCAACCTTGCCACACAACCAGAAGCCGAACAGCATGGTCAGGCCGAGCATTAGCCAATAGCCCCAATCAGGCAACATCTGCCATAACGGGATAAACGGCAAAGCGACCAGCGAGCCCCAGGTCCCTGGCGCTTTGGGCAAGGTCCCGGAGCCAAAGCCGAATGCGAGAAAGTGCCACGGATTGCGCCAGACCGACGGCGGAACGTTCTCCGCAGGCACCTGATTGGGGTGATCGGTCACGGTTGCTCCCTAAAATGTTGATAGCCCCGGATTGTCGGGGTGATGTCCTGCCCCTGGCCGTCCACCAGGCTGACGCCAGCGCCAGTGTCTGCACGCCCCACCACATGGATCGGCCAACCCGCGGCCAGCAGTGGCGCCAGTTCGGCTTCAGGCAAGGTGAAGGCCAGTACATAGTCGTCGCCGCCGGCCAGCGCGGCTTGCTGGGCGCCTTGATTACCAAAGAATGCTCGCAGCGCAGCAGACAGCGGTAGCCGATCCAGCTCAACCTGCAGCGATACCTGCGAGGCCTTGGCGATATGCCCGCAGTCGGCCAACAGGCCATCGGAGATATCCAGCGCCGCTGTCGCCTTGCCGCGCAGCGCCTGCCCCAGGGCAAGCTGCGGCTGCGGCGACCAGTAATGCGCGAGCAACGGTTCGGCCACGGCAGGTTCGGCCTGGCGCTGGCCGAGCACCAAGGGCAAGGCGCCGGCGGCATTGCCCAGCTCGCCGCCGACACACAGCAGGTCGCCGGCGCGGGCGCCACTGCGGGTCAGCGCCTGGCCGGCCGGCACACGGCCGAACACGGTCATGGTCAGGCTCAAGGGCCCGCGACTGGTATCGCCACCAATCAGGCTGAGTCGGCAAGTCTGAGCCATCTGGTTCAGCCCACGGGCATAAGCCTGCAGCCAGTCGGCGCACACTTCTGGCAGGGTCAGGGCAAGGGTAAAGCCGATGGGTGTGGCACCCATGGCAGCCAGATCACTGGCAGCGACGGCCAGCGAACGCTGACCGAGCAGAAAAGGATCGCAGACAGCCGGGAAATGCACCCCGGCCACCAGCGTGTCGGTGGAGATCGCCAGCTGTTCGCCAGGCGCCAGGCTGAGCAAGGCACAATCGTCGCCAATGCCCAGCGCAACCGCTTCGCCGCCTTGCGCGCAGGGCGCAGCGGCGAAGTAATGACGAATCAGCTCGAACTCACCCATTGGCAATCAGCGCCGCAATCAGCGCTTGAACGCCTTTACTTCGGCTTCACGCAGCCGTGGAGCCAGCTTGTCGAGCACGCCGTTGACGAACTTGTGGCCGTCGGTGGCGCCAAACACTTTGGCCAGCTCGACACCTTCATTGATGACGACGCGGTACGGCACGTCAGCGCGCATCATGAACTCCCAGGTGGACAGGCGCAGCACCGCCAGCTCAACCGGATCGAGCTCTTCAAGGGCCAGGTCCAGGCACGGCTTCAGTGCTTCGTCGATCTCGACTTTCTTCGCAGGAACCCCGTGCAGGATTTCGCGGAAATAGGCACCGTCGACATCGGTGAAATCGTTATCGACCCGGAACTGCGCTTCGATCTCGTTCAGCGACTGCCGGGCCATGTGCCATTGATACAGGGCCTGAGTCGCGAGCTGACGGGCTTCGCGACGCTTGGCGCTCTTCGATGGTTTGCCAGCATCCGCAGGTTTTGGATCGCGCGGGTTGAAACGATCGCTTTCGTCGCTAATCACTTGGCCTCCAACTGCGCCAGCAGGCTGACCATTTCCAGAGCGGACAGGGCAGCTTCGGCACCCTTGTTGCCGGCTTTGGTGCCGGAACGCTCAATGGCCTGTTCGATAGAATCGACCGTCAGGACACCGAAGGCGACCGGTACGCCGAACTCCATGGACACCTGGGCCAGGCCCTTGGTGCACTCGCCCGCTACGTATTCGAAGTGCGGGGTACCACCACGGATCACCGCGCCCAGGGCGATGATCGCGGCGTATTCGCTTTGCTGGGCGACTTTCTGTGCTACCAGCGGGATTTCAAAGGCACCCGGGGCACGGATGATGGTGATGTCGCTCTCGCTCACACCATGGCGAACCAGGGTATCAACAGCACCGCTAACCAGGCTTTCAACGACAAAGCTGTTAAAGCGGCCAACCACCAAAGCATAGCGACCTTTGGGGGCAATGAAGGTACCTTCGATGGTCTTCAGGGTCATTGCACAGTTCTCATCTTAAAGAGCCAGGCCGCAAAGGGCGGCCTGTGAGGGTTTGGGACACGAATGGCAGCGCGACAAACCGCCTGCTTTATTCGGAGGGCACGTATTCTACAACTTCCAGATCGAATCCGGATATCGCATTGAACTTCATTGGCGAACTCATCAGGCGCATTTTGCGTACGCCCAGGTCGCGCAGGATCTGCGAACCGGCACCGACGGTGCTGTAAGTGGTCGGGGTTTTCGCCGGCGCGGCGTCGGCGCTTTCGCGGATGTGCGCCAGCAGCACGTCGCCTTCCAGCGGGTGCCCAAGCAGCAGCACGACACCGCTGCCGGCCTCGGCAACCGCGCTCATGGCGGCGCGCAGGCTCCAGCGCCCCGGTTGCTTGACCATCAGCAGGTCGCGCAGCGGGTCCATGTTGTGCACGCGCACCAGGGTCGGTTCTTCAGCACAGATGTTGCCCAGGGTCAGGGCCATGTGCACGTCACCTTCAACCGAATCGCGGTAGGTCACCAGGTTGAAACTGCCCAGTTCGCTGTCCAGCGGCTGCTCGGAAATCCGCTGAATGGTACGTTCGTGGATCATCCGGTAGTGGATCAGGTCGGCGATGGTGCCGATCTTGATGCCATGCTCGGCGGCAAATACTTCCAGTTCCGGGCGACGCGACATGGTGCCGTCGTCGTTCATCACTTCGCAGATCACCCCGCTCGGCTCGAACCCGGCCATGCGCGCTAGGTCGCAGGCAGCTTCGGTATGGCCGGCACGGGCCAGAGTGCCACCAGGCTGCGCCATCAACGGGAAGATGTGGCCGGGGCTGACGATATCTTCAGCCTTGGCATCACGGGCCGCAGCCGCTTGCACGGTGCGCGCGCGGTCAGCGGCGGAGATACCGGTGGTCACGCCTTCGGCGGCTTCGATCGATACGGTGAACTTGGTACCGAAACCCGAACCGTTGCGCGGTGCCATCAGTGGCAGCTTGAGCGTTTCGCAGCGCTCGCGCGACATCGGCATGCAGATCAGGCCACGGGCGTGCTTGGCCATGAAGTTGATGTGTTCGGCCTTGCAGCACTCGGCGGCCATGATCAGGTCGCCTTCGTTCTCGCGGTCTTCGTCATCCATGAGGATGACCATTTTGCCCTGGCGGATGTCTTCAACCAGTTCTTCGATGCTGTTGAGCGCCACGCGGCACCCCCTTTCAGATCAGGATTTCAGGTAGCCGTTGGCGGCCAGGAAACTTTCGGTAATGCCGCTGCCGGCGCTCGGCTCGGCGGCTTTGTCACCCAGCAGCAGACGCTCCAGGTAACGGGCCAGCAGGTCGACCTCAAGGTTGACCCGACGACCGGGACGGTAGTCGGCCATGATGGTTTCGGCCAGGGTATGCGGGACGATGGTCAACTCGAACTCGGCGCCATCGACGACGTTCACCGTCAGGCTGGTGCCATCGACGGTGATCGAGCCCTTGTGGGCAATGTACTTGGCCAGCTCCTTGGGTGCACGAATGCGGAACTGGATGGCACGGGCGTTATCGCTGCGCGACACCACTTCGCCGACACCGTCGACGTGACCGCTGACCAGGTGACCGCCGAGGCGGGTGGTCGGCGTCAGGGCCTTTTCCAGGTTGACCCGGCTGCCGCTCTTGAGGTCGTCAAAGGCGGTGCAGTCCAGCGTTTCACGGCTGACGTCAGCCCAGAAGCCATCGCCAGGCAGCTCGACCGCGGTCAGGCACACACCATTGACGGCGATGCTGTCGCCCAGTTTGACGTCGCCCAGGTCGAGCTTGCCGGTTTCGACATAAACCCGCACATCGCCACCTTTGGGCGTCAGCGAGCGGATACTGCCGATGGATTCGATGATGCCAGTGAACATGAGTCCTCCTCGAGAACAAGGCTGCGCGTGGCTAGCCTGGAATTATACGCCGGGTGCCGGCACAGGGATGGCAGTGACTCGCCAGTCATCGCCTACCGCGCGCATTTCAGTGATTTTCAGTTGCACCGCCTCATTCATGTGATTCAGCGGCCAGTCCAGCAACGGACGGGCGCTGGAACCCAGGAACTTGCCGGCAACAAAGATCTGGTACTCATCGATCAGGCCAAGCTGGGCAAAGGCGCCGACCAGGCCGGCACCGGCCTCAAGCAGCACTTCGCTGGCACCACGCTGCGCCAGTTCGCGCATCAGCGCAGACAGGTCGACCCGGCCGCCCTCGCCCGGCAGTCTCAGCAACTCATGACCAGCTTCGGCATAACGCGGGTCGTCGCTGGCGGCAGTGACCACCAGCGCCGGGCCGGCCTGGAAGAACGGCGCATCCAGCGGCAGGCGCAAGCGGCCATCGACCAACACCCGCAAAGGTGGGCGCGCCAGGGCCAGGGCTGTGGTTTGCGGATCGAGGCCCAGCTCGTCAGCGCGCACCGTCATCCGTGCCTTGTCGGCCAGGACGCTCTCGGCGCTGGTCAGCACCACGCTGGAACGCGCACGCAGGCGCTGTACCGCAGAACGTGCGGCCGGCCCGGTGATCCACTGGCTTTCACCATTGGCCATGGCCGTGCGGCCGTCCAGGCTCATCGCCAGCTTGGCCCGTACCAATGGCAGGCCGGCTTCCATGCGCTTGAGGAAGCCCGGGTTGAGCGCGCGCGCCTCGGCTTCGAGCACGCCGCTGGTGACTTCGATGCCGACTTCGGCCAAACGCTTGAGGCCTTGACCTGCGACTTGCGGATTGGGGTCCTGCATGGCGGCGACCACCCGCGCCACGCCAGCCTTGACCAGCGCCTCGGCACACGGCGGCGTGCGCCCGTGGTGGCTGCACGGTTCAAGGGTGACGTAGGCGCAGGCGCCACGAGCCAGCTCGCCGGCCTGACGCAGCGCGTGCACTTCGGCATGCGGCTCACCGGCACGCACATGCCAGCCTTCGCCGACAACCTGGCCGTCGCGAACAATCACACAGCCGACGCGCGGATTCGGATGGGTCGAATACAGACCCTTGCGGGCCAGTTCCAGGGCCCGGGCCATGTAGTGGGCGTCAAGTACCGCGCGTTCGTTGGACATGCTCACTCTTTAGCCGGCTCACGGGCCAGGCGGTCAATTTCTTCGCGAAACTCGTTGAGGTCCTGGAAACGCCGGTAGACCGAAGCGAAACGGATATAGGCGACTTCATCGAGCTTCTGCAGCTCGTTCATCACCAGCTCACCGACCACCAGCGATTTGACCTCACGTTCGCCGGTCGCCCGCAGCTTGTGCTTGATGTGTGCCAGCGCCGCTTCCAGCCGCTCGACGCTGACCGGGCGTTTTTCCAGGGCGCGCTGCATGCCAGCGCGCAGTTTTTCTTCGTCGAAGGGTTGGCGACTGCCGTCCTGTTTGATCAGGCGCGGCAAAACCAGCTCGGCGGTTTCGAAGGTGGTGAAACGCTCACCGCAGGCAACGCATTCGCGCCGGCGGCGCACTTGCTCGCCCTCGGCAACCAGTCGCGAGTCGATGACCTTGGTGTCGTTGGCACCGCAGAAGGGACAGTGCATGGTGGCAGGCAACAAAAAAAGGGAGGGCCATGGTAGCGCATCCCACTGGCAAGACAAGCCAAAGGGGTTACCATCCACTGAGGAAATATGCCGCGAAGGAATTCCCCATGCCATTTCGAACGCTCGTTGTGCTCAGTTTTGCCGCCTTGCTGGCCGCCTGCAGCAGCGATCAACCGCAGCCTGCGCCGGCGCCAAAAGCACCGATAGCGAGTAAAACGGCGAAAACCCTCGGACCGTTGCCGGCCTATCAGCGTGAATTGAGCGGGACCTTGCTCAACATTCCGGCCGGAGCCGAAGTCGAACTGGCCCTGTTGGTCATCGATGAGCGCGGCCGTCCGAAAAATCTGCTGGCCAGCAGCACCCTCAGCAGCAACGGCCTGGACTTGCCGTACCAACTGCGCTTCAACCCCGAAGCCTTCCCTGCCAGCGCGCGGGTCGAGTTGCGTGGTCGCGCGAGCAAATCCGGGCAGCTGATCCTGCACCTGCCGCCTGTACGGATTTTCCAGGCGCAAACCCAGGCCACCGGCCCGTTGCGTTTCGAAAAAGCACCATGATGGCACCTGCGCCTTTGCAACAAGCCTTGGGCGAGCTGCTCGGCGATGCCCGACTGGTGATCAGCGACCTGCCCGAGTGCGCACTCAAGCTGTGGCTGATCGATGCCCAGAACATGGACCGCGAATTCAGCCCGGAAGAAACCCGGCGCATCCTCCACGAGCCGCCGTACTGGAGTTTCTGCTGGGCCAGCGGCCTGGCCATGGCTCGTTACCTGGATCAGCACCGCCACTGGGTAGAAGGCAAGCGCGTGCTGGACTTTGGCGCTGGCTCCGGGATCGCCGGGATCGCTGCCGCCCGCGCGGGTGCCCTTGAAGTAGTGGCTTGTGACCTTGATCCATTGGCCCTGCAAGCCTGCCAGGCCAATGCCGCGCTCAATGGCGTGGAACTGGGCTACTCCGAGGACTTTTTCCGGGAAGCCGACCGCTTCGACCTGATTCTGGTGGCCGACGTGCTCTACGACCGGGCCAACCTGCCATTGCTCGACGCGTTTCTCAGCCGCGCTCAGCAGGCCCTGGTGGCTGACTCGCGTGTGCGCGACTTCAGTCATCCGCTGTACCAGCCGCTGGGCGCGCTGGAGGCCCTGACCCTCCCGGATCTGGCCGAGCCCCACGAATTCCGCCGGGTCAGCCTGTACCACGCCAGCCGCCAGCCTTTATAGTGATGCCATTCACGGATTTTCGAGAGTCGCGATGAGCCAAGACACACCCTATGTTTTCGACACCAGCGCTGCTGATTTCGATCAGCTGGTAATCGCCAACTCCCACCACAAACCGGTACTGGTGGACTTCTGGGCCGAGTGGTGCGCGCCGTGCAAGGCGATGATGCCGTTGCTCGCGCAAATCACCGAGAGTTACCAGGGCGAGCTGTTGCTGGCCAAGGTCAACTGCGATATCGAACAGGACATCGTCGCCCGCTTCGGCATTCGCAGCCTGCCTACCGTGGTGCTATTCAAAGATGGCCAGCCGGTAGACGGCTTTGCCGGTGCCCAGCCGGAATCGGCGATCCGTGCCTTGCTTGAACCCCACGTAAAAATGCCACCGCCGGCGGCCGCAAACCCGCTGGAACTGGCCCAGACGCTGTTTGCCGAAGGTCGTTTCAGCGAAGCCGAAGCCACCCTCAAGGCCCTGCTGACTGAAGACAACAGCAATGCTGCGGCGTTGATCCTGTATGCCCGCTGCCTGGCTGAGCGCGGTGAATTGGCTGAAGCCCAGACTGTGCTTGATGCGGTCAAGAGCGATGAGCACAAAGCCGCCCTGGCTGGCGCCAAGGCTCAGCTGACCTTCCTGCGCCAGGCCGCGAGCCTGCCGGAAGTCGCCGACCTCAAGGCGCGTCTGGCGCAGAACAGCGAGGACGATGAAGCGGCTTATCAGCTGTGCATCCAGCAGCTCTCGCGCCAGCAGTACGAAGCAGCGCTGGAGGGCATGCTCAAGCTGTTCATGCGTAATCGCGGTTATGAAGGCGGTTTGCCACACAAGACCTTGCTGCAGGTGTTCGATCTGCTGGGCAACGACCATCCGCTGGTAGGGACTTACCGGCGCAAGCTGTTTGCTGCTTTGTACTGATTAGAACTTTTCGCGGGGCAAGCCCGCTCCCACAGGGGTGGACTTACCGCCCTGTGGGAGCGGGCTTGCCCCGCGATAGCATTCACCCAAGCCAATGATAAACCGGCGCATCCGCCCCGCTTTCGACCTTCACCTCGGCACTGTGGCGCAAGCGCACCAGCAGGCGCTTACCCGCAGCGGTACTGCCCGCCAGCCCTTCCAGATGCTCAAGCAACTCCGGCCCATTGAGCTGCCCAGCGTTGCGCAGCACCTCACGCGCCGCCTGCCAGAGAGCGTCATCCGGCCGGGCATTGGCCACCGATGCCACTGCAGCAGCCGTCGCAACCGGCACTACAGTCGCTAAATGCCCCCCCAGATGCGCCCATTCCCCTGGATCCAGTTCCAGGGTCAAATCCACCGGCCAGTCGCCGATATGTCCACGAATACGCACGGTCGCTTCCTCTACTCAGTGACGGGCTCCATGCTCCCACGCCGACGATCCTTCGCCAAGCGCACTGGCACCGGCAGAACAAGTTGTTATAACATAACCAAACAAACCCTGTGCCCTCGTGGAGTTCTGCCCATGCGTCGCCTGTTCCTTGCCTTGCCGTTCGCCTTGCTGCCCCTGGCCGTTGCTCACGCCCATGAGGACCACGACCACGATCATGACCACGCTCATGGCAGCCTCGCCGCCCATGAACACGGTGCTGCCCGTCTCAACGTGGTGCTTGATGGCAAGGCGCTGGAACTGGAACTGCAAAGCCCGGCGATGAACCTGGTCGGTTTCGAACACGAGGCCAGCAGTGATGCCGACAAAGCCAAGGTCGCCACCGTGCGCGCCCAGCTGGAAAAGCCACGGGCGCTGTTCACCCTGGCCAAGGCTGCCGACTGCAGCGAAAGTGCCCAGGAACTTGAGAGCCCATTGTTCGGCGACAACCCGGCAGCTCAAGAGGCTGACAAGCATGATCACAGTGAAATTCACGCTCACTATAAATTTGATTGCGCCAAGCCCGAGCAGCTCACTGGCCTGGATCTGAGCCCACTGTTCAAGGCCTTCCCCGCCACGCAGAAAATTCAGCTACAACTGATCGGACCTAACGGCCAACAGGGTGTCGAAGCCACTGCGGCTAACGCCTCAATCCCATTCTGAAAGCCCTTTGCAGCGAAACGCCCAGGGTAACCTGGGCGTTCATTTATGAGCCAGGCACTGATTGAACTGACCGACCTGGGCTTTGCCTGGCCGGGCCAAGCCCCTTTGCTGGATATCCCCGCCTTGCGTCTTGAGGCCGGCGAATCGCTGTTTCTCAAAGGCCCCAGCGGCAGTGGCAAAACCACCCTGCTCGGCCTGCTCGGCGGTGTGCAGATGCCCGACCGCGGCAGCATCCGCCTGCTCGGCCAGGACTTGAGCGAGCTGAAACAAGGAGCCCGTGATCGTTTCCGGGTGGATCACACCGGCTACATTTTCCAGCAGTTCAACCTGCTACCGTTCCTTTCGGTACGAGAAAACGTCGAACTACCCTGCCGCTTCTCGCGCAGCCGCGCGCAACGCGCTGCCGAACGCCACGGCAGTATCGATCAGGCAGCCGCCAGCCTGCTCGCCCACCTCGGCCTGAAAGATCCGGCCTTGCTCGCCCGCCGCGCCGACAGCCTGTCGATTGGTCAGCAACAGCGGGTCGCTGCCGCTCGCGCCCTGATTGGCCAGCCGGAACTGGTGATCGCCGACGAACCGACCTCAGCCCTCGACGCCGACACCCGTGAAGCGTTCATTCGTCTGTTGTTCGCCGAATGCCGCGACGCCGGTTCCAGCCTGCTGTTCGTCAGCCATGACCAGAGCCTGGCAACGTTGTTCGACCACCAGTTGTCACTGCCCGAGCTCAACCGCGCGGCCCTGCCAGCCAACGCTCAGGAGGCCTGATGTACCTGCTCCGTCTAGCCCTGGCGAGCCTCGCCAACCGTCGTTTCACCGCCTTTCTGACCGCCTTTGCCATCGCCTTGTCGGTGTGTTTGCTGCTGGCCGTTGAGCGGGTGCGCACTGAAGCCCGCGCCAGTTTTGCCAGCACCATCAGCGGTACCGACCTGATCGTCGGCGCTCGTTCCGGTTCGGTGAACCTGCTGCTGTATTCGGTGTTCCGCATCGGCAATGCCACCAACAACATCCGCTGGGACAGTTACGCGCATTACGCCAGTGACAAGCGAGTGAAATGGGCGATTCCGATTTCACTCGGTGACTCCCATCGCGGCTACCGGGTCATGGGTACTACCGGCAGTTACTTCGAGCATTATCAGTACGGCCGTAAGCAAAACCTGCAATTAGCCCAGGGCCGGGCGTTCGCCACCGATCCGTTCGAAGTGGTGCTGGGGGCCGAAGTTGCCCAGGCCCTGCATTACAAGCTCGGTGACAAGCTGGTGCTGGCCCACGGCGTGGCCGCCATCAGCCTGGTCAAGCATGACGACAAACCCTTCACGGTGGTCGGCGTGCTGCAGCGTACCGGCACTCCGGTGGATCGCACCTTGCACATCAGCCTGGGCGGTATGCAAGCGATGCACATCGACTGGCACAACGGCGTCCCGGCTCGTGGTGCCGGGCGGGTCAGCGCCGAGCAGGCGCGCGACATGGACCTTGCGCCCACGGCCATCACCGCCTTCATGCTGGGCCTGAATAACAAGATCGCCACCTTCAGCCTGCAGCGCGAGATCAACGAGTATAGCAATGAACCGCTACTGGCGATCCTGCCAGGCGTCGCTCTACAAGAACTCTGGAGCCTGATGGGCACTGCCGAGCAGGCGTTGTTCGTGGTCTCTCTGTTCGTCGTACTGACCGGGCTGATCGGCATGCTCACGGCGATCCTCACCAGCCTCAACGAACGCCGTCGGGAGATGGCCATCCTGCGCTCGGTCGGTGCCCGCCCGTGGCACATTGCCGGGCTGCTGATACTCGAAGCATTGGCCTTGGCGGTAACCGGCATCGTCGCCGGTCTTGGCTTGTTGTACTTGGGCATTGCCCTGGCCCAAGGTTATGTTCAAGCCAACTACGGGCTGTTCCTGCCGCTGGCCTGGCCGAGCCCCCACGAATGGAGCCTGTTGGCGATCATTCTGGGGGCTGCGTTGCTGATGGGCAGCGTGCCAGCCTGGCGCGCCTATCGGCAGTCCTTGACCGATGGCCTGTCCATCCACCTGTGAGAATTCTGATGCCACGCGTTTTGCTGTCGATACTGCTGTTGGTGACCACGCCATTGTGGGCGCAGGAGCCGCGCACCCTGGAATGGCCACAACTGATTCCCCCAGACGCACCGGTGATCCGCCCACAGTTGGCGCCGATGCATGATCTCTCGCAGTTAAGCGATGCTCTGGCTGCCGAATCTGCCCCGGCTGCCCACCAGCAAGCGCCGAACGCCCCGGTGGTCAAGGCCCTGGATGGCCAGCAGGTCAAGTTGCCGGGCTACATTGTGCCGCTGGAAGTCAGTGAAGAAGGTCGCACCACCGAGTTTCTCCTGGTGCCCTACTACGGCGCCTGCATCCATGTACCGCCGCCACCGTCGAACCAGATTGTGCATATCGTCAGTGAGATGGGTGTCAGGATCGAAGACCTCTACCAACCCTATTGGATCGAAGGCCGGATGCAGGTGAAAAACACCAGCAGCGAACTGGCCGACGCCGGCTACCAGATGGAAGCAGAGAAAATCTACGCCTATGAACTAGAATGAATCGCCTCTGTTCAGCTTTGACGCTTTCATTGAGCTGGGTCAAATCGCCAAACTGGTGGCTCTTTACCATTGGACGCACTTAATTCTAAACGTCCTTTGGGAGCTTCCATGAACAAGTCCTTGCTCAGCGCCTCGCTCATTGCCCTGGCGCTCGCAGCCCCTGTTGCCCACGCCCACAAAGCTGGCGACTTCATCGTGCGCGCTGGCGCGATTACTACTGCTCCCAACGAAGACAGCGGTGAGATCAAGCTCGACGGCTCCAAAGCGTCCGGCACCAAGGCGACCCTGGACAGCGACACCCAGCTGGGCCTGACTTTTGCCTACATGCTGACCGACCATGTTGGCCTGGAATTGCTGGCCGCCACACCGTTCCAGCACACCGTCGGTGTCAAAGGTCTGGGCCCGGGCCTGGACGGCAAGCTGGCCGACATCAAGCAACTGCCGCCAACCCTGTCGCTGCAGTACTACCCGATGGCGCCAAGCTCGAAGTTTCAACCGTATGCCGGTATTGGTCTGAACTACACCATGTTCTTTGACGAAGACCTGAGCAGCAACCGCAAGGCCCAAGGCTTCAGCGACCTGAAGCTGAAGGATTCGGTCGGTCTGGCAGGACAGCTGGGCATGGACTACATGATCGACGAACACTTCCTGGTCAACGCCTCGATCTGGTACATCGACATCGACACCAAGGCCACCATGGACGGCCCGAGCGCCTTGGGCGTTGGCAAGACCAAGGTCGACGTCGATGTCGATCCATGGGTCTACATGGTGGCTGTGGGTTACAAGTTCTGAGTTAGCGTTTAACGCACATCGCGGGGCAAGCCCGCTCCTACAGGTATCTCATTCCTGTGGGAGCGGGCTTGCCCCGCGATGCTTTCAGCCCTCAGCGCCCCAACAGCCGCGCCAACCCCTCGGCCATCGGCGTCGGCGCAGGGAAGTCAAAGCGCGCCAGCAAACGCTGATTGTTCGCCCGCGAATGACGGATATCACCGGAACGCGCCGGGCCATGGCTGATTGCCGGTAAGTCACCGACCACCGATTTCAACGCGACCAGCAACTGGTTCAGTGACGTGGCCTGATTCAAGCCGATGTTCACCGCGCCCTCCTCGACCTGTTCCTGCTCCAAAGCCTGGACCATCACCTGAACCAGATCGCCAACATAGAGAAAGTCTCGGGTCTGCTCGCCGTCGCCGAACAGAGTGATCGGCTGCCCCTTCAAGGCACGCTCGCAGAAAATGCTGATCACTCCCGAATAAGGCGAGGAAGGATCCTGGCGTGGTCCGAAAATGTTGAAGAAACGGAACACCACCGGCTCCAGGCCATGCTGGCGACGATAGAAATCCAGGTATTGCTCACTGGCCAGCTTGTCCACAGCATAGGGCGTGAGAGGCGCCTTGGGAGCATCTTCCTCGATCGCCAGGCCTTCGCCATTGTTGCCATAAACAGCCGCACTGGAAGCATACAACACACGCTTGATGCCATTGACGCGCATGGCCTCGCAAACATTCAAGGTGCCGATGAAGTTGCTCTGGTGAGTTTTCACCGGGTCGTCCACCGAGGCCTGCACCGAGGCCACAGCGGCCAGGTGCACAACAGCCTGGCACCCCGCTGCTGCTCGCTTGACCAGCTCGCCGTCGGCCACATCGCCTTCGATCAGCTCAAGCCTGGGGTTGTCCATTTTCAGGTTGCCGAGCTTGCCGGTGGACAGATCATCGAGGATCCGTACCGCGTAGCCTTTTGCCAGCAGCGCATCGCTCAGGTGAGAACCGATGAAGCCGGCGCCACCGGTGATCAGAATTGGGGCATCAGCCATGACGATAGAATCGATCCAGTAGAGGTGGCAAACCCGAGCGCCAGGCACGGGGTTTGATACCGAATGTGTGCAAGATTTTCTTGCAGGCCAGCACTGCATGTTGCGGTTCTTCGCTGGCATCCGGACGTGCGGCATGGGCCTGCGCGGTCGGTGCGGTGACAGCCAGTGGGTGCAACTGCGCCGCTTCGGTGAGGATAGCCTGACCGAGCGCCAGCGGCGTGGTGGCTTCGTTACCGGCGTAGTGGTACGTCCCCCACAGCGGTGCTGCGCAATCGAGCTGTTTGAGCACCGAGAGAATCACCCGTGCAGCATCGTCCACCGGGGTTGGATTGCCCCGGCGATCATCGGCCAGGAGCAACTCCTGCGGCTGTTCGGCCCGGGTCAGAAAGCGCCCGAGCACGCCATCGATGCTCTCGTCGAGCAACCAGCCAAAGCGCAGCAACACATGCTGCGGACAGGTCGCCCGTACGCTTTGCTCAATCCGCCACAGTGCCTGACCACGCACGCCCAGCGGCACCGGCTCATCCTTCTCGCTGTAGGCGGTGGCGCGCGAGCCATCGAACACCCGGTAACTCGAAGGCTGGACCAGAATGATGTTGTGGTGTTGGCACAGCTCAGCCAGGCGCTCCACCGAGCGCTCCTGCTGGGCCAGGCGCTTTTCGCTGACAGACTCGGCCTGGAACCAGTCAAAGTAGTAGGCCAGATTCACCAACGCGTCGGGGCGGGTGTCGTCCAGCAACTGGGTCAGGCTGGCCGGGTCCCAGCCTTGCTCTGGCGGACGCGGTGCCAAAAAGCCGATATCTTCCTCGGCCCCGAGACGAATCAGCGCTTGCCCAAGGGCATTTCCACCACCCAACAGCATCAGGCGCATTCGCATAGAGTCAGCAGATCCGATCAGATTGATTGAGGAAAGAGCACATTTTGCGTTTTCCGGCAGGGGAAGTCCAACGCTGGCCTAGCTGACGCCTTATCTACGCAAATCGGCAAACGGCCTATAATGCGCCCGACACGAGCATCCTCGGCTTCTCAAGGCGACGTCCATGGAACTTGAAGCGGCTTCAGCACAACGTTCAACCTGGCAATACGATGAGCCCAGCCCTGGTGCTGAGCGGTTCATCACCGAAACCTTCGACAGCTATCAACAACAGGCCCGGCTACTGATCCCCGACCAAGAGCGTGCAGCGCCGCTGTTCGTTGTCGGTGGCGCACGCTCGGACTTCACTCGCCTCAATCCCCTGCTCTACCGGCTACAGGCATTAGGCATCGGCTCGCTGAGCGCCAACCTGTCCGGGCACAGTCTTGCCAGCGAGCCGGGGGCGTTTGAGCCTTCATTGCGCACCAACCGTGAAGAAGCGCTGCGCTTTCACCAGCATATCGCAGCGCGTTGCCAGACCGTGATCGGTCATAGCCTGGGGGCTTCCATCGCTTTGAAGCTGGCGGCACAGCAACCGGCTGTGGATAAGTTGATCTTGATCTGCCCCGCTGTCTACCCCGACAGCGCCCATGACGCCCCCTTCGGTCCCGCCTTCACAGCGGCAATCAGCAAACCCTATGGCTTTCTGGACTGCGACAGTTTCGAGTTCCTGCGCCGGTTCCACGGCCGGGTATTGCTGGTGATGGGTGAATTCGACGGGCTCAACTCCCAGACTCATGGCCAGGGTGCCGGTACATCAGCCGGCACCTTGTGGCTGGCAGGTGCCCAGCGCTACAGCCCGATCCCGGAAGAAGTCACCCGCTCGCTGCTCAAATCTGTGCCGCCTCCGCATCTGCAGTATCTGCTGCTCTCAAACTGCGATCACGGCATCGCGGCACACTTGCGGGCAGCGCCGCTGGTGGCGGATCAGGTGGCGCAGACGGTAGCGGAGTTCATCTTCGACGGCAGTTGATCATTCGAGCTCGAACAGCCCGTCGCTGATCGGCCCGACGTTCAGGCGCTCGCGCACATCGTCATCGATACGCGGATCGTCCGGGCGATATAGCTTCACCTGGCGGTAGGCGCTGATGCGGTTGATCTCGGTTCCCAGGTACTCCCAGACCACCCGGGTGCAGGCCGGTGTGCGCCGGTCACCGCTGGATACCCCGGTTTTCAGGCCATTCAAGCGGGTGATGCGGCTCTTGAAGCTGGGGATCAGGATGGTCTGGCTCATCTCGTTCACCGTCAGCGACTCGTAGTCGATGAGAAACAGGCGATCCTGCAACTGGAACGCCGCCCCCAGGTAACGACAGCGTACCCAGTCTTCGGCCTGCACATCGGTACTGCTGGAGCGCTCCTGACGCTCCTGGCGCTCGAACAGGAAGGTGCCGCGTTCCTCACGCAGGTGCACTAGCGACAGCAGGATCGAGCCCGGCACCGACATGCAGTTGGAGTATTCGAAGTAGTAACCGCAGTAACGCGACAGGTTGCCGCTCTGCTCACGCAATGGCCGCAGCAGTTCGCTCAGCGGATCTTGTTGCGGGGCGCTGACACTGGCCGGGTTGCGCGCGCCGATCAATCGGGCGAACTGTTCCGGTGGCAAACCCAGCTCGTAATCCTCAACACCGAAGAAATCGCCGATGCGCTTGAGGTTGAAGGCCGTCGGCTGGCTTTGCCCGCTCAGGTACTTGTTGAACTGTGCGCGGTTGATCGACAGCTGCCGGCAAACCTCTGAGATAGAGCGGTAGTGACTGCAGGCGAGTTTGAGGTTGGTAGCGAGATTTTCGCTCATGCGCGTCGTTCCAGGTGATGCGATAGGCGCCATTATAGCATCAAGTCGCATCAACTCAGAGCAACCCGCGAAATTGTAACCATATTTATCTTGACCAACCATGCGCCCCTGGAAAAGGCGCATCGACGCCAGTCCAGTTGTCTTTCATGCAAAAAATAAGAATCGAGGTCACTCCATGCTCGAAGCACTCAACGATTTCCTTTCGGGGAAACTCCTCATCGTGCTGATCGTCGGACTCGGTGGCTATTTCACCATCCGCTCGCGTTTTGTCCAGTTCCGCCATTTCGGTCACATGTTCGGCGTTTTCAAGGAATCCCTGCGTGGCCAGGCTGGCCAGCTGAGCTCGTTCCAGGCCCTCATGCTGAGCCTCGCCGGCCGCGTCGGCGCCGGTAACATTGCCGGTGTCGGTATCGCGGTAACCCTGGGTGGCCCAGGTGCGGTGTTCTGGATGTGGGTCACTGCCCTGCTGGGTATGTCCAGCAGCTTTTTCGAATGCACCCTGGCCCAAGTCTACAAGCGTAGCGACGGCGACGGCCTGTACCGTGGCGGTCCGGCCTACTACATCCAGCACGGCCTGCAACTCAAGACCATGGCCGTGGTGTTCTCCCTGCTGCTGCTGGTGACCTACGGTTTTGCCTTCAACGGCCTGCAGTCCTACACCGTGACCCACTCGCTGCAGAACGCCTTCGGCTTCGCGCCCGAGCACTCCGGTATCGCCCTGGCCGTACTGCTGGCTATCGTCTTCATCGGCGGCATCAAGCGTATCGCTGCAGTTTCCGACCTGTTGGTACCGGTCAAGACCCTGGCCTACATCGGCGTGACCCTGTACGTAATCGGCAGCCAGATCGAGCACGTCCCGGCCATGCTGGAAACCATCTTCAAGAGCGCCTTCGGTCTCGATCCGGCTTTCGCTGGCCTGCTCGGCAGCGCCATTGTCATGGGCGTGAAACGTGGCGTGTTCGCCAACGAAGCGGGCCTGGGCAGCGCACCGAACGTTGCTGCCGTAGCCGCGGTGAAACACCCGGGCGCGCAAGGTGTGGTCCAGGCCTTCAGCGTCTTCCTCGACACCTTCGTAATCTGCACCTGTACCGCGCTGCTGATCCTGTTGTCCGGTTTCTACACCCCGGGTTTCGAAGGTGACGGCATTGTCCTGACCCAGAACTCCCTGGCGGCGGTAGTCGGTGACTGGGGCCGTCTGTTCGTCAGCGTGGCGCTGTCGCTGTTCGTCTTCACCTGCATCCTCTACAACTACTACCTGGGTGAAACCAGCCTGCAGTTCCTGACCCGCAACCGCCTGGTGCTGCTGGGCTACCGCGCGCTGGTGCTGGCACTGATCGTCTGGGGTTCGGTGCAGAACCTGTCCACCGTGTTCGCCTTTGCCGACATCACCATGACCTGCCTGGCCTTCGTCAACCTGATCGCCCTGGCCCTGCTGTTCAAGATCGGCCTGCGGGTAATGCGCGACTACGATGAGCAACGCAAAGCGGGTATCAAGCAGCCAGTGTTTGACGCACGCAAGTTCAGCGACCTGGATCTGGATCTGCAAGCCTGGCCGGTCAATCCGCTGACTGAGTCCAAGCCTGCAGCCAGCGCTGCTGTCGCGCAGCCGCAGAACTGACATGCGCGCCGTCAACAACCTGCTGGTCCTTTACACCGGCGGCACCATCGGCATGCTCGAAACACCGCAAGGCCTGGCGCCAGGCGGTGGTTTCGAGGCGCGCATGCGCGACTACCTGGCGGCTCACCCCGAATCGCCAGGCATCCGCTGGACCTTGCGTGAACTGTCGCCGTTGCTCGACAGCGCCAACATGCAGCAGGGCAACTGGCTGGCAATGTGCGATGCGATTGTCGAAGCCGTGAAGAAGGATGGCCACGACGCCATCCTGGTACTGCACGGCACCGACACCCTGGCCTACAGCGCGGCGGCCCTGTCGTTTCTGTTGCTCGGGCTGGGAGTACCGGTGGTGCTGACCGGCTCGATGCTGCCGGCGGGCGCCTCGGACAGCGATGCCTGGCGTAATCTGTGCGGTGCCTTGAGCCTGTTCGAGACCGGTGTCGAGGATGGCGTGCATCTGTATTTCGCAGGTCAGCTGTTGCATGGCGCGCGCGCCAGCAAGCTGCGCAGCGAAGCCTTTGATGCCTTTGCCGCGCTTTCGCGTCATCGCGAAGGACCGCGAGCCGAACAGATTCCAGCAGAACTCACTTATCGCCAGCCTCGTGTCGCGGTGAACCTGGCGGTACTACCGGTCTTTCCGGGGCTGCAGGCGGCTCATGTGCGAGCGTTGATCGACAGCGGTGTCAAAGGCCTGGTGCTGGAATGCTACGGCAGCGGCACCGGCCCTTCCGATGACCAGACCTTGCTCGAAGTCCTGACCGATGCGCGCCAGCACGGCGTGCTGATGGTCGCTATCAGCCAATGCCCGCAAGGCAGTGTGCAGTTCGATACCTACGCAGCGGGCAGCCGGCTACGTGATGCAGGTTTGATCTCGGCAGGCGGCATGACCCGCGAAGCGGCGCTGGGCAAACTGTTCGCGCTGTTGGGTGCCGGGCTGGATGTGGAAACGGCGCAGCACTGGTTCGCCCTGGACCTGTGCGGGGAACGGGCGCAATAGCAAATGGCGGAAGGCAGCGGGAGTCGAACCTGCCCGGGAACGGCTGCCGTCCCCAACCGGGTTTGAAGCCCGGCCGCGCCACCGGGCGCGATTGCCTTCCTTGAACTCAAAGCCCTGGCGATTGTGCCAGGGCGTTGTCGGCACGCACCTGACGCCGGTCACCGATACGCCGGGTCAGGCCGATACGATCAAAATATTCCAGCACTTGAATGCTGCGCTTGCGGCCGATACCCAGCACATCACGAAAGGCAGCCACCTGCACCACCGGATCGTCACTGGCCAGCTGCAAGAGCATAGCTGCCATTTGTCGGATTGTGACGTCAGGATAGAACAGATCGCGCACCACCTGGTGCACCTGGCCCAGACGCGCCAGCTTGCGCAACAACAATCGCACCTGCGCCTCCTCTTGCGCCAGCGACCTGGCCAGATCACGGACCCAGGGCGGATCGAATTGCCCTTGTTCAAGCAGCGGCTGCAACTGCAGCCATAGCGCCTCATCCACCTCGCTCAGGCGTACCTGATGTTCGGGCAAATGCAGCCAGGGGCCGTTGCCAACAATGGCGCCACTGGCGAGCAGTTCATCAAGCAGGCTGATAAAGGCCGGACGTTCCAGCGGCAAGGCGGCAAAGCGGCGCAACCGATCCCGGTCGGGGCCGAGCTGATCGGGCTCCTGCTCATGAAAGTGCGCCAACTGCTCTAACACGGTCTGTTTCAGCGCCTGCCATCGCGCCGCGGTGAACAGCAACGGGCCCTGACGTGTGGCGATGACCTGAACATCTGCCGGCAGTTTCCAACTGCTACGCAAACGGTTGAACTGACGCTCCAGGCGCTGCGGCTCCAGACCGACCTCATCATTGGCCAGCAACGCGGGCAAAGCCTGCTCCAGGCTGTCGACACTTGCCAGTGCCTGCAGCTGCGCTAGCCGCGCCTCGCTGCGACGTTGTCGCGCCGGGGCATAAGGGTCGAGCACCCGGCCACCGCCCAGGGTGCGTTGCGCGCGGTGGTCACGCAGCACCAAGCGGTCGCCGTGTACCGCCTGCAGTGGCGCGTTGAGCTGTAACTGGGCAAACATGTGCGCACCGGGCCGCAGTTGTTCACCCTGCAATAACGCCACCCGTGCGCTGACGTCCTGGGTGCCCAGGTGCACGTGCACCGGGCTGAAGTGGGCAAAGCTACGGATTTCACTGGCAAGTAATTGCAGCTTGATATCCACCCGCTGCGTCGGTCCGTACAGCCATTCAGCGAGCAACCAGTCGCCACGGCGAATCTGCGCCAGTTCCAGGCGCTCGGCACTGATGTTCAACGCCACCCGCTGACCCGCCCATGCCTCGGCTACCGCCTGATTCTGGGCATGCAGCCCGCGTACCCGCACCGGCTTTCCAGCCTTGCCCAGGAGCAAGGTGTCACCCAACTGCACTTGACCAGCGAGCGCGGTGCCGGTGACCACAATACCGGCCCCCGCCGCCGCAAATGCACGGTCGATGGCCAAGCGAAAGCCGCCCCGGCGACTGCGTTCACGGATCTCTCCCTGCGCAGCGATCAAGGCCTGACGCAGGGCTGCGACGCCCTCACCGGTGACGCTCGACAGCGGAAATTGCGCAGCGCCAGCATAGGGGCCGGCTTCCAGCAAGGTACTGGCTTGCGCCTGAACCTCGCGAACCCGCCCCGGCTCGGCGCGGTCACACTTGCTGATGGCTACCAGCAGCCGGGGAATCCCCAGCAACTGCACGATGGCCAGGTGTTCTCGGGTCTGCGGCATCACCCCGTCATCAGCGGCCACCACCAGCACCACCAGATCAACACCCTGAGCACCCGCCAGCATGTTGTGGATAAACCGCTCGTGGCCCGGCACGTCGATGAAGCCGGTCAACGGCGCCCCCGCGTCCAGACTCGCATAGCGATAACCGAGGTCGATGGTCATGCCCCGTTCGCGTTCCTCCCGGCGCTGATCTCCCGTCTGGCCAGTCAGGGCTTCCAGCAGGGAGGTCTTGCCATGGTCAATGTGCCCTGCCGTGCCGACAATCACCTCAAGGCCTCTAGCCACTGCAAATGCGGCAATTGCGCCAGCCATCCAGCCTCGTCGTCCAGTTGCCGCAGGTCCAGCCACAGCGCGTCATCATCAACGCGCCCAAGCACCGGAATCGGCAATGTGCGCAGGGCCTCCTCCAGGCCACGCAGGCTGCGACCACGCAAGCGTCTGGACAGCTGCGGGCGCAGGCACAAGGCCGCGCTAGGCAAGCGGGCCACCGGCTGACTGCCGCTGCCAATCATGCTCAGCGCCGGCACGGCAGCGACGTGCCAATCCGCCCCCAACATCTCTGCCAGCAGCGGTGCCAAGCGCTCGGCCTGGGTCAGAATGTCGGCCTGCGGGCGGGTCAACAGGCGCAGGCTCGGCAGCCGCTCAGCCAGCAGGTCAGGGTTACGGTACAGACCCAGCACGGCCTCCAGGGCGGCGAGGGTCAGCTTGTCGACTCTGAGGGCGCGCTTGAGCGGGTTCTTCTTGATCTTCGCGATCAACGCCTTGCGCCCGACGATGATCCCGGCCTGGGGGCCGCCGAGCAGCTTGTCGCCACTGAAAGTGACGATGTCTGCACCGTCGGCCAGTGCCTGGCGTACCGTCGGTTCAGCCGGCAAGCCCCAACGGGTGAGGTCCAGTAAACTGCCGCTGCCCAGGTCTTCGAGCAGCGGCAAGTGGTGCTGGTGGGCCAGTTGCGCCAGCTCTGCGGTTGCGACCTGGGTAGTGAAACCCTGGATGCTGTAGTTGCTGCAGTGCACTCGCATCAACAGACCGCTGCGCGGGCCGATGGCCGCCTCATAGTCGCGGGTGTGGGTACGATTGGTGGTGCCCACCTCATGCAGCTTGACCCCGGCCCGGGCCATGATGTCCGGAATGCGAAAAGCGCCGCCGATCTCGATCAGTTCGCCACGGGAGATAATGCCTTCCTTGCGCGCACCCAAACTGTTGAGCGCGAGCAGCACCGCCGCCGCGTTGTTATTGACCACCGTGACCGCCTCGGCACCGGTCAGCTCACGGATCAGCCCTTCAATCAGGTCATCGCGGTCACCGCGCTTGCCGCTGGCCAGGTCGTATTCGAGGTTCAGTGGGTAGCGTGCCGCCATTTGCACCGCGTCGATAGCCTCCTCAGGCAGCAGCGCGCGGCCAAGGTTGGTGTGCAGCACGGTGCCGGTGAGGTTGAACACCCGTCGTACCTGGCTGCGATGCTGGGCTGCAAGCCGTTCACCGGCGCGCCCGGCGAGTACTGCCGGGGCCAGCTCTGCGGCGTCTAGCTGGCCGAGCCTGGCCGGCTCGCGCAGATCGTCGAGCAGCTGGCGCAGGCTGGCCAATACCGCGTCACGGCCGTAGCGCTCGATCAGCGGCTGGCAGGCGGGGTGACGCAAAAGGGTGTCGATGGAGGGCAGGCGTGTCGGCAGTTTGGCGAGGTTGGAGGGCATTAACGAGGTTACCTTCAACAGGGTGGCCCGCGATGGCAGCGGCACAAAACCTGAGTGTAGACGCTGTACTCACTCCCCTCCCGGCGCCAGCATCAGATTCGGCGCCAGCCGCTGATAGCCCTCCTGATCCAGGCGCAGGTCCAGTGCCAGGCTTGCCAGATCCGCAGACAGCGCCTCGGCATCAGCATCGCACTCCAGATAAATCTGCTTCAGGTAGACTTTGCAACCTGGACAACATTCAGCCCGTAGCGGCGCTTTGCCGGCGGCATGGCGATCATCCTCAAGGTTGAAGTAAGTCAGCCCCTTACTCTGTTCACAGTAGATACATTTGACCCGCACCACATGCCACTCACAGGCACACAGCGAGCACACCAGATAACGCAGACCGTTGTACTTGCCACGATGACGGATCACCCCGGCCATGGCCGGCGATCCACAGGCCGGACACTGACAGAGGCTGTCGCCCGCCTTGGGTTCGGTGTTCGGTAGGTTCAGTAACCAATGGCTCCAGGCCGCCTGCAAGGCAGCCCCGAGAAACGGTACCAGGGCTGCAGGCACCGCGCTGAACTGCCCGGTCAGCAAGGCGATGCCCCAGAGCTTACGCTGTTCGGCACTGGCATCACGCAAGGTGCTCACTGCTACACCCAGCTCGGCGCTGGCAGGTGCGTGATAACGCTGTAACAAAGCATCCAGATAAGCCAGCCAATGCCCTTCTCGCACCAGGCTGTCAGCGGCCAGTGGCGGCAAGCCGTGCTCCAGGCACAGGCGCTGACGTTCAGTCTCGGCAGGTGCTGCCACAGGGGGTTGATCAAGCAGGCTTTGCTGAATACGACACAAGCTGGCAATCAAGCGCAGGTAATCACCCAGCGCATTGCCTTCGGCAAGGCTGTCCAGCCGCGCCGCGCGCAAGGCAAACAGGTTGGCGGGTGGCAGATAGAGAAACGGCGGCGTGCTGGCCGCCGCTTCGATCTGCCCAGGTTCAAGAATGGTGCTCAAGTGGTCATCCTTTTTTACTGATCTGCGAGTCCGGCGGATCCTCGCGGGTCACTTCCCGATACCATAGTTCATGGTGCTTTTTCGCCCAGGCGCGACTGACCCGACCATGCAGCATCGCACTGGCCGAGCCCTTGATCCAGATTCCGGCATAGATGTGCACAATGACGCTCAGCACCAGCACGAAAGCTGCTAATGCGTGCAGCAGCGTTGCCAGGCGAATCGAGCCGATACCGAAGTACTGGCTGAACCAGGCCCGCCAGATCACCACGCCACTGAACAGCAGGACCAGCATGCACAGTAGCAAGGTCCAGAACAGCAGCTTCTGCCCGGGGTTGTACTTACCGATGGATGGCACGCCCTGCTCTTCGTTACGCATTACCCGGTCGATACGTCGCAGCCACAAGCGATCGTTGCCGCTGATGAAGTTGGCGCGCCAGAAGCGCACCACCAGACCGAGGAAGAACACGAACATCGCCAGGCCCAGAAACGGATGCAAGATCCGTGTCCAGGGCCCGCCCCCGAACAGGTGACTGAGCCAGAACAGCGCCGGGTGGAACAGCGCCAGCCCAGACAAACCGGCAAGGATGAACAGAATGGCAACCAACCAATGGTTGCTCCGTTCGTTGGCGTTGTAGCGCAGGATAGGTTTGTCGTTCATGGCCGCTCCTCCCCTTGCCCACCCGGTGTGTGCGGGTCATACACATGCACGGCGGGATCGACCACATGCACGCTGGTATCCGGTGCACTCGGGTGCTCGTCCTCCTCGACCCGGCTCGGACCGATGCGCACATAGTGGAAGAACCCCGCCAGCACCGCCGCGCCCATGGCCAGCAGCGCCAGCGGTTTGCTCACCCCTTTCCACAACCCTACCAACGGGCTGATTACCGGCTGGTCCGGCAGGCCCGCGTACAGCTTGGGTTGATCGGCATGGTGCAATACATACATCACATGGGTACCGCCGACACCATCCGGGTCATACAAGCCGGCGTTGTCGAAACCCCGCGACTTGAGGTCGACGATGCGTTCGGCGGCGTGCTCTTTCATGTCCTCCTTGGTGCCGAACACAATCGCCCCGGTCGGGCAGGTCTTCACGCAAGCGGGCTCAAGCCCCACCGCGACACGGTCGGAACACAGGGTGCACTTGTAGGCTTTGTGATCCTTCTGCGAAATACGCGGAATGTTGAACGGGCAGCCGGTAATGCAGTAACCGCAGCCGATGCAGTGGTCCTGATTGAAGTCGACGATGCCGTTGGCATGCTGGATGATCGCGCCCGGGCTCGGGCAGGCCTTCAGGCAGCCAGGATCGGCGCAGTGCATGCAGCCATCCTTGCGGATCAGCCACTCCAGGTTGCCTTCGGTGTTTTCGTGCTCGGTAAAACGCATCAAGGTCCAGGTTTCTGCGCTCAGGTCCTGTGGGTTGTCGTAGGTGCCATAGCTATGGCCAACCTCGTCACGCAGCTCGTTCCACTCTGAACAAGCGACCTGACACGCTTTGCAGCCGATGCACTTGGTGGTGTCGATCAGCTTGGCCACCTGCTCCTGCTGGCGGATCGACGGCGGCGCAGTGGTGGTGGCCGAACGGGCGATGATGTCTTGGCTAGCCATCAGATTTTCTCCACGTTGACCAGGAACGACTTCGATTCCGGCGTTTGCGTATTGCCGTCACCGAGGAACGGCACCAGGGTGTTGGTCAGGTAGCCGTGCCGGGTCACCCCGGTAAAGCCCCAGTGCAACGGAATGCCGATCTGGTGCACGGTCTGGTTGTTGACCTGCAGCGGACGAATCCGCTTGGTCACCACTGCCACCGCCTCGATATGCCCGCGCTTGCAGGTGACACGCACCCGGTCGCCCGCCGCAATGCCTTTCTCCTTGGCCAGCACCTCGCCGATTTCGACGAACTGCTCCGGCTGCGTCACCGCGTTGATCGGACAATGCTTGGTCCAGAAGTGGAAGTGCTCGGTCAGCCGATAGGTTGTGGCGGCGTAGGGGAATTCCTTGGCTTGCCCCAGGGTGTCCCATACCGAATCGAACACCCTTCCTGCCGGGTTGCTGGTGGCCTTCTTGTTGTTCGGGTGCAACGGGTTGACCCCGATAGGTGTTTCGAACGGTTCGTAATGCTCCGGGAACGGCCCTTCGGCCATCTTGTCCAAGGCAAAGAAACGCGCCACGCCCTCAGGGTTCATGATGAACGGATTCATCCCAGCTTCCGGTGCGGAATCGGCTTTGAAGTCCGGCACATCGGTGCCGCCCCAGGCCTTGCCGTTCCACCACAGCAAACGCTTGTGCGGCGACCAGGGTTTGCCCTGCACGTCAGCCGAGGCCCGGTTGTAGAGAATCCGCCGGTTCGCAGGCCATGCCCAGGCCCAGCCGAGGTTTTGCTTCATGCCGAACGGATCGGCGTTGTCACGCCGAGCCATCTGGTTACCCTGCTCGGTCCAGCTGCCACAGAAGATCCAGCAACCGGAGGCGGTACTGCCATCGTCCTTGAGCTGGGCGAAGCCGGCCAACTGCTGTCCGGCCTTGATGGTCGCACCGCTGGCATCGGTGACATCGGCCACCGCGTAACCGCTGAACTCCTTGGCGATCTCTTCCGGTGTCGGTTCGTGGGGCACCTTGTACGGCCAGTTGAGCTTGAGGATCGACTCAGCCCAGGCGCCACCTTCACGCTGGTAACGCTCACGCAGGCGCAGGAACAACGCGCTCATGATCCACACGTCAGTCCGCGCCTGGCCAGGACCGTCAGCGCCCTTCCAGTGCCATTGCAGCCAGCGGCTGCTGTTGACCAGCGAACCGTCTTCCTCGGCAAAGCAGGTAGTGGGCAGACGAATGACTTCGGTTTGCACATTCGCCGTATCGACATCGTTGTACGGCCCGGCATTGCGCCAGAACTCCGAGGTCTCGGTGGCCAGCGGGTCCATCACCACCAGCCATTTGAGCTTGCTCAGCGCGGCAGTGACACGGTTCTTGTCGGGCAAGGCGGCAATCGGGTTGAAGCCCTGGCAGAAGTAACCGTTGACCTGCTCCTTGGCCATCATGTCGAACATCTTCAACACGTCGTAGCCCGGGATATCCAGCTTCGGCAGATAATCAAAGCCCCAATGGTTCTCGGCGGTGGCGTTGGCGCCATACCAGGCCTTCATCAGGCTGACATGGAACTTGCCGTAGTTCTGCCAGTAGGACAACTGCCCCGGCCGCAGCGGCTTGGGTGCTCGTTTGGCGATGTAGGTGTCATAGTCCTGCTCGGCGTCCGACGGCAGGGTCAGGTAGCCCGGCAGCAGGTTCGACAACAGCCCCAGGTCCGTCAGCCCCTGGATATTGGAGTGACCGCGCAGGGCGTTGACCCCGCCACCGGGCATACCGACGTTACCCAGCAGCAACTGGACCATGGCCGCACTGCGGATGATCTGCGAGCCGATCGAATGCTGGGTCCAGCCCAGGGCGTAGAGGATCGTCATGGTTTTGCCCGGTTGCGAGCAAGTGGCGATCTCTTCCCAGACCTTGCGCATGCTGTCCACTGGCATACCGCAAATCTGGCTGGCCAGCTCCGGCGTGTAGCGGCTGTAATGCTGTTTCATCAGCTGATAAACACAACGCGGATCCTGCAGGGTCGGGTCGACCTTGGCAAAGCCGTCTTCACCGAGTTCGTAACCCCAGCCAGACTTGTCTGTATAACTACGTTTGTCTGCGTCGTAGCCGCTGAACAAGCCGTCTTCGAAGCCATAACCTGCTTTGACGAGGAACGACACGTCGGTGTAGTTGCGCACGTACTCGTGCTGAATCTGATCAGTGCTGATCAGGTAATTGATCAGCCCCCCCATGAAGGCGATATCTGTGCCGGTACGAATCGGCGCGTAATAATCGGCCACCGAAGCAGTTCGGGTAAAACGCGGGTCGACCACGATCAGCCTGGCCTGGTTGTGCGCCTTGGCCTCGGTAACCCATTTGAAGCCGCACGGATGGGCTTCTGCAGCGTTGCCACCCATCACCAGGATCAGATTCGCGTTGGCGATATCGGTCCAGTGATTGGTCATGGCTCCACGGCCGTACGTCGGGGCAAGACTTGCCACCGTCGGGCCATGTCAGACACGTGCCTGGTTATCGAACCCCAGCATGCCCAGACTGCGAATGACTTTGTGGGTCATGTAGCCGGCTTCGTTCGACGAAGCCGATGCGGCTAGAAAGCCTACGCTCAGCCAACGATTGACCGTCTGACCCTGGGTGTTCTTCTCAATGAAGTTGGCGTCGCGATCGGTCTTCATCAGATCGGCAATACGATCCAGCGCCTCATCCCAGGACATCCGGGTCCACTCTTTGCTGCCTGGTTTGCGCACCTGTGGGTACTGCAGCCGGTTGGGGCTGTGGATAAAGTCGAGCAGACCGGCGCCTTTCGGGCACAGGGTGCCGCGGTTCACCGGATGGTCGGCGTCGCCTTCGATATGGATGATGTTTTGCGCAACGTTCTTGGCCGCATCACCCTGGCTGTACATGATCAAGCCGCAGCCGACAGAGCAATAAGGACAGGTGTTACGGGCTTCTTTGGTATGCGCCAGCTTGAAGTGACGCACCTGCTCGGCGAAGGCCGGTGTCGGGGCCATGCCCAACGCAGCCAGGCTCGAACCTCCAAGGCCGATAGCGGCGACCTTGAAGAACTGCCGACGGTTGAGATCCATCGTGCACTCCTGATCAGGTGGTGGACGCGCGGGACGTTGCCGGCGCCTCTTGAACGATCACGGTGGCGTCTTTTACAGCAGATGCCAGTTGATACTGTAGTCAAGAATCCTGATGTCGGGGTGAAGATAGAAAATCGTCGTGCACGGGATATCCGCAGAAATTCCAACCCACCTCCAATATTCCGTTTCAGCTTCGTTGTTATTCCAAACAAACATTAAAACCTGACATTTTTGCCAGTCACCGTTTATTTTCGCCTACGACATACTCCAACTGTCACCAAGACAAGGAGATAAACAATGTCATTTGACCTACTAGGCCCTGACCCCGCTGACGGCTACCCTCACACACCGCCCACTCTCGCCATGGCTGCGGGCGATGAAAAACAGCAAGCCCATCAGTACGCAGTCAATATCGACATTGCTATGCGTCAGCACTATGCGGCTAACTTGAAGGCGTTGAGCAAAACGCTGTATCCGCTGTTGTACGCAGAAGCGACATTCAGTGGTGGGCGCTACACATTTTCCGTTGATGAGCACACAACGTATGTGTGCCAGGAATCAAACCCCGTCTATACACAACTCAAAGCCATTGCGCATATACCTCTCGGCATCTATTCGATTATTTTTCCCTATGCCAAACATTCTACCAACGGGCAGTGGCTGGAACCTTTGCGCGTATTCTCTGGCCAGGTAGCCAGTGTGCTCGAACGCGTGGAGCATCTTGATATCCCCGAAGCGATACGCAATGCCAGTGAACGTATCTTGAGCGAGGCCATTGCGTTCATGGCCAGATTATTAGAAGAAAAGAGATTTACCATAGAACAATACGAAGCGTTCTGCCACAGCCTGGGTGACGCCATACTGACCAATCAGAATTTTGCGGCAAAAGACCAAGTCGAGGTGATGCGAGGTTATTTGCTTCATTGGCGAGGTCTGGTTGGCCAGGAAACCTGGGACAAAATGTACGTTGTGTGCCAATGCCTTTGGCCAGTTTCCCAAGAAAGCGCACATGAGCAAATTATAAAATCGACAATGGCCCCTGAGTACCACGACACTCACATGATTGTGTCCGAAGCGGTACCGACCTTGGACGCAGCCAAGCTGCTGCTGGCACGCATACTCGCTGATCGCGTGCTGGCAGCCAACGTTTTTGACAAATCCGCTCACCCGGAGTTTGCCCAGAATATTTACTCGCTATCGACTGAACGGGATCTTTTGGCAAGATCGGTTGGCGCTGAATTAATTCGGACTTTGTCGCGATGCCCGCATGGGCATTCCTGACACGATATTGAGACGAGGACTACACCTTCTCGTTACAGCTCCTGCTAGGTTGGCTTGACTATTCAAGGACCACACTTGGCAATGAAACCAACATGTAACCTCGCAGCTCCCATCGGATGGATAAGCCTGCTATTGCTGATCGGGCCTGCGCTCGCCAATCCAGAGCTCAGTCATGAGGTAGCCGTGAAGCACGAGCAAAGTACCAGCTATTCGATTACATCGCAGATGGCGCAGACTATGGCGGATGTTGCTGTGCGTGCTGCCCGGGAGAAAGGCTTCACTATTGTTGTCAGCATTGTCGACAACCATGGCAACCTCAAGCTTTTCCATCGCATGGACAATACCAGCAGCGGCAGCATTCAAGTATCCCAACTCAAAGCGTCAACCTCCGCTCAGTTTCCAGTCTCGACAAAAGCCCTGGCAGAAAGAAGCGCAGGATTGGCGGGAAATCCTTATGGATCGATCCCGGGCTTTCTACTGCTGGAGGGTGGGTTGCCAATCATCAACAAAAACGGCATGCATATCGGCGGCATCGGTATCAGTGGCGCGACTCCGGAACTGGATGGGCAGTTTGCTCAAGCGGCAATAGACGCGCTTGCTGAAAAGTAAGCCGCTATTGCCACCGTTACTCCCCTGCTCGCCCCGTTACAAGCTGCGTACAACATTGAGGGCTGCGCTGCTCTGAGCTACCGGCATGATCTCGATCGAGTTGATGTTCAGATGCTCCGACTGCTGGGCAATCCAGGACACGGTATTGGCAATGTCCTCGGGGCGAATAGCCTCGACATCCTTATACAGCGCTTCGACCGCCTGCATGTCGCCGTTGAGCCGTACCACCGAGAAGTCCGTCCCCGAACACAGTCCCGGCTCGATGTTGCTTACCCGCACCCGGGTGCCGGCCAGGTCGGCGCGCAGATTCAAGCTGAACTGTTTGACGAAAGCCTTGCTGGCACCATACACATTGCCGCCCGGATACGGATAGGTGCCGGCAATCGAGCCGATATTGATGATCAAGCCACTATTGGCCGCCACCATTGCGGGCAGGATGCGTTGGGTGACCAGGGCAAGACCGGTGATGTTGGTGGCGATCATTCGCTCCCAGTTCTGCGGGTCGCAGTACTGCGCGCGCTCAATGCCCAACGCCAGCCCGGCGTTGTTGACCAGTACATCGATCGGCAAGGAGACCTCAAATATCTGCTTGAACGCCTTGTCCAGCGACGCCTTGTCGGTGACATCCAGCGTCAGCGGGATGAAGTGCTCGCCAAGCTCCTGCTTCAGAAGCATGAGCTTGTCCATACGGCGCGCGCCACCGATAACCCGATAGCCGTCGGCGATCAGTCGGCGACAGATGGCTTTGCCAAAGCCGGCCGATGCGCCGGTCACAAATGCGGTTTTCATGCGGTTTACCCTTTGTCGGTAGATCAGGCCAGGTATTTCACGCCAAGGCTGGCGAACAGGCAGAGCATCGATAGCACCAGGACCTTGCGCACGACATCGCTGCCCTTGCGAATGGCCAGGCTACTGCCCAGGTGGTTGCCAAGGACGTTGCAAGCCACCAACGGCAAGGCCAGCAGGTAGATCACTTTGCCGGCCATGACGAACGCCACCAGCGCGCCGATGTTCGAGGCAAAGTTGAACGTCTTGGAGTTGGCTGAACTGGAGACCAGGTCCATTCTCAGCAGGTAGTGAAAGGCGATGATGAACATGCTGCCCGTGCCAGGCCCAAAGAAGCCGTCATAGAAGCCGATGATCAGGCAGGTCAGCGGTACCACGGTAAAAAGCATGGCATCGGACAGAACATGTTCCTGCACGGGCCGGTCCTTGGGCGTGAGGAAAATCAGAATACCGAAGGGAATCAGGGCCAGAATGATCTTGCCGACAGTTTCCTGCGCGATCGACACAATCAGGTGCGCGCCAAGATAGGCACCCAGCAACGAAAACGGCACGCCGACCAACGCCACCTTCCAGACCATCTTGCTGTTGAGCAGAAAATTCCTGATCGCCGCAAGGGTACCCAAGGTGCTGACCAGCTTTTCCTGCCCCAACGCCACTTGCGGTGGCAGGCCCACCAGCAGAAAGCCCGGCACCAGAAACAATCCACCGCCACCGGCGATGCTGTCGACAAAACCGGCGATGAAGGCAATGGCGCCCAGCAACATAATCGCCAATACCCAATGTTCAGCCCAATAGGCCCCTAGCAACTCCATAGCGCTACCCAGTAAAGGTGAAAAGGTTCAGGAAAGGGCTTCATACAGGTGGTCCGCGTGCGCGAAGCGCACCCGGTTCAGGCTGTTGAGCTGGAAATAAAAATCCTTGGTGGCTTCGACGTCCAACGGTGTCTGGCTCAACACCGTTTGCCATGCACTGGAAATGCCCCATGGCAAGCGGATCTCCAACGTTGCGACGGCCTCGACCGCCTGCTTTTGCTGTGTGCTTTCCATTTCAGCTCAACTCCATAGTTCGATGCGCGTCGTGCCTGACCTGCGGGCGGCACGCCCTGTTGTCTTTGTGACCCGGCTCACACGAAGCCCGTGTGCACCAGGTGAATGCCGTTAATGCATCGATCAACAACCCGTATTACATCGACTCAATCATTGTAATTGCACAAATTGAGTCGATTCAATTTATTTCTACCCACGATGCCTCTCCGCTCCCACGCATAAACCATAACCATTTGATTTAACGTATTTTTTCTAAAATAAAAATTACTGCATAATCATCCTCACAGTAGAAACCGGATAATCTTGCAACAATTCAATCGATTCAATGCAGTCAGAAAGACTCGATTTCCTTGCAATTACGCTTATCAAGGCTTTCATGCTAGGCTTGCGCGCTCATGTAGATTCTGGTGTTCTTCCTATGTGGGTTCCTCAATACAGCGGCCATGCGCAGCCGGTTTACCTCATGATTGCCGATGCCCTGGAGCAGGACATCATTGCCGGACGCCTGAACCCTGACGATCGGCTACCCACGCTCAAGGATCTGGCTGAAGCCTTGAAAGTCACCCCCGGCACCGTTGGCCGCGCCTATGACGAGGCGGCCAAACGCGGGCTGGTGATTGGTGAAGTCGGACGCGGGACTTTTGTCCTGCCCGCCAAAGCCAGGGCTGGTTCACCCGTACCGGACACGCGCACAATCGCCGAAAGCGCAGAGATCGACTTGTCGATCATCAAGCCCAATGACGCCGGTATTGAGGGATGGCTACGGGACTCGATTACCGAACTCGCGCAGTCGGCGGACCTGAGCCACGTTCTGGACTACACCTCCGATGGCGGACATGCCGTGCACAAGCAAGCCGGTGCCCGCTGGGTACAACGCAGCCTGCCCGAGGCGCGATGGCAGCAGATCGTCCTCACTTCCGGCGCGCAGCATGGTTTGCTGGTGGCGATCAGCAGCCTGTCGAGAACCCGCGACGTGATTCTCTGCGAAGAGCATTGCTACCCCGGAATCATCTCCCTGGCCCACAGCCTGGATCGGCGTCTGAAGGGTGTACAGATTGATGAATTCGGGCTGCTGCCCGAAGCCTTCCGCGCCGCCTGCATCGAGCACCGTCCCGCGTTGCTGGTCTGCGTGACCACTCACCAGAACCCGACCAATTCGATCATGCCGCCGGAGCGCCGTGAGGCGATTGCACAGATAGCCCGCGAATACGATGTGTTCATCATTGACGATGACATCTATGGTTTCCTGGAGTCCCAACCGGCGCATAAACCGATTTCGGCCTATGCACCCGAGCGCTCCATTTATCTGACCAGCCTGTCGAAAAGCATTCTGCCGGCACTGCGCATCGGCTACCTGTATGCGCCCCCTGAAACCCTCTCGCGCCTGTCGTCGATGGTGCGCAGCAGTGTGTGGATGCCTTCGCCGCTGATGGCGCAGCTGGCCAGCAACCTGATCAACAACGGCATGGGTGAGCAGTTAATCAAGGTGCAGCAGCAAGAGGCGGCGGCGCGGCAGCAGATGGCCAGGGAGATTCTTGGCAGCTATCAGATTCGCAGCCAGCCCAACAGCTTTCACATCTGGCTGGAATTGCCAGAGCCCTGGAACTGCGATGAGTTCGCCAACCTGGCCCGGGCGCAGGGTGTAACGGTGGTTAGCGGCAGCCAGTTCCTGGCTCAGCGCACCACCGCCTCCTGCGGTGTACGCATTGCCTTGATGTCCCCGAGCCGCGCCGAACTGAACTTTGCCCTGACCAAGCTGGCCAGCTTGCTGGCCTCCCCCGAGCCGCGCCTGTTCTATTAATGTCACACCGGGCACAACAGCCACAAAAAAGCCGCAGCCAGGTCACGGGCTGCGGCTTTTGTTTGTGTCTTGACGCGCTCAGGAATCAGAACGGAATATCGTCATCAAAGCTGTCAAAATCCGGAGCCGGCTGCGGTGCGGCCTGCTGAGGCGCCGGGCGCTGTTGTGGCGCGGACTGCTGCGGACGAGGAGCCTGCTGGCGTGGCGCCTGGTTGTAGTTGTTGCCACCCTGCTGCTGAGAACCGTCCTGGTTCTGTGGACGGCCACCGAGCAGCTGCATGGTGCCCTGCATGTCGACGATGATTTCCGTGGTGTAACGCTTGATGCCGTCTTTTTCCCACTCGCGGGTCTGCAGTTTGCCTTCGATGTAAACCTGCGAACCTTTGCGCAGGTACTCGCCGGCGATCTCGGCAACCTTGCCGAACATCGAAACGCGGTGCCACTCGGTGCGCTCGACCTTCTGGCCAGTCTGCTTGTCGGTCCACTGCTCGCTGGTAGCCAGGCTCAGGTTGGTCACGGCGTTACCGTTGGGCAGGTAGCGGACTTCGGGATCCTGACCGCAAGTACCGACCAGAATGACTTTGTTAACCCCACGGGCCATAACGTTCTCCTAGGCTTCGCACGCTGCGGAGGCCGGGTTTACCAGGCGCTCCAGGGTCGTGCGATCCAAAATTTGTGTATCAAGTTTGATATAGATGGCGGACTCATCGGCCACCACCACTGCGTCGGTCACACCCGGTACGGCCAACAGCCGTTCGGTCAGTCCCGCTTCGCGGACCGCCTCGGCCGACAACGGCATGCGCAGGCTGGTCACGTACGGCGGCTCACGCATGCTCAGGGCAACGATCCACCACACTGCACACAGGGCTGCACAGCCCAGGAACACCGTGCTCAGGCCTCCGTGCTGGAACAACCAGCCACCGAGAATTCCTCCCAGCGCGGCACCAAGGAACTGGCTGGTGGAATACACCCCCATGGCCGTGCCCTTGCCGCCGGCGGGCGACACCTTGCTCACCAGCGAAGGCAAGGATGCCTCCAGCAGGTTGAAGGCAGTAAAGAATATCACGGTGCCTATCACCAGTTCGTGCAAGTTATCTGCCGACAGCCAGAAATACAGCTCCGTCAGCGCCAACACACTGACCGCACCCAGCAGGACTCGTTTCATCTTGCGCTTTTTTTCGCCGTAGATGATGAACGGGATCATTGCAAAAAATGAGACCAGCAAGGCAGTCAGGTACACCCACCAATGCTCTTCCTTGGGCAGGCCACCACGCTCGACCAAGGCCAGGGGCAAGGCAACGAAGCTGGCCATCAGGATTGCATGCAGGACGAAGATGCCGACATCCAGACGCAGCAGGTCGGGATGACGCAAGGTCGGCCCCAGGGCTTGCTTGGCGACGCCAGACTCGCGGTGTTGCAAGGCACCGTGGGACGCTGGCACGACGAAGGCGATCAGGCCGATGCCGACCACCGCCATGGCGGCCGTGACCAGGAACAGGCCCGACAAGCCGAAAGCACGGGTCAGCAAGGGGCCCGCCACCATAGCCACGGCAAACGACAGGCCGATACTCATGCCGATCATGGCCATGGCTTTGGTCCGGTGTTGCTCGCGGGTCAGGTCCGAAAGCAGCGCCATCACTGCCGCCGAAATCGCCCCGGCACCTTGCAGGATACGCCCGGCAATCACCCCCCAGATCGAGTCGGCCTGGGCCGCCAGTACGCTGCCGAGGGCAAAGATCACCAGGCCCAGGTAAATCACCGGACGACGACCAATGCGATCGGAAATGACCCCGAACGGAATCTGCAGGAATGCCTGGGTCAGACCATAGGCACCAATGGCCAGGCCAATCAGCGCCGGGGTGGCGCCTGCCAGGTCCATGCCATAGGTCGCAAGCACCGGCAGGACCATGAACATGCCCAGCATACGGAAGGCGAACACCAGGGCCAGGCCGCCTGCGGCGCGGGTTTCGCTGCCGCTCATGCGTTCGCTGTGGGGATCGTGCATGGATAAACCTCGTGTGAACCGGCGGCGATTCTACCAGTCCGATCGCGTCACGGCATATACGCGACGCTTTGCCGCGTAATGGCAGGGCGCCGTATACTCAACCGTTTATGCCCGCCAAGCGAGGCCGCAGTGGACAAGATCCTGATTCGTGGGGCACGGACCCACAACCTGAAGAACATCGACCTGACCCTGCCCCGGGACAAGCTGATCGTTATCACCGGCCTGTCCGGTTCCGGCAAGTCATCGCTGGCGTTCGATACCCTGTACGCCGAAGGCCAGCGCCGCTACGTCGAATCGCTGTCGGCGTACGCTCGGCAGTTCCTGTCGATGATGGAAAAACCTGACGTCGACACCATCGAAGGGCTGTCACCCGCGATTTCCATCGAACAGAAATCGACCTCGCACAACCCGCGCTCGACTGTCGGCACCATCACCGAAATCTACGACTACCTGCGCCTGCTCTACGCCCGCGTAGGGACGCCACGCTGCCCGGACCACGACATCCCGCTGGAAGCGCAGACCGTCAGCCAAATGGTTGATCTTGTACTGACCCAACCCGAGGGCAGCAAGTTGATGCTGCTGGCCCCGGTGATTCGCGAACGCAAGGGCGAGCACCTGGCGGTGTTCGACGAACTGCGTGCCCAGGGCTTCGTCCGTGCCCGGGTCAACGGCAAGCTGTTCGAACTCGATGAACTGCCCAAGCTGGATAAACAGAAAAAGCACACTATCGAAGTGGTGGTCGACCGCTTCAAAGTCCGCGAAGACCTTCAGCAGCGCCTGGCTGAATCGTTCGAAACCGCACTGAAGCTGGCGGACGGCATTGCCTTGGTGGGCTCGATGGACGACGAAGCATTCGAGGAGATGATCTTCTCGGCGCGCTTCGCCTGCCCGATCTGCGGCCATGCCATCAGCGAGCTGGAACCCAAGCTGTTCTCCTTCAACAACCCGGCTGGCGCCTGCCCGACCTGTGACGGGCTGGGGGTCAAACAGTTCTTCGACACCAAACGCCTGGTCAATAGTGAACTGACCCTGGCTGAAGGCGCGATTCGCGGCTGGGACCGTCGCAACGTTTATTACTTCCAGATGCTCGGTTCACTGGCCGCCCACTATGACTTCAGCCTCGAAGTACCGTTCGGCGAGCTGCCGGCCGAACAGCAAAAAGTCATCCTGCATGGCAGTGGCAAACAGAACGTCGACTTCAAGTACCTCAACGACCGCGGCGACATCGTCAAGCGCTCGCACCCGTTCGAAGGCATCGTGCCGAACCTGGAGCGACGCTACCGCGAAACCGAGTCGGCGACCGTGCGCGAAGAGCTGGCCAAGTTCCTCAGCACCCAGCCCTGCCCGGATTGCCGCGGCACGCGCTTGCGCCGCGAGGCGCGGCATGTCTGGGTCGGCGAAAAGACCCTGCCAGCTGTAACTAACCTGCCAATTGGCGATGCCAGCACTTACTTCGGCGGCCTCAAGCTGACCGGTCGTCGCGGCGAAATTGCCGACAAGATTCTCAAGGAGATCTGTGAGCGCCTGCAGTTTCTGGTCAATGTCGGCCTCGACTACCTGACCCTCGACCGTAGCGCCGATACCCTGTCCGGCGGTGAGGCCCAGCGTATTCGCCTGGCCAGCCAGATCGGCGCCGGCCTGGTCGGGGTGATGTACATCCTCGATGAGCCGTCCATCGGCCTGCACCAGCGCGACAACGACCGCCTGCTGGCAACGCTCAACCACCTGCGCGATATCGGCAACACGGTGATCGTCGTCGAACACGACGAAGATGCCATCCGCTTGGCCGACTATGTCGTGGATATTGGCCCGGGTGCCGGTGTGCATGGTGGGCAGATCGTCGCCGAAGGCACACCGGCCGATGTCATGGCTCACCCTGACTCACTGACCGGCAAGTACCTGTCCGGGCGGGTGAAAATTGCTGTACCGGGCAAACGCACCCCACGCAACAAGAAGCTCTCGCTCAAGCTCAAGGGCGCACGTGGCAACAATCTGCAGAACGTCGACCTGGAAATCCCGATCGGCCTGCTGACCTGTGTGACCGGGGTATCCGGCTCGGGCAAGTCGACACTGATCAACAACACGCTGTTCCCCCTCAGTGCTACCGCCCTCAATGGCGCCAGCACTTTGGAAGCCGCTGCGCACGACAGCTGTGACGGCCTGCAGCATCTGGACAAAGTGGTCGACATCGACCAGAGCCCGATCGGCCGCACGCCACGCTCGAACCCGGCGACCTACACCGGCCTGTTCACACCAATCCGTGAGCTGTTCTCCGGCGTGCCGGAGTCTCGTTCTCGCGGCTATGGCCCGGGGCGCTTCTCCTTCAACGTCAAAGGCGGACGCTGCGAGGCCTGTCAGGGCGACGGCCTGATCAAGGTCGAGATGCACTTCCTGCCGGACATCTACGTGCCTTGCGACGTGTGCAAGAGCAAGCGTTACAACCGCGAAACCCTGGAGATCAAGTACAAGGGCAAGAACATCCACGAGGTCCTGGAAATGACCATCGAGGAAGCCCGCGAGTTCTTCGACGCAGTCCCGGCCCTGGCGCGCAAGCTGCAGACGCTGATGGATGTCGGCCTGTCCTACATCAAACTCGGACAGTCGGCGACCACCCTCTCCGGCGGCGAGGCGCAGCGGGTCAAGTTGTCGCGCGAGCTGTCCAAGCGTGATACTGGCAAGACCCTGTACATCCTCGACGAGCCGACAACCGGCCTGCACTTTGCGGATATCCAGCAGTTGCTCGATGTACTGCACCGTCTGCGCGACCACGGCAACACGGTGGTGGTGATCGAGCACAACCTGGACGTAATCAAGACTGCCGACTGGATTGTCGACCTCGGGCCTGAGGGCGGCTCCAAGGGTGGGCAGATCATTGGTTGCGGCACGCCAGAAGAAGTTGCCGAGATGAAGCAGTCGTATACCGGTTACTACCTCAAACCGCTATTGGAGCGTGACCGAGCCTGAAGTCAGCCAGGGCCATCAGAAAGCAGAAGCCCCGCACTGGCGGGGCTTCTTTTTGTTTCGGGAAAATTACATCTGCGACTGCAGGTAGTTCTCCAGGCCGATGGACTTGATCAGGCCTTGCTGCTTTTCCAGCCAGTAGGTGTGATCTTCTTCAGTATCGGCCAACTGCAGGCGCAGGATGTCGCGACTGATGTAGTCCTTGTGTAGTTCGCACAATTCGATGCCTTTGCACAGCGCGGCGCGCACCTTGTACTCCAGTCGCAGGTCAGCAGCGATCATTTCCGGCACAGTTGCGCCAACGTCCAGATCATCTGCGCGCATGCGTGGAGTGCCTTCGAGCATGAGGATACGACGCATCAGGGCATCAGCGTGCTGGGTCTCTTCTTCCATCTCGTGGTTGATACGCTCGTAGAGCTTGCTCAAGCCCCAGTCTTCGTACATCCGCGAGTGGATGAAATATTGATCACGTGCCGCCAGTTCGCCCGTCAGCAACGTGTTGAGATAATCGATTACGTCCGGGTGACCTTGCATCGCCCTGCCTCTCCCTGTGTGAAAGTTATAGTGTGAACCAGGAGGCCCGGAAGGTCACTTGGAATCGGGCACAAATGTGCAAAAAAGCGGGTAAACGGTAGTGATATTCATTGAAAAACCGCCCAAATGAGGGCGGTTCTTCTTATCACTTCGACTTAGGCGAGATTGATGCCCAAAGCCTTGGCAATCCCCTCCCCATAGGCCGGATCGGCCTTGAAGAAGTGCTGCAACTGACGCTGAACGACATCTTCGGATACACCGGCCATGGCCCCGGCAATGTTGCCGATCAGCAGGGCTTGCTGTTCGGCGTTCATCAAGCGGAACAGTGCACCGGCATGACTGTAGTAGTCAGTATCTTCGCGGTGATCGTAGCGACCAGCCACACCATTCAGGGTCAAGGCCGGCTCAGCGTATTGCGGCGCCTGTTTAGGCGCATTGGCGTAGCTGTTCGGCTCGTAGTTCGGTGCCGCACCACCATTGCTGCCAACCGCCATGGCGCCATCACGCTGGTAGCTGTTCACCGTGCTGCGTGGGGCGTTGACCGGCAACTGTTGATGGTTGGTACCGACGCGGTAGCGATGGGCGTCTGCATAGGCGAATACGCGCCCCTGAAGCATGCGGTCAGGTGATAGCCCTACGCCTGGAACCATGTTGCTCGGCCCAAAAGCGGCTTGCTCGACTTCAGCGAAGTAGTTGAGAGGATTACGGTTCAGCTCCAGCTCGCCGATTTCGATCAGCGGATAATCTTTCTGCGACCAGGTCTTGGTCACGTCGAAGGGGTTTTCGTCGCGACTATCAGCCTCTTCTTCGCTCATCACCTGGATGCATACCGCCCATTTCGGGAAGTCGCCGCGCTCGATGGCCTCGAACAGGTCGCGCTGCGCGTAGTCAGGGTCAGTGCCGGCCAGGCGAGCGGCATCGGCCGGCGCCAGGTTCTTGATACCCTGCCTGGTCTTGAAGTGCCACTTGACCCAGGTGCGTTGACCTTCGGCATTGATCAGGCTGTACGTGTGGCTGCCAAAACCGTGCATGTGACGGTAACCGTCAGGAATGCCGCGGTCAGAAAAGAGGATCGTGACCTGGTGCAGCGCTTCAGGCGAATGCGACCAGAAGTCCCACATCATTTGCGCGCTCTTCAGGTTGCTTTGCGGCAGACGCTTCTGAGTGTGGATAAAGTCTGGGAATTTGAGCGGATCACGAATGAAGAACACCGGGGTGTTGTTGCCGACGATGTCCCAGTTACCTTCTTCGGTGTAGAACTTCAGGGCGAAACCCCGCGGATCACGCTCGGTATCCGCCGAACCACGCTCGCCACCCACAGTGGAGAAACGCAGGAAGGTCTCGGTCTGCTTGCCGACATCGCTGAACAGCTTGGCACAGCTATACTGGGTGATATCGCGGGTCACGGTGAAGGTACCGTAGGCCCCCGAGCCCTTGGCGTGCACACGGCGCTCAGGGATGTTCTCGCGGTTGAAATGCGCGAGCTTCTCGATCAGATGAAAGTCATCCAGCAACAACGGGCCACGCGGGCCTGCCGAACGCGAATTCTGGTTATCAGCGACCGGTGCACCGCTGGCGGTGGTCAGTATCTTGGTCTGGCTCATGCGCTATCTCCCTATCGGTTTTGAACTGCATCGGTCTCAAACTGCCGGCTAATCGGCTTGGAATGAGTATCGAGCAGAACCATGACAGCAACAAATTCATTAACTGACTAAGATCAATAGATTATTACAATGCATGTAGACACAAAAAACCGGGCACTAGGCCCGGTTCCTTGTTTCAGACTGTCGCCTTACTCAGCAGCTTCTACCGAGCCACCGACAGGACGATCAACCAGCTCGACGTACGCCATTGGTGCGTTATCGCCAGCGCGGAAGCCGCACTTGAGGATACGCAGGTAGCCGCCCTGACGGGTGGCATAGCGCTTGCCCAGATCGTTGAACAGCTTACCGACGATTTCTTTCGAACGGGTACGGTCGAAAGCCAGACGACGGTTAGCTACGCTGTCTTCCTTGGCCAGGGTGATCAGCGGCTCGGCAACGCGGCGCAGTTCCTTGGCTTTTGGCAGGGTAGTTTTGATCAGCTCGTGCTCGAACAGCGACACCGCCATGTTCTGGAACATAGCCTTGCGGTGAGAGCTGGTACGGCTCAGGTGACGTCCACTTTTACGATGACGCATGATTCATTCCTTACCAAACACTACGTTCGGTGATTACGACGATCAGGCAGTCGCCTTGTCGTCTTTCTTAAGACTTGCAGGCGGCCAGTTGTCGAGGCGCATGCCGAGGGACAGACCACGGGAGGCCAGAACGTCCTTGATTTCAGTCAGGGACTTCTTGCCCAGGTTCGGAGTCTTCAACAGTTCTACTTCGGTGCGCTGAATCAGATCGCCGATGTAGTAAATGTTCTCCGCCTTAAGGCAGTTGGCCGAACGCACGGTCAATTCCAGATCGTCAACCGGACGAAGCAGGATCGGATCGATCTCGTCTTCCTGTTCGACTACCACAGGTTCGCTGTCACCTTTGAGGTCGACGAACGCAGCCAGCTGCTGTTGCAGGATGGTTGCAGCACGACGGATAGCCTCTTCAGGATCCAGGGTACCGTTGGTTTCCAGATCAATTACCAGCTTGTCCAGGTTGGTACGCTGCTCGACACGGGCGTTTTCCACCACGTAGGCGATACGGCGAACCGGGCTGAACGAAGAGTCAAGCTGCAAGCGACCAATGCTGCGGCTTTCGTCTTCATCGCTCTGACGCGAATCGGCCGGCTCATAACCACGACCACGAGCTACGGTGAGCTTCATGTTCAGGGCGCCGTTAGACGCCAGGTTAGCGATTACGTGATCGGGGTTAACGATCTCGACATCATGATCCAGCTGAATATCGGCAGCGGTAACCACCCCCGAACCCTTTTTCGACAAGGTCAGCGTAACTTCGTCACGACCGTGCAGTTTGATAGCCAGGCCTTTCAGGTTCAACAGGATTTCAATGACGTCTTCCTGTACACCTTCGATTGCCGAGTACTCGTGGAGTACACCGTCAATCTCGGCCTCGACTACTGCACAGCCAGGCATAGAGGACAACAGGATGCGGCGCAGCGCGTTGCCCAGGGTATGGCCAAAGCCACGCTCGAGAGGCTCGAGCGTGATTTTAGCGCGGGTTGGACTGACGACCTGCACATCGATGTGGCGGGGCGTCAGGAACTCATTTACCGAAATCTGCATGGATGCACCTATTTTCTAGCCCTTACTTGGAGTAGAGCTCGACAATCAGGCTTTCGTTGATGTCGGCGGACAGGTCGCTGCGAGCAGGAACGTTCTTGAAAACGCCCGACTTCTTGGCAGCATCCACATCTACCCACTCAACGCGGCCACGCTGGGCGCACAGTTCAAGGGCTTGAACAATGCGCAGCTGGTTCTGCGACTTCTCGCGAACCGCGACCACGTCACCCGGACGAACTTGGTAGGACGGAATGTTTACAGTCTTGCCGTTAATGCTGATCGCTTTGTGCGAAACCAGCTGACGGGATTCGGCACGAGTAGCGCCAAAGCCCATACGATAAACGACGTTATCCAGACGGCATTCGAGCAGCTGCAGCAGGTTCTCGCCGGTTGCACCCTTCTTGGAGGCTGCTTCCTTGTAGTAACCGCTGAACTGACGCTCGAGAACGCCATAGATGCGACGTACTTTTTGTTTCTCGCGCAGCTGGGTGCCGTAGTCGGACTGACGGCCACGGCGCTGGCCGTGGATACCTGGGGCTGCTTCGATGTTGCACTTCGATTCCAGAGCGCGAACGCCGCTCTTCAGGAACAGATCGGTGCCTTCACGACGAGACAGTTTGCATTTTGGACCAATGTAACGTGCCATTTATCTGTCTCCTGATTACACGCGGCGCTTCTTCGGCGGACGGCACCCGTTATGCGGGATTGGCGTCACGTCGGTGATGCTGGCGATCTTATAGCCACAACCGTTCAAAGCACGAACAGCGGACTCACGACCTGGACCTGGACCCTTGACGTTAACGTCGAGGTTCTTCAGACCATATTCCAGCGCAGCTTGACCAGCACGCTCAGCAGCTACTTGAGCAGCGAACGGGGTGGACTTGCGGGAACCGCGGAAACCCGAACCGCCGGAGGTAGCCCAGGACAGAGCGTTACCTTGACGATCGGTGATGGTCACGATGGTGTTGTTGAAAGACGCGTGGATGTGGGCGATGCCATCAACCACTGTCTTTTTGACTTTTTTACGAGGACGAGCAGCAGGTTTTGCCATTTCTAAATTCCTGTCGATTCGCTGGTGCGATTACTTGCGGATCGGCTTACGCGGGCCCTTACGGGTACGCGCGTTGGTCTTGGTACGCTGACCGCGTACTGGCAGACCCCGACGATGACGCAGGCCGCGGTAGCAACCCAGGTCCATCAACCGCTTGATTTTCATGTTGATGTCACGACGCAGATCACCTTCGGTGATGTACTTCGCAACTTCAGTACGCAGCGATTCAACCTGCTCGTCGCTCAGATCCTTGATCTTAGCGGCTGGGTTGACCCCAGTCTCTACACAGATTTTCTGTGCAGTAGTGCGACCAACACCATAGATGTAGGTCAGCGAGATAACAGTGTGCTTGTTATCTGGAATGTTGACGCCTGCAATACGGGCCATTCAGTGGGACTCCAATTGACAGCTACCTACGCCCCGGAAGCCAAGAAATAGGGCGCGAGATAATATCGCTGTAGAAACAAATAATCAACCCAGCAGCGCACTAGCTGCTGGGTTTGTAGCGCAAATCACACTCAGCCTTGGCGCTGCTTGTGACGTGGTTCCGCACTGCAAATTACTCGAACAACACCTTCGCGGCGAATAATCTTGCAGTTACGGCACAGCTTTTTCACCGATGCACGAACTTTCATCACCAACTCCTCGAACCTTAAGGGTCTCTCAGCGCAGCAAACCGCTGCCACCGTAGCCTTTCAGGTTGGCTTTCTTCATCAGGGATTCGTACTGGTGCGAAACGAGGTGCGATTGTACTTGGGACATGAAGTCCATCACAACCACTACCACAATCAGCAACGAGGTCCCGCCAAGGTAGAACGGAACGTTTGCAGCAACCACCAGGAACTGGGGAAGCAGACAGACGGCCGTCATATAAAGAGCACCGAACATGGTCAAGCGGGTCAGAACGCCATCAATGTAGCGCGCCGACTGCTCACCTGGACGGATGCCCGGAATAAAGGCACCGGACTTCTTCAGGTTCTCCGCTACGTCTTTCGGATTGAACATCAACGCCGTATAGAAGAAGCAGAAGAAAATAATCCCTGCACTAAACAGCAGAATATTCAACGGCTGACCAGGAGCGATCGACTGCGAGATGTCCTGCAACCAGCCCATACCTTCGGACTGACCGAACCAGGCACCCAGCGAAGCCGGGAACAGCAAGATGCTGCTCGCGAAAATGGCAGGAATAACACCCGCCATGTTCACTTTCAGCGGCAAGTGGCTGGTCTGCGCAGCGAAGACCTTGCGGCCCTGCTGACGCTTGGCGTAGTGAACGGCGATACGACGCTGACCACGCTCAATGAACACCACAAAACCGATAATCGCTACTGCCAGCAAACCGATAGCGACCAGAGCGAAAATATTGATATCGCCTGTACGTGCAGACTCGAAAGACTGCCCGATTGCTCTCGGAAGACCGGCGACGATACCTGCGAAGATCAACATCGAGATACCGTTGCCTACACCGCGCTCCGTGATCTGCTCACCCAGCCACATCATGAACATTGCACCAGCCACAAACGTGGACACTGCAACGAAATGGAAGCCAAAGTCAGCAGAAAACGCCACGCCCTGACCGGCCAGACCAATGGACATGCCAATGGCCTGGACCAGCGCCAGGATTACGGTGCCGTAGCGGGTGTACTGGCTGATCTTGCGACGGCCAGCTTCACCTTCCTTCTTCAACTGCTCCAGCTGCGGGCTGACGGCGGTCATCAGCTGCATGATGATCGATGCCGAAATGTACGGCATGATCCCCAGTGCAAAGATGCTCATCCGCTCCAGCGCGCCGCCGGAAAACATGTTGAACAAGCTAAGAATGGTCCCCTCATTCTGTCGAAACAGTTCCGCCAGCCGGTCCGGGTTGATACCTGGAACTGGGATGTGTGCGCCTATCCGATAGACGATGATCGCCAGGAACAGAAAACGCAGACGAGCCCAAAGTTCAGACATCCCGCCTTTGCCGAGCGAAGAGAGAGCACCTTGCTTAGCCATTTATTCCTCGAACTTGCCGCCAGCTGCTTCGATAGCCGCACGCGCACCTTTGGTGGCTGCGATACCCTTGATGGTGACTGCGCGAGTAACTTCGCCCGACAGCATGATTTTCACACGCTGTACGTTCTGGTTAATCACGTTGGCATCCTTCAGGGATTGCACGGTGACAACGTCGCCTTCCACTTTGGCCAGCTCGGACAGACGCACTTCTGCGCGATCCATGGCTTTCAGGGAAACGAAGCCGAATTTCGGCAGACGACGGTGCAGCGGCTGTTGACCGCCTTCAAAGCCTGGAGCAATGGTGCCACCGGAGCGGGAGGTTTGACCTTTGTGACCACGGCCACCAGTCTTACCCAAACCACTACCGATACCACGACCCGGACGATGCTTCTCGCGACGGGAACCCGGCGCTGGACTCAGATCATTGAGTTTCATCGATTAACCCTCGACGCGCAGCATGTAGTAAGCCTTGTTGATCATCCCGCGGTTCTCGGGAGTATCCAGGACTTCTACAGTGTGACCGATGCGGCGCAGACCCAGACCCTTAACACACAGTTTGTGGTTAGGGAGACGGCCGGCGGTGCTTTTGATCAGCGTTACTTTAACGGTAGCCATGATCAACGGATCTCCTCAACGCTCTTGCCGCGCTTGGCAGCAATGGACTCAGGAGATTGCATAGCCTTCAGACCCTTGAAAGTGGCGTGAACCACGTTTACAGGGTTGGTCGAGCCATAGCACTTGGCCAGGACGTTCTGAACGCCAGCAACTTCCAGGACGGCACGCATTGCGCCACCGGCGATGATACCGGTACCTTCAGAGGCAGGCTGCATGTACACCTTCGACGCGCCATGGGCGGACTTGGTGGCGTACTGCAGGGTGGTGCCGTTCAGGTCAACCTGAATCATGTTGCGGCGAGCAGCTTCCATAGCCTTCTGGATCGCAGCAGGTACTTCGCGCGATTTACCACGGCCGAAACCAACACGACCCTTGCCATCACCTACCACGGTCAACGCGGTGAAAGTGAAGATACGGCCGCCTTTTACGGTTTTGGCAACGCGGTTAACTTGAACCAGCTTCTCGATGTAGCCTTCGTCGCGCTTTTGATCGTTATTTGCCATAACTTAGAACTCCAGCCCGCCTTCACGAGCACCATCAGCCAGCGCCTTGACGCGGCCGTGGTACTTGAAGCCGGAACGGTCAAAGGCAACTTGAGATACACCGGCGGCTTTCGCGCGCTCAGCTACCAGCTTGCCAACCTTAGTGGCCGCGTCGATGTTGCCGGTGGCGCCATCACGCAGTTCTTTGTCCAAAGTCGAGGCGCTGGCCAGGACTTTGCTGCCGTCGGCCGAAAGGACCTGGGCATAGATGTGCTGCGAGGAGCGGAACACGCAGAGACGCACGACTTCGAGTTCGTGCATTTTCAGGCGTGCTTTGCGAGCGCGACGCAGTCGAGTAACTTTTTTGTCGGTCATTTGCTAGGCCCTACTTCTTCTTGGCTTCTTTACGACGGACGACTTCGTCCGCGTAACGCACACCCTTGCCTTTGTACGGCTCTGGTGGACGGAAGTCGCGGATTTCAGCGGCCACCTGACCTACCAGCTGCTTATCGATACCCTTGATCAGGATATCGGTCTGGCTTGGGGTCTCAGCGGTGATACCGGCCGGCAGTTCGTAATCCACTGGATGCGAGAAGCCCAGCGCCAGGTTCAGCACGGTGCCTTTGGCTTGTGCTTTGTAACCAACACCGACCAGCTGGAGCTTGCGCTCGAAGCCTTGGCTTACGCCTTGGACCATGTTGTTAACCAGGGCACGGGTAGTACCGGCCATAGCGCGAGTTTGTTGATCGCCATTGCGAGCAGCGAAACGCAGCTCACCAGCTTCTTCAACTACTTCTACGGACGAGTGAACGTTCAGTTCGAGAGTGCCCTTGGCACCCTTCACCGAAAGCTGTTGGCCGACGAATTTGATTTCGACGCCAGCTGGCAGCTTAACGGGGTTCTTAGCGACGCGAGACATGCTTATCCCCCCTTAGAACACTGTGCAGAGAACTTCGCCGCCGACACCGGCAGCGCGCGCAGCACGATCAGTCATCACACCTTTGTTGGTGGAGACGATAGACACGCCCAGACCGCCACGTACTTTCGGCAGTTCTTCGACGGACTTGTACTGACGCAGGCCTGGACGACTTACGCGCTTGACTTCCTCGATGACCGGACGGCCTTCGAAGTATTTCAGCTCGATGGAAAGCGATGGTTTTACTTCGCTGCTGACCTGATAGCCAGCGATGTAACCTTCGTCTTTCAGAACTTTGGCTACCGCAACCTTCAGAGTCGACGAAGGCATGCTTACGACGGACTTTTCAGCCATCTGGGCATTACGGATGCGAGTTAGCATGTCCGCTAACGGGTCCTGCATACTCATGGGCTAGACGCTCCTGATACAAGAAAAATTAGCCTCTCGGCTACTACAGTCGCCTGAGCGCGCCAGTTGAAAAACCCGGGCTCAGGAGAGCCGGTCATTCTAGACAGTTCCCAGAAACGAAACAAGCCCCAGAAGGGGCTTGTTTCGTTGCAAAGTCACCAGTGGTCGGAAGATTGCTCCTCCGCCACCTGGACGCTGCCGGTACGTCTTACCAGCTGGCTTTAACCAGACCTGGAACGTCACCGCGCATTGCTGCTTCACGCAGCTTGTTACGGCCGAGGCCGAACTTACGGTAAACGCCGTGTGGACGACCGGTGATGCGGCAGCGGTTACGCAGGCGCGCAGCGCTGGCGTCACGTGGCTGCTTCTGCAGAGCTACGACAGCGGCAAAACGCTCTTCTGGAGTTGCTTCCAGATTGACGATGATCGCTTTCAGCTCGGCACGCTTCTTGGCGTACTTGGCAACAGTGAGCTGACGCTTCAGCTCACGGTTTTTCATGCTCTTCTTGGCCATTTTCCTACTCCAATCAGTTGCGGAACGGGAATTTGAAAGCACGCAGCAGAGCGCGGCCTTCGTCATCGTTCTTGGCAGTGGTGGTCAGGGTAATGTCCAGACCGCGCAGAGCATCGATCTTGTCGTAGTCGATTTCCGGGAAGATGATCTGCTCTTTCACGCCCATGCTGTAGTTACCACGACCATCGAAGGACTTGGCATTCAGGCCGCGGAAGTCGCGAACCCGAGGCAGGGAGATCGCCAGCAGGCGGTCCAGGAATTCGTACATACGATCACGGCGCAGAGTAACTTTAACGCCGATCGGCCAGCCCTCACGGACTTTGAAGCCCGCGATGGATTTCCGAGCGAAAGTCACAACGGCTTTCTGACCGGTGATCTTCTCCAGGTCAGCAACAGCGTGTTCGATGACTTTTTTGTCGCCGACAGCTTCGCCCAGACCCATGTTCAGGGTGATCTTGGTAACGCGCGGAACTTCCATCACGTTCGCCAGCTTAAGTTCTTCCTTAAGCTTCGGAGCAATTTCCTTCCGGTAAATCTCTTTCAGTCGTGCCATGGTCTTCTACCTAGCAGTGTTCAAGCATCAACCGCTTTTTGGGTCGACTTGAAGACACGAATTTTCTTGCCGTCTTCTACTTTGAAACCAACGCGGTCAGCCTTGTTGGTTTCGCCGTTGAAAATGGCGACGTTGGAAGCGTGCAGTGGCGCTTCTTTCTCGACGATACCGCCTTGTACGCCCGACATCGGGTTAGGCTTGGTATGACGCTTCACCAGGTTGATCCCACCAACGACCAGACGGTCGTCAGCGAGAACCTTGAGCACCTTACCGCGCTTACCTTTGTCTTTGCCGGCGATCACGATGATCTCGTCGTCACGACGAATCTTTTGCATGTCGGATCTCCTTACAGCACTTCTGGGGCGAGCGAGACGATCTTCATGAACTTCTCAGTACGAAGTTCACGGGTCACTGGCCCAAAGATACGGGTGCCGATCGGCTCTTGCTTGTTGTTCAGCAGAACAGCAGCATTGCCATCAAAGCGGATGATGGAGCCGTCAGCACGACGGACACCGTGGCGAGTGCGGACTACAACAGCAGTCATCACTTGGCCTTTCTTCACTTTACCGCGCGGAATTGCTTCCTTGACGGTTACCTTGATGATGTCACCGATGCCGGCGTAACGGCGGTGCGAACCGCCGAGAACCTTGATGCACATGACGCGACGAGCGCCGCTGTTATCGGCCACATCGAGCATGGATTGAGTCTGAATCATAAAATTTCTCCGACCCTTAGCCCTTAGACTTCAACAGCGCGTTCGAGAACTTCAACCAGTGCCCAAGCTTTGGTCTTGGCCAGCGGACGAGTCTCACGGATGGAGACTTTGTCGCCGATATGGCACTGATTGGTTTCGTCGTGCGCGTGCAGCTTAGTCGAACGCTTAACGTATTTACCGTAGATCGGGTGCTTTACGCGACGCTCGATCAGTACGGTGATGGTTTTGTCCATCTTGTCGCTGACGACACGGCCAGTCAGCGTACGGACGGTTTTTTCAGCTTCAGCCATGATCACTTACCTGCCTGCTGGTTGAGCACAGTTTTCACGCGAGCGATGTCACGCTTAACTTGCGAGAGCAGGTGCGACTGCCCCAACTGGCCAGTTGCTTTCTGCATACGCAGATTGAACTGGTCGCGCAGCAAGCCGAGCAGTTGCTCGTTCAGCTGCTGTGCTGATTTTTCACGAAGTTCATTCGCTTTCATCACATCACCGTCCGCTTAACAAAGGAGGTGGCGAGAGGCAGCTTTGCAGCCGCCAAGGCGAAAGCCTCACGCGCCAGCTCTTCAGAAACACCCTCGATCTCGTACAGGACTTTGCCTGGCTGGATCTGGGCAACCCAGTACTCCACGGAACCTTTACCTTTACCCATCCGCACTTCGAGAGGCTTCTTGGAGATCGGCTTGTCCGGGAACACACGGATCCAGATTTTGCCGCCACGTTTTACGTGACGGGTCAGAGCACGACGTGCCGACTCAATCTGGCGGGCGGTGAGACGACCGCGAGCAACAGCTTTCAGAGCAAACTCGCCGAAGCTGACTTTGCTACCGCGCAGCGCCAGACCACGGTTGTGGCCAGTCATCTGCTTGCGGAATTTTGTACGCTTTGGTTGCAACATTTGGCGTACCCCTTACTTAGCAGCTTTTTTACGAGGCGCTGGTGCTTGTGGTTTCAGTTCTTCTTGGCGACCACCAATAACTTCGCCTTTGAAAATCCAAACCTTCACACCGATCACACCGTAAGTGGTGTGAGCTTCGTAAGTGGCATAGTCGATATCAGCACGCAGGGTGTGCAGCGGCACACGACCTTCGCGATACCATTCAGTACGTGCGATTTCAGCACCACCGAGACGACCGCTCACCTGGATCTTGATGCCTTTGGCACCAATGCGCATGGCGTTCTGTACGGCGCGCTTCATGGCGCGACGGAACATCACACGACGCTCCAGCTGCTGAGCTACGCTCTGAGCAACCAGCATACCGTCGAGTTCCGGCTTGCGGATCTCTTCGATATTGATGTGCACAGGCACACCCATTTGCTTGGTCAGGTCCTGACGCAGTTTTTCAACATCTTCACCTTTCTTCCCGATAACAATACCTGGACGAGCGGTGTGGATGGTGATGCGTGCAGTTTGAGCCGGACGATGGATATCGATACGGCTAACGGACGCGCTTTTTAGTTTGTCTTGGAGGTACTCACGCACATTCAGATCTGCGAGCAAATAGTCCGCATAAGTCCGACCGTCTGCGTACCAGACGGAGGTGTGCTCCTTGACGATTCCCAGGCGAATGCCAGTGGGATGTACTTTCTGACCCATCTGATCGACTCCGTTACTTGTCCGCAACCTTGACAGTGATATGGCAAGACCGCTTGACGATGCGATCAGCGCGGCCTTTGGCACGCGGCATGATGCGCTTCAGCGAACGCCCTTCGTTGACGAAAACGGTGGAGACCTTCAGGTCATCAACGTCTGCGCCTTCGTTATGCTCGGCGTTGGCTACGGCCGACTCGAGGACTTTCTTCATGATTTCAGCGGCTTTTTTGCTGCTGAAAGCCAACAGGTTGAGCGCTTCGCCCACCTTCTTCCCGCGGATCTGGTCGGCGACCAAGCGGGCTTTCTGGGCGGAGATTCGAGCGCCCGACAACTTAGCGGCTACTTCCATTTCCTTACCCCTTAACGCTTGGCTTTCTTGTCAGCCACGTGCCCACGATAAGTGCGGGTACCGGCAAACTCGCCCAGTTTATGGCCGACCATGTCTTCGTTCACGAGAACTGGGACGTGTTGGCGACCGTTGTGTACCGCGATGGTCAGACCGACCATTTGTGGCAGGATCATCGAACGGCGCGACCAGGTCTTAACTGGTTTGCGATCGTTCTTTTCCGCCGCCACTTCGATCTTCTTCAGTAGGTGAAGATCGATAAAAGGACCTTTTTTCAGAGAACGTGGCACTGTCGTATCCCTCTATTTACTTGCGACGACGGACGATCATGTTGTCGGTACGCTTATTACCACGAGTCTTCGCGCCCTTAGTCGGGAAGCCCCATGGCGATACCGGATGACGACCACCGGAGGTACGACCTTCACCACCACCATGTGGGTGGTCAACCGGGTTCATGGCAACACCACGAACGGTTGGGCGAACGCCACGCCAGCGTTTGGCACCGGCTTTACCCAGCGAACGCAGGCTGTGCTCGGAGTTCGAGACTTCACCCAGGGTCGCACGGCATTCAGCCAGGACTTTACGCATCTCACCAGAGCGCAGACGAACGGTCACGTAGACACCTTCGCGAGCGATCAGCTGAGCCGAAGCACCAGCGGAACGAGCGATCTGTGCACCTTTGCCCGGCTTCAGTTCGATGCCGTGAATGGTGCTACCCACTGGGATGTTGCGCAGTTGCAGGGAGTTGCCTGGCTTGATTGGAGCCAGAGCGCCTGCGATCAGCTGGTCGCCAGCAGCAACGCCTTTAGGGGCGATGATGTAGCGGCGCTCGCCGTCTGCGTAGCACAGCAGTGCGATGTGAGCAGTACGGTTTGGATCGTATTCGATACGCTCGACAGTGGCGACGATGCCATCTTTGTCGTTGCGACGGAAATCGACCATACGGTAATGCTGCTTATGACCACCACCTACGTGACGAGTAGTGATGCGGCCATTGTTGTTACGACCACCAGACTTCGACTTCTTCTCGAGCAGCGGTGCGTGAGGAGCGCCTTTATGCAGCTCCTTGTTGACCACCTTGACCACGAAACGGCGGCCAGGGGAAGTCGGTTTGCATTTAACGATTGCCATGATGCACCCCTTCCTTACTCAGCACTGCTGCTGAAATCGAGATCTTGGCCTGGCTGAAGGGAGACGATCGCCTTCTTCCAGTCATTACGCTTGCCCAGACCACGTGCGGTACGCTTGGTTTTACCCAGAACGTTAACAGTCGACACGTTTTCGACTTTTACGCCGAACAGGCCTTCGACAGCTTTCTTGATTTCCAGCTTGGTTGCGTCAGTAGCAACCTTGAATACGAACTGGCCTTTTTTCTCAGCCAGAACGGTAGCCTTCTCGGAAACATGCGGGCCAAGGAGGACTTTAAATACGCGTTCCTGGTTCATCCCAGCAGCTCCTCGAATTTCTTCACGGCCGACACAGTGATCAACACTTTGTCGTATGCGATCAGACTGACCGGATCGGAACCCTGTACGTCACGTACATCGACGTGCGGCAGGTTACGAGCAGCCAGGTACAGATTCTGATCAACAGCGTCAGAAACGATCAGTACGTCGCTCAGACCCATGCCATTCAGCTTGTTCAGCAGGTCTTTGGTTTTCGGTGCTTCAACAGCGAAGTCCTGAACCACGACCAGACGGTCGGTACGCACCAGCTCAGCGAGGATGGAACGCATTGCTGCGCGGTACATCTTCTTGTTGAGCTTCTGCGAGTGATCCTGAGGACGAGCTGCGAAAGTGGTACCGCCGCCACGCCAGATTGGGCTACGGATAGTACCGGCACGAGCACGGCCAGTACCTTTCTGACGCCATGGGCGCTTACCGCCACCAGCAACGTCGGAACGGGTTTTCTGCTGCTTGGTGCCCTGACGGCCGCCGGCCATGTAGGCCACGACTGCTTGGTGAACCAGCGTCTCGTTGAATTCGCCACCGAAAGTCAGTTCGGAAACTTCGATCGCTTGAGCGTCATTTACATTTAGTTGCATGTCAGCTTCCCCTTAACCGCGAGCCTTGGCAGCCGGACGCACAACCAGATCACCGCCAGTAGCGCCAGGAACGGCACCCTTGACCAGCAACAGATTGCGTTCAGCGTCGACGCGCACTACTTCCAGGGACTGAACGGTCACGCGCTCGGCGCCCATATGACCGGACATTTTCTTGCCCTTGAATACACGACCAGGAGTCTGGCACTGGCCGATAGAGCCCGGGACGCGGTGGGAAACGGAGTTACCGTGGGTGTTATCTTGACCGCGGAAGTTCCAGCGCTTGATGGTACCGGCAAAGCCTTTACCTTTCGACTGACCGGTAACATCTACCATTTGGCCAGCAGCGAAGATTTCTGCATTGATCAAGTCGCCAGCCTGGTAGTCGCCTTCTTCAAGACGGAACTCCCAGACACCGCGACCAGCGGCAACGTTCGCTTTAGCGAAGTGACCTGCTTGAGCAGCAGTCACGCGCGAAGCACGACGCTCACCTACAGTGACTTGCACTGCACGGTAGCCATCGGTTTCTTCGGTTTTGAACTGGGTGACGCGATTCGGCTCGATCTCAATGACCGTGACCGGAATGGAGACACCTTCTTCGGTGAAAATACGGGTCATACCGCATTTACGACCGACTACACCAATAGTCATGTTGTAAACCTCATGAGTGTACGGGGCTTTCACCCGCTATGGCCGCCCATTTCAGAGCGTTACACGACTAAGACCGTGTCTTAGCCGAGGCTGATCTGCACTTCCACACCGGCCGCAAGATCAAGCTTCATAAGTGCATCAACGGTTTTATCCGTTGGCTGGACGATGTCCAGAACGCGCTTATGAGTACGGATCTCGTACTGGTCACGCGCGTCTTTGTTGACGTGCGGGGAGACCAGAACGGTGAACCGCTCTTTACGGGTAGGCAGTGGAATTGGACCACGCACTTGAGCACCAGTACGTTTCGCGGTTTCCACGATTTCCTGGGTGGATTGGTCGATCAGGCGATGGTCAAAAGCCTTCAACCTGATACGGATTTGCTGATTTTGCATTGGATTTCAGACTCCAGGCTGCTATTCCCACCGGGCGCACTACGCCCGTTAAAAGGAGGCGTGATTCTATAGACGCCCCTATTGGGTGTCAACCCAATAAAAAAAGCCCCCGCTGAGCGGGGGCTTTTTCAACCTATCGAGAATTACTCGATGATTTTGGCTACGACGCCAGCGCCGACGGTACGACCGCCTTCACGGATAGCGAAACGCAGACCATCTTCCATTGCGATGGTTTTGATCAGAGTGACAGTCATCTGGATGTTGTCACCTGGCATTACCATTTCAACGCCTTCTGGCAGCTCGCAGTTACCAGTCACGTCAGTAGTACGGAAGTAGAACTGTGGACGGTAGCCTTTGAAGAACGGAGTATGACGGCCGCCTTCTTCCTTGCTCAGAACGTAAACTTCTGCAGTGAACTTGGTGTGCGGCTTGACCGAACCTGGCTTGACCAGAACCTGACCACGCTCAACGTCGTCACGCTTGGTGCCACGCAGCAGCACGCCGCAGTTCTCGCCAGCACGACCTTCGTCCAGCAGCTTGCGGAACATCTCAACACCGGTGCAGGTGGTGGTGGTGGTGTCACGCAGACCAACGATTTCCAGGGCGTCTTGAACGCGGACGATACCACGCTCGATACGACCGGTAACAACGGTACCACGACCCGAGATCGAGAATACGTCTTCGATTGGCATCAGGAACGGCTTGTCGATAGCGCGCTCAGGCTCTGGGATGTAGCTGTCCAGAGTCTCAACCAGCTTCTTGACAGCGGTGGTGCCCATTTCGTTGTCGTCTTTGCCTTCCAGCGCCATACGAGCCGAACCGATGATGATCGGGGTGTCGTCGCCTGGGAAGTCGTAGGTGGACAGCAGGTCGCGAACTTCCATTTCGACCAGTTCCAGCAGCTCAGCGTCGTCTACCAGGTCAGCCTTGTTCAGGAAGACCACGATGTACGGAACGCCAACCTGACGGGACAGCAGGATGTGCTCACGGGTTTGTGGCATCGGACCATCGGCGGCCGAGCAAACCAGGATCGCGCCGTCCATCTGGGCAGCACCGGTGATCATGTTCTTCACGTAGTCAGCGTGACCTGGGCAGTCAACGTGAGCGTAGTGACGAATGTTCGAGTTGTACTCGACGTGCGCGGTGTTGATGGTGATACCGCGAGCTTTCTCTTCTGGAGCCGAGTCGATCTTGTCGAACTCAACAACGGCCGAACCGAAAACTTCGGAGCAGACGCGGGTCAGAGCAGCAGTCAGAGTGGTTTTACCGTGGTCAACGTGACCGATGGTGCCAACGTTGACGTGCGGAAGGGAACGATCAAATTTTTCTTTAGCCACGACAGTGAACCTCTTGCCTAAAGGGCTGGATTAGCCTTGTTTTTTAACGAGTGCTTCGACGATATTCGACGGAGCTTCGGCGTATTTGGAGAATTCCATGGAGTAGCTCGCGCGACCCTGAGACATGGAACGAACGTCGGTCGCATAACCGAACATCTCTCCGAGCGGAACTTCAGCACGGACAACCTTGCCGGACACCGAATCTTCCATACCCTGGATCAGACCACGACGACGGTTCAGGTCACCCATCACGTCACCCATGTAGTCCTCAGGGGTCACAACTTCTACCTTCATGATCGGCTCAAGCACCTTACCGCCGCCTTTGGCAGCGAGTTGCTTGGTCGCCATGGAAGCGGCCACCTTGAACGCCATCTCGTTCGAGTCGACGTCGTGGTAGGAACCATCAAACACGGTTGCCTTCAGGCCGATCAGCGGATAGCCGGCAACGATGCCGTTCTTCATCTGCTCTTCGATACCTTTCTGGATCGCCGGGATGTATTCCTTAGGAACCACACCACCTACAACTTCGTTGGTGAACTCCAGGCCTTCGGTGATGTTGCCTTGCGCGTCCACTGATGGCTGCGAGAAGCGAATCCAGCAGTGACCGAACTGACCACGACCACCAGACTGACGAACGAACTTACCTTCGATCTCGACGTTGTCCTTGGTGATCTGCTCGCGGTAGGAAACCTGCGGCTTACCGATGTTGGCCTCAACGTTGAATTCACGCTTCATGCGGTCAACGAGGATGTCCAGGTGAAGCTCGCCCATACCCGAGATGATGGTCTGGCCGGTTTCTTCATCAGTCTTGACGCGGAACGACGGGTCTTCCTGGGCCAGCTTGCCCAGTGCGATACCCATCTTTTCCTGGTCCTGCTTGGTCTTCGGCTCAACAGCTACCGAGATCACAGGCTCAGGGAAGTCCATACGCTCGAGGATGATCGGCTTGTCGGCGTTGCACAGGGTGTCACCGGTGGTGACGTCCTTCATGCCGATCAAAGCAGCGATGTCGCCTGCCAGCACTTCTTTGATTTCTTCACGCTGGTTGGCGTGCATTTGCACCATACGACCAACGCGCTCTTTCTTGCCCTTGACCGAGTTGATCACGGAGTCGCCGGACTGCAGCATGCCCGAGTAAACGCGCACGAACGTCAGGGTACCCACGAACGGGTCGGTAGCAATCTTGAACGCCAGCGCCGAGAACGGCTCGTTGTCGTCAGCGTGACGCGAGTCGTAGTCAGCCTCGACCAGCTCATCCTTCGGCTTCTCGATCAGATCTGGGTGGATACCCTTGATCGCAGGAATCTCGGTAGGAGCAGGCAGGAAGTCGATAACAGCGTCGAGAACCAGAGGAACGCCCTTGTTCTTGAAGGAAGAACCGCAGACAGCCGGAACGATCTCGCTGGCCAGGGTGCGCGCACGCAGACCGGCTTTGATTTCTTCGACCGACAGCTCACCTTCTTCAAGGTACTTGTTCATCAGCTCTTCGTTGGCTTCTGCAGCGGCTTCGACCATGTTGGCGCGCCACTCTTCAGCCAGGGCCTGCATATCGGCAGGAATTTCTTCCTCGCGATAGGTGGTGCCCTTGTCGTCGTCGTTCCAGTAGATAGCCTTCATCTTGATCAGGTCGACCTGACCCTGGAAGTTATCTTCCGAACCGATGGCCAGCTGAACAGGAACCGGGGTGTGACCCAGACGGTTCTTGATCTGACCTACGACGCGCAGGAAGTCAGCGCCAGCACGGTCCATCTTGTTCACGTAAACAACACGTGGAACGCCGTACTTGTTGGCTTGACGCCATACGGTTTCGGACTGCGGCTCAACGCCGGAGGTACCGCAGAACACAACGACCGCGCCGTCAAGTACGCGCAGCGAACGCTCTACTTCAATGGTGAAGTCAACGTGGCCGGGGGTATCGATGACGTTTACGCGGTATTTGCCGTACTGGCCACGGGAACCTTCCCAGAAAGTGGTAACAGCAGCGGAGGTAATGGTAATACCCCGCTCCTGCTCCTGCACCATCCAGTCGGTGGTCGCGGCGCCGTCATGCACCTCGCCCATCTTGTGGCTCAGGCCTGTGTAGAACAGGATCCGCTCGGTAGTGGTAGTCTTGCCCGCGTCAACGTGCGCGCAAATACCAATGTTACGGTAGCGGTTGATTGGTGTAGTACGAGCCATAGAGCCCTCGCAAAAATAGTGATGCCTGAATTAGAAGCGGTAGTGCGAGAACGCTTTGTTGGCTTCGGCCATACGGTGTACGTCTTCACGCTTCTTGACTGCAGCACCTTTGCCTTCAGCGGCATCCAGCAGCTCGCCAGCCAAGCGCAGAGCCATGGACTTCTCGCCACGCTTACGGGCGTAGTCTACCAACCAGCGCATTGCCAGGGCGTTACGACGGGATGGACGAACTTCAACAGGAACCTGGTAAGTGGCACCGCCAACACGGCGCGACTTAACTTCGACCAGCGGAGCGATGGCGTCGAGAGCTTTCTCGAAGATTTCCAGGGGATCGCTGTTCTTGCGTTCTTTAACCTTGTCCAGTGCACCGTAAACGATACGCTCGGCAACGGCTTTCTTGCCGCTTTCCATAACGTGGTTCATGAACTTGGCGAGGATCTGGCTTCCGTATTTTGGATCGTCCAGAATCTCACGCTTGGCTGCTACACGACGTCTTGGCATTGATAAGCCCTCAAACGGTCTTCAGGTTAGCCCGGGACAGTGAACCCAAAGGGTGCGTGCCCGACCTTACTCTTATCGACTCAATAAAATTAATAACTGCAAACTGCAACAAACGGCCGATTACTTCGGACGCTTGGTACCGTACTTCGAACGACCTTGGTTACGACCTTTAACGCCGGAGGTATCCAGAGAGCCGCGAACGGTGTGGTAACGAACACCTGGCAAGTCTTTTACACGACCGCCACGGATCAGTACGACGCTGTGCTCTTGCAGGTTGTGGCCTTCACCGCCGATGTACGAGGAAACCTCGAAACCGTTGGTCAGACGCACACGGCATACTTTACGCAGTGCCGAGTTAGGTTTTTTCGGCGTAGTGGTGTACACACGGGTGCACACGCCACGACGTTGCGGGCAGTTCTGCAGCGCAGGAACGTCGGATTTCTCGACGATACGCTTACGCGGCTGACGTACCAGCTGGTTGATAGTTGCCATCTACTAGCTCCACTGTTGTCTTGCGACGCTATTGTCTTGCAAGAAAAGCAAAAATTGGCAGGACGGAGTCCCACCAAATTTAGGGGTACAAGAGTCTAAAGAGGATCTTGTCCCCAGTCAAGACGAGGCCCCAGCCTCCCTCCTCCAGTCATCGGCAACAATTTATGTTGCCAATGACCGGATCGGATCAGCCAGGGCCCTGTCCTACTTTCAGTTACCGCTGGAGTTCAGCGCTTCGGTCAGTGCGGCTTCCACCTCACTGGCACTTACGCGCAGCGGCTTGTCGGCATCACGGCGACGCTTGCGCTCGCTGTGGTAGGCCAGACCGGTACCGGCCGGGATCAGACGACCCACGACCACGTTTTCCTTCAGGCCGCGCAGGTAGTCGCGCTTGCCGGTTACCGCCGCTTCGGTCAGTACGCGAGTGGTTTCCTGGAAGGAAGCCGCCGAGATGAACGATTCGGTGGACAACGAGGCCTTGGTGATACCCAGCAGTACGCGAGTGAACTTGGAGACAAACTTGTCTTCCGCGCTGAGGCGCTCGTTCTCTACCAGTACCTGGGTCAGTTCCATCTGGTCGCCCTTGATGAAGCTGGAGTCACCCGACTCGGCGATCTCAACTTTACGCAGCATCTGACGCAGGATGGTCTCGATGTGCTTGTCGTTGATCTTCACGCCTTGCAGACGGTAAACGTCCTGAATCTCGTTGACGATGTACTTGGCCAGCGCGCTGACACCCAGCAGACGCAGGATATCGTGCGGATCGCTTGGACCGTCGGAGATAACTTCGCCGCGGTTCACTTGTTCGCCTTCGAAGACGTTCAGGTGACGCCACTTCGGAATCAGCTCTTCGTACGGATCGCTACCGTCGTTCGGGGTAATGACCAGACGGCGTTTGCCCTTGGTCTCTTTACCGAAGGCGATGGTGCCGCTGACTTCAGCCAGAATCGAGGCTTCTTTCGGACGACGGGCTTCGAACAGGTCGGCAACCCGCGGCAGACCACCGGTAATGTCTCGGGTCTTCGACGTTTCTTGCGGGATACGCGCGATAACGTCACCGACACCGATCTGAGCACCGTCAGCCACACCAACCAGGGCGTTCGCCGGCAGGAAGTACTGAGCCGGTACGTCGGTACCTGGCAGCAGCAGATCCTTGCCATTGGCGTCGACCATCTTGATTGCAGGACGGATTTCCTTACCTGCAGCCGGACGGTCTTTGACGTCCAGAACTTCAATGTTGGTCAAACCAGTCAATTCGTCAGTCTGACGCTTGATGGTGATGCCTTCTTCCATGCCCACGAAGGTCACGGTACCTTTCATTTCGGTAACGATCGGGTGGGTGTGCGGGTCCCACTTGGCGACGATTGCGCCAGCGTCGACCTTGTCGCCTTCCTTCACCGAAATCACGGCACCGTAAGGCAGCTTGTAACGCTCACGCTCACGACCGAACTCGTCGGCAATCGCCAACTCACCGGAACGCGATACGGCAACCAGGTTACCGTCGGCACGCTCAACCTGTTTCAGGTTGTGCAGACGCACCATACCGCCGTTCTTCACCTGGACGCTGTCGGCAGCCGAGGTCCGGCTTGCAGCACCACCGATGTGGAACGTACGCATGGTCAGCTGGGTACCCGGCTCACCGATCGACTGAGCAGCGATAACGCCGACAGCTTCACCGATGTTCACCTGGTGACCGCGAGCCAGATCACGACCGTAGCACTTGGCGCAGATACCGTAGCGGGTTTCGCAGCTGATCGGCGAACGCACGATCACTTCGTCGATGCTGTTCAGCTCGATGAATTCAACCCACTTCTCGTCGACCAGGGTACCGGCCGGAACGATAACGTCGTCGGTGCCTGGCTTGAACACGTCACGGGCGATAACACGACCCAGTACACGCTCACCCAGTGGCTCTACAACGTCGCCGCCTTCAATGTGCGGCGTCATCAGCAAGCCCTGCTCGGTGCCGCAGTCGATCTCGGTAACGACCAGATCCTGGGCAACGTCTACCAGACGACGGGTCAGGTAACCGGAGTTCGCGGTTTTCAACGCGGTATCCGCCAGACCTTTACGAGCACCGTGAGTCGAGATGAAGTACTGGAGTACGCTCAGACCTTCACGGAAGTTCGCGGTGATCGGCGTCTCGATGATCGAGCCGTCCGGCTTGGCCATCAGACCACGCATACCGGCCAGCTGACGAATCTGAGCTGCCGAACCCCGGGCACCGGAGTCAGCCATCATGTACATCGAGTTGAAGGACTCTTGCTCGACTTCGTCGCCATTGCGGTCGATGACCTTCTCTTTCGAGAGGTTGGCCATCATCGCCTTGGAAACTTCGTCGTTCGCCTTGGACCACAAGTCGATGACTTTGTTGTACTTCTCGCCCTGGGTTACCAGGCCGGAGGCGTACTGGCTCTCGATCTCTTTCACTTCATCGGTAGCAGTACCGATGATGCGGGCTTTTTCATCCGGGATAACGAAGTCGTTAACACCGATGGAAACGCCGGAGATGGTCGAGTAGGCAAAACCGGTGTACATCAGCTGGTCAGCGAAGATCACGGTCTCTTTCAGACCAACCACGCGGTAGCACTGGTTGATCAGCTTGGAGATCGCCTTTTTCTTCATTGGCTGGTTGACCACGTCGTACGACAGACCTGGTGGTACAACCTGGAACAGCAGAGCACGGCCGACAGTGGTGTCGACAATACGGGTGTTCTTGACGCTGCCGCCATCACGATCGTTGACGGTTTCGTTGATACGAACCTTGATCTTGGCGTGCAGGGCAGCTTCGCCGGCGCGGAATACGCGGTCGACTTCCTGCAGGTCGGCGAATACGCGACCTTCGCCTTTGGCGTTGATGGCTTCACGGGTCATGTAGTACAGACCCAGTACAACGTCCTGCGACGGAACGATGATTGGCTCACCGTTGGCTGGCGACAGAATGTTGTTGGTCGACATCATCAGCGCGCGCGCTTCGAGCTGGGCTTCCAGCGTCAGCGGCACGTGAACGGCCATCTGGTCACCGTCGAAGTCGGCGTTGTACGCGGCACAAACCAGCGGGTGCAGCTGGATAGCCTTACCTTCGATCAGTACTGGTTCAAAGGCCTGGATACCCAGACGGTGAAGGGTCGGTGCACGGTTGAGCAGTACGGGGTGTTCGCGAATCACTTCAGCGAGAACGTCCCACACCTCTGGCAGCTCGCGCTCGACCATCTTCTTGGCAGCCTTGATGGTGGTCGCCAGACCACGCATTTCCAGCTTGCCGAAAATGAACGGCTTGAACAGCTCGAGGGCCATCTTCTTCGGCAGACCGCACTGGTGCAGACGCAGGGTCGGACCTACGGTAATTACCGAACGGCCAGAGTAGTCAACACGCTTACCGAGCAAGTTCTGACGGAAACGCCCTTGCTTACCCTTGATCATGTCGGCCAGGGATTTCAGAGGACGCTTGTTCGAGCCGGTGATGGCACGGCCACGACGGCCGTTATCCAGCAAGGCGTCGACCGCTTCCTGCAGCATGCGCTTTTCGTTGCGCACGATGATGTCCGGCGCGGACAGGTCGAGCAGGCGCTTCAGACGGTTGTTACGGTTGATCACCCGACGATACAGGTCGTTCAGGTCGGAAGTCGCGAAGCGGCCGCCGTCCAGCGGAACCAATGGACGCAGGTCTGGCGGCAGTACCGGAAGAACGGTCAGGACCATCCACTCAGGCAGGTTGCCCGAGCCCTGGAAGGCTTCCATCAGTTTCAGACGCTTGGACAGCTTCTTGATCTTGGTTTCCGAGTTGGTCTGCGGAATCTCTTCGCGCAGGCGACCGATCTCGTGTTCCAGGTCGATAGCGTGCAGCAGCTCGCGGACAGCCTCGGCACCCATGCGGGCGTCGAAGTCATCGCCGAACTCTTCCAGCGCTTCGAAGTACTGCTCGTCGTTGAGCAGCTGACCTTTTTCCAGAGTGGTCATGCCTGGATCGATAACGACATAGCTCTCGAAGTAGAGAACGCGTTCGATATCACGCAGGGTCATGTCCATCAGCAGGCCGATACGCGACGGCAGCGATTTCAGGAACCAGATGTGAGCAACTGGAGAAGCCAGTTCGATGTGCGCCATGCGCTCACGACGAACCTTGGCCAGGGCGACTTCAACGCCGCACTTCTCGCAGATTACGCCACGGTGTTTCAGGCGCTTGTACTTACCGCACAGGCACTCGTAGTCCTTGACTGGGCCAAAGATCTTGGCGCAGAACAGGCCGTCACGCTCAGGTTTGAACGTACGGTAGTTGATGGTTTCCGGCTTTTTAACTTCACCGAACGACCACGAACGGATCATCTCAGGCGAGGCCAATCCGATACGGATGGCGTCGAACTCTTCGACTTGACCCTGGTTTTTCAGCAAATTCAGTAGGTCTTTCAAGGCCTTTCCTCCTGGCGGAGCAGGGAGCGGGCTTTTCAGCCACGCTCCCGATTCGCGTCACGTGTTATTCGGTTTCCAGATCGATATCGATACCGAGCGAACGGATCTCTTTGATCAACACGTTGAAGGACTCGGGCATGCCCGGCTCCATACGGTGATCGCCGTCCACGATGTTTTTGTACATCTTGGTCCGACCGTTCACGTCGTCCGACTTCACTGTGAGCATTTCTTGCAGGGTGTATGCCGCGCCGTATGCTTCCAGCGCCCACACTTCCATCTCCCCGAAACGCTGACCACCGAACTGCGCCTTACCACCCAGCGGCTGCTGGGTAACCAGGCTGTAAGAACCAGTGGAACGCGCGTGCATCTTGTCGTCCACCAAGTGGTTCAGCTTGAGCATGTACATGTAACCAACGGTCACTGGACGCTCGAACTTGTTACCGGTACGGCCGTCGAACAGCTGCATCTGACCGCTTTCTGGCATGTCTGCCAGTTTCAGCATGGCCTTGATTTCGCTTTCCTTGGCGCCGTCGAAGACTGGAGTGGCCATTGGCACACCGCCTTTGAGGTTCTTCGCCAGATCCAGGATTTCCTGGTCGGAGAAGTCTTCCAGGCTTTCCTGACGACCACCGATCTCGTTGTAGATCTCGGTGAGGAACTTGCGCAGCTCAATGACCTTGCGCTGCTCTTCGAGCATGCGGTTGATCTTCTCGCCCAGACCTTTGGCCGCCAGGCCCAGGTGGGTTTCGAGGATCTGACCAACGTTCATACGCGATGGTACACCCAGCGGGTTGAGTACCACGTCAACTGGCGTACCGTTGGCGTCGTGCGGCATGTCTTCGACCGGCATGATCACCGAGACCACACCTTTGTTACCGTGACGACCGGCCATCTTGTCGCCCGGCTGGATGCGGCGACGGATTGCCAGGTAGACCTTGACGATCTTCAGTACGCCCGGTGCCAGGTCATCGCCCTGCTGCAGCTTGCGCTTCTTGTCTTCGAACTTGTCGTCCAGCAGACGGCGACGATCCACGATGTAGGCCTGGGCCTTCTCGAGTTGCTCGTTCAGCGCGTCTTCGGCCATGCGCAGTTTGAACCACTGGCCGTGCTCCAGACCGTCCAGCACTTCGTTGGTGATCACAGTGCCTTTCTTCAGGCCTGCACCACCATCGACGACCTGGCCGTTCAAGGCAGAACGCAGACGTTCGAAGGTTGCGCCTTCAACGATACGGAACTCTTCGTTCAGGTCCTTGCGGATCTCGTCGAGCTGCATCTTCTCGATGGACAGCGCACGGCTGTCGCGCTCAACGCCGTCACGGGTGAAGACCTGTACGTCGATGACGGTACCTTTGGTGCCGGTAGGCACGCGCAGGGAGGTGTCTTTAACGTCGCTGGCCTTCTCACCGAAGATCGCACGCAGCAGCTTCTCTTCTGGCGTCAGCTGGGTTTCGCCTTTTGGCGTGACCTTACCGACCAGAATGTCGCCAGCGCCGACTTCAGCACCCACGTAAACGATACCGGCTTCGTCCAGCTTGTTCAGCGCAGCTTCACCGACGTTCGGAATGTCCGCGGTGATCTCTTCTGGGCCAAGCTTGGTGTCACGAGCCACACAGGTCAGTTCCTGGATGTGGATCGTGGTGAAGCGGTCTTCCTGAACCACACGCTCGGACAGGCAGATGGAGTCTTCGAAGTTGAAGCCGTTCCACGCCATGAACGCGATGCGCATGTTCTGACCCAGTGCCAGTTCACCCATGTCGGTGGACGGGCCGTCGGCCATGATGTCGCTACGCTGAACCACGTCACCCTTGCTCACCAGCGGACGCTGGTTGATGCAGGTGTTCTGGTTCGAGCGGGTGTACTTGGTCAGGTTGTAGATGTCGACACCGGCTTCACCGGTTTCCACTTCGTCATCAGCAACACGTACCACGATACGGCTGGCGTCAACGGAATCGATAACACCGCCACGACGAGCCACGACGCAAACGCCGGAGTCACGGGCAACGTTACGCTCCATGCCGGTACCGACCAGCGGCTTGTCGGCACGCAGGGTTGGTACAGCCTGACGCTGCATGTTCGAACCCATCAACGCACGGTTGGCGTCGTCGTGCTCGAGGAACGGAATCAACGACGCTGCAACCGAAACTACCTGCTTCGGCGAAACGTCCATCAGGGTGACGTCTTCCGGCGCCTTGACGGTGAATTCGTTCAGGTGACGAACGGCTACCAGCTCGTCGATCAGTTGCTTCTTCTCGTTCATCGCGGCCGAAGCCTGGGCGATGACGTGATCAGCTTCTTCGATCGCCGACAGGAACACGATGTCGTCAGTGACAACACCCTCTTTCACCACACGGTACGGGCTTTCCAGGAAGCCGTACTGGTTGGTGCGGGCATAGGCCGCCAGGGAGTTGATCAGACCGATGTTCGGACCTTCAGGGGTCTCGATCGGACACACACGGCCGTAGTGAGTCGGGTGTACGTCACGGACTTCGAAGCCTGCACGCTCACGGGTCAGACCACCAGGGCCGAGTGCGGAGACACGACGCTTGTGGGTGATCTCGGAGAGCGGGTTGTTCTGGTCCATGAACTGCGAGAGCTGGCTGGAACCGAAGAACTCTTTCACCGCCGCCGCTACCGGCTTGGCGTTGATCAGGTCCTGAGGCATCAGGCCTTCGCTTTCCGCCATCGACAGGCGCTCTTTGACCGCGCGCTCAACACGCACCAGGCCAACGCGGAACTGGTTCTCGGCCATCTCACCGACGCAACGAACGCGACGGTTACCCAGGTGGTCGATGTCGTCGACGATGCCTTTGCCGTTACGGATATCGACCAGGGTCTTGAGGACCTCGACGATGTCTTCCTTGCTCAGCACGCCCGAACCTTCGATCTCGGTACGACCGATTCGACGGTTGAACTTCATGCGACCAACGGCCGACAGGTCGTAACGCTCGGCGCTGAAGAACAGGTTGTTGAACAGGGTCTCGGCAGCATCCTTGGTTGGCGGCTCGCCAGGACGCATCATCCGATAGATTTCGACCAGCGCTTCCAGCTGATTGCTGGTGGAGTCGATCTTCAGGGTATCGGAGATGAACGGACCACAATCGATGTCGTTGGTGTACAGCGTCTCGATGCGAACAACCTGAGCCTTGGCGATCTTGATCAGCAGCTCGGTGTTCAGCTCGGTGTTGCACTCGGCCAGGATTTCGCCGGTAGCCGGGTGCACGATGGCCTTGGCGGTGGTGCGGCCCAGGACATATTCCATAGGAACGTCGAGCTGCTTCACGCCAGCCTTTTCCAGCTGGTTGATGTGGCGAGCGGTGATACGACGACCTTGCTCGACAATGACCTTGCCGGTTTCGTCATGGATGTCCATGACCGCGATTTCACCACGCAGGCGCTGAGGCACCAGCTCCAGGCTGAGCTTCTCGCCCGAAACGTGGAATACGTTGGTGGTGTAGAAGGCATTCAGTACTTCTTCGGTGCTGTAACCCAGCGCGCGCAGCAGTACCGACGCAGGCAGCTTGCGACGACGGTCGATACGGACGAATACACAGTCTTTCGGATCGAATTCGAAGTCCAGCCACGAGCCGCGGTAAGGAATAATCCGCGCCGAGTACAGCAGTTTGCCAGAGCTGTGCGTTTTGCCGCGGTCGTGATCGAAGAACACGCCCGGCGAACGGTGCAGCTGGGAAACGATAACACGCTCGGTACCGTTGATTACGAAGGTACCGTTTTCAGTCATCAGGGGGATTTCACCCATGTAGACTTCTTGCTCTTTGATGTCCTTGATCGCTTTGTTCGACGATTCTTTGTCGAAAATGATCAGACGGACTTTTACCCGCAGCGGAACCGCGTAGGTCACGCCGCGCAGTACGCATTCTTTGACATCAAAAGCCGGTTCGCCCAGACGATAGCCAACGTACTCCAGGGCAGCATTGCCGGAGTAGCTGATGATCGGGAAAACCGATTTGAAGGCCGCATGCAGGCCCACGTCGCGGAACTGATCTTTAGTCGCTCCCGCTTGCAAGAATTCACGATACGAATCCAGCTGGATGGCCAGGAGGTAAGGCACATCCATGACGTCCGGCAACTTGCTAAAGTCCTTGCGGATACGTTTTTTCTCAGTGTATGAGTAAGCCATCAGCGTTCCCCAGCTTGGTCACCTGCTTGTTTGGCTTCTCCCGACGGGAGCAGCCAGAAAATCGTGCAAACCCCATGGTTTGCGCCACCATCGTTGGTGGTTACAGCTCGTTATCGGCGCCGACCTGGTCAGCTGCCAATAACGGAAAAAGGCCGGTGGCAAGAGCCACCAGCCATCAGCCGTTTGCTTAGCGCTCGGGCTGGAGTCGCAAAGTCGAAATTACTTGAGTTCGACTTTAGCGCCTGCTTCTTCCAGCTTCTTCTTGGCGTCTTCAGCGGCTTCTTTCGAAACGCCTTCAGCGACAACCTGAGGAGCGCCGTCAACTTTCTCTTTGGCTTCTTTCAGGCCCAGACCGGTCAGTTCACGAACGGCCTTGATCACGTTGACTTTCTTCTCGCCGGCTTCAACCAGAACAACGTTGAATTCGGTTTGTTCTTCAACAACGGCAGCGGCAGCAGCTGGGCCGGCAGCGGCAACAGCAGCGGTAACACCGAAGGTTTCTTCCATTGCTTTGATCAGCTCAACAACTTCCAGAACGGTTTTCTGGCCGATTGCTTCGATGATTTGCTCGTTAGTCAGAGACATGACTTAAATCCTGTATTGGGGTGACAGCCTACGCAGCTATCAAATTAAACGTATGATTTCGAAAGGGCTTTCTGTGCCTTAGGCAGCAGTAGCTTCTTTCTGGTCGCGAATAGCTGCCAAAGTACGAGCCAGCTTGCTGGTAGCGCCTTGAATCACGCTCATCAGCTTCGCGATAGCTTCGTCGCGGGTCGGCAGGGTAGCCAACACGTCGATTTCGTTAGCGGCAAGGAACTTGCCGTCGAACGCAGCTGCCTTGATCTCGAACTTGTCCTGACCCTTGGCGAACTCTTTGAACAGACGAGCAGCAGCGCCCGGGTGTTCGTTGGAGAATGCGATCAGGGTCGGGCCAGTGAAGGCGTCGTTGAGGACACTGAATTCAGTGTCAGCAACAGCGCGCTTGAGCAGGGTGTTACGTACGACACGTACGTATACGCCAGCTTCACGAGCCTCTTTACGGAGTCCGGTCATTGCGCCTACAGTCACACCACGGGCATCAGCCACGACAGCGGACAGAGCGACTTTGGCAGCCTCGTTGACTTCAGCGACGATGGCCTTCTTGTCTTCGAGTTTAATTGCCACGGGTAAAACTCCTGCTTGTTACCGTTTCATCTGGCCGAAGCCGGATGTCGTTTTGGTGTCTGATTCGGTAAGGAACCGGGAGCACCATCTGCGTAGGCTTGAGGTTTAAGGCTTGCGCCGCCTACGGTCTTGGATAGCCCCCGCCAGGCAGGGACCCCAATTTTTAAGCGGACGCGATTACTCGCGCCGGCTTTTGTCTTACGCGTTCAGCGAGCTCTGGTCGATAACCAGACCTGGGCCCATAGTGGTGCTCAGGGTAACGCGCTTAACGTAGATACCTTTCGAAGAAGCTGGCTTGATACGCTTCAGATCAGCGATCAGGGCTTCAACGTTTTCCTTCAGCTTGCCAGCTTCAAAGCCGACCTTGCCAACGGAGGTGTGGATGATGCCGTTTTTGTCGGTGCGATAACGAACCTGACCAGCCTTGGCGTTTTTGACTGCGGTGGCTACGTCTGGAGTTACGGTACCGACTTTCGGGTTAGGCATCAGGCCGCGAGGACCCAGAACCTGACCCAGCTGACCTACAACACGCATTGCGTCCGGGGAAGCAATAACGACGTCATAGTTCAGGTCGCCGCCTTTCATTTCGGCAGCCAGATCGTCCATACCTACACGGTCAGCGCCGGCAGCCAGAGCGGCCTCAGCAGCTGGACCCTGGGTGAAGACAGCAACACGTACGGTCTTGCCAGTGCCGTGAGGCAGCACGGTAGCGCTACGAACGACCTGGTCGGATTTACGTGGGTCAACGCCGAGGTTGACAGCAACGTCGAAGGATTCGCTGAACTTCACGGTGGACAGTTCGGCCAGCAGCACTGCTGCGTCTTCGAAGTTGTAGACTTTGCCAGCTTCGAGCTTCGAAGCAATGGCCTTTTGGCGCTTGGTCAGCTTAGCCATTACACACCCTCCACGTTGAGGCCCATGCTGCGAGCAGAACCGGCGATGGTACGCACGGCTGCTTCCATGTCAGCGGCAGTCAGATCAGCATTTTTGGTTTTTGCGATCTCTTCCAGCTGAGCACGGGTCACAGTACCGACTTTAACGGTGTTCGGACGTGCAGAACCGCTGGTCAGGCCAGCTGCCTTCTTCAGCAGAACCGAAGCAGGGGTGCTTTTGGTTTCGAAGGTGAAGCTGCGGTCACTGTAAACAGTGATGATCACAGGAGTCGGCAGGCCGGCTTCTTGACCCTGAGTACGGGCGTTGAAGGCCTTGCAGAATTCCATGATGTTCACACCGTGTTGACCCAGTGCTGGACCAACGGGTGGGCTTGGGTTGGCCTGGCCGGCCTTTACTTGCAGCTTGATGTAAGCCTGAATCTTCTTAGCCATGAGCTACTCCAATATCGGGTACGAACGCCAGAAGGCTCCCCGGATTACTTGCGTTTTATCCCAGTGACGACAAAACCCCGCAGCACATAGGGCTGCGGGGTATGGGATACTTTGTTCGGCTAGACCTTTTCGACCTGGCTGAACTCGAGCTCTACCGGGGTAGAGCGACCGAAAATAAGCACGGCCACTTGGATCCGGCTCTTCTCGTAGTTAACCTCTTCAACAGTACCGTTGAAATCAGCAAACGGACCATCGATAACACGAACCACTTCACCTGGCTCGAACAGAGTCTTAGGCTTAGGCTTGTCGCTGCCATCGGCAACGCGACGCAAGATAGCTTCAGCTTCCTTGTCGGTGATCGGCGCAGGCTTGTCCGCAGTACCACCAATGAAGCCCATGACCCGAGGGGTGTCCTTGACCAAGTGCCAAGTCCCTTCGTTCATGTCCATTTGCACCAGAACATAGCCTGGGAAGAACTTACGCTCGCTTTTGCGCTTCTGGCCATTGCGCATCTCAACCACTTCTTCAGTGGGGACCAGAATCTCGCCGAAGCCATCTTCCATGCCAGCCAGCTTTACGCGCTCGATCAGCGAGCGCATTACATGCTTCTCGTAACCCGAGTAAGCATGCACAACGTACCAACGCTTAGCCACGGGACACCCTTAGCCAACAATCAAGGAAATCAACCAACCGAGCAGGGAGTCGAGACCCCACAGCAGCAGCGCCATCACCAAAACAACCGCCACTACGATGAGCGTGGTTTGCATGGTCTCTTGACGGGTTGGCCATACGACTTTACGAATCTCGGTGCGCGCTTCCTTTAGCAACGTAAAGAACGACTTGCCTTTAGCAGTCTGCAAAGCCAAAAAGCCGGCTGCAGCAGCAAGAGCAAGCAGTGCGAGTACGCGATACAGAATCGGGAAGTCGGAATAATAAATATTACCCACAACACCAACGAATACCAAAGCGACAACAGCCAGCCACTTGAGCAGGTCAAAACGAGAGTCTTGGGCTTCAGCCTTGGGAGTCATCTAGGAAGATCCTGTGAAAAGAAAGCCAGACACACGAGGTGAATCTGGCAGGTCAGGAGGGAATCGAACCCCCAACCTACGGTTTTGGAGACCGTCGCTCTGCCAATTGAGCTACTGACCTAAAAGCTTATCAGGCCGGCCATTATGCCGGCCTGATCGAGAGAAATCAACTACTTATTCGATAATCTTCGCTACGACGCCAGCGCCAACGGTACGACCGCCTTCACGGATAGCGAAACGCAGACCATCTTCCATTGCGATGGTTTTGATCAGAGTGACAGTCATCTGGATGTTGTCACCTGGCATTACCATTTCAACGCCTTCTGGCAGCTCGCAGTTACCAGTCACGTCAGTAGTACGGAAGTAGAACTGTGGACGGTAGCCTTTGAAGAACGGAGTATGACGGCCGCCTTCTTCCTTGCTCAGAACGTAAACTTCTGCAGTGAACTTGGTGTGCGGCTTGACCGAACCTGGCTTGACCAGAACCTGACCACGCTCAACGTCGTCACGCTTGGTGCCACGCAGCAGCACGCCGCAGTTCTCACCAGCACGACCTTCATCCAGCAGCTTGCGGAACATCTCAACACCGGTGCAGGTGGTGGTGGTAGTGTCACGCAGACCAACGATTTCCAGGGCGTCTTGAACGCGGACGATACCACGCTCGATACGACCGGTAACAACGGTACCACGACCCGAGATCGAGAATACGTCCTCGATTGGCATCAGGAACGGCTTGTCGATAGCGCGCTCAGGCTCTGGGATGTAGCTGTCCAGAGTCTCAACCAGCTTCTTGACAGCGGTGGTGCCCATTTCGTTGTCGTCTTTGCCTTCCAGCGCCATACGAGCCGAACCGATGATGATCGGGGTGTCGTCGCCTGGGAAGTCGTAGGTGGACAGCAGGTCGCGAACTTCCATTTCGACCAGTTCCAGCAGCTCAGCGTCGTCTACCAGGTCAGCCTTGTTCAGGAAGACCACGATGTACGGAACGCCAACCTGACGGGACAGCAGGATGTGCTCACGGGTTTGCGGCATCGGACCATCGGCGGCCGAGCAAACCAAGATCGCGCCATCCATCTGGGCAGCACCGGTGATCATATTCTTCACGTAGTCAGCGTGACCTGGGCAGTCAACGTGAGCGTAGTGACGAATGTTCGAGTTGTACTCGACGTGCGCGGTGTTGATGGTGATACCGCGAGCTTTCTCTTCTGGAGCCGAGTCGATCTTGTCGAACTCAACAACGGCCGAACCGAAAACCTCGGAGCAGACGCGAGTCAGCGCTGCGGTCAGCGTGGTCTTACCATGGTCAACGTGACCAATGGTGCCGACGTTCACGTGCGGCAGACTACGATCGAACTTTTCCTTAGCCATCGAGACAATCCTCAGCAAGAAGAAATAAGCAAGTCAATACGACCATTAAAACAAAGGCAGATATTTTCATATCTGCCTTGTTATATGGAGCTCTTGAGCGGATTTGAACCGCTGACCTCACCCTTACCAAGGGTGTGCTCTACCAACTGAGCTACAAGAGCGTAACACTGTGCAACAACCGCAAAACTTGGAGCGGGTAGCGGGAATCGAACCCGCATCATCAGCTTGGAAGGCTGAGGTTCTACCACTAAACTATACCCGCGGAGCTTGCAGCTCTCGCTAAAATGGTGGAGGGGGAAGGATTCGAACCTTCGAAGTCGTAGACGTCAGATTTACAGTCTGATCCCTTTGGCCGCTCGGGAACCCCTCCTGAGCTGGGCGGCATTTTCAACTCTTGCCGTCCTGCTGTCAAGCTTTTTCTCATTAAAATCTTGAGGTTAGCTAATTTGACAGCTGCTTCTCAGTGTTGCCACTTAGTGGTCATCCCTGTGAAGCGGGCGCCATTCTATCAAGCTATTCGCCAGTTGCAATACCCCTGCACAACATTATTTTATGTTTTAAGTCTTTGAAATCATGGGAAAGTGTTCCGAGCAGGGTTTGGTCCAGCAAACGCTGGCTCTGCGGCGCTATCTGCAGCCACAGGCCGGTCGCATCGCCAAGCCGACCCACCACCGGAATAGCAGCCACATCCAGGGTGAGCAGGCGCTGGCGCAAGGCATCGAGCTGCTCCTGAGTGCTCATGCCACCGACATAAAGGCATTCCTGACCACGCTCGGGAGCCTGTTTACCTGGATGAGACTCGCTCAACAGGCGGATATCCTGCTGATTACCCTTGTACAGCGATAGGGGGGCGACCTCCTTGACCTTCAAGGGCGCTTCCTGCTGATGCCAGACGTAATAGACGCCATTAAGCACCACCAGCAACAGAAACAACCAACGCATAGTCACCTCAATCCAGGGGGCAGGCCATGGCCAGGCCCACAAACACCAAGTCCGGCACCACTCGGGCATTCGGCGCGGCCTCTTGCACCAGGGGCGCGTCACCCCCAGTCAGCAATACGGTGAAATTTTCACCCCACAAGGCTTGTGCATGCTCGAGCTGGGAACGAACGAAACCTTGAAGCATATGCACACAGCCGCGCTCAACCGCCTCTACCGTTGAGCGCCCAGGCGCCATACTCGACAAAGCACGCTCGGCCGACGCATCGTCATATCGAATACGACGGGTATGGGTGCGCAACTGGCTGCGCATCAACGGCATGCCAGGACAGATGAAGCCTCCCAGGTGCTCGCCATCCGCAGCAATGAAGTCCGCCTTGGCCGCCGTACCAAAATCCATGACCAGACATGCACCCTTGGCCAAGCGATAAGCTCCCAGGACAGCCAGCCAACGATCCAGGCCCAGGCGCTGGTAATCCTCATAACCATTGCGCACACCGCCAACCTCTTTGGCTGGCTGCGCAACCAGTACGCGCAGGCCAAAGTGCTGAAGCAGCAGCGCCGAAAGGTCGGATGTTTCTTCTTCACTTCGGACACTGACCAGACGGCAACGTTGAGGCGCTTGAGGAAGCGCGCCGACCGCCGCCAACAAAGCCTGATCAGAATCGACTACGCCGCCCGCCACGACAGACACATCGGCACTGCGGATAACGCGCCACTTGATAAAGCTGTTACCGCAATCGAGCTCAAGAATCATCACGCAACCTCAAACTGAGCTCACCACCACTGAAGCTCTTCTCTACGCCACCGACTTCAAGACGCAATGCGCCCTGACCATCGATACCCAATACCACACCGTCGATCTTGTTGACTCCGGCAATCAAGGAAACCGCCCTCCCCTGCCACAGATGCGCCTGCTCCCACTCATGCTGGAATGCGGCGAAACCGGTCCGCCGATGCCGCTCCAGGTCGAGCTGCAGATTGTGATTGAGCCTGGCGACCAACAGATTGCGATCTATGGCCGCGCCCGTCTCGCGGCGTACCGAGGTCCATTGCTGATCGACCTCGGTGGTAGCCTGCATGTTCACATTGATACCGATACCCAGCACCACATGGCAGACATCAGCGGGATCGCCAACCAACTCCAGCAGGATACCGGCAATCTTTTGATTATTGACCAGGACATCGTTCGGCCACTTCAAACCGGCATCAGAAACACCGAAAGACTGCAGCGTACGCATGACCGCAAGCCCCACGACCAGACTCAAGCCTTCGAGCTGACGCATGCCGCCTTCAATGCGCAGCACCAGGCTGTAATAGAGGTTCTCGGCAAATGGACTGACCCACTGACGCCCACGCCGCCCGCGCCCTGCCGTCTGACGCTCAGCCAGAACCAAAAAGGGTGCGACCCGGCCTTCGGTAATTGCGCGCAAGGCCTGGGCATTGGTCGAGTCGATGGAGTCGAATACCTGCGCAGGCCAACGCTCGCCCTGCGAGCACTCGGCGATAGCCGACTCCTCCAGCAGGGACAGCGGCGCGGCTAACTGATAGCCACGACCACGCACTTTATGAATAGGTAGATTCAGCTCGGCCTCGAGGTGCTGTAACTGCTTCCAGACAGCACTGCGACTTACGCCAAGGGCGACCCCCAGATCCTGCCCGGAATGGAACCGGCCATCCTTGAGGAGCTTCAACAACTTCAGCATGCCAATCTCGACTCGTAATGAGGCTGGCATGATAGCTATGCAGGTAGGGATTGCATAGAAAACTGATGGGATTGAGATACTTGAGGAGGCGTCTTCTGCGGAGGCGAATTACCGCCCGGAAAAGACAAAACCCCTACCTGCATATGCAGATAGGGGTTTCGGAATTTAATCTTGACGATGACCTACTCTCACATGGGGAAACCCCACACTACCATCGGCGATGCATCGTTTCA
>NZ_PVZN01000009.1 GCF_003024385.1 Pseudomonas sp. BBP2017
GCAAGAGCGCGAAAGTCGCGCTCATTGCCTGCATGCGGATACTGCTGATCAGGCTGAACGCCATGCTACGCGACGGTACCGAATGGCGGTGACGAATAGCATGGTGAAGACAGTTGCTCCCACAGGGCTGGTGTGATCTCTGTGGGAGCGGGCTTGCCCCGCGATGAATTACTGCGCTACAGCATTCTTGGCCAGGATCGCCTGAGCCAGGTCCATATCGCTGACCTCAAGGCCTGGATTGTCGGCCCGGACTTTCTGAATGGCCGCCTCCAGGTACGGGCCACGAATTGCTCCTTCGCTGGCAACGAAGCTGCCCGCATCATCCTGCGCTGCTACCACCAGTTTGTGATCCTTGGATGTCAGGTAGGAGGAAGCGGTGGTCGCGCCGGAGGAAATGACATTGCGCCAGAATGTATCGGCCATGGCGGAACCGACTGGCAAGGAAAGCAGAGCAAGGGTCGCAACTGCAAGTTTGAGACGCATCTACGGGTGACTCCAACTGAGGTTAACTGGCAGGTTGGATCGGTTCACCCGCATCTAGTTCCCTGGGGTGACACGCAGCACTTCCGCCGCTGTGGTCAGGCCATTCACTACCTTCTGCGCGCCGCGCTGTTGCAGGCTTATCAGGCCTTCGTCGAGGGCTTGCCGGCGCAGCATGGTCAGGTCGGTATCGCTGCGGATCTGGCTGATCAGTTTCTCGCTCATGCACAGCAGTTCATGGATGCCAGTGCGCCCGTGATAGCCAGTCTGCCGACACTCATTGCAACCCCTGGCCTGATAGCCGACTTCACCAGAAGGCGCTCTAACTTTACAGGCCCGGCACAGTGTTCGTACCAGGCGCTGGGCCATTACCCCGATCAAACCGGCCTTGATCAAGTGCGGCGCAACCCCCAGCTCAAGCAGGCGGTTGATGGCGCCGCAGGCGTCGTTGGTGTGCAGGGTGGATAACACCAGGTGGCCGGTCAGTGCGGCCTGGAAGGCCACCTGGGCGGTCTCCAGGTCGCGGATTTCACCGATCATGATGATGTCAGGGTCCTGGCGCAGCAGGGCGCGTGCGCCTTCGGCAAAGCCCAGGTCGATCGCCGGATGGACCTGTAGCTGATTGAAGCCGGGCTCGACCATTTCAATCGGGTCTTCGACGGTACACAGGTTGATCTGCGGTGTGGCCAGGTACTTGAGGGTGGCGTACAGGGTGCTGGTCTTGCCGGAGCCGGTCGGCCCTGTGATCAGGATCAGGCCGTGGCGTTGCCCGATCAGCGCTTGCCAGCGCAGCAGGTCGTCACCTTCCAGTCCTAGCTGGTGGAAGTCCTGCTGCAGCAGCGCAGGGTCGAAGATACGCAACACCAGCTTTTCACCAAAGGTGGTGGGCAGGGTCGACAGACGCAGCTCGACTTCAATACCCGCCGCCAGGCGGGTTTTGATCCGGCCATCCTGGGGGCGGCGCTTTTCAGCGACGTTCATGCGCCCGAGGGTTTTCAGGCGACTGATTATTGCCAGGGTGACCTCGGCGGGGAACTGATAGACCGGGTGCAGCAAGCCGTCGATGCGAAAGCGTAAATGACCCTGGTCGCGTCGGGGCTCCAGATGGATGTCGCTGGCGCGTTGATCGAAGGCGTACTGCAACAACCAGTCGACGATGGTGACGATATGGGCATCATCTCCCTCACGCTGCTGGCCGTTTGCGCCCAGTTCGAGCAATTGTTCAACCTTGTCCGATGATGGCGAGGTGATCGGCTGGCGGCTGGCGCCGTTGACCGAGCGGGCGAGGTGGAAGAACGCCTGGCTGAACTGGCGAATCTGCACGGGGCTGGCCAGCACGCGTTTGATCGGGCGTCGCAGCACTTGGGCCAGATCGGTTTCCCAGGACCTGACATAGGGCTCGGCGCTGGCCACGGTAACGCCTTGGTTATCCGCAGCAATCGCCAGAATGCCATGACGCTGGGCAAAGGCTGCGGACATCAGGTCAGTGGTTGCATTGAGGTCGAGCTGTAGCGGGTCGATGTACAGATAGGGCAGTCCGGCCTGTTTGGCCTGCCACTGGCACAGGGTTTCCAGGTCCAGGTACCGACCGGGTTGGCGTGGGTCAGGCAGGGCCTGACGGGCGATGTGTTCGAGTGGGTGGACGTCGGTGGCCAGGTGCTGCGTTCGCAGTAGCTGAGCGGCGTCCGGGTTGATGAGTCGGGCGTCGAGCAGGTCGGTCAGGAGGCCGTCCAGGCTCAGCCTGCGATCCTCGTCGCTGACAGTCATGTGGCGTCCTTGCCTTGCTGCCTGAAGGGGTGGCAATCACAAGCGTAGTTGACTCTGGGCAATAGCAAGGCCGATCTACGTATCCAGGCATTTCCATGCTCAGTCTGGAAGCTGGGCCTGTTGCAGGCGGACCTCGTCGACACAGATCAGGTTGCGCATTTTTTGTGCAATGAGTTCGGCCCGGTGCCAGCTCAAACCGGCAATTTCGATCTCGACATCAAGCAGATCACCCGCTTGCTTGATCAGCACTTTGTGCGGCGTGAGGAACTGCAGGGCGAACAGGTTCAACACCCGACACAGGCTGTCCGGCTCCGCTTCGACCTGCAGGTGGTAGTGCACGCAGCTGTGTAGGTTGCCGACGGCCCAGACGTCGTCACGCAGTGGGGGCAGCGGGCTGTCAAAGCGTTCAAGTGCGCTCATGGGATTCTCCGGACTCAATGCGAGAAATTTTCACATGCGCAAGCGGGTATTTTTTCTCTATGATCAGAGATTTTGGCGAATATGAGACTTGTTCAATTCGCATAGATGCACAATTGGAGAGAAATTATGCAAGGCGAGCTGGACGTTTATGATCGTCGCATTCTGGCCCTGTTGCAGGAGGACGCTTCGCTGTCCAGCGCGCAGATTGCCGAGCGTGTTGGTCTTTCTCAGTCACCCTGCTGGCGACGGATTCAACGCTTGAAGGAGGAGGGGGTGATTCGCGGGCAGGTGACCTTGCTCGATCGCAAGAAGATCGGCCTGAACACGCAGATTTTCGCCGAGGTCAAACTCAACGCCCACGGACGCTCCAACTTCACCGAATTCACCGAGGCGATTCGCGGCTTCCCGGAGGTGCTGGAGTGTTATGTGCTGATGGGCGCAGTGGACTTTCTGCTGCGCATTGTCACCCCGGACATCGAAGCCTACGAACGGTTTTTTTTCGAGAAGCTGTCGATGGTGCCGGGGATCCAGGAGGTCAACTCGATCGTGGCCTTGTCCGAAATCAAGTCCACGACGAGTCTACCGGTGCTGCGCTAGGGTTTACTTGCGCAGCAGGTGCTTCCAGCCGCGGCTCTGAAACACGGCCATGGCCTGGTCGGCACGGGCTTGCAGGACTTCAGTGCGGACCTCAGCCTCCACTTCATCGCTGATCGGCAGGTTGGCCAGTTCGTGCAGCTTGTTCAGTTCACCGAACAGGCGGTCCAGGTCCGGGCTCTCCAGTACCTGACGGGCATGGTGCAGCCAGGCCAGCAGGCGCTCGATACGCGGCAGTTGCTCGGCCAGGTCTTCAGGCTGGCGATGGTACAGGGGCAGTTGCAGGTCCTTGGCTTCGTCAGCCAGCAGCACGTTCAGCCAGTTGGCCAGCTGTGCAGCACCCTGACGGTCACCGCGCTTGTTGCGCTCGACGGTCCAGCCCCGGGCCAGCAGCCAGCGTGAGGTTTCCAGGGAGAACTGACCCCAGCGGGTGTCCTGCAGCTCTTCGGCGAACTGCTCGGGGGCAGCACGGCGTACGTCTTCGTCGTCGTTGCCGGCCAGTACCAGCGGGCGCCAGTCTTCCAGCAGCGCGTCGAGGCTGCTGCGCAGGGCGGCGGTGGTAGTGCGCGGCGCGGCCTGGCCAAGGCTGCTGGCCAGGGCGCGCAGTTCGGCCAGGGCCTGAACCCAGTCTTGCAGCAAGCGCCAGTGGCCGTTGAAACGGTACTGTTCGGCCAGGCGCTGGCTGGCGCCAAGCAGTTGCCAGGCGAGAGCGGCGAAGGCGTCGTCCAGAGACATTTCGGCGCTCAGTTCGGCTGCCGGCAGGCTCAGCGCGTAGCTGGCTGGATCGAGCAGGCGATAACCGCGTTCGGCCTTGCTGATATCGCACGGGAACAGCGGCAGCGTGGCAGACAGCTCGGCGGCCAGCTCCAGCAGCGCCTCTGGCTCGCCTTCGCGCAGTTCCAGTTCCAGCTCGCAGATTTCTTCTTTGTGCTTGCCGGCGACCACGGTGCCCAGATCCAGCGCAGCCTCGATCACGACTTTGGCCTTGCCGCGGCCCCAGGCGATTTCTGCGTATTCGCGAGTGAAATCGGTGGTGAACAGTGCTTTGATGGCCTTTTTGTCCAGGTCGGCGAGTTCGGCCGGCCAGCATTGCTCGTCAAGTTTTTTAAGATCCAGCTTGGCTTTGGGCAGCTGCCACTCGTGCTCGTTGCGCTGGGACAGGCCGGCGACGCTCTGGCCGCGGGTCTTGAGGGTCTGGATGACCGCTTCGCCGTCGCGGCGCAGGCGCAGCGCGACCTTGGCGGCGGCCAGATCACGCCCCGGGGTGTCGAAGTACTGGTTGAGCAGCTCGCGCTGCTGCCAGCCAGACTTGTTGCGCTTCTTCAGCAATGGGTGTTCGCGCAGGGCGGCGAGGGTCTCGCGGCTGACCCGCAGTTTGATTTCGGTTTCTTTGTGCATTGCTGGGTAATCCAGGCTCGGATGACAGGGAGCGTCTTGGCCGTGCAGTGTACAGGACTCGGCCGCTGGCGGTTTGTTCCAGGTGCCCGATGGCCCTATGATGGGTTTCGCCTCGAGGAGAACGCGCATGCCGCTGCCATCGCTCAAAGACCAGTTTGCCGCGCTGATTGCCGCGCCTTCGGTCAGCTGTACCCAACCTGCGCTGGATCAGTCCAACCGAGCGGTAATCGACCTGTTGGCGGGCTGGCTGGGCGACCTGGGCTTTGCCTGCGATATCCAGCAAGTGGCGCCGGGCAAGTTCAATCTGCTCGCCAGTTACGGCAGTGGGCCGGGCGGGCTGGTGCTGGCCGGGCACAGCGATACCGTGCCCTATGATCCGGGGCTGTGGCAGACCGATCCATTGAAGCTGACCGAAGTCGATGGCCGTTGGGTCGGCCTTGGCAGTTGTGACATGAAAGGCTTCTTCGCCTTGATCATTGAGGCGGTGCAGCCGTTGCTGGCCCATGATTTCAAGCAGCCGCTGCTGATTCTCGCGACTTGTGACGAAGAAAGCTCCATGTCTGGCGCCCGTGCCCTGGCCGAAGCCGGTCGCCCTCTGGGGCGGGCGGCGGTGATCGGCGAGCCGACCGGGCTCAAGCCGATCCGCCTGCACAAGGGGGTGATGATGGAGCGCATCGATATCCTTGGTCGCAGCGGCCATTCGTCGGACCCGAGCCTGGGCCATAGCGCGCTGGAAGCCATGCATCAGGTGATGGCTGAACTGATGGGCTTGCGCCGGCAATGGCAAAAACAATTCCACAACGCCCAGTTCAGCGTGCCGCAACCAACCCTGAACTTCGGCTGTATCCATGGCGGTGACAACCCCAACCGGATCTGTGGCCAGTGCGCCCTGGAGTTCGATCTGCGGCCGTTGCCGGGGATGGACCCAGAGGCGCTGCGTGCGGCCATCCGCCAGAAGCTGCAGCCGCTGGCCGAGCAGCATCAGGTAAAGATCGACTATGCCCCGTTGTTCCCGGAAGTGCCGCCCTTTGAGCAGGCCGCCGATGCGGAACTGGTACGGGTAGCCGAACGTCTGACCGGGCATCGTGCCGAAGCGGTAGCCTTTGGCACCGAAGCGCCTTATCTTCAGCGCCTGGGCTGTGAAACCCTGGTGCTGGGGCCGGGTGACATCGCCTGCGCCCACCAGCCGGGCGAGTACCTTGAAATGTCACGCTTGCAGCCAACCGTGCGTCTATTGCGTGAGTTGATCGAACATTATTGCCTGAGCCCGGTCATTGCCCGCTGAGTTCAGCCGTTTTCCCAAAGGAGATTGCGCGTGACGCCAAGCCTGTTCCGACGATAACCCTTCGAGCGCTGTGTGCTTTCCCGTTCTTGTCCCTTTTTCTACAGGCTCTGTGGTTATGCCCGATTACGTCAACTGGCTGCGTCATGCCTCGCCTTACATCAACGCCCACCGGGAATGCACCTTTGTGGTCATGCTGCCCGGTGATGGGGTCGAACACCCCAACTTCGGCAATATCGTCCACGACCTCGTCCTGCTGCATAGCCTCGGGGTGCGTCTGGTGCTGGTGCATGGTTCGCGCCCGCAGATCGAAACCCGCCTGGCCAGTCGCGGCCTGACCCCGCACTACCATCGTGGCATGCGCATCACCGATGCGGCCACCCTGGAGTGCGTGATCGACGCCGTGGGCCACCTGCGCATTGCCATAGAAGCACGCCTGTCGATGGACATGGCGGCCTCGCCGATGCAGGGTTCGCGCTTGCGCGTGGCCTCCGGCAACCTGGTGACCGCGCGGCCGATCGGCGTGCTTGAGGGCGTGGATTATCACCACACCGGTGAAGTGCGCCGGGTTGACCGCAAAGGTATCAACCGCCTGCTCGATGAGCGCTCGATTGTCCTGTTGTCGCCGCTGGGTTACTCACCGACCGGCGAGATCTTCAATCTGGCCTGCGAAGACGTCGCGACCCGTGCCGCCATCGAGCTGGGTGCCGACAAATTACTGCTGTTCGGAGCCGAGCGTGGCCTGCTCGACGAGCAAGGGCGGCTGGTGCGAGAGTTGCGTCCGCAGCAGGTACCTGCGCATATGCAGCGTCTGGGCAGTGATTATCAGGGCGAGTTGCTCGATGCCGCCGCCGAGGCCTGCCGTGGTGGTGTGGCGCGCAGCCATATCGTCAGCTATGCCGAAGACGGCGCCTTGCTTACCGAGCTGTTCACCCGTGACGGTGGCGGGACCCTGGTGGCCCAGGAGCAGTTCGAGAAGGTGCGCGAGGCGGCGATCGAGGATGTCGGCGGCTTGCTAGAGCTGATCAGTCCGCTGGAAGAGCAGGGCATTCTGGTGCGGCGTTCGCGTGAGGTGCTGGAACGCGAGATCGAGCAGTTCAGTGTGGTCGAGCGCGAAGGCATGATCATCGCCTGTGCGGCGCTGTACCCGATTGCCGATTCCGAGGCCGGGGAGCTGGCGTGCCTGGCGGTCAATCCCGAGTATCGCCATGGTGGCCGTGGCGATGAGCTGCTTGAGCGCATCGAAACGCGGGCGCGGGAGATGGGGCTCAATACCCTCTTTGTGCTGACGACGCGGACTGCGCACTGGTTCCGTGAGCGTGGGTTCGTGCCCAGTGGGGTCGAGCGGCTGCCGGCGGCGCGGGCGTCGCTGTACAACTATCAGCGTAATTCGAAGATTTTCGAGAAGGCTTTGTAGAAAGCTTCACGGGGCAAGCCCGCTCCCACAGGGTTGTAACTAACCTGTGGGAGCGGGCTTGCCCCGCGATATGCGCATCAAACGGTATGCAGATACCAGTTGTACTCAAGATCGGAGATGGAGTGTTCGAACTCCTCCAGCTCACTCTCTTTACAGGCCACGAAGATATCGATGTATTTCGGATCGATGTACTTGGCCAGGATCTCGCTGTCGTCCAGCTCACGCAGGGCATCACGCAGGTTGTTCGGCAGGCTCTGCTCGTTCTGCTCGTAGGAGTTGCCTTCGGTCGGCTCGCCCGGTTCGACCTTGTTGGTCAAACCATGGTGAACGCCGGCCAGGACAGCGGCCAGCAGCAAGTACGGGTTGGCGTCGGCACCGGCTACGCGGTGTTCGATGCGCACGGCGTCAGGTGAGCCGGTCGGTACGCGCAGGGCCACGGTACGGTTGTCCAGGCCCCAGCTTGGCGAGTTCGGCACGTAGAACTGAGCACCGAAACGGCGGTACGAGTTGACGTTCGGGCAGAGGAACGCCATCGACGCCGGTAGGGTCTCGAGCACACCGCCGATCGCGTGACGCAGTGCGGCGTTCTGCTCGGGATCCTCGCTGGTGAAGATGTTCTTGCCATCTTTGTCCAGCACCGAGATATGGACATGCAGACCATTACCCGCCTGACCCGGATAGGGCTTGGCCATGAAGGTGGTATCCATCTCATGGTCGTAGGCGATGTTCTTGATCAGGCGCTTGAGCAGTACCGCGTAGTCGCAGGCCTTCATCGGGTCGGCAACGTGGTGCAGGTTGACTTCGAACTGCGCCGGGGCACTTTCCTTGACGATGGCGTCGGCAGGGATGCCCTGTTCTTTGGCACCTTCGAGGATGTCCTGCAGGCAGTCGACGTACTCGTCGAGGTCATCGATCAGGTAAACCTGGGTCGACATCGGGCGTTTGCCGGAAATCGGCGAGCGCGGCGGCTGCGGACGGCCGTTCACATTTTCCTGGTCGATCAGGTAGAACTCCAGCTCGAACGCGGCGCAGATGGTCAGACCCATCTCGTCGAACTTGCTCACTACCTGGCGCAGGACTTCCCGCGGGTCGGCAAAGAACGGCTCGCCTTCAAGTTCGTGCATGGTCATCAGCAGCTGCGCGGTAGGGCGCTTCTGCCAAGGCTCGTTGGACAGTGTGTCGGGGATTGGATAGCAGATGCGGTCGGCATCGCCGATGTCCAGGCCCAGGCCGGTACTTTCGACCGTGGAGCCGTTGATATCCAATGCGAAGAGGGAGGCCGGCAGGTTGATGCCTTTCTCGTAAACCTTGTGGAGGCTGGTGCGCTCGATGCGCTTGCCACGCACCACACCATTCATATCTGCAATCAGAAGGTCAACGTAGAGAACCTCAGGATGTTCCTTAAGGAACGCGTTCGCTTCGTTAAGCTGAACGGCACGCGGGGGTACCGACATGATGCAACACCTTTGTTGTTAAAAATATCAATCAATGGGGGCTTGCAGCTCCAGTCAATCGGAAAGCCCTACTGAAGTCAAGCCAACCCCATGATGCCCTAAAATGGCCCTCAAGCGGCATTTTTGCTGCAATTGAGGGCGCAGACAATCGCTGCTTTCGTACCATACGAGCGATTTTGAGCGGGCCGTGTTCTATTTTTTACGGGGGTGTTGTGTAAAAAAATGAACAAGGCTAAGCTCGGTGGCAACCCATAACATCAATAATACCGGGGGTTATATGTCACGCCTGCCGACAACCGGCATCACCGCCTGCCGCTCGCAGATCGGTTTGCACGCATTTTGCGCGAGCGATTATCGCGACGCGTCTGTACGCATTCCCCCGGCTGAAATAATTGACGGCCCGGGCAGCCTGCCTGTTGTCGCTGCCCCTTCGAATATCCTCTGCCTTCACTATAGCGGCTCTCGTCGCGGCCTGCCCCTGCGCGGCTTTTGCTTTACCCGGGCGCGGCATCCAGAATGTCTGGGACGGCCCACTCCGGGTGTCCTGACGACTGTCCAGACATTTACCTCCTGAGGTATTTATGAGTAGCAACCTCGACCAGCTCACCGATTGGTTGAAAGAACACAAGATCACCGAAGTGGAGTGCTTGATCAGCGACCTCACCGGTATCACCCGTGGCAAGATTTCTCCAACCAACAAGTTCATTGCCGAAAAAGGCATGCGCCTGCCCGAGAGTGTCCTGCTGCAGACCGTTACCGGCGACTATGTCGATGACGACATTTATTACGAATTACTGGACCCGGCCGACATCGACATGATCTGCCGACCCGACGAGAACGCGGTGTTTCTCGTGCCTTGGGCCATCGAGCCGACGGCTCAGGTGATCCACGATACTTATGACAAACAGGGCAACCCAGTTGAGCTGTCGCCGCGCAACGTACTCAAGAAAGTACTGAAACTCTATGCCGACAAGGGCTGGCAGCCGATCGTGGCGCCAGAGATGGAGTTCTACCTGACCAAGCGCTGCGAAGACCCGGACTTCCCGCTGCAGCCGCCGATCGGCCGCTCCGGCCGTCCGGAAACCGGCCGTCAGTCGTTCTCCATTGAAGCTGCCAACGAATTCGATCCACTGTTCGAGGACGTCTACGACTGGTGCGAGCTGCAAAACCTCGACCTGGACACGCTGATCCACGAAGACGGCACGGCACAGATGGAAATCAACTTCCGTCACGGCAACGCCCTGGCCCTGGCCGACCAGATCCTGGTGTTCAAGCGCACCATGCGTGAGGCGGCGCTCAAGCACAATGTTGCCGCCACCTTCATGGCCAAACCGATGACCGGCGAGCCGGGCAGCGCCATGCACCTGCACCAGAGCATCGTCGACGTGCGCACCGGCAAGAACATCTTCTCTGATGCCGATGGAAGCATGAGTGAGCTGTTCCTCAACCATGTCGGCGGTCTGCAGAAGTTCATCCCTGTAGTGCTGCCGCTGTTCGCGCCGAACGTCAACTCGTTCCGCCGTTTCCTGCCCGATACCTCGGCGCCGGTGAACGTCGAATGGGGCGAAGAGAACCGTACCGTCGGCCTGCGTGTACCGGATGCCGGGCCACAGAACCGCCGGGTCGAGAACCGTCTGCCAGGCGCCGATGCCAACCCGTACCTGGCAATCGCCGCCAGTCTGCTGTGCGGTTATATCGGCATGGTCGAAGGCATCAAGCCAAGCGCGCCGGTACAGGGTCGTGGTTACGAGCGGCGCAACCTGCGCCTGCCGCTGACCATCGAGGATGCGTTGGAGCGCATGGAGAACTGCCAGGCCCTGGAGCCGTACCTGGGCAAGAAATTCATCACCGGCTACGTCGCGACCAAACGCGCCGAACATGAAAACTTCAAACGCGTAATCAGCTCCTGGGAACGTGAGTTCCTGCTGTTTGCGGTCTGATCAACCCGCAGCCGCAGGACTGCGGCCGTCAGAAAACGGAGAAGCACATGAGCGTCAACAACCCGCAAACCCGTGAGTGGCAAACCCTTAGCAGTGAGCATCACCTGGCGCCTTTCAGTGACTATAAACAGCTGAAAGAGAAGGGCCCGCGGATCATCACCAAAGCTCAAGGCGTGTACTTGTGGGACAGCGAGGGCAACAAGATCCTCGATGGCATGGCTGGTCTGTGGTGTATGGCGGTCGGCTACGGTCGTGAAGAACTGGTTGAGGTGGCGGCCAGGCAGATGCGTGAGCTGCCGTACTACAACCTGTTCTTCCAGACTGCGCACCCACCGGCACTGGAACTGGCCAAGGCGATTTCTGCCGTAGCGCCGAAAGGTATGACTCATGTGTTTTTCACAGGCTCCGGTTCTGAAGGAAATGACACCAACTTGCGTATGGTCCGCCACTATTGGGCGGTCAAGGGCAAGCCGCAGAAACAGGTGATCATCGGCCGTATCAACGGTTATCACGGTTCTACCGTGGCCGGTGCGGCGCTGGGTGGCATGAGCGGCATGCATGCGCAAAGCGGTACGCTGCCGGGCATCGTGCATATCCCGCAACCGTACTGGTTCGGTGAGGGCGGCGACATGACCCCAGACGAGTTCGGGATCTGGGCCGCCGAACAGCTGGAGAAGAAAATCCTCGAAGTCGGCGAAGACAACGTCGCCGCCTTTATCGCTGAGCCGATCCAGGGTGCTGGCGGCGTGATCATTCCACCAGACACCTACTGGCCGAAGATCAAGGAGATCCTCGCCAAGTACGAGATTCTGTTCATTGCCGACGAGGTGATCTGCGGTTTCGGGCGTACCGGTGAGTGGTTCGGCTCCGATTACTACGACCTCAAGCCCGACCTGATGACCATCGCCAAAGGCCTGACTTCCGGTTACATCCCTATGGGTGGTGTGATCGTGCGTGACGAAGTGGCCAAGGTGGTCAGCGAAGGTGGCGATTTCAACCACGGCTTCACCTACTCCGGTCACCCGGTGGCCGCCGCCGTGGGCCTGGAAAACCTGCGAATCCTGCGCGACGAGAAAATTATCGAGCGGGTTCACGAGGAAACGGCACCGTATTTGCAAAAACGTCTGCGCGAGCTGAACGATCACCCGCTAGTGGGCGAAGTGCGTGGCCTGGGCATGCTCGGTGCAATCGAGCTGGTCAAGGACAAGGCGACTCGCGCCCGTTTCGAAGGCCAGGGCGCCGGCATGATCTGCCGCCAGTTCTGCTTCGACAACGGTCTGATCATGCGCGCGGTGGGCGACACCATGATCATTGCACCACCGCTGGTGATCAGCCGTGCAGAGATCGACGAGCTGGTGGAAAAGGCGCGCAAATGCCTGGACTTGACACTTGAGGCGCTGAAATAGCCAAGTGCTAGGCTAGCGTAATGGCATCATCGTGTTTCGAGGCGCGCTTTCCTTGAAAGAGCGCCTTGGAACTTGCCAGACTAGCGACTGTTTCAGTCGCCCGAAGCTTGCGCCGTAAAGAGCCGGCCACTGAACAGATGGCTAAATAAAAAATTCTGGAGCATTACGCATGAAGAAATTGGGCAAGACGTTGTTGGCTGTGTCCCTGATGGGTGCCATGGCCAGTGCTGTTCAGGCGGATGACAAGGTTGTTCACGTTTACAACTGGTCTGACTACATCGCGCCGGATACCGTCGCCAAGTTCGAGAAGCAAAGCGGCATCAAGGTCGTTTACGACGTCTTCGACAGCAACGAAACCCTGGAAGCCAAACTGCTGGCCGGCAAGTCCGGTTACGACGTGGTTATCCCGTCCAACAACTTTCTGGCCAAGCAGATCAAGGCCGGTGTTTACCAGGAGCTGGACAAGTCCAAGCTGCCTAACTGGAAGAACCTCGACGAAGACCTGCTCAAGGCCGTTGGCGATGCCAGCGACCAGGGCAACAAACATGCTTTCCCGTACATGTGGGGCTCCATCGGCATCGGTTACAACCCGGAGAAGGTCAAGGCTGCGCTGGGCGTCGACAAGATCGATTCCTGGGATGCCGTGTTCAAGCCTGAGAACATCGAAAAGCTCAAAAGCTGCGGCGTAAGCTTCCTCGACGCACCGACCGAAATGATCCCGGCAGCGCTGCACTATCTGGGCAAGCCAACCAACAGCAAAGACAAGGCTGACCTGAAAGCCGCTGAAGACCTGTTCATGAAGGTCCGTCCTTCGATCGCCTACTTCCACTCGTCCAAGTACATCTCGGACCTGGCCAACGGCAACATCTGTGTGGCTGTGGGCTACTCGGGTGACCTGGAACAGTCCAAAGCGCGCGCTCAGGAGGCAGGTGACAAGGTCAAGCTGGCCTACACCATTCCGAAAGAAGGCGCCGGTACCTTCTATGACATGGTTGCCATTCCAAAGGATGCCACCAACGTCGACGCCGCCTACAAGTTCATGGACTTCCTGATGCAGCCGGAAATCATGGCCGAGATCACCAACGCCGTACGTTTCCCGAACGGTAACAAAGCCTCTACGCCGCTGGTGGACAAGGACATTACCAGCGATCCGAGCATCTACCCGTCGGATGAAGTGAAGAAGCAGCTGTACGCGATCAGCGACCTGGATGCAGGCACGCTGCGTGTGATTACCCGTAGCTGGACCAAGATCAAATCGGGCAAGTAAGCCTGATTGACCCTGGGCGTGGTGCAAATCACGCCCAGGATCGCGAAAAGTGGCAAATTGTTTTTGCGACATGCATGTATCGAAGGTAAGTTGCGCGCCGGTTTGCTTGTCCGGCAGGGATTTCTGCCGTACGACTTGGGCACTTTTGTAGAGGACCTCCCACTTGTCTATTTCTGTCTTTCGCAAGGCCATGCTGGCTGGAGCGGGTCTGACGCTGGCGATCAGCGTCCAAGCGGCGCCCACGGTGCACATTTACAACTGGTCGGACTACATCGGCCAGACAACCCTCGCGGATTTCGAAAAAGCCACCGGGATCAAACCGGTGCAGGATGTCTTTGACTCCAATGAAACCCTGGAAGGCAAGCTGCTGGCCGGTCGTACCGGCTATGACGTAGTGGTGCCGTCCAACCATTTTCTCGGCAAGCAGATCAAGGCGGGCGCTTTCCAGAAGCTCGACAAGTCGCTGCTGCCGAACTATTCGAACCTCGACCCGGCGCTGATTGAGCGCCTGGAGAAAAACGATCCGGGCAACCAGTACGCCGTCCCCTACCTGTGGGGCACCAATGGCATCGGCTACAACGTCGAGAAGGTCAAGGCGGCACTGGGCACCGACAAGATCGATTCCTGGGCCATGCTGTTCGAGCCGGAAAACATCAAGAAGCTCTCCAAGTGCGGCGTCGCCTTCCTCGACTCGGCCGACGAGATGCTCCCGGCGGTACTGAACTACATGGGGCGCGACCCCAACAGCACCAACCCCAAGGATTACGCCGACGCCGAGAAGAAGCTGCTGGCGGTGCGTCCTTACGTGACCTACTTCCACTCGTCCAAGTACATCTCGGACCTGGCCAATGGCGACATCTGCGTAGCCGCCGGTTTCTCCGGCGATGTATTCCAGGCCAGAACCCGTGCCGAAGAAGCTGGCAAGGGTGTGGATGTGGCCTATGTGATTCCCAAGGAAGGCGGCAACCTCTGGTTCGACATGCTGGCGATCCCCAAGGATTCGACCAATGTCAAAGAGGCCCATGCCTTCATCAACTATTTGCTGCAGCCTGAGGTAATTGCCCAGGTCAGCGATTACGTCGGTTATGCCAACCCGAACCTCAAGGCTGGCGATCTGATGGACCAGAGCGTGCGAACCGACGCAGCGGTTTACCCACCGCAAGAAGTGCTGGACAAGTTGTACGTCAACTCGGAGCTACCTCCCAAGGTGCAACGTTTGATGACCCGTAGCTGGACCAAGATCAAGTCGGGCAAGTAAAAATCCAGAGTCCGTCACGGCAGGGGCGGACGCAAAAAATCTTGTTGGGAGTTTCACAAATGGCTGTTGCCTCCGGTGCCTATAAGAAAGCCCTCGAGGGCGACCAGCAACCTAAACAGGTGCTGGTCAAAATCGACCGGGTCACGAAAAAGTTCGACGAAACCATCGCCGTGGACGATGTGTCCCTGGAAATCAAGAAGGGTGAGATCTTCGCCCTGCTCGGTGGCTCCGGTTCGGGCAAATCCACCTTGCTGCGTATGCTGGCCGGTTTCGAGCGACCAACCGAGGGGCGCATCTTCCTCGATGGCGTAGACATCACTGACATGCCGCCCTACGAGCGGCCGATCAACATGATGTTCCAGTCCTATGCGCTGTTCCCGCACATGACCGTGGCGCAGAACATCGCCTTCGGCCTGCAGCAGGACCGTATGCCCAAGGCCGAGATCGACGCCCGTGTTGGCGAGATGCTCAAGCTGGTACACATGACCCAGTACGCCAAGCGCAAGCCGCATCAGCTTTCCGGCGGTCAGCGTCAGCGTGTAGCGTTGGCCCGCTCGCTGGCCAAACGGCCGAAACTGCTGTTGCTCGATGAGCCGATGGGTGCGCTGGACAAGAAACTGCGTTCGCAGATGCAGCTGGAACTGGTGGAAATCATCGAGCGGGTCGGCGTGACCTGTGTGATGGTGACCCACGACCAGGAAGAGGCCATGACCATGGCCCAGCGCATCGCCATCATGCACCTGGGCTGGATCGCCCAGATCGGCAGCCCGATCGACATCTACGAGACCCCGACCAGCCGCCTGGTCTGCGAGTTCATCGGCAACGTCAACCTGTTCGAGGGTGAGGTGGTCGACGATGCCGAAGGTCACGCGGTCATTGCCAGCAAGGAACTTGAGCGCAAGATCTACGTCGGCCACGGTGTTACCACCTCGGTGGAAGACAAGCGCATCACCTATGCACTGCGTCCGGAAAAACTGCTGGTGACTACCCAGCAGCCGACCTGCGAACACAACTGGTCGCGCGGCCGGGTTCACGACATCGCTTACCTCGGTGGCCACTCGGTGTTCTACGTCGAGTTGCCTGGCGGCAAGGTCGTCCAGTCGTTCGTTGCCAACGCTGAACGCCAGGGCACCCGACCGACCTGGGACGATCAGGTTTACGTCTGGTGGGAAGACGACAGCGGCGTGGTATTGCGGTCATGAACATGCGCAAGCTCAAGCGAGCATTCAACCGAATAAAGCCTGAAGGTCGCCATATGGTGATCGGCGTGCCGTTCATCTGGCTGTTCCTGTTCTTCATGCTGCCGTTCTTCATCGTCCTGAAGATCAGCTTCGCTGAAGCGGACGTGGCAATTCCGCCGTACACCGAAATCTACAGCTATGTCGAAGACAAGCTGCAGTTGGTGCTCAACATGGCCAACTACGGCCTGTTGACCGAGGATGAGTTGTACATCTCGGCGTACCTGGGCTCGTTGAAGATGGCCTTCTTCAGCACGTTGCTGTGCCTGCTGATCGGCTATCCGATGGCCTATGCCATCGCCAACGCACGCAAGGAGAGCCAGACGGTCCTGTTGCTGCTGATCATGATGCCGACCTGGACTGCGATCCTGATCCGCGTTTACGCCTGGATGGGCATTCTCAGCAACAACGGCCTGCTCAACAGCTTCCTGATGTGGCTGGGCCTGATCGACCAACCGTTGCAGATCCTTAACACCAACCTTGCGGTATACATCGGTGTGGTCTATTCGTACCTGCCGTTCATGATCCTGCCGCTCTACGCCAACCTGGTCAAACACGACCAGAGCCTGCTTGAGGCCGCGTCGGACCTGGGGTCGAGCACCTTCAACAGCTTCTGGAAGATCACTGTGCCGCTCTCGAAGAACGGCATCATCGCCGGCTGCATGCTGGTGTTCATTCCGGTGGTCGGTGAGTTCGTTATCCCGGAACTGCTCGGCGGTCCGGAAACCTTGATGATCGGTAAAGTGCTCTGGCAAGAGTTCTTCAACAACCGTGACTGGCCGGTGGCCTCTGCCCTGGCGGTGGTGATGCTGGCGATCTTGATCGTGCCGATTCTGCTCTTCAACCGTAGTCAGGCCAAAGAGATGGAGGGCAGGGCATGAAGCGTTTCAGTTTCTCCAAGCTGATGTTGATTGTGGGCTTGCTGTTCATCTACCTGCCCATGCTGATCCTGGTGATCTACTCGTTCAACGCCTCGAAACTGGTGACAGTCTGGGGCGGCTGGTCGATCAAGTGGTACGTCGGCCTGCTCGACAACAGCCAGCTGATGGGCTCGGTGATGCGCTCGCTGGAGATCGCCTGCTACACCGCGATCGCAGCGGTGGCGTTGGGCACCCTGGCGGCCTTCGTGCTGACCCGGGTGACACGTTTCAAGGGCCGTACCCTGTTCGGTGGCCTGGTCACCGCACCGCTGGTAATGCCTGAGGTGATTACCGGCCTGTCGCTGTTGCTGCTGTTCGTGGCCATGGCACAGATGATCGGCTGGCCGCAGGAGCGCGGTATCGTGACCATCTGGATCGCGCATACCACCTTCTGTGCGGCCTATGTGGCGGTGGTGGTGTCGGCACGTCTGCGTGAGCTGGATCTGTCGATCGAGGAAGCGGCCATGGACCTGGGTGCCAAGCCGTGGAAGGTGTTCTTCCTGATCACCATCCCGATGATCGCGCCCTCGCTGGCGGCGGGCGGCATGATGTCCTTCGCGCTGTCGCTGGACGACCTGGTACTGGCCAGCTTCGTGTCCGGCCCGGGCTCGACCACCTTGCCGATGGAAGTCTTCTCGGCTGTGCGTCTGGGCGTGAAGCCGGAGATCAATGCCGTGGCCAGCCTGATCCTGCTGTCGGTGTCGCTGGTGACCTTCATGGTCTGGTACTTCAGCCGTCAGGCCGAAGAACGTCGCCGCCGGGCGATCCAGCAAGCCATCGAAGAAAGCGCTGCCGATTCCTGGAAGCAGCCGGACGTGCGTCGCGCGCCGACCCCGGTTTCGGCTTGATTCCTCTGTAGGAGCCGGCCTTGCCGGCGATGATGTCGACGCGGTGTCAGTAATTGCCCGTCGCCTGCATCGTCGGCAAGGCCAGCGCCTACCGTTCACGCAAGAATCTGATCTGAGGTGAGCTCAATCCGGCCAATACCAGGCCGGCTCATCCAGCATGCCCTGACCCGCCACCCGGGTCTGTCCCAGTTCCTTCTCCAGCACAATCGAGTTGCAGGTCGCATCCTGTTCCAGCGCGGCCACCAGTCGCCGTGCGTGCGACACCACCCACACCTGGCAATGCTCGGTGGCGCGAGTGATCAAGCGTGCCAGCGCCGGTAGCAGGTCCGGGTGCAGGCTGGTTTCCGGCTCATTGAGCACCATCATGGTGGGCGCTCTGGGGCTCAATAACGCCGCTACCAGCAGCAAGTAGCGCAAGGTTCCATCCGATAGCTCGGCCGCTGACAGTGGCCGCAGCAGGCCTTCTTGATGGAACTGCAGGCTGAACTGGCCGCCAGCCACGGATGCGCTCGCGCAGGTGCAGCGGCGGTTTCAGCGAGCAAGCGCAAGGCTTTGTACAGGTTGGACTTGCCTCTGCCGGCTCCTTCCGCCCTTATGCGGGGCCCTTTTGTCTTGGAGAAAAGTAGCCGCCGTAAGGGTGGAGGGGCCAGCAGCCTGTTAGTTTGCAGAAACGGTCAGGCCCTCAGCGTTGTTGTCACTGCCCATCCCATGGGGTTACGCCCCAAGAGGCATGCCCAGAAGTAGCGGCAGTATGGTGGGACCAGCTTATGTCTCTGTAACGGATAGCAAGGTGCTCCTGGGCCTCCTGGTCGTTCAGAAGCACTGAATGGGGCATCTCCAGGCGTTGGTCAACGATCAGGCCATCCCAGATCTTGATGCTGAAGTACTTTTCCTGATGGCCGCTCAGGCTCAGGCGATAAAAGTTCAGCGTGCACTCAACAACCTCACGACTGGCCACCGCTTGCGCTAACAACGGGGTCGCCTTATCGATGTACTTGATAATGTTCAGCGGGTGATGAGTTGCATGTTTGGTGTTGTCGAGATTGGAAAGGTTGTGGGCGAAGGAAAGTACCATGATTTCGTCAAGGTGCGCGGATTGACATTTATTGGCAATGGAGTCCAGGCCGGAACAGCCAGCGGAGATCAGTCCCTGTTTCTTGCCAGTGATCGACATATAGCCGTGATGAGCCAAAGTGCGTACTCACTTGTAAGTGAAGCACGCAGATTATTACTAAAATGCTAGCCGAGTATGTCAGACGCTTCCGAAAAATATTTCAAAGTTGTTACAAGCAGCGAATCCAAGATGGCTGATTTTCAGAAACGTCCGACATACATTTGGAGAAAAAGCTCGTAGCCTGCGCGGTCCGCCTACAGGGAGTACGTAGCATGGCCTATCAAGACTTCGCCTCGCTCAACCGAAAGTTCCAAGAGCAGTCCTTCGCCCACCACTTTCCACGGAGGAGTGCGTGATGGCGAAGCCGAGCGATAAATCGAAACTGAGCATGAATGACTTCTGGGAAGTCAGCCATGCCGCAGCGCAGTTTACCGGCTTCGCCTGCACGATCAGTGCGCGACACCTGAAGGATGATCAAACGCGCATGCAGTTCAATCGCGAACTTGCTTATTACGCGCGGCGAGTGGTGAGGGATGTGGAGGAGCGGCAGCTGAGCCCGCAGGAGGGGTTGCGGGAGCTGAAAGCGGAGCAGCAGAGCCTGCTCAGCCAATCAGAGCACATTTTCAGGCAGTCGATTGGTCTGATAGGTGGGGCAGTACAGGTCGCGACCGGGGCCGGTGTGTGTTATGGCTCCGCAGGCACTATGTGCGCATTTCTCGGCGCTCCGCTAATGATACACGGCAGCAACAACGTCTATGAAAATACAATGAACTTGTATTCAGCACGCACCGATGTGGAAGGGCCCGTTAGGAAAGCCTATCAAGGTGCTGCAAAACAGCTAGGCTACAGCGAAACCAGTGGGAATATGGCGTACCTGACTGGGGACCTTGCATTGTCTGGAGCCGGAGTTATGCAGCCGGTGTTGAAGCCTGACGCGTGGCGACTATTCAGATTCATTAGGAGCGACCGCGAGCGAGCATATAAGCAGATGAGTAGAGAAGCATTAGTGCTGGAAGTAGGGGTAGATGCCATAACAGCAGAACAGCTTTATGATGAATACAAAAAATGAACATCATCGAGTTTTCTTTCTTTGTGCTTTTTGGCGCCGCCGTTTCCTTGCTGCTGAACCGCTACCTTATAAAGTTTCGATTTGCCGCCTGGGGGGTATTCGCCAGCCTTATTTATAATGCCCTGATGATTGCATTTTATCTTGACGCCGTGGAAAACAAGAAACTACTGTGCTTTCAATTTGATCAAAGTGCCGCTGAGTACTACCCGGCGATTTCGATAACATCAATGTTCATGGTCTTGTTCCATTGGTGGGCGTTTCGAACTAAGGCATAGGCTCCAGCCCGCTGCCGGGCTGCCAATCGGCGCTGATGTTGTGACGATAAGGTAGGAGCTTGTCACTGCCCATCCCATGGGGTTACACCCCAAGAGGCATGCCCAGAAGTAGAGGCAGTATGGTGGGGCCAGCTTATGTCTCTGTAGCTCAGATTCATTAATACAGGCCGTGAACGGGCATATAAGCAAATGAGTCGAAAAGCATTGACGTTCGAGATCGGGGTAGATGCTGTAACAGCAGATCAGTTCTATGATGAATACAAAAAATGAACATTTTTGGATTTTCTTTTCTTGTGCTCCTCAGTACCACCGCTTCGTTGCTGCTAAACCGCTGGCTGATAAAACTTCGGTTTAACACGTGGGGAGTGTTTTTCAGTCTTATATACAACTCAATGATGATTGCATTTTATCTTGATGCTGCGGCAAACAGAAAACTGCTTCGCTTCCAATTTACCCCAGACATCACCGACTACTATCCCGAGATCACTATCATTTCAATGATAATGGTATTCTTTCACGGCTGGGCGTTCCGAACTAAAGCATAGGCTCCAGCCCGCTGCCGGGCTGCCAATCGGCGCTGATCTTGTAAAGATAAGGTAGGCGCTGGCTTTGCCTGCGATGCAAGGCAAAGCCTTGCCAAACCCAGTTAACCTCTTAGTCTATCTGTAGCATCACCCACGCCAGTGACATGGTCAATGCACAAGTGTGCGGCTTGCTCTGGGCTACTGAGCAATCGCTGGAGATGAGCCTGGTGCTGGTGGAAGCGCTACTGGATGAAGTCAAAACCACAGGTTTATTCAGGGCCGCCTATGCGGCCCCTCGCACAAGCTACTGCAACAGGAAACTGACCAGCTGACGAGCATGGGTACTGGGCGCCGCATTGAATGGATAAGCTCGCAGCCTCAAATGCCAACCCAAGGATCATAGTCCCCGGGATTTCGTGAAGAGCCAACGGAACTGCATTAGTTACAGCGGCCGCTCAAACCCTGATCTACGCTAACACTCGCATCTCTGTATCGATCTGACACATGCAAGGAGCCTGCATGACGGTGTTGCGTACTGTATTGGTTGTCAGTCTTGGCTCGGCGCTCGTGCTAACGGGCTGCGGCGAGAAGAACACTGCCGAAATCGAGCTGCCCAGAGTAGCCGTACAACGTGTTCAATCCAGTGATTTTGCTGCGTCGGTAACCCTCACTGGCGATGTTCAGGCGCGGGTGCAGGCGGATCAGTCGTTTCGCGTGGGTGGCAAGATCATTTCCCGCAGCGTCGATGTCGGCGATCACGTGAAAGCCAACCAGGTACTGGCCCGGCTCGACCCCAAAGACCTGCAAGCCACTGTCGATTCGGCCAAGGCCGAAGTGTTCGCCGAACAGGCGCGGGTGACGCAGACCGCCGCCGCATTTGTCCGTCAGCAGAAACTGTTGCCCAAGGGCTATACCAGCCAGAGTGAATACGACTCGGCACAGGCTGCGCTGCGCAGTAGCCAGAGCGCCTTGAAGGCCGCCCAGGCGCAACTGGCCAATGCCCGTGATCAGCTGAGCTACACCGCACTGGTGGCCGATGCGGCCGGGGTCATCACCGATCGCCAGGCCGAAGTAGGGCAGGTGGTGCAAGCTACGGCGCCGATCTTCAGCCTGGCCCATGATGGCGAGCGTGATGCGGTGTTCAATGTCTACGAATCCTTGCTGGTCGCGCCGGCCAACCGCGAGACGATCACTGTCAGCCTGGTGGACAACCCGAAAATCCAGGCCAAGGGCCATGTGCGTGAAATTACCCCGACCGTATCGGCACAGAGCGGCACAGTGCAGGTCAAGGTGGCGTTGCGCGATGTGCCGCCTGGTATGGAGCTGGGTTCGGCGGTCAGCGCCACGGGTCATGCCCAGGGCAAGCCCAGTATCGAATTGCCCTGGTCGGCGTTGACCAAGGCCCTGCATGATCCGGCCGTGTGGCTGGTGGATGAGGGCAACAAGGTCAGACTGCAGCAGGTCAAGGTCAGGCGCTATCTCATCGGCAAGGTGGTGATCGGTGAAGGTCTCAAAGGAGGGGAAACCGTGGTGGTGGCAGGGGGGCAGTTGCTCAACCCGGGCATGCAGGTGGAGATCGCGACGCTCAAGGACAGTGGGGTGGCACAATGAGAGCAGTCGCACTGAGCCTGTGCAGCATGCTCTTTCTTGCCGGTTGTGGAAAGAATACCGCGGAGTCTGAGCCGATCCGTCCGGTGCTGTCGATGATCGTTCAGCCGCAGGTACAAGCCAGTCTCGGCCGCTTTGCCGGCACCATCCAGGCGCGGTACGAGAGCACCCTGGGCTTTCGCGTGGCCGGTCGTATTGCCCGGCGCTGGGTCGATGTCGGCAGCGAGGTGAAACCGGGCGATATACTGGCCAGCCTTGATCCGGCCGATCAGCGCAACCAGCTACGTGCTGCCGAGGGCGATCTGGCCAAGGTCCAGGCCCAGTGGATCAATGCCCAGGCCGACGCGCGCCGCCAGCAACAGTTGTTCGATCGTGGCGTGGGCGCCCAGGCGCAACTGGACATCGCCCAGACCAATCTGAAAACTACGGGTGCCTCCCTGGAGCAGGCGCGCGCCGCCCTCACCCAGGCGCGTGATCAGCTTGGCTACAGCGAACTCAAGGCCGATCACGCTGCTGTGGTCACTAACTGGCAGGCAGAAGCGGGGCAAACCGTCAGTGCCGGTCAGGCAGTGGTCACCCTGGCCCGGCCGGATATCAAGGAGGCGGTCATCGACCTGCCGACCTACCTGGCTGAACAGTTGTCTGCAGACTTGAAATTTGTCGTGGCCTCGCAACTCGATCCGAGTATCAACACCACCGCGATCTTGCGCGAACTTGAGCCTCAGGCCGACGCCGCCACGCGGACCCGTCGTGCGCGCCTGACCCTGGCCAGTACCCCAAAGTCGTTCTACCTGGGGACAGCGATCAGCGTCACATTGACCTCGTCGGTGTCGCCGCGCAGCGAGTTACCCGCTACAGCATTGCTGGAAAGTGATGGCCAGACCCGGGTGTGGGTGGTCGATCCGCAACAGAATACCGTTGCCACTCGGGAGGTGAGACTGCTGGAACGTACCCCCGGCAGTGTGGTGTTGAGTTCGGGCGTTCAGGCCGGTGATCGGGTGGTGACAGCCGGTGTAAACAGCCTTAAACCGGGTCAGAAAGTCAAAGTCGATGAGGAAGATCCACGATGAAAGGAAGCTTCAACCTGTCGGAGTGGGCGCTGAAGCACCAATCCTTTGTCTGGTACCTGATGTTCGTCGGCTTGCTGATGGGCGTGTTCTCCTACATGAACCTGGGGCGTGAGGAAGACCCGTCATTCACCATCAAGACCATGGTCATCCAGACGCGCTGGCCGGGAGCAACCCAGGACGAGATGCTCAACCAGGTCACCGACCGTATCGAGAAAAAACTCGAGGAGCTCGATTCGCTCGACTATGTGAAGAGCTACACCCGGCCGGGTGAGTCGACGGTCTATGTCAACCTGCTGGATACCACGCCCTCCAAGGACATTCCCGAGATCTGGTATCAGGTACGCAAAAAGATCCAGGATATTCACGGCCAGTTCCCCCAGGGGATCCAGGGGCCCGGGTTCAACGATGAGTTCGGTGACGTCTACGGTTCGATCTACGCCTTTACCGCCGACGGTCTGACCATGCGCCAGCTGCGCGACTATGTCGAACAGGTGCGTGCCAAGATCCGCGAAGTGCCCGGCCTGGGCAAGGTCGAGATGATCGGCCCCCAGGACGAAGTGCTGTACCTCAACTTCTCCACGCGCAAGCTGGCCTCGTTCGGTATTGATCGGCGCCAGGTGCTGCAAGCCTTGCAAGCGCAGAACGCAGTGACCCCGGCCGGGGTGATTGAAGCGGGTCCTGAACGTGTGTCGGTGCGTACTTCCGGCCAGTTCGCCTCGGAGAAAGACTTGGAGGCGGTCAACCTGCGCATCAATGACCGCTTCTTCCGGCTGGCGGACATCGCCGATATCCAGCGCGGTTATGTCGACCCGCCTGCGCCGCAATTTCGTTACAACGGCCAGCCTGCCATCGGCCTGGGCATTGGCATGAAGGCCGGTGGCAACATCCAGCAATTTGGCGCCGATCTGCACAAAATGATGGACCGTGTCATCTCTGACCTGCCGGTTGGTGTCGGGGTGCATACTGTGTCCGACCAGGCTGTGGTGGTGGAAGAAGCCGTCGGTGGCTTCACCAGCGCATTGTTCGAAGCCGTGGTCATTGTACTGGTGGTGAGTTTCGTCAGCCTGGGCATTCGCGCAGGCCTGGTGGTGGCTTGTTCGATTCCGCTGGTACTGGCCATGGTGTTCATTTTCATGGAGTACAGCGGCATCACCATGCAGCGGATTTCCCTGGGTGCGTTGATCATTGCCCTGGGCCTGTTGGTGGACGATGCGATGATCACCGTGGAGGTGATGGTCACACGCCTGGAAATGGGCGAGACAAAGGAGCAAGCGGCGACCTTCGCTTATACCTCAACAGCATTCCCGATGCTTACCGGTACCCTGGTGACTGTGGCCGGCTTTATTCCGATCGGTCTGAACGCCAGTTCGGCGGGAGAATACACCTACACCCTGTTCGCGGTGATCGCGGCGGCATTGTTGGTCTCCTGGCTGGTGGCGGTGATGTTTGCGCCGGTACTCGGCGTGCATATTCTCAACGCCAAGGTCAAAGCTCATACAGAAGAAACCGGTCGCGTCGGCAAGGCCTTCGAACACAGCCTGTTGTGGTGCATGCGTCATCGCTGGCTGACCATCGTCAGCACTATTTTGCTGTTCGTGCTGGCGTTGTTCTGCATGCGCTTTGTGCAGAACCAGTTCTTCCCCTCTTCGGACCGCCCGGAGATTCTCGTTGACCTCAACCTGCCGCAGAACGCCTCGATCGAGGAAACCCGTAAAGCGGTGGACCGGCTTGAAGCAACGCTCAAGGGCGACCCGGACATCGTGCGCTGGAGCGCCTATATCGGCCAGGGCGCGATTCGCTTCTATCTGCCACTGGACCAGCAACTGCAGAACCCGTACTACGCCCAGCTGGTGATCGTCAGTAAAGGTTTCGAGGAGCGCGAAGGGTTGATGCAACGCTTGAAGCAGCGTTTGCGCGAAGACTTCGTCGGTATCGGCAGCAACGTCCAGTCGCTGGAAATGGGTCCGCCGGTAGGATTGCCGATCCAGTACCGGGTGATGGGCAAGGACATCGACGAGGTGCGTAAACACGCCATTGCCCTGGCAACCTTGCTCGACAGCAACGACAACATCGGCCAGATGATTTATGACTGGAACGAACCGGGCAAAGTACTGCGCGTGGAAATCGCCCAGGACAAGGCGCGTCAGCTTGGCCTGTCGTCCGAGGACGTGGCCACTGTCATGAACAGCATTGTCAGTGGCACGCCAATAACCCAGGTGAACGACAACATCTACCTGATCAACGTCGTTGCCCGTGCCGTAGACAGTGAGCGTAGTTCGCCGCAGACCCTGCAGAACCTGCAGATCGTCACCCCCAACGGTACCTCGATTCCGTTACTGGCCTTCGCCACCGTGCGCTACGAGCTGGAGCAGCCGCTGGTCTGGCGCCGCGACCGCAAGCCGACCATCACCATCAAGGCTGCGGTGCGTGGCGATATCCAGCCGACCGACCTGGTGCGTGAACTCAAACCGCAAATCGACGACTTCACCAGCAAACTGCCGGTGGGCTACAAGGTCGAAACCGGCGGTACCGTGGAGGCAAGTGGCAAGGCCCAGGGGCCGATTGCCAAAGTGTTGCCGCTGATGCTGTTCCTGATGGGCACGTTCCTGATGATTCAGCTGCACAGCGTGCAGAAACTGTTCCTGGTGGCCAGCGTGGCGCCGCTGGGCTTGATTGGTGTGGTCTTGGCGCTGGTGCCAACGGGTACACCGATGGGCTTCGTGGCCATCCTCGGGATTCTCGCGCTGATCGGCATCATCATCCGCAACTCGGTGATCCTGGTGACCCAGATCGATGAGTACGAGGGGCAGGGACTGTCGCCGTGGGCGGCGGTGCAGGAGGCTACCAACCACCGCCGACGGCCGATTCTATTGACGGCGGCAGCGGCCAGCCTGGGTATGATCCCCATCGCCCGTGAGGTGTTCTGGGGGCCGATGGCTTACGCGATGATTGGCGGGATTATCATCGCCACCCTGCTGACCTTGCTGTTCCTGCCGGCGCTGTATGTGGCCTGGTACAAGATCAGGGAACCGCAGGGGGCATGAGGGCTGAAACCATCGCGGGCTTGCCCCGCGATGCTGTTGAACAAAAAACCGGCGCACAAGGCGCCGGTTTTTTTGTACTGCGTCGACTTACAGCCCGTCGAGCAACGCCTTGTTGCGTACCGCGCCCTTGTCGGCGCTGGTGGCCAGCAGGGCGTAGGCTTTCAGTGCGGTGGTCACTTTACGTGGGCGTACTTCCACCGGCTTCCAGCCTTTCTTGTCCTGTTCGACACGACGTGCCGCCAACTCTTCATCGCTGACCAGCAAGTTGATCGAGCGGTTGGGGATGTCGATCAGCACCTTGTCGCCGTCCTGCACCAGGCCGATGGCGCCGCCGGCAGCCGCTTCAGGAGAAGCGTGGCCGATGGACAGGCCCGAAGTGCCGCCGGAGAAGCGACCGTCGGTGAGCAGGGCGCAAGCTTTGCCCAGGCCTTTGGATTTCAGGTAGGAGGTCGGATAGAGCATTTCCTGCATGCCCGGGCCGCCTTTCGGGCCTTCGTAGCGGATGATGACGATATCGCCTTCTTTCACTTCGTCGGCAAGGATGCCGCGCACGGCGCTGTCCTGGCTTTCGAATATTTTCGCGTTGCCTTCGAACACATGGATGGATTCATCGACACCCGCAGTCTTCACCACGCAACCGTCCAGGGCGATGTTGCCGTACAGCACGGCCAGGCCACCCTCTTGCGAGTAAGCGTGCTCGACACTGCGGATGCAGCCGTTTTCACGGTCGTCATCCAGGCTCGGCCAGCGGGTCGACTGACTGAACGCGGTCTGGGTCGGAATACCGGCCGGACCGGCCTTGAAGAAGTGGTGCACCGCTTCGTCGTCGGTCTGGGTGATGTCCCACTTGGCGATGGCTTCTTCCATGCTCGGGCTATGCACGGTCGGCAGGTCGGTGTGCAGCAGACCACCACGGGCCAGCGAACCGAGGATGCTAAAGATGCCGCCAGCGCGATGGACGTCTTCCATGTGGTACTTCTGGATGTTCGGCGCGACTTTGCACAGCTGTGGCACTTTGCGTGACAGACGATCGATATCGCGCAGGTCGAAGTCGATCTCGGCTTCCTGGGCGGCAGCCAGCAGGTGCAGGATGGTGTTGGTCGAACCGCCCATGGCGATGTCGAGCATCATGGCGTTCTCGAACGCCTTGAAGTTGGCAATATTACGCGGCAGGACGCTCTGGTCATTGTCGCCGTAGTAGCGCTTGCACAGCTCGACGATGGTGCGGCCGGCCTGCAGGAACAGCTGCTCGCGGTCGCTGTGGGTGGCCAGGGTCGAACCGTTGCCCGGCAAAGCCAGGCCCAGTGCTTCGGTCAGGCAGTTCATCGAGTTGGCGGTGAACATGCCGGAGCAGGAGCCGCAGGTCGGGCAGGCGCTGCGCTCGTATTCGGCGACTTTTTCGTCGGAAGCAGTCGAATCTGCGGCGATGACCATGGCATCGACCAGGTCCAGGCCATGGCTGGCCAGCTTGGTCTTGCCGGCTTCCATCGGCCCACCGGAAACGAAAATCACCGGAATGTTCAGGCGCAGGGCAGCCATGAGCATGCCGGGGGTGATCTTGTCGCAGTTGGAAATGCACACGATAGCGTCGGCGCAGTGGGCGTTGACCATGTACTCGACCGAGTCGGCGATGATCTCGCGGCTTGGCAGCGAATAGAGCATGCCATCGTGGCCCATGGCGATGCCATCGTCGACCGCGATGGTATTGAACTCCTTGGCCACGCCACCGGCGCGTTCGATTTCGCGGGCGACCAGTTGGCCCAGGTCCTTCAGGTGCACATGCCCCGGGACGAACTGGGTGAACGAGTTGGCGATGGCGATGATTGGCTTTTTAAAGTCCTCGTCTTTCATCCCGGTGGCACGCCACAAGGCGCGTGCGCCGGCCATATTGCGACCGTGGGTGGACGTTTTTGAGCGGTAATCAGGCATGAAGCACTCCTGGCGGCTAAGCAGGTAACAAAAAGGGGAGTGAGCTTCTCTTGTCCTTTGCACCGAAGGCAGGTGGCCGCTGGTACGGATGAAGCCGAGATCGCCGCGGGATCGCCGTGCGCTCGGCCAGAGCTCATAAACCCGCCGGGGATGACTGGCGATGAATAGCCCGATTCTACACCGCTGGCGCCGCGAAGGAATGGCGTTGTGGATAGTTGGTGGTGATCGGCGGCGATGTTGTTCCGCAATTGGTCTGTCAGATCCTCTGTAAGACTGTTCTGAAATGCCACTAAAACCCGGAAAAGCAGCTGTTTCCGCTCTCCGGACTGGCTATCATCCCCGCGCCGCATGTGCGGCTTACGAGACGACACCCTTAATGGACCTTCCCAGTTTCAGTTCATCGCGAACCTACATTCTGGCACTGAATGCAGTGGCGTCAGGGCTGCCCGTTAGCTGACCGATAGCCTTGTCGGTCGGCCTCCAGGCACCTGCACTGCTGCCTGGAGATCGATATGACCACAATCCACGAAGCAAACCTGGGCGGATTGGCCTTGCCACGCGAACAAGCCCAGGCTCGTCGCGACCACCTGCTGCAGGTCGGCTGCTACCCTACCGGTACCGCTGGGGCGCTGATGAGCAGCCATTACTCCTGCATCTGCAGCGGCCTGAGCGCAAGCCAGGCCATCGATATGCTGCGCCGCGAAGCCGCTGATGCCGAGACCATCTATCAGTCCTACGTGCTCGACGAGCAGGGCAACCTGCTTGGCACGCTGTCCCTGCGCGAGCTGATTCTTGCCACACCCGAGTTGCCGGTAGAGCAACTGATGGTGCGTCCGGTACTCAGTGTCAGCACTGCCACCTCTCAGGAAGAAGTGGCCAGACTGATCAGCGAACACGACCTGCTGGCCTTGCCTGTGCTGGACAGCGGCGGACGTCTGGTGGGCATCGTCACTTGTGACGATGCCATGGATGTGGTGGTCGAGGAGGCCACCGAGGACTTCCATAAAGGCGCGCTGATCGGTACCCATCTGGGCAACCTGAAGACTGCCACGGTGGGTTTGCTCTATCGCAAACGCGTGCTCTGGCTGGTGTTGCTGGTGTTCGGCAACCTGTTTTCCGGGGCGGGTATTGCCGCTTTCGAAGACACCATCGCCGCGCATATCGCCCTGGTGTTCTTCCTGCCGTTGCTGGTCGACAGTGGCGGCAATGCCGGGGCCCAGTCGGCGACGCTGATGGTCCGTGCCCTGGCTACCGGAGAGGTGGTCATGCGCGACTGGTTGAGCCTGCTCGGGCGGGAGTGTGGGGTGGCCTTGGCCCTGGGTAGCACCATGGCTGTTGCGGTGGCGTCGTTGGGGGTGTTGCGAGGCGGCCCGGATATTGCGCTGATCGTCGCCAGCAGCATGTTGGTGATTGTCTTGTTGGGCAGCTTGATCGGCATGAGCCTGCCGTTTCTGCTAAGCCGCATGAAGCTCGACCCGGCCACCGCCAGCGGGCCCTTGGTGACCTCGATTGCCGATGCCGCCGGAGTACTGGTGTACTTCGGGATTGCTTCGCAGGTGCTGGATATCTGAAAGCGAGAATCCCGGCCCTTGGCCGGGATTCATTCACTCTGCTACTTAGCCGTTAGGCAGCAACCGGCAGGTAATGCTCTTGATGTAACGGGTTTCCGGGATCGCCGGGTGGACCGGATGATCCGGGCCCTGGCCGCCGCGTTCGAGCAGCTGGATGTTGCGATCCAGATGACGAGCGCTGGTCAGCAGGATGTTCTGCAGGTCGTCCTCGGGCAAGTGCATCGAGCACGAGGCGCTGACCAGAATGCCGTCTTTGGTCAGCAGGCGCATGGCCTGTTCGTTCAGGCGGCGGTAAGCGCCTTCACCGTTTTTCAGGTCTTTCTTGCGCTTGATGAAGGCGGGCGGGTCGGCAACGATTACGTCGAAACGCTCTTCGGAGGCCTTGAGTTCCTTCAGTGCTTCGAACACGTCGCCTTCAATGCAGGTGAGTTTCTCGGCAATGCCATTGAGCGCGGCGTTGCGCTCCACGCCATCGAGGGCAAAGCCCGAGGCGTCGACGCAGAACACTTCGCTGGCACCGAAGGCGCCAGCCTGCACGCCCCAGCCACCGATGTAGCTGAACAAGTCGAGAACACGCTTGCCCTGAACGTACGGCGCCAGGCGCGCGCGGTTCATGCGGTGGTCGTAGAACCAGCCGGTCTTCTGGCCTTCCATTACCGGGGCTTCGAATTTGACGCCGTTCTCTTCCAGGGCAACCCACTCCGGCACCAGGCCGAATACGGTTTCGACGTAACGGTTCAGGCCTTCGGCGTCACGGGCGGCCGAGTCGTTCTTGAACAGGATGCCGCTTGGCTTGAGGACCTGCACCAGGGCGGCGATGACGTCGTCCTTGTGTTGTTCCATGGTGGCCGAGGCCAACTGAACGACCAGAATATCGCCGAAGCGATCGACGACCAGGCCTGGCAACAGGTCGGAGTCACCGTACACCAGGCGGTAGAACGGCTTGTCGAACAGACGCTCTCGCAACGACAGGGCAACGTTGATGCGGTGCACCAGCAGCGACTTGTCCAGCGCCAGCTTGGCGTCACGCGACAGCAGGCGGGCGCAGATCAGGTTGTTCGGGCTCATGGCGACGACGCCCAGGGCCTTGCCACCGGCGGTTTCCAGAATCGCCTGGTCACCGGCCTTGAAACCATGCAGCGGGGTCGCGGCGACGTCGATTTCGTTGCTGTAAACCCACAGGTGGCCGGCGCGCAGGCGGCGGTCGGCATTGGCTTTGAGACGAAGGCTGGGCAGGGACATGACGTCGCTCCGGGAAAAAAGAGCGGGAGTATAACCTGATGCCTGTGGCGCTGATGTGAATAGCGACAAATTGCAACAGAGCAGTGGCCTTTCGCTTCACCCCGGGCCGGTACGATCGGGTTAGAATCGCCGCTCAGCCCCGAGTGTGTACTTATGTCCCAGGAACTCTCCGCCGAACAGATCCAGCACGCCTTGCAAGGTATCAGCGTGCCGCCACAGCCGCAGATCATGGTCGATCTTCAGTTCGAGCAATACATGCCTGATCCCGACCTTGAGGTGATCGCCAAACTGATCGCCCAGGACCCGGGCCTGTCTGGCGCTTTGCTCAAGCTGGTCAATTCGCCGTATTACGGCCTGACCAACAAGATTGCCTCGATCCAGCGTGCGGTGAACCTGCTCGGCAGTCGTTCGATCATCAACCTGATCAACGCCCAGTCGATCAAGGGCGAGATGAGCGACGACACCATCGTTACCCTCAACCGCTTCTGGGACACCGCCCAGGATGTGGCCATGACCTGCCTGACCCTGGCCAAGCGTATCGGCTCACAGGCGGTTGACGAGGCCTATGCCCTGGGCCTGTTTCACGACTGCGGTGTGCCGCTGATGCTCAAGCGCTTCCCCGAGTACATGGACGTGCTCGAAGACGCCTACGCCAATGCGGGTGCCGACAAGCGGGTGGTCGACATCGAGAACCAGGTGTTCAACACCAACCACGCAGTGGTCGGTTACTACACCGCCAAGTCCTGGCGCCTGCCCGAGCACCTGAGCAATGCCATCGCCAACCACCACAATGCCCTGGCGGTGTTCAGCGATGATTCGGTGCGTAACAGCCAACTGAAGAACCTGCTGGCGATCCTCAAGATGGCCGAGCACATCTGCTCGTCGTACCGGGTGCTGGGCAACCAGAGCGTCGACCACGAGTGGAATGCCGTTGGGCACCTGGTGCTCGACTATGTGGGGCTTTCCGAGTACGACTTTGAGAACCTCAAGCAAACCATTCGCGAATTGGGCAGTCACTGATCCATGCCGGAACTACCAGAAGTCGAGACCACCCGGCGCGGTATCGCGCCTTACCTGGAAGGCCAGCGCGTCAACCGGGTGATCGTGCGCGACCGGCGCCTGCGCTGGCCAATCCCCGAAGACCTCGATGTTCGCCTGTCCGGGCAGCGTTTCGTCAAGGTCGAGCGCCGCGCCAAGTACCTGCTGCTCAATGCCGAGGTCGGGACGCTGATCAGTCACCTGGGGATGTCCGGCAATCTGCGTCTGGTCGAGATCGGCTTGCCAGCCGCCAAGCATGAACATGTGGATATCGAGCTGGAGTCGGGCCTGGCCTTGCGCTATACCGACCCGCGCCGCTTTGGCGCGATGCTCTGGAGCCTCGATCCGCTCAATCATGAGCTGCTGATCAAGCTTGGCCCTGAACCGTTGACCGACCTGTTCGATGGTGAGCGCTTGTTCCAGCTGTCGCGGGGCAAGGCCATGGCGGTCAAGCCGTTCATCATGGACAACGCGGTGGTGGTCGGCGTCGGCAACATCTATGCGACCGAGGCCCTGTTTGCTGCGGGCATCGATCCGCGCCGCGAGGCCGGGAGCATCTCACGGGCGCGTTATCTGAAGCTGGCGATCGAGATCAAGCGCATCCTCGCCTGCGCGATTGAGCGCGGTGGCACCACCTTGCGCGACTTTGTCGGCGGTGATGGCCAGCCGGGCTATTTCCAGCAGGAACTGTTCGTTTACGGACGCCGGGAAGAGCCCTGCAAGGTCTGCGGCAGTATCCTGCGCGAGGTCAAGCTCGGCCAGCGCGCCAGCGTGTTCTGCCCGCGCTGCCAGAAGTGAGGGGGCTCAGCGTGGGCTGAGCACTTCGGCGCTACCCACGCCACGCGGGTCGCTGGCGGCTTCCAGGGCTTGACTGGATTTATCCCAGTACAACACTTGTTGATTGCCGTAAGTACGGCCCAAATCCTTGAGCTGGTAGCCGCGGGCATTTAGCTCGCGCTGCTGTTCGGCGCTGAACGCGCCCGGTTCGTGCTCGACCACATCCGGCAGGTACTGGTGGTGATAACGCGGCACTGCGGGCCAGTTGGCGACCGGCTTGCCTTCGAGAAACCCAAGCATCGACAATAGCACCATGCTCGGAATCCGGCTGCCGCCGGGTGTGCCGAAGGCGGCGAACTGTGTTGGACTCTCGATGAAACTCGGGCTCATGCTCGACAGCGGCCGCTTGCCGGCAGCCACGGCATTGGCCTGGCTGGCGGCCAGGCCATAACTGTTGCTGCCGCGCGGGTCGGCAGCGAAGTCATCCATTTCGTTGTTCAACACCACGCCCGTACCGGGTGCGCTGAAGGCCGCACCGAATGGCAGGTTGACCGACAGCGTCGCGGCCACGGCGTTGCCTTCGGCGTCGATCACCGCGAAGTGGGTGGTGTGGTCGCCTTCACGCCAGGCTGGGGCGGGCGGCAGGCTGCTGCTTGGCGTGGCCTGATGCACGTCGATGCTGTCGGCAAGGCTGGTCAGGTAACTGCGCGCCAGCAGTTGCGGCATTGGGTTGGCGACGTAATCCGGATCGCCGAGCAGGCCGCGGTCGCGGTAGGCGCGGCGCAGTACTTCCAGCACGTAATGGCTACGTTGCACCGGCTCGGCACTCTGCCAGGGTAGACGCTGAAGCATCGCCAGGCTCTGGGCCAGGGCTACGCCACCGGCGGACGGCGGCGGGGCACTGATCAGTTCGCGCTGATCGGCCAGCTGGTAACGCAACGGTTCGCGTTTGGCCGTGCGGTAGTTGGCCAGGTCATCCAGGCTCCAGATACCGCCTGCGGCTTGTACGCCCTGAACCATGGCCTGGGCAGTCGGGCCGCTGTAGAAACCCTCGCGGCCCTGGTTGGCCAGGCGCTCAAGGGTCACGGCCAGTTCCGGTTGGCGAATCTGTGCGCCAAGGGCTGGCACTTCACCGTTGGTGAGGAACAGTCGGGCGCTTTCCGGGTCGTCGCGCAGGGCGCTCAAGCGCATCTTGGCCCGATCACGGTAAATGCGGTCGACGGCAAAACCGTGGTTGGCCAGGCGAATGGCCGGGGCCAGGGTGTTTTTCAGTGGCAGCTTGCCATAGTGTGCGGCAAGGTCCGCCAGCGCTGCCGGCAAACCTGGAATCGCTGCTGCCAGAGGGCCATTGATGGACAGGCCAGGCTGAACCTTGCCGTCCTTCAGGTACATGGCTTCGCTGGCTTTTCCTGGCGCGCGTTCGCGGGCGTCGATAAAAGCGTAGCGTGCCGGCGTGTCGCCCTCGCGCAGGAGGAAGAAGCCGCCGCCACCGAGCCCGGAACCATAAGGCTCGACGACCGCCAGCGCAGCGCTGACTGCAATTGCCGCATCGAAGGCATTACCGCCTTGTTCGAGGATTTCCCGCGCAGCAGCGCTGGCTTCAGCGTGCGGGCTGGCAATCGCCGCCCGCCCCGGGCCTTGTGCCAGGGCACTGGCCGTTCCCAGCGCCAGTGCGGCGCCAAGAACCAGAGGGGCGAGGCGGGCGACGAACGGCATCAGGCCTTGCCGGTGATTCGGCGGTATTTTTCCATCAACTGCTCTTCGGTCTCCGGATGGGCTTCATCCAGCGGGATGCAGTCAACCGGGCAGACCTGTTGGCACTGTGGCTCGTCATAGTGGCCGACGCACTGGGTGCACAGGTTCGGGTCGATCACGTAGATCTCTTCGCCCTGGGAAATAGCGGCGTTCGGGCACTCGGGTTCGCAGACGTCGCAATTGATGCAATCGTCGGTGATGATCAGGGACATGGGGACTCCGGCCCGGGCTCAGAACCCGGGCATTTGAAAACCAATGGACACAATTGTGCCGCATTAGCGCCCGCAGTGCACGCGGGCGCCGTGGTCAAATCACCGATGTCACTTTCTGAAGCGTTCGGTCAGGGCGTCGGCCACCACCGGATGGACGAATTTCGTGATGTCGCCACCCAGTGCCGCAATTTCCCGGACCAGGGTCGAGGAAATGAACGAATAACGCTCGGAAGGGGTGAGGAACAGGCTTTCGACGTCCGGTGCCAACTGGCGGTTCATGTTCGCCAGCTGGAACTCATACTCGAAGTCCGAGACGGCACGCAGGCCGCGCAGGAACACATTGGCCTGCTGCTCCTTGGCAAAGTGCGCGAGCAAGGATGAGAAGCCGATGACTTCGACATTGGGCAGGTGCTTGGTGACCTCACGAGCCAGTTCCACCCGTTGTTCCAACGGGAACAGCGGGTTTTTCTTGGGGCTGGCGGCGACCGCAATGATCACCTGGTCGAACAGCCGCGAGGCACGCTCGACCAAATCGCCATGGCCCTTGGTAATAGGGTCGAAAGTACCTGGGTACAACACTCGGTTCATCGCGTCGTCCTGGCAGGAGTGCGTTGGGGAGTCGGATGGTATCGCAGCAGTGGCAGTCGGCCAAGTCGCCTGCGCACGCTGAAGGCACTATAGACAGGGTGCCCATTTGTTGTCATCTCCCGGCAACCAGGCGTTCGATCAGGCCATCGGTGAGCCGCGCGCTGAGGCCGTACACCGACAATTGTGGGTTGGCGCCGATGCTGGTGGGGAACAGCGAACCGTCGTGGATCGACAGGTTGGCCAGCTGATGATGGCGTCCCAGACTGTCGCAGACGGCTTGGCGCGGGTCTTCGCCCATGGCGCAACCGCCCATGACGTGGGCGCTGCCCAGGCGCGTGCGAAACAGCTCAAGACTCAGGCCGTCGATCATCTGCCGGGCCTCGCCGAGGGTTTTCACGTAACGGCCTTCACTGTGCAACGGCAGCACCGCTTCGGCACCTGCAGCGAACTGGATTTCGGCCATGCTGTGAAAGGCGCGGCGTATACCGTCCCAGGCATAGGGCGAAACCGGGTAATCGAGCACTGGCGAGCCATCGCCGCGCAACTGGACGTCACCGCCGATGCTGTCCGGGTGGAAACCGTCACGCAGCAGCGCGAGCATCACGTGGGTGTTGGGCAGTTGTTCCATGCGCATGGCATTTTCAGTGCCGAAGCTGCCCAGCAGGGTGCTGGCCAGCGCCGGGTGCAGCGGCGGCACTTCGAGTTTGTAACCGATCGGCCCGCTGACGCCGTCGCGCCACTGAAAGTGGTCGGAGTAGATCGATTGCGGTGCGCCGTAGAACGGATTGACCTTGTCCTTGAACAGCCCGGCACTGAAGTTGACCAGGTGCAGAAACGTGCGCTTGCCCAGGCGCTCATGCGGGTCCGGCGCGTCCGAGCGCAGCAGCAGGGCCGGGCTGTTGATCCCACCCCCGGCGAGGATGTAGTGGCGCGCCTTGATCTGAATCTTGCGCCCGATCGGGTTCACGCAGCGCGCATCCATGGCCAGGCATTGCAGGCCGCTGATGCGCTCGCCATCGTGGATCAAGCGTTCAGCGCGGGCCAGGTAGAGCAACTCGCCGCCTTTTTCCAGGGTGGCGGGAATGCTGGTGACCAGCATCGATTGCTTGGCATTGACCGGGCAGCCCATACCGCAGTAACCCAGGTTCCAGCAGCCGCGCACGTTACGTGGAATGACCTCCCAACTGTAATCGAGGGCGGCGCAGCCGCGTTTGAGTACCTCATTGTTGGCATTCGGCGGCATGACCCAGGGGGCGATGCCCAGGCGCTGTTCCATGCGTTCGAACCAGGGGGCCAGTTCGACACTGCTCAGGCCTTTGACGCCGTGTTCGCTGGCCCAGTGCTGCAGGGTCGGCTCGGGGGTGCGAAAGCTTGAGGTCCAGTTGATCAAGGTGGTACCGCCCACCGCGCGGCCTTGAAGGATGGTGATGGCGCCATCCTTGCTCATGCGGCCGATGCCTTCTTGATAGAGGTTGGCGTAGGCCTGGTCTTCAAGCAGATGGAAGTCGCTGCTGGTCTTGAGCGGGCCTTCTTCGATCAGCAGCACCTTGAACCCGGCAGCGCTGAGCAGTTCGGCGCTGGTGGCACCCCCGGCGCCGCTGCCGATGATGGCGATATCGGTTTCCAGGCTCAGGTCGTGGTCCAGGCGCGAGGCGTCACGGGCTTTCCAGCCACGGTCAAGGCCTTCGCGAAACAGGTCGGGTACGGGCATCTTCAGCCTCTTGTCGTTATAAGTTGAGTCAGACCTTGGGCGGCCCAGGGTAGCCACAGTGCGCCCAGGACTCAGGCAGCTCGTACCAGGCCATCTGCAACAGTTGCAGCAGCGAGGCATGGCCCATGCGCAACAGATTCAGCGAACTGTTCTCCCAGCGCTGCAAAAAGGCCTGGATGTGCTCGATGCTTGCGTTTTCCCAGCTGCCCCAGATGCCGGTCAGCGGCCCTCGGGTCACCGGCAGGGCGAGTACGTCGAACAGTTGCAGAGTCAGTTTGAGCATGGCCGGGGACAAGCTGGCGAGCTTGTTGTCCAGCTGTTGCAGCATGGCTTCAAGGTGTTCGGCGGCTGTTGTACCAGCCAGGATTACCGGGATCAGTGTGCGCAGAATCGGCAGATCGCTCTGGCGCAGGCTGATGAAGCCGCTGGCCGGCGATTGCGCCGAGCACCCGGTGAGGCTGGCGCCCAACCCGGCGCTGGCCAGAAAGGCGCTGGCGCCGAGGCTGAACTTGAGCAACCCGCGGCGGCTCAAGGCGGGTGTAGCAGGCAGACTTGTAGTCATTGTTGTGCCTGGTTGTGGTGTTAGCGGATGAAGAGTTTGTACACCAGCTTGCTCAAGGCCTTGCCATAGGGGGGGTAGATCAACCGTGCGGCGTTGAAGCGCTGCTTGGCGAACACCGCCTTGGCCTTGCTGAAGGTCAAAAAGCCCTCGTGGCCGTGGTAGTGGCCCATGCCTGAGGGGCCGACGCCACCAAAAGGCAGATCGTCCTGGGCCACGTGCAGCAAGGTGTCGTTGAGGCAGACGCCACCGGAGTGGGTCTGTTCCAGAACCTTCTGCTGCTCGGCCCGGTCGTAGCCAAAGTAGTAAAGCGCCAGGGGGCGAGGGCGCTGGTTAACGTATGAAAGTGCCTGATCAAGGCTGTCGTAGGGCACCAGCGGCAGCAGCGGGCCGAAGATCTCGTCCTGCATCACACGCATCTGGTCACTGACCTGCAGTAGCAGGTGAGGTGGCAAGCGCCGGCCTTGTCGCGGTTCTTGCGGGTAAAGGTCAATGATCTTCGCGCCCTTGTCGCTGGCGTCGCTCAGGTAGCTTTCCAGGCGCGCCAGGTGACGTGGGTTGATGATCGCGCTGTAGTCCGGGTTGTCTGCCACAGTCGGGTAGAAGCGATGAACGACGCTGCGGTAGGCCGTGGCGAAGTCATCCAGGCGTTCGCGTGGCACCAGCACGTAGTCTGGCGCTACGCAGGTCTGTCCGGCATTGAGGGTCTTGCCGAAGGCAATGCGTTCGGCAGCGTCGGCCAGGGGCACGGTGGTCGAGACGATGGCTGGCGATTTACCGCCCAGCTCCAGCGTTACCGGGGTCAGATTCTGCGCTGCTGCCAGCATCACATGGCGGCCGACACTGGTAGCACCAGTGAACAGCAGGTGATCGAAGGGCAGGCGCGAGAAGGCTTCGCCGACATCTGCGTCGCCCAGCGCCACACTGACCAGGTCTTCGGGGAATGCCGTTCGCAGCAATTGCTTGAGCAGCAGACCGGTCGCTGGTGTGGCTTCGCTGAGCTTGAGCATGACCCGGTTGCCAGCGGCCAGGGCGCCGGTCAAAGGGCCGATGGCCAGAAACAGCGGGTAGTTCCACGGCACGATGATCCCGACCACGCCCAGTGGCTGATACAGCACCTTGGCGCTGGCCGGCTGGAAGGCCAGGCCGACCTTGCGCGGTGAGGCCTTCATCCACTGTTTGAGATGGCGTTCGGCGTGGTGCAGGCCCTGGATGCTTGGCATCAGTTCGGCCAGGCGGGTTTCGTCGGCACTGCGGCCACTGAAGTCTTCGCTGATGGCTGCAATCAGTGCGTCCTGATGGGCGAGCACTAGTTGGCGCAGGCTTTTCAGCCATTGCCGGCGTTGGGCCAACGCCGGCATGGGATTGCCCGCAAACGCCTGACGCTGGGCGTTGAACTGGGCGGCAAGATCATCAACGGCAGTCACAGGTAAAGGACGAGCAGCATCGGCAGTCATGCGAAACTCCACGGCATTGTTTTTCTAGAGCTTATACTCTAGCCGGAGTGTTTTGCGATCCTTTTTTAACCACAGGCAGGTACATCCACATTCGGATAAACCGTAAGATGGACCTATTCAATCAAAGCTCGGCCTTTGGAGCTGATCATGGCCCCGCGTATCAAGACCCGCGAACGCATCGTGCAGAACAGCCTGGAGCTGTTCAACCAGCAGGGCGAGCGCAGTGTCAGCACCAACCACATCGCCGCCCATATGGAGATTTCCCCGGGCAACCTGTACTACCACTTCGCTAACAAGCAGGAAATCATCGCTGTGCTCTTCACCCAGTATGAAGAGCAGGTCGAAAGCTTCCTGCGCCCGCCGCAAGGGCGGCCTTCGACCGTCGAAGACAAGCGCTTCTACCTCAAGGAGCTGCTGGCGGCGATGTGGGACTACCGCTTTTTGCATCGCGACCTTGAACACCTGCTCGACAGTGACAAGGAGCTGGCGGCGCGTTACCGGCGTTTTTCCCAGCGTTGCCTGATCCAGGGCCAGGCCATCTACCGTGGATTTGTCGACGCCGGGATCGTGCAGATGGATGCCGTGCAGATCGAGTCGCTGACCCTCAACGCCTGGATCGTGCTGACCTCCTGGGTACGTTTCCTATGTACCACCCGGGAGAATTCGGCGCACTTGAGTGAGGATGCCTTCAAGCGCGGTATCTATCAGGTGCTGGTCCTTGAACTCGGTTTTGTTACCGCTCAGGCCCGCCCGGCGGTGGATGCCCTGTGCCAGGAATTTTACGTTTCGCTCAACCAGGCACTGGAGCAATAAGCGTCCAGGCCCTATCCGTTCAATCGTTCAGGAGACTGTCATGCCCCTCGCGCAACTGATCACCGCCCAGCAATTGGCCGAACGCCTGGAGGCGCCGGCGCTGGTGATACTTGATTGCCGCTTTGCTCTGGAAGACATCGATTATGGCCAGCGCAGCTACGCCGAGGGGCATATTGCCGGTGCGCATTTCACCGACCTTGAGCGTGACCTCAGCGGCCCAGTCATCAAGGGCGTGACCGGTCGCCATCCCTTGCCGGACCCGCAACACCTGGTCGAGCGACTGCGTGCCTGGGGGATCGATAACGACAGTGAGATCGTACTCTATGACGATGGCCCTGGTGCTTTCGCCGCCCGTGCCTGGTGGCTACTGGTCTGGCTTGGCAAGCGAAGCGGTGTGTCGATTCTGGATGGCGGCCTGAAGGCCTGGCACGCGGCAGGGTTGCCGTTGAGTCTCGACGCCCCGGCCAAACGAGAAGGCACCTTCAGTGGCGAGCCAGATGATGCACTGGTGCTTGATGCCAAACAGTTGGCTGAGCGTCTGGGGCAGCCTGATCTGACTCTTATCGACGCCCGCGGCCTGCCACGTTTTCGCGGCGAGGTTGAGCCGATCGATCCGGTGGCCGGGCATATTCCGGGGGCGCAGTGTGCGGCCTTTACCGACAACCTGGGCGCTGACGGGCGGTTTTTGTCCGCAGGTCAGCTCAAGAAGCGCTTTGCCGAGACGTTGGGCACGCGTGCGCCGGAGCAGTTGGTGGCTTATTGCGGGTCCGGGGTGACCGCATGCCATAACCTGTTTGCCTTGGCGCTGGCCGGATATCCGCTGGGCAAGCTGTATGCAGGGTCGTGGAGCGAGTGGATCACCGATCCTGCGCGGCAGGTGGCTACGGGGGATTAAGGGCATCGCCGGGCAAACCCGCTCCCAGCCACTGTGGTATCCGCCTCTCCAGGTAATACCCCGGATTGCGCAGGCTGCCCTCGACAAAACCGACATGACCACCACGGGTGTGCAGCTCGAAGGTGGTCTGCTTGGGTAGTTCTCTGGCCGACGGTAAGCTATGGCTGAATACGAACGGGTCGTCGCTGGAGTGAATGATCAGCGTCGGTGTGCGGTTTTCGCCAAGAAAATAGCGGCTCGAGGCGCGGCGATAATAGTCCTGGGCATCGGCAAAACCATTGAGCGGCGCGGTAACCCGGCCATCGAAATCCCAAAATGTGCGCAGATTCTCCAGCGACCCGAGACGCTCCAGCGCCGCCAGGCCCTCATGGTGGCCGTGGCGCTGGAAGTGCCGTTGTTTGTCTTTCACGTAGGCCAGCATGGCGCGCATGAAGTGCGCCTGGTAGATCTTGGAAAAGCCTAGGCCAATACGGTCAGCGCAGTGATCCAGGCGAAACGGTACGGATACCGCCACTGCGGCCTGCAACTGGCTGGCCGAACCCACTTCACCCAGATGCTTGAGCAGCACATTGCCGCCCAGCGAGTAGCCAACGGCATACAGCGGCGCCTGCGGACGGCTGGCCCGCAGGTGGCTGATGGCTTCGGCGAGGTCTTCACTGGCGCCTGAGTGGTAGCTGCGCGCGAGCAGGTTGGGCTCGCCGGAACAACCGCGCCAATTCACCGCCACGCTAGCCCATCCGCGGCCGGCCAGCGCGTGCTGCAATCCGACGACATAAGGCGAGTGGGATGACCCGGTCAAGCCATGCAGTACCAGCACCAGCGGTGCGCTAGCTACGTGCGGGCCATGCCAGTCAAGATCGAGGAAATCGCCGTCGGCCAGCCACAGCCGCTCGCGTTGACGGGGCAGTTCGGTCGACTTTCGCCACAGTGGTCCCCACAGCGTTTGGATATGCGGGTTGCCCAGCCCCAGGGCAGGTTTAAAGGAGCTGGGGGGGACAGAAGACATCGGAGGTATCTCTTGAAAAAAGCGCAACGGTTGCTATGCAGTGTAATGCCCGTTGCGCTGTTGTGCTGTGAATCAGCCGCGCTGCCAGAGCGCGTAATACACCTGTCCGGCTTTTTTCTCTCGGTGCAAGCGCCAATTGCCGGGCAGCTGCAGGCTTGAGGGCGGGGTTTCGCTTTCGGTGTAGATCCAGGCGTTGGCCGCCAGCCACTGGCGTTCTTCGAGCAGGGCGCAGGTAGTGGGCAGCAGGTCCTGGTGAAACGGCGGGTCGAGGAACACCAGGTCGAAGGTGAACTTCGGTTCACCCTGCAAGTAACGTTGGGCGTCGCTCTGGAACAACTGGCCACGCGGGCAGCGCAACAGTTCCAGGTTTTGCCGCAGGCTGGCGATGGCCGCCGGGTTGCTGTCCAGTGCGACTGCCTCGGCGGCGCCGCGAGACAACGCTTCCAGATACAGGGCGCCGCTGCCGGCAAAGGCATCCAGTACCTTGGCCCCTTCGATATGGGGGGCAAGCCAGTTGAACAGGGTTTCGCGCACCCGGTCCGGGGTGGGGCGCAGGCCTGGTGCGTCAGGGAAGCTCAGGCGGCGGCTGCGCCATTCGCCGGCAATGATGCGCAGTTGGCCTTGGCCGTTGTGTGGCTTGGCCGATTTTGCGGATGGACTGGCCATTAATGCTCCGGTACACCAAGCGGCTGCTCGGCGGGTTTGTCAGTGGGTGGCGGCAGAGGTTTCTGCGGCACGCTCGGACCTGCGGTGACGATGACCATCTTGTCGGCGGCGAGGTGTTTGTTCAGGGCGGCCTTGACTTGTTCGATGGTCAGCGCCTGGGATTGTTGCATGTAGTCTTCCAGCCAGGTCAGTGGCAGGTCGTAGAAGCCGATGGCGCCCAACTGGCCGACGATGCTCGCATTGCTGGCGTTGGACAGCGGGAAACTGCCGGCCAGTTCACGCTTGGCATCATCCAGTTCCTGCTGGCTCGGACCGCTCTTGAGGTAGTCGGCGAGGATGTCCTGGACCAGCTTGAGGGTGCCTTCGCTGAGCTCGGCACGGGTCTGCAGGTTGATCATGAACGGGCCACGCACCTGCATCGGGCTGAAGGCCGAGTAGACGCCGTAGGTCAGGCCGCGTTTCTCGCGCACTTCACTCATCAGGCGGGTGCCAAAGGTACCGCCACCGAGAATCTGATTACCCAGCGACAGCGCCGCGTAGTCCGGGTCGTTGCGGTCGATACCCAGCTGGGCCAGCATCAGGTGGGTCTGCTTGGACGGGAAGTCGATGTGTGTGGTGCCCGGCTTTGGTTCCCGGGGCTGAGCCACTTTGGCCAGCCCCGGGCCTTTGGGTAGGGCGGCCGAGACCTGGGCGGCTATGGCTTCGGCTTCACTACGGCTGAGGTCGCCGACCAAGGCAATGACGGCATTGCCAGCGGCATAGGCCTTGGCGTGGAAGGCGCGCAGTTGCTCCAGGGCGATCGGCGGGATGCTCTTGGCAGTGCCATCGCTTGGGTGGGCATATGGGTGCTTGCCGTAGAGGTGCTCGAACAGCGCGATACCGGCCAGCTTGCCCGGATTCTGCTTTTGGTACTCGAAGCCGGCCTGCATCTGGTTCTTGATGCGCTCAAGGGCGCTTTGCGGGAAGGTCGGCTTGCCCACCACTTCAGCGAACAGCTTGAGCGCCGGTTCACGCTTGTCGGCAGCACTCAAGCTGCGCAGGGTGGCTACGGCCATGTCGCGGTAGGCGCCATTGCCAAAGTCTGCACCCAGGCCTTCAAAGCCTTCGGCGATGGCAGTGACGTCCTTGCCGGCCACGCCTTCATTGAGCATGGCGTTGGTCAGCGTTGCCAGGCCGGGGGCGTCGCCGTCCTGGCTGCTGCCGGCGGCAAAGGTCAGGCGCAGGTCGAACATCGGCAGCTCGCGGGCTTCGACGAACAACACTCGGGCGCCTTCGGTGGTGTTCCAGGTCTGGATATTCAGTTGCCGGCGGCTGGGCGCCTTGCCGTCCAGCTCAGCCAGGGTCTGCAGGGTGTTGGCCGGCTTGGCCGCAGTGCTGGCGGCAGGCTGGGCGGCATTGTCCGATTGCACGGGTTTGGCCAGAAAGAATGCCAAGCCGCCCACCAGGGCCAGGATGCCGAGGCCGATCAGGGTGTAGCGGGGTGCGCTGCGATCACTCATGAGCGGTCTCCTCGGGCAGTACGTGGGCAACGCTCAGGCGTTCGCGGGTGAAATAGGTGCGCGCAGCGTTCTGGATGTCGGCCGGGGTCACGCTTTTCAGCTCGTCGAGTTCGCTGTCGATCAGTTTCCACGACAGGCCGACGGTTTCCAGCATGCCGATGGCCGTGGCCTGGCTGCTGATGGAGTCGCGGTCGTAGACCAGGCCGGCGATCACCTGGGCGCGTACGCGCTCCAGCTCTTCAGCCGAAGGTGGGGTGGTCTTGAGTTCGTCGAGCAGCTTCCAGATGCCGCTTTCAACCTCGGCCAGGGTCTTGTGCTTTTGCAGGTTCGGCGTGGCCGAGATCAGGAACAGGCTGTCGCCGCGGGTGAACGGGTTGTAGTTGGACGAGGCCCCGGAGACCAGCTCTTGGCCGCGCTCCAGCTGGCTTGGCAGGCGGGCGCTATAGCCACCGTCGAGCAGTGCCGCGATCAGGCGCAGGGTGTGCACGGTGCGCGGGTCCTTGGCGGTGGCCAGGCCCGGGACGTTGAAACCGTAGATCAGGCTCGGCAACTGGGTGCGCACATGCAAGGTGGTTTCCCGCAGGCCCGGCTCCGCCAGTTCCAGCGGCAGCTTGACCGGTGGCAGGGCGCGCTTGGGGATGGTGCCAAAAAAACGCTGGGCCAGGCCCTTGACCTCATCAACGGTAACGTCACCGACCACCACCAGGGTGGCGTTGTTCGGGGTGTACCAGGATTGGTACCAGTGGCGCAGCTCTTCGACCTTCATGCGGTTCAGGTCAGCCATCCAGCCGATGGTCGGGGTGCGGTAGCTGCTGGCCGGAAAGGCCATGGCGCTGAACAGCTCGAACGCCTTGGCGTTGGGCTGGTCGTCGGTGCGCAGACGGCGCTCTTCCTTGATCACCTCGATTTCGCGGCTGAATTCGTCGGCTGGCAGGCGCAGGCTGTTCATGCGGTCAGCCTCCAGTTCCAGGGCCACCGGCAGGCGGTCGCGGGCCAGAACCTGGTAGTAAGCGGTGTAGTCGTCGCTGGTGAAGGCGTTCTCTTCGGCCCCCAGGTCGCGCAGGATGCGCGAAGCTTCGCCGGGGCCGAGTTTCTCGCTGCCCTTGAACATCATGTGTTCCAGCGCGTGGGACAGACCGGTCTGGCCCGGGGACTCATAGGTGGAACCGACCTTGTACCAGATCTGCGAGACCACCACCGGCGCACGGTGGTCCTCGCGCACGACCACTTTCAGGCCGTTGTCGAGAATGAACTCGTGGGTGGGTTGCGGATCGGCGGCAAAGGCGGCGAACGGCAGACAAACTGTGCTGAGCAACAGGCCAGCGGCGCGGCGGGCTAGAGCATTCATACGTTGTTTAACCTGTAGGACTGCCCGCGTGGTCTTAGCGTCAGCGGGCTAGGAGGTGCTAGGATACTGATCCGGTTGCCTGACGACCATGCCTGTCGCGGATCTGACCCGCAGGCTTGATGACAAAATGCTGCGCATGAACGAGCCGGAATAAAAGTAGTCTGTTCTGCGTTAAAAGAATTTTCGAGGCGCCGCAGTGGCGCATCGCTACCCTGAGATAGCCGTCTTCCATGTTTGGTTCCAACGACGACAAAAAGACGCCGGCCGCGGCTGGTGAAAAGAAAGGCCTGTTCGGCTGGCTGCGCAAAAAGCCCCAGCCCCCTGTTGCCGAACAGCCACAAGCCCCTGCACCGGTTGAGCCAGAGCAGCCTGCGGCGCTGACCAGCGACGTGCCGGCCGCCGCAGCGCCAATCGATGGTGCCCTCGCGCCTGTACCAGCACCTGCCGTTGCGCCAGAGCCTGCTGTCGTCGCGCCAGCGGTGGTTGCAGTTGAGGCACCACCCGCGCCGTCCGTCGGTTTGGTCCTGCCGGTGCCTGAAGAGCCGGTTGCCCTGGTGGCTGACCTTGAGCCGCACACCCCGCCGCCGATTCCGGAACGTCCGGCACCGGTCGCTGCGCCTGTGGTGGAGCCTGCGCCGGTCGTTGTCCAGCCTGAACCGGTTGCAGCGCCAGTCATTGAGCCTGAGCCTGCTCCAGTGGCTCCAGTGGCTCCAGTGGCTCCAGTGGCTCCAGTGGCTCCAGTGGCCACCGCTGCACCCGTTACGCCTGTCGTAGAGCCCACGCCTGTCGAAGCGCCTGCCCCGGCCCGTAGTGAAGAGAACAAGGCAGGCTTCTTCGCCCGTCTCAAACAGGGCTTGTCGAAGACCAGCGCCAGCATCGGCGAGGGCATGGCCAGCCTGTTCCTGGGCAAGAAAGCCATCGATGACGACCTGCTCGACGAGATCGAGACCCGTCTGCTGACAGCAGACGTTGGCGTCGAAGCCACCTCGGTGATCGTCCAGAGCCTGACCCAGAAGGTCGCACGCAAGCAGTTGGCCGACAGCGATGCGCTGTACAAATCCCTGCAAGGCGAACTGGCCGACCTGCTCAAACCGGTCGAGCAGCCACTGCGCATCCAGTCCCACTCCAAGCCTTTTGTGATCCTGGTGGTTGGCGTCAACGGTGCCGGCAAAACCACGACCATCGGCAAACTGGCGAAAAAGCTGCAGCTGGAAGGCAAGAAAGTCATGCTCGCCGCCGGTGACACCTTCCGTGCCGCCGCCGTCGAGCAGTTGCAGGTCTGGGGCGAGCGCAACCAGATTCCGGTTATCGCCCAGCACACCGGCGCCGACTCCGCTTCGGTAATCTTCGATGCCGTCCAGGCCGCCAAGGCGCGCGGCATCGATGTGCTGATCGCCGATACCGCCGGTCGCCTGCACACCAAAGACAACCTGATGGAAGAGTTGAAGAAGGTCCGTCGGGTGATCGGCAAGCTCGATGCCGACGCGCCGCATGAGGTCCTGCTGGTGCTGGACGCCGGTACCGGACAGAACGCGATCAACCAGGCCAAGCACTTCAACCAGAGTGTTGAACTCACGGGCCTGGCCCTGACCAAACTCGATGGCACCGCCAAGGGTGGGGTGATCTTCGCCCTGGCCAAGCAGTTCGGCTTGCCAATCCGCTATATTGGCGTGGGCGAAGGCATCGACGATCTGCGCACCTTTGAAGCCGAGCCCTTCGTCAAAGCACTGTTTGCCGAGCGGGAGCATCCATGATTCGATTCGAACAGGTCGCCAAGCGCTACCCCAATGGTCACGTAGGCCTGCATGAGTTGAGTTTTCGGGTGCGTCGGGGCGAATTTCTGTTCGTCACCGGCCATTCTGGCGCCGGCAAAAGCACTTTGCTGCGCCTGCTGCTGGCCATGGAGCGACCGACCAGTGGCAAGCTGCTGCTGGCCGGGCAGGATCTAGGGCAGATCAGCAACGCGCAGATTCCGTTCCTGCGTCGGCAGATCGGCGTGGTGTTCCAGAATCATCAACTGCTGTTCGACCGTACTGTATTCAACAACGTTGCGCTGCCGCTGCAGATCCTTGGCTTGTCCAAGGCCGAGGTGGCCAAGCGCGTCGACTCGGCGCTTGAGCGTGTAGCCCTGTCGGACAAGGCCGAACTGTTTCCCGGCGACCTGTCCACCGGCCAGCAACAACGGGTCGGTATTGCCCGCGCTATCGTGCACCGTCCGGCCTTGCTGCTGGCGGATGAGCCCACCGGTAACCTCGACCCGCGCCTGGCCGCGGAGATCATGGGTGTATTCGAAGACATCAACCGCCTGGGCACCAGTGTGCTGATTGCCAGTCACGACCTGGCACTGATCGCGCGTATGCGCCATCGCATGCTGACCCTGCAGCGCGGCCGCTTGATCGGCGACGGGGAGGCCGGGCAATGAGTGCGACACGCAGTCCAAAGGTTTCCGAACGGGTCGCGCCGAAGGCCGCCGACCCAGCACCTGAAAAGAACAAACGCAACAGCCATGACGACGATGGTCCGGATTTCCGCACCCTGTTGCATGCCTGGCTGGAAAGCCACCGCTCCAGCCTGCTCGACAGCTTGCGGCGCCTGGCCAAGCAGCCGATCGGCAGCTTTTTCACCTGCCTGGTGATGGCAGTGGCCCTGAGTCTGCCCATGGGCCTGTCGTTGCTGCTCGGCAACGTCGAGCGTCTGGGTGGGTCGTGGCAGCGTGCGGCGCAGATTTCCCTGTACCTCAAGCTCGACGCCAGCAGCCGCGACGGCGAAGCCCTGCGTGAGCAGATCAAGGGCTTGCCGGGCGTGGCCGAGGCCGAGTACGTCAGCCGTGAGAAGGCCCTGGAAGAATTCCAGCAGCAGTCCGGGCTGGGTGATGCGCTGCGCGAGCTGCCGGAAAACCCGCTGCCCGGCGTGGTCGTGGTGACTCCGGCGGAAGTCGACAAACCCGCCCTCGAAGCCTTGCGCCAGCGCCTTGCGGAACTGCCCAAGGTGGATGCGGCGCAGCTGGACCTGGTTTGGGTCGAGCGTCTGGCCGCGATCCTCAAACTGGGTGATCGCTTTGTCTTCGGTCTGACGGTTTTGCTGGTTTCGGCGCTGCTTTTGGTAATTGGTAACACAATTCGCCTGCACATCGAGAACCGCCGTACCGAGATCGAAGTGATCAAGCTGGTAGGCGGTACCGACAGCTATGTGCGCCGGCCTTTCCTGTACATGGGCGCCTTGTACGGCCTGGGTGCGGGGGTGTTGGCCTGGGGCGTGCTGGCATTCGGCCTGAACTGGCTGAATGACGCGGTAGTCGGGCTTTCCGGGCTATATGGCAGTGATTTCGCCTTGGCCGGAGTTCCGCCTGCCGATGGTCTGTCGCTCTTGCTTGGTGCGGTACTGTTAGGGTATATCGGTGCTTGGATTGCGGTCGCCCGCCACCTGAGCGAGCTTGCACCGCGATAATGTCTTTTTGCTGCTATTGACTCTTTTTATTTTCAGGGAACTTGTTTCGCGGTTCCCGGTCAATGTTGGCAGTGCCTGCGGGCACGAGTTTAGTGAGTCGGAGGTTTTTTCGTATGACCACTTCGTTGCAACCTGCCTATGCCCTGGTTCCCGGCGCAAACCTGGAAGCCTATGTGCACACGGTCAACAGCATTCCATTGCTGACGCCGGAGCAGGAGCGTGAACTGGCCGAGAGTCTCTACTATGAGCAGAATCTTGAGGCGGCTCGGCAGATGGTGCTTGCCCACCTGCGGTTTGTCGTACATATCGCTCGCAGCTATTCCGGCTACGGGCTGGCCCAGGCTGACCTGATTCAGGAAGGCAACGTTGGCCTGATGAAAGCGGTCAAGCGTTTCAATCCGGAAATGGGTGTGCGCCTGGTGTCCTTTGCCGTGCACTGGATCAAGGCCGAGATTCACGAGTTCATCCTGCGTAACTGGCGTATCGTCAAGGTCGCAACCACCAAGGCCCAGCGCAAGCTGTTCTTCAACCTGCGCAGCCAGAAGAAGCGTCTGGCCTGGCTGAACAACGATGAAGTGCATCGTGTGGCCGAAAGCCTGGGTGTCGAGCCGCGTGAAGTGCGCGAGATGGAGAGCCGCCTGACCGGTCAGGACATGGCTTTCGATCCAGCGTCCGAAGCTGACGACGACAGTGCGTTCCAGTCGCCGGCCAACTACCTGGAAGACCATCGCTACGACCCGGCGCTTCAGCTTGAAAATGCCGACTGGAGCGACAACTCCACCAGCAACCTGCATGAAGCCCTGCAGGGTCTGGACGACCGTAGCCGCGACATCCTCTACCAGCGCTGGCTAGCCGAGGAAAAGGCCACGCTTCACGACCTGGCCGAGAAATACAGCGTATCCGCCGAGCGGATTCGTCAGCTGGAGAAGAATGCGATGAACAAGGTGAAAGCCTTGATCGCAATCTGAGCCGCGATACGGCAATAAACAAAAAGCCCCGATGTGTCGGGGCTTTTTCATGTCTTTCAGGCGCCAGCGCAGGTCTATAATCGCGCCACGCTGGCCCCGCCACTTTTTCCGCCACCCATGTCGAGATTGCTATGACCATTTCCTTGTACGCTGCTTCTGTTCCTGTTTTCAAGCAAATGCTCAACGCCTTGAGTGAGGTTCTGAACAAGGCCGAAGCTCACGCCACGGCGAAAAACATTGATCCGAGCGTTTTCCTCCAGGCTCGCCTGTATCCGGATATGTTTCCACTGGTTCGCCAAGTGCAGATCGCTGTTGATTTCGCCAAGGGTGTATCAGCGCGCCTGGCTGAGGTCGAGTTGCCGAAATACGATGACAGCGAAACCACCTTTGCTGAACTGCAAGCGCTGATCAGTAAGGTTCTAGCTTTCCTGGACAGCGTTGCGCCGGCGCAGATCGATGGCAAGGAAGGCATCGAAATCGTGACCCGTCCGGGTACGCCGAAAGAGAAGCGCTTCAGTGGCCAGGCCTATTTGCTGACCTACGGCCTGCCGCAGTTCTTCTTCCATGTCACCACCACTTACGCAATCCTGCGTCACAATGGTGTGGAAGTGGGCAAACGTGACTACATGGGCGCGTTCTAAGGCGTTTACCCAGTAATCAGCAAACAATAAAAACCCGGCAAGGCGTGCGCTTTGCCGGGTTTTTTATTGGTTCCAGGGCGCCTTGCGCGGGCTTTCCAGCTGCACCAGGTAGCCACTGCCACCCAACTGGCGCATCTGCTGACGGATCCAACCAGCACGTCGGGCCACATAGCTGCTGGGACGGCTGGCACTCCAGTTCAACGGGCTGGGCAGCACGGCGGCCAGCAGGCTGGCCTGTTGACGGCTCAGGCGGCTGGCATCGACAGCGAAATGATGCTGCGCGGCGGCTTGTGCACCGAACACACCTTCGCCCCATTCGGCACTGTTGAGGTAGACCTCAAGTATCCGTTCCTTGGACCAGAGCAGTTCGATCAGGGCGGTGAACCAGGCCTCCAGGCCCTTGCGCAGCCAGCTGCGTCCCGACCAGAGAAACTGATTCTTGGCCACTTGCTGGCTCAGGGTGCTGGCGCCGCGAATGCTGCCGCCGCGTTCGTTGTGGGCCAGGGCGGCCTGGATGGCGATGAAGTCAAAGCCCCAATGGTTGGCGAACTTCTGGTCTTCACCGGCAATCACCGCCACCTTGAGCTCATCGGAAATGCGCTCCCAAGGCTCCCAGTCACGCTGCAGGTCAATGGGTTGGCCGTTGAGCCAGGATTCGACCTTGCGCTCGACCATCAGCGCCGTGCCCGGCGGCGGTACCCAGCGCAGCACCAGCACCAGCAAGGCGCTGCCGGCGGCGAACCAGAGCAGGGCGCGGGTAAGGCGGCGGATAATGGACGACAACATAGAGATGGCTTGGCCGAACCGAATGAGCGGGCCATTATACAGACCCTGTGATGACTAGGAGTCGCCTCATGTTGCGTAGTTTTCTCTTGCTCGCTGCCTTTTTCGGATTCACCGGTGTCGCGCTGGGTGCTTTTGCCGCGCACGGTCTGAAGGGGCGACTGACGAGTGAATACCTGGCGATCTTCCATACTGGGGTAACCTATCAGCTGGTCCACGCCCTGGCCTTGCTTGGCGTTGCCGTGCTGGCCACGCAGTTACCTGGCCGCTTGGTCGGTTGGGCCGGCGGCTTGTTCGCCCTGGGTATCGTGCTGTTCTCCGGCAGCCTGTACTTGCTGACCCTCAGTGGTATTGGAAAACTGGGCATGATCACGCCAATCGGTGGTATGGCCTTCCTTGGCGGCTGGCTGTGTCTGGGGCTCGCCGCCTGGCGCCTGGGTTGACTCGGCGGTCCGAATCGAGACGAATGGCGATGCTTGGCCTTGGTCGCAGCACCTGATCAGGGCTAGAATGCGGGCCCCTAAAAATAATGGTGGCCGTGCGCATGCGCATTCAATTGAACGGTGAACCCTTCGAGTTGCCCGATGGCGAAAGCGTCGAGGCCCTGCTGACCCGCCTGGACCTTGTCGGGCGCCGCGTCGCGGTAGAGCTCAACCTGGATATCGTGCCACGTAGCCAGCACGCAGCCACGGCGCTGCGTGAGGGCGATCAGGTCGAAGTCGTGCATGCCATCGGCGGCGGCTAGGGCCCCAGGAACACCTTGCAAGTCCCTCAACCATTCAGAGGATTTCCGATGAGCAACCTTCGCAGCGACAAGCCCTTCACCCTGGCCGGCCGTACCTTCCAGTCGCGCCTGCTGGTCGGCACCGGCAAGTACCGTGACCTTGAAGAAACCCGCCTGGCGATCGAAGCCTCGGGTGCCGAGATCGTCACCGTGGCCGTGCGCCGGACCAACATCGGCCAGAACCCGGGCGAACCGAATCTGCTCGATGTGCTGCCGCCGGATCGTTACACCATCCTGCCGAACACCGCAGGCTGCTACGACGCGGTCGAAGCCGTGCGTACCTGCCGCCTGGCCCGTGAACTGCTCGATGGCCACAACCTGGTCAAGCTGGAAGTCCTGGCCGACCAGAAAACCCTGTTCCCCAACGTGATCGAAACCCTCAAGGCCGCCGAAGTGCTGGTCAAGGACGGTTTCGATGTGATGGTCTACACCAGCGACGACCCGATCATCGCCCGTCAGCTGGCTGAAGCCGGCTGCATCGCGGTGATGCCGCTGGCAGGCCTGATTGGCACCGGCCTGGGTATCTGCAACCCGTACAACCTGCAGATCATCCTTGAAGAATCGAAAGTACCTGTGCTGGTCGACGCCGGTGTCGGTACCGCTTCGGACGCCACCATCGCCATGGAAATGGGCTGTGAGGCGGTGCTGATGAACTCGGCGATTGCCAATGCCCAGCAGCCGATCATGATGGCCGAAGCCATGAAACACGCCATTGTTGCCGGTCGCCTGGCGTATCTGGCCGGGCGTATGCCGAAAAAACTCTATGCCAGCGCCTCGTCGCCGCTGGATGGTCTGATCAAGTAAGAGCCCCTGATGACTGAATCGCAAGAAACGCCGATCTCCGCCGAAGGCGAAGAGCGCCAACACCGCCGTATCAAGAGTTTCGTGATGCGTGCCGGGCGCATGACCGAAGGCCAGCAACGTGGCCTGGAGCAGGGTGGGCCGCTGTTCATCCTGCCACTGGCCGATAGCCCGGTGGACTACGACCAGGTCTTTGGCCGTTCGGCACCGCGTACCCTGGAGATCGGTTTCGGCATGGGCCATTCCCTGCTGGAAATGGCGGCTGCCGCGCCGGATCAGGACTTCATCGGTGTCGAAGTGCACCGTCCGGGTGTCGGTGCGCTGCTCAACGGCGTGCTGACCCAGGGCCTGAAGAACCTGCGGGTGTACGACTGCGACGCGATCGAAGTGCTGAACAAGTGCGTGGCTGATAACAGCCTCGATCGCTTGATGCTGTTCTTCCCCGATCCGTGGCACAAGAGCCGTCACCACAAGCGTCGTATCGTTCAGCCCGAGTTTGCTGAACTGGTGCGTAGCAAGCTCAAGGTCGGCGGGGTATTCCATATGGCCACCGACTGGGAGCCCTATGCCGAATACATGCTGGAAGTGATGAATGTCGCCCCGGGTTATCGCAACCTGGCCGCCGACGGCAAGTGCGTGGAGCGTCCGGCCGAACGCCCGATTACCAAGTTCGAACGCCGTGGCGAGCGACTTGGGCATGGGGTGTGGGATCTGAAGTTCGAAAAACTGGCGTAAAACGGCGACCGCTTTGCGCTCGATCGCCGGCAAGGCCGACTCCTACAAGGAGCCGGCCTTGCCGGCGATGCTCTCAGCGTCGATCAGCAACTACGCCAATCAACACCAGCACAATCAGCAACACCGGCGCCAACGCATAGTTGTTGAACTGCGCCAGGCCTTTCACCACCCATGGTGTGGCATAGATCAGCGCCGCACCGCTGCCGATCATCACCAGCAAGGCCATGAACGGCACGCGCAAGGCGCCTGCCAGGCCGCCAAGGCGTTGTTCCACCCAGCCTTTGATGTCGGTGCCAAACAGCACCAGCAGACAGCCCACAAGCGCCAGTGAGATCTCCGACAGATGGCTGCGACTCCAGCGGGAAACTGTCGAGAGCAGGTCGAGTACCAAGTCCATTCGTAATCCTTAGGTCAAGAAATACTGCAGCAGGTCGTTGAGGAACAACTGGCCTCGTGCGGTGGCGACCAGTCGCGTCGATTCGACCTGCAAAAGGCCTTTTTGTTCGGCCTCACGGCGGGCTGCAGCCAGTTGTTCCAGCGGCAGTCCGGTGCGTTGGCTGAACAGTTCGCTGTCCACACCCTGGGTCAGGCGCAGGGCGTTCATCAGGAACTCGAACGGCAGTTCGTCCACCGGCAGCAGCTTTTCACCGGCTTTGAAGGCTTTGCCCGGGTTCAGGTAGTCCTTGGGCAGGCGCGTCTTCCAGGTGCGCAGGATGCGCCCGTCCGGATGGCTGAGTTTGCCGTGGGCGCCGGCTCCGATACCGATGAAGTCGCCAAAGCTCCAGTAATTGAGGTTGTGACGGGCCGCACGGCCAGGCTGGGCGTAGGCCGAGACTTCATACTGGGTGTAACCGTGGCTGGCGAGCAGGGCCTGGCCGGCCTCCTGAATGTCCCAGAGGATGTCGTCTTCGGGCAGCGACGGTGGCTGGTTCCAGAACACCGTGTTCGGTTCCAGGGTCAGCTGGTACCAGGACAGGTGCGTGGGATTCAGTGCGATGGCCTGGCGCAGGTCGCCAAGGGCATCATCCAGCGACTGCTCCGGCAGGCCGTGCATCAGGTCGAGGTTGAAGTTGTCGAACCCGGCATTGCGCGCCATATCGGCGGCGCGAATTGCCTCGTCACCATTGTGAATGCGACCCAGGGCCTCAAGCTTGGCCTGCTGGAAGCTCTGGATGCCGATCGACAAGCGATTGATGCCCAATTGCCGGTAGGCCTTGAACTTCTCCTGTTCAAAGGTCCCGGGGTTGGCTTCCAGGGTGATTTCGATATCGCTGGCAAACGGGATGCGTTGCTCGACTCCCTGTAACAGCCGGCCCAAAGCGCGGGCGCTGAACAGGCTGGGTGTGCCGCCGCCAAAGAAGATCGAGCTGATCGGTCGGCCATAGACTGCGCCCAGTTCCTGGTCGAGGTCAGCCAGCAGGGCATCGACGTACGCCTCTTCCGGCAGCTCAGGCGTGGCAGCGTGGGAGTTGAAGTCGCAGTACGGGCATTTGCGCACGCACCAGGGAATATGGATGTACAGCGCCAGGGGCGGCAGTTGCGTCAAGGCCGCCCGCGGTGCTTGGGAAGTGAAGCCAGCCTCGCCCAGGTGCAGTGGCTGTGCCGGCGAATGATCGGTCATGCCAGGCCCAGACGTTGACGCAACAGGCTCATGGCGCGGGCACGGTGGCTGATCTGGTTCTTGTCGGCGGGGCTCAGCTCGGCGCTGGAGCAGTTGCGCTCCGGCACCCAGAACAGCGGATCGTAGCCGAAGCCGTGATCGCCGCTGGCTTCGGTCAGGATGCGGCCGTACCAGAGACCTTCGCAGAGGATTGGCAGCGGATCGTCGGCGTGGCGCACCAGGGCCAGGACACAGACGAACTGGGCGCCGCGTTGCTCCTGCGGGACGTCTTTGAGGACATCGAGCAATTTGGTGTTGTTGGCCGCATCACCCTGGCCGTCGGCGTAGCGCGCCGAGTAGATACCCGGGGCGCCACCGAGGAAGTCCACGGCCAGGCCCGAGTCATCAGCCAATGCCGGCATACCGGAAAGGCGTGCGGCGTTGCGCGCCTTGAGAATGGCGTTTTCGACGAACGACAGGCCGGTTTCTTCCGGTTCGACGCTGCTGAATTCGCCAATCGAGCGCAGCTGCACGGTGTCACCGAGCATGGCTTGCAGTTCTTTGAGTTTGCCGGCGTTGTGGCTGGCCAATACGATTTGCTGAAAAGTCATCATTCGCCTGGGAAAAGCTCTTGGTTGAAACGGATGGTTTCGGTCTTGCCACCAATTCCAACGTCGATGGTGAAGGTTCGGGTTTCCTGTTGTTCCACAGGGAACTGGGCGATGTAGTAGATCGCACCTTGTTCGGTGATCTGCTTGAACTTCAGCGGGATCGAAGTGCTGGTGAGGTCTTTGACGGTGCCGCTGACCTGGGTGGCCACTGGCTTACCGGCCTTGATCACCGAGACGTTGATCACGCCCTGGTTTTTGCTGCGAACCAGTTCTGCGGCCTTGGCGATATCCGGTTGCAGGAAGGTCGAGATGAAGGTGTTGTAGTGCACGGTGGTATCACCGAACACTTCCTTGCGTTCGCCCTTGATGGCATCGGCGGCGACGGCCGTTACGCTCAGGCAGGCAATCAGTAAAAAGCTCAACAAGCGACCCATGATCGTTCTCCTCCAGTGTGCGGGTTAAACCGCGACCTTGTGTTCGGCAAGGCCGGGGCTGCTGACACGGTAAATGCCGATCTCCCCTAGAAGATTAGGCCATAGCTTGCTCGCCCACCCGTGGCGGTGCAAATGGTCGACTGCCAGACGGTCGAGAACCTGGGCACGACGTTCGCTGCACAGCGCCTCGAAGTCTTCAAAGGTGCAGAAGTGAATGTTCGGCGTGTTGTACCAGGTATAAGGCATGAAATCCGAAACCGGCATGCGACCTTTGGTCGCCAGGTACCAACGGCAACGCCAGTGGCCGAAGTTGGGGAAGGTGATGATGCACTGGCGACCTACGCGCAGCATTTCGTCGAGGATCCGGTCCGGGTACTCCACGGCCTGCAGGGCCTGGGTCATGACCACCACGTCGAAGCTGTTGCTGGCAAAATTGCCCAGGCCTTTGTCGAGGTCCTGCTCGATGACGTTGACGCCCTTGGCCACGCACTGGGCGATGTTGTCGGGGTCGATTTCCAGGCCGTAGCCGGCGACCTGCTTGTGGTCGCGCAGCGACGCCAGCAGTTCACCAGTGCCGCAACCGAGGTCGAGTACCCGGCTGCCGGCGGGGATCCAGTCTTGGATGATTTCCAGGTCGGCTCTCATAGGTTCCTCAGCAGACGATGCGGTTCATGTAGTTCGTGAATCCCGTGATGTAACGCGGGGTCGGGATCAGGAAGGCATCGTGGCCATAGGGCGAGTCGATATCCAGGTAGCAGACGTTCTTGCGCGCGGCGATCAGCGCGTCGACGATCTCCCGCGAGCGCGCTGGCGAGAAGCGCCAGTCGGTGGTGAAGGACATCACGCAGTAGTCTGCGGTGACATTGGCCAGGGTCGCCGCCAGGTCGCCGCCGTGTGCGGCAGCCGGGTCGAAGTAGTCCAGTGCCTTGGTCATCAGCAGGTAGGTGTTGGCGTCGAAGCGGCCGGAGAATTCCTCGCCCTGGTAGCGCAGGTAGCTTTCGACCTGGAACTCGACGCTGTGGAAGTCGTAGTTGAGCTTGTCGCTTTTCAGCTCACGGCCGAATTTCTCGCCCATGGAGTCATCGGACAGGTAGGTGATGTGCCCGACCATGCGCGCCAGCATCAGGCCGCGCTTGGGGATCACGCCCAGGTTTTGGAACGAGCCGCCATGGAACTCCGGGTCGGTGAGGATGGCCTGGCGGGCCACTTCGTTGAAGGCGATGTTCTGTGCCGAGAGCTTGGGTGCCGAGGCAATGTCCAGGCAGTGACGTACGCGGTCCGGATAGGTGATGGTCCACTGCAGCGCTTGCATGCCGCCAAGACTGCCGCCGACCACGGCGGCCCACTGCTGGATGCCCAGGCGGTCGGCCAGGCGGGCCTGGCTGTGCACCCAGTCTTCTACGGTCAATACCGGGAAGTCGGCACCGTAAGGCTTGCCGGTCAGCGGATTGATACTGCTGGGACCGGTGCTGCCGTTGCAGCCGCCGAGGTTATTCAGGCTGACCACGAAGAAGCGGTTGGTGTCGATCGGCTTGCCCGGGCCGATGCAGCTGTCCCACCAGCCCGGCTTGCGGTCGTCGGGGCTGTGATAGCCCGCCGCATGATGATGGCCGGACAACGCATGGCAAATCAGCACAGCGTTACTGGCCGTGCTGTTGAGGGTGCCGTAGGTTTCGTAGATCAGTTCATAGGTGGCCAGCGAGCGACCGCAGGCCAACGCCAAAGGCTCGTTGAACTGTGCCAGTTGCGGTGTTACCAGACCGACCGAATCTTCGGGAAAGACAGTGGACATCGACCCTGCTCACGCTTAAATGAGGCGTAAGTCTAAAGACCACTGATGTGTGCGGCAAGGAAGGAAAGCATCGCGGGGCAAGCCCGCTCACAGCGATCGAAGGTGTTCACAGAATTGAAGTACAGCTTGAACACCTACGGTGCCCGCCTCAACTGCGGGCATATTCGGAGCATCCGCCGCTCGGGATGCTCGGACGCATACGAAAGGGCGACGGTGCGAACCGGAGCGAGAGGGCAGCAGAGTGTGGTGGTTGGGTTGCCGTGTAGGAATTGGATGTTTTTCTTTGCGTAATTTCCTATTCGCTCCTGATGCCCTGCCATTGGAGTCGCGACGCTGCTAGGGTCCCATCGTTTTATACATCACCGTCCCGATATTCGCCCGGCTCAGTGCGCTTGCCGAAGGAAAGGGGGAGGCAGCCGGATCTCTCAAAGCTGACGGTCACAACCTACGGTCGGGAACACCCTGGGCACGGTCGGATGAAATGGAGAAAAAATCAATGAATGAAGGATGTTTCATTGGCCGGGATGACAAGATTATTGCGGTCAATGTTTATAGGTTGATAGTGTGAATCGGGAACCTCATTAGATAAGGACTTTCAAAATGGCTATTCCAGCATATTTATGGTTGAAGGATGATGGCGGAGCGGACATTAAAGGATCTGTAGATATTGCCGGCCGGGAGGGAAGTGTAGAAGTGCTCGGATTCGGGCATGGACTACACCTTCCGACAGATAATATGACAGGAAAAGTCACAGGTACTCGTATTCATGCACCTCTGACATTTGAAAAAGAATTTGATTCCTCTAGCCCATATCTCTATAAGGCAGTGGCAAAGGGGCAGACGCTAAAGTCAGTAGAGATAAAATGGTATAGCATCAATCATATGGGGCAAGAACAAGAATATTTCAATATGTTTTTAGAGAGCGTAAAAGTCATATCTATTTGCCCCGTGATGCACGATTGTAAAAATCCAGCGATGGAAAAGCATAACCACCTCGAAATTGTGGGGCTCCGATACGAAAAAATAACATGGAAGCACTGCGACGGTAATATAATTTTTTCAGACAGTTGGGATGAAAGATGATCAGATGCACGTTCCATTTGAACGGAGGTGCCTTATCGAATCTGTCATGCCCCGGGGTGGGTTTTTTTCCTGCCTATTCAGGGATGGAGAGCAGCCGAAATGACCCCAATGCCGTAGCAACTCCAAGTGCCGGACCGCTTCCTCCCGGCAACTACTATATTGTTACGAGGGGAAGTGGTGGGCTAGTAACCGGTATTCGAGACTCCTTCGTGTCTCTCGTATCTGGATCAGATCGGAGTATATGGTTTGCTCTGTATCGACAAGACTCAAATATAGATGACCTAACATTTATAAATAGCGTAGAACGTGGACATTTCCGATTGCATCCAGCCGGATATAAAGGTGTAAGCGAGGGGTGTATAACACTCCCTCGTCTTTCTGATTTTATGATTTTACGTGAGGCATTATTGAAGACCGCGACTTTCAATCCAACGACCACATTAAAAGCCTTTGGTACGGTGCAGGTATACTAATGCGAGCTACAAAATATGCGGCTTTATGGGTTCTGGAGTTTGCGATATTCACAGTTGTCTTGACGATCTCTTTTTTGACTTTTCCAGAAGTCAGGTTTTATGAAATTATTTCTAAGTACGCAGGCGTTATACAAGGAGATAACTGGGACAAATATTATTTCTTGGGTCTCTGTGTGTTTTCTGTAGTTATTACCGCTTTGTTGGTCTTCTGTTTTGTCGCTGTGCTGGGTCGACTTCGACGAAAATAGTGGTCTCGGCCACGCCCGGAAAATTAAAGCATTCCTATTGGTCGGTGGTATTTCTGGATTTGTTACGTTTTCTGGCTTTTATCTAAAGCGCGGTAGCTTGAGTGCCGAAGATTTAAACAATTTTCCAGCCCAGCTTAAGCGAAAACTGGCGGTTTTGCAGTGGGGCTTGATATCGTTCGTGAGCTTGCTTTTTCTACTGGGCGGTATCGGTAAAATTATCGGTTGGTTCAGGTAATCACTGGCGCAATTCAACTTCAGCGCAAAGGCCAGGATCAAAAGCATCGCGGGCTTAACCCGCGATGGGTGGGCTGCGCAGCAGCCCCTGGGGTATCAGGATCAGACCAACAGGCGCAGCATCTCCGGCATGGCCGTCATCGCTGCCAGATTGTTGATCACCAGCATGTCGATCAGCTTCAAGGCTATGAACGCCAGGATTGGCGAGATATCCAGGCCACCCAGATTCGGCAGCAGGCGGCGAAACGGTGCCAGGAAAGGATCGCAGATCTGGTTGATCAGCTCGGCCCCCGGGTTGTGGCTGCCCGGGGCGACCCAGGAAAGGATCACGCTGATAATCAGGGCGAAGAAGAAAATCTTCAGGAACAATGCGGTCACGCCAATTATCGACCAGACCAGCAATTGCAGCGGGTTACCGGTGGTGCCGTAGGCCAGCAGCAGGGTCAGGCCCATGATCAGCAGCTGGACGATAATTGCCAGCAGCAGCGACGACATATCCAGACCGAACAGACTCGGGATGACCCGGCGCATTGGCTTGAGCAGCGGCTGGGTGGCGCGCACGGCGAACTGGCTGAGCGGGTTGTAGAAGTCGGCGCGAACCAGCTGCAGGATGAAACGCAGCATGATGATCAGCAGGTAAAGGCTGCCCAGGGTTTGCAGGACGTAGATGGCAGCGGTGTTCAATCCGATCATGTTCGGCTCCTTAGTTGCCCAGTTGTTCGGCCATCTCGGCCGAGCGATGCGCGGCAGCGCTGAGCGCTTTTTCCACCAACGCTTCGAATCCATCGGCCTGGAACGACTTGATCGCCGCTTCAGTAGTGCCCGCAGGGGAAGTGACGCGGCGACGCAGTTCGGCGGCATCAACATCGCTGCTGGCGGCCATATGCGCAGCGCCTAGGGCGGTTTGCAGGGTCAGCTTGGCGGCGGTTTCGCGTGGCAGGCCAAGCTTTTCGCCAGCGGCAGTCATGGCTTCGATCAACAGGAAGAAGTACGCCGGGCCGCTGCCGGAAACGGCGGTGACGGCGTCGAGCTGTTGTTCGCTGTCCAGCCACAGGGCAATACCCACCGCCGACAGCAGTTGCTCTGCTTGCTGGCGCTGCGCTGCGGAGACTTCGGCGGTGGCGTACAGGCCGCTCACACCTTGGCGCAGCAGCGCCGGGGTGTTGGGCATACAGCGTACGATCGGTTGTGCGCCGAGCCAGTTGTTCATGCTGGCGCAGGTGATCCCGGCGGCAATCGACACTACCAGTTGCTCGGGTTTGAGGCTGGGTTTGAGCGCTTCGCACACGGCCTTCATGGCCTGGGGCTTGACCGCCAGGACGACAACGTCGGCACCTTCGACGGCATCGGCGTTGTTGGCAAACATTTCAATGCCGTGCTCGGCGTGGACTTTCGCCCGCTGCTCGGCACCCGGATCACTGGCGCGGATCTGCGAGGCGTCCAGGCCCTGGGCGCGCAGGCCGCCGATCAGGCTGGCGGCCATGTTGCCGGCGCCGATAAAGGCAATACGAGTCTTGCTCATGTCAGGTCCTTTAGGGGAAAAGTTGAAAAAGCCATAGGTCTAGGGCTGGCCGTAGTCGCGGGCGCCGAACAGCGCGGTGCCGATACGCACCCAGGTCGCGCCCTGGGCAATGGCCGCTTCCAGGTCGTGGCTCATGCCCATGGAAAGGGTGTCCAGGCTCAGGCCGAGACTGTCTTGCAGTTCGCGAACCCGGGCAAATGCGGCCTCCTGAGCGGCACGATCGTCGGTCGGTTCAGGAATCGCCATCAATCCGCGTAGCCGCAGTCGGGGCAGCGCGGCGATGGCGCTTGCCAGCGCCGGCAGTTCTTCCGGCGTGCAGCCGGATTTGCTGGTCTCGCCACTGACATTCACCTGCAGGCAGATACTCAGCGGCGTGAGGCCCTCAGGGCGTTGCTCGGACAGGCGTTGGGCGATTTTCAGGCGGTCCACGGAATGTACCCAGTCAAAATGCTCGGCAATCGCGCGAGTCTTGTTTGACTGAATGGGGCCGATGAAGTGCCAGGTCAAGGGCAGGTCGGTCAATTCGCCCTGTTTGTTCAAGGCTTCCTGCAGGTAGTTTTCGCCCACATCGCGAACCCCGGCAGCAAAGGCTTCACGCACGGCGGCGGCGGGTTTGGTCTTGCTCACCGCCAGCAGGCGGATGTCGGATGGCGCACGTCCAGCGGCCTTGGCGGCAGCGCTGATGCGGGCGGTGAGCGTGGAAAGGTTGTCTGCTATGGTGGACATTGATCGATGCCGGCGGCTCTTTGGGTCTGCGGCATTCTACCTGCTTGGCAGCCTTTGGGGAGTCTCATGGATGTGACTGAACTGTTGGCCCTGGCGACAAGGGCCGGGGCCTCGGACCTGCACCTGGCGGCGGCAGAGGTGCCGGCCATACGTCTGGATGGACGAATGTGCCGTGTGGATCTGCCAGCCCTGAGTGCTGAACAGGTGCTTGAATTGCTGGGGCAGTTGATGACCGCAGCGCAGAAAAAGGATTTCGAAACGCTTCTGGAAATCGATTTTTCCATCGCTGTACCGGATCTGGCCCGGTTTCGGGTCAATGCGTTCACCCAGTGCCGAGGGCCGTCGGCGGTGCTACGAGTGATCCCGAGTCAGGTGTACAGCCTTGCCGAGCTGGGTTTGGGCGACGTGTTCCGGAAGATTGCCGAGTTGCCTGCGGGGCTAGTGCTGGTCACTGGCCCAACCGGTTCCGGCAAGTCCACCACTCTGGCGGCTTTGCTTGATCACCTGAATCGAGAGCGGCAGTTGCACATTCTCACCCTGGAAGACCCCATCGAGTTTATCCACAAGCCACAACGCAGCATGATCAGCCAGCGTGAAATCGGCCGGCATAGCCATGGCTTTGCTCAGGCCTTGCGCGCTGCGCTGCGTCAGGACCCGGATGTGATCATGCTCGGTGAACTGCGTGACGCTCAAACGATTCGCCTGGCGCTGACCGCTGCGGAAACCGGGCATCTGGTGTTGGCTACGGTGCACGCCGGGTCGGCGGCAAAAACCATCGACCGGCTGGTGGATGTCTTTGCCGCTGAGGAAAAGCTGCTGGTTCGCGCCATGCTCGCCGAAGCCCTGCAAGCGGTGGTGTCACAGGTGCTGGTGGAGAAAGTGGACGGTGGACGCGTGGCGGCGCATGAGATTCTGCTGGCCACGCCGGCAGTGCGCAGCCTGGTGCGCGAAGGCAAAGTGGCGCAGCTGTATTCGACGATACAAACGGGCGGGGCGTCAGGTATGCAGACCCTGGACAGTTGCCTGCAGGGCCTGGTGACGCGTGGAGTGATCAACCTTGAAAGCGCCCACGTGCGGACGCATGAATGGCATTAACGCTTGGCCAGGGCCAATTGCTGGCTTTTCGGCAGGACGCGCTTGGCAACCACATAGCGGCTGCGCCAGAACGGCTTGTTCAGCGTGTCGATGCTGACTCGCTTGCCCGTACGCGGGGCGTGGATGAAGCGGTCGTTGCCCAGATAGATGGCAACATGATTGACCCGCCGGCTCTTGATGTTGAAAAAGATCAGATCGCCGGGCTTGAGGTTATTACGATCGACTTTCACCCCGTGACCCTGGGCCATGGCATTGGAGGTTCGGGGCAGGTCGACGTCAGCGATGTCGTTGAAGGCATACTTGACCAGGCCGCTGCAGTCGAAGCCTTTGCTCGGGCTGCTGCCGCCCCAACGATAAGGCGTGCCCAGGACATTGACGGCACGGCTGAGCACATCGCTGCTCTGCTGCGGCGACATCGACGCGACCGGCAGGCTTGGCTTGCTGGGGCGGGTGCGGAGCTGGGCCTTGGTGCTGACGTTCTTGTTCGAACGTGCAGCCGCAGAATAAGTGGACTGGGTGGAGAAGCCGTTGGGTAAACGTTGCTCACGGTTGGTGGCGTGGGCGGCCAGTGGCAATAATAGGCAAAGGGTCAGCCATGTCTTGAAAAGATGACGCATGGGCAGGGCTCTTGTTGGTTAGCGCGCAACTTTATAACAGCTTTCTGATCAATTTTTGATCCGCTGGTCGATTGGTTCCGTCCGTCCGTCGCCCTAACACAAAAAAGTCACATTTTTTCTTAGAAAATTTATCGATAACCCTCAGAGGCTATGAATGAACAGTTATCAACAGGATGGACAGCTGCATGACACGCACAGCAAGGTGATCGGTTATCTGCTGTGGATTTTCGGCTTTACCGGGGCGCACCGGTTTTATTACGGCAAGCCTGTCACCGGTACGATCTGGTTTTTCACCTTGGGACTGCTGGGCATCGGCTGGCTGATCGACCTGTTCCTGATCCCGGCGATGGATCGCGAGGCTGACCTGCGTTTTCACGCCGGCCCCCTGGACTACAGCCTGAGCTGGATCCTGTTGACCTTCCTCGGCATTTTCGGCGTACACCGTATGTACCAGGGCAAATGGATCACCGGGATCATCTACCTGTGCACGGGTGGATTGTTTCTGGTCGGGGTCTTGTATGACTTCTGGACGCTGAACACCCAGGTGTCGCTGGCCAACGCCCAGCGCCGTTGAATGCCGCGGCCTTGTCGTTGCCGACAAGGCCGCTGGCGGGATTACTGGCGGGTCTGACGCTGCTGTAGCAGCAGGTTGCTGAAGCCGCTGCCGGCCAGTTGTTTCTGGGCCACGGTCAGCTGTTCGCGATTGCTGAACGGGCCGACCAGTACCCGGTACCAGGTTTCTTCTTTGACGGTGCCGGACTCCACCTTGACCGCCTGGCCGAGCAGAATGATTTGCGCACGGACCTTGTCGGCATCGGCCTGTTTGCGGAACGACCCGGCCTGCAGGAAGAATTGGGTTGTTGCCGCCGGCTTGATCACCGCTGGTGCCGGTGGTGGCGTCTGCCCCATCAGCGCGGCCTGGGCCCGTGCGGTATCGATCTTCGCCGCTTCAGCCGGAGTGACCGGCGGTTGCGCCGGTACCGGCGGGGTTTTCTCCGGTACCGCTTCAGGCGGCACGATCACTTCCGACTCGGGCAGCAAGGTATAGAAGTCGTACTTGGGCTTGACCGGTTGTTGCGGGCTCGGCGCAGTCTTGTTGGCTTCAGCGGCTTTCTCGGCTTTCTGCTGTTCCGGCTTGCTGCGCTTGACCTCTTCATTGCCCGGCTCAAGCTTCATCAGAAACACAATGAAGGCGCCGACGCTCAGGCCGATCGCCAGCCACAACCAGCCCGGGATCGGTTGCTTGGCAGGGGCCTGGTTGCGACTGGCGCCGCGCTTGGGTGCGGGTTTTTTCTTGGCAGCCAACTTACATACGCTCCAGGGTTTCCAGGCCGAGCAGTTCCAGACCTTGCTTGAGGGTACGGCCAGTCAGGGCGGCCAGGCGCAGGCGGCTCTGCTGTTGTTCAGGGGTTTCGGCGGCCAGGATCGGGCAGTTCTCGTAGAAGCTGGAGAACAGGCCGGCGACGTCGTACAGGTAGGCGCAGAGGACGTGTGGGGTGCCTTTTTCGGCGACGTTGTTCAGGATTTCGCCGAATTGTGCCAGGCGCGCGGCGAGGTCTTGTTCCTGGGCGGCTTGCAGGACGATCTGGCCGTCCACTTCATCGAAGCGCTTGCCCAGTTTGCGGAACACACCAGCGACGCGGGTGTAGGCGTACAGCAGGTACGGCGCGGTGTTGCCTTCGAAGTTGAGCATCAGTTCGAAGTTGAAGCTGTAGTCGCTGGTGCGGTGCTTGGACAGGTCGGCGTACTTGACCGCATCGATGCCGACCACCTGGCCGATTGCGCGCAGTTCGTCTTCTGGCAGCTCAGGGTTCTTCTCTTTGACCAGGGTGTAAGCGCGCTCCTTGGCTTCAGTGAGCAGGTCGATCAACTTCACCGTGCCGCCGTCGCGGGTCTTGAACGGGCGGCCATCGGCGCCGTTCATGGTGCCGAAGCCCATGTGTTCCATTTGCATCGGGTGGCCGACGAAGCCGGCCAGACGGGCGACTTCGAACACTTGGTTGAAGTGCAGGGCCTGGCGCTGGTCGACGAAGTACAGGGCGCGGTCGGCCTTGAGTACGTTGCTGCGATAGCGCACGGCTGCCAGGTCGGTGGTGGCATACAGGTAGCCGCCGTCGGCCTTCTGCACGATCACGGGCAGTGGCTCGCCTTCAGCGGTCTTGAACGCTTCAAGGAACACGCACTGGGCGCCCTTGCTTTCAACCAGCAGGCCCTTGGCCTTGAGGTCGTTGACGACATTGGCCAGATCATCGTTATAGGCACTTTCGCCCATGACGTCGGCCATGGTCAGTTTGACGTTGAGCAGTTCGTACGTCTTCTGGCAGTGCGACAGCGAGATGTCCTTGAAGCGGGTCCACAGCTTCAGGCAGTCCTCGTCACCGGCTTGTAGCTTGACCACTAGGCCACGGGCGCGGTCGGCGAACTCTTCCGACTCGTCGAAGCGTTTTTTCGCCGCGCGGTAGAAGTTTTCCAGGTCCGACAGCTCGTCGCTGGTGATCGGGTTCTCTTGCAGGTAGGCCATCAGCATGCCGAACTGGGTGCCCCAGTCGCCAACGTGGTTCTGACGAATCACAGTGTCGCCGAGGAACTCCAGGACGCGCGACACGGCGTCGCCGATGATGGTCGAGCGCAGGTGGCCGACGTGCATTTCTTTGGCCAGGTTAGGGGCCGACAGGTCGACCACTACCTTCTGCTGCGGGCCGGCCTTGCTCACACCGAGCTTGGCGTCGGCCAGCGCGGCATCCAGGCGAGCGGCCAGGGCCTGGGTATTCTGGAAGAAGTTGAGAAAGCCCGGGCCGGCGATCTCGACCTTGCTGACCTGCTCGTCGGCAGGCAGCGCGGCAATGATTTTTTCTGCCAGCTCGCGGGGTTTCATGCCGGCCGGCTTGGCCAGCATCATCGCGATGTTGCTGGCGAAGTCGCCGTGGGTTTTGTCCCGGGCGTTTTCCACCTGGATCGCCGGCGTCAGCCCTTCAGGCAACACACCGTCGGTGACGAGTTGGGTGAGGGCTTGCTGGATAAGCTGGCGAATGGTGTCTTTCATGGGCTTCTCTTTCGACCGCAAGCGCGGCGGCGCTTCGATGCGCAGGTGGAAAAACTGGACATTATCCGTTGCCGGGGCGAGGTTGCCAACCTTTGGGGGATTTGTGGTGACTTTAATCGCGGGGCAAGCCCGCTCCCACAGGGGGGCTGTCAATACAAATCTACCGGGTCTACATCCAAAGACCAGCGCACCTGGCGCCCGGACGGCATTTGTTCCAACAGTAGCAACCAGGCACTGATCAGTCGATGCAAAGGCGCCCGCGCATTGGCCTGGAGCAATAGTTGTGCACGAAAACGCCCCGCACGTCGTTCCATCGGCGCCGGTACCGGGCCCAACAGCTCGATGCCCTGCAGGTTGTGCTCCGCCAGCAGTTGTTCGGCCGAGCTGCAGGCTTCGTCGAGGAAGCTCTCGGCCTGTCCCGGTTTGTGCGCTTCGGCGCGCAGCAGGGCGAGGTGGGCAAACGGTGGCAGTCCTGCGGCGCGGCGCTCGCTCAGGGCCTGCTCGGCAAAGGCGAAGTAGCCCTGTTCGGTCAGTTGCACCAGTAGCGGGTGGTCAGCCAGATGGGTCTGGATGATCACCTTGCCAGGCTCCTCGGCGCGCCCCGCGCGGCCGGCGACCTGAACGATAAGCTGGGCCATGCGCTCGCTGGCGCGGAAATCGCCGGAGAACAAGCCACCATCGGCATCGAGGATCGCCACCAGAGTCACTCGCGGGAAGTGGTGCCCTTTGGCGAGCATCTGGGTGCCAACCAGGATGCACGGCTGGCCGCGTTGGATGGTGTTGAACAGTTGGTTCATGGCGTCTTTGCGCGAGGTGCTGTCGCGGTCCACACGCAGTACCGGAAAGTCGGGGAACAGAATGCTCAGGCGTTCTTCGGCCCGCTCAGTGCCAGCGCCCACCGGGCGCAGGTCGACTTTGTTGCATTGCGGGCACTGGCGCGGCACACGTTCGTCGTAACCGCAGTGGTGGCAGCGCAGTTCGTTGGAGCGTTGGTGCACGGTCATGCGCGCGTCGCAACGCGGGCATTCGGACATCCAGCCGCAATCATGGCACAGCAGAGTCGGGGCAAAGCCACGGCGATTGAGGAATACCAGCACCTGCTGGCCAGCGGCCAGGGTCTGGCCGATAGCCTGTTGCATTGGCCCGCTGATGCCGCTGTCCAGTGGTCGGCTCTTGACGTCCAGGCGCAGGAAGCGTGGCTGTTGGGCGCCACCGGCGCGCTGGTTGAGGCGCAGCAGGCCGTAGCGGCCGCTGTGGGCGTTGTGCAGGCTTTCCAGTGATGGCGTTGCCGAACCGAGCAGGATCGGGATGTTTTCCTGGCGCGCTCGCACCAGGGCCAAGTCGCGGGCGTGGTAGCGCAGGCCTTCTTGCTGTTTATAGGAGCCGTCGTGCTCCTCGTCGATGATGATCAGGCCAGGGTGCTTCATCGGCGTGAACAGTGCCGAGCGGGTGCCAATGATGATATCGGCCTCGCCGTCGCGGGCCGCCAGCCAGGCGTCCAGGCGTTCGCGGTCATTGACCGCCGAGTGCAGCAGGGCGATGCGGGCGTTGAAGCGCTGTTCGAAGCGCGCCAGGGTCTGCGGCCCGAGGTTGATTTCCGGAATCAGGATCAGCGCCTGCTTTCCGGCCTCAAGGGTTTCGCGGATCAGTTGCAGGTAGACCTCGGTCTTGCCGCTGCCGGTCACGCCGGCGAGCAGGAAGGCATGAAAACTGTCGAAGCCCGAACGCACGGCATTGAAGGCTGCGCGTTGTTCGTCGTTGAGTGGCAGCTCGGGTTGGGCCAGCCAGTGTTCGTGGCGCTCCAGAGGTAGATGGCGGCGCACTTCGACCTGGACCAGGTCTTTGGCCAGCAACAGGTCGAGGCTGTCCTTGCTCAGCATCAGCTTGCTCAGCAGGGTGTGGGCGACGCCGTGGGGGTGCTGTGCCAGAGTCGCCAGGGCTTCACGCTGACGTGGCGCGCGGGCGATGCGCGGATCATCCAGGCGCGCCCCCGGTGCAATCTGCCAGAAGCGTTCCTGGCGGGCCTCGGCCGGTTCGCCCTGGCGCAACAGCACCGGCAGGGCCCAGCTCAGGGTGTCGCCAAGGCTGTGCTGGTAGTACTGGGCCGTCCACAGGCACAGCTTGAACAGCGCCGGGGGCAGCGGCGAAATCGGGTCGAGCAGGGCAATTGCCGGCTTGAGTTTGTCCGCCGCAACCTCACTCTTGTCGGTGATTTCGATCAGGATGCCGATCATTTCCCGTCGCCCGAAGGGCACGCGGATACGCATGCCCGGGGTCAGCGCCTGGCGCGCCATGCTCGCTGGCGCCCTGTAGTCGAACAGTCGCCGCAGGGGCGAGGGCAGGGCGAGGCGCAGAATGACGTCGGACACGCGATGAATTCTCTGAAGGGGGTTAGCAAGAGCCGGCGAGCCTAGCAGACGACGGTCGGTGCAAGCGACAACTTGCGTTGACAGCATGCTCTGGTATTATTCGCCGCCTAATTACGTGCGGTATTCAACAATGGTGTTGGGTGGCGGCACGCAGTCGAGGAAGTGACCATGAAGCCAGAAATTCACCCGAATTATGAAGTAGTCGCAGTCACCTGCAGCTGCGGTAACAAGTTCGAAACTCGTTCGACCCTGTGCGCTCCACTGGGTACCGACGTATGCAACGAGTGCCACCCGTTCTACACCGGTAAGCAGAAGACTCTGGATACCGGCGGCCGCGTCAAGCGCTTCGAAGATCGCTTCGCAGCGTTCGGCAAGAAGTAAGATTGCGCGTAGCCGGGCCGATGGGTTTGGCAATGCTGCTGAAAAAGGCGTCCCTTGTGGGCGCCTTTTTTGTGGGCGCAATCTGGCAGTTGCAGGCACAGGCCTTCTGTCCGCTGCCTGTCGATCCCCAGCGGGTAACCGTGCGCCAGGTGGTCGATGGCGATACCTTGCGTCTGAATGATGGGCGCAGTGTTCGCCTGATTGGCCTCAATGCCCCGGAAATCGGCCGCAAGGGTCGAACCAGTGAACCCTTCGCCGAGGCTGCTCGTCAGCGTTTGCAGGCCTTGGTCAGGGCCAGTGGGGCTGAGGTCGAGCTGGTGCCGGGCGTCGAGTCCAAGGACAAGTATGGGCGCACCTTGGCGCACATTTATGGTCGCACTGGCGACAATTTTGAAGCACAACTGCTCAGCGAAGGCCTTGGCTACCGGGTTGCCGTGGCTCCTAACGTGTCCCTCACCGACTGTCAGCAGCAGGCCGAGCGTGCCGCTCGTCAGCTGAAGGCCGGTGTATGGCGGCAATCACCCGTGATCCCGGCGGCACAGGTGCGGCAATCCGGCTTTGCCTTGATCGGCGGCAAAGTTATGGGTATCGAGCGGAATCGCGGAGGTATCTGGATCGAAATCGACGATACGTTGGTGCTTCAGGTCCCGGCGCGGCTGCAGCGCAATTTTCCTCCCTCCTTCCTTGATGGGCTCAAGGGCCGAAGCATCGAGGCGCGAGGTTGGGTGCTGGATCGTTCCCGCAAAGGCGGCCTGAAAACCGGGCAGAAGCGCTGGTTGCTGCCTTTGACTGATCCTTCGATGCTGGAGCGGGTCGAAAGATAAAAAATTGTGGACATTTTTTTCTTCAATTGTACACATTGAAACCCTTGCAGGCTGCGGCTCTTGGCGGAAAGTCGTAGGTTAAAGGCCTTGACACAAGTGACCGGCCAGTCTTGTCGGCCCTTTGCTCTTTGCGTATCCTCGGCGGTCCGTCAGAACAGTAAATAGCGGAATGCCCACCATGTCAGATTTGAAAACCGCCGCTCTCGAATACCATGCTCAGCCTCGTCCGGGGAAACTGAGCGTCGAGCTCACCAAACCTACCGCGACTGCTCGCGACCTGGCGCTGGCCTACAGCCCTGGCGTGGCCGAGCCGGTACGTGAAATTGCTCGCGATCCGGAGCTGGCTTACAAGTACACCGGCAAGGGCAATCTGGTAGCAGTCATTTCCGACGGCACCGCCATCCTTGGTCTGGGTAACCTTGGCCCACTGGCGTCCAAGCCGGTCATGGAAGGCAAGGGTGTTCTGTTCAAGCGTTTCGCTGGCATCGATGTCTTCGATATCGAAGTCGACTCCGAAAGCCCACAAGCCTTCATCGACACCGTCAAGCGCATCTCCATCACTTTCGGTGGCATCAACCTGGAAGATATCAAGGCGCCTGAGTGCTTCGAGATCGAGCGTGCGCTGATCGAACAGTGCGACATCCCGGTGTTCCACGATGACCAGCACGGCACGGCGATCGTTACCGCTGCCGGCATGATCAACGCTCTGGAAATCGCAGGCAAAAACCTGGCTGACGCCAAAATCGTCTGCCTGGGCGCTGGCGCTGCCGCCATCTCCTGCATGAAGCTGCTGGTGAGCATGGGTGCGCAGATCGAGAACATCTTCATGGTTGACCGTACTGGCGTGATTCACGCTGGCCGTGACGACCTGAACCAGTACAAGGCGGTCTTCGCCCACGCTACCGACAAGCGCACCCTGGCTGACGCCTTGCAAGGCGCTGACGTGTTCGTTGGTCTGTCCGGCCCGAACCTGCTGAGCGCTGAAGGCCTGAAGTCGATGGCACCGAACCCGATCGTCTTCGCCTGCTCCAACCCTGATCCGGAAATCGCCCCGGAGCTGGCGCACGCTACCCGTAGCGACGTGATCATGGCCACCGGTCGTTCCGACTATCCGAACCAGGTCAACAACGTGCTGGGCTTCCCGTTCATCTTCCGTGGTGCCCTGGACGTTCGCGCCAAGCGCATCAACGAAGAGATGAAGATCGCCGCCGCCAACGCCCTGAAAGACCTGGCCAAGCTGCCAGTGCCGAAGGAAGTTTGTGCAGCCTACGGCGTTGATTCGCTGGAGTTCGGCCGTGAGTACATCATTCCGAAGCCAATGGATGCCCGTCTGATCACCGTCGTATCCGATGCTGTGGCCAAGGCCGCGATCGAAACCGGCGTGGCGACCCTGCCGTATCCGAAGAACTACCCGCTGAAAAGCGTGGATGACGTGTTCAACGGCTAAGCCGTTGTAGCGTTGTAACAAAAAGCCCCGGCTCGTGAGAGTCGGGGCTTTTTTGTGTCTGTCTCGGTGGGAGCGGGCTTGCCCCGCGATTCGGTTTGTCAGTCACATCCCGTCGCGGGGCAAGTCGAGTCGTCGCACCGCCGCTCCCACAGGTTCCGAATCAGAACAGATCGATCGGTGCCGCTTCATCCGCCGGTAGCGGGCTGCCCGGTGCCGAGCCATTGAGCTCGTTGACCGATGGCGGCGTGTCCTCGGCCTTGAACAGCTCGAAGTAGGCATTCGGCGTGCTCGGTGTTGCCGCCCGGCCACTGACTGGGTCGACCCGCAAGCTGAGGATGCCTTCCGGTTCGGCCGGGGCGTGGTTGGGTTTGTCTTTGAGCGCCGGGCCCATGAAGTTCATCCAGATCGGCAACGCCACGGTGCCACCGTATTCACGACGGCCCAGGGTTTCAGGCTGGTCGAAACCACTCCAGACGGTGGTTACCAGGTCGGCGTTGTAGCCGGAGAACCAGGCATCCTTGGATTCGTTGGTGGTACCGGTCTTGCCTGCAAGGTCCGTGCGGCCCAGGGCCAGGGCGCGTCGCCCGGTGCCGCGCTTGATCACGTCCTGGAGCATGCTGGTGAGGATGTAGGTGGTGCGGCTGTCGATGATGCGTTCGGCCACTGCTGGCGGCTGTGGGAAGGCAGGCTGGTTGCTGGCAGGCGTGGCAGCGGCTTCGCCGGGGAGCTGAATGCTGATCGGCGCTTCTGGTGCGGCGATACCGGCTTCGACCTGTTCCGCTTGCGGCACCCGTGGCGGGTTGGCGGTAAACAGGGTTTCACCGTTGCGGCTTTCGATACGTTCGATCAGGTACGGGGTGATCTTGTAGCCGCCATTGGCAAAGGTGCTCCAGCCCGTGGCGATTTCCATCGGGGTCAGGGTGGCGGTGCCCAGGGCCAGGGACAGGTTGGGCGGCAGGTCCTGCTTGTTGAAGCCGAACTTGCTGATGTAGTCGATGGTCGGGCCGACACCCATGGCCTGCAGCAAACGGATCGATACCAGGTTGCGCGACTTGTACAGCGCTTCACGCATGCGGATCGGGCCGAGGAAGGTGTTGGTGTCGTTCTTCGGGCGCCAGACTTTGTCCAGGTATTCGTCGACGAACACGATCGGGGCATCGTTAACCAGGCTGGCCGCGGTGTAGCCGTTGTCCAGCGCTGCGCTGTAGACGAAAGGCTTGAAGCTTGAGCCCGGCTGACGTTTGGCCTGCATGGCGCGGTTGTAATTGCTCTGCTCGAAGGAGAAGCCACCCACCAGGGCGCGGATGGCGCCACTGTTGGGGTCGAGCGAGACCAATGCACTCTGCGCGCCCGGAACCTGGCTGAACTTCAGATCGCCGTTGTCCAGACGCTGGACGCGGATCAGGTCGCCAACCTGGGCGACGTCGGAAGGCTGTTGCGGCGCACGCCCCTGGCTATTGGTGTTGAGGAATGGGCGGGCCCATTTCATGGTGTCCCAGGCCACATGCTCCAGCGTGTCGGCACGGGTCAGCACTTGCAGGCCGGTCTTGTCGACCTGGGTGACAATCACCGGCTCCAGGCCGCCCAGCGGGCGCTGCTTGCTGAGTTCCTGCAGCCAGGCAGCGTGAGTCTTGCCCGGGAAGCGTGCTTCAGGGCCGCGATAGCCATGGCGCTCATCGTAGGTGCTGAGGCCGTCGAGGACGGCTTTGTTGGCAATTTCCTGCAGGTCGCTCGGTACCGTGGTGGTGACCCGGAAACCTTCGGTGTAGGCATCGCTGCCATATCGGCCAACCATTTCGGCGCGGGCCATCTCGGCGATGTAAGGGGCGCGGACTTCAGGCGTCGGCACGTGGTAACTGGCGTTGATCGGCTCAGCCAGGGCGGTCTGGTAACTGGCTTCGTCGATTTTGCCCAGTTTGTACATACGGCCCAGGATCCAGTCACGGCGCTCTTTGGCGCGCACCGGGTTGGCCAGCGGGTTGAAGCGCGACGGCGCCTTGGGCAGACCGGCGATCATGGCCATCTGCGCCAGGCTGATTTCACGGATCGACTTGCCGTAGTACACCTGCGCCGCAGCTTCGATGCCGTAGGCACGGTTACCCAGGTAGATCTTGTTGACGTACAGCTCGAGGATCTCGTCTTTGGTCAGCTCGCGTTCGATCTGCAAGGCCAGGAGGATTTCGTTGGTTTTGCGCGAGAAGCTGCGTTCACTGCTGAGGAAGAAGTTCTTCGCTACCTGCATGGTGATGGTGCTGCCGCCGGTCTGGATGTGCCCGGACTTGAGCAATTGTGTTGCAGCACGCATCAGGCTGGCGGGGTCGACCCCGTAGTGATTGGCGAAATTGTCGTCTTCGGCCGAGAGCAAAGCCTGGATGAAATGCGGTGGAATGTCGGCGAAACGGATGGGAGAACGGCGCATCTCGCCAAACTCTGCGATCAGCTTTCCGTCGCTGCTGTAGACCCGCAACGGGATCTGCAACTGGATGCTTCTGAGGGCCTCTACTGAGGGCAAGCTGGGGCTAAGATACAGAAACGCGCCGCTCAGGCCGAGCACGATTGCGCAAATGACTGCGACGAAAGACCACCAGAAGAACTTCAGCAGGCGTATCAAGGCTTTTGGGCGTCCAGGTAAAAGAGTGGGTTGCGCGCAGGACCAGCGGATAAGGAAAAACGCTGGGCATTATAAGCATTTTTCGCACGGTCGCGTTATTGGCGCGCCTGTCAGGGAACTCAGTCAGGTTTGACGGGGCAAAGCCCCTGTTGAGCTGCAGCGATCGAGGGAAAATCGATGTTTGGACGCCTAGGCAAGGATGCCGGTTCACTTCTGGGGGTAGAAATAACCCCTCCGTTCATCAGGCTGGTGCGCTTGCACCGTCACCGCGGTCGTTACAGCGTGCAAGCCTGGGCGCTCGAGCCCTTGCCCGCAGCGGCCATGCGCAATGGCTGGATTGCTGATCCCGAACAGGTTGGCGCGGCCTTGCTCCAGGCAGTCCGGCGTAGCGCTGGGCAGGTGCGCAGGGCAGCCGTTGCGCTGCCAGGTGGGCTGGTGATCGAGAAGCTGCTGTCGATGCCGGCGAACGTTGATGACGCAGCCATTGTTGAGCGTCTGCCAGTCGATTGCGGCCAGTTCGTTCCTTTTGCCCTTGAGGATGCGGCCATCGACTTTCAGGTCGTGGGGCCCGATCCCGACGAACCGCAGCACCAACAAGTCGTTGTTGCCGCCTGTCAACTGGCGTTGCTGGATGTTCTCCAGGCCAGCCTCGAGTCCGCCGGCATGTGCGCTTGTGTGGTTGAGCCTGACAGTCATGCCTTGCGTCGTGCGGTGCAGTACGAGGGGGTTTTGCTGCAAGTTGAGGCCGATGCCCTGGTTTTTCATGAGTGGGGTGCGGGGCCGGTGTCGCTGCGTCGTGAGGTGCGCATGTCAAATCAGGGCGACTTTGTGCAGTCGTTGGCGACGGCTGTGGATAACTACCTGCTATCCAGGCCGGGGACGGCCTTGCCAGAGCAGTTGTTGCTTGCAGGCGCCGCTACTGCTGATCCCCGCTTGCTCGTACAGTTGCAGCAACGCCTCGGCCTGGAGATGCACCATGCCAACCCTTTCAAGCATCTGGCATTAGCGCCAGGCCTGCAGTCCCGTCCTTCGCTGGCGCAGGCCCCGTGTCTTACAGTCGCTTGCGGTCTGGCAATGCGTGAGGACGATCGATGCCTGGCTTGAATCTGTTGCCCTGGCGTGAGCAGCGGCGCCTGGCCGGTATCCGGCGTTTGCAGTTGCTGTTGTGTGGCGTAGGGCTGATGGCTGTGCTGGTTACTGTGCTGACGGACTATCTGGGGCGACAGGCGCAGCAGCGCCAGATCCGCGAAAATGCCACGATCCAGCAGGCGATCGACAGCCTCGATGCTCAATTGGCGCAGCTAGCGCAACACGAAGTTGAGCAGCAGCAGATCCGGGGCAGGTTGCAAGCGCTGGAGTCTCTGCGCGGCAAGCGCTTGTTTCTGGTGGATCTTCTCGAGCAACTTGAACGTGCCGTACCTCAGGGGGTACAGCTCACGGCGGCGACCCGGCAAGGTGCGCGCCTGCATATCCATGGGCTGGCGCACTCCGGTTCGCTGGTTGCGCAGCTGTTGCGCAACCTCTCTTGCGCGCTAGGGAAGACCGAATTGCAGCAAGTGAAGGCTGTGGATGAAGGGGAGGCGTTCGAGTTGAGCGTGGCCTTGAGGGCTGACTCTTGAACCTGTCGGCCATCGCTCGATGGCAGCTGGTGACGGGCTCGCCCGTCAGGCAAACGTTATTGCTGGTTGGTTGTCTGGCGCTGCTGCTGGGGCTTGCCTACAGCGTTCATTTGCGGGCTCTTTTCGTCGAAATCGAGAAGGGCGCCGAACAGGCGCAGTACTTGCGGATCGAGCAGGCAGACAAGGCTGCAGGTACGCGGGCGCTTGCCGCCCATGAGGCGCGACTGGCTGCGGCGTACCAGAATCTTGATGAGGCGCGCTGGAGGTTGGCTGCGGGCGGTGAGCTGGCTGACCTGCTGGAAAACATTGCGTACCAGGCTCAGTCGACCGGAGTGTTTGTCGAACAGCTAGAGCTGTTACCGGAAATCCTCCATGACCAGCACATTGAGCTGCCCATGCAGCTTCAGTTGCAAGGCACTTACCTGGCGTTACTGACTTTTACCCACGGTCTTGCTCATCTGCCCCGACTCATCACTTTTCAGGATTTCTCTTTGCTGCCGACGCAGTCGGGCCTGCGTTTACAGGTACACCTCAGCGCCTACCGCAGCCGGCTGACGAGCGCGGTCTCTGGCCTCTCTGGATTGGAGCCAGAGCCAGAGCCTGTGCCTCCGGTGCCGGGCGTTTCGCGAAGTCCGTTCGAGCCCTCCTCCCTGATGCAGAACCGTCAGTACCTGGAAACCTTGCCACTCGACCAGTTTGAGATGATTGGCAGCCTTGCCCGTGGTTCGGTGCGCTTTGCCTTGCTACAAGTCGCTGGCGTCGTCCATCGCCTGCAGCTGGGTGATCGCCTGGGGCGTGATCAGGGGCGGGTCGTGGGCATTGATGAGCGGCAGATCGAAATAGCCGAGCAAGTGTTTGTGGTGGGCAAGGGCTGGATCGAGCGGCGTCGAACGCTGAGCCTGAAGCGGCCTGCAGGCGCGGGATAAAGCAGTGGACCAGGGAGGTCGCAGATGAGGACGGGATGGAATATGGCGGTATTCGCCGGGTTGTTTACCCTGCAGGCTGCCGGCGCAGTGTCGGCCAGTGGCGCGCCACCGGACGAACCTTTGTCGTTGAACTTCCAGGATGTCGAGGTGCGTTCGGTGTTGCAGGTGCTGGCTGATTTTTCCGGGGTCAACCTGGTCGCCAGCGATGCGGTGCAGGGCAGGGTCACCCTGCGCCTGCAGGATGTGTCCTGGGAGCAAGCGCTGGATCTGGTGCTGCGTAGCAAAGGCTTGGAGCAGCGTGCCGAAGGCAATGTCCTGCTGGTGGCGCCCATCGGCGAACTGGCCGGGCAGCAACGGCAACTGCTGGAAGGTCGTCAGCAGGTGGCCAGCCTGGTGCCGACACGCCGAGAGCTGCTGCCGATTCACTATGCCCAGGCTGTGGACATAGCGGCTGTGTTCCATTCGCTGATGGATAACGATCCATTCGACGCGGCTCCGGGAGCGCTGAGTGTCGATGAGCGGACCAACACCCTGATCGCGCGCCAGACTCCAGAGCGCCTGGAGGAGTTGCGTCAGTTGATCGCTCGCCTGGATGTGCCGGTGCGCCAGGTCATGATCGAGGCGAGGATCGTTGAGGCGAATGTCGACTACGAAAGGAGTCTGGGCGTGCGCTGGGGCGGGGCGCTGAATCTGGGCAGTGGTCTGGTGCTGGGCGGTGCCGACACCTTTGTCGACCTGGGGGCGGAGCGGGCTACCTCGGCCATCGGTTTGGGGCTGGTGCGCGATAACGTCCTGCTCGACCTGGAGCTTAGCGCCATGGAGAAATCCGGCAATGGTGAAATTATCTCCCAGCCCAAAGTGGTCACCGCCGACAAGGAAACCGCGCGGATCCTCAAGGGTACTGAAGTGCCTTATCAGGAAACCAGTGGCAGTGGCGCTACCTCGGTGACCTTTCGTGAGGCCTCGCTGTCGTTGGAGGTGACGCCGCAGATCACCCCGGACAACCGGGTGATCATGGCCGTGAAAGTGACCAAGGATGAGCCGGACTACCTCAATGCCTTGGCCCATGTGCCGCCGATCCGCAAAAACGAGGTCAACGCCAAGGTGCGCGTCAGGGACGGCGAGACCATCGTGATCGGTGGCGTGTACTCAACGGTGCAAAGTAAAGTTGTCGATAAGGTGCCATTTTTCGGCGATGTGCCGTATGTTGGGCGGCTGTTTCGTCGCGATGTTCTACAAGAGAAAAAATCCGAGCTGCTGGTCTTCCTGACTCCGCGTATCATGAGTGACCAGGCGATTGCTGTGAGTCGTTGATTCTGTGCGAAATTTGATACTTGTGGGGCCCATGGGTGCTGGTAAAAGCACCATCGGTCGCCTGTTAGCCAAAGAGCTGCGCCTGCCGTTCAAAGATTCCGACAAGGAAATTGAACTGCGTACCGGCGCCAATATCCCGTGGATCTTCGACAAGGAAGGCGAACCGGGCTTTCGTGACCGTGAGCAGGCGATGATTGCCGAGCTGTGCGCGTTCGATGGCGTGGTGCTGGCCACTGGTGGAGGTGCGGTGATGCGCGATGCCAATCGCCAGGCCCTGCATGCCGGCGGGCGGGTGGTGTACCTGCACGCCTCGGTCGAGCAGCAGGTCGGGCGCACTTCGCGTGACCGCAACCGGCCATTGCTGCGCACCGCCAATCCGGAGGCGACGTTGCGTGCCCTGCTGGAGGTCCGTGATCCGCTCTACCGCGAGATCGCTGATCTGGTAGTGGAAACCGACGAGCGGCCGCCGCGAATGGTTGTGCAGGATATTCTCGAGCGCTTGCAGAAGTTGCCGCCCCGTTAAGCCAGGACTATCCTCGGCGACCAGTCATGCCATGACAGGGCACACCGTTATCGCGCGGGTCGAGCCATCGATGCCGCGCCTCGTTCATTGTGGGGACACATGCAGACACTAAAGGTCGAATTGGGCGAACGTAGCTACCCGATCTACATTGGCGAAGGCCTGCTGGATCAACCTGAACTGCTGGCGCCGCATATTGCCGGCCGACAGGTCGCCATTATCTCCAATGAGACTGTCGCACCCCTTTATCTTGATCGTCTGAGCAAGACCCTGGGTGCCTATTCGGTGCTGCCGGTGGTGTTGCCGGATGGCGAGGCCTTCAAGAACTGGGAAACCCTGCAGCTGATTTTCGATGCCTTGCTCACGGCTCGCCACGACCGCCGCACCACGGTGGTTGCCTTGGGTGGCGGGGTGATAGGCGACATGGCCGGGTTTGCCGCCGCTTGCTACCAGCGTGGCGTGGACTTCATCCAGGTGCCGACGACCTTGCTGTCCCAGGTCGATTCTTCGGTGGGCGGTAAAACCGGTATCAACCACCCGCTGGGCAAGAACATGGTCGGCGCCTTCTATCAGCCCAATGCGGTGCTGATTGACACCTGCAGCCTCAACACCCTGCCGCCGCGCGAACTGTCGGCCGGCCTTGCCGAAGTGATCAAGTACGGCCTGATTTGTGACGAACCGTTCCTGGGCTGGCTTGAAGCGAATATGGATGCCTTGCGCGGCCTGGATCAGGTTGCCCTGACCGAGGCGATTGCGCGCTCCTGTGCGGCCAAGGCCGCCGTTGTCGGTGCTGATGAGCGCGAGTCTGGCGTACGCGCCACCCTCAACCTCGGTCATACCTTCGGCCACGCCATCGAAACCCACATGGGTTATGGTGTATGGCTGCATGGCGAGGCCGTGGCAGCGGGCACCGTGATGGCGCTGGAGATGTCCATGCGCCTGGGCTGGATCAGCCAGCAGGAGCGTGATCGTGGCATCCGCTTATTCCAGCAGGCAGGCTTGCCGGTGATGCCGCCAGAGGAAATGACCCCGGCGCAGTTCATGGAGCACATGGCAGTAGATAAAAAGGTACTCGACGGTCGTCTGCGTCTGGTCCTGCTGCGCCGAATGGGCGCAGCGGTGGTCACCGACGACTATCCGAAAGAGATTCTTCAGGCCACGCTGGCTGCGGATTACCGCGCGATCGTGGCCCAGCTTTGAGGTTGATGAGCGTCCGATGACTAGTTTGCATGCCGACGAGGCCTTTCTCGGCCATTACCAGCTGAACCACGACCCTTTCGCTGCACGGGTGCCTGGTTTCAAATTCTTCCCGGCCCAGCGCAAGCCGGTGCTTGGCCAACTGCACCATCTGGCTCGTTACAGCCAGCTGCTGCTGGTGGTGACCGGCCCCCAAGGCAGCGGCAAGACCCTGCTGCGCCAAGCCCTGGTTGCCAGCACCAACAAGCAGTCGGTGCAAAGCGTGGTGGTTTCCGCGCGCGGCGCCAGCGATGCCGCCAGCGTTCTCGCTCAGGTCGCCCAGGCCCTGGGTGTTGCCCAGCCTGAGGTCCCCGAGCTGCTTGCCCAGGTGGTGCAACTGGCGTTGACCGGGCAGGAAGTCTACCTGTTGGTGGACGATGCGGAACAACTCGACGAGTCGGCACTCCAAGCCTTGCTGGAACTGGCGGCGGGCACTCCGGAAGGGCGTCCGCACGTGTTCCTGTTCGGCGAACCGTCACTGATCGCCGGGCTGGAAGAGCTCAATGCCGACCTGGAGCGTTTCCACGTCATTGAACTTGCGCCCTACAGCGAAGAAGAAACCCGGGAATACCTCGAGCAGCGCCTGGAAGGCGCCGGACGAGGGATCGAGGTGTTCACCAGTGAACAGATTGTCGATATTCACCAACACTCGGATGGCTGGCCTGGGGCAATCAACCAGGTCGCCCGCGATACCTTGATCGAAGCCATGATCGCCAGCCGGACCACGGCCAAGCGACCATCAATGGGGTTCAATATGCCTAAAAAACACGTGCTGGCGTTGTCTGCTGTCGTTGTGGTCGCCGTTGCCGCGGCGGTGCTGATGCCGAAGAAAGGCGATCAGGCGCCAACCGCGCCTGCTGAGCAAGCACAATTGCCACTGGGCCAGGGCCAGCCAGGTAATGCACAGTCGAACAATGGCGGCCCGGCGATTGAGTTCGCCGGTAACTCGCAACCCATGCCACTGCCGTTGGTAGGTCAGTCGCAGCCGGTGATGCGCGGCCCGCTGGCCGAGTCCACAGGTATGGGGGATGGCGAAGAAGGTGGTCCGGCCGGTGATACCGCACTGCAGCCGCCAACTGTCACCACCATTGCTCCGCCAGCTGGCGTTGTCGCCGGCCCTGCACCTGCTCCGGCACAGCCGGTCGCCCAGGCGCAACCTGTCGCGCCAGCGCCGCAACCGGTTGCGCCTGTTGTCAGCAAGCCGGTTGCACCTGCAGTCAAGCCTGCACCTACTCAGGTTGCAGCGGCCAAGCCAGCGCCAAAACCTGCCGAGAAGCCGGCCGCCAAGCCGGCCGCAGGTGGCAGCTGGTACGCCGGGCAGAAGCCGGGCAACTATGTCGTGCAAATCCTCGGTACCAGCTCCGAAGCGTCTGCCCAGGCTTACGTGAAGGCCCAGGGTGGCGACTATCGCTACTTCAAGAAAAACCTGCAGGGCAAGCCGTTGTACGTGATTACTTACGGCAGCTTCGCCAGCCGTGATGCGGCCCTGGCTGCAATCAAAGCCTTGCCAGCCAAGGTCCAGGCTGGTAAACCTTGGCCTCGTAGCGTCGCCAGCGTCCAACAAGAACTGGCCGCGACCCGCTGATATAGCCTGGTGGCACTACCCCCGCCACCTGCTGAGCGACTCCTGAATTACGGTCAAGCCTGCTGCGTAAAACGCGGCAGGCTTTTCTGTCCAAGACTGCCGGCCACAAGCCTATCTTGCAGTCCAGGCTGAAACGCTTCAGACTCAAGCCATGCCGTACCACGGCGCACGCTTAAAAACATTCAAAAATGCGACATGGACTTACGACTATTCGTCGTAAATTTGTGGGCTTCCTTGTCGCTGTGCAACAATGGCTCCTCTATTGCCCCCGCAAAGCTGGCATTCGTTCGGCGTGGATGGTAAGTGGTTGTATTAAAAAGAGATTTGCCTTGGTGAGAGGCGAACCTGGTGAGAAAGTGTCTATGAAAACAGGTCTGTACCATCCCGAAGAATTCAAGGATAACTGTGGTTTCGGCCTGATCGCCCATATGACGGGTGAACCCAGCCACCACCTTCTGCAAACAGCCATGCAGGCGTTGACCTGCATGACCCACCGCGGTGGTATCAACGCTGACGGCAAGACCGGCGACGGTTGCGGTCTGTTGATGCAAAAACCCGATCAGTTCCTGCGCGCAGTGGCCCTGGAACAGTTCGGCACCGAGCTGCCCAAGCAGTACGCGGTTGGCATGGTGTTCTTCAATCAGGACACCACCAAGGCAGAAGCTGCCCGCGAAAACATGAACCGCGAGATCCTCGCCGCTGGCCTGCAGTTGGTCGGCTGGCGCAAGGTGCCGATCGACACCAGCGTCCTCGGCCGCCTGGCCCTGGAGCGCCTGCCGCAGATCGAGCAGGTGTTCGTCGGCGGCGAAGGCCTGAGCGATCAGGAATTCGCGATCAAGCTGTTCAGCGCCCGTCGTCGTTCGTCCGTGGCCAACGCCGCCGACAGCGACCACTACATCTGCAGCTTTTCGCACAAGACCATTATCTATAAGGGCCTGATGATGCCGGCGGACCTTGCCGCCTTCTATCCGGACCTAGGTGACGAGCGCCTGCAGACCGCCATTTGCGTGTTCCACCAGCGCTTCTCCACCAACACCCTGCCGAAATGGCCGCTGGCGCAGCCATTCCGCTTCCTCGCCCACAACGGCGAGATCAACACCATTACCGGTAACCGCAACTGGGCCCAGGCCCGTCGCACCAAGTTCGCCAACGACCTGATCCCGGACCTGGAAGAGCTCGGCCCGCTGGTCAACCGCGTCGGCTCCGACTCTTCGAGCATGGACAACATGCTCGAGTTGATGGTCACTGGCGGCATCGACCTGTTTCGTGGTGTGCGCATGATCATTCCGCCAGCGTGGCAGAACGTCGAGACCATGGACGCCGACCTGCGCGCCTTCTACGAATACAACTCCATGCACATGGAGGCGTGGGACGGTCCGGCTGGTGTGGTACTGACCGAAGGTCGCCACGCGGTCTGCCTGCTCGACCGTAACGGCCTGCGTCCGGCGCGCTGGGTCACCACCAAGAACGGCTACATCACCCTGGCGTCGGAAATCGGCGTGTGGGACTACAAGCCTGAAGACGTCATCGCCAAGGGCCGTGTCGGCCCGGGCCAGATCTTCGCGGTGGACACCGAGACCGGGCAGATCCTCGACACCGACGCCATCGACAACCGTCTGAAGTCGCGTCACCCGTACAAGCGCTGGCTGCGTCAGAATGCCTTGCGCATCCAGGCCGACCTCAGCGACGACCAGGGCGTGGCCAGCTATGACGCTGACCAGCTCAAGCAATACATGAAGATGTTCCAGGTCACCTTCGAAGAGCGTGACCAAGTCTTGCGTCCGCTCGGCGAACAAGGCCAGGAAGCGGTCGGTTCGATGGGCGATGACACGCCGATGGCGATCCTCTCCCAGCGCGTGCGTTCGACCTATGACTACTTCCGCCAGCAGTTCGCCCAGGTCACCAACCCGCCGATCGACCCGCTGCGTGAAGCGATCGTCATGTCGCTGGAGATCTGCCTGGGTGCTGAGCGCAACATCTTCCAGGAGTCCCCTGAGCACGCCTCGCGGGTCATCCTCAGCTCGCCGGTGATTTCGCCAGCCAAGTGGCGCTCGCTGATGAACCTCGACCGCCCAGGTTTCGAGCGTCAGCTGATCGACCTCAACTACGAAGAAGGCGTCGGCCTGGAAGCTGCGGTGCGCAACATCGCCGACCAGGCCGAAGAAGCCGTGCGCAGCGGCAAGACCCAGCTGGTGCTGAGCGACCGTCATATCGCTCCGGGCAAACTGCCGGTGCATGCCTCACTGGCCGTGGGTGCCGTGCACCACCGCCTGACCGAACTGGGCCTGCGTTGTGACAGCAACATTCTGGTCGAGACCGCCACTGCCCGCGATCCGCATCACTTCGCCGTGCTGATCGGTTTCGGTGCTTCGGCGGTGTATCCGTACCTGGCCTACGAAGTGCTGGCCGACCTGATCCGCACCGGTGAAGTGCTCGGTGACCTGGAAGAAGTCTTCAAGTACTACCGCAAGGGCATCTCCAAGGGCCTGCTGAAGATTCTTTCGAAGATGGGCATCTCGACCATTGGTTCCTACCGTGGTGCGCAGCTGTTTGAAGCTGTCGGGCTGTCCGAGGAAGTCGTCGAACTGAGTTTCCGTGGTGTTGCCAGCCGCCTGAAAGGCGCGCGCTTTGTCGACATCGAGAACGAGCAGAAGCTGCTCGCCGCCGAAGCCTGGAGCGCGCGCAAGCCGATCCAGCAGGGCGGTTTGCTGAAGTTCGTCCACGGTGGCGAGTACCACGCTTACAACCCGGATGTGGTCAACACCCTGCAGGCCGCTGTGCAGCAGGGCGACTACGCCAAGTTCAAGGAGTACACCACGCTGGTCGACCAGCGTCCGGTATCGATGATCCGCGACCTGCTCAAGGTCAAGGTTGCCGATCAGCCGCTGGCGCTGGAGGAAGTCGAGCCGCTGGAGGCCATCCTCAAGCGTTTCGACTCTGCCGGTATCTCCCTCGGCGCACTGTCGCCGGAGGCGCATGAGGCCCTGGCCGAAGCGATGAACCGCCTGGGTGCGCGTTCCAACTCCGGTGAGGGCGGCGAAGACCCGGCCCGTTACGGCACCATCAAGAGTTCGAAGATCAAGCAGGTGGCCACCGGTCGTTTCGGCGTAACCCCTGAGTACCTGGTCAACGCCGAAGTGCTGCAGATCAAGGTTGCCCAGGGCGCCAAGCCCGGTGAGGGTGGCCAGCTGCCGGGTGGCAAGGTCAACGGCCTGATCGCCAAGCTGCGCTATGCCGTGCCTGGCGTAACCCTGATCTCGCCACCGCCGCACCATGACATCTACTCGATCGAAGACCTGTCGCAGCTGATTTTCGACCTCAAGCAGGTCAACCCGCAGGCGCTGGTTTCGGTCAAGCTGGTGGCGGAAGCGGGCGTCGGCACCATCGCCGCCGGTGTGGCCAAGGCCTATGCCGACCTGATCACCATCTCCGGTTACGACGGTGGTACCGGTGCTTCGCCGCTGACCTCGATCAAGTACGCCGGTGCCCCGTGGGAACTGGGCTTGGCTGAAACCCATCAGACCCTGCGCGGCAACGACCTGCGCGGCAAGGTCCGGGTACAAACCGATGGTGGCCTGAAAACCGGCCTCGACGTGATCAAGGCAGCCATCCTCGGCGCCGAGAGCTTCGGCTTCGGCACCGCGCCAATGATCGCCCTGGGCTGCAAATACCTGCGCATCTGTCACCTGAACAACTGCGCCACCGGCGTCGCCACCCAGAACGACAAGCTGCGCAAGGACCACTACATCGGCACCGTCGACATGGTGGTGAACTTCTTCACCTACGTGGCTGAAGAAACCCGTGAGTGGCTGGCCAAGCTCGGCGTGCGCAGCCTCGGCGAGCTGATCGGGCGTACCGACCTGCTGGAAATGCTCCCCGGCGAAACCGAGAAGCAGAAGCACCTTGACCTCAGCCCGCTGCTGGGCAGCCCGCATGTACCGGCAGACAAGCCGCAGTTCTGCGAAGTCGACCGCAACCCGCCGTTCGACAAGGGCGTGCTGGCCGAGAAGATGGTCGACATGGCCCTGCCGGCCATTCGTGACCTGTCTGGCGCCGAGTTCAACCTGGACATCTGTAACTGCGACCGTTCCATCGGCGCCCGGATTTCCGGCGAGATCGCACGTCTGCACGGCAACCAGGGCATGGCCAAGGCACCGATCACCTTCCGCTTCAAAGGCACTGCCGGGCAGAGCTTTGGTGTGTGGAACGCCGGTGGTCTGAACATGTACCTCGAAGGTGATGCCAACGACTACGTCGGTAAAGGCATGACCGGTGGCAAGCTGGTGATCGTGCCGCCTGCGGGCAGCCCGTTCGCCACCCAGCACAGTGCCATTGTCGGCAACACCTGCCTGTATGGCGCCACCGGCGGCAAGCTGTTCGCCGCCGGCACCGCAGGCGAGCGTTTTGCCGTGCGTAACTCCGGTGCCCACGCGATTGTCGAGGGTACAGGCGATCACTGCTGTGAATACATGACCGGTGGTTTTGTCTGCGTGCTGGGCAAAACCGGCTACAACTTCGGCTCTGGCATGACCGGCGGTTTCGCCTACGTGCTGGACATGGACAACAGCTTCGTCGACAAGCTCAACCATGAACTGGTGGAAATCCAGCGCATCAGTGGCGAAGCGATGGAGGCTTATCGCAGCCACCTGTCGCGGGTCCTGGCTGAGTACGTCGAAGAAACCGGCAGCGAATGGGGGCGTGAGCTCTGGGAAAACCTGGACGACTACGTGCGGCGCTTCTGGCTGGTCAAGCCGAAGGCGGCAAACCTGAAGAACCTGCTGTCCAGCACCCGTGCCAACCCGCAGTGATATGCGCCTGAAGAGTTTGATGAGGTTTTGAACATGGCTGAACGTCTGAGTAATGACTTCCAGTTCATCGAGGTCGGGCGCAAGGATCCGAAGAAGAAACTGTTGCGTCAACGCAAGAAAGAATTCGTGGAAATCTACGAGCCCTTCAAACCCCAGCAGTCGGCCGAGCAGGCCCACCGCTGCCTGGGCTGTGGCAACCCGTACTGCGAGTGGAAGTGCCCGGTGCACAACTTCATCCCCAACTGGTTGAAGCTGGTCTCCGAAGGCAACATCCTCGCTGCCGCGGAGCTGTCGCACCAGACCAACACCTTGCCGGAAGTCTGCGGCCGGGTGTGCCCGCAGGATCGTCTGTGCGAGGGTGCCTGCACCCTCAACGACGGCTTCGGCGCGGTGACCATCGGTTCGGTGGAGAAGTACATCACCGACACCGCCTTCGCCATGGGCTGGCGCCCGGACATGTCCAAGGTCAAGCCGACCGGCAAGCGTGTCGCCATCATCGGCGCCGGTCCGGCCGGCCTTGGCTGCGCCGACGTGCTGGTGCGCGGCGGCGTGACCCCGGTGGTGTTCGACCGCAACCCGGAAATCGGTGGTCTGCTGACCTTCGGTATCCCCGAGTTCAAGCTGGAAAAGACCGTGCTGAGCAATCGCCGCGAAGTCTTCACTGGCATGGGTATCGAGTTCCGTCTCAATACCGAGGTGGGCAAGGACATCAGCATGGAACAACTGCTCGAGGAGTTCGATGCAGTGTTCATGGGCATGGGCACCTACACCTACATGAAGGGCGGCTTCCCGGGTGAAGACCTGCCTGGCGTGCACGATGCCCTGGATTTCCTGGTGGCCAACGTCAACCGCAACCTGGGCTTTGAAAAGTCGCCGGAAGACTTCGTCGACATGAAGGGCAAGAAGGTCGTGGTGCTCGGTGGTGGCGACACGGCGATGGACTGCAACCGCACCTCCATTCGGCAGGGCGCGAAGGCAGTGACCTGTGCCTACCGTCGTGATGAAGCGAACATGCCTGGCTCGCGCAAAGAGGTGAAGAACGCCAAGGAAGAAGGCGTGAAGTTCCTCTACAACCGCCAGCCGATTGCGATTGTCGGTGAAGACAAGGTCGAAGGTGTGAAGGTGGTCGAGACCCGTCTCGGCGAGCCGGATGCCCGTGGCCGCCGCAGCCCTGAGCCGATCCCGGGCTCCGAAGAGATCATCCCGGCTGACGCCGTGGTCATCGCTTTCGGTTTCCGTCCGAGCCCGGCGCCGTGGTTTGAGCAGTTCAGCATCCAGACCGACAGCCAGGGTCGCGTTGTGGCACCGGAGAAAGGCTCGTTCAAGCACCAGACCAGCAACCCGAAGATCTTCGCCGGTGGCGACATGGTCCGGGGTTCTGACCTGGTGGTGACGGCGATCTTTGAAGGGCGTAATGCGGCTGAAGGGATTCTGGATTACCTGGAGGTCTGACAAGCCTTTTCGCGGGGCAAGCCCGCTCCCACAGGAGATTCGACAAACCCTGTGGGAGCGGGCTTGCCCCGCGATAAATTCAACAAATCTATTGATCTGTCACAAGTCGATAGACAAAAGGCACGGTACTTACCGTGCCTTTTCCGTTGGTGTCTGAGAAAATGCCCGCACTTTTTTTCCGGATGCCGACATGACTGCCTTGAAGAACGATCGTTTTCTGCGCGCCCTGCTCAAGCAACCCGTAGACGTCACCCCGGTGTGGATGATGCGCCAGGCCGGCCGCTACCTGCCGGAGTACCGTGCCAGCCGCGCCAAGGCCGGTGACTTCATGAGCCTGTGCATGAACCCGCAGTTCGCCTGCGAGGTCACCCTGCAGCCGCTGGACCGCTACCCGCTGGACGCCGCGATCCTGTTCTCCGATATCCTCACCATCCCCGACGCCATGGGCCAGGGCCTGTACTTCGAAACCGGCGAAGGCCCGCGTTTCAAGAAGGTCATCAGCACCCTGGCCGACATCGAAGCGCTGCCGATCCCTGATCCGCAGAAAGACCTCGGCTACGTGATGGACGCGGTCAGCACCATCCGCCGCGAGCTCAACGGCCGTGTGCCGCTGATCGGTTTCTCCGGCAGCCCGTGGACCCTGGCCACCTATATGGTCGAAGGCGGCTCGTCGAAAGACTTCCGCAAGACCAAAGCCATGCTCTACGACAACCCGCAGGCCATGCACCTGCTGCTCGACAAGCTGGCGCAGTCGGTCATCAGCTACCTCAACGGCCAGATCCTGGCCGGTGCGCAAGCGGTGCAGATCTTCGACACCTGGGGTGGCAACCTGTCGGCGGCGGCCTATCAGGAGTTCTCCCTGGCCTACATGCGCAAGATCGTCAGCGGTCTGATTCGCGAGCATGAAGGTCGCAAGGTACCGGTCATCCTGTTCACCAAGAATGGTGGCCTGTGGTTGGAAAGCATCGCCGACGCTGGCGCCGACGCGCTGGGCCTGGACTGGACCTGCGACATCGGCGAAGCCCGCCAGCGTGTCGGCAGCAAGGTCGCTCTGCAGGGCAACATGGACCCGACCGTGCTCTACGCCAAGCCAGAAGCCATCCGTGCCGAAGTCGGACGCATCCTGGCCAGCTACGGCCATGGCAGCGGCCATGTGTTCAACCTTGGCCACGGCATTACCCCTGAAGTCGATCCGGAGCATGCGGGCGCGTTTATCCACGCCGTGCATGAGTTGTCGGCGCAGTACCACCAGTAAGCTCTGCTGCAGCACAAAACGCCCGGCCAATGCCGGGCGTTTTGCTATTAAGTTTCAGTTCAGCCTGCCTGGGTAATCTGTGCTCATCGAAACCCAGACAGGATCTTCCTCATGAAAACCCGCTACCTCGCTCTGCTGCTTGCCCCGCTGTTCAGCACCGCCGCCCTGGCCGCCGGCTACACCGGTCCAGGCGCCCAGCCAGTGACCACCGTTGCCGCTGCCAATGACGCCGCTGACGACACTGCGGTGGTGTTGCAGGGTTTCGTTGTCAAGAAGCTGAACAACGATGACAAGTTCGAGTTCAAGGACACCACGGGCACCATCACCGTCGAAATCGACAAGGAAGACATGCCGCCAGTGGCCTTCAACGACAAGACCAAGGTCAAGCTGACCGGTGAAGTCGAGAAGCACTTGATGAGCCGTGAAGTGGATGTGGATCTGGTTGAAGTGATCAACTGAGCTAGGGGGCCGCACAGCGGCCCCTTTTTCAGCTTTTAGCTGGCAACTTGCTGAGGCGCAACGCCACCAGCAACGCCACCACCAGCAAACTGCCAATGAACAGCCCGATCCCGTTCCAGCCGCCCTGGTGCCAGAACACCCCACCGGCCGTCCCGGCCACACTCGATCCTGCGTAGTAACTGAACAGGTACAATGATGACGCCTGGCCTTTGGCTTTGGTCGCCCGCCGTCCAATCCAGCTGCTGGCCACCGAGTGCGCGCCAAAGAAGCCGAAGGTGAACACCAGCATGCCGACGATCACCAGCAGCAAGGGACTGAACAGGGTCAGCAGCAGGCCGCTGAACATCAGCACGATAGTGCCCCAGAACACCTTGCGCCGCCCCAGTTTGTCGGCCAGGGCGCCAATCTGCGCCGAGCTGTAGATACCCGACAGGTACACCACCGACAGCAAACCGACCAGCGCCTGGCTCATGTGGTACGGTTCGGCCAGCAGGCGATAGCCAATGTAGTTGAACAGGGTGACGAAGGCTCCCATCAGCAGGAAGGCCTCGAGGAACAGCCACGGCAACCCGGCATCGCGAAACTGCAGGGTAAAGCCTTCCACCAGGCTGCGCGGATGCAGCGAGCGTGGGCGGAAGTTGCGCGACTCGGGGAGAACCTTGCAGAACACCAGCGCAGCGATCAGGGCCAGGCTGCCAATCACCAGCAATGCTGTGTGCCAGCTGACGAAATCGATCAGTACCCCGGTGATCAGGCGACCGCTCATGCCGCCAATGGCGTTGCCACCGATGTACAAGCCCATGGCCAAGCCAATGTGCTGCGGGTGGATCTCTTCACTCAGATAGGTCATCGCAACTGCCGCCAACCCACTCAGTGACAGACCCAGCAGTGCGCGGGTCAACAGCACGCCGTGCCAGCTGGGCATCAGCGCACTGACGAGGGTGCACAGGGCCGCACAGAACAGCGCAAACACCATCACCGGCTTGCGCCCGATGCGGTCAGAGATGGGCCCGGTGATCAGCAGGCCCACCGCCAGCATGGCGGTCGACACGGAGAGGATCAGGCTGCTTTGCGCGGCGCTGATGGAAAACTCCTGAGACAGCAGCGGCATCATCGGTTGCACGCAGTAGAGCAAGGCAAAGGTGGCAAATCCGCCGCAGAACAGCGCCAGTACGGTGCGCAAAAAGGCTGGAGTGCCTTTTTCGATCCAGCGTTCGTTCAGGGTTGCGACAGTTTCGTCGAGGGGCGCGTGGGGCAGTTCGTGGGCGTGTGGAGCAACGGCAGTCTTCACGGGTGACCTCGGGGGCGCTACGGCCAGTCAGGCAGTGAAAAAAGCATATAGCTGGCTAATGATCATTTCCAATATATTGTTCGACCTGTTTAAGAGGTTTTGCGACCTATTGGAGCCTTCATGGAATTACGCCACCTGCGCTACTTCATTGCCGTCGCCGAAGAGCTGCACTTTGGCCGGGCGGCGCAGAACCTGGGGATTTCCCAGCCGCCGCTGAGTCAGCAGATTCAGGCCCTGGAGCAGGAGCTTGGGGCGCGTCTGTTCGAGCGAACCAATCGTCGGGTTGAGCTGAGTGAAGCGGGGCGCCTGTTTCTCGAAGAAGCACGCCTGGTGCTGGCTCAGGTCGACAAGGCCGCCGACGTCGCCCGGCGGGCGCAACTGGGTGAGCTGGGCGAGATGAAAATCGGCTTCACGTCATCGGCACCGTTCAATTCCAGTATCCCCAAGGCTATCTATGCCTTTCGCCAGCGCTTCCCAGCCGTTCACCTTAACCTCAGCGAGATGAGCAGCCAGGCGGTAGCCGATGCCTTGCTCGACGAAACCATAGAGGTCGGTCTGATTCGACCGTTAACGCTGCCCGATAGCCTGGTCGCCACCGAGTTGTTCCGCGAGCCCTTGGTTGCGGTGATCAACGCCACGCATCCACTGGCTGAAGGCAGCGAAGCCGGGTTGCACATGGCGTCGTTGGCTAACGAGCCGTTCGTGTTCTTTCCCCGCAGTTATGGCAGTGGCCTGCACGCACAATTGCTGAGCCTGGCCCGGCAGGCCGGCTTCAGCCCGCACTTTGCCCAGGAGGCCAGCGAAGCGATGACCATCATCGGTCTGGTCTCGGCAGGGTTGGGGGTGTCGGTGTTACCGGCGTCGTTCCAGCGTATGCGCATTGACGGTGTGGTTTACCGGACACTACTTGATCGCGATGCGGTGACCGCCGTGTGGGTGGTACAGCGGCGCCAGTCGCCTTCGGCAATGGCTAGCGCATTCGTGTCGTTACTGGGTGGGAATGCGCTACCTGTCCCGCAGACGTGAGGTCTCACTGCCAGCGGCGGAAAATCAACGAGGTGTTAACTCCGCCAAACGCGAAGTTGTTGTTCATCACGTACTCGTTGTTCAGGTGCCGCCAATCGCCGCATAGGTAATCCAGCTCACCGCATTGTGGGTCGATATTCACCAGGTTGAGCGTGTGCACATAACGGTCGCTGTTCATCATCTCGATACTGAACCAGGACTCCAGCGCCCCACACGCGCCCAGGGTGTGGCCGAGGAAGCTCTTTTGTGAACTGATCGGCATGCGTGGGCCGAACAGGCTGCTGGTGGCCAGGGTTTCGGCGATATCACCCTGTTCGGTAGCGGTGCCATGGCCATTCACGTAACCGATGGCCTCGGGCGCCAAGTGGGCATCCTCCAGGGCCAGCTCCATGGCGCGGCGCATGGTTACTTGCTCCGGGCGGGTGATGTGCTGACCGTCGGCATTGGTACCGAAACCGACGATTTCGGCGTAGATGTGCGCGCCTCGGGCCAGGGCGTGCTCAAGCTCTTCGAGTACCAGCATGCCGCCGCCTTCGCCGATCACCAGGCCATCGCGGCCACGGTCATAAGGGCTTGGCGTGCTCTGTGGTGCATCGTTCTTCAGGCTGGTGGCGTACAACGCATCGAAGACCATCGCTTCGGTCGGACACAGTTCTTCGGCGCCTCCGGCGAGCATCAGCGGCAGGCGGCCGAACTTGATCGCTTCATAGGCGTAGCCGATACCCTGGCTGCCACTGGTACAGGCACTGGAGGTGGGGATCAGGCGCCCGGTCAGGCCGAAGAAGATGCTGATATTCGCCGCTGTGGTGTGCGGCATCATGCGCACGTAGGAGTTGGCGTTCAGGCCTTCGGCAACTGAATTGAGCAGCATGTTGCCAAAGGTTTTCATTTCGTCGGTGCTGCCGGTCGACGAGCCGCAGGCCACGCCCATGCGCCCATCGCGGATCGACGGGTCGCCGAACAGCCCGGCATCGCGCAGGGCGTTCTCGGCCGCCGCCACGGCCAGGCGCGAGACTCGGCCCATACTGCGCAATTGCTTGCGGGTCCAGCTGTCGGGCACCTGAAAGTCATCGATCGGGCCGGCCAAGCGCGTATTGAGCTCCTCGAACCGGTCCCACTCGTGCATTCGCCGGATGCCGCTGCGATGCCTGGAAAAGTGCCCGGCAATGGTCGCCCAGTCGCTGCCCAGGGATGTGATGCCGGCCATACCGGTGACCACCACGCGTTTCATCAGCACAACCCTCCGTTGACTGCCAGCACCTGACGGGTGATGTACGCCGCCTCAGCCGACACCAGGAAATTGACCGCACTGGCGACTTCATCCGGCGTGCCCATGCGTTGCGCCGGGATCATTTTCAGCAAGTCTTCGAGCGGTACATGTTCATCGAGCATGGCGGTGTCGATCAGCCCGGGGGCGACGCAATTGACCGTGATCTTGCGCTTGGCCAGTTCGATTGCCAGGGCCTTGGCGGCGCCGATGACCCCGGCCTTGGAGGCGCTGTAGTTGACCTGGCCTCGGTTGCCGATCATCCCGGAAACCGAGGTAATGCAAACGATCCGGCCTGGCGCACGGCGGCGGATCATCGGCATCATCAGCGGGTGCAGGACGTTGTAGAAACCGTCGAGGTTAGTGCGTAATACCTGGTCCCAATCCTCTTCGCTCAAGGCCGGGAAGGCACCGTCGCGGGTCAGTCCGGCATTGCACACCACACCGTAATAGGCACCATGGGCCTCGACGTCGGCAGTGAGAATAGCCGCACACGCGCCACGATCGGCAACATCGAATTGCAGCACGCGGGCCTGTCGGCCCATAGCCCGGATTTCCTCGGCAACAGCGTCGGCCTCAGTGCGGCCACTACGGCAATGCAGCACCAGGTCGAAACCGGAGCGCGCCAGGCGCAGGGCAATGGCCTGGCCAATACCGCGGCTGGAACCGGTGACCAGAATGGTCTCAGTCATGGGGGGACTCCTCAGGGCCCGCTTCGGCCAGGTAGCTGGCAGCCTGCGGCGGGCTGAATACGTTCAAACGGGCCGTGGCCTGGATGCCCGGGCCGTGCAGATCACATTCGAATACGGCCATGCCGTTGTCATCTTCCAGTGAGGGACGGGCATGGATATGCAGTTCGGCACCGGCGGGAAAATACTCGACATTGCATTCGAACTTGCGCGTACCGAGCAGGAAGCCCAGCGTTACCGGCTTGCCTTGGGTGCGTGCGCGACAGCCGGCAAAAGCCGCAGCGCTCTGGGCCATCAGCTCGATGCCGACCCAGGCCGGCAGGCTGCCGTCGGCGCGATTGAACAACCCGCCCGGGCGAACAGTCAGGCGGGTATGAACCTGGTCCTGGTCAAAGGACTCGACCTGGTCGATCAGGATCATGTCGCCGGCATGGGGCAGCAGTTCAGCCAGGGGCCAGATGGTCATGGGGCGTCTCCGAGAATCAGGCTGACATTGTTGCCACCGAAGGCGAACGAGTTACTCATCAAGCGTCGTGGGCCAGCAGCTGGCAGACGCTGGCTGGCATCGACCAGGTTGAGCGTTGGCAGCTGTGGGTCAATCGCGCCGTCCCAGATGTGCGGTGGCAGTTGTCCATGCCGATTGTGCATCGACAGGCTCAACCAGCAGAACGCCGCTTCCAGCGCACCGGCGGCACCCAGGGTGTGGCCGGTCATGGGTTTGCTCGACGAACAAGCCAACTGGCTGCCGAACAGGGTATGCACAGCCTGGCTCTCCATGGCATCGTTGTGTTGGGTGGCGGTACCGTGCAGGTTCAGGTAGTTGATTTGCGCCGGTTGTAGACCTGCATTGTCCAGCGCCTTGGCCATGGCCTGCAAGGCGCCTTTTCCCTGCGGCTCGGGCGCCGAGATATGGTGCGCATCGGAGCTGGCCCCGGCGCCGAGGAGCGCAACGCTGGTGCCTTCGCGATTCGCTTCGCGGGTCATCAGAAACAGCGCCGCGGCTTCGCCGATGTTGATGCCGTTGCGATTGACCGAGAAGGGGTTGCAGCGTTGCGCGCTGACGGCTTCCAGGGCGCTGAAGCCGTTGAGGGTCAGCTTGCACAGGCTGTCCACGCCTCCACAGATCACCGCATCGCAGACCCCCAGATCGAGTAGCCGGCGGGCGCTCATCAAGGCGCGGGCGCTGGAGGTGCAGGCGGTGGAGATGACGTAGGCCGGGCCGCTCAGTTGCAGCCAGTCGGCGAGGAAGTTGGCCGGCGCACTGAGTTCTTGCTCGCTGTAGTCATAGCTCGCGGGGAACTGCTGCTCGCGCAGGTAATGAGCAATACCGTCGCCTGCTTCTGCAATGCCAGAGGTGCTGGTGCCGAGCACGATGGCCACCCGCTGGTGGCCATGACGGGCAATTGCCGCTTCGATCTGCGGGGCGATCTGCAGGCAGGCTTCATACAGCAACTGATTGTTGCGGCTGTGACGCGACCGCAGCGCCGGCGGCAAGTCGAGCAACGTACCGGGCACCACGGCAACCGGCACGCGGCGCTCTGGAACCCAGCCGAGTTCTTCGCGCATGCCTGAGCAATCGCCGGCAAACAGGCGGCGGGCGACTTCGGCCTGATCGCGCCCCAGGGCGCAAACCAGGCCCAGGGCATTGAGATAAGCGCTCATGGCGTGGTCTCGCTGGGCAGAGGGCTGACTCGATAGCGCAGGCCCTGCTTGAGGTTCAAAGTGAAGTCATCGGCGTGCCGGTAATCGACCCGCCAGCGCTTGCCCAGCCAGCGCTGCTGACCGTGCTGGCGGGCGTCTGGATAGCGTTGCTTGAGCTGCCCGTCGGCTGTCAGGGCGAACAGCACAGCGGCGAACAGCTCGCGCGCCGCCGGGTTGGGTGGCAGGAAACCATCGGCCTGCCACTGACCCTGATTGAGCAATTGTCGGGCCTGGGGAATGCCCAGTAAATCGAGTAACGACCAGCGTAGGCTGGGGCCTTCACGCTGGATCACCAGCAGCCAGTCCTGACGCTGATCGGCCTGTTCGCGCTGGATGTGCAGTTGCATCGGCAGTGGCAACGTCGGCAGCTGTTCGGGCAGCGGCGCCTGAGTGGCACAGGCACTGAGCAGGCACATAGCAACAATCAGCAGCAGGCGATTCATGCCGGTTCCTTGTGCCGGGTGGCAGCCCAGGGCGCGAGGATGAAGCTGAATACCAGTCCCAGGCTCACGGCCAGGCCGAAATTGCTCACCGCAGGCGTGCTCGATACCGCCAGCAGGCCGAACGACAGCCAGGTGGTGGTGGCTGCCAGCAAAGTACCCAGCAGGCTGACGGCGGCGCCGCCGATCTGTTCATGCATGAGGATCGCGTAGTCGACGCTGATGGCCGTAACCAACAATAAACCAAACAGGCTGAACAGGGTCAGCGGCTGTCCCAGCCAGCCGAGGCTGGCTAGGCTGCACAGGGCGGCGAGCAGCGGCAAGGCGACGATACGCAGCGCCCCGCTCATGCCGAAAGGCAGGATCAGCAGCACCACGATCAACGCACAGGACAGCAGTTTCAGCTCGGCGGCGCTGACCTGGGTGGCGGCAAATACCCGGTTCAAGTCGCCGAGACGATCCACCAGTTGCACGCCTTGCAGGTCATTTGCCTGCAGTTGCAAGACGGCCGGATCGTTCAGCCCCTGCAGGCTGACAATGGCAGCCACGCCTTGACCGTCAGTGCCCAGCCATAGCGGGCGCCAGGGCTCGCCCAAGGGGCCGCTGAGGACGCGTTCGATGTCCAGGGCTGGCATTGCCTGCAGTTGGCTCAGCTCAGCTTGCAGTGCGCTGTGCGGGACGCCCATGGCCAGCAAAGGCTGCCAATGCTCGGGCAGTTTGCCCAGCGCATCGCGTAGCTGCCGTTGCTCGAGCGGGCTGGCGAGCAGTTGGCTGAGCGCCATATAGCTTTTGAGTTTGTCCGTTTCGACCAGCTTATCGAGGCGAGTGCCCAAGGTTTGCAGACGCTCAAGCAACTGGCTCTGGTCGTCAGCGCGGACCAGGTAGAACTGGCTGGTGGGCTGGTAGCCGGTAATGCGCGCCACGGCTTGGGCCTCAGCAAGCAGCGGTGGCGAACTGTTGATCCACTGGCGGATGTCATTACGGCTGTCCAGCTGCCACAGGCCGGCGATACAGAACAGCGCCAGCAGGGCGAGCAGAACCGGGCTGGGGATCTTGGCCAACAAGGTGCTGCGCAGGTCCATCAGCCATTGCGCGACCATCAGCGGCCATTGCGCCGGTTGCAATGTCGTGCCCTTGAGCAGTGCGGGCAGCAGGCACACCGCGCAGAGGTAGGCCCCGAACAGGCCGGCAGCGGAGAACACCGCGATCTGGGTCAGCGCCGGGAACGGCGTGAAGGCCAGGGCCAGGTAGCCAATGCAACTGGTGATCAGGCTCAGGCTCAGACCCGGCAGGGTCAGGCGCACGGCGGGCCAGGCGTGCCAGGGGCGCAGGCTCCAGCTTTTCGACAGGTAGTGCAGCGGATAGTCCACGGCCACACCGATCAGGCTGGAGCCCAGCACCAGAGTCATCACATGCATCTGGCCGAACAGGGCAACGCAGGCTGTGGCACCGAACAGCATGCCGACCAGCACCGGGACGAACGCCAGCAGTACGCGCAGGCGCCGAAACGCCAGGAGCAGCAAGAGCAGAATGCCGAGTGTGGCACCGCCGCCGACCCAGGTGATTTCCTCGCTGGCCTGACGCTGGCCGTTGGCGGCGTATAGCAGGCCGCTGGCGGCCAGCAACCGGGCGCCGTCCTGGCTGGCTTGCCGACGGCTATTGTCGAGCAAGTCGGCCACTTGCAGCGGTAGCTGCAAATCGAAGGCGTTGCCCTGAGTACGGGCGCGCAGCAATACCCAGAACTGGCCGTCGGCCTCGGCCAGCAGTGCACCGCTGGCGGTGTCCAGCTGCACTGCGGCCGGGCGTGGCTGACTGTTCTGGATACGTCCGGTCAGGCCCAGCCAATCGTCTTGGCTCGGCACCAGGCTGAAGCCGGAGAAAGGGTCATAGAGGCTTTGTACGCGTTGTTCGACAAAGGCCTGGGGATCGTCGCTCAGCATCTTGCGATCGGCACGCGACAACATTGCCAGACGGCCTTGCAGCAATTGCTCGCGTACTGCCTGCAAGTCGCTCTGCACACTCCACTGAACCTTTTCGAACAAGCCGCTGGCCTGCCATTGCTGGCCCAGATGCTGGGCCAGGGCGATTGCCTGTTCGCGCCGGGGGTGGCCGACCAGCATCAGCATTTCGCGGTTCAACGGTTCCTGCATGCGCTGTTCGGCGCGTTGCACCAGCGGGTCTTGAACAGCACCGGGTACCAGTGTCATCAAGTCGGCCGACAGTGGCGCACCCCGATGCCACTGCCAGCCGGTCAGGGCCAGGACAGCAACCAGCAGTACCAGGAAAAGCCGTGGCAACACGCGCTCACTTGGCAAAGTCGCGGCGCTCCGTATCGCTCAAATGGCTGGCGCTGCTGCTTGAGGGCATGCGCAACACAGTGCTGTCGCCCTGGGTTTCGAGCATCTGGATACGTTCGACAAAGCGTCCACCGTCGATATCGATCTGCTGGAACACTTGCTTGAGCAGCAGCGAGCGCGGTGTCAGGCGTAGCTGCCAATGCTGTGCATCGCCTTGCAGGCTGAGTTCGAAGTCGCGCTGCAAACCGCTGCTGTCACCTTGCAGCACGGCGAAGAACAGGCGGTTTTGCTCGGCACCGGCACCGGCACTGTTGCCTGGCAGCATCTGCCAGCCTCCAGCGTCGCGCCGGGCAATGCCCTGAGCGTCGAGGCGGTAGTCCTGCTTGAGCGGTGTATGCAGCAACCAGAGCAAGCCGTGATCGCGGGCCAGGACGAACTGGCCTTTGCTCACTAACGGCTGCGGCAGGGCGCGCAAGTGTTTTTCCTGAATGAACGGCCCCTTGACCACCGCCGACTCAGCCAGCTGTGTGCTCAGATCGTCCAGGCCAAAGGCCTGAGCCAGGGTATGGGTGAGCATCAGGGCGGCGCACAGCAGGTTGCGCAACAGGGTTTTCATTTCAGCACCTTGGCCACAGCATCGAGCATCACTTGAGGTGAGGCCAATTGCATCTCGCCGCTGGCGATTTCCACCGCTACCTGCACAGAGCTGGCGCGGGTCATGCGTTCGCCGCTGACGGCATCGCTGATCAGGTAGTTGATCTTCAGGCGGTTCTCCCATTCCACCAGGCTGGCGCGCACATTCAGGCGCTGGCCGAAGGTGGCGCCGCGTACGTAGCGCAGTTGCAGGTCGATCACAGGCCAGGCATAGCCCGAGTCGCGCATTTGCAGGTAGTTGTGGTCGAGCCGGTCGAGCAGGGCACAACGCGCCACTTCCAGGTATTTGACGTAGTGGCCGTGCCAGACCACCAGCATGCTGTCGACGTCGAAGAACGGCACCAGGATTTCGCTGTCGACGTGCAGCACGCCCTTACTGCGCATGCAGCCTCCAGTGTTGTTCGCCAATACGTTTCAGACACAACCGCAGATCGCTATCCAGTGCGCGGTCTTCGATGACCGGGGCGAAATCTGCCAGCAGCTCACGGTGCATCGTGGCCAGGGCCGGCGGTAGTGTGCGGGCGTCGGCCGCCTGCCCACGAAGCCAGACGCCCTGATTGGCGGCGAGCAGAGTGGCCGCAGCCACCTGCTCGGTCAGTTCCAGCACGCGCAGGGCATCGCGGGCAGCGATCGTGCCCATGCTGACTTTGTCCTGGTTGTGGCATTCGGTGGAGCGCGAGAACACGCTGGCCGGCATCGTCTGCTTCAGGGCTTCGGCGGTCCAGGCGCTGGCGCCGATCTGCACTGCCTTGAAGCCATGGTTGAGCATCGCCCGTTCGGCACTGGCGCCGGACAAGTTGCTGGGCAGGCCGTGGTTGTAGCGCACGTCCACCAGCAGGGCGAGCTGACGGTCGAGCAGATCGGCGACGTTGGCAACCAGATTCTTCAGACTGTCCATGGCAAAGGCGATGTGCCCGCCGTAGAAGTGCCCACCGTGCAGCACCCGTTCGGCTTCGGCGTCGATGATCGGGTTGTCGTTAGCGCTGTTGAGCTCGGTCTCGATGAAGCTGCGCAGCCAGCCCAGACTGTCGGCCAGCACGCCGAGCACATGGGGCGCGCAGCGTAGCGAGTAGCGGTCCTGCAAGCGGTGCAGAGGCGCGGTCGGCGCGTCGATGGCCAGGTCCTGGCGTAGCCAGGCGGCGACCTGCATCTGCCCCGGGTGTGGCTTGGCCGCGAACAGGCGCTCGTCGAAGTGTTCCGGGTTGCCTTGCAGGGCGACTACGTTCAACGCCGTGATGCGCGTGGCCAGTTTGAGCAGGTAGTCGGCGCGGGCGAAGGCCAGGCAGGCGAGGCCGGTCATTACCGCGGTGCCATTCATCAGCGCCAGGGCTTCCTTGGGCCTTAGCACCAGTGGCTGCCAGCCCAACTCGCGGTGGACCTCGGCGGCGCTGCGGCGTTCGCCGCGGTAGAGGACTTCGCGCTCACCGGACAGGGTGGCGGAGACGTAAGACAATGGCGTCAGGTCGCCGCTGGCACCGACCGAGCCTTCCTCCGGAATCAGCGGCAGGATGTCGTGGGCAAGAAAGGCCTGCAGACGCTCCAGTAACGCTACGCGAACGCCGGATACGCCCTGGCACAGCGACTGCAAGCGCGCGGCCAGCACCGCGCGGGTTGCCGGCGCATCGAGCAGGCGCCCCAGGCCGCAACCATGGAAGGTGTACAGATGCTGCGGCAAGGCCTCGACGTGCTCCAGCGGCACGGCTACCACGCACGAGTCGCCATAGCCGGTGGTGACGCCGTAGATCACCCCCTCCTTGTTCAGCAGGGTGTCGAGAAACTGCGCGCCACGGGCGATGCGCGCACGGTATTCGGCGTCATCCTGCAGGCGGCTTTCGGCCTGGCGGCAGGCCAGGGCCAGGACGTCTTCGATAGCAAGCGGCGACTCGCCGAAGGTTACAGGCTCATGCACAGGCATCGTCATCGGATTTCCAGAAAGGGTAGAAATTGAACCATTGCTGCGGCGCTTGCAGGCAATAGTGCCCCAGGCGTTGGGCATAACGCCCGGCCCAGTCGGCAATCACCTGATCACGCTGACCACGGCGCCATTCGATGGCGGCGGCGAAAGGTTCGAGAATCACCTGATAGCGCCCTTGCTGCTTCAGGCAGAACAGCAAGTTGAGTGGACACTTGAGCAGCCCGGCAAGCAACCACGGGCCTTGGGGAAAGGCCGCCGGGTAGCCGAGAAAGTCTACCTCGACCGTGCGCGCCCCGTGCAGTGGCACGCGATCACCGGCAATCGCCAGCCATTCGCCGCGCTCCAGGCGCTGGCTGAGCTGCAGCATGATCGCCGGGTCCAGCTCGCTGACCTGAATCAGGCGCAGGTTGCTGGCCCCGGCTTCGCCGAGCAGGCGATTGAAGCGTTCGGCATGTTTGGTGTGCACCAGCACGTTCATGGTCACCTGTTCGCCCAGCTCAGCCAGGGCCCGACAAACCTCGAGATTGCCCAGGTGGGCACCCACTAGCATCTGTCCGCGCTCGCCGCGCAACTGCTCGCGTAGCAAGGCCGGGTCGATGATTTCGATCTGCTCCAGGCGCAGCTTGCCGTTCCACACGTCGAGTTTGTCGAGCAGGGCATCGGCGAAGGCCATGAACTGACCGAACACCCGCCAGTGGTTGGGTTGCAAGGCGGGTTCGGCGCTCCACGCGGCCAGACGCTGCTGGTACTGCCAGGCACTGCGCCGGGCCGTGCGGCCAAACAGGAAAAAATACACCACTACGCCATACAGGACCGGGCTCAGCAGCCGTCGTCCGAGCAGCCTGACGCTAACAGCGGTCAGTTTCATCAGCCAGAAGTTGCCACGCTCCTGCTGCTCGGCCCAGTGCCGTTCGCCGCCGCTCATGCCTGCCACCGGCGCCAGAGGATCACCGGCGCGCGCAGCAACATGCCGACGAACAGCTTGGCGTGCATTTTGGAGATCAGGACGTTGTCGTGGACCAGGCGAAAGTGCGACAGGCCATCTGCCGGGTAATGCACCCGGGTTGGCAGCCAGCGCATGGGCTGGTTGCGCCAGGCCAGGCGCACGAGGATTTCCGGGTCGAAGTCCATGCGCTTGCCCAGCTTCACCTTGTCGATCAGCGCCAGGGTCGGGTCCAGGGGATAGACCCGGAATCCGCACATGGAGTCGGGGATCTGCAGGGACAGGCTGTTGATCCACACCCACACATGGGTCAGGTAACGGGCATACAGTCGGCCCTTGGGCACGCTAGCGTCGAACTGTGGATAACCGCAGATCAATGCCTGTGGATGCGCACGCGAGTCTTCGAGAAAACGGCTGACATCGGCCAGGTCATGCTGGCCGTCGGCATCCACCTGCAGGGCATGGCTGAAGCCCAGGCGCGCCGCCTCACGCAATCCGGCCATGACTGCGCCGCCCTTGCCTTGATTGACTGCCAGCTGCAGCAGAAACACCTGCTCCTGCGTGGCCAGTTGGCGCAAGACAGCGGCGCAGGCCGGGCTGCTGGCGTCGTCGACCAGCACGCAGGGCACGCCCACCGCGAGCAACGCACAGACCACTGCCGGTACGGCCAGTTCATGGTTATAGACCGGGATCACCGCACAGGGCTTATGCACTGCGGGCCTCCAGCACAATGCGGCCGCTGGAGCAGGATTCGCCGCCCTTGCTGTAGCTGAAGTAGAGCTTGCCGCGTTCGCTATCGAAACGCAGGTGCAGGGTCAGCAGATCGCCAGGCCGCACTACCCGCTGGAACTTCACCACCTCCATGCCGACAAAGCGTCGCGGACCGTCGAGCAGCGCCTGCCCCAGCTCGATAGCCCAGTCGACTTGAACCACCCCGGGTAGCACCGGGGTTTGTGGGAAATGGCCGCTGAAGTAGGCCAGGTCCGCCGAGACGGCCAGCTGCAGCTGCAGCTCGTCACCTTGCTGTAGCTGGCTGATGACTTCAGGACCTTTGGGGCGCGGAGCCAGTAGCAATGCTTCAATCTCGGCTTGCGGCAGCTTGCCCTGGGTGTTGAACGGCAGTTGGCGCAGCAGGCGCCAGCGTCGGGGCAGGGCCAGGGTTTCACAGTGCTGGCTCAAATGCGTGCGCAAGCCTTCGGTAATCGCACGTCGTCCCTGATTGCGCAAGGCATGCAGCCCCGTCGTAGTCAAAACCAGCAAGGCCCCCAGAGCGGCGCGGTTTTCCTGGATCAGTGCCAGCCGCGTGTCGGCTACCCAGGGGTGTTCGAGCAGGGCTTGTTCCAGCATCGGCAAGGCGATGCGTTTTTCCTCGAGCTTGACGATGCGGTCCAGACGCCCGAGCAGGCGGAAGCGTCCGTCAGCCGCAAGCTCGACGGCATCAGCGCTTTGTTCGATGTGGCCGACTGGCAGATAAGGTGATTCGATGCGTAATGCGCCTGCGGCGTTCTGGCTCAGGCGCACGCCATTGAACGGTTGCCACAAGCTGTCGCCTTGGCGCCAGGCAATGCCTCCGGTTTCGGAACTGCCGAGGATCTCTGTTGGCCATTGCTGCAGGCGTTGTTGTAAGGCCTGTGCTGCGCTGGCGGGTAATGCTCCCCCGGAGGAGAACACCCGGCGTACCTGGCGCAGGCCCGGCCAGTCGAGGTTGTCGCCCATGCGCTTGAGCAGGGCCGGGCTGGCAACCCAGGCGAATGCCGGGTGCTGGCGGCTGGCGCGCTGCAGGTCTTCGGGGAAGGGCAGTTGACGCCGCAGGAACGGGCGCCCGGCGCACAGTGGCCAGAGTATGCGAAACAGCAAGCCGTAGATGTGCTGGGCGGATACGCTGCTGATGATGCAGGCATCACCCAGTTCAGTACCCCATTGTTGTTCCAGTGCCAGTACTTCATTGGCCAGCTGACGAAGGGTTTTGTCGATACGCTTGGGCTCGCCACTGGAGCCGGAGGTGCACAGGCTCAGTTGACTGGTGTCCAGATCCAGGTCGGCGGCGGCCAGGGGCACATCGTACAGTGCCTCCAGTTGATGGTCCTGGGGCAGTTCGCTGATCCACAGGTCGACGTCGTTGTGCCAGCGCAGGCGAGTCTGGGGTTGCAGATTGGCGGGCAGCAGCACCTGCACGCCGGCACGCCAGGCGCCGAGCAATGCTACGGCCAGTAGCGCGGCATCTTCCAGGTACACGGCCAGGCGTGTTACGCCACGGCGCTCAAGGCCTGCAGCCAGTTGCAGGGCTTGAGCGCAGAGCTGCGCATGGTCGAGCGCCGGGTCCAGGGTGACCGGGCGCGGTACATCAACCGGGCGCAAGAGTTGCTCAGGGTTCAGCCACTTCATGAGCGTCCTCGCACACGCTGTCTTATCAACCATTCTGCGGTGAACAACAGGCCCATCAAACCGTAGGCGATCAGTCCGTTGTACAGCGTCCACCAGCTCAAGGGCGCCCAGAGGGTCAGGGCGCAGGCGATCAAACCGTTGGTCAGGAAGAACAGGCACCAGACCTGAGTCACCTGACGGGTGTAGTGGATCGCAGCCTCTGGCAGTTGCGGCTCACGCAGCCGTGCCAGGCGTTCGACCATGGGCGGGCCGAACTTCAGGCTCAAGCCGAACAGGCCGAGCAGGCACGCGTTGATCAGCACCGGGTACCAACGCAGCAGCGTGGGGTTGTCGAGCAGCATCAGCAACACGCAGAAGCTGATGGCCAGCAGCGCGATCCAGTGTCCACCCGGACGACGCGGCTCGCTCAGGACGCGGGCCAGCCACAGACCAGCGAGCAACAGGCCGAATTGCCAGGGGGCGAAATGCGCCATGCCAAAATACACCGCAAACGGGTACAACAGGCCGGCCACGACCAGGCCGAGGCCAATCAGGCGCTTCATGCCGCCGGGCTGACCAGGCGATACACCGCCTCGACCACGTCATTGACGGTGCGCACGGACTTGAAATCTTCGGCGGTGATTTTCTTGCCGGTCTGACGTTTGATGTGATCGAGCAGGTCGACCGCATCGATGCTGTCGATTTCCAGGTCCTGGTACAGGTTCGATTGCAGATTGATGCGCTCAGGCTCCAGTTCGAATAGTTCGACCAGCGCATCGCGCAGGGTGTTGAAGATGTCTTCGCGGGTTTGCATGGTGCAGTCTCAGGCAGCCTGTTTGGCGGTGACAAAAGCGGCAAGGCTGGTCACGCTGGTGAAATGGTTGCGGGTATCCTTGGCGTCAGCGTCGATTTTGATGCCGTATTTTTTCTGGATGGCCAGGCCGAGCTCCAGCGCGTCTACTGAATCCAGTCCGAGACCTTCGCCGAACAGGGGTTGATCGTCGTCGATATCCTGGGCGCTGATGTCTTCCAGGCCGAGCGCGTCAATGATCAACAGCTTGATGTCACGGTTAAGGTCTTGCTGTGCAACGCTCATCTGTGGCGAGCTCCTTGATGAAGTACTGGTGCAGGTAGTCGTTGAGTTTACGCGAGGCTTGAGGAGCGGGCCCCAGCGCGGCGAACGCCTGCGGGTCGATATCGTCGCCGATCTGCAGGCTGAAGTGCACTCGGCGCAGAGGAATGCGGTACCAGGGCTCGGCCTTGGTCAAGGTCGTGGGACTGACCTTGATGGTCACTGGTGTAATGATCTTCGCACCGCGCAAGGCGATTGCGGCGGCGCCACGATGAAAGGTGGGCATCTGGCCGGGTAGTGTACGTGTGCCTTCGGGAAAAATAATCAGGGTCTGGGCATCGTGCAGAGCGTTCACTGCGCTGTCGAGCATGTCCATGCTGCCGTCGTTACTGATGTACTCGGCCGAGCGTACCGGGCCGCGGGTGAAGAGATTGCGCAACAGGCTCTGCTTGATCACGCAGTTGGCCTGGCGCACCAGGCCGATCAGGAACACCACGTCGATCAGTGAAGGGTGGTTGGCGAGGATCATTTGCCCTGGGCGCCCGAGTCTGTCTGCGCCATGCACTTCGTAGGTCAACACGCCAGTGACGGACATGAAGCGAATGAACCGCCAGAACAGCCAGCTAATGGTGTATCGCGCCCGCTGTCGATGACGGGCAGCATCGCCGGGCAAGCAGGCCAGCAACGGGAACACCAGTACGCGCAGGCATAGGCAGCCAACACCGAACAGGCAGAAACTGCCTGCGGTGGCTAGCAGGCGCCAATAGTAAAAGTCCTGTGGCCGGCTCAAGGTTTACGTTGCCAGTGCCATGTGCGGCGCTGGCCGCTGTGGATCCAGCTTGTCTGGCCGCTCAGCAGGTTGTGCAGCCAACGCAGGGCGTGCGGCTCGCAGACAGCAGCCGGGTTTGTGACACTGTCTGAACCAAGGGCCAGGGACCAGCTATCACCAGGGGTCAACAGCAATCCCAGCGCATAGTCGAAGGGTACGTCATCAACCCAATCGCGGTAGGCCTTGGGCGGTTGTTCTTCAACGATGATCAGCAGCACCGCTGGGGCGCCATCGTGCAGCAGGCCAGCGGCTTCCAGCAGCCCTTGCTCAAAGCCGTCAGCGGCGGCGGCAATTGCACTCATCTCGCTGGTTTCACCGCGCATGATTGACCATAGGCCGATCACCGCATTGTGCACCGAGAGGCTGAACTGGGTGGGCGACAGCGGTTGTTCCTGGGCCAGGTCGCTGAGGATGGCGTAAGTGCGTGGGGTTTCACCGTGGCGCGAGACAAACACCAGCGGCAAATCGCGCAGGCCATCGGCCAGCGGCCAGCCGACGGCAAAGGCCATACGCGCCAGGCGACTCAGGCGGCGGCGTTGCATGGCGGGCAAAAACGACACATCCGGCGCCTGATCAGTTGGCGTGAAAACCTGCGGGGCCTGGCTCCAGCGCTGCCAGTCGGCAGTCGTCTGCAGGCCTGGCGCCCAGGCTCGCCACTGGCTGATGTCGAATGTGATCACGATGCTTGTTTCCCGCCCTGAAGGACATCCTTGCCGAGGGTATGACTCGCAGCTAACGAATTGGCAGGGTGTGGCGCTATCGCCGAGTGGCGCGCATTATCCCGGTGACTCTGGCGTGTAGCAAATGCTGGTTGAAAATTCACCCGCCTGTAAAAGACCTCGAACAATCAGGTTCGTCAGACCGTTCAGATTTTTCCCGACAGACGGCAGTAATCGGTTGTCGGTCGATTCCTTGGCAACTTGAGGTATGCGGTGCTGGTCAAGCCTGCGTCGGCACCACATACTCGGTCATTCCCAGATACACGGAGGTCTTCCCATGCGGCGCGTGGTGTTCAATCAGAAAGGTGGTGTGGGTAAATCGAGCATTGCCTGCAACCTGGCGGCGGTGAGTGCCAATGAAGGCTATCGAACCTTGCTGATCGACCTGGATGCCCAGGCCAACTCGACCCAGTACCTCACCGGGCTGACCGGCGAGGACATTCCCATGGGCATTGCCGATTTCTTCAAGCAGACCCTGTCATCCGGGCCGTTTGCCAAGAAGAACAAGGTCGATATCTACGAAACCCCCTTTGACAACCTGCATGTGGTGACCGCCACTGCCGAGCTGGCCGACCTGCAGCCCAAGCTTGAGGCCAAGCACAAGATCAACAAGCTGCGCAAACTGCTCGACGAGCTGGATGAAGACTACGAGCGGATTTATCTGGATACCCCGCCAGCCCTTAATTTTTATGCGGTTTCCGCGCTGATCGCCGCTGATCGTGTGTTGATTCCCTTCGATTGCGACAGCTTTTCCCGCCAGGCGCTGTATGGCCTGCTGGCCGAAATCGAGGAGCTCAAGGACGATCACAATGAAGGCCTGCAAGTCGAAGGCATTGTCGTCAATCAGTTCCAGGCCCGGGCCAGCCTGCCCCAGCAGATGCTTGACGAACTGCTGGCCGAAGGCCTGCCGGTGTTACCGGTGTACCTCAACAGTTCGGTGAAGATGCGTGAGTCGCACCAGGCCAGCCTGCCGCTGATCCACCTGGAGCCGCGGCACAAGCTGACCCAGCAGTTTGTCGAATTGCACGCATTGCTTGAAGAAAACGCCTAGATACCTTGGCTGCGCAGCCACTCCAGTAGCTGCTGGAGTGGAAATGCGCCGCTCTGGCGCGCCACTTCCCGGCCGTTCTTGAACAGGATCAGGCTAGGAATCGAACGAATCGCCAATTGCCCCGCCAGTTGCTGGTTGGCCTCGCTGTCCAGTTTGGCCAAACGGCAGCGTCCGCTCAACTGGCTGGCGGCCTGTTCGAAGATCGGCGCGAAGGATTTGCACGGCCCGCACCAGTCAGCCCAGACATCGACCAGCAACGGCAGGTCGCCCTTGATCTGGCTGGCGTAGTCGCCTTGCTTGAGGTCGAAGGGTTTGTTCAACAGCAGCGGTTTTTTGCAGCGGCCGCATTTTGGCGTATCGCCGAGGCGTTCGCCGGGGATGCGGTTCAGACCGTTGCAGTGAGGACAGGGTATTACCAGTGGGTCAGTCATCGGCACTCCAGGGTTTAGATGTGGAACAGCTGTCTGTGGGAGCGGGCTTGCCCCGCGATTGCGGTGTGTCAGTTACATCGCATCGCGGGGCAAGCCCGCTCCCTCCGGCGGTTGTTCCCATTAGTAGGGTCAAGATGAACAGCTGATCTCCAGATGCTTACCCCACTCCGGCGGACGCTCGGCATAGGCCTGCATCCCCGGCTGTTCCTCGAACGGTTTGCACAACACCTGATGCAGGCGCCGCACTTCTTCGTAATCACCGCCTTCAGCGGCCTCGATGGCGCGCTGGGCCAGGTAGTTGCGCAGGATGTAAAGCGGGTTGACCGCGTGCATGCGTTCGCGGCGGCCTTCGCTGTTGCCGGGTTCACGGGCCAGGCGAGCCAGGTAGTCCACGGCCCAGCTATCGAAACCGGCCAAGTCGACGAAATCATCGCGTACTACGCGTAGCGCTTGTTCCGCGGGCTGGTCGCCGAGCTTACGGAAGAACAAGGTGTAATCCACCGCGCCCGGCTGCATCAGCTGCAACAAGCGCTCGATCAACACTTTGTCGTCATCCTCGGTGCTGAGCATGCCCAGGCGTTGACGCATCAGGTGCAGGTAATGGGCTTCGTACAGCGGCAGGAACAACGCCAGGGTTTCCTGCAGCGCCTGGACACTGATGAACGGCGTCAGCGCCTGGGCCAGGGCACTGAGGTTCCAGTGGGCAATGGGCACCTGATTGCTGTAGCTGTAGCGGCCTTGGTCATCGGAGTGATTGCAGATGAAGTTGGCGTCGAAGTCGTCGAGGAAGGCGAACGGGCCGAAGTCGAAGGTGATGCCGAGGATCGACATGTTGTCGGTGTTCATCACCCCATGGCAGAAGCCATAGGCCTGCCACAGGGCAATCAGTTCTGCGTTGCGCTCGACGATGCTGCGAAACATCGCCAGGTACGGTTCGGGCTCGGTCTGGCATTCGGGGAAATGCAGTTTCAGCACATGCTCGGCGAGGATGCGCTGCTGCTCGGGCTGACGGGTGTAATAGAAATATTCGAAATGCCCGAATCGCACATGGCTCGGCGCCAGGCGCAGAAGCATTGCCGCGCGCTCCTGAGTTTCGCGCCATACCGGCGTGCTTGAGGCGATCACGCACAAGGCGCGGCTGCTGGGAATGCCCAGGGCGTGCAGGGCTTCGCTGGCGAGGAACTCGCGGATCGAGGAACGCAGTACCGCGCGGCCGTCGCCCATGCGCGAATAGGGCGTCTCTCCAGCGCCCTTGAGGTGCAGGTCCCAGTGCTCGCCAGCGTCGTTATAGACCTCACCGAGCAGCAGGCCACGACCGTCTCCCAGGCGCGGGTTATAGCCGCCGAACTGGTGCCCGGAATAGACCATCGCCCGCGGCTCGGCCTCGCTCCAGAGCTTGTGGCCGCCAAACAGTTCGGCGAACACCGGCGAGTGTGCCTCGCTCGGCTCCAGGTCGAGCAGGGCCATGGCGGCCTCGCTGACCACCACCAGGCGCGGCTCGGCAATCGGCGCAGGCAGCACCGAGGTTGAAAAGGCGTCGCCGAGGCGAGCAAAACGGTTGTCGAAGGTCAGTTCGTCGAGGGCTTTCAACGGCCATCTCCAGGAGAATATCCGATCATTCTGCAAGGGTATGGCCGTCTGCGTCCAGTCAGGCGGTTTTGCCGGATGCCGCGTCGTTCGGTTTGTCGCCATCAGCCAGCGGCTTGCTCACGTTCACGGTTCTGTCCATGCTCTCCACCGGGACCATTTTGTATTCTTGGCCCTGCATGTTCTTCAGGTAGATCTCCATCTGCCGGAACGAGATGTTGATCTGCTGCTTCTTGAATTCCTTGTTGATGAAGCGGTTGATCTCATCGAGCACCGGGTTGCGGTCACCCAGGTCACGCACGTGCATGCGCAGTTCGTGGTCCAGGGTGCTCTCGCCGAAGTTCAGGAAGTAGACAATCGGTTCCGGCTCCTTGAGTACCCGCGGGTTTTCATGGGCGGCCTTGAGCAGCAGGGAGCGTACCAGGTCCAGGTCCGAGCCATAGTCGACACCGAGCTTGAGGGTGACGCGGGTGATGGTGTCGGTCAGCGACCAGTTGATCAATTGCCCGGTGATGAAGGTCTTGTTCGGGACAATGATGTCTTTGCGGTCGAAGTCGGTAATGGTCGTGGCGCGGATGCGGATCTTGCTTACCGTGCCGGAGAGGTTGCCGATGGTGATGGTGTCACCGATACGCACCGGACGTTCGAACAGGATCATGATGCCGGAGATGAAGTTGGCGAAGATCTCCTGCATACCGAAGCCGAGGCCCACCGACAGCGCGGCCACCAGCCACTGCAGTTTGTCCCAGCTGACGCCGAGGGCCGAGAGCGTGGAGACGAAGCCGACCCCGGCAATCACATAGGACAGCAACGTAGTGGTTGCGTAGGCACTGCCTTGGGCCAGATTCAGGCGCGACAGCACCAGTACCTCAAGCAAGCCCGGCAAGTTGCGCGCCAGAGCGAAGGTGATGCCGATGATTACCAGAGCGCCGAGCATGTCACTGAGGCTGATCGGCACCATGCTCATCGTTGCGCCAGTGCCGCTGGTGTACTCGTACAGGGTGATGTTGTCGAGGTAGGCAACCACGCTGATCAGGTCGGACCAGACCCAGTACAGCGCCGCGATGAAGCCACCGAGCATGGCCAGGCGGATCAGGCGTAGAGACTGCTGGTTGACCTGTTCGATGTCCAGGGTTGGCTCCTCGACAATCACTTCGCCATCCAGGCCCTCCTTGGTGGTCGCCTGGCGTTTGCTCAGGGCTCGCTGGTAAGCCAGGCGCCGGGCAGCCACAGCCAGACCACGAACGAAAGCAGCCTCGATCACCAGCCAGAACATCAGCAGGTAGAGGGTGTCGATCAGGCGGTCGGTGAGCTTCAGCGCGGTGTAGTAATAGCCAAAGCACACGGCAACGAACAAGGCGACCGGCAGGGCCGTGAAGGCCACGCCGACGGCCTGGCGGAACAACGAGGTATTACGGTGCGCCGGGCTGCTGAGCAGCAAGCGGCTGAGCAGCCAGGTCATCAATGCATAGCAGGCCAGCACCACACCAATGCCGAGCACGTCGTCGGCCAGGGCAGAAGGTTGGTGTTCTGCCACCGCCACCACGCCGACCAGTGCCAGTACTACGGCGCCCAGACGGCGAATCCAGCGACGCAAGAACTCGACTTGCGGCTTGTCCCAGCGGAAATGCAGTTCGGCAACGCCGCCGGGAGCCAGTACCCGGTAAGCGGTATAGAACACCAGCCAGGCCTGGGCAATCTGCAGCAGGGCCGAGCCAAGGTTGGCGTTCTGTCCACGGGCGTCGATTTGCAGCGCGAAACCGCATAGCGCCAGGCCCAGGCTCACGGGCATGGCCAGGAGGATATTGATCAGGAACGCCTGGGGCGTGTGCCACTGGCTGTCACGCTTGAAGTGGCCGACGTCCTGGTGGACTTTGTTCAGGCGGGCATACAGGTACTTGCGCCGCCACAGCAGGGCGCCGATCAATAGCAACAGCGGCAGGAACAGCAGCGGACGCTGCACCAGGCCATCGCCCAGCTCCTTGATACCAGAGCCCCAAGGCAAACTGACCAACTGCTTTTGCAGGCGCTCAGGAACAGCCTGCAACCATTCCAGGTCCAGTGGCTTGTTGCTCGGAATCCAGAACATCTGCTCATCGAGGGTGTTGCGCAAGCTCTGCGAGGTGCTGAGCAACTGTTTCTGGTTCAACTGCAGGGTGATGGATTCGTTGAGCAGGGCGCTCAGTTCGCGGTTGAGTCGCTCCAGCAGGTCGCTACGGGTGATTGCCACTTCCAGCAAGGCTTTGCGCAGTTGCGGGGTGACGTTTTCTTCAGGCTGATTGGCCAGCAGTTTGTCGACGTAGCTGCTCGGGCTGGTGATCTGCTCGCGCTGTTGGTTGATTTCGAACTGGTACAGGCGTATATCGGCGATCTGGTCGGCCAGGTTACGGTCGACCCTCAGGTGCGGCAGGGCTTGCTTCTGTTTGTAGAGAATCTTCGACAGCAGCAGGCTGCCCTTGAGCACGCTGATCTGCTCATCCAGGGCCTGGTCGGCCTGGGTCAGGCTGTCCAGCTGTTGCTTGGTCTTGAGGTTCTGCTGGGTCACCTCGTTGAGTCGGTCGGTGCTGCGCAGCAGGTAATCGGAGAGCTTCAGGTTGGCTGCGCTTTCGTTGGCCAGCAAGGTGCTGCCGCCGGCTTTCTGCGCCTCAATGGACTGCTCGGTAACGGTCTGTTGGGACTGGGCCAGGCGCTTCTGGTTGATCAGCGTCTGCATGTCCTGGATTTCTTGTTCCAGGCGTGTGGCACGTTCGATCAGCAGGTCGTGCTGACTGTTGCCCAGGTCTTGCAGCAGGCTGTTGCCGGCCAGCTCCTGGCGGCGCAGCAGGGTCACGGCATTGATCGCTGCCAGTTCGGCGTTGAGCTGGTTGCGCAGATCGGCGGTCAGCGGCTTGCCGCCATCCTTGCCGAGTTTGAGGCTGGCATTGATCTGCTGGGCGCGGGTCTGGTTGGCGCTGATTTCAGCCTGGGCCCGCTCCGGGCGGGTCTGCGAGGTGATGGTCAGGCTGTTGGCTTCAGACAGGGCTTTCTGCAGTTCGCTCTGTTCGGTGGTGCGTTCGGCCAGTAGCTGTTCAAGCTGCGGCACGCTTAGTGCGGCATAGCGCTGGGCCACAGCGACCACTTTGCTTTCATTGAGTTTGGCCAGTTCGCGTTGGTTCTCGCTGATCTGGCGCGGCGCATCGCTGAGCTGCTGCTTGAGGGCGACAAGCTTTTTCTCGCTGTCTTCCTTGGTCACGAGGAAGGTCAGGGTCCGTTCGAGAACCTGCTGCAGGGCTTTCTGCTCAGCCTCCGGCAGTTTGCGCTCGGCGATCTTGTCCAGGCTGTGTTGGATGGACGCACGGGTTGGCGGTTCTGCCGCCCAGGCGTAGGAGAGTGACAGACACAGCCCGAGCAGGGCTGCGCATATGGAGGTGCGCAGAGACATAGGCAGAAAATTCTTACAACCAGGGGCGAAGTTTTGAGTTTAAAGGAACAACCCGGGGCCGGGTCGAGTTCCTTCGGGGAATTTGACGCCCACTTTGCTGATCTTGTTCCCTTCCATCACTGCAACCGTCCATAGGGTGTTGTTCCATTCGATCTGGTCACCGACCACTGGCGCACCGCCAACCTTCTGGGCGATGAAGCGGCTGAGCGGCATATGCGGGTCCTGGCCGTCGAGCTGCAAACCGTACAACGCCGCTACAGCCCCCAGTTCTGCGTCACCTTCGAGCACGAAGTCACCAAAGAAGCGCAAGTCCAGACCGCGTTGCGGGGCCTGGCTGAACAGCTTGCCGAGGGCTGGCAGGTTGTGTTCGTGGCCGATCACGCACAGCAGATCGCCGACTTCCAGGGTGGTACTTCCCGACGGATGGAGCAGTTGCTGGCCACGAAACAGGGCCGCAATACGGGTGCCTTCGGGCATTTTCAGCTCACGCAGGGCAGCGCCGATGCACCATTTTTCCGCACCGAGGCGGTAGACGAACAGCTCCCACTCGCTGGTGATGTGCACTTCCAGGGCCGAGCGCGAGATCGGTGCCGGGTCGGGTGGCACCGTTACCTTGAGCAGCTTGGCCACCCACGGCAGGCTGGTGCCTTGCACCAACAGCGAGACCAGGACGATAAAGAACGCCAGGTTGAAGAACAGCTGGGCATCGGGTAACCCGGCCATCAACGGGAACACCGCAAGAATGATCGGTACCGCGCCGCGCAGCCCTACCCAGGAAATAAAGGCTTTTTCACGGCCGTGGAAGGCCTTGAACGGCAGCAGGCTGGCAATCACCGACAGCGGTCGGGCGAAGATGATCATCCACAGCGCCAGCCCCAGGGCGGGCAGGGCGATGGGCAGCAGGTCATGCGGAGTGACCAGCAGGCCGAGGACCAGGAACATGCCGATCTGGGCCAGCCAGGCCATGCCGTCGAGCATGTGCAGAATGCCGTGGCGGCTGCGGATTGGCCGGTTGCCCAGGACCAGACCGCACAGGTACACGGCGAGGAAGCCGCTGCCGTGCAAGGCGTTGGTCAGGGAGAACACCGCCAGGCCACCGGCGATCACCAGGATCGGGTAGAGGCCGCCCGCCAGGTTGATGCGGTTGACCAGTTGCAGCATCAGCCAGCCGCCGCCCAGGCCGAGCAGGCCGCCGATGCCGAACTCGCGCAGCAGATGGGTGAGCAGGCTCCAGTGCAGGCCGGTCTGGCCGCTGGCGATCATGTCGATGAGGGTGACGGTGAGGAACACCGCCATTGGATCGTTGCTGCCCGACTCGATCTCCAAGGTAGCGGTGACCCGTTCGTTCAGGCCTTTACCGCCGAGTAGTGAGAACACTGCTGCAGCGTCGGTGGAGCCGACAATTGCACCGATCAGCAGACCCTGGATCAGACTCAGGTCGAACAGCCAGGCGGCGGCCATGCCGGTCAGCCCGGTGGTGATCAGCACGCCGACCGTGGCGAGCGATAACGCAGGCCACAAGGCCACGCGGAAACTTGCCACGCGCGTGCGCAAACCGCCATCGAGGAGGATCACCGCCAGTGCCAGGTTGCCCACCAGATAGGCGGTCGGGTAATTGTTGAAGATGATGCCGCCGCCATCCACGCCGGCGAGCATGCCGACTGCGAGGATGATGACCAGGATCGGGATGCCCAGCCGTGATGACAGTGAGCTGACCAGAATACTTGCACCTACCAGCAATGCGCCGATCAAGAACAGGCTATTGATGGTGGACGCATCCAAAGGCAGTACTCCGGGGGAAAGCAGGAAGGGGGCGGTTTGCTGTGGATAAGCAGGTCGCGTGCCAAGGATTCTAACCTGAGGAGTTGGCGGGCTGTAAAGGGTTAATCGCAGGTACAAAAAAGGCACCCATCGGGTGCCTGATCTGTGGTGCTTTGGCGGGCTTGCCCCGCGAAGCATCAGGCCTGCTTCACTTCACGCATCGCCTTGCCTTTGACCGGTGCGTCATTGGCTACGAAGTACTTGGCAGTGCTTCGCGGCAGCGACTGGCGGCCACGGATCTTGTCGGAGATTTTCTCAGCGATCATGATCGTGGTGGCGTTGAGGTTGCCGGTGATGATGATCGGCATGATCGAGGCATCGACCACGCGCAGACCCTGCATGCCATGCACGCGACCCTGGCCATCGACCACGGCCATGTCGTCGGTGCCCATCTTGCACGAGCAGGACGGGTGGAACGCGGTTTCGGCGTGCTCGCGGATGAACTTGTCCAGTTCTTCGTCGGTTTGTACGTCGGCGCCCGGGCTGATTTCGCGACCACGGTAGGCGTCCAGGGCCGGCTGAGCCATGATTTCGCGAGTCAGGCGGATGCCATCACGGAATTCCTGCCAGTCCTGCTCGGTAGCCATGTAGTTGAACAGGATGCTTGGGTGCTGGCGCGGGTCTTTCGACTTGGCCTGGATACGGCCGCGGCTTGGCGAACGCATCGAGCCCATGTGCGCCTGGAAGCCGTGTTCCTGTACGCCGTTGCTGCCGTTGTAGTTAATCGCAACTGGCAGGAAGTGGTACTGGATGTTCGGCCATTTGAATTCAGGGCGGGTGCGGATGAAGCCACCGGCCTCGAACTGGTTGCTGGCGCCGATACCGGTGCCGTTGAACAGCCACTCGGCACCGATGGCCGGCTGGTTGTACCAGAGCAGCGATGGGTACAGGGAAACCGGCTGAGTGCAAGCGTACTGCAGGTACAGTTCCAGGTGGTCCTGCAGGTTCTCACCGACGCCCGGCAGGTCGTGAACCACCGGAATGTCCAGGCTTTTCAGCAGTTCGGCCGGGCCGACGCCGGAGCGTTGCAGCAGTTGCGGCGAGGCAATGGCGCCGCTGCAGACGATGACTTCTTTGCGCGCACGGGCTTCCACGCGCTCTTCGCTGGCGCCGACCAGGTAGGTCACGCCAACGGCACGTTTGCCGTCGAACAGCACGCGATCGGTCAGGGCGTGGGTGACGATGGTCAGGGTCGAACGCTTCTTGGCGGTGTCCAGGTAGCCGCGGGCGGTGCTGGAGCGACGGCCTTTAGGCGTCACGGTACGGTCCATCGGGCCGAAACCTTCCTGCTGGTAGCCGTTGAGGTCTTCGGTACGCGGGTAACCGGCCTGCACGCCGGCTTCGACCATGGCGTGGAACAGTGGGTTGTTGCCGGCTTTCGGTGTGGTCACGCTGACCGGGCCTTCGCCACCGTGGTAGTCGTTCGGGCCGATGTCGCGGGTTTCGGCTTTACGGAAGTACGGCAGGCAATCCAGATAGGTCCAGTCTTCCAGGCCTGGCAGTTCTGCCCAGCCGTCGAAGTCCATGGCGTTGCCACGGATGTAGCACATACCGTTGATCAGCGACGAGCCACCCAGGCCCTTGCCGCGACCGCATTCCATCCGGCGGCCGTCCATGTGCGGCTCGGGATCGGTCTCGTAGGCCCAGTTGTAGCGGCGGCCCTGCAGCGGGAAAGCCAGGGCGGCTGGCATCTGGGTACGGAAATCGGCGCGGTAGTCCGGGCCACCGGCTTCAAGCAGCAGGACAGTGACGCCTTGGTCTTCGGTCAGACGGGTCGCCAGGGTGTTACCGGCAGAGCCGGCACCGACGATGATGTAATCGAATTCATGGGACATTTCTGTTCCCTCATGTTGGCGGTAGACAGGAAAGCGCGGGAGCGCCCGGGCCTTGCGGGCCGGGCGCGGCTACAGGGGTGCTTAGAACACCGAGTTGTAGTTGCCCAGCTCGACCTGTACCGACTTGATGCGCGTGTACTGAGCCAGCGAGCTCACGCCGTTTTCACGGCCGACACCGGACTGCTTGTAGCCGCCAACCGGCATTTCGGCAGGCGACTCGCCCCAGGCGTTGATCCAGCAGATACCGGCTTCCAGCTGGTGGATGATGCGGTGGGCGCGGCTGATGTCGTTGGTGCACACGCCGGCGGCCAGGCCGTATTCGGTATCGTTGGCACGACGGATGACTTCTTCTTCGCTCTCGTAGGAGAGGATGCTCATCACTGGGCCGAAGATTTCTTCCTTGACGATGGTCATGTCGTCACGGCAGTCGGTGAACACGGTCGGTGCCACGAACGCGCCCTTGGCGAACTCGCCGTCGGTCAGGCGCTCGCCGCCGCACAGTACGCGTGCGCCTTCTTCCTTGCCCTTGGCGATGTAGCCCAGCACGCTTTCCATGTGGGCGAAGCTGACCAGCGGGCCGAAGTTGGTGTTCTCGTCTTCAGGGTTGCCAACGCGGATACGCGCAACGCGCTCGGCGATCTTGGCTTCGAAGGCCGCTTTCATCGAGGCAGGCACGAATACGCGGGTGCCGTTGGTGCAGACCTGACCCGAGCTGTAGAAGTTGGCCATCATGGCGATGTCGGCGGCGCGATCGAGGTCGGCGTCGTCGCAGATGATCAGTGGCGACTTGCCGCCCAGTTCCATGGTGACTTCCTTGAGCGTCGAGCTCGACGCGCTGGCCATGACCTTCTTGCCGGTGGTGGTGCCGCCGGTGAAGGAGATTTTTTCGATGCGCGGGTGCTCGGTCAGCCAGGTGCCGACTTCACGGCCGCTGCCGGTCAGAACGTTGAACACGCCGTCTGGCAGGCCGGCTTCGGTGTAGATCTCAGCCAGTTTCAGGGTGGTCAGCGAGGTAACTTCCGACGGCTTGAAGATCATCGCGTTACCGGCCGCCAGGGCTGGCGCGGATTTCCACAGGGCGATCTGGATCGGGTAGTTCCAGGCGCCGATACCGGCGGTGACGCCCAGCGGCTCGCGGCGGGTGTAGACGAACGAGCTGTCGCGCAGCGGGATCTGCTCGCCTTCGATGGCCGGGACCAGGCCTGCGTAGTACTCCAGTACGTCAGCGCCGGTGACGATGTCGACGTAACGGGTTTCGGAGTAGGACTTACCGGTGTCCAGGGTTTCCAGGGCGGCCAGCTCATCGTTGCGCTCGCGCAGGATATCGACGGCGCGGCGCAGGATGCGCGAGCGCTGCATGGCAGTCATGGCGGCCCAGACTTTCTGGCCACGTTCGGCGCTTTCTACTGCGCGCTCGACGTCTGCTTGAGTGGCACGTTGCACCTGAGCGAGGACTTCGCCGTTGGCCGGGTTGATGGCGTCGAAAGTAGCGTCGCTGGAAGCGTCGACATAACCACCATCAATGTAGAGTTTTTGCAGTTCGAAACGGGCCATAGTGTCCTCGCAAGTGCATATGTGTGTTTGGCTATCCGTGCAGCGCTCCTGCTTGTTGGGCAATCGCGGCGCGCGGTGGTTCAGAGGCCTGGTTTTGCGTGTCCGGGCTCGTCTGTTTCGCCAGTTGTAGATCCATGTATTCGTAAGCGATTTGTTTCGCCTGGTCGGTGTCGAAGGCCTCTCCGGACAGCGCCCCGCGCAGCCACAGACCGTCGATCAATGCCGCCAGCCCTCGGGCCGCGGTGCGTGCCTCAGGCAACGGCAGGACGCGACGGAACTGGCAACACAGGTTGGAATACAAGCGGTGATCGTTGATCCGCTGCAACCTGTGCAAAGACGGCTGGTGCATGCTGGAGGCCCAGAAGGCCAACCAGGTTTTCATTGCCGGGCCGTTGACCTGACTGGCGTCGAAGTTGCCTTCGATGATCACCTGCAGGTGGGCACGCGGGCTGTGATCCTTGAGCGCCTGTCGATTGGCGACGACGTTCTCGCTCAGCACGCTCATCAAGTACTGCATGGTCGCTGCGATCAGGCCGTTCTTGTCCTGAAAGTAGTGACTGATGATGCCATTCGACACACCGGCCAAACGGGCGATCAGCGCAATGCTGGCGTCACCCATGCCGACCTGGTCGATGGCCAGCAATGTGGCTTCGATCAACTGCTGGCGGCGAATGGGTTGCATACCGACCTTGGGCATCTTGCAAATCTCCTCAGGCCTGCGAGCAGTCGACGAGCGGCTGCCTCGGCGAAGGCCAGTCTATTTTGTTTTGATTGAACGTTCAATCAACAAAGAATAAGCTCTGCGACAATCTGTGCCATTGACAGGTTTTTTCCTACAGTCAGCGGCCCAAATTGGCACCCTAAAAAGACGTGTAACCCCCGGAATACAAGGTGTTTACGGGCGTAAGCGGCGCGTTGAGCAGATCCGCCGAGCGGTCCACGACCGTGCGGCTAACCCTCGGAACGGGGTTTTCGAGCTGTTTTTTTCAACGCAATCGATTCGGAATCACGGTTTTCCAAGGTGCTTTTATAACACCTGATGCAGTGGGGCTATTGCACCATTTGCTCAGGCAAAGGTTCGTTTCGTTTCTCTCGCACTGCCCGGAGCCTACGTGCAATGAGTTCTGCCTCCCTAATCAAGACCCCTGCTGAGAGGGTCCGGGTCAATAGCGTGGTGTTCATCACCTCCGCGTTGCTGATCCTCGTGTTGACTGCCTTGCTTATCGCTGTACCGGAAAAAGCCGGCGAAGTGCTCAACGTCGCCCAGACTTGGCTGACCCGCAGCTTCGGCTGGTATTACATGCTGGTGATCGGCGGCTACCTGGTATTCGTGGTCGTCCTGGCCTTCTCCAGTTTCGGCAAGCTCAAGCTTGGCGGCAAGGACGACAAACCCGACTTCAGCTATGGCGCTTGGGCCGGCATGCTGTTCTCCTCGGGCATCGGCATCTCGCTGTTGTACTTCGGCGCTTCTGAGCCGCTGGATCACTACTTCAACCCGCCAGAAGGCTCCGCAGCCAGCGCCGAGGCTGCGCGCCAGGGCCTGCAGCTGACCTTCCTGCACTGGGGTCTGCACGGCTGGGCGATCTACGCCCTGGTCGGTCTGGCTGTGGGCTACTTCGCCTACCGTCACAACCAGCCGCTGGCACTGCGCTCGGCGCTGTACCCGCTGATGGGCGAGCGCTGGGTCAAGGGTGGCGCCGGTCATGCGGTGGACATCTTCGGTATGTTCGTGACGCTGCTGGGGCTGGTGACCAATTTAGGTATCGGTTCGATGCAGGTGTCCTCGGGCCTGGAATACCTGTTCGGCATGGACCACAGCAAGACCAATCTGCTGATCGTGATCCTGGTCATGGCCACAGTGGCCACTGTGGCCGCAGTTTCCGGCGTGGAGAACGGCATCCGTCGCCTGTCGAACCTGAACATCGTGCTGTTCAGCGGCCTGCTGATCTTTGTCCTGCTGGCAGGTGACACCCTGCACCTGCTCAACGGTTTCGTACAGAACATCGGCGACTACCTCAACGGCATCGTGCTGAAGACCTTCGATCTCTATGTCTACGAAGACCAGGCGGGCAAGTCCGAGCGCTGGCTGGGGCTGTGGACCGTGTTCTACTGGGCCTGGTGGATTTCCTGGGGCCCGTTCGTCGGCATGTTCATCGCCCGTATCTCCAAGGGCCGCACCGTGCGAGAACTGGTTGCCGGGGTCCTGCTGATCCCGCTGGGCTTCACCCTGGCCTGGCTGTCGATCTTCGGCAACACCGCGCTGGACCTGGTGATGAATCATGGCGCCGTGGAGCTGGGCAAGACCGCGCTCGAGCAGCCGTCGATGTCGATCTACCAACTGCTGGAATTCTTCCCGGCGGCCAAGATTGTCATTGGTGTAGCGGTGTTCGTCGGCTTCGTGCTGTTCCTCACCCCGGCCGACTCTGGCGCGGTGATGATGGCCAACCTGTCGTGCAAAGGCGGCCAGGTCGACGAGGACGCGCCGCACTGGATGGTCGTGTTCTGGTCGGTGGTGATCACCCTGGTGACCATCGGACTGCTGTTCGCCGGCAACTTCGCCGCCATGCAGACCATGGTAGTACTGGCTGGCTTGCCGTTCTCGGTGGTACTGGTGCTGTTCATGCTCGGCCTGTACAAGGCCATGAAGCAGGACAGCCAGATCGAGCAGGAACAAGCCGAGCTGGCAGCCCGCGGTCGCCGCGGCTTCAGCGAGCGCCTGAGCCAGCTGGACCTGCAGCCTACCCAGGCGATGGTTCAGCGCTTCATGGACAAGCAGGTCAGCCCGGCGCTGAAGGAAGCTGCAGTACAACTGCGCAACCTGGGCGTTGAGGTGGAAACCCGCGTCGGTCAGTCGCGCTCGACCATGGGCCTGCGGGTGATGATGGAAGAGGGCAATCCTTTCGTCTATGAAGTGAGCCTGGACGGCTACCTGGCCGCGCCAAGCGAAGCGCCGGTCGAAGGTGAAAGCGAAGTGCGCCAGCGCTTCTACCGTGCCGAGGTGTACCTGCACAACGGTAGCCAGGAATACGATCTGATGGGCTTCACGCCTGATCAGATCACTCGCGATGTGCTCGATCAGTTCGAGAGCCATCGCCAGTTGCTGGGTCGGGTTTATAGCTAACCTGCTCCCGGCGTGACCATGATAAAGGCCCTGTTCGTGAGAACAGGGCCTTTATCATTTATCGGTTGGTGTAACGACCCTGCCTGCCGTGAGCCGGCATGGCCTGATTGCTGCGCTCGGTAATCATTTGCTCAATGTTGATCAGTTCAATGCCCTGGCTTTTGAGTCGGGGCATCTCACGTTCCAGCACGTCGAGCGTCTGCGGATAAGGGTGACCAATCAGTACGGCTGAACCTTGCTTGCGCGCCAGTTCAATACCTGACTGCAATTGCCCGGCAATCGCTTCGGGTGTGCGCACGTCATCGAGGAATACATCCCGCGAGACATGCGCCAGGCCAAGTGCCTGGGCCTTGGCCGCCGCTACAGTGGCGGCGCTGGTGCGACTGTCGAGGAAAAACAGGTGGCGACGCTGCAGTTCGCCCATCAGCCAGGCCATCGGTTCGGCTTGCGAGGTCATGCGGCTGCCCATGTGATTATTGATGCCGGCAGCGTAGGGCACCTTGGCCAGGGCCGCATCCAGGCGCTGGGCCAGTTCCGCTATTGGCGTGCCGGGGTGCCAGGCATAAGGCCCCGTGGCTGGGTCCATGGGCATGTGCAGGATCACAGTCTTGCCCGCCTTGTGGGCCTGGCGGGCGAATTCAGTGGCGTGAGGGGTATCAGGCATGATCGCCATGGTCACCGGGCCCGGCAGGGCCAGGGTGCGGCTATCGCGGGCGCTGCTCTGGCCCAGGTCGTCGATGATCAGGCTCATGTAAGCCTTGCCCTGTTGGGCGGACGCCGCCACCACGGCGCCGCTCAACAGATACAGCAGAACACACAACAGGTAACGCATGTGCAGGGTCACTTGCTGTGGGTGATGCTCAAGCCCTTGAGCAGGCTCAAGGCCTGACTGAGCTGGAAGTCATTGTCCTGCGGACGCTCCTTGCGTTTGCTCGCGCTTGAGGGGCGGTCGGCGCCGCCATTGCCGTTACCCAGGTGGCCTTGCAGGTCGGCTTCCTTGAAGTTGTCGTTGTCCACCTCGGCGGTCAGTTTGGCCTGACGCACCTCGATGTCCGGGACAATGCCCTGGGCCTGGATCGAGCGACCGTTCGGGGTGTAGTACAAGGCTGTGGTGAGTTTGAGTGCGCGATCGTTGTTCAGGGGCAACACGGTTTGCACTGAACCTTTGCCGAAGCTGTCGGTGCCCATCAGCACGCCGCGTTTCTGGTCTTGCAGGGCGCCAGCGACAATTTCCGAGGCCGAGGCACTGCCACCGTTGATCAATACCACCAATGGCACGCCTTCGCTGGCGTCGGCCGGATCGGCAGAGAAGCGCAGCTCGGAGTTGGCAATACGGCCCTTGGTGTAAACGATCAGGCCTTTGGTCAGGAAGTGGTCAGATACCTCCACCGCCGACTGCAGTACGCCGCCTGGGTTGTTGCGCAGGTCGAGGACCAGACCGCGCAGCTTCTTGCCGTTGTCCTTGCGCAGTTTGGCCAGGGCCTTGCCGACTTCTTCGCCGGTCTTGACCTGGAACTGGGTGATGCGGATATAACCGTAGCCATCTTCGAGCAACTGGCTCTTGACGCTCTTGACCTGAATCACTGCGCGGGCAAGGGTCACGTCGAAGGGCGTGCCGCCGTCGCGCACCAGGGTCAGGGTGATTTTCTCACCGATCTTGCCGCGCATCTTGTCGACCGCTTCGGTCATGGTCTGGCCGCGGGTCGGCTGGCCGTTGATCTTGACGATCAGGTCACCGGCTTCGATCCCGGCGCGCGAGGCCGGGGTGTCATCGATCGGTGATACCACTTTAACGAAACCATCTTCCATGCCGACTTCGATGCCCAGGCCACCGAACTCGCCGCTGGTGCTTTCCTGCAGCTCCTGGAAGTCTTCCGGGCCGAGATAAGCGGAATGCGGGTCAAGGTTGCTGAGCATGCCCTTGATGGCATTCTCCAGCAGGGTCTTGTCGTCCACAGGTTCGACATAGGCCGCCTTGATCCGGTCCATGACCTCGGCGAAGGTGCGCAGCTCGTCAAGCGGCAGTGGCGCCTTGGCAGAGGCCGATACCGTCGTGGCCGGCACCGAGGTCGGCTTGGCGGGCTCGGCCGCACGGGCCAGGGGCGCGCCGAGGACCAAGGCGATGGTCAGGGCCAGCGAGGTGAGGCGAGGCGAATGCAGCATGTCGAACGAACTCCTGATCCTGGTAGCGCTCCGGCTGGAGCCTCGGCGTAGCCCGATATCGCGCTACGCCGTCAAATAGGGGGGTGGTACCTATCCCTGGGCACGGCACCATTGTGCGGGGTCGCTGGGACGACCTTGCTGGCGGATGGCAAAGTACAGCCCCGAGCTGTCCTGGCCGCCGCTGTCGCCGACGGTGGAAATAGCCTCGCCGGCCTTGACGACGTCTCCGGCGCTCTTGAGCAGGCTCTGGTTATGGCCGTAGAGGCTCAGGTAACCATTACCATGGTCGAGAATGACCAGAAGTCCAGCGCCGCGCAACCAGTCGGCAAACACAACCCGGCCACCATGCACGGCGCGCACCTGGCTGCCGGGTGAGGCGCTGATCATCACGCCGTCCCATTTCGCCCGCGAATCACCTCCGCGGGTTTCGCCAAAGCGCGCCAGCAATCGACCATTGACCGGCCATGGAAGTTTGCCCCGGGCCGAAGAAAAAGCGCCGCCAAAGGTTTCACCGCTGCTGGAAACCAGCGGGCCGGGGATGGCTCTGGGCTTGCTTGGCGCATCATTATTGGCTGCTAAGGCCTCACGCTGGCGTTGCTTTTCCGCCTCCTGCGCCGCCAGCAGGGCCTTTTGCCGCGCGGCTTCCGCTTCACGGGCCTGGCGCGCCAAGGTTTCCTCGATGGTCTTTAGGACCTTGCTCAGGTCGGCCTGGTCTTGCTCGCGGGCTTGCAGCTTCTGGTCACGGGCCTTGACGTCGTTGTTCAGCTTGGCCAGCACTTGCTGGCGTTCGGCGCGCACTTTCTCCAGTTCCTGGCGCTGGGCATCGAGGTTGCCTTGCTGGGCCAGCAACTGGGCCTGCTGCAGGTTAATGTCCTGCTCGACGTTGGCCAGCTGGCGCAAGGTCTCATTGAAGCTGCGCAACTGCTCCAGGCGTGCCTGGCTCAGGTAATCGTAATAGGTCAGGGTACGGGCGAATTTTTCCGGGTTCTGCTGGTTGAGCAGCAGCTTGAGGTATTCCTCGCGGCCATTCTGGTACGCCGAACGGGCCTGGATGGCAATCAGGCGTTGTTGTTCAACGCGGGCGCTCTGGAGTTTTTTTTTCTCGTGATCAAGGCGCTCCAGCTCGCCCTGAGTCTTTTTTAGTTCCTGTTGCAGGGCCTCCACCTGCTTCTCCAGCTTACCGATGTCGGTTTCTGTGCTGCGCAGGTCTTTCTGCACACCGGATTTTTCCTGCTGCAACTGGCCAAGCATTTTTTTCAGCTCGGCAATGTCCTGACGCGTGGCGTCCAGTTGCTGCTGGGTTTGCGCGCGCTCGTCGGCAAACGCCGGGCTGAGCAGGCAAGACAAGGCTAGAACGATCAGGGCGCGAAACATGGAGTGGGCGACACCAGGGATAGAGACTGGCCTAGTATGCCCGCCGCAGCTTGCAAAAAAAACGCCTCAAGGCAACTGCATTGAGGCGTTTGTCCGGAAAACCGACCGTTGCGGCCGGATTAGCGGCTTCAGGCGTCGATCAGAATCGAGGTGCCGGTCATTTCTGCCGGTTTTTCCAGGCCCAGCAGCTTGAGCATGGTCGGCGCCACGTCAGCCAGCACGCCGCCTTCGCGGACCTGCAGGTTGCGCTTGCCAACATAGATGAATGGCACCGGCTCAGTGGTGTGCGCGGTGTGCGCCTGGCCGGTGCAGGCGTCTTCCATCTGCTCGACGTTGCCGTGGTCGGCGGTAATCAGGGCTTCGCCACCGACCTTGTCGAGCGCCTCGACAATACGGCCGACACACAGGTCCAGGGCCTCGACGGCCTTGACCGCGGCTTCGAACACACCGCTGTGGCCGACCATGTCGCCGTTGGCATAGTTGACCACGATCACGTCGTAGCGCTGCTGCTCGATGGCTTCGACGATGCGATCGGTGACTTGTGGGGCGCTCATCTCCGGCTGCAGGTCATAGGTAGCAACCTTCGGCGACGGGATCAGGATGCGCTCTTCGCCTTCGAACGGCTCTTCGCGGCCGCCGGAGAAGAAGAAGGTGACGTGAGCATATTTTTCGGTTTCGGCGATGCGCAGCTGGGTCTTGCCGTTTTTCGCCAGGTATTCGCCGAGCACGTTGTCCAGGCTGCCCGGAGCGAAAGCGGCAGGGGCCGGGATCTTTGCCGAGTACTGGGTCAGGCCGATGTAAGCGGCAAGCTTGGGCAGACGAGCACGTGGGAATTCGTTGAAGTCAGGCTCGACGAACACTCGCGACAGCTCGCGGGCACGGTCGGCGCGGAAGTTCATGAAGATCACCGCGTCGCCGTCTTCGACCTTGACGGCGTCACCAATGCGCGTGGCCTTGACGAATTCATCGCTCTCGCCACGGGCGTAGGCGGCTTCCAGGCCGGCCTGGGCGTTGTCGGCGCTGTACTCGGCGGCACTGTCGACGATCAGGTTGTAGGCAGCCGATACACGGTCCCAGCGGTTGTCGCGGTCCATGGCGTAGTAACGGCCGATCAGGCTGGCGATGCGGCCCTTGCCCAGTTTGGCGAAGGTGGCGTCGAGCAGCTCGATCGAAGATTGCGCGCTTTTCGGTGGGGTGTCACGACCGTCGAGGAAGGCGTGCAGGTAGATTTTTTCGGCGCCACGCTGGGCGGCCAGTTCGGCCATGGCGATCAAGTGATCCTGGTGGCTGTGCACGCCGCCATCGGAGAGCAGGCCGAGGATATGCACGGCCTTGCCGGCACCCGCGGCCTTGTCGACTGCGCCGCAGAGCACGGCGTTATCGAAGAACTCGCCGTCCTTGATGGCCTTGGTGACCCGGGTGAAGTCCTGGTACACCACGCGACCGGCACCGAGGTTCATGTGGCCGACCTCGGAGTTGCCCATCTGCCCGTCAGGCAAACCGACATCCATGCCGGAGCCGGAGATCAAGCCGTGCGGCTGGGTAGCGCGCAGGCGATCGTAAACCGGCGTGTTGGCCGAGTAGATGGCGTTGTATTCGTGGCTTTCGCTGTGACCGAAACCATCCAGGATGATCAGGACCAAAGGTTTTGGCGTGCTCGTCATCAATCCCACTCACGGTTGTTCAGATGATAAAGACACGCATTTTAGGGCAAATTGCTCATGAATGACGAATTAACCTTGTTCGCCGCCGGGGGCTGGCCGACGGACTGCAGGGGTTAGATGAGAATTACTACCGACAAGCCGGTCGGGCGGGCTTTGGCCGACCTTGGGGGCTGTGTATACTGGCCAACATTTTTAATGGCCTGGAACACCCTCCGATGGTTGCTCACCTGATTGAATTCGCAACAAATCACTATCTGCTGGTTGGTATCTTCGTCGTTCTGCTGGTGCTGCTGATTGTCACCGAAGCGCGCAAAGGCGGACGCAGCCTGAGCACTGGCGAGCTGACCGCCCTGGTCAACAGCGATAAAGGCCTGGTGATCGACATCCGTTCGACCAAGGATTACGCGGCTGGCCATATCGTTGGCGCCCTGAACATTCCGCAGGACAAATTCGCCGCACGTATCGGCGAGCTGGAAAAGCACAAGGCCAACAAGACCCTGATCGTCGTCGACGCCATGGGTCAGCACGCTGGCACCACCGCCCGCGAACTGCTCAAAGCCGGTTTCACCGCTGCCAAGCTGTCTGGCGGTGTGTCGAGCTGGAAAGCCGACAACCTGCCGCTGGTGAAGTGATATGGCCAACGTCATCGTCTACTCCAGCGACTACTGCCCTTACTGCTCGCGCGCCAAGTACCTGCTCGAAAGCAAAGGTGCGGCGTTCGAAGAGATCAAGGTCGATGGCAAGCCACAAGTGCGCGCCGAAATGAGCCAGAAGGCAGGGCGTACCTCGGTGCCGCAGATCTGGATCGGCAACACCCATGTCGGCGGTTGCGACGACCTGTATGCCCTTGAGCGCGCCGGTAAACTCGACGGCTTGCTCAAGGCCTGAACCAGAACCCCTATTAAAGAACCTGGAAAGAAGGATCTGTCATGACTGATCAACAGAACAACGACGCAGCAGCAGCCGACGAAAGCACTCCGCAGTTCTCCCTGCAGCGCATCTATGTGCGCGACCTGTCCTTCGAAGCGCCAAAAAGCCCGGCGATCTTCCGTCAGCAGTGGGAGCCAAGTGTTGCTCTGGATCTGAACACCAAGCAGAAAGGTCTGGAAGGCGACTTCCACGAAGTCGTACTGACCCTGTCGGTGACCGTCAAGAATGGTGATGAAGTGGCCTTCATTGCTGAAGTCCAGCAAGCCGGTATCTTCCTGATCAAGAACCTGGATGCGGCTTCGATGAGCCACACCCTAGGCGCGTTCTGCCCGAACATCCTGTTCCCGTATGCTCGCGAAGCGTTGGACAGCCTGGTGACCCGTGGTTCGTTCCCGGCGCTGATGCTGTCGCCGGTCAACTTCGACGCTCTGTACGCTCAGGAAATGCAGCGCATGCAGGAAGCTGGCGAAGCGCCTTCGCTGCAATAAGCCTGTTGCAATGTCGCAAAAAGCGCCCTGATGGGCGCTTTTTTCATGGCTCAGGCAAAACCTTGCTGACGCCAGGCTTCGTAGACAGTCACCGCCACGGTATTGGACAGATTCAGGCTCCGGCATCCCGGGCGCATGGGCAGGCGCAGGCGCTGCTCGGCGGGCAGGCTGTCGAGCACCTCAGCAGGCAAGCCACGGCTTTCCGGGCCGAACAGGAAGGCATCGCCAGGCTGGAACACCGTTTCGTGGTAAGGGTGCGAAGCCTTGGTGGTGAACGCGAACAGACGCGGCTGGCCGAGGCTTTCCAGGCAGCTGGGCAGGTCGGCATGGCGCTTGAGGGTGGCATACTCGTGGTAGTCCAGCCCGGCGCGGCGCAGGCGCTTGTCGTCCAGCTCGAAGCCGATCGGCTCGATCAGGTGCAAGTGACAGCCGCTGTTGGCGCACAGCCTTATAATATTGCCAGTATTCGGCGGAATCTCTGGTTGAAAGAGGATGACGTGAAACATGCACGGCTCCGAGCATAAAGATGGCGAGCATTCTACTCCTGAACCGGACCCGCGTTCGCAGCAATGGCCGCGCGTGCTGTTTTCCCTGGCGATTTTCGGCATGTTGGTGGGCTTGATGATCGGCCGCCTGACCACGCCCGAGCCGCGGGTTCTGGAGCAGGTACAGGTGGTCGAGGGTGGGCTGGACCTGTGGTTCAACGAAGAACCCAAACTGCATGGCGAAGAAGTCGATGGCACCCTGGCCTTGCTGTTCGAGGCCGACGGCAAGGCTGCGCGGGGCCAGTTGCGCCAGCAGGGCAAACCGGTCAGTTGGCGGGTGCAGAAAAGTGATGGTGGGTTGCTGGTGACCCTGGTCGCGGCCCGTCCTCTGCACGGCAACTGGGCCGGTGCAGAGGATGAGGGGCGCTGGCGTGTGCAGGTGAGACTGCACGAATAAAAGAGGGGAATCCCCGGCCTGCCTGTACCAAGGCCCCCAAAACTGGAAGTACTGATACTAATGCAGGGTGTGTGCCAGTTTTATTGCAGCCCGCAGATAAGCGGGTTTGAGGGGCTGGAACGGGGTTTTGCCGGGGATTTGTGCTTTGCTGCGGTGCGTCGGGCACAGGTTCGGTGCATCTGGGAGCAACTATCGGTGGGAGCGGGCTTGCCCCCACCAGAGTTCCATCAGGCCTCGTCGTCGCCGTCCTCATCGCCGCCGGCGACCTTCATCCCCAACTCTTTAATCTTGCGCGTCAGGGTATTGCGCCCCCAGCCGAGCAATACCGCGGCATCACGTCGGCGACCAGCGGTGTGCTTGAGGGCGATTTCGATCATGATCCGCTCGAAGCTCGGCACGGCGCTGTCGAGCAGGCTGGTCTGGCCGCGGGCTAGGGCCTGGTCGGCCCATTGGCGCAGCGCCTGCTCCCAGTTGGTCACCGGCGCGCTGTCCTGTGGCAGGTTGAGCAGTTCTGGCGGCAGGTCGCCGATGTGCACTTCCCGGCCTGAAGCCATTACGGTGATCCAGCGGCAGGTGTTTTCCAGCTGACGCACGTTACCCGGCCACGGCAGGTTGCGCATGAACTCTTCGGTCTCGGCCTTGAGCAGCTTTGGCTCAACCGCCAGCTCCTGGGCGGCGCGGCCGAGAAAGTGTCGGGCCAGAGTCGGGATGTCTTCGCGACGGTCGGCCAGGCGCGGGATATGGATGCGGATCACGTTCAGGCGATGGAACAGGTCTTCGCGGAACTTGCCAGCCTGCACCAGGGTTTCCAGATTCTGGTGGGTCGCGGCGATGATGCGTACGTCGACCTTCACTGGCACATGACCACCAACCCGGTAGAACTCGCCATCGGCCAGTACTCGCAGCAGACGGGTCTGGGTGTCGGCTGGCATGTCGCCAATCTCATCGAGGAACAGCGTGCCGCCATCGGCCTGCTCGAAGCGGCCGCGACGCAGGTTGGCGGCACCGGTGAATGCGCCTTTTTCGTGACCGAACAGCTCGGACTCCATCAGATCTTTGGGAATCGCCGCCATGTTCAGGGCGATGAACGGCGAGGCCGCCCGTGGGCTGTGGCGGTGCAGGGCATGGGCCACCAGCTCTTTGCCGGTACCCGACTCACCGTTGATCAGCACGGTGATGTTGGAGTGGCTCAAGCGACCGATGGCGCGGAACACTTCCTGCATTGCCGGCGCTTCACCGATTATTTCCGGGGTGCGGGTCAGGCTCGGGGCGACATCCAGGCCCTGTTGCTCCTGGGCGTGCTGGTTGGCGCGCTTGACCAGCGACACGGCCTCATCGACGTCGAACGGTTTGGGCAGGTATTCGAACGCACCGCCCTGATAGGACGCCACCGCGCTGTCCAGGTCCGAATGGGCGGTCATGATGATGACCGGTAGGCGCGGGTGTTGTTCGCGAATCTGCGCCAGCAGGTCCAGGCCGCTGGCCCCGGGCATGCGGATATCGGAAATGATCACGTCAGGCTGCTGCCGGGCCAGGCGGCTCATGACGCCGTCGGCGCTGTCGAAGCTCTGGGTGGTCATGCCTTCCTGTTGCAGGGCTTTTTCCAGGACCCAGCGGATGGAGCGATCATCGTCGACGATCCAGACGGTTTCACTACGGCTCATGAGGCGGTGGCTCCTTGTTCCAGCGGCAGAAAGATCGAGAAGGTGGTGTGGCCTGGATGGCTGTCACATTCGATCAAGCCCTGGTGCTGGCTGATGATGTTCTGGGTAATGGCCAGGCCCAGCCCGGTACCGTCCGGACGGCCGCTGACCATGGGGTAGAAGATGGTTTCCTGCAGTTCGGCGGGAATGCCCGGACCGTTGTCGATGATCTCGACCTTGGCCACCAGGCGATGGCGGGTGTGGCCGATGGTGAACTGACGCATGGCGCGGGTGCGCAGGCTGATGCGGCCCAGGCGCAGTTCGTTCTGGCCGCTGATGGCCTGCATGGCGTTGCGTACGATATTGAGCACGGCCTGGATCATCTGCTCGCGGTCGATCAGTACGTCCGGCAGGCTCGGGTCGTAGTCACGCACCAGGGTGATGCCGCCTTGGCTTTCGGCTTCGACCAGGCTGCAGACCCGTTCAAGCACTTCATGGATGTTGGTCATTGCCAGCGAGGGCAGCTTGTTCGAACCGAGCATGCGATCGACCAGGTTGCGCAGGCGATCCGCCTCTTCAATGATCACATTGGTGTAATCCTTGAGGGCTTCCTCGGGCAGCTCCCGCGATAACAGTTGGGCGGCGCCGCGAATGCCGCCCAGTGGGTTCTTGATTTCGTGGGCCAGGCCGCGCACCAGCAGCTTGGTGGTTTCCTGCTTGGACAGCTGGGCTTCTTCCTTGGTGATACGCAGCAGCCGGTCGCGGGGGTGGACCTCAAGCAGCAGCAAGGTCCGGCCACCGCTGAGGATCGGTGTTACCGCATAGTCGACGGTCTGAGTCTGCCCGGTCAGTGACGTCAGTTGCGCTTCGCGCTTGGTGAACGGGTGCGCGTGCTCCACTGCCTGGCGCAAGGAATTGAGCGCTTCAGGCGATTCGGTGAACAACTCGCTGATGAATTGCCCATGACTGCGCTGGCCGCTGATGGCCAGGAGCATTTCCGCTGCCGGGTTCATGTACTCAAGGCGCAACTCGGCATTGAGCAGAATGGTGGCAGTGGTCAGGTTGTCCAGTAGCAGTCGGTGCAGGGCATCGCTGATGGTCATGGGGTGTCGGTGACCTCTTTTGGCTCATGACGACCGCGGCTGGGCCAGGGTCGCGGGCGCTGGTTGTCTGCTGGTGAGAAGAAAATGCAAAAAACAAACCAAGGCTCCGAAAAGAAGCGGATTTGCCGGATAAAGACCTGTATTTGCGCTAAATATGGCTACAAAGCCCTGATCTGGCGGTTTTCTTGAACCAAAATGGGCTGATTTGCTTAGGTGCAGGCTATTGCGTGCACCAATATAGAGCATAGAGGAGGATTTACTGCGCGGCGCATAAATGGGCGGTGGCACGGATCAGGGCCAGCGCTCGTTGCGGGCTTGTCTCGCGCTGCTCGATGGCCTGGGCCAGTGCAGGCTGGCAAGGCGCCGGGCGGCTGCGGTCGAAGGCCGCCAGCTGGCTTAGCAGGGTGCGTTGCAGACGATCCAGCTGTGGGCGCAACTGCGTGGCCAGATCGATACGTGGCGTTTGCGGTGCGCTGCCCGCCGCATGCCAGCGTGACAGCGCGCTGTACTGGAGTAATTTATTGGCTTCGATCTGATCGGTAAAAAACACGGCTGCGCGCTGACTGTCGACGCCCAGGCGTGCGGCTTGAGTCTGGGCGCCGGCGATCACCTGCAGTTCGCGCTCGCTGGCTTGTACCGGCTGGCCCGAGTCCCATTTGTTTAGGGCAACGGCTTCGGCGATATCCAGGCGTTGTTCGACGCTGTCGAGCAATTGCTGCAGCGCGCTGGTGGGTGGCGGTGTCGATGTGCAGCCTTGGGTGAGGAGCAGGGGAGTGAACAGCAGGGCAAACAGGGTTGTGCGCATGGTGAGGTGTCCTGAACAGAAAAAGACCAGTGTGCCGCGTTGTGAGCTTTAAACCTGTCGGCTGTGACCTATGCATGCGTCAGAAAAAGAAAAGGCCTCCCGAAGGAGGCCTCTCTTTGATGGCGTTACACCGTCACCGAATCAGCAGCTGTAGTACAGCTCGTATTCCAGTGGGTGTACGAAGGTGCGGACCTTGATTTCTTCTTCGCTCTTCAGCTCGATGAAGGCATCGATGAAGTCGTCGGAGAACACGCCGCCCTTGGTCAGGAACGCACGGCCCTTGTCCAGCTCTTCCAGGGCTTCCTTCAGGCTGCCGCAAACCTGCGGGATGTCCTTGGCCTCTTCAGGCGGCAGGTCGTACAGGTTCTTGTCGGCGGCATCGCCTGGGTGGATCTTGTTCTGGATACCGTCCAGGCCGGCCATCAGCAGTGCGGCGAAGGCCAGGTACGGGTTGGCCGATGGGTCCGGGAAGCGCGCTTCGATACGGCGGGCTTTCGGGCTGGAAACGTAAGGGATACGGATCGAAGCGGAACGGTTGCGAGCCGAGTAGGCCAGCATTACCGGTGCTTCGAAGCCTGGTACCAGACGCTTGTAGGAGTTGGTCGACGGGTTGGTGAAGCCGTTCAGGGCCTTACCGTGCTTGATGATACCGCCGATGAAGTACAGGGCAGTGTCGGACAGGCCGGCATAGCCTTCGCCTGCGAAGGTGTTCTTGCCTTCTTTCCAGATCGACATGTGCACGTGCATGCCCGAGCCGTTGTCGCCGTACAGTGGCTTCGGCATGAAGGTGGCAGTGCGGCCGTAAGCGTCGGCAACGTTGTGCACGACGTATTTCAGGGCCATGACTTCGTCAGCTTTCTTCACCAGGGTGTTGAACTTGACGCCGATTTCGTTCTGACCGGCAGTCGCCACTTCGTGGTGGTGAACTTCGACGGTCTGACCCATTTCTTCCAGTGCGTTGCACATGGCAGTACGGATTTCGTGGTCGTGGTCGAACGGCGGAACCGGGAAGTAACCACCTTTGACGCCTGGACGGTGGCCTTTGTTGCCGCCTTCAACGTCCTGGTCGGACATCCACGAGCCTTGCTCGGAGAAGATCTTGAACATCGAGCCGGAGATGTCCGACTTGAACTTCACTTCGTCGAAGATGAAGAACTCAGGCTCTGGACCGGCGAACACGGTGTCACCGATGCCAGTGCTCTTGAGGTACTCTTCGGCACGCTTGGCGATCGCGCGCGGGTCACGGTCGTAACCCTGCATGCTCGAAGGGTCGACGATGTCGCAGGTCAGGATCAGGGTCGGCTCTTCGGTGAACGGATCCAGCACGGCGGTTTCGTCGACCGGCATCAGGATCATGTCCGAGGCTTCGATGCCTTTCCAGCCAGCGATGGAGGAACCGTCGAACATCTTGCCGACTTCGAAGAAGTCTTCCTCCAGCGCATCACGGGCCGGCATGGTCACGTGGTGCTGTACGCCCTTGGTGTCAGTGAAGCGCAGATCAATCCATTTAACGTCATGATCTTTGATGAGTTGAACCGACTTCGACATAGTGTCCTCCGGGTGGGGTAGAGCTAGCCTGTGCAGCCCTGGAATTTGGGTGATGCCGGGCGCGAATAGTCGGCCAAGGCAACCTGCATCACAAGGGAGCAAATTGCATGCCAGTGCCCCGGTTTGGAGTTTTTGCCCGATTGCCAAGCATTTCAGGGGCGCGGGGCTGAAATTCAAGCGATTTTCTGCACTCTTAAGAGGCGCGAATGAAGTGTTGTGCCTCATTATGGTGCGAGAAAAACCTTCTGTAGATTAATTGGTTAAACCTTGAACAATTTCCGCTATAATCCGCGCCCCACTTTTTTAGTCGGCACCTCGCGCGCTGTATTTCATGAAACTAATCGTAAAAGTCTTCCCAGAGATCACTATCAAGAGCCGCCCGGTTCGCAAGCGCTTCATTCGTCAGCTGGGCCGCAACATCCGTACCGTGCTCAAGGACCTCGATCCTGCGCTCGCGGTTAACGGTGTCTGGGACAACCTCGAGGTGGTCACCCGCATCGAGGACGAGAAAGTCCTGCGCGAGATGACCGAGCGTCTGACCTGTATGCCGGGCATTGCCCATTTCCTGCAGGTCGACGAGTACCCGCTGGGTGACTTCGACGATATCGTTGCCAAGTGCAAGGCGCACTTCGGTCATCTGCTGGCCGGCAAGCGCTTCGCGGTACGTTGCAAGCGTGGCGGCCACCACGACTTCACCTCGATGGACGTCGACCGTTATGTCGGCAGCCAGCTGCGTCAGCAGTGCGGCGCCGCCGGTATCGACCTGCGCAATCCCGAGGTCGAGGTGCGCATCGAGGTGCGTGACAAGCTTTTGTACGTGATTCACAGCCAGCACAAGGGAATCGGCGGCTACCCGCTGGGCGCGCTGGAGCAGACTCTGGTGTTGATGTCCGGTGGTTTCGACTCCACTGTGGCGGCCTACCAGATGATGCGCCGCGGCCTGATGACCCACTTCTGCTTCTTCAACCTGGGCGGCCGTGCCCACGAGCTGGGGGTGATGGAAGTCGCCCACTTCCTGTGGAAGAAATACGGCAGCAGCCAGCGCGTGCTGTTCGTCAGCGTGCCGTTCGAAGAAGTGGTCGGCGAGATTCTCGGCAAGGTCGACAACAGCTACATGGGCGTGACCCTCAAGCGCATGATGCTGCGCGCGGCGACCAATATTGCCGACCGCCTGGAGATCGACGCGCTGGTGACCGGCGAAGCGATTTCCCAGGTGTCGAGCCAGACCCTGCCGAACCTGGCCATAATCGACTCGGCCACCGAGAAGCTGGTACTGCGTCCGCTGCTGGCCAGCCACAAGCAGGACATCATTGACCAGGCCAACCAGATCGGCACCGCCGAGTTCGCCAAGCACATGCCTGAATACTGCGGCGTGATCTCGGTGAACCCGACCACCTGCGCCAAGCGTCACCGCGTTGACCATGAAGAGAAGCAGTTCGACATGGCCGTGCTCGAGCGTGCTCTGGAGCGCGCTCGCCTGATCTCCATCGACCACGTGATCGATGAACTCAGCCAGGATATCCAGATCGAAGAAGTCAGCCAGGCGCTGGCCGGGCAGGTGGTGATCGACATTCGTCACCCCGATGCCCAGGAAGACCAGCCCCTGGAACTGGACGGCATCGAGGTCAAGGCCTTGCCGTTCTACGCCCTGAACAGTCGCTTCAAGGAGCTGGACGCTACGCGCCAGTACCTACTGTATTGCGACAAGGGTGTGATGAGTCGCCTGCATGCCCATCATTTGCTCAGTGAGGGACATGCCAATGTGCGCGTTTATCGTCCGACATAAAACGCCGGGGTTGTATGGCGGGAGCATCCGCCATCGCCCTCCCGACCTGCGGGCCCGTTGAGCGCCATTCATTCATATTCGCCGCCTAGACTGGGCGGCAACCCGAATCCTCTGATCGAGATACACACGTGATCGAAAATCTGCGTAACATCGCCATCATCGCCCACGTTGACCATGGTAAAACCACCCTGGTCGACAAACTCCTGCGTCAGTCCGGCACTCTGGAGCGTAACGAGCTCAACGACGAGCGCGTCATGGACTCCAACGACCAGGAAAAAGAGCGCGGTATTACCATTCTGGCGAAGAACACCGCCATCAACTGGAACGGCTACCACATCAACATCGTCGACACCCCCGGCCACGCCGACTTTGGTGGCGAGGTTGAGCGTGTAATGTCGATGGTCGACTCCGTGCTGCTGCTGGTCGACGCCCAAGACGGCCCTATGCCGCAAACCCGTTTCGTGACCAAGAAGGCTTTCGAAGCCGGCCTGCGTCCAATCGTGGTGATCAACAAGGTCGACCGTCCGGGCGCACGTCCTGACTGGGTTCTGGACCAGATCTTCGACCTGTTCGACAACCTCGGCGCCACCGAAGAACAGCTGGACTTCAAAGTCGTCTACGCCTCGGCCCTGAACGGCATTGCCGGTCTGGACCACACCGAAATGGCCGAAGACATGACCCCGCTGTACCAGTCGATCGTCGACAACGTACCAGCGCCAGCTGTTGACCGTGACGGTCCGTTCCAGATGCAGATCTCGGCCCTGGACTACAACAGCTTCCTCGGTGTTATCGGCGTTGGCCGTATCGCCCGTGGCCGCGTCAAGCCGAACACCCCGGTTGTTGCTATCGATACCGACGGCAAGAAGCGTAACGGCCGTATCCTCAAGCTGATGGGTCACCACGGTCTGCACCGCGTTGACGTCGAAGAAGCCCAGGCTGGCGACATCGTCTGCATCAGCGGTTTCGACGAGCTGTTCATCTCTGACACCCTGTGCTCCCCGGACGCAGTTGAAGCGATGAAGCCACTGACCGTTGACGAGCCAACCGTTTCGATGACCTTCCAGGTCAACGACTCGCCGTTCTGCGGTAAAGAAGGCAAGTTCGTCACCTCCCGTAACATCAAGGAACGTCTGGACAAAGAGCTGCTGTACAACGTTGCACTGCGCGTTGAAGAAGGCGACTCGGCTGACAAGTTCAAGGTTTCCGGCCGTGGTGAGCTGCACCTGTCGGTTCTGATCGAAACCATGCGTCGTGAAGGCTTCGAAATGGGCGTTGGTCGTCCGGAAGTGATCATCCGTGAAGTCGACGGCGTCAAGCACGAGCCGTTCGAGAACGTCACCATCGACATCCCTGAAGATTCGCAGGGCAAGGTCATGGAAGAAATGGGTCTGCGTAAAGGCGACCTGACCAACATGGTTCCGGATGGCAAGGGCCGTGTACGCCTGGAATACAACATTCCAGCCCGTGGTCTGATCGGTTTCCGTAACCAGTTCCTGACCCTGACCAACGGTGCAGGCATCCTGACCTCGATCTTCGATCGCTACGCGCCGATGAAGTCCGGTCACATGTCCGGCCGTCAGAACGGTGTACTGGTATCGGTAGAAACCGGTAAGGCACTGACCTACTCGCTGGAAACCCTGCAGGCTCGCGGCAAGCTGTTCGTTGAGCATGGTCAGGAGATCTACAACGGTCAGATCGTGGGTCTGAACAGCCGTGACAACGACCTGGGCGTCAACCCTACCAAGGGCAAGAAGCTCGACAACATGCGTGCTTCGGGTAAAGACGAAACCATCGCTCTGGTTCCACCTGTTCGCTTCACCCTGGAACAGGCTCTGGAATTCATCCAGGACGACGAGCTGTGCGAAGTGACGCCTAAGTCGATCCGTCTGCGTAAGAAGATCCTCGACGAAGGCGAGCGTACCCGCGCTGCCAAGAAAGCCAAGGCTAACTAAGCCCGGCTGAAACAAAAACGCCCCCGGCCGCAAGGCCGGGGGCGTTTTTGTTTGTCTGGTAAACCAATCGCGGGGCAAGCCCACTGTGGGAGCGGGCTTGCCCCGCGATGCGTTTAGCGGCGCGCTGCCGGCTTGGGAATGTAGGCGCAATACCCTGGGCGCGGTCCGATCCGCGGGTGGTTACGGCAGGTGTCCGGGCGCTTGTCGTAAATGGTGCACATGCGACTTTTACGATCCAGATACAGGCAGTCGTCGTTGCTCATCTGCGCCAGAGTGAAGATGCCCGACTTCTGGTTGAAGCGCTGGATGATCCCGTCCTTCTGCAAACGCTTGGCAATGTTCTTCGGCGGCTCGCCCACCTCGAACTCATCCACCACGCCCATACGGATCAGGTCTTTGATTTTCACTTCCGTCGGCAAGGTACAGCAGGTCGAGTTGCAGCCTCCGCACATATGGCTTTGGTACTTCTGCCAGGTTTCCAGGCGGTCGACTTCGGCGGCGGCAATCAGGGTCGGTTTCATCAGGTTCAGGTTTTAGATGTTCTGGTAGGCGCGCGATCATACCGGAGTTGGTCAAAATGTGAACAGCCATTTGCCAGTTCCACCAGCCATGGCCGCTGTTTTTAAGCAGAAACTCCCGAACCTGCGCTTTCGCTCTGTGTCGAACGGTCTAGGCTGAGAGATCTCCATCCGCATTCGTCAACCTGGTCGAGGACGTCGCATGTCTCAGGAACCACTCGCTCGTGACGCAGAGGTGGCCGCTTTTCGCACCGCTGTACTGGACAAATTGACCTACGCGGTCGGCAAGGATCCGGAACACGCCTTCGACCATGACTGGTTCGAAGCCATCGCCCTGGCCGCCCGTGATCACATGGTCGATCATTGGATGGACCATACCCGACAGATCTACCGCAGCAGCCAGAAACGGGTGTATTACCTGTCCCTGGAGTTTCTCATCGGTCGCTTGCTGTACGACAGTCTGAGCAATCTGGGCCTGCTGGAGGTCGCCCGAGAAGCCCTCAGTGGCCTGGATGTCGATCTTGAGCGCATTCGCCTGCTAGAGCCGGACGCAGCCTTGGGCAACGGTGGCCTCGGGCGTCTGGCGGCCTGCTTCATGGAAAGCATGTCGACGTTGGGTATTGCCGCCCACGGTTACGGCATTCGCTACGAGCACGGCCTTTTCCGCCAGGCGGTGGTCGATGGCTGGCAGCAGGAGCAGACCGAGAACTGGCTGGATTTCGGCAACCCCTGGGAGTTCGAGCGGGCTGAGGTGATCTATCCGATCAGTTTTGGCGGCAGCGTCGAGACCGTGCATGACGCCAATGGCCAGCAACGCCAGGTGTGGTGGCCGGCCGAAACCGTACGAGCGGTGGCCTATGACACGCCGGTTGTTGGCTGGCGTGGCGCCAGCGTCAACACCTTGCGCCTGTGGCGGGCACGGGCGCTGGAAGAGTTGCACCTGGAGCGATTCAATGCGGGTGACCACCTGGGTGCCGTGGCTGAAGTAGCACGGGCTGAAAGCATCTCGCGGGTACTATATCCGGCCGACAGTACCGAGGCTGGCCAAGAGCTGCGCCTGCGCCAGGAGTACTTCTTTGTTTGTGCCTCGCTGCAGGATCTGCTGCGCCGTCACCTGAACATGCACGAAAGTCTGCTCAACCTGCATGAGTCGGCGGCGATCCAGCTCAATGACACGCATCCCTCGATTGCGGTGGCCGAACTGATGCGTTTGCTCGTCGATCAGCATGAAGTGCCCTGGGACACAGCCTGGCAGTTGACCGTCGAGACCCTGGCCTACACCAACCATACCCTGTTGCCCGAAGCCCTGGAAACCTGGCCGGTCGGCCTGATGGAACGCATGCTGCCGCGGCACATGCAGATCATCTACCTGATCAATGCGTTTCACATCGATGCCCTGCGGGCCAAGGGCATCCATGACTTTGATGTACTGCGCGCAGTGTCGCTGATCGAGGAAGACAACGGCAGGCGCGTGCGTATGGGCAACCTGGCGTTTCTTGGCTCGCACAGCGTCAATGGCGTGTCGGCGTTGCACAGCAAGTTGATGCGCAGCACGGTGTTCGCCGAACTGCACAAGCTCTACCCGGAACGGATCAACAACAAGACCAACGGCATCACCTTCCGCCGCTGGCTTTATCAGTCCAACCCGCTGTTGACCGGCATGCTGGTCGAGGCTTTGGGTGATGACGTGCTCGATGACCCGCAAGGGCGTTTGCGCGATCTTGAGCCCTTTGCCGACAAGGCGTCGTTCCGCAAGCAGTTCGCCGAGCAACGGCTGCACAGCAAGACGGCCTTGGCCAATCTGATCCAGGAGCGCCTGGGTGTCAGCGTCAACCCGCAAGCCATGTTCGATGTGCAGGTCAAGCGCATCCATGAGTACAAGCGCCAGTTGCTCAACCTCCTGCACACCGTGGCCTTGTACCAGGCCATTCGCGCCGAGCCCGGCACCAGCTGGGCGCCGCGGGTGAAGATTTTTGCCGGCAAGGCGGCGGCCAGCTATCACCAGGCCAAGTTGATCATCAAACTCAGCAACGACATCGCCCGGGTGGTGAATAACGACCCGACGGTGCGCGGTCTGCTCAAGGTGGTGTTCTTGCCCAACTACAACGTCAGCCTGGCGGAGAGCATCATTCCGGCGGCTGACCTGTCCGAACAGATTTCTACGGCCGGTTACGAAGCCTCTGGTACCAGCAACATGAAGTTCGGTCTCAATGGCGCCCTGACCATCGGCACCCTGGACGGTGCCAACGTCGAGATGTGCGAGCAAGTGGGCGCCGAGAACATGTTCATCTTCGGCCTGACCGCGCAGCAGGTGGAAGCGCGCAAGCGCAGTGGCGACTTTGACGCCCATGCGGCGATCAGTGCCTCGCACCGTCTCAATGACGTGCTCCAGGCGATTCGCAGCGGGGTGTTCTCCCCGGATGATCCGGCCCGTTATTTGGGGCTGGTGGATTCGCTGGTGGCCCATGACCGCTTTCTGCTCTGCGCCGACTTCGATGCCTACTGGGATGCTCAACTGCGCGTCGAAGCGCTCTGGCATGACCCCAAACAGTGGTGGCGTATCGCAGTGCTCAACACCGCACGGATGGGCTGGTTCTCGTCCGACCGGACCATTCGTGAGTACGCCACGCAAATCTGGAAAGTCCTCGACTAAGCTGTGCATGGCGGCCCGGGGGCGGTGAACTCTCGGGCCAATGTGCCGTCTGATCGGGCAAGCGTGTCGGATCGCTCGCTAGCGTTGCACTCTCCCTGTAAACTGCGGGGGTTTTTATTACCCCCTTCCTTCGGAGCCTTACATGTCCCGCGTTACCCTGAGTCGCTATTTGATTGAGCAGACCCGCAGCAACAGTACTCCTGCCGATCTGCGCTTCCTGATCGAAGTGGTGGCGCGTGCGTGCAAGGAGATCAGCCATAACGTTTCCAAGGGCGCGCTGGGCGGCGTTCTGGGCAGCATGGGCACTGAAAACGTGCAGGGCGAAGTCCAGAAGAAACTGGACGTGATTTCCAACGACATCCTGCTCGAAGCCAACGAGTGGGGCGGTCACCTGGCTGGCATGGCGTCCGAAGAAATGGACAACGCCTACCAGATTCCGGGCAAATACCCGAAAGGTGCCTACCTGCTGGTATTCGACCCACTGGACGGTTCGTCGAACATCGACGTCAACGTATCGGTCGGCACGATTTTCTCGGTACTGCGTTGCCCTAACGAGTACCTGAGCCAGAACGAAAGCCTCAACGAGCAGGCCTTCCTGCAGCCTGGCACCAAGCAGGTTGCCGCCGGATATGCGATCTATGGTCCGCAGACCATGCTGATCCTGACCCTGGGCAACGGCGTCAAGGGCTTCACCCTGGACCGCGAGCTGGGCAGCTTCGTCCTGACCCACGAGAACATCCAGGTGCCGGAAACCACCGCCGAGTTCGCCATCAACATGTCCAACCAGCGTCACTGGGAAGCGCCGGTGACCCGTTATGTGGGCGAGCTGCTGGCCGGTGAGACCGGTCCGCTGAAAAAGAACTACAACATGCGCTGGATTGCCTCGATGGTTGCCGATGTGCATCGCATCCTGACCCGCGGCGGCCTGTTCATGTACCCGCGTGATGCCCGTGAGCCTTCCAAGCCGGGCAAGCTGCGCTTGATGTACGAAGCCAACCCGATGTCGTTCATCATCGAACAGGCTGGCGGTGCTTCCACCGACGGCAAACAGCGCATCCTCGACATCCAGCCCGAAAGCCTGCACCAGCGCGTGGCAGTGTTCCTCGGCTCCAAGCAGGAAGTCGAGCGCGTTACCGGTTATCACCAGGAGTAAGTCATGCTCGCACCTTGGCAGCCGTTACTGGAGTGGTGGTTCGGATGGGGCACCAGCCCTCAGGACGTCGCTGACGAGAAGAGCACGCTGTGGTTCGGCAAGCACCACGACGACGAGGCGCGTGAGCGCTTCGGCGACCTGGTCGCTCAGGCACTGGCGGGCGGTCTGGACGAGTGGCTGCAAAGCCCGCAGGGCTGGCTGGGTCTGGTCCTGCTGCTCGACCAGTTGCCGCGCATGATTCACCGCGACACGCCGCATGCCTTCGATGGCGACCGGCGTGCTCAGGTGCTGGTGATGCAGGGCCTGGACAAGAAGTGGGATTACCAGCTTCTACCGATCCAGCGGGTGTTCATCCTGCTGGTGCTCGAGCATGCCGAAGTGCTCGACTGGCAGAACATCAGTGTCGAGCGCTATCAGTTGTTGCTTGATGCCCAGCCGGATAGAGAGCGGCGTCTGTTCGAAGGCTTCCTCGACTATGCCGAGCAGCACCAGCGAGTGATTGCCCGCTTTGGCCGCTTCCCGCATCGCAATCTGGTTCTGAATCGGCCGAGTACCGATGAAGAGATGGATTTTCTGCTGGAGCCCGGCTCGCGGTTTTGAGTTGAATTCGATCGCGGGGCAAGCCCGCTCCCACCGATTCTGTGGGAGCGGGCTTGCCCCGCGATAAATTTCAGATCAAATCCTGAAACTCCCCACCAAGTGCTTCAAGCGGCTGGCCTGATTCTCCAGGTCATTGCAGGCCCGCAAAGTCGCTTGCAGGTTCTCCACGCCTTCCTGATTCAGCGTATTGATCTCGGTGATGTCGACATTGATCGACTCGACCACGGCCGTCTGTTCTTCGGTAGCGGTGGCCACCGACTGGTTCATGCCGTCGATCTCACCGATTCGCTGAGTCACGCTGCCCAGGCGTTCACCGGCCTGGTTGGCAATGCCGACGCTGTGCTGGCTGTGGCTCTGGCTTTCGGTCATGGTGCTGACGGCGACGCGGGCGCCTGCCTGTAGTTCTTCAATGATGCGCTGAACCTGTTGCGCTGAGTCCTGGGTGCGGTGAGCCAGGTTGCGTACCTCATCGGCCACCACCGCGAAGCCTCGGCCGGCTTCACCTGCACGGGCCGCTTCGATGGCAGCATTGAGCGCCAGCAGGTTGGTCTGCTGGGAAATGCCGCTGATCACTTCGAGGATCTGGCCAATGTTCACCGTGTTGGCGTTGAGCGTTTCGATGTTGTCGCAGGAGTCGCTGATCTTGGTCGACAGCTGGTTCATCACCTCGATGGTTTGCTCGACCACCTGCTGGCCTTCTGCGGCCAGGTTGCGCGCATCGCTGGAGTGCTGCGAGGCGAGGGCCGCGTTCTGGGCGATCTCCTGGGCGGCGGCGCCGAGCTGGTTGATGGCTGCGGCAACACTGCTGGTACGGCTCGATTGCTGGTCGGCGTTATGGATCGAGGCGTTTGAGGCGCTAATGACGCGCAAGGCCACTTCGTTGACCTGGCCGGTGGCCGAGGACACTTCACGGATCGACTCATGGATGCGCTCGACAAAACGGTTGAACGACTGGCCGAGGCTGCCGAATTCGTCCTGGCCGTGAATGCGCAGGCGGCGGGTCAGGTCGCCTTCACCTTCAGCGATGTCGTGCATCGCCCGGCCCATGACGTGCAGCGGTTCCATCAGGACGCGGATCAGCAGGCCCAGCAGGGCGATGATGATCAGCACCGCAATCACCGTGGCGACAATCGCCGAGGTGCGCAGTTCGCTGAGCATGGCGAAGGCGAAGTCCTGGTCGAGCACCAGTGCCACATACCAGTCGGCTGAGGGCACGCCATTGACCTTGGTGAAGCTGATGAACTGCTGCTGACCCCCTTGTTCGGCCTCCTTGAGACCACTGCCGATCTGCGGAGTGTTCTTTGGGTAGGCCTCACTGAGGTTTTTCAGCACCAGCTTGCTGTCGGGGTGGACCAGGATCTTGCCGTCGCCGTTGACGATGAATGCCTGACCGTGACCGTCGAAGTCCAGGGCGTTGATGATTGCGCTGATGCTGTCCAGGTCGGTGTCGGCACCATTGACCCCGATCAGCTTGCCTTGATGTTGCACAGGCGTGGCCAGGGTAATCACCAGCTTGTTGGCGGAGGCCGAAATATAAGGTTCGGTGACGATGGTCTGGCCGGCGCTGCTGGCGGCCTTGTACCAGCCACGCACGCGTGGATCGTAGTCGGCGGGGCGGCTGCCCAGGGGCACCGACTGCATGTAGCCATCCTGGCCGCCGAAATAGGTCAGGAGGAAATTGTTGCCATACACCGGCAGGTTGAGGCTGTGGGTCAGGCTGTCTTTGCTGGCGCCATCGACGGCCACTTGCTGGGACAGCGACTGCAGGATCTGTATGCGGCTCTGCAGCCAGGTCTGGATGTTGCTGCTGGTCAAACTGCCGAGTTCGCGCATGGAGGCCTCGGTATTGCTACGCAGGGTCTGACGCTGGCGGTAATCGTTGAACAGGACAAAGCAGGTAAAGGCGACAGCGACCACCAGGGCGGCGGCGAGCAGAATCTTGTGGCTGAACTTCAGGTTTTTTGTCATTGCGGGGTCTGTCTGCACAAGGCGGGTCAACGGGGAGGGCGCGGCAATGCGTCGCAGCGTCTCCCTGTGTCGTCCGCTTTGGGCAAAAGATTAGTGCGGATGTGACGCTATGCGACCAAAGGCAGGGATTTGGCGTCAGGAAAGCGCTGAAGCTGGGGAACCAGAGTCGGTTTTTCCCTTCTAAGCTGTCGGTAGGCCATCGCGCCTGCACCCTCATGTCCAGGAGTGACCTTTCATGTCGTTGCGTTCCCTCGCCCTGTTGTCCTTGTGCGTATTTCTGACTGCGTGCAACAAAATCAACCAGGAAAACTATTCACAGCTCAAGGCTGGCATGGCCAAGGCCGAGGTCGAAAAGCTGCTCGGCACGCCGAAGGAGTGCTCCGGCGCCCTGGGCATGTCCAGTTGCACTTGGGGTGACGAGAAGAGCTTTATCAGCGTGCAATACGCCGGCGACAAGGTGCTGATGTACTCAGGACAGGGGCTCAAATGAAACCGCTACACCTGCTGCTGGCCCTGTGTATCGGCCTGGTCCTGGGTGGCTGTGCCAACTCGGGCACGGGGCCGATCCCGCCGAAGACGGTCGATAGCGTCGACTTCAAGCGTTACCAGGGCAAGTGGTTTGAACTGGCGCGCCTGCCGATGTTTTTCCAGCGCGATTGCGCCCAGTCCGAGGCCCACTACAACCTCAAACCTGATGGTACGGTCGGTGTGCTCAACCGCTGTCAGACCCTTGAGGGTGAGTGGCAGGAAGCCAGCGGCAACGCCACGCCCCAGGTTTCGGGCAAGACTGACAAACTCTGGGTGGAGTTCGACAATTGGTTCTCGACAGTGCTGCCGGGAATAACCAAGGGCGAATACTGGGTGCTGTATGTCGGCGACGACTATCAAACCGCGCTGGTTGGTAACCCGGATCGTAGGTACCTGTGGATTCTTTCGCGCACGCCGAACGTTCCGGCCTGGCAGCGGGAAAGCCTGCTGGCCAAGGCGCGTCAGCAGGGTTATGACACCAACCGCCTGATCTGGCGGGTGGCGGACAAGGACATGGTTGCGCACAAGCACTGAGGGCCTTATCGCGGGGCAAGCCCGTTCCCACAAACACACAAATCCTGTGGGAGCGGGCTTGCCCCGCGATAGCTCAGCCCAGCAAAGTCCGCAGCACCGCGGTAAATTCCCGTGCGCTGTCTTCTTCCTGGGCATGCCGCCCCTGGCGTACCACCCACTGGCCGTTGACCATCACATCACGCACTTGACGATCCCCTCCGGCAAATAACCAGCGGTTGAGAATCCCGTCTTCGCGAGTGGTCGCCAGGTACGGATCATCGCCATCGAGCACCAGCCAGTCAGCGCGCTTGCCCACCGCCAGTTCGCCGATCGGTTGTCCCAAGGCTTGGGCACCGCCGCTGAGTGCGGCATCGAAGAGGGTACGTCCAACCATTGGCTGGTCGCCGCGATACAGGCGGTTGCGGCGCTGGTCACGCAGGCGCTGGCCATACTCCAGCCAGCGCAGCTCCTCGACCACGCTCAACGACACATGGCTGTCAGACCCAATCCCCAGGCGACCGCCCCGGGCCAGGTAGTCCACTGCCGGGAAAATCCCGTCGCCGAGGTTCGCTTCGGTGGTCAGGCACAGGCCGGCGATTGCGCCACTGCGGGCCATCAGCTCGACTTCATCGGGTTCGGCATGGGTGGCGTGGATCAGGCACCAGCGCTGGTCGACTTCGGTGTTTTCGTACAGCCATTGCAGAGGACGGCGTCCGCTCCAGGCCAGGCAGTCATCGACTTCCTTCTGCTGCTCGGCGATATGGATATGCACCGGGCAGGCCTTGTCGCTGGCGGCCAGGACCTCGGCAATCTGCGCCGGGGTGACCGCGCGCAGGGAGTGGAAGCACAGGCCCAGGGCTTGCGCCGGTTGCTTGGCCAACAGCGGCGCCAGGCGTGCTTGCAGGCTCAGGTACTGTTCGGTGCTGTTGATAAAGCGCCGCTGGCCTTCATTCGGCGTCTGGCCGCCAAAGCCTGAGTGGCTATACAGCACCGGCAGCAATGTCAGGCCAATGCCGCTGGCGCTGGCCGCCTGGCTGATGCGCAAGGACAGCTCGGCCGGATCGGCATAGGCCTGGCCCTGAGCGTCATGATGCACATAGTGGAATTCTGCAACCGAGGTGTAACCGGCCTTGAGCATTTCGATGTACAGCTGACGGGCGATGACTTGCAGCTGTTCCGGGCTGATCTTGCCGACCAGGCGGTACATCAGCTCGCGCCAGGTCCAGAAGCTGTCATTGGGGTTGCCGGCGACCTCGGCCAGCCCGGCCATGGCGCGCTGGAATGCATGCGAGTGCAGGTTGGGCATGCCTGGCAACAACGGGCCGGCCAGACGCTCAGCGCCTTCAGCCGAGCCACCGGTCTGGAGGCTGGCCAGCAGGCCATCGGCGCCGACCTCGATTCGGACGTTTTCGGCCCAGCCGGTAGGCAGCAGAGCGCGCTCGGCAAAGAAGACGGACATCGACGCAGCACCTCATTGTGATTATTTGTATATACATATACAGACGTTTGCCTGCTGGGTAAACTCCGGCAAGCTACCGTTCATTCAACCGAACAAGGATATTTTCCGTGCCGACACCTCCTGTCTCCGCGCTGGTTGCCCAGATGGGCGAGGGGCCGGCGCCGCTGTATGCCCGGGTCAAGCAGATGATTGCCCAGCAGATCCAGAATGGCAGCTGGCCGCCGCACCATCGGGTGCCGTCGGAAAGCGAGCTGGTCAGCCAGCTGGGCTTCAGCCGCATGACCATCAACCGTGCCTTGCGCGAACTGACTGCCGAAGGGCTGTTGGTGCGCATGCAAGGCGTCGGCACCTTCGTCGCCGAGCCCAAGACCCGCTCGGCGCTGTTCGAGGTCAACAACATTGCCGATGAGATCGCCGCCCGTGGCCATCAACACACGTGCAAGGTGATCACCCTCGCCGAGGAATCTGCCGGCTCCGAGCGCGCCCTGGCCCTGGACATGCGTGAAGGCCAGCGGGTGTTCCACTCGCTGATCGTGCACTACGAAAACGGCATTGCCGTGCAGATCGAAGACCGCTTCGTCAACGCGCAGATCGCCCCGGATTATCTCAAGCAGGATTTCACCCGGCAGACGCCTTACGCTTACCTGTCCCAGGTTGCACCGCTGACTGAGGGGGAGCACGTGGTCGAGGCGATCCTCGCCGAGCCGGAAGAATGCCGCTTGTTGCAAATCGAACAGGGCGAGCCGTGCCTGTTGATCCGCCGCCGCACCTGGTCGGGTCGTCAGCCAGTGACTGCCGCTCGTCTGATTCACCCCGGTTCCCGTCATCGTCTGGAAGGACGCTTCAGCAAATGAGCCAGTTGCAGGTTTTACGCGCCAAAGACTACCCCCGCATGCCGTGGAAGAACGGTGGCGGCAGTACCGAAGAGATCACCCGTGATGCCGGCGAAGGCCTTGACGGTTTCGGCTGGCGCCTGTCGATTGCCGACATCGCCGGGTCGGGAGGTTTTTCCAGTTTCGCCGGTTATCAGCGGATCATCACCGTGCTTGAAGGCGAGGGCATGCGCTTGCAGGTCGATGGCCAGGCAACACGGCCGCTGTTGCCTTTCGATGCCTTTGCGTTCAGTGGCGAAAGCCAGGTCAGCTGCACCTTGCTCGGTGGTTCAATTCGCGATTTCAACCTGATCTACGCCCCCGAGCGTTACCGTGCGCGCCTGCAGTGGCTGGATGGCAGCCAGCGGGTGTTCAGCTCGGCCTCGACCCTGTTGCTGTTTGCCGCCGCTTCCCAGGTGGAAGTGACACTGGCCGGGCAGGGCGAGCATCAGCTCGGACGTTACGATTGCTTGCAGCTGCAAGATAACGCCAGCCTGCAGACTTTGAATGTGCAGGGCCGCTGCTGCCTGATCGAGCTGACGCCACACTGATTTTGTTATACCTCGGCCGAGCACCTCGGCCGAGGTTATTACCGATTGTCCCAATGTGGTGCAACGCCACTGGTCGGCTTCATTTCACCGTTTATCCCCTGAAATTTTTTTTCTGCTGATCAAAACCAGGTGCTGCGGGGCTCTAGCGTCTGCGTTTCAGCTTTGTAAGCGCTGGTCTGGAAGCGTTGGTATTTTGATTGCCTATGCTTGTACATACAAGTAAAGATGTGTTTGTATAAGCACCATCACACACCCAATGCCTGGGTTGGTTTGGACTGATCGCTTAGGAGCCATTTCCGTGACTGACAACAACTTCAAAAAATTCCGTGACGTCGAAATCCGCGCTGCACGCGGCAACAAGCTCACCGCCAAGAGCTGGTTGACTGAAGCGCCGCTGCGCATGCTGATGAACAACCTCGACCCGGAAGTCGCAGAAAACCCGAAAGAACTGGTGGTTTACGGTGGTATTGGCCGTGCCGCGCGTAACTGGGAGTGCTACGACAAGATCGTCGAGAGCCTGACCAACCTCAATGAAGACGAAACCCTGCTGGTGCAGTCGGGCAAGCCGGTCGGCGTGTTCAAGACCCACAGCAACGCCCCGCGCGTACTGATCGCCAACTCCAACCTGGTGCCGCACTGGGCCAACTGGGAGCATTTCAACGAACTGGATGCCAAGGGCCTGGCCATGTACGGCCAGATGACCGCCGGCAGCTGGATCTACATCGGCAGCCAGGGCATCGTTCAGGGCACCTACGAAACCTTCGTCGAGGCCGGCCGCCAGCACTACAACGGCAGCCTCAAGGGCAAGTGGGTACTGACCGCAGGCCTCGGTGGCATGGGCGGTGCCCAGCCGCTGGCGGCAACCCTGGCCGGCGCCTGCTCGCTGAACATCGAATGCCAGCAGAGCCGTATCGACTTCCGCCTGAGCAGCCGTTATGTCGACGAGCAAGCCAAGGACCTCGATGACGCCCTGGCCCGTATCGCCAAGTACACCGCCGAAGGCAAAGCCATCTCCATCGCCCTGCTGGGCAACGCCGCAGAAATTCTGCCTGAGCTGATCAAGCGTGGCGTGCGCCCTGACATGGTCACCGACCAGACCAGTGCCCACGACCCGCTCAACGGTTACCTGCCAGCCGGCTGGACCTGGGAGCAGTACCGCGACCGCGCGCAAACCGAGCCTGCGGCAGTGGTCAAAGCTGCCAAGCAATCCATGGCCGTACACGTCAAAGCCATGCTCGAGTTCCAGAAGCAGGGCGTGCCGACCTTCGACTATGGCAACAACATTCGTCAAATGGCCAAGGAAGAGGGCGTGAGCAATGCCTTTGACTTCCCGGGCTTCGTGCCGGCCTACATCCGTCCGCTGTTCTGCCGCGGTATCGGCCCGTTCCGTTGGGCGGCGCTGTCGGGTAACGCCGAAGACATCTACAAGACCGACGCCAAGGTCAAGGAACTGATCCCGGACGACACGCATCTGCACAACTGGCTGGACATGGCCCGCGAGCGCATCAGCTTCCAGGGCCTGCCGGCGCGTATCTGCTGGGTCGGTCTGGGCCTGCGCGCCAAGCTGGGCCTGGCGTTCAACGAAATGGTGCGCAGCGGTGAGCTGTCGGCACCGATCGTTATCGGCCGCGACCACCTGGATTCGGGCTCGGTCTCAAGCCCCAACCGCGAAACCGAATCGATGCGCGATGGCTCTGACGCTGTCTCCGACTGGCCGCTGCTCAACGCCCTGCTCAATACCGCCAGCGGCGCGACCTGGGTATCCCTGCACCATGGTGGTGGCGTCGGCATGGGCTTCTCGCAGCACTCGGGCATGGTCATCGTCTGTGACGGTACCGACGAGGCTGCCGAGCGTATCGCCCGCGTCCTGCACAACGACCCGGCCACCGGTGTCATGCGTCACGCCGATGCCGGTTACCAGATCGCCATCGACTGCGCCAAAGAACAAGGCTTGAACCTGCCGATGATCACCGGCTGATCTGCGGTAAATGGTTGATACTGATATCTATGCAGGCGTATACGCCTCACGAGTACGGAGCATTAACGTGACTGAATTGACCCTCAAGCCCGGCACCCTGACCCTGGCTCAGCTGCGTGCGATCTACCAGCAGCCAGTAAAGCTCAAGCTGGATGCCAGCGCCGATCAGCAGATTGACGACAGCGTCGCTTGTGTCGAGCAGATCCTGGCGGAAAACCGCACTGCCTATGGCATCAACACCGGTTTCGGCCTGCTGGCTTCGACCCGCATCGCCAGCCATGACCTGGAAAACCTGCAGCGCTCGCTGGTGCTGTCCCACGCCGCCGGCGTTGGCCAGCCTATCGATGATGCTCTGGTACGGCTGATCATGGTGCTCAAGGTCAACAGCCTGAGCCGTGGCTTCTCCGGCATTCGCCGCAAGGTGATCGACGCACTGATCGCGTTGATCAACGCCGAGGTCTACCCGCACATCCCGCTCAAAGGTTCGGTGGGCGCTTCCGGCGACCTGGCACCGCTGGCGCACATGTCGCTGGTACTGCTTGGTGAAGGTAAAGCTCGCTACAACGGCCAATGGCTGTCGGCCACCGAAGCGCTGGCAGTTGCCGGTCTTGAACCGCTGACCCTGGCGGCCAAGGAGGGGCTGGCGCTGCTCAATGGCACCCAGGCTTCCACCGCCTATGCCCTGCGCGGTCTGTTCGAAGGCGAGGATCTGTACGCCGCAGCGACATCGATCGGTGCCTTGACGGTCGAAGCGGTGCTGGGTTCGCGCTCGCCGTTCGACGCCCGCATCCATGCCGCCCGTGGTCAGCGCGGCCAGATCGATGCCGCCGCCTGTTACCGCGACTTGCTCGGTGACGGCAGCGAAGTCTCGGCCTCCCACGAAAACTGCGGCAAGGTCCAGGACCCGTACTCGCTGCGCTGCCAGCCACAGGTCATGGGCGCCTGCCTGACCCAGTTCCGTCAAGCTGCCGAGGTGCTGGTGATCGAAGCCAACGCCGTGTCCGACAACCCGCTGGTGTTCGCTAACGAAGGTGACGTGATCTCCGGTGGTAACTTCCACGCTGAACCCGTGGCCATGGCCGCTGACAACATGGCCCTGGCCATCGCCGAGATCGGCTCGCTGAGCGAACGCCGTATCTCGCTGATGATGGACAAGCACATGTCTCAGTTGCCGCCGTTCCTGGTGGCTAACGGCGGGGTCAACTCCGGCTTCATGATCGCCCAGGTGACCGCGGCCGCGCTGGCCAGCGAGAACAAGGCGCTGGCGCATCCGCACAGCGTCGACAGCCTGCCGACCTCGGCCAACCAGGAAGACCACGTGTCGATGGCTCCGGCTGCCGGCAAGCGTCTGTGGGAAATGGCTGAAAACACCCGCGGTGTGCTTGCCGTGGAGTGGCTGGCTGCAGCCCAGGGCCTGGACCTGCGCGAAGGCCTGAAAACCTCGCCGAAGCTGGAGCAGGCGCGGCAGACCCTGCGTGGCAAGGTCGCCTTCTACGAGAAGGACCGTTTCTTCGCGCCGGACATCGAGGCGGCCATCGCCCTGCTGGCCGAAGGCTCGCTGACCACCCTGCTGCCGGCCAAGGTCCTGCCTAGCCTGTAATGCCTCTGGGGTCGTTGCGTTATTCATCGCGGGGTAAGCCGCTCCCACTGTGGGAGCGGCGGTGCGGCGACCCGACTTGCCCCCCCGATGTTCGACAAACGGCCCGACCATCCTCACGACCAGAACAAAAATAAGGACGTGACATGCAAGAAGCTCAAGGTCTCAAGCGCGGGCTGACCGCGCGACACATTCGTTTTATGGCACTAGGCTCGGCAATCGGTACCGGGTTGTTCTATGGCTCTGCTTCGGCGATCCAGATGGCCGGCCCCGCCGTGTTGCTGGCCTACCTGATCGGCGGCGCGGCGGTGTTCATGGTTATGCGCGCACTGGGTGAGATGGCCGTGCACAACCCGGTCTCCGGCTCGTTCGGCAGCTATGCCACTACCTATCTGGGACCGATGTCGGGTTTCATCCTGGGCTGGACCTATGCCTTTGAAATGATCATCGTCTGTATCGCCGACGTGACCGCTTTCGGCATTTATATGGGCTTTTGGTTTCCCGAAGTTGCCCGTTGGATCTGGGTGCTGGGGATCGTCTTCCTCATTGGCGGCCTGAACCTGTGTAACGTCAAAGTCTTCGGCGAGATGGAATTCTGGCTGTCGCTGCTCAAGGTCGGTGCCATTGTCGCGATGATCCTGGGCGGCTTCGGCATCATGATTTTCGGCCTGAACAACGCCAGTGCCGGCAACACCGTGGGTATCAGCAACCTGTTCGACCATGGCGGCTTCATGCCCAATGGCATAGGCGGTCTGATCGCTTCCTTCGCCGTGGTGATGTTTGCCTTTGGTGGTATCGAAATCATCGGCATCACCGCCGGTGAGGCCAAGGACCCGCAGCGCGTGCTGCCCAAGGCGATCAACGCGGTACCGATACGTATCCTGCTGTTCTATGTCCTGACCCTGTTCGTGCTGATGTGCCTGTACCCATGGCCGCAGATCGGCAGCCAAGGCAGCCCGTTCGTGCAGATCTTCAGTAACCTCGGGATCGGCTCGGCGGCGACTGTGTTGAACATCGTGGTGATCTCGGCGGCAGTGTCGGCAATCAACAGCGATATCTTTGGTGCCGGCCGCATGATGTACGGCCTGGCCCAGCAGGGGCATGCGCCCAAGGGCTTCGCGAAAATCTCCCGTCACGGTGTGCCGTGGATGACCGTGCTGGTCATGGGTGCGGCCTTGCTCGGTGGCGTGGTGCTCAACTACCTGATTCCGGAAAACGTGTTCCTGCTGATTGCCTCGATCGCTACCTTTGCGACCGTCTGGGTCTGGCTGATGATCCTGGTGACCCAGGTTGCCATGCGCCGCAGCATGAGCCGTGAAGAAGTCGCCGAGCTGAAGTTCCCGGTGCCGTTCTGGCCGTACGGTCCGGCAGCGGCAATTGCCTTCATGCTGTTCGTGTTCGGCGTGCTCGGTTACTTCCCTGATACTCAGGCAGCGCTGCTGGTCGGCGTGGTCTGGGTGCTGTTCCTGGTCGCCTCGTACCTGCTGTGGTGCAGGCCACGGGCAGCCAAGGGCGAAGCGCCGCTGGCCCAGGATCCGTCCCAACTTCACCGCTAGAAACGGAGACATTGCATGAGAACCCTCTGGCAGCACTGCCATGTGGCGAGCATGGCCCAAGGCGCTTACTCGATTATCGAGGACGCGGCGATCATCACCAGCGCCGGCCACATCGAGTGGATCGGCCCGCGCCAGTCGCTGCCGGCGCTGAACGCTGACAGAAGCGTGGACCTGGGCGGCGCCTGGGTCACTCCGGGGCTGGTCGATTGCCATACTCACGCGGTGTTCGGTGGCAATCGCAGCGGCGAGTTCGAGCAGCGCCTGCAAGGGGTCAGCTATGCCGAAATCGCCGCACAGGGTGGTGGCATTGCCAGCACCGTGCGGGCGACCCGGGCGGCCAGCGAAGATGAACTGTTCAGCAGTGCTCGCCAGCGGGTCCAGGCGTTGATGCGTGATGGCGTCACCACCCTGGAGATCAAGTCCGGCTACGGTCTGGACCTTGCCAGCGAGCGCAAGCTGCTCAAAGTCATTCGCCGCCTCGGTGAAGAGCTGCCGCTGACCGTGCGCAGTACCTGCCTTGCTGCCCATGCTTTGCCGCCGGAGTACAAGGATCGGGCTGACGACTACATCAGCCATATCTGCGAGGTGATGCTCCCGGCCTTGGCGGCCGAGGGGCTGGTCGATGCCGTGGATGCATTCTGCGAATACCTGGCGTTCTCCCCGGATCAGGTCGAGCGGGTGTTCATCAAGGCCCGCGAACTGGGCCTGCCGATCAAGCTGCATGCCGAGCAACTGTCGTCTCTGGCAGGCTCCAGCCTGGCTGCGCGCTACCAGGCACTGTCGGCTGATCACCTGGAGTTCATGACCGAGGACGATGCCATTGCCATGGCCGCGGCCGGCACCGTGGCGGTGCTGTTGCCCGGTGCGTTTTACTTTTTGCGCGAGACCCAACTGCCACCGATGGATGCCTTGCGCAAACACGGGGTGAAGATTGCCATCGCCACCGACCTGAACCCCGGCACTTCGCCGGCGCTGTCGCTACGGCTGATGCTGAACATGGCCTGTACCCTGTTCCGCATGACCCCGGAAGAGGCTCTGGCAGGCGTCACCACGCATGCCGCCACGGCGTTGGGACTGGGCCACAGTCATGGCTCGCTGGAAGTCGGTAAAGTGGCGGACTTTGTTGCCTGGCAGATCGAGCGCCCGGCCGACCTATGCTATTGGCTGGGCGGCGACCTGCCTAAGCGGGTGGTACGTCTGGGCCGCGAAATTTTCAATTGAAGGAGGGCCTATGGACAAGGTACTGAGTTTTCACCAAGGCAGCCTGCCGCTGCTGATCAGCATGCCTCACGCTGGCCTGCGTTTGACGCCAGTGGTCAAGGCCGGGCTGGTAGCGCAGGCGCAAAGCTTGCCGGATACCGACTGGCATATTCCGCAGCTTTACGATTTTTCCCGTGAGCTGGGGGCCAGCGTGGTGGCCGCCGAGTACTCACGCTTCGTCATTGACCTGAACCGTCCAGATGACGACAAACCATTGTATGCCGGTGCTACCACTGGCCTGTACCCGGCTACCTTGTTCGAGGGCGAGCCGTTGTTCCAGGCTGGCAAGGAGCCGTCGGCAGAAGAGCGGGCGGAGTACCTGGAGGGTATCTGGCGCCCTTATCACGACACGATTCGTCGTGAGCTGGCGCGCTTACGCGAGCAGTTTGGCTACGCACTGCTATGGGATGCCCACTCGATCCGGTCGCATATCCCGCATCTGTTCGAAGGCAAGCTGCCGGACTTCAACCTGGGCACCTTCAATGGCGCCAGTTGCGATCCGCAACTGGCCGAACGCCTGCAGGGTGCCTGCGCCGAGGCCGGGCAGTACAGCCATGTGCTCAATGGCCGCTTCAAGGGCGGGCATATCACCCGTCACTATGGCGATCCGGCCAACAATATCCATGCAGTGCAGCTGGAGCTGGCGCAGAGTACCTATATGGAAGAGGTCGAGCCGTTCAGCTATCGCGAGGATCTGGCGCAGCCGACCCAAGTGGTGTTGAAGAAATTGCTGGAGACAGTGTTGGCGTGGGGGCAGGAGCACTACTCGCGCTGAAGCTATCGCGGGGCAAGATCAACACAGGTACATGCTCAAAGCGCAATTCAGGTTTATGATGCCCAACGGCAGAATAATTCCCACACGGAGTGCGTAATGCAGACCTTGTACCCGCAGATCAAACCCTACGCCCGGCACGATCTGGCCGTGGAAGCACCGCATGTGCTGTACGTCGACGAGAGCGGTTCGCCGGAAGGTCTGCCGGTGCTGTTCATCCATGGTGGTCCGGGCGCTGGCTGTGATGCCCAGAGCCGTTGCTACTTTGATCCCAACCTGTACCGGATCATCACCTTCGATCAGCGCGGCTGCGGTCGCTCGACCCCGCATGCCAGCCTGGAAAACAACACCACCTGGCATCTGATCGAAGACATGGAGCGCATCCGCAAGCACTTGGGGATCGAAAAATGGGTGCTGTTCGGCGGCTCCTGGGGCTCGACCCTGGCCCTGGCTTATGCCCAGACCCACCCCGAGCGCGTTCACGGCCTGATCCTGCGCGGCATCTTTCTGTGCCGCCCGCAAGAAATCGAGTGGTTCTATCAGGCCGGCGCCAGCCGTCTGTTCCCGGACTACTGGCAGGATTACATCGCGCCAATCCCGGCGGAAGAACGCAGTGACCTGGTCAAGGCCTTCCACAAGCGCCTGACCGGCAACGACCAGATTGCCCAGATGCATGCGGCCAAGGCCTGGTCCACCTGGGAAGGGCGCACTGCAACCCTGCGGCCCAACCCGCTGGTGGTCGATCGCTTTTCCGAGCCGCAGCGCGCGCTGTCGATCGCCCGTATCGAATGTCACTACTTCACCAACAATGCCTTCCTCGAACCGGACCAACTGATCCGCGACATGCCGAAGATCGCCCATCTGCCGGCGGTCATCGTGCATGGCCGCTACGATGTGATCTGCCCGCTGGATAACGCCTGGGAGCTGCACCAGGCCTGGCCGAACAGTGAGCTGAAGGTGATCCGCGACGCCGGTCACGCTGCTTCCGAGCCGGGTATCACCGATGCCCTGGTGCGTGCTGCCGACCAGATGGCCCGGCGCCTGCTCGACCTGCCCTTGGAAGAGGCATGAAGGGGCTGCTGCAACGTGTGCGTGGCGCACGGGTAGATGTCGAGGGCAAAACGGTAGGGGCAATTGACCAGGGGCTGTTGGTTCTGGTTGCGGTGGAGCCCGGTGATAGCCGGGCGCATGCCGACAAATTGCTGCACAAACTGCTCAACTACCGGGTGTTCAGCGATCCCCAGGGCAAGATGAACCTGTCGCTCAAGGATATTGGCGGTGGCCTGCTGCTGGTGTCGCAGTTCACCCTGGCCGCCGACACCCAGAGCGGCCTGCGCCCGAGCTTTTCCACCGCAGCGCCGCCAGCCCTCGGTGCTGAGCTGTTCGACTATTTGCTGGCCCAGGCCCAGACGCTACATGGCACGGTTGCCAGTGGTCAGTTCGGGGCTGACATGCAGGTGCACTTGATCAATGATGGCCCCGTAACATTTATGTTACAAATCTGACAGCAAAAAACCCCTGTTTGCAGGAAAACAAGGGGTTTTGTAGCATAAATAGTTTGTTCGGCCTGATGCGTTGTAACGCCGCCTGCTGGATAATCGCGCGCTATGTGGACCTGCGTTCGTGGGTTCGTTTTACTCTGACTTGAGACTGTCCGGAACCGTTTGGGGAATCATTGCGCCCTTTCGGAGTCCGAACAGTGCTCGCCAACCTGGCATATGTCGCTGGCCGTTGGTTTTTTGATCTGTTTTCGGCGAGGGTTGCTCGTGATTGTAAGTCCCTGTAATGCACCAAGAACCCCAGGCAATCGGCTGCGCAAGGCCTTGTTGGCGGGCGCAACGCTGGTAGGCCTGCTCAGCGCAGGTCAGCTCTGGGCGTTCAACCTTGACGATGTTGCGGCCAAGGCGAAGGATCTTGCCGGGCAGAAGTACGAAGCGCCGAAAAGCAATCTGCCCGCTGTGTTCCGTGACATGAAGTACGGCGACTACCAGCAGATCCGCTTTCTGCCGGAGAAGGCCGAGTGGGCCAAGGACAAGACCCCGTTCAAGCTGTCCTTCTATCACCAGGGCATGCATTTCGACACGCCGGTGAAAATCAACGAAGTTACCGCGACCAAGGTCGAGGAAATCAAGTACGACCCGAACCGCTTTGATTTCGGCAGCGTGCAGTTTGACCCCAAGGCCACCGAGAATCTCGGCTATGCCGGTTTCCGCGTGCTGTACCCGATCAACAAAGCCGACAAGCAGGATGAAATCATGACCCTGCTTGGCGCCAGCTATTTCCGCGTGGTCGGCAAGGGCCATGTCTATGGCCTGTCCGCCCGTGGCCTGGCCATCGATACCGCGCTGCCGTCCGGCGAAGAGTTCCCGCGCTTCACCGAGTTCTGGATCGAAAAGCCGAAGGCCACCGACAAGCACCTGGTGATCTACGCACTGCTCGACTCGCCGCGCTCCACCGGTGCCTACAAACTGACCCTGCGTCCGGGCAGCGACACCATTGTCGACGTCAAATCCAAGGTGTTCCTGCGTGACCACGTTAGCCGTCTGGGCATTGCCCCGCTGACCAGCATGTTCCTGTTCGGCGGCAACCAGCCTTCGAAGGTGCTCAACTACCGTCCAGCCCTGCACGACTCCGAGGGCCTGTCGATCCATGCCGGTAACGGCGAATGGCTGTGGCGTCCGCTGAACAACCCGAAACACCTGGCCGTGAGCAACTTCAGCGTCGAGAACCCGCGTGGTTTCGGCTTGCTGCAGCGCCAGCGCGAGTTCAGCCAGTTCGAAGACCTCGATGACAACTACCAGAAGCGTCCAAGCGCCTGGATCGAGCCTGTCGGCGACTGGGGCAAAGGTACTGTCGACCTGGTCGAGATTCCGACCGCCGATGAAACCAACGACAACATCGTTGCTTTCTGGAGCCCGGAAAAACTGCCGGAGCCGGGGACACCGTTCGAGTACGCCTACCGCCTGCACTGGACCATCGACGAGTCCGAGTTCCATTCGCCTAAGCTCGGTTGGGTCAAGCAGACCTTGCGCTCTACCGGTGACGTCAAGCAGTCCAACCTGATTCGTCAGCCGGACGGCAGCCTGGCCTTTTTGGTCGACTTCGAAGGTCCGGTGCTGGCTAAACTGCCAGAAGACACCGCTGTTCGTAGCCAGGTCAGTATTGGTGACAACGCGGAGCTGGTCGAGAACAACCTGCGTTACAACCCGGAAATCAAAGGCTGGCGCCTTACCTTGCGGATGAAGGTCAAAGACCCGAGCAAGTCCGTGGAAATGCGTGCAGCGCTGCTGCGTGACGTCCCGGTCGAGCCGGCCAAGCCAGCAAAACCGGCTAAACAGGACAAGGCAGCAGCCAAAACTGCCAAGGCCGAGAAGCCTGCCGAGCAACCTGCCGCCGACGCGGCGTCCACCACTGGGGCACCGGCCACCACCGAACAGGTGTTGACCGAGACCTGGAGCTATCAGTTGCCTGCCGATGAGTAACTCTCAAGCACGGCCAGAATCGCTTGGCGAATACCTGGCCCATTTACCACTGAGCGATGAGCAGCGGGCGGAACTTGCCAGCTGCACCTCGTTCAGCGAGCTGCATCAACGTTTGTCGGCCCAGCCGGGCACTCGCGACACCGAAGCCGTACAGGCTTCGGTCGGCGAGCGGCTGACCCTGAACAGCGCCCAGGACATGCACGACGCCGAGATGCTCGCGGTCGATGGCAGTGGCCGGGTGTGCCTCAAGGCCACGCCGCCGATCCGTCGTACCCGGGTGATTCCCGAGCCATGGCGCACCAACATCCTGATTCGCGCCTGGCGCCGCCTGACCGGGCGTACCAATGCCCCGCCCCCAGCCAAGCGTGAGCTGCCCAAGGCCCGCTGGCGCTGGGTCGGCTCCATGCGTCGCTACATCCTGCTGGCGCTGATGCTCGGTCAGACCATCGTTGCCGGCTGGTACATGAAAGGCATCCTGCCGTACCAGGGCTGGTCGTTCGTCGATCTCGACGAAATCACCCACCAGTCGTTGCTGCAGACTGCCACGCAGGTCTGGCCTTACGCACTGCAGACCAGCATCCTGATCCTGTTCGGTATCCTGTTCTGCTGGGTATCGGCCGGTTTCTGGACCGCGTTGATGGGCTTTCTCGAGCTGCTGACCGGCCGCGACAAGTACCGCATCTCCGGCAGCAGTGCCGGTAACGAGCCGATCGAGGCCGGTGCGCGTACCGCCATCGTCATGCCGATCTGCAACGAAGATGTGCCACGGGTGTTTGCTGGCCTGCGCGCAACCTTCGAGTCGGTTGCCGCTACCGGTGACCTGGACCGCTTCGACTTTTTCGTGCTCAGTGACACCAACGACAGCGATATCGCTGTGGCTGAACAACAGGCGTGGCTGGAAGTCTGTCGCGAGGCCAAGGGCTTCGGGCGGATCTTCTACCGCCGCCGTCGCCGCCGGGTGAAGCGCAAAAGCGGCAACCTCGACGACTTCTGCCGTCGCTGGGGCGGCGACTACCGTTACATGGTGGTCCTCGACGCCGACAGCGTGATGAGTGGCGAATGCCTGACCAGCCTGGTGCGCTTGATGGAAGCCAACCCGGATGCCGGGATCATCCAGACCGCGCCGAAAGCGTCGGGCATGGATACCCTGTATGCGCGCATGCAGCAGTTCGCGACCCGCGTCTACGGCCCGCTGTTCACCGCTGGCCTGCACTTCTGGCAGCTCGGTGAGTCGCACTACTGGGGCCATAACGCGATTATCCGCATGAAGCCGTTCATTGAGCACTGCGCCCTGGCGCCGTTGCCGGGCAAAGGTGCGTTCGCCGGTGCGATCCTCTCCCACGACTTCGTCGAAGCCGCGCTGATGCGCCGTGCCGGCTGGGGCGTGTGGATTGCCTACGATCTGCCGGGCAGCTATGAAGAATTGCCGCCGAACCTGCTCGACGAGCTCAAGCGCGACCGGCGTTGGTGCCACGGCAATCTGATGAACTTCCGCCTGTTTCTGGTCAAGGGCATGCACCCGGTGCACCGTGCGGTGTTCCTCACCGGGGTGATGTCGTACCTGTCGGCGCCGTTGTGGTTCTTCTTCCTGGTGCTGTCGACAGCATTGCTGGCGACCAACACCCTGATGGAGCCGCAGTACTTCCTTGAGCCGCGTCAGCTCTATCCGTTGTGGCCACAGTGGCACCCGGAGAAGGCCATTGCGCTGTTCTCGACCACCATCGTGCTGCTGTTCCTGCCCAAGCTGCTCAGCGTCATTCTGATCTGGGCCAAGGGTGCGAAAGAGTTCGGCGGGCGCTTCAAAGTGACCTTGTCGATGTTGCTGGAGATGCTGTTCTCCATGCTGCTGGCACCGGTGCGGATGATTTTCCACACCCGCTTCGTACTGGCCGCGTTCCTCGGCTGGGCCGCGACCTGGAACTCGCCGCAGCGTGACGATGACTCCACCCCGTGGAGCGAAGCGGTGCGCCGTCATGGTCCGCAGACCTTGCTGGGTGTGGCCTGGGCCTTGCTGGTGGCGTGGCTGAACCCGAGCTTCCTGTGGTGGCTGGTGCCAATTGTCGGTTCGCTGATGCTGTCGATCCCGGTGTCGGTGATCTCCAGCCGGGTGCACCTGGGCCTGCGCGCCAAGGACGAGAGCCTGTTCCTGATTCCTGAGGAATACGCCACGCCTCACGAGTTGCTGGCAACCGACCAGTACACCCACGAGAACCGCTGGCATGCCATGCATGACGGTTTCGTCCGGGCCGTGGTCGACCCGCAGCAGAATGCTCTGGCCTGTGCCTTGGCCACCGCCCGTCACGGCGTCGCGGCACCGATCGAATCGCTGCGTGCCGAGCGTATCGGCCAGGCACTGGACCTTGGCCCAAGCGGCCTGGACGGCAACACCCGTCTGGCATTGCTCAGCGATCCGGTCGCTTTGGCGCGCTTGCACACGCGGGTCTGGGCCGAGAGCAACGAGGCCTGGTTGGGCGTCTGGCGTCAGTCGATCGCCAACGACCCGCACTCGCCGTTGTTGCCGTTGCATCCGGAGCCTGTGGCGCAGCCTTCATTGGCCAGCGCCTGACTTATCGCGGGGCAAGCCTGCTTCCACAATCCCTGTGGGGGCGGGTTTGCCCCGCGATTTGTTTCATCCCTTTTTCTGATACCCACAACGCCGCCCATGCGTTAGCATCCCCCTCGAATATCTCGCACCCGTCTGTAGGACGGTTCGCGCCAAAAATAAAATTCGAGCTTTCTTGCTGGGGGATCTGGTGATGTTGAAAAAATATCTGTCGATGCTGCTGGTCGGCGTTACCGCGCTGATGGCAGTCAGTGCTGCCCAGGCAGCCGGCGCCATTGATGAGGCGGTCAAGCGCGGCACCCTGCGTGCAGGCATGGACCCTACCTACATGCCGTTCCAGATGACCAACAAGCGTGGCGAGATCGTCGGCTTCGAAGTCGATATCCTCAAGGCCATGGCCAAGTCCATGGGCGTCAAGCTGGAGATGGTCTCCACCTCCTACGATGGCATCATCCCGGCACTGATGACCGACAAGTTCGACATCATCAGCAGCGGTATGACCCTGACCCAGGAACGCAACCTGAAGCTGAACTTCAGCGAACCCTTCATCGTTGTCGGGCAGACCCTGCTGATCCGCAAGGAACTGGCGGGCGAGATCAAGTCCTACAAAGATTTGAACAACGAGAAGTACCGCCTGACCTCCAAGCTCGGCACCACCGGCGAGATGGTTGCCAAGAAGCTGATCGGCAAGGCCAAATACCACGGCTACGACAACGAACAGGAAGCGGTGATGGACGTGGTCAACGGCAAGGCTGACGCCTTCGTCTACGACGCGCCGTACAACGTGGTTGCAGTGAACAAGGCCGGTGCCGGCAAACTGCTGTTCCTGGACAAGCCGTTCACCTTCGAGCCGCTGGCCTTCGGCCTGAAGAAAGGTGATTACGACAGCCTTAACTTCATCAACAACTTCCTGCACCAGATCAAGCACGACGGTACCTACGATCGAATCCACGACAAGTGGTTCAAGGACACCGCCTGGCTCAAGGACATGGAATAAGGCCGGGGTACCCCGCCCGGTTTGAAACCCGACGCGCAGGCAGGTCCTGCGCGTTCGCTTTTACGGAAGTACCCTCAATTGATCAAACACAAGAAAGCCCAGTGGCCCTGGCACGGGCTGACCGCGCTGGTCCTGGTGGGCCTGGCACTGAGCCTGTATTACGCCACCTCGATGATTTCCTACGAGTGGAGCTGGAACCGGGTGCCGCAGTACTTCGCCTACCAGGCCGAAGTCGCCCAGCGCGCCAGCGACAATGGAACCATCGAATCGATTACGCCCAAAGGTGACATGGCAAGCGTCACCCTGCGTGACGAGAGCGGCGCCGAGCAGGTGTTCGACGTCGAGCTGGCCAGTGTGCTGCTGTCGCGTGGCGACGATGTTAGCGAAGGCGACCTGATCGGTGTGACCCATCACTGGGCCGCCGGACCGTTGGCCTGGGGGCTGTGGACCACTGTCTGGATCTCGGTGGCCTCTGGCGTGCTGGGTCTGGTCATTGGCCTGTTCGCCGGATTGTGCCGGTTGTCGAGCAACCCGACCCTGCGTGACCTGTCCACGGTCTACGTCGAGTTGGTGCGCGGCACGCCACTGCTGGTACAAATCTTCATTTTCTACTTCTTCATCGGCACCGTGCTCAACTTGTCCCGCGAGTTCGCCGGGGTTGCAGCACTGGCACTGTTTACCGGCGCGTACGTGGCCGAGATCGTCCGCGCCGGTGTGCAGTCGATTGCCAAAGGGCAGGGCGAGGCGGCTCGCTCGCTGGGCTTGAGCGCTGGCCAGTCGATGCGGCACGTGGTGCTGCCACAAGCGTTCAAGCGCGTTCTGCCGCCGCTGGCCGGGCAGTTCATCAGCCTGGTCAAGGACACCTCACTGGTGTCGGTGATCGCCATCACCGAACTGACCAAGAGCGGGCGCGAAGCGATCACTACCTCGTTCTCGACCTTCGAGATCTGGTTCTGTGTTGCCGGCCTGTACCTTTTGATCAACCTGCCGCTGTCGCACATGGCCAGCCGGCTTGAGCGGAGGCTTGCGCAAAGTGATTGAAGTCCGTGATCTGGTAAAAGTCTTCGATACCCGTGGCCAGGTGGTGCGCGCGGTCGATCACGTCAGTACCAACGTGGCCAAGGGGGAAGTGTTGGTCGTACTCGGACCTTCGGGATCGGGCAAATCGACCTTCCTGCGCTGTCTCAATGGCCTGGAGTCGTTCGATGAGGGCACGGTGGCGATCGATGGCCTGCAACTGGCTGACCCGAAGACTGACGTCAACGCCTATCGCCGTGAAGTCGGCATGGTGTTCCAGCACTTCAACCTGTTCCCGCACATGACCGTGCTGGAGAACCTGTGCCTGGCGCAGAAGGTGGTGCGCAAGCGCGGCAAGGCCGAGCGTGAGGCCAAGGCCCGGGCGTTGCTGGAGAAGGTTGGCATTGGCCAGAAAGCCAATGAATACCCTTCGCGCCTGTCCGGTGGTCAGCAGCAGCGGGTCGCCATTGCCCGTGCCCTGGCGATGGACCCGAAGGTGATGCTGTTCGATGAGCCGACCTCGGCACTCGATCCGGAAATGGTCGGTGAAGTGCTCGATGTCATGAAAACCTTGGCGCTGGAAGGCATGACCATGGTCTGCGTGACCCACGAAATGGGCTTTGCCCGCGAAGTGGCGGACCGCGTGCTGTTCTTCGATCATGGAAAACTGCTGGAAGACTCGCCGCCCGAGGCGTTCTTCACCTCCCCGAAAGACCTGCGCGCCCAGGCGTTCTTGCGCCAGGTGCTGTAGGACCGGTGGGAGCGGGCTTGCCCCGCGATTGCGGTGTGTCAGTAACATCGCAATCGCGGGGCAAGCCCGCCCACCACCAGAGGTTATAGGTTGAAGCGGCCGACCAGCGTCTGTAGCTGACGCCCGAGCCGCGCCAACTCGACGCTCGACGCTGCTGTCTCTTCACTGGTCGTACTGGTCTGGTCCGACACTTCGCGGACATTGATCACGCTGCGATTGATTTCCTCGGCCACTGCGCTTTGTTCCTCGCTGGCAGTAGCAATCTGCTGGTTCATGCCCTGGATGTTCGATACTGTGCGGGTAATCTGCCCCAATGCATCACCGACCCTGCGGCTCAGCTCGACACTGTCGCGGGTCAGGATCTTGCTGCTGTCGAGCAGGCGGGTGACCTGATCGGTGCCGTCATGCAGGTTGCCAATCAGTTGTTCGATTTCCTCGGTTGACTGCTGGGTGCGCTGGGCCAGGCCACGGACTTCGTCGGCGACCACGGCAAATCCGCGACCGGCCTCTCCAGCCCGCGCCGCTTCAATGGCGGCGTTCAGGGCCAGCAGGTTGGTTTGCTCGGAGACCGACTTGATCACATCAAGAATGCTGCCGATGCGCTGGCTCTCGCCGGCCAGTTGATGCATGGCATCGATCGAGTGGTCCATTTGCCGGGCCAGCTGTTCGATCTGCTCCACGGCCTCACCGACCACTTGGTCGCCCAGTTGCGCCTGCTGGTCAGCCGTGGTCGCCGCCTGCGAGGCCTGTTCAGCGTTCTGCGCCACTTCGTGAACCGTTGCGCTCATCTGGTTCATGGCTGTGGCAACCTGATCGGTTTCGTCTTTTTGCTGGGCGATCCTGACTTTGGTCTGCTCGCTGACCGCAGCCAGTTGTTCGACTGCCGAGGACAGCCGGGTGCTGCCCTCGCCGATACCTCCAATCAGCTCGCGCAGGCTCAGGGTCATGGCCTGCATGCTGTTTTGCAGTTGGCCCATTTCGTCGCGGCGTTGCACGGTCTCGGTCAGTTGCAGGTCGCCTTGGGCAATACGTGCGGCCTGGGCCAGGGTCTGTTTAAGTGGTGCGGTGATTTGCAGGCTGATCAACCAGGCTGCCAGGCTGCCGAATAGCAAGGCCAGTGTGGCCTCGGCGGTCAGTACGCTCTGGGCCTGGACGGCTTCGGCGTCGCGCTGTTCGATCTGACGGTCACTCAGTTTGCGGCTGGCGTCGCGAAGCTCGATGCCTAGCTGTTCCAGCGTGCCTTGCACGCTCTCCACGGCGATGGCGGCCCGGCGATACTGATCAAGGCTGTCCTGGTAGCGGCTCAGTGCTGCGCGCAGGTTTTCCCGGGTGCTGGCGGCCAGACCGTGGGTTTGCATCAGGTGCGCCAGCTGCTCGAAGGTCTGCCGGCTGGCATCGAGCGCCGCCTGACCAACGCTGGCGAACTGCTCCAGGGGGGCGAAGGTATAGGCCGGCACCAGGCTTTGTTGATTGGCAACTTCGACATGCCGGGCAAGTGCTTCGGCCAGGTTCAGGACCTGGCTCTGACTGGCCAGCTGGCTCTCGCTACGCATGTTCTCCAGTGCTTGGTCCGCGACCTCATCGACTAGCTCGGCGAGGCGCTGTTCGGCACCTTGCATGGCTTGCTGGCGTGTCTGGCGCAAGGCCACGGCCTGTTGTAACTGTGCAAAGTCCAGGGTAAAGCGCTGCACCGTTTGCAGCTTGCCGGCGATCATCTGCCGGTCTTCGGACGCTGCATAACGATCCGGCATTGCCGTGAGCAGTTCCTGCAGGGCCTTCAGCGACAGCTCGATCTGAGCCTTGCTGTGCGCATCATTGAGTACCCGAAAGGTGATGCGCTCGGCCCTGAGGTCCTTGCCGATGTCATTGAGGCGGGCGATTTCCTGAAGCTTTTCCGAACGCAGGATGGCGTCGTCCAATGCACGCCAGCCGCTGAGGGTGATCAATAGGGTCAGTAACAGCACCAAGGCAAAGGCCAAGGTCAGTTTCAGTCTGACGCTCATGTTGCCTAGCATCCGATTCACAGGTCCGAACATGGAGGTCTCCAGCAATTGAGGAATGACCGGCGCCAGGACGAGGGTCAGGGCGCCGCCCCTTGCTCATCGGCTGGCTGCGGGCGAGCTGGACCTGCAAACGATGTAGGAAAGTTCTGTGGTTAACCTAAGGAAAATGGTTGAAGTGGCGGGAGGGTGTAGGAAGGTTGCCCAAGGGCAAACAGCAGAAGACTCTCAGTATCCCAACCTGTGCTGCCCGAACGGCTAGCACAGGTTGTTTAACCTCAGAGCTGGAATTTGCCGACCAGGCCCTGCAGATGGGTACCCAGGCGGGCCAGTTCGACGCTGGAGGCAGCGGTTTCTTCGCTGGCAGCGGAGGTCTGGTCCGATACATCGCGCACATTCATCACGCTGCGGTTGATCTCTTCCGCCACGGTGCTTTGTTGCTCGGCCGCTGCGGCGATCTGCTGATTCATCGCCTGGATCGAGGAAACGGTACGGGTGATGGTGTCCAGCGAGGTGCCAGCGCGACGGGTGAGCTCGACGCTGCTGTCGGTCAGGTTACGGCTGGCATCAATGCTGCTGACGACCTGTTGGGTGCCACTTTGCAAGCCGGCAATCAACGCTTCAATCTCTTCAGTTGATTGCTGGGTGCGCTGGGCCAGGCTGCGCACCTCATCGGCCACCACGGCAAAGCCGCGGCCGGCTTCCCCGGCGCGGGCGGCTTCGATCGCTGCGTTGAGGGCCAGCAGGTTGGTTTGCTGGGCCACCGACTTGATCACATCGAGCACGCTGCCGATCTTGTCGCTCTCGGTCTTGAGCTGGCCCATGGCTTCGCTGGAGTGGTTCATTTCATTCGCCAGGCGTTCGATCTGGCTGAGGGCTTCACCGACTACTCGATCACCCTCACGGGCCTGCTGGTCGGCCACCAGCGCTGCTTCAGAAGCCTCTTCGGCATTGCGTGCGACTTCTTGCACGGTAGCGGCCATCTCGTTCATGGCGGTGGCCACTTGATCGGTCTCGACCTTTTGATTGTTGACCCCGGCGCTGGTCTGCTCGGTCACCGCCGACAGCTCTTCAGCGGCACTGGCAATTTGCGTGACACCATCGCCAATGCCGCCGATCAGCGTGCGCAGGCTTACAGTCATGCGTTGCATGCTGTGTTGCAGTTGGCCAAGCTCGTCCCGACGCTCGACGTTGAGGTCTTGGCGCAGGTCGCCACTGGCGACCCGGTCGGCGGCGTTCAGGGTCTGGCGCAAAGGGATGATGATCTGGCGGGTAATGGTCAAGGCAGCGAGCAGGCCAAACAGCAGGGCCAGGGCGGTGGCCAGGGCGAGCATCAACTTGGCGTTTTGCGACTCGTCATCGCGCGCCTGGGTCAGGTCGCTGGTGAGTTGCTGGCTTTGTTCGATCAGGATCTGGCCCTGTACGGCCATCTGTGCCGACGCCTGTTCTGTCGCGACCTGCGCAACACCGAACTGGACCACGGCTGCACGGTAGTTGTTCAGGGCACCTGCCGCTTGCTGGAGGCTGCTGGTGAAGTTCGCTGGCAAGACTCCCGCCAGGGTCGTCAGTTGTTCGATTGCCTGGTCGATGGCATCGAGTGCGGTCTGTTGGAGCTCGGCATTGTTGCTGTAGGTGTAACCCCGGACCTCGAACCGCGCCTCTTGTAGCAATTTGCTGGCTGACATGACGCTGTTGAACAGGTGCAGATTAGTGTCACCCTGCAGCAGCTGCTGCTGAACCTCGACGATCAGAGCGGCAGCCTGCTCGGCGGTGCTGCCGAGTACTTCGCGGCTTGCTTGGCGTTGCTGGGCAGCCTTGTCGGTAATGCCCAGCGCCTGGCGGTACTGCCGGGCGGCTTCTTGCTGCTGTTCGAGACGCTGGCGGTCCTGTGGGCTGGTAATAAACTGATCGACTTGCTGTAGTTTTTGCTCGAGTTTCACCACCGCGCTGTTGAGGTGCTGCGCGGGAGATTCGCCACCTTGGAGTTGGTAGCCCTGCCGAGCAACGCGCAGTTCCAGGGTGGCCTCAAGTACCTGGGAGATAGCGCTGAGGGTGTCACTGCGGTGGGTGATGCCATTGATGCCCTGCCAGCCGGTCAGGCTGATTGTCAGGGTCAGTAGCAGGACCAGGCCGAAGCCGATTCCGAGTTTACGATTGACGCTCACGTTACCCAGATGTTGCGCTAACCAACGGTACATGGTGGGGCTCCATTGCAATCGGCAGGGGTGATTTTCTTGTTCTCGTGCCAATCCATCGGCCTTGCGCCGCAAAGCTGAAGTCAGAAAAGTCGGGCGAGCAAGGCAGTGACCGCTGTCTCCACGCGCAGGATGCGCTCGCCAAGCTGCACCGGGGCCAGCCCGGCCTTGCCCAGCAGGTCTATTTCGTAGGGAATCCAGCCGCCTTCGGGGCCGATGGCCAGGGTCACCGGCTCGTCCAGGCCACGCGGGCAGGGCGGGAACGGCCCGGGATGGCCGACCAGGCCGAGGGTGCCTTGGGCAATGGCTGGCAGGCGATCCTCGACGAAAGGCTTGAAGCGTTTCTCGATGATGACCTCGGGGAGGATTGTGTCGCGGGTTTGTTCCAGGCCCAGGATCAGTTGCTCACGGATGGCCTCGGGTTCGAGGAAGGGGGTCTGCCAGAAGCTTTTCTCGACCCGGTAGCTGTTGACCAGAATCAGCTTTGGCACACCCATGGTGGCGACGGTCTGGAACACCCGGCGCAGCATTTTCGGGCGCGGTAGGGCCAGCACCAGGGTCAGCGGCAACTTGGCCGGTGGTTCACGCTCGAAACTGACCGACAACTCGGCCTCGTGGCCTTCCAGACGCAGTACCCGGGCTTCGCCCATCAGCCCGCCAATGCGCCCGACGCGCAGGCTGTCGCCTACCGCTACCCGGTGGATCTCCTGCATATGGGTAAAGCGCCGGTCAGCCAGAATGACGCGATCGGCCGCGATGAAGTCGGCTTCTTCGAGGAGCAGCAGGTTCACGGTTGAGTCGCTGGCGGCTGGTCGTTGTGGTCGTCGGCGGCGTCATCATGATGTTCGCTGCGTTTGCGGATCAGTCCGCCAAACAGCACGCCGATCTCGAACAGCAGCCACATCGGCACGGCCAATAAGGTCTGCGAGAAAATGTCCGGCGGCGTGAGGATCATGCCGACCACAAAGCAGCCGATGATCACGTAAGGGCGGATCTTTTTCAGGTACTTCACATCGACCACGCCGATCCACACCAGCAGGACCACGGCCACCGGGATCTCGAAGGCCACGCCGAAGGCGAAGAACAGGGTCATGACGAAATCGAGGTAGCTGGCAATGTCGGTCATCATCGACACCCCTTCCGGAGTGGCACTGGCAAAGAAACCGAAGATCAGCGGGAACACCAGGAAGTAGGCAAAGGCCATCCCGGCGTAGAACAGGATGATGCTGGAGATCAGCAGCGGGATCGCGATGCGCTTTTCATGACGATACAGGCCTGGCGCGATGAAGCCCCAGATCTGCTGGAGGATCAGCGGAATGGCCAGGAACAGCGAAACGATCATGGTCAGCTTGAACGGCGTCAGAAACGGCGAGGCCACATCGGTGGCGATCATCGTCGCGTTGGCCGGCAGGTGCTCACGCAACGGGGCCGAGACCAAGGTATAGATCTGCTGCGCGAAGGAAAACAGCCCGGCGAAGATCAGGAAGATGGCCGCGACGCAACGCAGCAGGCGCGTACGCAGCTCGGTGAGGTGCGAAACCAGCGGCATCGGCTGGTCGTTTTCCGGAATATCGCTCATGGGGCTCGCGGTGGCTGTGTCGGTTCGGTGGTTGCGTTGGCGACCGGCTTGGCTTCGACTGTGGCTGTGCTCGGTGCTGCTGCGGCTTCGCTGCTGGCAACCGGGGTCGCAGGTGGCTCAGGCGTCACGCTCTGCGGGTTGAGGATCTTGCGTGCTTCCTGCTCCATGGCGAGGATGTGCTCGTTGTGCAGCTGACGGCGGATGTCATCGGCGCCAATCTCGCGCTCGACTTCCTGCTTGATCGCATTGAAGCTGCGCTTGAGGCGGCCGATCCACAACCCGGCCGTACGCGCGGCGCCCGGCAAACGCTCAGGGCCGAGCACCAGCAGGGCCACCAGGCCCACGAGCAGCAGTTCGCTGAAGCTGATCCCGAACATTGATCAATCTTTCCTGATCGGCTCTTCGACCTTGTGCGCCTGGCCGTCGATGGTCTGCGGCTGGTTCAGTGGCGAAGCGGCCTGTGGCTGTACGGGTTGCACCGGAGGTGGTGTCTGCTCTTCAGGCTTGGACTCTTCTTCGTTCATGGCCTTCTTGAAGCCCTTGATCGATTCGCCCAGGTCGCTGCCGAAGTTCTTCAGCTTTTTGGTACCGAATACCAGTACCACGACCACCAGCAAAACGATCCAGTGTTTCCAGTCAAAAATACCCATGGTGCAATCCCTCGAAATAATTCAGTTAGGCCGACGGCTGACGCGCTGCTTTCTCGGCGTGCCCGGACAGGCCGAAACGGCGGTCCAGCTCATCCAGCACCGCCTGTGGGTGCTGGCCCAGTTGGACGAGCATGACCAGGCTATGGAACCACAGATCGGCGGTCTCGTAGATGACATCGCTGTAATCTCCGCTGTGGGCGGCATCCTTGGCAGCAATGATGGTCTCGATCGACTCTTCGCCGAGCTTTTCCAGGATTTTGTTCAGGCCCTTATGGTAAAGACTGGCCACGTAGGAACTGTCAGGTTCGGCGCCTTTGCGCGCTTCCAGCACTTCGGCCAGGCGGGTCAGGGTGTCGCTCATGTCAGTGTCCTGCGTTGTAGATGGCGTGGGGGTCTTTGAGGACGGGATCGACGGTCTTCCACTCTGCGTTTTCGTAAACACGGTAGAAGCAGCTTTCGCGGCCAGTATGGCAGGCGATATGTCCCAATTGCTCGACCATCAGAATGATCACGTCGGCGTCGCAGTCCAGGCGCATTTCATGCAGTTTTTGCACGTGCCCGGATTCTTCGCCCTTGCGCCACAGTTTGCCACGTGAGCGTGACCAATAGATGGCCCGCTGCTCAGCGGCGGTCAGGGCCAGCGACTCGCGATTCATCCAGGCCATCATCAGCACGCGCCCGGTTTTGTGGTCCTGGGCGATAGCCGGTACCAGGCCATCGCTGTTCCAGTTGATCTCGTCCAGCCAGTCTTTCATGTACGACTCCAAAACTAGAGGCCCGATCCTCTGCCGGCCCCTTGCGCTAGTGTGCCAGTCAGCGGCCCGGCTGGCTATCGACGCACGATCAGGTACAGGCCGGCCGCAAGCATCAGCCAGGCCGGCCAGGCTGCCGGGGCACTGAGGCTGACGGCACCGGCGGCGAGCGTCGCGCCACCGCCGAGCAAGCCGGCACCGAGCAAGCGCAAGGCCCAGCCATCGCCTTTCTGTTGCCAGGCGCTGGGCGGCTCGGCCAGGTGCGGCTGCGACATGCGTTCGAGCAGGTTGCGGGTCATGTCGGCCAGGTGCGGGATCTGTTCGACCTGGCCGTGCAGGTTCTGCAGCAGAGTCTTGGGGCTGACCCGCTCGCGCATCCAGCGTTCGAGGAACGGCTGGGCGGTGCTCCACAGGTCCAGCTCGGGGTACAGCTGACGGCCCAGGCCTTCGATGTTCAGCAGGGTCTTTTGCAGCAGCACCAGCTGCGGCTGGACTTCCATGTTGAAACGTCGCGCGGTCTGGAACAGGCGCATCAGCACCTGGCCGAAGGAAATATCTTTTAACGGTTTTTCGAAGATCGGCTCGCAAACGGTGCGGATCGCCGCCTCGAACTCGTTGAGTTTGGTATGCGCCGGCACCCAGCCGGAATCGATGTGCAACTGGGCGACGCGGCGGTAGTCGCGTTTGAAGAAGGCAAACAGGTTGCGTGCCAGGTAATCCTGGTCTTCAGGCGTCAGGCTGCCGACGATGCCGCAATCGATGGCAATGTACTGCGGGCTCCACGGCTTGACGGTGCTGACGAAGATGTTGCCCGGGTGCATGTCGGCATGGAAGAAACTGTCACGGAACACCTGGGTGAAGAAAATCTCCACGCCGCGTTCGGCGAGCATTTTCATGTCGGTGCGCTGGTCGGCCAGGGTTGCCAGGTCGGTGACCTGGATGCCGTAGATACGCTCCATCACCAGTACCTTGGGGCGGCACCAGTCCCAGTACACCTGGGGCACGTACATCATCTCCGAACCTTCGAAGTTACGCTTGAGCTGGCTGGCGTTGGCCGCCTCGCGCAGCAAGTCGAGCTCGTCGTAGATGGTTTTTTCGTAATCGTTGACCACTTCCACCGGGTGCAACAAGCGAGCGTCGGCGGACACCCGTTCGGCGCCGCGGGCGATCAGGAACAACCAGGCCAGGTCCTGGGCGATGACCGGCTTGAGGCCTGGGCGCACGACCTTGACCACGACCTCTTCGCCGCTCTTGAGCTTGGCCGCATGGACTTGAGCCACCGAGGCCGAGGCCAGCGGTTCGACGTCAAAGCGGCTGAACACTTCAATGATCTTCGCGCCGAGCTGTTCTTCGATCAGGGCGATGGCCTGCTGTGGATCGAACGGCGGTACCCGGTCCTGGAGGAGCATCAGCTCGTCGGCGATGTCTTCGGGGAGCAGGTCGCGACGGGTCGACAGCAACTGGCCGAACTTGATGAAGATCGGCCCCAGGTCTTGCAGGGCCAGGCGCAGGCGCGCGCCGCGACTGAGCTCCAGGGGCTTGCGTGGCAGCCAGCGCCAGGGCATCAGATGCTGCAGGGCCATCAGCCACCAGGGCAGCGGCAGTTCGAACAGCAGGTCATCGAGGCGGTAGCGGATAACCACGCGCTGGATACGAAACAGACGGCGGACGGCAAGCAGCTTCATGCGTTATCGCTGGTATCAAGGGATCGGGCAAGGCGCTCAATGCGCGCCTCGAGGCGTTCGATGTCGACTTTGAGCGTGTCGAGTTCGCTGAAGCGGGCTTCGGCTTCATGCTGGCCAACCAGGGTGCGGGCTTCTTCGGCCAGGTACTCGGAGAGGTTCTGGTTGAGATTGGCCAGGCCTTGGCGGGTCCAGCTGGCGCGGCTGCGCAGGTGGCCGCTGACCAGTTGCGTGGCCACTGGACCAAGCCAGCGCGAGACTTCGTATTCCCAGTCCAGCTCCAGGTCCTGAAGCACCGCGACCAGGTCCAGAAGCACAGCGCTATCGCCTTCGAGCTCGACCTGCGGGCTGTGCAGTACCGCGCTCTTGTCCTGGCTCAGGGCCAGGCGCATCAGGCTGCTGGCCGGGGCGCGAAGGGTGCAGTCGGCCTCATTGGCCCAGTGCGCGGCGAGCATCAGGCCTTCGTCGCTGGGCAGAATGAACAGTTGCAGTGCCGGCTGGCGGCAGTCGATGGCAATCACCTTGCCATCGAGCGGGCGCAAGCGCGGCAGCGCTGTGCTGTCCAGGCGCAGGACACGGTTCAGGCCATGTTCGACGCTGGCAAGAAGGCCGGCCAGGAGCATCAGGGTTTGATACCCCGGTGCAGGGCAACGATGCCGCTGGTCATGTTGTGGTAGGTGACGCGGTCGAAACCGGCCTCGACCATCATCGCCTTGAGGGTTTCCTGGTCAGGGTGCATGCGAATAGACTCGGCCAGGTAGCGGTAGCTTTCCGAGTCGTTGGTGATCAGCTTGCCAGCCAGCGGCATGAAGGCGAACGAATAGGCATCGTAGACCTTGGACATCAGCTTGCTGGTCGGCTTGGAGAATTCCAGTACCAGCAGACGGCCGCCCGGCTTGAGCACCCGCAGCATCGAGCGGATGGCGTCTTCCTTGTGGGTCACGTTGCGCAGGCCGAAGGCGATGGTCACGCAATCGAAGTGGTTGTCCGGGAATGGCAGCTTTTCAGCATCGGCCTGGACGAATTCGATGTTGCCGGCCACACCGCGATCGAGCAGGCGGTCACGACCGACCTTGAGCATCGACTCGTTGATGTCGGCCAGCACTACCTGGCCGGTTGGGCCGACCAGTTGCGAGAACTTGGCGGCCAGGTCACCGGTACCACCGGCGATGTCCAGGACCCGGTTGCCGCTACGCACACCGGACAGCTCGATAGTGAAGCGCTTCCACAGGCGGTGCATGCCGCCGGAAAGCACATCGTTCATCAAGTCGTACTTGGCCGCCACCGAATGGAAAACCTCAGCGACTTTCTCTGCTTTCTGGCTTTCCGGCACGTTCTGGTAGCCGAAATGGGTGGTGGGTTCGGCGTGGTCGCCTTTGCGCTGATCGTTCATATCGCTTCACCGGAAAAAATTACTGGCCATTCTAGGGCGTACGGTCGGATTTGTCTTGGCGGGGTGTGTCGCAGGTCGGGGCGCGGGCATAATAGAGTATGCCTTTGAACTCAGGATTGAATGAATGACCCAGATCAGCGTTGAGCGCAAACACAGCCTGGGCCGCGAAGCGGCTCGGGAAAAGGCCCAGACCCTGGTCGACAAGCTGGCTCGCGAGTACGACCTCAGTGCCCGCTGGAATGGCGACCGGGTCGAGGTCAAGCGCAGCGGCGCCAGTGGCAGTGTGCAGATAGGCGAAGACACCATCAGGGTCGAGTTGAAGCTGGGCATGATGCTGTCGATGATGAGTGCGACCATCAAGAGCGAGATCGAGCGGGCGTTGGACAAAGCCCTGGTGTGAAACCCTGTCCCGGGGCAAGCCCGCTCCCACCGGGATTGTGAATGCCGGTGGGAGCGGGCTTGCCCCGCGATGCTTTTTTCCTGCCTTAGGGTGAGAATTCTAATTTTTCTCCCTACCGTATGCTCAAGCCCAGCTTCCATGGGCAGTTCCTCCATATCTTTTCGAGCGTGAGGTGCAGAGCATGGCCAAAGTGACCCTGAAGAAAAAAGACGACACCCAGCACACGCTGGGTGAGGTGCGCGGCTACGCGCGCAAGATTTGGCTGGCAGGTCTGGGCGCGTATGCCCGGGTCGGTCAGGAAGGTGCCGACTACCTGAAAGAGCTGGTCAAGGCCGGCGAAACCGTCGAGAAACGCGGTAAGAAACGCATCGACCATGAGCTTGATGCCGCCAACAGCCAGATCGATTCGGTCAAAGGCGAGATCACCAGCGTCAAGGGCAAGGTCGAAGTTCAACTCGATAAAATCGAAAAGGCTTTCGACACACGGGTTGCCAGCGCCTTGAATCGCATCGGCATTCCGTCTAAACATGACGTGGAGGCACTCTCTGCCAAGCTCGATGAGCTGACGGCATTGCTTGAACGTGTCGCACGTAAACAATAAGGAGAGCGGGATGGCTGGCAAGAAGAATAGCGAAAAAGAGAGCAGCTCCTGGGTCGGGGGGATCGAGAAGTATTCCCGCAAGATCTGGCTGGCTGGGCTGGGTATCTACTCCAAGATCGACCAGGACGGCAACAAGCTGTTCGAGTCTCTGGTCAAGGATGGTGAGAAGGCTGAAAAGCAGGCCAAGAGTTCCGTAGACGCGGCCAAGGCTTCGGCCAAGTCGGCCACCTCGCGGGTGGGTGATGTCAAAGACCGTGCACTGGGCAAATGGAGCGAGCTCGAAGAGGCTTTCGACAAGCGTCTGAACAGTGCCATTTCGCGCCTGGGCGTTCCGAGCCGCAATGAAGTCAAGGCGTTGCATCAGCAGGTCGACACCTTGACCAAGCAGATCGAGAAACTGACCGGTGCTTCGGTCAAGCCGGCCTCGAGCAAGCCGGCAGCGGCCAAGACCGCAGCCAAACCACTGGCCAAGGCTGCTGCCAAACCTGCAGCCAAACCGGCGGCAGCGAAAACCGCAGCGGCCAAACCTGCTGCCAAAGCAGCAGCCAAGCCTGCAGCGGCGAAGAAACCTGCGGTGAAAAAAGCACCGGCCAAGCCTGCTGCCAAAGCAGCAGCCCCGGCGGCCAGTGCAGCACCGGCACCCAGCGCTGCACCCGTAGTAACTGCAGCACCGATCGCGCCAGCACCATCGGCGCCTGTAAGCCCGATCAGCCAGTCCTGATTCGGGCCTAATCGCGGGGCAAGCCCGCTCCCACCGTAGTAGTCGGTGGGCGCGGGCTTGCCCCGCGATGCTTTTCAGCCATCCAGATACCTCAAAGCGATCTGCTCGGCAGCATGCCGTGACCCGGTATCCAGATGCGGCGCCACCAGCATCATCACCTGATACACCACCACCCCGACTTCACCCTCCCGGGCCAGCACGCGCTGGTAGTCGAGGGAGAACAACAGCGTCAGGGTGATCTGCTCCACCAGCTGCCCAAGTGCTCGCGTGTCGCTGACCACCTGGCCCTGCGCCTTGAGACTGGCGAGCAGGGCAGCCAGGGTACGCTTGAGAGCGTTAAGCAGGTTACGCATGCCACGGGCCAGCTTGGGCAGGCGTCCGGTCAGGTTCGACAAGTCCTGGAACAGGAAACGGTACTGGGCCATGCGTTCGACGATCAAGTGCAGGAACAGCCAGTAGTCCTCGGCATCCAGGCGCACCTCCAGAGGCGGGTCGAGCAGCGGGGTCAGTTCGTCTTCGAAGCGCTCGAACAAACCCTGGACCAGCGGCTCCTTGCCGTGGAAGTGGTAGTACAGGTTGCCTGGGCTGATCCCCATCTCATTGGCGATTTCCAGGGTCGAGACATTCGGTTCGCCCTGCTGATTGAACAGCTGCAGGGCACACTCGAGAATTCGGTCGCGGGTTTTCATCCGTTCTACTTGTTCAGCGCGCCTGCACGTAAGAGCCGGGCGCGGGGTCCATGGGAGGGTAGTTCTGGTTGCCCAGAGTCATCAGGGTTTCGCGTTGGGTGCCGGAGCGTGCCTGAATCCATTCCAGCCACTGTGGCCACCAACTGCCGTCGACCTGCTTGGCATCGTAGAACCAGGCCCGGGGGTCACTGCTCAGGCGCGGGTTGTCGACATAATGCGCCTTGGGGTTGCCGGGTGGGTTGAGAATGCTTTGCACATGGCCGCTGTTGGCCAGGATGAAGCGCTTGTCGCCACCCAGCAGCAAGGTCGAGCGGTAGACCGCATCCCAAGGGGTTATGTGGTCGTTGTTGCCGGCCACGCTGAAGCTGTCGACGTTGACTTTCTGCAGGTCGATCGGAGTACCGCAGACCTCAAGGCCGGCGGCATGAGTCAGCGGGTTGTGCTTGAAGAAGTCCAGCAGGTCGCCGTGCAGCGCGGCCGGCAGGCGGGTGTTGTCGTTGTTCCAGTAGAGAATGTCGAAGGCCGGTGGCGCCTTGCCGAGCAGGTAGTTGTTGACGAAGTAGTTCCAGATCAGGTCGTTGGGGCGCATCCAGGCGAATACCTTGGCGATCTCCCGGCCATCGAGCACGCCCCGCTGGTAGGAGCGGCGCTTGGCCGCTTCCAGGGTCTGTTCGTCGGCGAACAGGCTGGCGGGACTGTCGATCTGACTGTCGAGCAGGCTGACCAGGTAGGTGGCACTGCTGACCCTGCGCAATTGTCGCTTGGCCTGCAGGTGGCCTTGCAGGGCGGCCATGGTCAGGCCCCCGGCGCAGGCGCCCATCAGGTTGACCTCGCGGCTGCCGGTGATGGCCCGGCAGACACTCATGGCTTCTTCCAGGGCCTCGACGTAGCTCGACAAGCCCCATTCGCGATGGCGCGGGTCGGGGTTGCGCCAGCTGATCATGAAGGTCTGCAGGCCATTCTTGAGCATGTACTGCACGAAGCTGTTGGCCGGGCTCAAGTCGAAAATGTAGAACTTGTTGATCTGCGGCGGTACCACCAGCACTGGCCGGGCGTATTGTTTTTCGCTCATCGGTTTGTACTGGATCAGCTCCAGCAGCTCGCTGCGAAACACCACCGCGCCGGGGGTGGTGGCCAGGTTACGACCGACCTCGAACGCATGGGGGTTAACCTGGCGCGGTAAGCCATCGTTGTGGCGCAGGTCATCGACCAAGTGATTCAAACCCCGTACCAGGCTCAGGCCGCCTGAGTTGAACAGCTCTTTGACCGCAGCGGGATTGAGCAACGAGTTGCTCGGCGACATCGCATCGTTGAGCAAGGCAAACAGGAAGTGTGCGCGGACACGGTCATCGGGCTCCAGCTGGCTTTCATCGATCCACTGGCGGGTCTGTTTCTGCCAGGCGAGATAAGCCTGTAGCCCACGGCTGTAAAAGGGATTGAGATTCCAGGCCGGGTCCTTGAAGCGATTGTCGCGCGGGTTGGGCTGGTGCGGTGTGTCGCCGAGCAGCACGCGTCCCAACTGGTTGCCCAGGGCGAGCATGTGCTTGGCCGTGTGCAGCGGGTGGCGCAGGCTGTGGCGGCTGACATTGCGCAACGTGGACAGCAGGTCGCGGCCACGCAGGCCGGTGATCGCACTCTGCGCATTCATATACGAGGCGGGGACCGGTACCGACCCCTTCGCGGGCTTGTCTTTCATCAGGCAACACTCCGTCGTCAGGCCATCTACAAACAGATCAATGCAAGAGCGACACCAACCTCATGTCAGCGTCTTAACTGGGGGCGGGGCGCGGGTGCATGACGGCGCGTTGGCGCTCTTGCTCAAGAAACTTCATGATGATCGGGGCTACGGCTTCGGCCCGGGTGATCAGGAACAAGTGACCGTCGTCGATTATGTGTAGCTGGGCATTGGGAATACGCCAGGCCAGCAGACGCATATTGATCAGTGGAATCAACGGGTCATCGTCACCGGCCAGCACCAGGGTCGGCTGCTGGATCTTGTGCAGCCAGTGGATGCTGGTCCAGCCGAGCCCGGCGAACAGTTGCCAGTAGTAACCGAGCTTGCCTGAGGAGCGCACCTTGGCGGCATGCGCCATGGCCAGGTCCGGGTCGCGGCGAAAAGCCCCGCCATAGATTTGCGGCGCGATGCGAATGACATGCGACGGCTGTATGTAACGCCTGGGGCTTGCCATCAGCATCAGCACCTTGGGCTTGCCCGGCACCATGACCGCGCCAGCCGCAGTAGCCGCCAGCACCAGCTTCTTGCAGCGCTCGGGATAGTCATGGGCGAATTGCTGGGCTAGTGCCCCGCCCCAGGACACGCCAATGGCATTGACTTGTCCATAGTCGAGGTAATCGAGCATGCGCGCGGTGAGCTTGGCCAGCCCGGGGAAACGATAGGGCTGCCTGGGCGTTGATGAGCCCCCGACACCGGGCACGTCGAAAGCGATGACCTCCAGGTCCGGGTCCAGGGCCTGGATGAACGGGAATACCAGCTCCAGGTTGGCACCGATGCCGTTGAAAATCAGCAAGGGCGTCAAGTGCGGCTTGCCGGGGCGAACCGCAGTGCGGATGGACTGGCCATCCAGGTCGACGGTTCTGAAGATATACGGTTGCGGCATGCGCGAAGCCCTGTGGTGGAGAGTTCGCCGCGGCCTGCAACTGGCCGCGGCGGCCGCTGCAATCAACGCTCGTGAACGTAGGTCCCAGGCGATGCCTCGCCAGCGGGATAGCTCTTGTTACCGAGTCGCGTCGGCGCTTTTTTCAGTTCCCCGGAACGTGCCGCGATCCAGGCTTGCCAGTGTAGCCACCAGGAGTCGGTGTGCTTGTGGGCATTCTCTTGCCATTCGCTGGCCAGTGTCGGCAGCTCGCTACCGGTCATGTAGCGTGCCTTGGGATTGCCCGGCGGGTTGAGGATGCTCTGGATATGCCCGCTGTTGGACAGGACGAACTCGACATTGCCACCAAACAGCTGGGCTGAGCGGTAGCAGGACTGCCAGGGGGTGATGTGATCGGTGGTGCCGGCCAGACTGTAGATGTCGGCGGTGACTTTCTTCAGGTCGATCGGTGTGCCGCACACTTCCAGTGCATCGGCACGGGTCAGTGGATTACTTTTGAACATTTCGATCAGGTCGCCATGGAAGGCGGCCGGCAGGCGCGTGGTATCGTTGTTCCAGAACAGAATGTCGAATACCGGCGGCTCGTTGCCGAGCAAGTAGTTGTTGACCCAGTAATTCCAGATCAGGTCGTTGGGGCGCATCCAGGCGAACACCTTGGCCATGTCGCGGCCTTCAAGCACGCCGGCCTGATAAGAGTGGCGCTTGGCGGTTTCCAGGGTCTGTTCGTCGACGAACAGCGCAACCTGGTTGTCGAGGGTGGTATCGAGGACGCTGACCAGCAGGGTCAGGGCATTTACCTTGGTTTCACCCAGCGCGGCGTAATGACCGAGCAGGGCGGTGCAGGTGATACCGCCGGAGCAGGCGCCGAGCATGTTCAGGTCTTTGCTGCCGGTGATCGCCAGGATCACGTCGACGGCTTCCTTGAGCGCATCGATATAGGTCGACAGGCCCCATTCGCGCTGGGCCTTGGTCGGGTTGCGCCAGCTGACGATGAAGGTCTGCAGATTGGAGCGCAGGCAGAAGCGCGCCAGGCTCTTCTCCGGGCTCAAATCGAACACATAGAATTTGTTGATCTGCGGTGGCACCACCAGCAGCGGGCGGGCATGCACTTGTTCGGTGATCGGCTGGTACTGGATCAACTCCAGCACATCGTTGCGAAACACCACCGCGCCTTCGCTGGTGCCCAGGTTCTTGCCGACCTCGAAGGCCTCCATGTTCACCTGGCTGGGCATCCCGCCATTGTGGACCATGTCCTTGGCCAGGTTCGACAGGCCGTCGAGCAGGCTTTTGCCACCGGTTTCAAAGAAGCGTTTGACCGCTGCCGGGTTGGCCGCGCTGTTGGTCGGGGCCATGGCTTCGGTCATCAGGTTGATGACGAAGTGACCGCGACTGATGTCCTGATCCGACAGGTTGCTGGTGTCGATCCAGTCGTGCAGTTCTTTACGCCAGGCCAGGTAAGTCTGCAGGTAGCGGCGATATAGCGGGTTCTGGCTCCATGCCGGATCATTGAAACGACGGTCGTCGCTCTCCGGTTGCAGGGCCGATCTGCCGAAGATCACGTTCTTGAGTTCCAAACCGAAATGCGCGACATGCTTGGCACTGTGCAGCGGCTGGCGGATGGCCTGGCCCAGCACCATTCGCGCAGATGTCAGCAAATCCTTACGGCGCAAGCCGATCACCGGGTTCAGGCCCAGTGTGTTTTCCGAGGCTTGGCGCTGCAGGTCATCGTTGTTCTTGTGACTCATCTACGACGCTCCGTTGTCCTGAGACGAGTACCGGCCTGCTGTGCGCGTTACACAGACGAGTGCCCGGTACTGCTGCTAGGGTGACCAGTGATAACGAACTGCGGTCCTGCGGCCGGATGCAAACGACGATGAGCCCTGCGGGTTTTTCTGCTTGAGAAGACTGCCTGCTTTCGCTCGCGACCTCTGCATACCGGCCAGACCCTGCTTCAAAGCAATGCAGGGAGCTTGCCAGATCCATTGGTTACCCGACTTTCGAGTGTTGCGCAAGACGGCCATTCATTGGCCGCTGAGCAGGCATTCAAGCAAATAGAATTAGAAAATGCGCTCTAAATCCTGAAAGGCCTGAACTAGAGCATCAGCTTGACGATGGACTCGGAGGGGTCGCGCGATTTCCCGGCTTTTTCCAGCTCGGCGAGGTAGTCATCCCAGAGTTCCTGCTGGCGCAGGCACAGTTGCTCCAGGTACTCCCAAGTGAACAGGCCGCTGTCGTGGCCGTCGTCGAAGGTTAGTTTGAGTGCGTACTGGCCGGCAGGTTCCAGCCCGCTCAGGCCGACGCCAAGTTTGCCGTACTGGAGGATCGGATTGCCATGACCCTGGACCTCGGCGGAAGGCGAGTGCACGCGCAGGAATTCGGCGGGCAGGTGGTACACCTCGTCTGGCCCGTAGGTCAGTGTGAGGGTCTTGGAGGCTTTATGCAGGTTGATGCCGGTGGGGAGTCTGGACATGTGGTTCAGGGCCGCAAGCGGCCCTGCCTGTAAGAGAGTGAGGCTTACAGAATATAACGAGAAAGGTCTTCGTTCTGCGCCAATTCGCCGAGGTGGCTGTTGACGTACTCGGCGTCGATACGGATCGGCGCTTCGCTGTGGGCGCTAGCCAGGTCACCGGCGCTGAACGACACCTCTTCGAGCAGGCGCTCGAGCAGAGTGTGCAGGCGACGGGCACCGATGTTCTCGGTTTTCTCGTTGACCTGCCAGGCGATCTCGGCCAGGCGCTTGATGCCTTCGGCGGCGAACTCGATGTGCAGACCTTCGGTTTTCAGCAGCTCGCGGTATTGCTCGGTCAGCGAGGCGTGCGGTTCGCTGAGGATGCGCTCGAAGTCTTCCGGGCTCAGGGCCTTGAGTTCGACGCGGATCGGCAGGCGACCTTGCAGCTCAGGGACCAGGTCGCTCGGTTTGCTCAGGTGGAAAGCGCCGGAGGCGATGAACAGGATGTGGTCGGTCTTGACCATACCCAGCTTGGTGTTCACCGTGCAGCCTTCGATCAGCGGCAGCAGGTCGCGCTGTACGCCTTCGCGCGAGACATCGGCACCGCCGACGTTGCCACGCTTGGCCACTTTGTCGATTTCGTCGATGAACACGATGCCGTGCTGCTCGACCGCTTCCAGGGCCTTGGCCTTGAGCTCGTCTTCGTTGACCAGGCGGCTGGCCTCTTCGTCGCGCACCAGCTTGAGCGCTTCCTTGACCTTGAGCTTGCGGCTCTTGCGCTTGCCCTTGCCCATGTTGGCGAACAGGTTTTGCAGTTGGTTGGTCATCTCTTCCATGCCCGGTGGCGCGGAAATGTCGACGCCCATGGCTTCGGCCACTTCGATCTCGATTTCCTTGTCATCCAGCTGGCCTTCGCGCAGGCGCTTACGGAACAGCTGGCGGGTGTTGGAGTCCTGGGTGTTGACCTGATCTTCATTGAAACCGGTGCGTGCCGGTGGCAGCAGGGCGTCAAGAATACGCTCTTCGGCAGCGTCTTCGGCGCGATGGCCGACCCGGACGATTTCCTGCTCGCGGAGCATCTTGATCGCGGCGTCGGCCAGGTCGCGAATGATCGACTCGACGTCACGGCCAACGTAGCCGACCTCGGTGAACTTGGTCGCTTCGACCTTGATGAACGGGGCGTTGGCCAGTTTGGCCAGGCGCCGGGCGATTTCGGTCTTGCCGACACCGGTCGGGCCGATCATCAGGATGTTCTTCGGCGTGACTTCAACGCGCAGCTCGGCCGGGAGCTGCATGCGCCGCCAGCGGTTGCGCAGAGCGATGGCGACGGCGCGCTTGGCGTCGTCCTGGCCGATGATGTGGCGGTTGAGTTCGTGGACGATCTCGCGGGGGGTCATGGACATGGTTGTGATGGTCCTTGGGCTCGATAAGTCAGCGTGGAAAAGCCCGGCCACCAGGGCCGGGCGCCAGAACAGCTGAGTTACTCGGCCAGGTCCTGCTCCTCGATAGTCAGGTGGTGGTTGGTGAACACACAGATGTCACCGGCGATGTTCAGGGCGGTCTCGGTGATTTCACGGGCCGAGAGGTCGGTCTTTTGCAGTAGGGCGCGGGCGGCGGCCTGGGCGTAGCCGCCACCGGAACCCATGGCGATCAGGCCGTCTTCGGGTTCGACGACGTCACCGTTGCCGGTAATGATCAGCGAAGCGTCCTTGTTGGCAACCGCCAGCATGGCTTCCAGACGGCTCAGGGAACGGTCGGTACGCCATTCCTTGGCCAGCTCGACGGCGGCACGGACCAGATGGCCCTGGTGCTTTTCCAGCTGGCCTTCAAAACGTTCGAACAGGGTGAATGCGTCGGCGGTGGCACCGGCGAAACCGGCGATGACCTGGCCGTGGTACAGGCGGCGGACTTTCTTGGCGTTGCCTTTCATCACGGTGTTGCCGAGAGAAACCTGGCCGTCGCCGCCCATGACGACTTTGCCGTGGCGGCGAACTGAAACGATGGTGGTCAAGGGAGAGTCTCCACGCAGCGGGGCGAAAATGCCTGATGCAGACTCATATGGGGGTGGTGGGAAGGATTTCAACCTTGAAGGATGAGTGGTCAATCTTTATCGCGGGGCAAGCCCGCTCCCACAGGACTATCACCATCCTGGTGGGAGCAACTGTCTTCACCATGCTATTCGTCACCGCCATTCGGTACCGTCGCGTAGCATGGCGTTCAGCCTGATCAGCAGTATCCGCATGCAGGCAATGAGCGCGACTTTCGCGCTCTTGCCTC